>JAUIAD010000015.1 GCA_030425685.1 Gammaproteobacteria bacterium | reverse complement strand
TGTATTAAATTAACCTTAAGAAAACATCCCTGCGAAGTGATAAAATGATACGTTCCAAACGTGTATCCCATACTTCTATACAAGCATAAAGTGACTAACCCTGGCGAAATCTTCCCCTGCAGAGTAATCTATATACAAAATTTTTCTTTTCATCTTAATTTAATCTTGCAGTGTTATTCTTTGTTGGTTCCAGTTAGTGCTAATTACCAGGAGGTAAACGGATGTTTTTAAGAATGAGGATGTTATTCCTAAATGCAGTAATGCTGTATACGATTTTATTTATTCCATCTATTAATGCTAAAAATGATTGTATGTACCCCGAGCGTCATGTGATTTTGATTGGTATCGATGGTGCGCGGCGGGATTCATTTAATAAAGTTGTTAAGCAGTTAATCAAACAAAAAAAAGATACGGCATTTACTGGGTTGATAACCAATGGTGCGATAGATAATAAAATTTACGCGGGTGGCCATTTGGGCGATGACACTGAGCAGCTGACATTATCTGAACCGGGTTGGGTAACGATTTTAACGGGGGCTTGGGCTGAGCACCATCTGGTTAAATTTAATGGTGATCTTGCGCGCAATACTTATAATCATCAATATCCTACTATTTACAATTACGTTAAAAATTACTTACCAAATGCGAGAGTTGCGTCCTTTACCGATTGGCAACCGATGCAAATTTTAGCGGGCTACACTTTTTATGGTGATGATGCAGCCGATATTAATCAATATTATCCTTATCAAGACGAAAATGATTTGCCGCTTCAAGATCAGAAAATGACGGCTGATGTTATCAAGCAAATCAACACAGCTAAGCCACCAGCGTTTATATTTGTTCATTTTGATAATCCTGATGAAGCAGGTCATCATCATGGTTTTAGTTCTGATGTGCCGCAATATATGCAGGCGATTCAGCAAGAAGCGGATAATATTAACCTTATTGTAAAAGCTATTCAGCAAGCAGAGAAAAAGAATCAGCAGTGGTTAACGATCGTAACAACCGATCATGGCGGGCATTTAAATATTCATGGAACTGAGACAGCGAGTGATCGCAATATTTTTTCTGTCTTTGCGGCCGAGGATACTTTGTTTAGCGGCGGAATGCATATTGCTTTGCAGCGTGGTCAGGTTGTTTTTGTGCCGACTATTTTGGATTATTTAGGCGTCGATATTTGTCTAAGCCAACTTGATGGACGTAAGCTGTAATCCATACAATCAACACGTTACTGTAGGGGCGTAGCATGCTACGCCCGCGCGTTTTATTCACTCTTTCATTTACACTGCTGCTATCTTACAGGGCAATGAGCAATATAGTTTTTTAATGTTGATACGCATTGGTTATAGGACATGTCGTGTGATGAGTCCATATGGCAAACATTGCCTGGTCCGCCAAACTGTTTAACTAACCTTTCAAGACTTTTATCATTACACATGGATCCGCCACCCGATGCTTTACATTTGGCTATTGCATAATTATGGAAGCAATCGCACCAATGATCATGGCCGCCTTTAAATGCATCACCACATTGATAAGCGCCATTGAGTGATGAGCTTTGGACATCAAATAAGTTGCTTTGCGTAATGCCAGCAAACGAAAGTGTTGAGGTTGCTAAAAGTGCGACCGATAATAATAGTTTACGTAGTTTCATTTTAACTCCTTGTTAATATTCCATATAAAAAAAAACAGTCCACTCTAACAGCCACCATTTTTAATTACAAGTTAAAAAAAGGAGCCCTCTTTTAGGTATTCTCTATTGATTCACATTGGTTAAGAATTGTTTTGCGTATGATAAAGCCTGCATAAACCAAGGGGTGTATTTTCCTGGGTTGTTCTCAAGATCATTTTCTAGTTTAGCTAACTCAATCCATTGGGTATTTTTAATTTCATCTTTATTGATATTGATGTCTTTGTCAGTAACAAAACCAACAAATACATGGTCGTATTCATTTTCCGTTAAGCCGTTATCGAAATGTGCTATATAATGAAACTCGCCAACGTGTTTTAATGTTGCCTTGATGCCAACTTCTTCAAATAGGCGTCGGTTAGCCGCATCGAGTGTTTTTTCATTAGGGCGTGGGTGGCTGCAACAGGTGTTGGTCCATAAACCGCCGCAGTGGTATTTATCATCATGTCGTTGTTGAATTAATAATTCTAGCTGTTCATTTTTTTTTAAAAATATAAAAACAGAAAAAGCGCGATGGCATTGACCTAGCTCATGTGCTTTCATTTTTTCTGCACTTCCTACTTCTTGATCTTGTTGATTGACGAGTATAACTCTATTTTCTTTGTTCATTACTGTGCTCTCGTTGAAATGGTTTTACTAGGGTTGCGTCAATAAAATGGTCTTTAATAAAGTCGCTGTCTTTTTCTAGAAAAAGTAATTTTAAATTGGGGCCGGCATCTTGAGTAAAATAAATTTCTTGGCCTTGCTCTCGTAGTGCCCAAACTTGCCGCATCAGGCTAATGGTTTTCTCATTCGAATACAATAGCGGTGGCCAGGCGGCTAACATAGTTGCATGCATGGCAAGGGCATTGTTTTCAGCCGTTTTTCCTAATAGATTGAAGTCTTTTTCGGTGATGGCCTGTCTTATTTTTTTGATATCGTTTTCTGCTGAATTGGGCCAGGAGGGATATAGGGGCGAAGTTTCAATGGTGCGTTGCATGCCTTCGCGTGAGCTTGTTTTTTTCTTTTGGGTGTCAATTAGGCAAAGACCAATGCATAATTCCGTCCACTGCTCTGGGATGAGGGTGGCAAAGCTATCCATGCCGTCAGCTTGCACGCCTTTCTCCCATTCAACAAAGCCATGTGCAATTGATCGTGAGGCGCTGCCGCTACCTAAGCGCGCTAGAATTGACAGCGTCTTGTCGCTTAGTTGCCAGTGGTAAAGTTGATTGATGCTTTTTGCTATCGAGGCAAAGATACAAGCTGAAGATGCAAGCCCCGCAGCAAATGGAATATTAACATTAAGCTCTAATTGGTAGGCGTATTTTTTTTCAAAACGAAAGAGGTCTAAATAATCGTTGAGTCGTTTGCTTGCTTTTGACTCCTTATCCAAAGGCGCGCCATTTACGATAAGCTTGTTGTGCTGTGCATCAATGGGCGTGATGATCGCAGTAGCACCTTTGTTAGCAAGTGAGATTGATAGGCTAGAATTATTTGGTAGATTTAATATTTGATCTCGTTTCCCCCAGTATTTACACAGTGCAATATTGGAAGGGGCAAAAGCATTGCCCTTATTTTGTTTTGGATTTTTTTCTTTATCTAAAAGGATAGAGTCCACAGTGGTTTGTTTGGTGGTCATGATAGAGAAATTCCTTGTGGTGAAGTGTGGATATTGAGAATTTCAATGCCGCTAGGAAATTCAACGCTTGAGTCTAATTGGCCTAAGCCAATAACGCAGTCACCTAGGCCAGATCCTGATATTTTTGCGCCATAGATTGTTTTTTCTTTTTTTAAATACTGGATAATAGTTTCAATATTTTGGGTGCAAACACCAATCTTTTTTAAAATGCATTGTCCTTGTGAAAATAACTCACCTAATGCTTGCCAGTCTTTTTGTGTAATGGAAATGATCGCATGTCCTGATAATTGTCCCATTTCGTTGTGGAGTGTGGAAAAGAATTGTGGATCGTCTTGCTGTCTTTTTTTAATATCGGCAATGGCATGTGTTGTTGTTGTTTTTTTGCCAGAGAAAATAACGGTTAGTGGCAGCATGGTGGTAATGGGTTCTACGATATTTTTTTCTGGGCTGTAGGCTATAACGCCACCATAAATGCTGGCGGCTGCATCGCTACCGGATCCTCCACGTTGTACCGTTTTAATCACGTCTTTTGCTTTTTCTAATAGCGCCTCTTTATCAACGTTGTTATTTTTCCATTGCATGATGGTTGCCAGGCAAGCAGCTGTCACAGCAGCAGAGCTACCCAGTCCCTTTTTGCATGAAAACTCTGATTCAATAGCAATATCACAACCCGATCGGATGTTCTCTTGTAATAATGCTGCTAAAATATATTCAAAAGGCTTTTCAACAGAAAGTTGCGAAAGTGTCGTTTTATATTCGCCCAGCGTAGAGGAAATAATAATTTGTTTATCGCTGCGAGGTGTCAAGGTAACGGTGATTCGTTTATCGATGGCAGCCACCAGCGCTTTTTGACCGTAAAGCACAGCATATTCGCCCATAATCATCAAGCTGCCAGGTGCGCTGGCTTTAAAAACAGTATTAAATAACGCTGGCGCCATTCTCATCACCTTTTATGGGAATTAGTTGATAGTGATATTTTTTAGTGAGTTCTGAAATATCTTTTTCAGTAACCACTAAAATAACGCCCGCTTGATCGCCCTGTACGCTGCCAGCGCCACAGATTTTTGCAGCATCGCCTTGTTGTTCAACGGCCTCGATAAATTGACAGACTTTATTGGGGACCACGCCAATTTTTGTGAGCAGGCGGTGATTTTGTTGAATGCAGTGCTTAATATCGGGGAGTTGATTTTCTGTTATCGCGTTATCGAGCGCGTTTGTTGTTGCGGCAAAGTCATCGCCAATAGTGGAATTTTCAAATATTGATTTTGCGTGTGCAACGCATTCGCCGGTGGTGCTGTTGGGTTCGCCGGTTTGCACGAGATACATAGGAAACTGAGGTAGTGGTCGTGAAGTGACTTGCCCCTTTTGATATCGTATGCAGCCTCCTTGATAGCTTATTTGTACGTCTAAGCCACTGGAGTAACCATGTTGCAAATTCTCAGATTCAACGCCGAGGCGAACATAGTCTTCGATGTTTAAGTCAATATCGAGGAATTTACTCAGTGCGTAAATGACGCTAACAACGCTTGCAGCCGAAGAGCCTAGTCCGCAGCCCATGGGGATATTGGAATCTGTCACAATATCAATGCCCATCGGTAATTTGTGTTTGAGCTTTTCGATAACATTGATTGCCGTATAAAGTGTTAGTTCAAAAGGATGTTTAAGCACATCGCGGATATTTATATGTCCTGAACTAAACTGCTGATATTGTTTTTTTAATTTACGTTTTAAGCGTTTTAAGGCTTCTAGAGTGACTTGTTGTTTAAAGTCAATACCTAGCAAATTAAAGGTGAAATGAAAAGGCGTACTCCAGCGAACAACCGATTCTGTATAACGGTTAATGGCCATTGCCAAAGCGGGGTGGCCGTAAACCACCGCATGTTCGCCAGACAGAATAAGCTTGGCAGGAGCACGTGCTTTTAAATAAGGATTTTCACTCACTGTTGCTTCAGCTAAGGGTTACTCTTCTCATCGCTGGAGTGGGCTGCTTTCGGCTCACGGTAGACAGCGGCGCCACGTTCAAATGATGTATGGGCGGCCATTAATTCACCTTGATTGGTTTGTGCCGCTAACAGTGATAGTTCGCCACATAGCACGGTTGCAGCTGTAATCATGGCAAGTCGTCGCGCATTTTCTCCAGAACTAAACGTCTCATGACAGCCAAGTAGGCTTAAGTTCTCTTTGACAAAATCCAAATGTTTGCCGTTTCCTACCGTGCCAACGATAATGTTGGGCAAGGTAACCGAGAAATAGAGGCTCTCATTACGGATCTCTGTATGAACAAAACCTTGTGAGCCCTCTATGATATTTGCTGCATCTTGACCGGTAGCAAGATAAAGTGCCAGTAAAAGATTGGCAAAGTGTGCGTTAGCTGTACGAAGACCGCCAGCAACGATAGAGCCAAGAAGGTTTTTCTTTATGTTAAGGTTTACGATTGCTTCAGGGGTGGTTTTGAGGCGTTCTAAACATACAGATCTTGGGATTTCAATTTCAGCAATAACGCTTTTACCGCGACCCAGGATGCCATTAACAGCTGTTGCTTTTTTATCTGCGCAATAATTGCCCGAAATGGAAACGTATTTCATGCTGGGGTATTCTTCCAGCACCCATTGTAGTACAGCATCAGCCGCTTTAGTTAGCATATTATGACCAGATGCATCACCAGTCGAGGCTTCCAAGCGTAGATACAGGAGATTGCCCACAATTTGAAAATGGGTATCGAGTAGCTTGATATGGCTACTAGTGGTGGATGCGACAGCAGCAAGGTCTTCTTTGCGACTTTGCAAATGATCGACAACATTTTTGACTTCGACAGCATTTGGTCCTTCCATAAGAACTGAGCGTGTCATACGATCATCGAGAATAACGCAACGAATGCCTTCACAATGACGCGATACGCTAGCGCCTCGATTGGTAGATGGCCACATCGGTGTCTCATAGGTAGCCAGAGGTACCTTAACTTCCGTGTTTAACTCAGGCCCGATAATACGGATCGGACCAATAACTTTCATAGGGACAGATATGTGCTCTCTCATTGCACGCCTCAATTGGTCAAAGTTCATTAAAATAATGGGCCATGATACACCCGTTGCCGGCGGAATACCAGTTAGCCTGTTAAATAATAAGGCATAACAGTGTGGTGATAATCCAAGCCTATCGCCAAGCATGCGTTCCTTGTTGTCGTTAATTAGCTTTATTATAAAGTGTGTAACAAAAAGTAGAATTGCTGGATTATAATAACGCTGATGGTATAATGCCTTTTACTCTTCTGGGACCCGAAAAAATGGAGTTTTCCCAAGGACCCAATTTAAATAACCTAGATTAGCTAGTGGGATGAAGGTGCTAACATTATCATGACAATTTTTAAACGAATTTTTCTTACCTTACTATTGCTCCTTTCTTTTCAAACCGTTTTCGCATCAACTTTCGTTATTCGTCGAATTGAGATTAAAGGTTTACAAAATTTATTACCCTCTACAGTAAGACATTATGTGCCTTACCATGAAGGCCAGTCTTTTAGCGAACAGCAAAGTGATCAATTGCTTGAGGTTTTGTATAAGACCGGCTTTTTTTCTAATGTGCGTATTGCTAGACGTGGCGGTGTATTAATTATTGATGTTAAAGAACGTCCAATGATTACACTGCTTGAGATTAATGGTAATAAAGAAATCAAGACCAAAAAAATCAAGCCTATATTAAAGAAAATGGGTATTGAGCCAGGTCAGGTTTATAACCCTTTAAAACTTGAACAAATACGTGGTGGTTTGCAAGAGCAATATGGTCGTCTTGGTTATAATGCAACGTCAGTGACGACACAAGTTAAGCCTTTGTCGCGCAATCGTGTTGCTGTTTACATCAATGTTGATGAAGGCGAAATTGTAAAAGTAAATTCAATTCGCTTTGTTGGTAATAATGCGTTTAGCGATAGTAAATTGCGTGATCAGATGAAACTGACCACGCCGGGTATTTTCACTATCTTTAATCATAATGATCGCTATTCAAAGGCGAAGTTAGACGAAGATATTCAAAGTCTGAATACATTCTACTTGAACCATGGTTATGTTCGTTTCCGTGTTGTGTCAAAGGATGTTACGTATACGGATAATCACAAGCGTGTCAATATTGTTTTGACTGTCTCAGAAGGTCCTCTTTATCACTTTAGTGGCTTTGCTGTGTCTGGTGACACCTTGACTTATCGCCACCAAATTGAATCATTGATCCCAATTAAAAAAGGCGATGTTTTCTCACGCGCAGTTGTAAATGCGACTAACCAGGGTGTTGGCCATTTCTTTGCAAATAAGGGGTATGCATTTGCTAGAGTCAATGTGATTCCTAAAATCAGTGAGTCTGATCATACTGTTTTTGTCACATTTAATGTTACTACTGGACGCAAGGTCTATGTAAGACGAATTAGTTTTACTGGTAATGGTAGTACTGACCAACGCGTGCTTCGTCGTGCCATGCGTCAGTTTGAGGCAGCACCATACTCATTAGCTAATATTAATGAGTCAAAACGACAAGTGTTGATGATGCCATATTTTAAAGATGCTAAGGTGACGACAACGCCAGTATCAGGTACTAAAGACCAAGTAGACTTAAATTATAGTGTTAAAGAAGTTCCAGCGGGTAAGGCGAGTGTTCAAGGTGGTTACTCAACCGCTGCTGGTTTCTTATATGGTGCTAGTATTTCGCAGCCTAACTTTTTAGGTACAGGTAGGTTAGTTTCTATTGGTTTCCAAAATAGCCAATTAACACAAAATTATAACTTTACCTACGTCAATCCATTTTATACCGTTAATGGCGTGAGTCGTGGTATTAGTCTTTATTATTCTAAAACTAAGTTTTCCAATGAGTTTAATTACCAGCCTTATGTGATGGATAGCTTGGGGGCTGATTTAAATTACGGTTTCCATGTTACTGAAAATAATGGTTTGGGAGTAGATTTTGGTTACCAGAACGTGCGGATTAAAGTCCTGCAAGGTAACTGGGGAATCTTAGCACCTAGCGTTAGAAGCTTTCTCTGCCGTAACTTAACAGGTGTTGCGCCTGGAACGTGTAACTTAAACTCACCGGCAAACCCAGGTAAAAACATTGAAGAAAGTTATAATATTTTCAAAGTAACGGGTCGTTGGGTTTATAATGGCTTGGATCGTGCCTATATGCCGACGAAGGGTGTTTCTAATGAGTTGGCTGGTACCTTGGGTATTCCTGTGCTAAATTCTAGTTTGCCTTATTATCAGGTTAGTGATGCGTTTCGTGCATTTTTACCGTTGGGTCATGGTTTTATCATTAACTTTTTGGCTAACGTCGCTTATGGTAATGGTTATGGTAAGTTAAATCGCTTACCGTTCTTCTTAAACTACTATGCAGGTGGTATTGGTACGGTGCCTGGTTTCGAAAATAACACCTTAGGCCCAATCAATAATGCCAGTGGTAACTCGGCGCTAGGTGGTAACTTGCTAACGACAGCCGGTATTCACTTTATTTTACCGAGTTTTATTAGCGACAGTTTCCGTATCGCATTGACTGTCGATGCTGGTAATGTCTTTGAGCAACCACGTTTTGCTGCCGATAATCCTAGCAATCGGATTTTAAATAACGATACATTTAGTTTTGCAAATATGCGGGCTTCTGCTGGTATTCTAGTGACATGGTTCTCACCGTTTGGACCTATTAACTTATCACTGGCCGAACCGATTGCTAAACAGAAGTTTGATCAGACTCAGCTGTTTGATTTTTCAATGGGTGCGAATATTTAAACTAGTTCAAAAAAAAACTGAGGAGAAGACAATGAAACGAGTATTACTAGCAGCGGGTATCGCTTTGGCAGCAGTATTTTCTGCAAATGCCGTGGCGGCAGGTGTTGGTGTGGTAGATATGCAGAAGGTATTTAAATCTGCACCTGAATTGAAACAGATTCAGTCAAACTTAAGTAAGAAGTTTTCTGATAAGCGTGCAAAGTTAATGGAAATGGTTAAGACTATGCAAGCAGATCAAAAACAGTTACAGCGCAACCAATCTGTGATGAAAAAAGATGAAGTTAAGAAATTAAAACAAAAAATCATGGCATTGCAAGGCAAACTGCAGATGGCACAGGCTAAATACCAACAAGCTGTTATTGCTGCACAAGCTAAAGTGATGAGTGATTTTCTTGGTAAGCTAAGAGGTGGTGCTGAGAAAGTAGCTAAGAAAGATAACTTAGATATGGTATTGGTCAATACAACTGTACTTTATGCTAAAGACAGCAAAGATGTAACGGATCAAGTTATTTCAAGTCTATAAGTTATGAAGCCGTAGGGCAGAGTGAAATTGCGTAGTGGGTTTTGTGCTTAGCACTTAGCCCACTCTACGGAAGTAAAAAAGGCCCAGAATCAATGACTCAAGAAGCTTATACCCTTGCAGAGCTTAGTGAAATAATTGGTGCTAAGTTGCGAGGCGACCCCGATTGTAAGATTTATGGTATTGCCTCACTTGAAAGTGCAAAATCTGGTGATGTTTCTTTTCTAGCAGATAAAAAACATGTTCACTTACTAAATGACACCAAGGCATCTGCTGTCGTCGTACCAGAACGGTGCGCGAATTTATGTGATAAAAATGCCTTAGTTGTTGGCAACTCCAAATTAGAATTTATTAAACTCACTGAATTATTTAACCCTCGTATGACGCCTAAACCAGGTCGACATCCTACGGCAATAGTAGGGGAAGGGTGTGATATAGATGATAGCGCTCACTTGGGTGCTTATGTTGTTATTGGTGATAATGTAAAAATTAGCGCCAAGACGATAATTCGTTCAGGAACTCATATTGGTAACAACGTGACGATTGGAGAATCTTCTTTACTATATAGTCGCGTAACGATTTATGATGATATTGTGATTGGTGATCGTGCGATTATTCATAGTGGTGTCGTGATTGGTGCCGATGGATTTGGTTTTGCGCCTAATGACAAACATCAGTGGATTAAGATCCCACAAATCGGGCGCGTTACTATTGGTAATGATGTCGAGATTGGTGCCAACACAACGGTTGATCGTGGTGCCTTGGATGATACTAAACTGGGTAATGGTGTTAAAATCGATAACCTTGTAATGGTTGCGCATAATGTTGAAATAGGTGACCACACGCTGATATCGGGTTGCACAGGAATTGCTGGCAGCACCAAGATAGGCAAACATTGTACTATCGGTGGAGCAGCCATTATTAATGGGCATATCAAGATAACAGATGGTGTGATGTTAGCAGGGGCTTCATCCGTGATGAAGCCAATAACGAAACCCGGGGCCTATGGATCTACAATGTTATTGCAACCGCTACAGGATTGGAAAAAAAGCATTATTCGCTATTGGAAATTAGGCGACCTTTTTGCGCGCGTAAAAAAATTAGAAGCATCTCAGGAAACTAAATAATGATAATGACAAATAAAGAAATACGAGAATATATCCCTCATCGCTACCCGTTTTTGTTGGTCGATAAGGTTTTATCTTGTGACCTAGAAAAAGAAAATCCCTCGATGGTTGCGGTTAAGAATGTAACCACTAATGAACCCTTTTTTACCGGACATTTCCCAGATGAGCCTGTGATGCCGGGTGTGCTGATGATAGAGGCCATGGCGCAGGCAATGGGATTATTGATGGCGAAAATACGTGGCTGGGGACCGCAGCATGGCAATTTATGTGTTTTAGCTGGAGTTGATAAGGCACGTTTTAAGCGGATGGTGGTGCCAGGAGATCAGCTGGAGTTTCATGTTGAGTTGCTTAAGCAGCGGCGTGATTTGTGGAAGTTTTCTGGGAAAGGAATTGTTGATGGAGACGTGGTGTGTAGTGCGGAAGTATTAGTATCAGGTGTTGTAAATAATGATAGATAACAGAGCAGATATTCATCCTAGTGCGAAGATTGCTGACGATGTAAAAATAGGTCCTTGGACGACGATTGGGGAAAATGTTGAGGTTGGCGAAGGTACTGAAATTGGCCCTAATGTTTATATTCAAAAAAACACAAAAATGGGTAAGAACAATAAGATCTTCCCATTTGCGTCGGTAGGTTCTGATCCTCAGCATTTGGCTTATAATGATGAAGAAACTTGGCTTGAGCTTGGTGATAATAATACGGTTCGTGAATATGTGACGCTGAATCGCGGCACAAAACAAGGGGGAGGCCTGACCAAAATTGGTAATAATAATCTTATTATGTCGTGCTCCCATGTGGCGCATGACTGTATAGTTGGCGACCATGTTGTTTTTGCTAATGCTGCGACTATTGCTGGGCATGTTGTTGTCGGTAATCATGCTGTGTTAGGTGGGTTAACGGCGGTGCATCAGTTTGTGACTATTGGTGATTATAGTTTTTTAGGTCGCGCAACGAAGGTGGCACAAGATATTTTGCCTTTTACGCTGGTAACTGGAAATCCGGGCTCGCCTCGTTGTCTTAATTCGGTGGGTTTAAAACGGCTAGGTTTTTCTGAAGAAACGTTGGTGCTATTAAAAAAGGCTTTTGCCATTGTTTTTCGCCGTCGTCTGAAAAACGAAGCGCTTTATGAAGCGTTGGAAAAGCTGGCGGTTGATTCACCCGAGGTTGGTTTGTGGATAGATTTTATTAAGAATTCTAAGCGTGGTATTGCGAAGTAGTTATTGTTTAGCGCTTTGCTGCTGATAGTGAGCTGGCGTAGCATGCTACGCCCCTTTGGTGTGATGTGATAGTTTTGAGTGTATGGTTTTGTTCACTGGCAACACCTTAAACCCAAAATACCTGTTGAAATCTGAGATTCTGTTAGGCACCAAGTTAACCCTTTTATTATGCGGCGGGCGCTACGGAACGGCGACTGCAACGCGTTATAAGTGGCTTTTAAATCCTTTTTCTTCCGTTGCGGTCGTCGGTTTCGTAGTGCCCGCCGCGTAACAAAAGGGTGTAGCAGGGAACTTATTGTATCTCAATCAATGATGCGGCTTGGTGTCTCCAGTTTCTAGATCCTAGTATCAAGCTCCAGCATAAGCTATTATGCAAGTGCTAGCTTTTTAGATGGATGCTAACTGACAGCCCACCTTTTTTTCGACTTTTAATGTTTAGCGTTGCTTGGTGAAGTTCAACGATTTTTTTGACGATAGTTAACCCCAGTCCTAGCCCACTTTTAATATTAGTTAACTTTTTATAAGGTTTGGTTGCCTGTTCTATTTCCTCGGTAGACATACCAGGGCCTTCATCAGCAACAGTAATAATGGCTTCATTTTCTTTTGTTTTTAGAGTAACAGTAATAGATTTCGTAAATTTAAGTGAATTATTTACCAAATTAATAATAGCCCTTTTTAACAGTGTTGAATTTGCCCTGATAATAACTAATGATCTTGGTATTTTAAATTTAATCGTAGAGTAAGAGGCATAATGCTCGTCGTGGACCTGGTGCAGTAAGCTGGTTAACTCTGTTTTTTTAAATTTTATATTTTGTTCAGATAACTTAGAAAATGTCAGTGAAGATTGAATTATCTCATCCATATAATCAACTTGCTTATTAAGCTGGTCAAATTTCTGGTGGCTTTTCAAATCTTCTAAATGCAAGCGCAGCTTTAGTAGCGGTGACTTTAAGTCATGCGAGATTGATCTTAATAAAATAGTTTGCTCAGAAATAATCTGCTGAATTTTTTCTTTTAAAGCCGTGATTTCATGTGGTTCAGCTGTCGATGATTTTTGTTTTGGATTTTTCTTTCCTAGTGAAGATAAAAGTGAACTGGAAACCTGCTTGCCAGCTAATACCCAGTACAATAACGCAAAGAAAAGTGTCACGGATATAGGAATAATAACGCCAAATATAAATTTTACTACCGTTTCATCATCGTAATCTAAGTGTCTTTTTGCGGTGATGCTGAGCCATTGTTTTAGCTGTGGTAAATATAGTGCGACATATATACGCTTATCCCGATTCATTTGGTGGTGGATAGATTTTTCCTGTTGAATATCAATAGATCCGTTGGGCGGTAAGATAATGGCACCAGCAGGTTTTTTATCAATAATTTCAAGGTCAAATCCCGGCATGGTTTTTGACGACTCTAATATGACAATTTGCTTACGTAATTGATTTTTTTTCCTTGCTTTTAAGGCATGTTGAATAACCACAGAAGTTTGTGCTACAAGATCACGGTTTGCATCATGACGGACAAAATCAATAAACATGTAAAAGGAAAAGAAGTTTGCGCTTAAGTGAATAATAATGATGATAATAAAAATAGGTTTAATATAACGTAAAAAGTAAAAGGCGGTAGTTTGCTTCCTTTGACTACTCTTCATAATCAATTGATTCCGTATTAAGTTGATAACCTTTATTGCGAATGGTTTTAATCAATTTTATTTTTGGATGCAATTTTTTCAGTTTATTTCTCAAGCGGCAAACAATAATATCAACGGAACGGGCAAACCCTTTTTTCGAACTAATATTCAGCCATTTGGCGATGGTTTCTCGTAGGCAAACAATATTGATATCTTTGCACAGCAGCGTCATTAATTTATTTTCATTGTCAGTTAAAAAAATTTCGATATCTTCTGGTGATGTGAGCAAGGCTTTTTTGGGATAATAAGACCAGCCGGAAAACTGCGCGCAAGTGTAATTTGATTCATAAAATGATAAACCTTTTTTCTTAATGGTATTGCGTCGTATCATCGCATCAATTTTAGCGAGAATGATATCCATACTAGAAGATTTCTGAATAAAATCATCGGCACCAAATTCAAGTCCTTGTAAAAAGACTTCTTCAGATTCTGAACCAGTGAACAGAATGATCGGTGTGGGCGTAACATTACGTAACTTTTTGCAAACCTCAAGGCCTGACCAGCCAGGCAGCATAATATCTAATATAATAAGGTCAAAATTCTTTTGCTTTGCTGTTTTTAAGGCAATCTGGCCGTCTTTAGAGCAACTGACCAGATAGCCTTTTTGCGTTAAATAGCGCGTCAGCAAGGTCCTTATTTCAGGATCATCGTCGATCAGTAATATGCGCTTTCGTTCCATCTTAGTAATTCGCTTACTTATTGATCTATTATTCTATAGTAGCATAAATGTTTGCAGCATGTTTTATTTGTTTAAAACTTGCTAACTTACAAATCTTTCAGTAGTTCCTCGATGTTGGGTAGATGATTTTTAAAGGCGTGTCCAAGAGAGACCTGTTTGTAGCTATCAACCTGTATGGCTTTATCGCTAATTTCTGTGCTAAATTGATTTCCGCTCCAACTTTCAATGGTATCAAACCCACCTGACGTAAGTGACGCCGTATCCTTAATGACATGCCCTTGAACACCAACGGCTCCGCGTAGAAAAGCTATTTGATCCTTAAAACGGTCACCACAAGTCCAAGGGTAACGTGGGTCAACCATGACGATGTGATCATGCGGCAAATAAAAGTCTAAGCCCAATTCTTGGCACATTTCGTATAATGCCACTACGGTAAAACTGTATTCTTCAACAAAAGATGGGCAACCCCAGCTGTGTGACATACTGATTGTTCTTGGGATGGGGACATTTTGCTGTGCTAACATGATCTTACCAAGATAGTTAAAGTAAATCGCTGACACTATGGCCTCCATATAATTTTCACGTCCTTCATTGACGTAACCATTGTAGGCTGCCTCTCCATATTGATAGAGCCCTGTTTCTGCATTGACCGTACCGGCTAGATAAAGTCCCGGAACGCTGGCCTCGAGTGTTTCTGCTACGTCTAATCCTAGTGATTTTGAACTAGAAAATGTATTTAGTGAGCCGGTGTAAAGTGTTGCGACTTTGTTGATTTTCTTTTTAATGATTGCTTGTGCTAAGTCTTCACTAGCAAAGTCTCGTGCGTCGGTCACTGTCGTTGCCGTGTCACCGGGTACGGTATATTGAGTGCCCGTGTGGCTTACTAAAACGGATTTGTTATAGTCATGGCTATACCCGGTTTTGACTTTTGCATTATGGAAAAAGCCAGTTGTTAGATCGTCTTGATAGGGTTTCCACTGCCTGGGGCCATTTAAGCGGTGTAGCTTATATAGGTGTTGCCTCACCCAATGGAGTTTTGCCGTAGCATCAAAGCCACCGCGTGATTGATTTTTTAAAAATGTTGCTCTTTTTTGCTTAAGATATTTAAGGCTTGCTCTACTATGAAATCTTCTGAAATGTGAACCCAGTCTTCTTTGTACTAGTCTCATAAACCACCCCATAACTGCTCGTATATTGTTTTTGTATTATACAAAAAGGGTGCAGGTGATTGTTGGGGTTATATTGCATTGCAACAAAGTGAACTTGGCATGTTTCTAACACATTGAAAATAAAGGATATAAATGTTTCATTGCAAAAAAGTAGCCACTTTATCGTATTTAGCTTTTCAATGTGTTAGCTGTGTTGCTTTGTCACGCGGTTGATGTCGGTGACAATAGTTGCAAGGCAATGTCAGCAGCTTTATTAGAGCAATCTCCACCACCTAATTTATCCTTCATCTTTGCCATTTTTTCTAGGATAGAGGCACGATAGGTTTCATCATTGAGTATGCGTAGGATCTCGTCAGCGATGATGCGTGGCTTAACATCATTTTGAATCAGCTCTCTGGCAATTTCTTCTCCGGCAATTAAATTGCATAAGCCAATATATTTTATTTTCTTGTTAATAACCGTACGTGCAATCCAGTAATTTAACGCCGTGGCTTTATAGACAATCACCATCGGAATTTTGTGCAGCGCAATTTCAAGCGTTGCCGTTCCTGAGGTAACGATCGCGGCATTGCACAGTGGTAACAGTTGGTGGATATCATGATCGGCAAAATGAATATCTTTGCTTAAAAACGGTTTAATATCTTTTATTGATAAATTAGGCGCAATCGGCAAAATAAATTGCGCGTCGGGAATTTCATTTTTAATTAATGCGGCGGCTGCAACCATCGACGGTAAAATTTTCTCAATTTCACTTAAGCGGCTGCCGGGTAGCAAAGCAATGGTTGGGTGCTCAAGCTTTAAATCATAGTTGTCCAAGGCCTCTTTAACAGCAGCATTTTTTTCAGTATTGTCGACCAAAGGGTGGCCAACAAAAGTTGCTGGCATATTTTCTTTATCATACATCTCTTTTTCAAAAGGAAATAATACTGCCATATGGTCAATGTATTTTTTAATTTTATGAATACGGCTATAATGCCAGGCCCAGATCTGTGGGCAGGAATAGTAGAGAACTTTGATGCCTAGTTTTTTTGCTTGCTTTGCTAACCTTAAATTAAAACC
Source organism: Gammaproteobacteria bacterium (assembly GCA_030425685.1). Lineage (GTDB taxonomy): Bacteria > Pseudomonadota > Gammaproteobacteria > Coxiellales > Coxiellaceae > JAUIAD01. Next base: position 70,335 of record JAUIAD010000015.1, on the reverse strand, counting down.
GGGATAGTCGATTAAAACAAGTAAGTCTGGGCGCTGCGTTTTAAGTGCATCGACCATCGTTTTCATCGCTTTACGAATGGTGCCAAGGTTCTTAATAACATCGATAAAACCGATCAGCATTAATTGTTCTTCGGCATTAATGATTAAATCAACACCTGCAGCTTTCATTTGGCTGCCGCCCATGCCGATAACTTCGATTCCCGGCTTTTGTTCACGGATACATTTAGTAAAATTAGCGCCGAGTAAGTCTCCAGAAGCTTCTCCTGCAACAATGCAAATGCGTGTGTTGCCCTTTGGATTAAGATGTTGGCTATTTGCCTGTCGCGCAATATTGGTAATTTCAATGGCGGTGGCCAAGGCGCGTTTACCTGTTTCGCCATCAACTAGTGGGCGTTTATTATGGATAATGCAATCGAGAAACGCCTCAATTTGTTCATGCAACGCATCGGTTTTTTCATATTGCTTTTCTTCGCTAATGATCTCGGGAACGCCGGGTAACATTTCTTTACTGCCTTTGTGGTAAGAGGCAATAACCTTATTGTCGAGGTCCATGCTAATGTAACCATTATGCTGAAAAATACGCAGTCGGCGTTCGGTTTTAAGACTGACGCGACTTGCTGTGACATTTGCCACACAGCCGTTTTCAAATTCAATGCGCGCATTAGCAATATCAATAAAATTTGATAACACCGATGCACCATTAGCAGAGATCTTGCTGATATTGGATTTTACAATCGATTGGATAATATCAATATCGTGGATCATTAAGTCTAAGATAACATTAACGTCTGTACCACGAGCCTTAAATGGCGCAAGGCGCAGAGACTCTATAAAACGTGGATTAGATAGGGTTGGTTCAACAGCTTTTACCGCATTATTAAAACGCTCCAGATGACCCACTTGCAAAATAACCTTATTGTGTTTGGCAGCAGCAATAAGTTCATCCGCTTCTTGGGTGGTTGTTGAGATCGGTTTTTCAATCAGCACATTGACACCATGTTTAAGGAAGAATAAACCTATTTCATGATGTAATGGCGTGGGCGCAGCTATGCTGACGGCGTCTACTTTGCCAATTAGCTGTCGGTAATCTTCAACGGCTTCTGTTTCATATTGCGCGGCTATTTTTTTACATTGTTCTACATTAGTATCACAAACGGCTATTAGCTCAGAAGTGGGTATTTTTTTATACTTTTCAGCATGGAATTTACCTAAATAGCCAACGCCAATTACGGCTGTTCTTATTTTATTCATTTTAGATATGGTACTTATTAGATATAGTTACTTATGGGATAATTTCACCCATGTTGGCATTTTTTCTTTGTTTAATCAATTGTTGCAGTTATCCTTAGCCAACATTTAACTGGTTTTATTGAAGTTGTATTTATGGGTCAGGAAGAAAAAGACAAAGTATTTATGGCGCGCGCTTATGAATTAGCGCAGCATGCGGCTGAGCAAGAGGAAGTGCCTGTGGGGGCCGTATTAGTGATCGACGATCAAATCATTGCGGAAGGTTGGAATTGTCCAATTCAAAGCAATGATCCTAGTGCGCATGCAGAAGTAATCGCTTTGCGCCGTGGTGCTGAACATATCGATAATTATCGTCTTATCAACTCAACTTTATATGTTACCTTAGAGCCCTGTTTAATGTGTGTAGGCGCAATCGTACATGCAAGGGTTAAGCGATTAGTATTCGCAGCAGATGACCCTCGTGCTGGCGCCGTTAAGAGCGCCTTTCAAATGCTGGATCAGCCAGCACTTAATCATCGTGTCAGCTGGGAAAGTGGTTTGCTGGCCGAACCTTGTGGTTCTATTTTAAAAGCGTTTTTCAAAGCAAGGCGAAAATAATGTTGTTTAAGAAAAGCGACGCGCAGCAAGGCTTTTACACCCAGTATGTCCAAAAAACAAACAAGAGCTACGATGATTTAAAGATGGCTGGTTTTTCTATATAATGCACATCATTTGATAATTGAATAGGAGTTTTCTATGTCAGCTGCGCATATTCCTGCAGGAAAGAGTTTACCTAATGATTTTAATGCCATTATTGAGATTCCCGCTCAAGGTGGGTCAATCAAGTACGAAGTGGATAAAGACTCAGGCTTATTGATGGTCGATCGCTTTATGCCAGTAGCGATGTATTATCCATGTAACTATGGCTTTGTGCCTAGCACGTTGGCAGATGATGGTGATCCTGTTGATGTCTTGGTGATGACGCCTCATCCGGTGCAAGCAGGTGCGTTAATGCGTGTTCGCCCGATTGGTATTTTGTTGATGACGGATGAAGCCGGTAAAGACAGTAAGGTAGTCGCTGTTCCTGTTGACAAGGCTTGTGCTGAATATGCGTCGATTAAGAGTTTAGATGATGTTTCACCCTTAGTTTTAGATCGCATTGTTCACTTCTTCGAACAGTATAAAGCGCTTGAGCCAAACAAATGGGTAAAAATCGATGGATGGGGTGATAAAGAGGCTGCAGAAAAGGAAATTTTGGCAGGGGTAGAAGCATTTAAAGGTTGAGGTAAAGAGTAATGAAAATAAATAAAGCATATCGAATGGATGAAACAAAAGCGGTTGAGACGCTTTTAACGTATTTGGATTTCTCGCAAGATTTACAGGGGGAAGTCTCTGTCTTAGCTGAACGTTTAGTTGGCTCGGTCAGGGAACACCAAGTAGAAAAAACTGCCATCGAAGACTTTATGCTTCATTATGATTTATCGACGGAAGAAGGCATATTGTTAATGTGTCTGGCCGAGGCGTTATTGCGCGTGCCAGATAAAGACACCGAAGATTTGCTCATTCGTGACAAGTTAACCAGTGCTGCCTGGGGGCAGCACTTGGGTCGTAGTGAGTCAACATTGGTTAATATGGCGACTTGGGGTTTGGCCCTTTCCGGTAAGATTCTGCGAAAGAAAAAATCAGGCAATAGTTATTTTAAATCCGTTTGGCAAGGGCTAATTCGTCGCAGTGGTGAGCCGGTTGTGCGTAAAGCGGTGCGCAAAGCGATGAAAATATTAAGCGAACAGTTTGTTATTGGGCGTAACATTAAAGAGGCGCTAATAAAATCAAAGAGCTTAGTGGATGATGGCTATTGTTTTTCCTACGATATGTTAGGGGAAGTAGCTCGTACGCAAGCTGATGCAGATCGCTATTATCAAGCTTATTATGAAGCTATTAGCGCGATTGGCACAGAGGCGAAAAATTCTGATTTAATTAATGGGCCGAGCATCTCGGTTAAGCTTTCAGCCCTCTATCCTAGATATGAATTTACCCATCGTGATACTGCTGTTCCCTATTTAATTGAGCGTAGTAAAAAACTAGTCGCACATGCTAAAAATAACAATCTTAGTATTACTATCGACGCGGAAGAAGCGGATCGCCTGGAGATGTCTTTAGATATTATTGAGGCGCTATTTCGTGATCCTGATTTTGCTGGTTGGGAAGGTATGGGTTTAGCCCTGCAAGCTTATCAAAAACGTGCTTTTTATGTTATTGATTGGCTGGCAGCATTGTCACGTGATGTGGGCAAACGAATACAAGTTCGTTTAGTTAAAGGTGCATATTGGGATACGGAAATTAAAATCAGCCAGGTTGAGGGTTTTAAAAATTATCCTGTCTTTACGCGTAAGGTAAATACTGATTTAAGTTACTTAGCGTGTGCGAAAAAGATGTTAACGATGCAGGATGCTATTTATCCGCAGTTTGCTACCCACAATGCGTATTCTGTTGCTGCTATTTTGTCAATGATGGAAGGTGATTTTCATCGTTATCGTTTTGAGTTTCAAAATTTACAAGGCATGGGTAAAGCCTTGCATAATGAGATCGTCGCTAAAAGTAATTTAAATCTACCGTGTCGTATTTATGCGCCGGTTGGTAGTCATGAAGACTTATTACCTTATTTAGTGCGTCGATTATTAGAAAATGGTGCTAACAGTTCTTTTGTTAATAAGATTGCTGATCCTAAAGTACCAGTAAGAGAGCTGATTGAAAGCCCGGTGGAGCAGATTCGTCAGTTCCAACAAATTGCTAATCCTAAAATTCCGTTGCCTTGTGATATTTATGGCTTGTCACGCAAAAATTCTCAAGGCCTAGATCTTAGTGATACGGGTGAGCAGGAAAACTTAAAGCAAGCCTTTGCTGCTGCTGAAAAGAAAAAATGGCAAGCGACTCCTTTTGGCCGTAAGTTAAAAGCAGGTGTTGATGTTACCAGCCCTAGTAACAGAGAGTTTGTTGTTGGTCAAAGCGAAGAAGCGAATGTTGATGATGTTAACTACGCTATGGGGCAAGCAGAGACTGCACAAGTTGACTGGGATGCCTGTCCTATCTATGAGCGTGCCAATATTTTAAGAAAAGCCGCAGACCTGTTAGAAGAAAATCATCAAGATCTAATGTACCTAGCGGTTCGTGAGGCGGGTAAGACTTTGCATGATGCGGTTTCAGAAATCCGCGAAGCCGTGGATTTTTGCCGTTACTATGCTGAACAAGCTGAGCGAAACTTAGGGGATGATGTTCTTGTTGGTCCAACAGGGGAAAGTAATATTTTGCGCATGCATGGACGTGGTGTGATTTTATGTATTAGCCCGTGGAACTTTCCTTTAGCGATTTTTACGGGTCAAGTGGCTGCAGCGTTGGTCACAGGTAATGCCGTGATTGCGAAACCTGCTGAGCAAACAACCTTAATTGCGGCTTTTGCTGTTAAGTTATTTCATCAAGCCGGTGTGCCTGAAAAAGTATTACAGCTTTTACCAGGACGTGGTGAAACAATCGGTGCAGCGCTGGTAGAGCATCAAAGTGTAGCCGGTGTGATGTTTACAGGCTCGAATGAAACGGCAAAAGCGATCCAGGTAAGTTTAGCCAAGCGACCCGGCGCCATTGTGCCGTTAATCGCAGAAACCGGTGGCATCAATGCGATGATAGCCGACTCAACAGCGTTACCAGAGCAATTGGTTCGCGATGTCATGATGTCAGCATTTGGCAGTGCAGGACAGCGTTGCTCGGCGCTACGGGTACTATTTTTACAGGATGATATTGCTGATAACGTTATTAATATGTTGCAAGGAGCGATGGCGGAATTAAGTTTAGGCGATCCCATAGCATTAAGTACCGATGTGGGTCCTGTTATTGATCAAGACGCTAAACAAATGTTGCAAGCGCATGCCGATAATATGCGTCGTGAAGCAAAGCTGATTTACGAGGTGCAATTGCCTTCCATGGCAAGCAAAGGCACTTACATCGCACCACAAGCCTTTGAGCTTTCTAGTTTAAGCTTATTAAAACGCGAAGTTTTTGGTCCTATTCTGCATGTCGTACGTTATCGTTCACAAGATTTAGATAAAGTGATTGATGATATTAATGCCTTAGGTTATGGATTAACGTTTGGTATCCAAAGCCGTATCGATGAAAAAGTCGATTATATCCAAAGTCGCATTAAAGTAGGCAATATCTATGTCAATCGCAATATGATTGGTGCCGTGGTCGGTGTTCAACCGTTTGGCGGCAGTCGCTTATCAGGAACCGGTCCAAAAGCGGGTGGCCCGCATTATTTGATGCGTCTTTGTTGTGAAAGCACTTTGACCATTGATACTACTGCTGCAGGTGGTAATGCTAGTTTAATGGCGATGGAAAATTAGAGTAGCTGAAAAACAAACAATATGCTGATTGATCACTGTGGAGGCTTGGTTTTTCCCAGGCAAGGCTAAAAAATAATTGAGGCAATCAATGACTATGATAGGTGCGCCTCCAATTTATAGAAGGCTCCTTCATTGGAGCCTTATAATGATTTTAAACGCCTGGTATTAGTGCTCAATGAGAACCCTATCCTTTTAGTAAATTTTTCCTTAAATTTGGGCATATTGCTCTCCATGCATCGAATAACCCTTCAGGTCCAGCACCTGCTGCAAACAGCTTTACAAGTTTCCATTTTTGCTCAATAGCTAAATGCTTATTTTTCTCCCCTACAACAAAATCAGAAAAAAGCAGATATACTAATGCTTGTAAGCCATACACCGTTGCAGCTAGGATTTCATCTTCTAGGTGGTTAGCATCTAATAAACAAGCTGTATATATTAAAAGACATGCTTGCGCCACTTTAGCATCATCCATGTCTTTAGCATCTATTAACAGGCCATATTTTTTCATGGCGTTATTTGCCATCTTCTCTTGCGCAAATTCATAGGTGGCAACACCAATTGATAAAGCAATACCAGCTGCCATAACACCCCAGCCAACGATAGGCACTGCAGCTCCAACTCCAGCACCTGTTGCTAAGACTGCAGCTAAAGACGCACCATTGGCAGCAGCGGCTATACCAACACTTAATGTAAATGCGCTTGAACACACGCCCACTATAGAAGACACTAATTTAGCACCTTGCAAGGACAATCCCTCATTGAACATACGATGTGCTTTACGGACAGCTAGTGGTGCTTTTCGTCGCTCTCCTGGGCGTTGGTAATTGCCACGGTGTAATTGCCCATTAATTCTTGCTTGTAATCCAACTTTGTCATTGGTATTAGCAGCGCTAGCAAAAGCTTTTACCAACTCCTCCTCACTACATATTTTCTCTAATCTCTTTTTCAAATTTTTATTCCGAGTTCGCGTATGATGAAGCGTCCTACCTGCATCCGCAGTATCAATAACATTTTTCAAAAACCCTGCACCCACGCCAGCAAGTCCGCAACCCGTTGAAATATGTGGTGCTGCATCCAAAGCTGATTTTGAACATAGCGGGCCACTCAGTGCTTGCCAGCCTGTTAATATATTTCTCGCAATGCCTGTACCTATTTGCCAATTGCTTTGTTTAGAAAACTGCTTTCTTCCAGCGGCAGTAAAAAGGGCGTTACCATAGTTAGCTAATGCTCTTAAAAATCCTACTTGTGTTACCCATGATGATGCTGTGTTAAATCCGGCTGAGGTTTCATCGCCTGCATGATCTCTATTGCCGCTTCGATATATTGTTCCTGCGTCAGTGCTTGATGCTACCCCAAAATCAGTCTTTGCAATGGAAGCCTTTTCCATAGATTCATGTCCAAATAAGAAGGTGATATAGTTCAGCGAAGTTCCGCCCCACACATCTTTTCGTGGCCCTACATACAGCTCAATAGTAGCATTTGCATTTGCTGCGGTATCATTGCTGGTGAGGTAGCTTGCAAGTGCTAACCCATATCGACTGACAGTGAAGTGGCGAGGTGCAGAACCCAGCTTTAATACCTGAGGGTCCTGTGCATTAAGCTTTTCGAGCTCTGATGGTATTACCTGTTCTACTATTTGGTCCAGAGCATCTTGTACTTGCACCATTGTTGCTGCTTCCAGCTTGTTGTAAGCATCTTCGTCGATAAAATCCTTTCCTGGCTTGCCTTTAAAAAGTAAGCGTAGTCTATCGCCATGTGCAAGCAAGCAGAGCCTACTAAAATCTTCTTTCCTAATGCCCATTTTGCGTAGTGTGAGCGAAAGTGCAACATGATTATCAGTAACCGACGCATGACCACCGAATTCCTGAAGCACTGCATTTGCCAGCATCCTATTCCAATTTCTCCATTTTCCATGGGTTTTTTCCATTGATCTAGTCACTCGACGCAATAGCAAAAAGTCACGTAGAACTCTTAGTCCTGTTAATCGTTTCGTGATGGTAATGGGGCCAATAAATCCGTTTCTTTTAAAGCTGTTCTCGACACTTGTTACCAAGGTTGGTCCGTCAATATACATCCAAATAGACATAACAAGCACAATGAGCACATCGCCCATAGTTTCAGAGATTGCACACCATTGACCCACTTGTCCTCGTGTTTTCGTATCCCAATTATCTAAGATTTCTTGTGAATAAGCAGTCCCTGTCAGTGAGGCTAAAGCTTTGCGCGCTTGTTTAACAAGAGGCTGTATAGTTTCCTGATCCTCTTTGCTGCTATCAGATAAGCAGTGTTTGCATATCTGATAGCCTGGCTCTAGCGCTCTAAGATAAGCAACTAGTGGGTGATCATCACTTTTAGCAGGAAAACCATATGCCAATCCATGTAAAAGACGTTCACAAATTGCTAAAGCGGTTAAAACCAAAGATGGGTTGGCCGTAGAAAATAGTTTTTGCATTTCACTATATTTTTCGTGGTCATTGTCAATGCTTAATTCAGGCTCTTGCAACTGATAAATACCGTTACTGCCCTCATGAGGACTTCCTGTAACAGGCATTAAGCAGCGACAAAACCCATCATCTGAATAAGTACAATTGACAAACCCATATCCAAATGCTCTATTTAATCCAGTATCTAAACAATAAGTTCCACCGTTCCTTACTGCCAAGTAAGACTGAATGGCATGTAGCGCGGCATGTCTCATATGGCGTTCATCGCCGCACTCTTCCTTGCAAACAATAGACTGACATTTCGTACACTTGCTCATATATCTTGACTGTAAGCTTGCGGTAGCTGACTCAATTCGCCATGCTTCCTCTTGTTCTGCTCTGCGTTGGATAGCCTCTTGTTTGGTGGTTTCAGCTTTTTTAGTGGCTTGCTTTGAGCTGGCGGCTAGGTAACTTTTTTCAGCATCAGAGCCTTTTTTAAAGTTAGTGAATCGGTTCCAACATACTTCACATTCCGATCCTGTCAGTTTTCTGCTTTTTACTCTGATGTTACAGTGTGAGCAGTTAGAGTATTCTGGAGTGCGGATGTGGTTCATTTCAAATGCGCAAGGACGTTTGCTTGCTAAATCCTTTTTAGGGATGCTAGTTGCTGTAACTCCTCGAAACTGATTGTATTGCGTGGCATATTTTGTGTCATGATGACTATTTGTATAACGAGTCTGCACTGTGCCCATTTGCTGTGGTTTCTTCGTCTTGAGCTTAGCCATCTCCTTTTCAACTTCTTCGTTGATTTGCCAGTTGGGAGCGCTTGACCCTAGTTGCATCTTGATGCGTTTTTTAACTGACTTTCTTATCTGCTCAAAATCATTAGTATCTTTTTGATGTGCATAATCGGCATCTGTACCATATAACCCGTTATATGTTCTCATTTTTATTCCCCCCTCAAGTAAGCATTCAAAGTTATTAGGAAGTTTCATGATATCGGGAAAGTGTTTTAAAAATATCCTTAATCAATGTTAAGAATGTAGCAAGTTTGTTTTAAGAGGTTGGTTGAAAAAATTATAATAATCAATTGGTTGCCATAATGGCTTTGTATTTGTTTTCCTGTGTTAAACAGCCCCTCTGATGCTTCACGTTTCGCATAGGTGTTAGCAAGTTACCACTCTCTTTTTTCAGAGCAGATTGCAATAATAATGATGGTGATCGATTGGGTAACCTGGTCGCAAAGAGCTTATTAAAGCAGCTGCACTTTGGAGCGGCTAACGTCTATTCTTCAATGTATGTTAAACTCATTTACGTTATCTTTACTCTCGAGGGAAGCGAAGTGATGAAAACATTACGTGTTCGAAAAGACTGGTCAACTGAAATAAAAACCATTGCATTTGCACAAGATACCTCACTGGAAACATTAAACAAACTTATTTGCTCAGAGTTAGATATACCCACAGACAGTAACCTTGCATTCTATGATGAGCAGGGTCGGCGCGTCGCATTATCAATCAACTTAGACAATAATATGCAGCTGCGTGCTACGCAGCTTGAAAGTAACTCTACAACACAAAAGCAAGCAGCTTTATCACAACCTATAGATCCGCCGGGTCCAAGACCTTGGCCAATTGTTGGTAATCTACCGCATATGTTTCAAAAAGGGAGTGATTTTTTCAGTGCGACAACACATTTAGTTGATCAGTATGGTGATATTATGTCATTAACCACGCCAGGTGGTAAGTATATTTACATTAGTGATCCAGACATTTGGCACGAAGTTGTTTCACAGCCAGATGTTTTCGAAAAAATGGTATTGCCGAACGAATTAACCCCCCTCTCAATTTTAAGAAGTAAAACAATTGCCGGAGAAGGATTATTTACAACCTCAACAACTGAAGATATATGGGCTATTGCGCATCGTTTACTGATGCCGGCATTTGGACTGCGAAACTTAAAATCCTATGTGCCAGCTATTTACGACCAGGTAAACAAATTTATTCAAGAATTAAATAAAGTGACAGATCCGGTGAATGGCATCGACTTGGTGACATGGACAACCAATTTGACGTTTGATGTTATTGGTAGATGTGCTATAAATAAAACGTTTAATGCAATAACACACAAAGAACCGTCACAATTCATCAAAGATATTTACGCGGTATTAAAATTTGTAATGCTGCCAACTCAATACATTCCAATTATTAATAAATTTGTAAAAGCTAAAGCGTTAAAAAAATGTAACCAGCGCATGTATAACTACATGATAGACATTGTCAATCAGCGACGGGCAGCAATAAAAAATGGCGAATCGGTGCCAAATGATCTTTTGCAAACCATGTTAACCGCAAGAGATAAGATTTCCGGCAAGAAGCTTGCTGATGACAATATCATTAGTCAAATAGCTACATTTCTTATTGCTGGACATGAAACGACATCAGGTTTGGTCAGTTATGCTATTTATCATGCTTGTAAGCATCCAGATCTTGCGCAAAAACTTGCTGACGAGGCTGATCGCGTTTTGGGTCGTGATTATAGTCGCCCAGTGACGTGGCAAGATGTGCAACTACTGGAATATTGCGAATGGTTTTTAAAAGAAACATTGCGCATCACGCCGAATATTGCTGGTATTTACAAAGAAGCGTTAACAGATAGCACGCTGGGAAATGGTAAATACAAAGTTCGAAAAGGTGATCTCTGTACCGTCTGGAATTTAAGCATGCATGTAAATCCAAAATCATTTGGAGAAGATGCGCATGAATTTAAACCTGAACGTTGGTCTAAAGAAAACAGTCACTTCATACATCCAAATGGTTATAATCCATTTGGTTCTGGTATTCGTGCTTGTATTGGCTCACAATTTGCGTTAATTGAAGCGAAGATAACACTAGCATGCCTCTTTCAAAGATTAAAACCACGTTTAGCAGACCCAAACTATCAATTAATAAATGATGTTACGATTACCTTAAAGCCTAAAAATTTACACGTGTGTTTTGATCAACGGGAAGAACAACCCGGTGTAGGTCCCACTATTGAGAAAAGTGACATTCCTCATAGTGAAACAGCTGCTGAACAAATATCTACTGACGAGGCACACATTCTCTTTCTTTTCGGTTCTAACATGGGAACATCTGAAGATTTTGCTAAATCATTAGCGAATCAAGCACGACAACGAGGCTTAGCAGCACAAGTTCTTGCCTTAGATCAAGCACTTTCAATCCCAACCAATGGCATGCCAGTCATTATTATTACTTCAACCTATAACGGAAAAGCACCTGACAATGCGGTTCAGTTTAACAAAATGCTTGGTAATGCTGCTGAAGATAGTTTACAAGGCACGCAGTTTGCGGTCTGCGGAACTGGCAATAAACAATGGGTTAATACCTATCAACAATTCCCTGAAACTATCTGCCAACAAATGCAAGCGTTAGGTGCAACTGAAATTATTGAGCGCGGTATTTGTGATGCCGATGGTGACCTAGAAGCTGATTTTAATACGTGGTCAAAAAAATTATTTTCCAAACTTGATCAACTGCTTGCGTCAAAAATAGAGAGGCCAGTAAAAGAAGAAGTAATCGAGAAAGTCAAGCCTGAGTATGAAGTCGACTATCTTGATTTTCAGCAGCCAACTTGCGCCAAGCAATCTCATGGTCATGATGCTATCGCACCGCAATCAATGATTTTGCATAGAGATTCACGCGAGTGGCGAATACTCAAAAACCAAAATTTACAATCACCTCAATCAGGTCGAGTCACATTGCATCTTGAAATTGCACTGCCTAGCAATATCAAATATAAAGCTGGCGATCACTTTGGTGTGATGCCAAGTAATTCACCGGAAAAAATTGAAGCGCTCGCCAATCGCTGTGGGTTGAACCTTGATAGCGTTATCATGATTTATTATGTTGGTAATGATAAACCCGATTTTCCAATTAAAGTACCCATTTCAATACGTGAATTGCTATCTGAACATGTTGATATACAGGGCCCACTCTATCGTTATTTGATTCGTAGTTTTTCTGCATTGACGGATAACGAGCACGATAAGTCTGAACTTTTACAGCTTGCTGATAAAAAATGGCAGGCTAATGTTGTCGATAATAATATGAGTGTTATTGACTTGCTTGTGCAATTCCCAAGTATTTCAGTTGATCTTGAGCTCTTATTAACAATCTTACCTGCTTTAAAGCCCCGCTATTACTCAATTTCATCATCACCGCTTAAATATAAAGCGTCTTGCACATTAACGGTTGGTGTAGTTAATCAACGCACTGCTAACAATAGTGTATTTGGCGGTGTTGCCTCAAATTATTTATTATCGACCGGACCTAATAGCTATATCAGAGCATTTATTAAAGACACTGGCAGTAATTTTCGCATACCAGAAGATACTTCAACCAATATGTTAATGATAGCAACTGGTACAGGATTAGCACCTATGGTTGGTTTTATTCAAGAGCGAGCCGCACAGCAAGCGTTGAATAACACTATGGGTAAAACTATTTTGTATTTTGGTTGTCGACGTCATGACTGGGATTATTTATATCAAGAAGAACTCAATGAATACCTAAACAAGGGTGTATTAAATCAAGTTGAGCTTGCCTTTTCCGCCGAACCTAATCAGTCGAAACAGTATGTGCAAGATAAATTACTAGAAAATGCTGAATAAATCTGGCAACTTATCGATACTCAAAATACTGCAATTTACATCTGTGGCGATGCAAGCAAAGTCGCCGTGGGTGTTAGTGAAGCTATTGTTCATATTGCTATTCAACAAGGTGGGCTATCGATTGATGATGCTAACACCTATGTTGATAACCTTATTAAACAAAACCGTTATTTACAAGATGTATGGGCGGTAACGATTTAGGTTGCTATACAGGGTGTCGTTTTAATAATCTGCTGCATTCTTGGAGTGGTATCTGCATCTTCTATTGCTGCTGAGTGAAGTAATACACGTATCTTGTAGATAGCCGTGTCATCAGCTGTGCCAATAGGTTTTGGCAAGCTTAGGGACTTCACACGTTTTTTTTCCTCTTGAAAAAAGATGAAGATACAGCAGATTTAGATGGAAAGTGCGAGATTCGTTATCATAAAGCTCTTATTGATGATTGAGAAATGGGAGGTGCTATTAAGCAATCAATAAATAAACTCAGAAAGGGTGATAAGTATTAATTCATTATAATGAATGGAAATACGGCCAATTTATCTGAACCAATTCAGACAGGAGCTTTCTAAGGTGTGATGTTAAATCCTTGTTTTCTGTTGATAAGTGATATGAATATTGTAGTAAATGAATGGTGTGTTGTTTTGTTGATAGGGGTTATGGCATTCTGTCCGCCCGCCTCCTAGGATCAAGTGATTGGATTGATCTTGTTCCGTAGGGTTGAGAGAATGTGGCTGGATACCGCGGTCAAGCCGCGGTATGACGAGGTGGTTTTTTTTTATAAATCTTCTATATCATCATCACTGTCACTGAGATCAGGAGCAGTAATTGGGGCAGCTCGTAAGTTGCTTTGCGCGTGGCTTGTTGCCGGATGGGCGGCCGTCATGCCAAGTCCATTTTCATAGTGTGCTAAGCGTTGCTCTAGCTGTTCTAACTTTTTATGTAAGGCTAAAAAGTGAATTTGGATGCTTTTTGCTATGGTTGGATCGTTGACGGTGCTGGCTAATGACTGCTCGTAGTTGTCTGGTGTAATCTGTAAACCTTTCACGTTGATGGTGTTACCAGCGGCACCGTTAAATAACGTATTTGCCTGACCGCTCTGTGCAGCGGGGTCTATAAATAGTGCGTCGGTCTGTTGTGTTCTAGCTGTGGCAACAGCAGGGTGCAGTTTTAAAGGTGATGTGGATACTGTATTGGCATTAAGCGTGCCCGTGTGTTTGCTAAAGTTCTTCGGTCGTTTATACCAGCCTTTACCACCGTAGCCATCAAATTCAGAGAGACCAGGTATTTCGATACCATCAATTTTATCACTATCAACGTTGTTTTCTTTTAGCATCGCATTGAAAGCACGTACTTCTGGCATTTGTTTTAATGCAGCGACAAACCAGTCATGCCAACTTTGCCATTGTCCATCATCACTGGTGTCGCGTGACATATAACTTGCACCGACTAAGGCGCAGTCCTCGAGGCAATAGGCTACTTGTTTTGCATAGGTAGATGTTGGCGGCAAAGAACAAATTCGTCCTGAACCAAAGTAGGCCGCAATTAGCTCGTGAATTAATCCTATAGCGCCGATAAAACGACCGCCAAGGTTATGACGGAAGTGATTTTGCTCTAACAAGTTAGTTTTGGAGTGCGTTAAAGTGCGTCCAAGTACTGACTTTGTTCCTAGTGTTACAAGCTCTTTAGCAATATATTTTCCCATCGATGAAAAGACGCTGCTTTTGGTGATGGTGCCGTAATAAGCAACATATTTGGCTTTGATTCTTTGCACCATTTGCAGTGTGCTAAGGTTGAATTTTAATTTGTCGATAACATTTTGACGACCTTCGCTAGAGACAAAGTTGCATAATGCATTATAAAGGCTGGAGCCAAAGGTGTGCTGACGCTTAGCCATAAAGGTGCGGCGTTGGTCTAGTTCATCTATTTTATTTTTGCCAAGGAGGTCGCCATTCGCATCCATTACAGTACCAGCATTAAGGTCTTTAACACCATCATGGCTGCTAAGATCACCAATGCTAGCGGCACCTAGGGCGTGTAGTTTGGCCCAAGCAGCTGTTTCCTTATCTTCGTAGGCATCAGATAGATAGGACAGTGCTTGTTGGTCCAGTTCTTGTAGTTTGTTGGCAACTGCTTGTGCATTAGCGTTGCCCTTGCGTGTGATTAAGCTCGAAATACCTGGCAATTTAAGCATGCCCATCATTTCAGACTCAGCTTGTTCGCACTTCATTCTTTGATCTTGTTGAAATAATGTGGGGCTTCCTGTTGCTAGGTTGTAGCCTTGTGCACCGTCCACTGTCAAAGGAGATGAAACACCATTAGCGTAATCGCCCCAAAGGTTCCAAGAGGACCCTTCTTTGCCATAAGAAGAACGCATAACTTCCCAAGTTCCTCCGCCTGGGTTTTGTAGTGCCTTGTTAAGCAATGCAAAGTACCCGCCGGCATGAGGGATGACTTTGAGCCAAGCAAGACTAAGTTGCATGGTCAGCTGAGAAATGGTTTGCATCCTCGCTACTTGCCGGTTATCACGTCTAAATTGAATTTCTATTTCAAGCGATGCCTCGTGTAATTTCTTTTCAATAACGTTGATGTGGTTCTGAAGTTGATTGCTCTGCTGTCGCATTAAGTGCCCCCCCGTTAAATGCTGTGTCAATTTCATGACGATGTGAAATTGAGTGTTAAATATACAGCAAGATGGCCTACATGTAAACAAAAAATGAACAACTCAGGTAAAAAAACGAGTTTTGTTTCATTTATTGAACAATAAGTTGAGATTTTTCTTTTAACTTATTGATTTTTGATTTTTCGGGGCTCAAGAAAAGGAGGCGGGTAATAGGAGTGGGAAAAAATGGCAGTGCTCAGACAAAAAAATAGAGATTAACCGCAAAGTCGCTATGGGGTGCTTTTGGTTAATCTCTACGAGGACAAGATGATTATATATTATACTAAATAGCTAGATATGTCAATAAAAGGTATTATTTAAATTGATTATAGTAATATATTTTACAAATACATTAACAGGATGCTAAGACTATTTAGGGCGTGACATTGCTCAGAAGGCATTTGAGCCACTCTATCCTTAGATTTAAAGAGCATATTGCATCGTAAAATGAGTTGAGAACGGTGAATTTTAATTTATTCCCTGGTAACATGTAGCCTCTTTACCTTAGAGGGTTGAACATGAAAAAGACAGTTAAATACACTTCAGGAATTGTTTTAGGGATAGCCGCTTTGGCAATGTCAGTTGCGCAGGCAAGTACTACAGCAGGCTTGAAATCTAAAGCAGGTCGTTTAAGTTATTCTTTAGGTGCCGTTATGGCAAAGACCTTTAAAGCGCATGGCGTTGATGTCAATTCCAGTGCTTTTTCGTGGGGTTTTGCAGATGTTATGGCCGGCCGTAAAACACGTTTATCGTCGACACAAATTAAGCATATTGTGGCTAACTTTCAACAGCAAAACCAGCAGAAAATGCTGAGTCAGTTGCAGAAGAAAGGTCAGAAAAATGAAGTCACTGGTAAAGCGTTTTTAGCTGCCAATAAACATGCTTCTGGCGTTAAAACAACCAAATCTGGTTTGCAATACAAAGTTATTGTTAAAGGTAAAGGAAAGTCACCGAAAAAAAATGATGTTGTGACCGTTAACTACGAAGGGCGCTTAATCTCTGGTAAGATTTTTGATAGCTCATATAAACGCGGTCAACCAGCGACGTTTCCTGTTAATGGCGTTATTAAAGGTTGGCAGGAAGCATTACAAATGATGCGCCCAGGTGCAACGTGGATGTTATATATCCCGGCTAAATTAGCCTATGGCGATAATGATGTTCCTGGCGTTGGCCCGAACCAAACACTTATTTTTAAAGTCCATTTAATTAAAGTGAAAGGGAAATAATGTATTTGGGGCGCAGCATGCTGCGCCCTTACCGTTTCTATGCAAGCATAATTCTGTCTTATGGATAATTAACGATGTTATATTTACAAGGCGGATCCGCCTTTACTTCTTTCCGACTCAAGCAAAAACTTCAACAACTACAAAAGAAATTTCCTTTAGTTAAAAGCCTAGAGGCGACTTATGTCTATTTTGTGGAAGAGAACAGTGGCCTTGATAGCCAGCAGCAAAAAGCGTTAGAGGCACTGTTGCCAGATAGTCAGTTAACTGATAAGCAGTTGTTTACACCCGAGCGAGACTTCTGGGTTGTGCCGCGTTTAGGAACGATTTCACCATGGTCGTCGAAAGCGACGGATATTGCGCGTATTTGTGGTCTCACCATGATTGACCGCATTGAACGAGGTATTTTTTATCATTTTGCTATAGAAGATGGCAAAGCGCTGAGTGCACATACTTTCTCATTAATTATCCAGGATTGTTATGATCCTTTAACAGAATCAATTTTGCAGACCGATAAAGATATTGACGGTCTTTTTCAGCATGATGAGCCAAAACCATTAACGACTGTAGATATTCTTAAAGATGGTAAAGAGGCTTTAGTAGCAGCAAATGCTAGCATGGGTTTATCTCTTAACGAAGGTGAAATCGATTACCTTTATCAGGCATTTAGCCAACAAGAACGCAATCCTACTGATGCAGAATTAATGATGTTCGCGCAAGTCAATTCGGAGCATTGCCGCCATAAAATCTTTAATGCTAAATGGCGTATTGATGATAACGATAAAAAGCGTTCTCTGTTTAGCATGATTCGTAATACTAATGATAAAAACCCAGATAACGTGTTGGTTGCTTATAAAGATAATGCTGCTGTATTAAAAGGCTTTGATGCTGAGCAGTTCTTTATTAATCCGCACAGCAAATCGTATGAATTTAAACAAGAACCTGCACCGATTGTGTTAAAGGTTGAAACGCATAATCACCCGACAGCCATATCGCCCTTTCCAGGTGCCGCTACAGGTAGCGGGGGTGAAATCCGTGATGAAGCTGCTACGGGGCGGGGTGCGAGAGCAAAAGCGGGTTTGGCTGGTTTTTCCGTTTCGCATTTACATATTCCGCATTTCTCGCAACCTTGGGAGATGGCGGTAGGTAAACCGGCTCATATTGCTTCACCGCTGGATATTATGATTGAAGCGCCAGTTGGAGCAGCATCGTTTAATAATGAATTTGGCCGGCCTAATTTGTGTGGTTATTTTAGAACGTTTGAAAGTAAAACCACCGATAATGCATATCGTGGCTACCACAAGCCGATTATGATTGCTGGTGGCATTGGTAATATTCGCCAGGCGCATGTCGAGAAGCATGATTTAGTCGCGCAAGCACCGTTGATCGTATTAGGTGGGCCAGCGATGGCGATTGGTTTGGGCGGCGGTTCCGCTTCATCGCGTAGTAATAGTGACAGTGATGAAGACTTAGACTTTGCCTCCGTGCAACGCTCAAATCCAGAGATGCAACGTCGTGCACAAGAGGTGATTAATGTCTGTTGTGCTCTAGGTGAAGACAACCCCATTTTAAGTGTTCATGATGTCGGTGCGGGTGGTTTATCCAATGCGATGCCGGAACTGGTTGATGCTAGTGATTTAGGTGGGCATTTATATTTACGCGATATTCCCAATGCTGAACCTGCGATGTCACCGGTGGAAATCTGGTGTAACGAAGCGCAGGAGCGTTTTGTGCTATCGATCAAGCCTGAAGCGGTCGAGCTTTTTACTGAAATAGCGGCGCGAGAGCGTTGCCCTTTTGCTGTTGTTGGTGAAGCAACCGAAGAGCGTTTATTAAAAGTTGAGGATACTCACTTTAACAATGATGCAGTAGATATTCCAATGTCTGTTCTGTTTGAAGATATGCCGCAAATGCAGCGCAGTGATAAACATCAAGCAGCTAACTTTACCCTTTTTCAAACAAAAACGATTAATTTAGCAGATGCAGTTAAGCATGTTTTACAGTTCCCTTGTGTTGCCGATAAAAGCTTTTTAATTACCATTGGTGATCGTAGTGTTGGCGGTTTAGTGGCGCGCGATCAAATGGTAGGACCCTGGCAAGTACCCGTGGCTGATGTTGCGGTAACATGCAATAGCTTTAATGGTTACCATGGTGAGGCTATGGCCATGGGTGAGCGTCCACCCGTGGCGTTATTAAATCATGCGGCCTCGGCGCGTTTAGCTGTGGGTGAAGCGATTACGAATATTGCCGCTGCGGCGATAGAGGACATTTCTGAACTTGTTTTATCAGCAAATTGGATGGCGGCAGCTGACTATCCCGGCGAAGGTGCTGGTTTGTATGATGCTGTCGAAGCTATTGGTATGGAGATGTGTCCAGCACTAGGCATTAATATTCCTGTGGGCAAAGATTCATTGTCGATGCGATCAACTTGGGAGGAGAAGGGCGAAGAAAAAGCGGTAACCTCACCATTGTCGTTAGTTATTACCGCTGCTGCAAAAGTAACTGATATTCGTCGTACCTTAACCCCTGTTTTAAAAACAGGATCTGATGAGAGCGTGTTGCTTTTAATCGATTTAGGTCAGGGTGCAAATCGTATGGGTGCTTCTGTCATAGCGCAAAGCTACCATATGCTCGGCAAAATTGCGCCGGATGTTGATGATCCTGTTTTATTGCGTCGATTTTTTAAGACGCTGCAAACCTTAAACCAAAAAGGATTTGCGTTAGCATATCATGATCGCTCAGATGGTGGTTTGCTAGCTTTGATTTGTGAAATGATGTTTGCCTCACATGTTGGTATATCGTTGTCAATAACAGAGCTTGATGAAGATCCTATAAAAAGTTTATTTTCAGAAGAGTTAGGCGCTGTTATTCAGGTGAAGAAAGCTGAATTAGCTAATGTATTAGCTATTATAAAAACAAATAAGTTGGATGCTTGTGCGCATGTTATTGGTGAATTAAATGATCGTGATGAGTTGATTATTTCTCATCAGGGTCATTGTATATATCAACAAACCCGCATTGAGTTGCAGCGCTATTGGTCGGAAACCAGCTACCGTATTCAGTCTTTGCGTGATAATAGTGATTGTGCGCAACAAGAGTTTGACCGTTTGCTTAATAAAGATGACGCGGGTTTGCAAGCTGAGTTAAGCTTTGATCCCAGTGAAGATATTACCGCACCGTATATCAATAAAGGCGCTAGGCCACGGGTGGCTATTTTAAGAGAGCAGGGTGTTAATGGCCATGTGGAGATGGCGGCTGTTAATCACCGTGCTGGTTTTGAAAGTGTTGATGTACATATGAGTGATCTGCTCAATGGGCGAGTCGGTTTGCGTGATTTTAAAGGCTTAATGGCATGCGGTGGTTTTTCTTACGGTGACGTGCTGGGTGCAGGGCGTGGCTGGGCGCAATCAATTTTAATGCACCCTGATGTCAGGGACCAGTTTATTGATTTCTTTGGTCGTACTGATACATTTGCGCTAGGGGTTTGTAATGGCTGTCAGATGTTGGCGCACTTAAAAGCGTTAATTCCAGGCGCGGACCATTGGCCGCTTTTTCAACGTAATCAGTCTGAGCAATTTGAAGGGCGTTTGCTGGCCGTTGAAATTCCACAATCACCGTCTTTATTTTTTAAAGGCATGGAGGGTTCTATTCTTCCAGTAGTGGTTGCACATGGTGAAGGACGCGCTGTTTTTGCAGACGCAGCACAGCTAACACAAGCACAGCAGCAATCATTAATCGCGATGCGTTATGTGGATAATCAACGTCAAGCTACGGAAGTATATCCTGCCAATCCCAATGGCAGTCCACATGGTATAACGGGTTTAACCAGTAAAGATGGCCGTGTCACAATCCTGATGCCCCATCCAGAACGTGTTTTCCGCACAACACAATTATCTTGGCACCCCGAAGAATGGGGCGAAGACAGCCCATGGATGCGCATGTTCCGCAACGCGCGCGCATGGGTTAACTAACCAAATATGGGCCGTAAAAAATCCCGTAGGGGCGCAGCATGCTGCGCCCGCAAACCTTAACTACAAGCATCACTCTAACAAAATCAATTTTATCACAAAAAATGAATCAACATGATTGCTAACCACATGTATAAATAGCCTATTCCAACGATACTGCCAACCTACCTGATATTGTCAGATTTCTCACATAGTGTTGTTCCTCCTAGCCTGATACTCTAATCATGTGGGGAAAGCACGCCGTCATATCCAGAAGAGTTCTAACTAAGTTAATCGCTTAAAGGCCTATGTCTATCATAGGCCTAATGATCAAAATCTGTTATTAGTTAACTATTACGTGGGGTAAACAAATGACTATTAAGCATGAAATTAAAAAATATATGATGGCCTTGGATCATAAGGTTAATCAATCCAATACACATCTACAATTTATGGTAAAAGACGGCCAGGTGAGAATGAAGCGCTATCATGGTTTTTGGAAAGCAGTGGCAGCGTTGGCAATGCTTATACCAGCGCAGAGCGGCATACCTGGACCCTTGGTTAGAACCTTTATTAACTTTGTCTTTACGGACAATGCGGGCGAAGGGTTTAATCTATTACGTAGCTTCTTACCGGGAACGATTTTAAAAGCTACGGGTTTGGATGCTGAGCCTTGGGCAGATGCGCTCTTTTTAAATGGTTTAAATGCGCCAGCAACGGTTGTCGGTACGGATGGCATGGTCTATCGGGTTGATGGTAACTTCCCCGCTGACTATAAAAATGCAGGTTCCTATGCAACATTGCAAGTTAGTAATGCACCAATAACGTATACGGCCGATGATGGCACGACAACGGTAACGATTGATATACCAAACATCGTAGCAAATTTAGCGCCTGACCCTGAAACTGATCCAGCAAACGTAACAAATTTAGGGAGGATATTATCAGGCTCGCCAACGTTTGATCCTATGATATTGTTAGATTCAATCGAGTTACAATTTCGTAATGCTTGTAGTATTTTAAGTAACATTGATACGTACGCCTTAGATAACTTACAGAAGTCATTGTTGAAAGGTATTTGCAGTCAGGTTGTTAGAAATACAATGCAGCAGTTGTTTGTAATACGAAAACAGTCTTCGTTTGATGCAAATGTATTTTATATGAGTGCATTAGCAAATCTCGTGCGCTCCATGGATTACAACGTTGAGCATGAAGGCGCTATTCAATATCGTCAAAGAATGTTTCATGATTGTTTAGATGATCCAAGTCTAAAAAAATTCATTTTGAATCCAGTGGGTGGAAAAATAAGTTTGCAAGCAGGGAATAGGCCAGAGAGTGTGCCAGAAAGTACTTGGAATAATGCTAAAAATGCCTTTTGGAAACTTGATACCGCGTATGCTCGCTCAATCCGAAATCTAGCACCGGATGCGGCTACAAAGTATAATATGAACTTGTTAGAAAATAATAGCACTACTGCAGCAAAGGAGATGTTGTGTTTTAAAGCCTATAGCTATGCTTATGGATCTGCCATTGGTCCTCAAATAAAAGCAATGGTACAAGGAGGGATCTTAAACGATACAAACGCCAAAACATCATTTATCAATAAAAATGCTTTCTTTCGTAATGGCATACCAGCGTTATCAAATTTGCTGCTCTATAAGCCGTTGGTGTCGGCATTTAATTGGCGTAATGCGTCTGCCGATAGTTATGCTCGCTTGTTATTTCCATTAGCCATGTACTCATCACTATTAGAAATGCGTTTTGGCACACATAATACTGGCGTACTTAAGTGTGATCCAGTGGTGAGCAACGACCGCTGCGTATTTACCCCTGATAACCCTAGTGGGCGTATTTCCTCTCTGAATCAACAGACAAAAAGTGGTTTTAATGGCTATCATAATAGAGGATTGTGTCAAGTAGAGATGTTAAATTTAATTGAGCCAAATACGCTTGATAATCATAAGGAAATTAGAGCGCACTTTATGCAAGAGATGGTGGCATTGGGTTATACCTTTTCTGAGGAAATTGTAGATCAACAGACGGTTACGGCTGGTGTCTATCGTTATACCATACAGGAGCGACGCAGCGGCAGCTATGATCGAACTCTGTTAGGTATTATTGATTGTTTGTTAAGTGCGGCGTATTTTGTTTATCAAACAATGGGGTGGGATTACTCCCTTGCTAAGCTTTCAACATTAACTTTATTGGATATTGATAAATTTAAGGAGTGGCAGTTATTTGATGATCCACAGTTGATTGGTTACATTTCATTACGAAAACAGTATATTGTTAATTACGATCAGATCATTAAAAAACACTGTGATTATTTGAAAGAGATGCTGCAAGGAGATACCTCGTGGTGGGCACCAACACCTATTACTTGGCGCGGTCCCGTGGGTTCCTTATCCTCTGCAGCGGCTCGACCTAGTGCCTGGTTAGCAGCGACCTTAGATGATATGTGTGATTGGCTAATAAATAGTGCAGGCCAGGAGCATGATTGGTCATTTAGTGATGCTGCTAATAATAAATATTCTGAAAATATCAATAATGTGCACGAATACAATGCATTGAGCAGTCGTAATCAAAATACAAATCTTAGTGAATACATTGCCCAGCAAATGGATTATGCCAAGGGTGATATGCAAGCTAATGGTCAAATTCGTGATCGCCTTAATAATGCTGGTAATCCACTTAATGCGAAATACGCAAATTTAAACGATACTCGTAAAAGTTGTAAGTTGATTGCAGAATTCTTAAATGGAGGTGGTGATCCACAGCGGGCAATTCATTTTATCTTAAAACTTTTATATCGTAAGTTGCCGGCTGCTGATATATGATAAGGATGCGCCTCCTATTAGGGGGGCTTCCCTAGGCTTTTATTACCACTTTAAGATAACACGTAAACCGCCTTGCTGGCGGTTTTCTAAAATAAGCTTGCCATTATGTAAGGTTAAAATTTTATTAGCAATCGATAACCCTAAGCCAACACCGCGTTTTTTCCGCGTTTGTTGGCTTTTTTGTATGCGTTGAAAAGGTTTAAGAACATCTTTCATTTGTTCTTCTGGTATGCCTGGACCGTCATCTTCGATCGTCATATAAGGTTTATTGTCTTTATTGCTAAGTTCAATATGAACGTTGCTGGCGTATTTTAAAGCGTTTTCAATCATATTGCAGACTGTTCTTTTGACGAGTACTGGATCGCCCGTATAAATTAAATTACTTTCCTTGCAATTAAAACTGACATTAGGATTACTTTTTAGATAGGGATCAATAATTTTATTAATTAGTGAAATAAACTCAAATTTCTTTTTGGTGCCTTGTATGGATTCCGTGCTTGATAATGAGAGCGACGAGCGAATAACATCATCAATATCATCAAGGTCTTCTTGCACGGACTTTAAGTCCTCATTTGTGTCATCTATCATTGATAGTTTTAATCGAACCTTCATTAGTGGAGTATTAATATCGTGGGCGAGCGAGCTGAGCATCAGCGTTTTTTCATTGACAAATTCTTGTATTTTTTTATGTAAGGTTTCGATCTCACTTCTTAATTCTTCACTGGTATCGTTATTGCTTTTTTTGTTTGGTTTTAGTGTGTCAATAAGCTGCTTGAAGAACAATTTTCGGTAAAAGATAAAGTATGAAATAATGAGTAAGACAATAACCGCCAAAGAGAACATAATTTCTAATGGCAGTGTGTGATAACTGACAAAAGAAAAGTGTGTTGGGTCTAGTCTGGCTGCCACATTTATCCATTGTTGGCTGCTTGGTAGGTATTCAGAAAAAATAATAACTTTGTTCTTGATTAAGTGAGAGCGTGCATTGCGAAAGGTTTTTAGCGCTAAGTAATATTTAGTTTGCACTTTATAGGAATCGTCAACAGGTACTTTAGTAAAGCTTATTAGAAATTGGTTAAAGCGATCGTCTTGTTTAATTTTATCAAGAACAAGATCAATTTTATTTTTTGCATCGGCAAGCTTTACTTTTTCTAGTACTAGCATGGCGTCATAAATAGTAATATTGGCATTATTTTGTTTGCTTGTTTTAACAAGCTGTATGGTAAAGAAAACGGTGAGGGCAATGTGTAATATAATCAAGCCGATAATAAGCCATTTAATATAGCGAACAAATATGCGAAGATGACGTGTTTTTTGTTGGCTCATTGCTGGCACCTTACTCGCGTTCGACGTCAGATAAAAATTTATAGCCTTTATTGCGTACTGTTTTAATTAAATCAAAGGCTGGGTAAATATTTTTTAACTTATTTCGAAACCGATAAACAATAGAATCAACGGCGCGATGCATATCGCTGCTCGAGCGCACATTAAGCTTCTCGCCAATTTTTTCACGACTGACGGGTTTTTTAGGATGTTCGAGTAATAAAATAAGTAAGCGGCTCTCGCTGTCTGTTAGATAGAGTTCAACGCTATCGGGAGAAATTAATTTGCCTTCTTTTGGGTAGAATTCCCAACTGGCAAAACGCATAACGGAATAAGCGATTTTCTTGATATCCAAGCCCGATTGCTTTGTTTCGCTACGACGCAGTACTGCTTTAATTTTTGCAAGGAGAATTTGCGGGTTGCAAGGCTTCTGTGCGTAATCATCAGCGCCAGATTCAAGCCCTGAAATATAGTCTTGTTCTTCTTGTGAAGCGGTTAACAAAATAATCGGCGTGCTACTAGCCTTGCGCACGCGCTTGCATAACTCAATACCATAAATATCAGGTAGCATGAGATCAAGGATGATTAGGTTGAAGCTTGTTTTTTCGAGGGTGCCAAGCATCTCGGCGCCGTCTGCTGCTGTGCTTACTTGATATAAGTACTTAGAAAGAAACTTTTTCAGCAGGGCGCGGATATCGGGGTCGTCATCAACCACTAGGATCCTTTTCTTGTCCATGCCGATACCTTGCTATTTTCACCTATAAAGCTACTATAGCACATTTTCCATTTTTTGGCCGCGGCTTATATATCCTACTATTTTAGGGTCGTAGCCTAATGGGCGCAGGTAATATATTGCGCCCATCAATTAAGCACCCGCTTCTTGTAGCAAAAGCATAATGTCATTGTGATTAAAGTGCTTGGCGACATCGATCATTTTGATATTGTCTCGATAAGCATCATGGATATTCGCTTTGGCATTGATAAGGTGTTTCACTGATTCAGTATGGCCATTTTGAATGGCGACAAATAGGGGGGTCGCATTATTCATACAAGCTTGGTTAACATCGCTGCCTGCGTCAATCAATAGTTGTATAACATTGTGGTGCCCCTTTTGTGCGGCAATAAAGAGCGGTGTGCCGCCTCTTTCACAGGCATCATTTACTTTGGCTCCTGCGGTGATAAGCTGTTCGATTACCGTGCTATTGCCATTTTCTGCTGCCGTATGGATTGGCGTGGCGCCGTTGCCTGCTTTCTTTTGGATGTCTGCATGCTGTTTGAGTAATACATTTAGCGCCTTGGCATTTTCATCTTGTGCGGCTTGGTAGGAGGGTGTGATATAGAACGGTGGTTTTGAAAAATTAACGTCAGCGCCTTGTGAAATTAAATCATTGAGAACATCGATGTCTTGAAAACACATAATGGCCCAGTGTAATATTCCGCGGCCTTTCCGATCTGATTTTTCAAACAGTATGCGATTATCCTTGCTGTAAAAAGACAATGATTTTTGATAGAAAAAATTCAACAAAGGTTGGTTATTGCTGGCGTAGGAGAATAATGTGCGTTGCGCTAAGTCTTCTTTATACAAGTCTTCGAAAGACAGTTCGTGTGCTTTTAGTGATTCTATGTTGTTCTGTTTTGTAAATTCAAATAGATTTTCTGATCTTGACGACATAGATTCCTCCTAATTCTATTACAGTTAGTGGATTCTATCATGCTTCGCTTAAGATAGAATTAATAGTTGGGGCTCTGTGGTCGGTTTTGTTGTAAAAAGCTGAGTCAGTTCAAGTGGCGTGTTGGTATGTTCTTTTTCTTTATCACGGTTATGTTTTAAAATTTCACGCAGCGCATGGCCTTGGTGGGCTTCAATCTGTTGAGTATGCTCATCGATAGTGTGGCATAAATCATGTGCTGTTTGGGATTATTTATCAGCAGTTTCATACTGCCTTTTGTGTGATATCTGACTTTCTTGTTTTCTGATTAGATCTCGTTTAGGTGAGCTAAGCTCACCTTCTAAACTTTTTTTATAGCAAGGATTGAGGGTCTATTTCGTCAGGTCAATGACGGCTGTTAGCGAGTTTGATATACTTGTCTCGATTTTATTAATTAGTTTTAGGAGTATCAATGGTTATTTTCGAGACAAATAAAGGACCTATTAAAATTCAGCTTGATTCTCAAAGCACGCCTATGACCTGTGAAAATTTTATGAAATATGTGAACGATGGTTTTTATGATAATACTATTTTTCATCGTGTGATTAGTGATTTTATGATTCAGGGCGGTGGTTTTGAACCTGAGTTAGTGCAAAAGTCTACGCTTGACCCTATTGAAAACGAAGCTGATAAAGGTGGGCCCAATAAGCGTGGTTCTATTGCCATGGCAAGGACATCTGATCCGCATTCTGCTACCGCGCAATTCTTTATTAACCTTAAAGATAATGAATTTTTAAATCACAGTGGTAAAAGTTTAGATGGCTGGGGCTATTGTGCTTTTGGTGAAGTAGTTGAGGGCATGGACATTGTTGACGAAATCAGCAAGGTGTCTACGACTACTAAGTCTGGTCATCAGGATGTACCTGAAGAGGATGTTGTTATTGAAAAGGTAACAGTGGTTGATGATCAATAGTTCATTTGATAAAGGATGATCAATGAAAACTATTCAGTATCTTTTAGTGGCAGCGTCTGCTGCCACGCTCGTTGGTTGTGCTACAACGCATAATTATTCCATGGCGGTTAAAAGCTGGCGTGGTGCAACCACAGTGGCTTTGTTTGACACGTGGGGTTATCCCAATAAAATTATGAAGCTGCCCAATGGTAATAATTTATATGTTTATCAAGAGGAGCAAAAGGGAGAAATTGCCCCAACCATTTTGCCTTCTTATTCGACGGTAACAAAGCGTGGTCGTGAAACGGTTGTTTCCAGTACACCCGCCATTATTTCTGGTGGCACCAAATACCACATGAAATGCACGACGTGGTTTGAAGTTAATCGCCGAAATCGTATTGTAGGCACTAGCTTCCGTGGTAACAACTGCGTTGCAGATGAGGCATTTCTAAAAAAATACAGCCGTTAAACCATCAAAGAAAACAGGTTTATAATAGTGTATTTGATGGTGTGTATTATGATGTGTATTACGGTTTTTATTATGGTGTAGGGGCGCAGCATGCTGCGCCCGCAAACCTCCGCGGCACCGGACAATCTAAAACCATTCTCACCCAAACGGGCACAGCATGCTGTGCCCCTACGGGTTCTAAATTACCGATGAGCAAACTGATATGGTATCTGCTCTGCCAGAGGTCATCATTCAGCGCCCACCCTAAAATTTAATTAGGCAAAGAAAGCGCCTCGATCAACGCCCCTAAAAAGCGAGCGGCTTCCCCGCCCGTTACCGCACGATGATCGATAGTCAAGCAAATTGGCATAACGCGGTGCACGACAGCCTGGCCATTATCAGCCACCACTTCATCACGGCTCTTGCCAATACCAACAATAGCGACCATCGGCGGTATCAAAATGGGATTAGCATAACGGCCAGCAATAGCGCCGAAGTTAGAGAGAATAATAGTGCCGCCATGTAAATCAGCTTGCGCAATAGAACGATCTTGTGCTTGCTGTTTATATTGATTAATACGCTCACGTAGGCTTTGATCGCTGTGATTAGCGACATCTTTAATCACGGGAACATATAAACCGTTGGGTGTATCAACTGCCATACCAATATTAATTTTTTCATTTAAGCGGTAAGCCATTTGCCCACCATCAAATGAAGCATTTAACATCGGTTCTTTTTCACAGGCAGACTGAATGGCGCGCAATAAACGTACGGTAATATCTTGTTTGCCTTCCCATGCATGTAAATCAGCATCATCAACAATGGTAACAGGCACAACTTCTTTATGGGATTGCGTCATGCTAAGCACCATCGCACGGCGAACATTGCTTAATGGTGTAAGCTCTCCGTCTAATTGAGGTCTAGCGGCAGCAGGCGCTGCTTTGCTAGCACTGGCCGCTTGTTTTACGGCTTCTGCAGTAATGCGTCCATTCTCAGTGGCGATCGCACTAAGGTCGACCCCCAGCTGTTTTGCTAGCATGCGTATTGCTGGTGTTGCCTTAACGCGTGTTTGTGTGGTCTTTCCTGTGATAACACCGGTAGCAGTCTCGGTAAGTACTTCTGAACTTTGTTCAATGCTGCCAACGACGGTGCCGGCATCTTCAGATTCTTGCGCGCCTTCTTCTTCGCCTTCAAACCCTACTAAAGGCTTGCCCGTTTCAATGGTATCGTCGACTTCACCAAAGAGTTTTTCAATTTTGCCATCGAAGGGGGCAGGCACATCAACGAGTGCTTTTGCTGTTTCCATCGAGACAATAGGTTGGTCGAGCTTAACTTCATCACCAGGTTTGATATACCATTCGCGAATAATAGCATCCGGTAAGCCTTCACCTAAATCGGGTAATTTAAATAACTTCATTCGAACTCCAATGTTTTTTGCACGGCATTGAGAATACGTTTTGTGCTCGGCATATAACGTTTTTCAAGTTTAAAGTAGGGCATAATGGTATCAAAGCCAGCAACACGTTCAATTGGCGCTAGCAATGAGAGCAATCCCTTTTCGGCAATACCAGCAGCAATCTCTGCACCAACACCGCCGGATTTTGGTGCTTCGTGCACGATAACGCAGCGGCCGGTTTTCTCCAAGGATTGTAAAATGGTATCCATATCCAAAGGTTTTAAAGTAGCTACATCGATCACTTCAGCTTCAATCCCTTTTTCTGCGAGTTTATCCGCAGCTTCTAAGGTTTCTTTGATCATCGCACCCCAAGTAACCAAGGTGATATCGCTGCCTTCGCGTAAAACAAAGCATTTATCCAATGGCAAAGCTTCACCGTTATCGGGAACATGTTGTTTAACGAGGCGATAGATGCGTTTAGGTTCAAGAAAAATAACCGGATCAGGATTGCGGATAGCGGCAAGTAATAAACCGTAGGCACGTGCTGGTGATGAAGGAATCACTACGCGTAATCCAGGAATATGCGCAAACGCGGCTTCCATACTTTCAGAATGATGTTCGGGCGCGTGAATACCGCCGCCATAAGGTGCACGATAAACCAGCGGGCAACTTAAGCGACCGCGTGTGCGATTACGTAAGCGTGAGGCGTGATTTACAATATGGTCATAGGCGGGATAAATAAAACCCATAAACTGAAATTCAGCCACTGGTTTTAAACCTTGTGATGCCATACCGATAGATAGACCGGCAATCATTGATTCCGCTAAGGGGGTATCTAAAACACGTTCAGGTCCAAACTCTTTTAGTAAATCAACCGTGGCGCGAAAAACACCGCCATTGGTGCCGATATCTTCCCCTAAAATGACCACGTCTTTATCTTGACGCATTTCATAACGTAATGCTTGATTAACGGCTTCTACCAGCGTGATGGCTGTTGCATTCTCTTCTGTGCTCATGCGTCTTCTCCTAAGCTGTCACGTTGTGGTTTAAGTGCAGCGGGTAATTCAGCATAAAGGTAGTCAAACATATCCGTTGCAGTTGGCTCCGGTGCATTTAAATATTCTTCGACGGCTTGATTTAATTCATCCGTCACTTCTTTTTGCAGCTCTGCTTCTTTTTCGCGTGACCACCAACCTTGTGCTTCCATATAGTGGCCTAGTCGTGCAATCGGTTCTTTTTTCCACGCGGCTTTAACATCTTCTTCAGACTGGTAGCGCGTTGCATCATCTGCGGTGGTGTGGTTGCATAAACGGTAGGTTACCGCTTCAATTAAAGTAGGTCCGCCACCGTTGCGGGCTTTTTGTAAGGCTTGGTCAACAGCGTAACGAACGGCCACGACATCATTGCCATCAACTTGTAGGCCTTCAAAGCCGCCGGCAATCGCTTTTTGCGCCAGTGTTTTACAGTGTGATTGCGCATCGCGCGGTACTGAAATGGCCCATTGATTATTATTAATAACAAAAACAACGGGTAGCTGCCATTCACCAGCAACGTTTAACGCTTCATAAAAATCGCCTTGCGATGTGCCGCCATCACCGCAAATCGTGAGCACGGCTTTTTGTTCCTTGCGATATTTCATGGCAAAAGCAACGCCAGTAGCATGCAGTAGTTGTGTGCCAATCGGCACGCAGATCGGAAAGTCTTTTTTAGAAACTGGGTTGTGAAAATCATTACCAAACTCGTCGCCGCCCCAAACACCTAAAATTTTAGAGAGTTTATTACCGCGAGCGATAAAGGCACCTTGATCACGATAGTAGGGGCAGAATACATCCCCTTCTTGTAATGCATTGCCCATGCCAACGCCGATTGCTTCTTGTCCACGTGAAGATGGATACGTGCCAAGCTTGCCGGTGCGTTGAAGGTTAATCGCTTTAAGGTCAAGGGCACGTGTTAATGCCATCAAACGATAAAGCTCTTTTAATGTTTTTTCATCAAAGCCATCAGGTAGCGTCTGTGTGGCTTCGTTATCTTCATTGATAAGTTGCAGATATTTTATGTGAAAGTCAGCAACAGATTTCGTTGTTACATCGGTCATACTGTTTCTACCTCTTCCTGTTCATCCATCAGTGATAGTTTTTCACGAGCAATAAGATCAACAATATCTGTCGTTGGTCGTCCAGTGCTTCTTGAGCGCTCATAAACTTGTAG
Organism: Gammaproteobacteria bacterium; assembly: GCA_030425685.1. Classification (GTDB taxonomy): domain Bacteria; phylum Pseudomonadota; class Gammaproteobacteria; order Coxiellales; family Coxiellaceae; genus JAUIAD01. The sequence continues at coordinate 38,977 of JAUIAD010000015.1, read as the reverse complement.
AGTACGTTCGTAAAGTTGGCCAATCATTTCATTGGCGATATTAACGTCGTGATAATCATGAATGGAGGCGGCTTGAATTAAACCACCCGCATTGATCATATAGTCTGGGGCGTAGAGCACGCCTTTTTGATGCAGGATGTCGCCAATTTTGCGATGGGCTAGTTGGTTGTTAGCAGAACCGGCAATAATGCTTGCTTTAATACGGTTAATGGTATCGGCATTAATGGTTCCACCTAAAGCGCAGGGTGCAAAAATATCGCAGTCAACATCATAGATTTCATGTAGGTCGACAATTTGTGCGTCAAACTCATCAGCAAAGCGATCGGTGGATGCTTTGTGTGGATCGCAAGTTATAATTTTTGCGCCGGCAGCATATAAGCCTTTAGCAAGATGATAGCCCACTTTACCAGCACCTTGTATAGCAACGGTCAAACCTTCCAAGGTATCACGAGAAAATTTAAATTTTACCGCTGATTTAATGCTGAGTAATACGCCGGCAGCGGTATAGGGTGAGGGGTCTTCTTGTTTGTGATCTGATCCTGCAGCGCCGATAACATGCGGAGTGCGTTCAGAAATACAATCCATATCCGCTGTTGAAGTACCAACATCCATGGCTGTTATATAACGACCATTCATATCATGAACAAAATCACCAAAGCTGCGAAATAATGCGCCGCGGTCTTTGATATGTCGTGGCGCAATGATCACTGATTTGGCACCACCGTGTGGCAAATTACTGACAGCAGCTTTTAAGGTCATCATATAGGCAAGTCGCAAGGCATCTTTAAGTGCTTGACCGGAAGAGCGATAGGGGTAAAAGCGACAGCCACCGATAGCGGGACCACGCTGTGTGCTGTGAATAGCAATAATGGCTTCCAAGCCCGTTTTTTGATCCATTTTGAAGTGAATATCTCCAAAACCGAGGACACGCGCATAGCGAAGTAAAGCGTCTTGCTGATACGTCTTGGCATGAGATTGCTTGTGCATATAAGTCCTTGTGGTTTGCTAGTGTTTGTACAAGAATATGACGGTAGTGAGCCATTTACTGAAAATATCAATAAGTTACCCTAGCTCTTTTCTATCCTAAAAAAAATAAGCCCAATATTAGCAGGGATTGTATTAATATGTAAGGGTGAAAGCAGAATGGACCTGAAGGAAAAATGCCATATGCAAAACCTACCCAAAGTTATCGCGCATCGTGGCGCCTCGCGTATTGCGCCGGAAAATACGCTGGCTTCGTTGCGCGCAGCGAAAGCATTAGGGGCAACATGGATTGAGTGTGATGTGATGTTGACGGCGGATAATCAGGCGATAATTTTTCATGATAAAACCTTGCATCGCACTACTAATGGTAAGGGTATTGTTGCTAATACTAGCTATGCTGAAATCGTAAAATTAGATGCGGGATCTTGGTTCGATAAAAAATTTATAAACGAACGTGTGCCCACCTTATCAGCCTATTTGCAGTGTGCCGTTGAGTTAGAATTAGGTATTAATATTGAATTAAAAGCCGCGAGCGGCAAAGAAGATATTTTAGCGCAAGAGGTGGATCGGCAGTTAAAACGCTATTGGCCAGCGCACTTTCCTGCGCCGTTAATTTCTAGTTTTTCTTTGGCAAATTTAAAAGCCATGCGCCATTGTGATCAAGCGCATCAATTGGGTCTTGTGTTGAAGAGATTTTCTTTTGCTTGGAAAAGAAAAGCTAGGAAAATAAAGGCGTATTCATTGCATTTTTCACAAAAGGCAATTTCAAAAAAAATAATCGATCGTGCTCTTGCCGAAAATTTAAAAGTATTATGTTATACCGTTAATGAGGCACAACAAGCACAACAGCTTTTACAGTGGGGTGTTAGTGGTGTTTTTAGTGATATTGCTAATTTAGAAGCGTAGGGTTTTCGTTTCATACTCCTTAGTAAATAGGTAATAGATTGACAAAATCCCGTATGGATTAATGCTCATTAGTGTTAAGATGATTAAGTGGAATACTTAAGTAAGGGATTATAATATATTAACGACCTGAGCTTAAAAATTCTTATGAGACCTAATAAAAAAATGCGTCGCCATTGTGCGTCACTATCCGGCTCGTTAAGGTAAGGCTGTGATATGAGACCCGTGCCGCTTACATCCCCACTATTGCAAGGCCCTGTAGAAAAAAATAAAGCTTTGCTAGATATCGAACGTATTCTATCTGCGCTTGAGAGCTATCAATTTTCTTTGGATCCAATAACAAAGCGAGTCATTGCTAAACAGAGTGATGGCCAGGAATACCAGGTGTCGTTAGCATTAAAAAATGCTAATTTCAATCACTTTTGTATGAGCGATGGTAGTGATCTTGATGAAAAGCAAGTGGGTGAATTATTTAAAAAATTCACAAAGTATGAGGCTGGCATCGACTTAGTGCAAGATTTTAAAAATGACGAGCTTGACGTGACTATTTCACTGGCTGAAAAAGTCGCTATGCGAGTTTATACAACCCCTAGTCACTATCCACGTGTCAACAAGCTATTGCGAGGTGAGCCTTTTGAGGAAAAAGAATTTATTAGCGGCATAGCCATACGGCAGCTTTTTCTGCAGAGTCTATTAATTATTAGTTTTATTAATAAAAATATTCGTGATAAGCAAACGGATAGTGGAGATATTGATGCGTCAGGATTCCCCATTAAACGGCCGCTTTACCGTAAGGATAGAAAACTGCCTGTTAGGATATTTCCAACAGTAGGCAAGCTACAGAGTCGCTCTGGCATTGTTAGCGCTGCCACAGAAAAAGAAGCTTTCAATTGTAAAAGTGAGAGTGAAATTGTTATTGTTAACAGCAATCAGGGTTCAATAGCAAGTATTACAACATTTGCAGAAGAGAAAGAAGTTCCATTAATTCCCTCAGCATTATGGATTAAGGATTATGACGAAAAAGAAAAACGTTATATTGCAGAGGTGGTCTATGGTTTGGCGGTGGAGGTGTTTGATAACTATGCGCTTGACCTAGCTATTGATACGGCCTATAAAATTCTTTTTAGAGCCTATGTAAATGGAGCGCATTTTAAGAGATATGGAATTAACAGGCCTAACCATGCGCTTGCGCATCATTTGCGTGTTGTCTCTTATTTAGATCGTGTGATTGAGTATTTTAAGAACCATGCAAAAGAGCCAGCTTTTAGAGATTATTGTGAGAATCTGCACCATAAAGATATTAAGATAATAAAAATTCTGCTGGTATTTTCAAAAACGGGAAGGGAGTGTGAGGTTGCATTTTTAGAAAATAAAGCTTTGTTTTTGCGTTATCAAAAGGCCTCAGTTAAAAATTTAACAGATTTTTTAGCAGAACAGCTGCGCTATAGCAGTGAAAGTATTGCATTCTATGCAGAAGTTTTAAAATACATGGGTGATCCAGATTATAGAATTAAAGCAAAAGGTACAGCAGCGCAAAGGCAAGAAAAAATCTATATCAACCATATTATAGATCTATCACATAAATTAGATTTATCACGTTGTTATGACCAGCATAAATATAAAAGCAATTTGCAGGTGTATGGTGAAGCTGTTGGTGTAGACAGTAGTGCTTATGTTGTAGTTAATCAATCGATACAGCAAGTAAAAGCGCTGGGTAAATTGCAACAGCTAGCACTAAAGTCATTGCAACTAACAGGCAATATGATTTGTTATTCTGAATATGGTGTTGACAGTCAAGATTATCAACAAGAGCCTTTTGTTAAATGCAATACGAACCCAGAAGCATGCTTAGATGCTTGCTATGAGGCGGAATGTTTTGTTTACCCAGCAAATATTTTTCAAGCGGTTAAGTTGGGTGATACAGGTACGGTTGAGCGTATTCTTGCTGAATGCAAAGGGGATGATGCTGGTTTAAAGCAGTTGTTGGAGAAAAAAAATGATTATGGTCAGGATATCATAGAATTTTCATTGCAGCACAATAGGGTTGAGATAGTGCCAATTTTGCAGAAGAAAAAGTTTTATATATTGCTGAAGGAGATCGAAGGAAGTAACGAAAACCCCTTATTAACCCTATTAAAAGAATATGCTGAAAAATATAATACCCCTGGTAGTAAAAGCATGTTGCTGGTTATTCTAAGCAATCTTAATAGATTAAGTAATAATAGAGAGAAGAGGGAGTTTGTAACAATTTTCTGTACGCTTCCTGATAGAAGATATTTTAGTATTTTATGTAATCGTGTGGGGGCGGTAGAATTAGCTCTAGAGCTGGTTTTATATCTGTCCTCATATATTAAAGATGATGTAGACCCAAAAGAATTGCATGTGATCGCATATGGGGTCGTTAACTTAATTAATAAAAGTCGTGCTAGTTGCACGCAAGGCTCTTTTGTAATACCCGCTGATGAGTTTGATCAATATCAAGTTGAAGAGTTCCTGACAAAGCTTTTCATGCATGTAAAGATGTTTGGTAAGCTTGAAACTATAGATAAAGTTCTATCACTTTATCAAAATAATGATTTTTCGTATTGTCTTGACCTTTTGCCTATTCTTCTAAAGCAAAGACTGATAGCAAACAATGTTCCTGCTTGGCAATATATATCAATGCCGGGAACTCTTTTAGAGATAGATAGGTTGCTATCAAGATTATCTCAGCCTGACTGTTTTGATATTGCTGAAACTCTTTTTGATATGGGGTTAGTGAATATCAGAGATAAATATTTGTTAGAAAGGTTGTTGGAGCACTTAAGTATAACTAGCTTAGTAAAAATTTATGATAAGTGTTGTGATGATGATTGGCGAGAGGTTTTATATCATTTATTTTTTGATGAAGTTAAAGAAGTGGCTAAACGGTTAGAAGAAAGGTTGCTGCTTTCTATATTTGATGGAACGTACAAGCAAAATAGAGATGATCTTATAGATGCATATAATTTATTATTTAAGAATTATAAAGCAGTTAGGCAATGTATTGGCGATCGATATTTAATTCTGCAGCTTAGTGCGAACATTAGCAATTTGCGATCTTACCTTAAAAAAAAATATTATCTTCAAGTGGTTGATCTGTTGTTACCCTTAAAGGAGGGGGTTCTGCGAAGAAGCTTAGTAACTTGTTTAGTTGATTTATTAAAGATAAGGGTATTGGCGAGTAATTTTAACGGCGAACTCTATAGGGGTATCAATAAAGATATCTTTACGCGGCAACTCGAAAAAATAGGGCGAGATTATACGTTAGATATTGCTAAGCATATTGCTGAAAATGGAGTTGGCGAAGATCAAGCAACATTCTCCATGATTTTACAAAAATTACAAAAAGTAGATATTGAGCAATTAAATAATTTTGTGCAACATCCAATTCTAAAGCGAGTTATAGGAGATAGGTTAAATGAGCTTCATTTAGAAGAGATAAAACATGAAATAGTAACAGGGTTGGAAAAAGCGATCGCTACAACCTCCGCGGCAGCAAAAAAAATATTTATGTCAAAATTAGGAGGTTCACTTAAAGCTGATGAGGTTTTATTAAAACAAGCGGTAGGCTTTGCTGCGCGCATTTCTTCACATCGTTCGTGGGCATTGCGTTTTAAAGCTGGTCCCTCAGAGTCATATCTTGCCGGTGAGTGTCATTTTGAGAAAGCTAGAAAACTTTTGCAAATATCAGATAAGGAATGGCGGAAAATTTTAACCAGTCGCAATCCGCCAAAGCCCTACCATACGTTTAAGTTTTTTAAGAATCTTGGCGAGATAAGTTTTGAAGTGAAACAAGAAATCCCGTGTACAACTTATCAAGCTTAAATATCCTCGTGATGTTTATTTAAGGATAAGCTAATCTAATCTAAATAGAAGAAGCTATTATGATGGCAGAGAAAATTTCCTCCGTGGCACGGATATCTACAGCTATTCACACCCAAACGGGCGCAGCATGCTGCGCCCGCAAACCTCCGCGGCACCACCATTTATGATTATGTTTTTCTGTTAAGTAAACCGGTAATTAAACGTGGTGCGAGACTGTTAAGATAATAACGCGCTTGCAATTGCTGGCGCTGCGCAACATTTAAATCGCTATCATTTTGTAAGGCGGCTCGTTTGCGATTGGTCGTATCGTATAAACTGATAGCGGCAGAAACCGATAAATTAAAACTCTCGGTCATACCGTACATGGGGATTTTGTAATGAATGTCACAAGCATCTTGGGCAGCTTGCGTTAGGCCGCGTTGTTCGTTACCAAGAATGATGCATAGGGGTTTTTCAATGGCAACGCTCGATAGGCCCTCGGTTGCCGTGACGGCACCGCCGGCAAGCAAGAACCCTTCTTTTTTTATAACGCTTAAAAAATCGTCGAGCGAGTCGTGATAAATTACATCAACCCAATAGATAGCGCCTTGGGTAATGGTTCTTTCGGCCGTGGCATCACCCTCAGGGCAGATGATATGCACGGTTGATATACCTAAAGCTTCACTGGAGCGCACGGCGGCAAGTGCATTATGGAGATCAGATGGCGCTTCCATAGCCAGCTGGATGGTGCGCAAACGGCCGTTTAAGACGGTGTTAATACGCTCCTTGCGATTGTCAGTGACGTAGGGGCCTAAAACGTCAATTAAGGTTTCGCTGCCATGTTTTTCAATCAGTTGGTCTTGTTCGCTCTTTAGCATGTTCTTTCTTCAGTTATTTGGTTACACTTTGATGGCGTGAATTATTATGTATTTGTTGGGGATGGTCAAATCGATAATTATATGTTGAAAGCATTAGCGTTAGCGTCTATAAGACGAGGCTTTTGTGCGCCAAATCCCGCTGTAGGTGCTATCGTTGTTCGTGATGGTAAGATTATTGGCGAGGGTTTTCATTTTGCTCCAGGTCATCCTCATGCGGAGGTGGTTGCCCTGCATGGTTTGGATGGAAAGCTTGCCGATGCAACTCTCTATGTAACCTTAGAGCCATGTTGTCATTATGGACGAACACCGCCTTGTGTCGAGCGTATTATTGCTGCGGGAGTTCAAAAGGTGTATTACGGTTTTGCTGATCCCAATCCGGCGGTTGCTGGCAAAGGGGCGCAACAATTGCGTGATGCTGAGATTGAGTGTCAGCATATGATGCTGCCTGAAATTAACGATTTTTACGCGCCTTATCAATATTGGACCTTAAAAAAAAGACCCTTTGTAACCGCTAAAATTGCCTTAAGTGCCGATGGTATGATAGCAGGCCCAGAAGGGAAGCCGGTGACGATTACGGGGCCAGAGTGCAAGGCATTCACGCACCAGTGTCGTATGCGTAGCGATGCTATTCTAACGACGGCGACAACGGTTATTCACGATAATCCGCAGATGAATGTTCGCCAAGGTGAGCAATGCATCAAAAAAACAGTTTATATGTTGGACAGTTCGCTGCGAATGCCCCCGGATGCGAAATTATTTTCAACCGCCAAAAAGCTAGTAATATTTTATACAGATAGTGCCGATACTGAACGATTAAAGTGTTTGCAGCAACAAGCTAAAAATAAAAAGCAAAACTTGCTTTGTCGTTATGTTCCTGCTTCGTCTTCAGGCGTTAATCTTGCATCTGTTTTAGACAGCATTGCCGAAGATGGCGTACAAGATCTCTGGATAGAAGCCGGTGCCAAATGTTTTTTATCGTTTTATAAGGCAAATCTGTTGCAACGGGTCTATATTTACATCGCGCCCAAAAATTTGGGGAGCCTTGCTTATCCTGGTTTTAAAAAAGAGATCGACTTTTTTACAGCGGGAAAAGAAGCTCAGTGGCGCCAGCTTGGGAATGACCGAGTTTGTGAGATATTGCTTAATGTTTAGACTATAATGTCATGAACAAAGCGGTTTAACCTAGGATGCTAAAGCATTAGGGTGTTGGTAAGGAGATTGAAATGTAACTAATTGATTTAAAATTGGTTTATTTCTTTACTGTTATGCTCTCATGCTCTAGAATTAAAATTTAAGGGACTAAGAAGGAGAAAGTAAAATGAAAAAAGTATGCCGAATGCTAATGTTGGCTGGTTTAATAGGTGCTTTCACAGTAGGTTTAACTGCATGTGGTGGCGGTGATGATCAAGGACAAAGCAGCAGTAGTGCCACTCCAGCAAAAAATGGCTCTTCTATGCAAGATAAAAGCAAAATGGCTCCAGCCGGTGGCGCTAAACAAGATTCAAGCGCTCCAAGCAGTAGCAGTACAGATAGCAGCGGTAGCTAAGAGTTTACTCTATACTGCGCAGTATTAGCTCGAGGTGTGGCTTTTAACGAAGCTGGCCTCGGGCTTTTTTTTAGCATTTTTTCTTATTGGGCAATGGGTTGGAAAAGTTATGTGCTTCGTCGATCATATGTGTCGGAGATAAACTGCCTTTGGTACGCGTAAATGGAAGGGACTTATTTCCGCGACCCGCCGTTAACCCATTCATGGGGGCTGCAAAAAAACATCCTGTTTTTTAGCGCCGCTCCAATAAGTCCCTTCCATTTACGCTCAAACCGAGCCATGTATAATTTGTTAAAATTGACATTGTTCGGTGGTCTTGTTATTTTTTTATTGTCTTCAGGGCGGGGTGTAATTCCCCACCGGCGGTAATTTTGTCCGACGACAAATCAGCCCGCGAGCGCCTCCTGAGTGAGGGTCAGCAGATCTGGTGTGTATTCCAGAGCCGACGGTTATAGTCCGGATGGGAGAAGGTGGATCTATAGTCCTTTCTATTATATCCCCCTTATTGTTTTAACAATTAGTTTTGTATAGCAAACTACAAATTGGTGTGGATATCGTATGTTTACTGGTATTGTCGATCATTGTGGCACTATCCTGGATATAGTGCCTTTAGACACAGGTATTGCTCTGCTTATTCAATCTGACTTTGTTGATTTACAACTTGGCGAAAGTATTGCTGTTGATGGGATTTGTTTAACGGTCACAAAAATTGAAAATGCCACTTTTTCGGTGGAATTATCAATGGAAACTTTGGCCGTCACTACGGCTAAGCAATTTAAAAAGCATCAACATATTAATCTAGAACGCGCGTTGCGGCCGATGGATCGTATGGGCGGGCATTTTGTTGCTGGTCATGTTGATCAAGTTGCCGATGTTAAAAAAATAAATCAGCAAGATGATTTTTGTGACATTGAGATTGTTGGCGTGTCAGCGCAGTATCAAAAATATTTAAGCAAAAAAGGCAGTATTACCGTTAATGGCGTCAGCTTAACCATCAATGCATTAATCGATGACGGCTTTGTATTGATGTTAATCCCGCATACGTTAGAACGAACCAATTTAAAAACATTGTCAGTAGGATCTCTTGTGAATCTTGAATTTGATTTGATGGCAAAATTAGTGGCTGTGCAGTTGGAGAATGTCAATGCAAGACAATAGTGTAATCAGTAAAGTGGATGCTGCTTTAGCAGATATTCGTAATGGAAAAATGGTCATTGTAGTTGATGACGAAGATCGTGAAAATGAGGGTGATTTGGTGATGGCTGCTGAGCATATTACTGCTGAGGCCATTAATTTTATGACTCGTTTTGCGCGCGGCTTAATTTGTTTGTCGATGACAAAAGCGGATTTTGAGCGTTTAGATATTCCTATGATGGTAGAACGTAATCAAACGCCGCGGCAAACTGCTTTTGGTGTATCGATCGAAGCAGCAGTGGGTATTTCAACGGGTATTTCAGCGCATGACCGCGCGTTAACAATTAAAACAGCCGTTGATCCACAAAGTGGACCGAGCGATATTATTAAACCTGGGCATGTATTTCCTTTAAAAGCCCGTGATAATGGCGTGCTTGATCGTCAAGGACATACTGAAGGAAGTGTTGATTTAGCAAAATTGGCTGGTTTAAAAGGGGCAGCAGTTATTTGTGAAATTATGAATGATGATGGCACCATGGCACGTTTGCATGATTTGCAGAAGTTTTCGCAGCAATATGATTTAAAGATCATTAGTGTGCAGGATATTATTCATTATCGTTTGCAGAAAGAAAATAGTGTTGAGGAAGTGTCTTCTTCTCGTTTGCCGATCAAGCAACACGGTGATTTTGAAATTAAAACCTTCCGTAATGTAGTCGACAATATGGAGTGTGTAGTTTTAATTGCTGATAAGTTTTCAAAACAGTCACCTAGCTTGCTGCGTTTGCACTCAGAGTGTTTGACCGGTGATGTTTTTGGTTCCTTGCGTTGTGATTGTGGCAGCCAGTTAGAAAATGCTTTGGATATGATGGCTAAAGAAGGCGGCGTTTTATTGTATTTGCGACAAGAAGGGCGCGGTATTGGGTTAGCCAATAAAATTAAAGCCTATGCATTGCAGGATCAAGGGATGGATACGGTTGAAGCCAATCATGCTTTAGGCTTTGGTGCCGATGAGCGTGATTATACCTTTGCGGCTGCTGTAATTAAGCAGTTAGGTATTCATTCTATTCGTTTACTAACGAATAATCCTGACAAGGTGACGGCAATGGAATCTTGTGATGTTAATGTGGTTGAGCGTGTTCCGTTGGAAACCGTGCCGACAAAGCATAATATTGATTATTTAAAAACAAAACAGAAAAAGATGGGGCATCGCTTGTCTTTGGCGGATGTTTAACGAGGTTGTAATTTTTATGTCAAATGAAAAAATAAAAATAGCGGTTGTGGTGAGTCGTTTTAATGAGCCAGTGACTGAAAAATTATTAGCGGGTGCGCTGGAGCGCTTAGCGCAAAAAGGCGTGACGTCACAACAAATTAAAATACAATGGGTTCCCGGGGCGGTTGAAATCCCTTTAATCGCACAACGCTTTGCGCAAACGGGTGAATATGATGCGGTGATTTGTTTAGGCGCGGTGATTCGTGGCGAAACGGCGCATTTTGATTATGTTTGCCAGCAAGTTGCTTTAGGTTGCCAGCAGGTGGCTTTGCAATGCGATCTGCCTATTATTTTTGGTGTGCTGACCACCGATAATGCGGAGCAAGCCTATGATCGTTTAGGTGGGGCGCATGGTCATAAAGGTTATGATGCTGCGGATACGGCGCTGGAAATGGCGTCTATTAGCTGCTAGTGCCTCATCAATCTATGTAATTTGGAAGCTCAACTTCCAAATTACATGAAATTGAGAGAAACATGAAAATTTCCGCTATTATTCCTACGGTTAATCGTGTTGGCTTGATAACACGAGCCATTGAATCGGTAGTTAATCAAACGCATGCTGTTAATGAAATCATTGTAGTTGATGATGGTTCGACCGATGATACGGTTAAAATCATTGCAGACCAGTTTCCTTTTGTAAAAATCTATAGCCAGGAAAATCGAGGTGTTAGTGCGGCGCGAAATCGCGGTATTGCGGCGGCAACGGGTGAGTGGGTTGCTTTTCTGGATTCGGATGATCAGTGGTTGCCTGAAAAAGTCGAGCAGCAGGTTAAAGCGTTAAAGAATAATCCAGACAGTCTTTTTTGTTATACCAATGAGATTTGGTTTCGCCATGGGCGACGTGTTAACCCTAAACGAAAACATCAAAAGTATGGTGGTTTTGTTTTTGAGGAATGTTTGCAAAGTTGTTTTATTGGCGCATCGACGGTCTTGTTGCATCGTTCTCTTTTTGACACCGTTGGTTTGTTTGATGAATCTTTGCCAGCTTGTGAGGATTATGATTACTGGCTGCGTGTTGCGCAAAAATATCCTGTGCTGTATTTAGATGAACCATTGATTATTAAGTATGCTGGTCATGGCGATCAGCTTTCTTATCAATATTGGGGTATGGATCGCTTTCGTATTGATGCGATTTATAAGTTGTTGCGCACGGGTAATTTAACGTCAAGGCAACGGCAGCTGGCGCTCGAGACAATGGCAGAAAAAATAACATTATTTACGCAGGGAGCCAAAAAACGTGAAAAATATGATCAAGCTGCATACTATGATAACTTGCTTGCTAGCATGCAGGGTGCATGACATAATCATTTTATGGCAAAAAAATCTTCTATGTTTAAAGTGGTGTCGAATTGGTTTCGACGTAACTTCTCTGATCCTGAAGCCCTCGGCTTATTCTTTTTCTTATTAATTACTTTTTTGCTGTTGGAGTTTTTCGGCAATATTTTAATGCCGGTGATTGTCAGTATTGTCCTTGCTTACCTTTTAAACTCAGTGGTCAAATGGTTGCAGCGCTTGCGCTTTCCGCGTTGGTTGGCTTTTTGGGTGGTATTTCTGCTGTTTCTTGGTTTGTTAGTGGTGTTTATTGTCGTGCTATTGCCGTTGTTGTGGAAGCAAACCAGTAATTTGTTGGCTGAGTTACCAAAGTCATTTACAAAACTACAGACCTTATTAACGCATACGATGCAACGTTATCCAAAACTATTTACCGGTGATCCCTTAACGCATGTCTCTGTTTTCTTAAAAGAGCAAACGGTGAAACTGGGGCAGTCGGCGTTAACGTATTCGTTATCTAGCATTCCAGGAATTATTGAAACGCTAGTTTATTTTGTGTTAGTGCCATTGTTGGTTTTTTTCTTCTTAAAAGATGGTTCAACGATTGCGGATTGGTTTTCTCGTTATCTGCCAACGAATCGTGGTTTGATTCAAACGGTATGGTTGGAAGTGAACAATAAAATTGCAGCTTATGTGCGAGGTCGTGTTGTGGAAGTGATTATTGTTGCACTGGCTTCAATGATTACATTTGGTTTACTGGGTATGCAGTATGCTTTTCTGATTGGTGCGTTAGTCGGTATTTCCGTTATTGTGCCTTATTTGGGGGCTATTGTTGTAACGGTGCCGGTGGTGATTATCGCGCTGATGCAGTGGGGATTTACAGCACAGTTTGGTTATGTGATTATTGCGTACAGCGTGATTATTGCCTTGGATGCCAATTTATTATTTCCATTATTGTTTTCAGAAACCATGGATCTGCACCCGATTGTTATTATTTTATCGGTGTTGGTTTTTGGTGGTATTTGGGGCTTTTGGGGAGTGTTCTTTGCTATTCCATTAGCAACCTTGGTTAATGCAATTCTTAACGCCTGGCCGCAAAGCAGGTTGCCTGAAGAGCGAGAAAACGCCTCGGTGTCAAATTCATAAAAAATCCTACTCCTCGTAGGGGCGCACCCTAACGGGCATAGGCATCATGCTGCGCCCACCAACACCCACTAGAAATCATATATTAAGCTGCCGCAGATGCTATCGCCGACGCTGTTTTGTCAAAACCTTCTTCCGCCAAAAGTTTGTCAAACTTAAGAGAAGCCTTAGCATCCAGCAAGTGTTTTAATTTATCAATGCTCTCATCAAGCTTTTGTGGAATTTTATTCAGTTCAAGTGCATTGTTGATAGCAGTATTGGCCTGAATGCTAGCGGAAAGGATTTCTTTCTCTTCCTGCGATAAGGTTTCATTATTATACTCGCGCTTGGTTAACTCATTAATAGTATTTTGATTGCGATAAATCGCATTTTTAGCGCGAGCCATTTTCTGTTTTAAATCTTTCAACGTAAAGCGAGTCGCTTGAATCTGTTGATTAAGCGTTTCTAAGGGGGAGGCTTGGAACATTCTGTGATAATAGATAGTGGCCATAGTGGTATCCCTCTTTATAAAAAATCATTAAAGTAATATTAACACAAAACAAATTTAATATTTCTTTAAGGGTTGTGGTTTTCGTCTCTGCAAGCTTTACTTTCCTAAGCTTGCAACAATATCAACAGCCTCATGTTTAATTTCTTGAGCTGTTGGTTGATGTTTTTGCAGTGCAGCGATGGATTTAAATAAAGTATGACTGCGTACTTGGCTATCTCTCACTTTTTTTGTACCTGCAGCTGTGCCTACAGCAAGTACGACACTAGTAGCAGTGGCCGCTTCTGCGAGTGTTTTTCCGGCCATAAGGAAAAGAGCCATGCTACCTTTAATACCCATTCCGGTTAGGATAGAGCCGCCGCCAAAGGTTGCTACAGCAATCGAGATGCTGAAAAAGGTTAAACCACCGCCTGCTAGAAAAAGCAGTGCAGCGGTTAATGCTTTACCCTTATTCCATCGAGAGGCGCTTTTGATGTGTGGTATTAAAGCAAATCTAGTTTGGTTATCACTTGGGTTATACATTAATGTAGTGGATCGGTTAAGTAAGTCGGTTAAATCAGCGTAGTTTGGATGATCTGAATGCGCCACATCATTGACGCCATCTAAAACAGCTTCTCCCAAAGCGCTTGATTGCGCTGACACGCGTTGGCTATCGCGTGTGGCCAGTAGTAATTTAAAGTAAGCATCATAGAAAGATTTTTTTGCATCGGGGCGTTCGCTAATATCAACGAAATTGCTTTCATCACCGGCTCTTAAGTAGAGCGTTACCATCAGTTGGCCTAATTCTTTGTCTGCATGATGCTTAATTAACAATTTAGTAATGCAGTGACGGTATTCACGTCGTGCCTGTGCCTCATATGCCATGCCATCGGCGTTGAATAAATAGTGCATCAGTTTGATGGTGGCCATTCTTAGCTCTAAACGTTCTTGAGAGGATAGCTTACCTTGGCTAAAAAGTTGCTCAATTTTCTCCTCTACCTCAATGCTTAAAGAAAAAATTTCTTTGGCAAGTTTAAATGAGCCTTGATTGGCAGTGGAAAGTGCGACAAATGTTTTTATTAATGAGGAAAAGTAAGTGTCAGATAAGTTTGTGCAAAAGACATTGGCGGCATTGGGGATTTCATCGCGATACATATCAACGTCCGCTAAGTCATTTGCGTTTAGCAATTTTTGGGATGCAACACCTGAGATAAACATAGCGTTAAATGAGCTGATAAGGGCGGCAACGATGCAGGCTCTATCATTCCATTGACCATCTTCATAGGTTTTCTTGATATTATCGGGTAGAAATTGCAATAACTTAGGTTTAACGCCGTTTTCGTCCATTAAGTAGGGTAAAGAACTAAGGAGTACTTTTTTAAGCCACAGGCGGAATTGGATAAAATAGGGTGAGAAGTCTTGTTTCTCGATTTCAATATCTTGGTATCTTTCTTCATTTCCAGTCTGCGAGTAAACTTGTACTTGCCGGGCTATTGATGCTTGTGCGTTAACTGGGGCAAAAGCGTTAATGGACTCATCGACTTCTTCAATGACAGGCTCGAGGGACTTCATTTTACAAGGTGCACCATTTAGTACCCGTGTTAACTGTCCTTTGATAACGTCAATGTTATCTTTTTTACTTGCTTCTTTTTGCTCTGGTATTTTTTTGCTTTGTTCTTTCCCCTTGGCACCGCCATTCATTTTTTTAAGTTCTTGCGTGATAAAGTCGGGATTTATTTCCTGGCATGTTTTCAAGAAAGCTACAAAGTCATGCTTGTCTTCATGCGATATTCCTCCTGGGGTAAAGCGTTTATTCAGTTCCTCGATGGAGTAATTCTGAAGCTCAGTATCGATTCGGTCACTATTTTGGTCATACCCTGGAAGTGTTTTAATGTAATGATGCAGCAGTTCTTTTTTCTGCTGTGAACTATATTGATTTAGCTTATCGGTGACGTCTTTTGTGATGTTTCTTATTTTTTTTTCAACTGCCTGTCTTATGGGGGCAAGATATTTTTTAAGAGCTGTTGTGTCTTCTTGATCTTTTAGTTGTTCTAATACTTTCTCGCTGAATCCTAGTGTGAAGAATTGGTATTGATCTAAGATATCTTTGACACTATTATTTTCTGTCATCGCTTTCTGAATGCTAGATTCTATTCTATCTAGGGTTTGTATATCGCTAAGGATATCTTGTAGATCAATGGCGGTGACTTGATCTTTACCTTTCAAGAAAAGAGCTAAGCCGTCAGTGCAAGATTTTTCTTCACAGAATTCTTTGTAAGGTATGGAAGGGATGTCCTTAATGACCTTACTTCTCATCAGTTTTATAGCACCAGACCAGTAAAACGTTTCTCCCTGTAGTACGGTGCCGTTTCCTTGAGTAAATAGCTCTAGTAATCCTGTTCGTATCACGGTCCAGAATGTATGCCGCTGTACTTGGTTGCCACTGCGCATCACTAGATCTCCTTTATCTAATCGATATTATTCTCCATGATATCGCGAATTTATTAAAGTATTCTTAATTAAGGGGGGTGTTTTTACTGAAAAATAGCTCTGATAT
The DNA here is from genome assembly GCA_030425685.1 of Gammaproteobacteria bacterium. Taxonomy (GTDB): domain Bacteria; phylum Pseudomonadota; class Gammaproteobacteria; order Coxiellales; family Coxiellaceae; genus JAUIAD01. Next base: position 22,999 of record JAUIAD010000015.1, on the reverse strand, counting down.
ACTTCGGTGGGTAAAATGAGTTATTATTTATATAAGGGTTAGACGTTGCGCAAGATTATTCATGTTGATATGGACTGTTTCTATGCAGCGATAGAGATGCGTGACAATCCCTCTTTGTGCAAAAAACCTATCGCAGTGGGTGGGCCAGCCAATTCACGCGGTGTTTTATGCACGAGTAATTATATCGCACGTCAATACGGTGTTAAATCAGCGATGTCTTCTGCTTATGCTAAACGCCTTTGCCCACAGTTATTGATCCTGCCTGTTGACATGAAAAAATACCGTGAGGTGTCTGCACAGATCCGGCAAATTTTCTTTGAGTATACCAATTTAGTTGAACCGTTATCTTTGGATGAGGCTTATTTGGATGTTTCTGAGAGCTCTTATTGTCACAATAGCGCGACGCTAATGGCGCAAGAAATTCGCGATAAAATTTTTAAAACCTGTCAATTAACCGCATCGGCTGGTGTGGCAGCTAATAAATTTTTAGCAAAAGTGGCCAGTGATTTGAATAAGCCCAATGGGCAGTATGTGATTCGTCCGCAGGATGTTTCAGCCTTTGTAAAAACCTTGCCGGTTAAAAAAATATTTGGTGTTGGTAAGGTAACAGCTGAAAAGCTCGATAAAATGGGTATTCAAACTTGTTTTGATTTGCAGCAGCGCAGCGAGGATGAGTTGGCAGATGCATTTGGCAAGTTTGGTCAGCGTTTATATTATTTAGCACGTGGCATTGATGATAGACCGGTGCAGCCTGATCGTATTAGAAAATCAGTCAGTGTTGAAAATACGTATGCGCAGGATCTGGTGTCACTCGATCAATGTTTAAATGAACTGCCTGATCTTTTTGCTCAGTTGCAAAAACGCCTTGAGAATAAGGGTGATCTTAAAGTTCATAAACAGTTTGTTAAAATTAAATTTTATGATTTTAAGTCGACAACGGCTGAATCAATATCCTTAACGCCTTCTTTAGATTTATTTCGCTCGTTGTTAACGACAGCTTTTCAGCGTCGTTTGCAGCCGGTGCGGCTGTTGGGGGTAGGGGTAGGTTTTAAGGAGGAAAGTGAAAACCCGCAGCAGGAGTTGTTGTTGGTTTAAACTGGATAGTGAAAAAAGACATAGTGGCGCAAAATGTGTTGAGCCTGAGTTTGCTTCTATGCAATTTAGAACCCGTAGGGGCACAGCATGCTGTGCCCGTTTAGGTGTAAATGTCGGCAGATGGTGAGTGCCGCAGATATTTTCGGGCGCAGCATGCTGCGCCCCTACGTTTTTGTGTTTAGTCTGAGTTTGCTTCTATGCAATTTGGAATCTGTAGGGGCACAGCATGCTGTGCCCGTTTAGGTGTGAAGGATGGTGGACGGTGAGTGCCGCAGATGTTTTCGGGTGCGGTATGATGCCTGCGCCCCTATGACGAGGTGGGCTAACTACTTGCTATATTGATCTGTTACGCCGAGCTGCGGTCAGGGCGATTGTGTACAGCTCGGGAAAGGTAAATTACTTGATATGAGATTATTTAGTATCGTCTTCAGAGTTGCCACCCGCGCCGCCGAACATATTGCTCATTGACATAACATTGTCTTGCGTTACTTTCTCAATTTTACGAGTAACGTCATTAAGCGCCGCTTTGATAAGATCTTCAATCACAGATTTGTCTTCTTTTAAGAGTTCATCGTCGAGCTTAACTTCAGTGACTTCATGCTTAGCCGTCATGGTGACCTTAACCATGCCAGCGCCGGATTCACCCGTTTCTTTCACTTTGGAAAGCTTTTCTTGGGTTTTGTCCATCATTTCTTTGGCGTTTTCCATTAAGTTTTTGAAATTCAAGTTTCCACCTAACATATTGATTACCTCATTATAAGATTATGGCCATTAGCTATTATATGGGGGCGCTGCGCTTAAATTTCAAGGGCGTCCATGGGGATTCGCGAATGAAAGGCATGGCTGAGTGTGCCGCCATCAAGGTACTCGAGTTCGCCGCCTAAGGGTACGCCGTGAGCGATACGTGAGCAGCGGATTTTTGTGGGATCAACGTGGTTAGCGATGTAATGTGCCGTTGCTTTGCCTTCAATAGTGGGGTTGGTAGCAATGATTAACTCGTTGATTGTTGGTGTATTTAATCGGTCTAGAAGTGCAGGGATGCCGATCTCAGATGGGCCAATGCCATCCAGTGGGGAAAGACGTCCATGGAGAACGAAATAGAGACCGGTAAAGCTGTGAGTTTGTTCAATAGCCGCAATATCCGCTGGGCTTTCAATCACGCACAGTAAGGATTGATCGCGTTTTGGGTTATTGCAGAGATTACAGAGATCTTGTTCGCTAAAGGTACGGCACTGTTGGCAGTGACCGATTTTCTCAATCGCCTCTTTAAGGGAGTGCGACAGAGCCAGTCCTTTGGCTTGTCCAGTTTTAGTCAGAAGGTGAAATGCCATGCGTTGTGCTGATTTAGGACCAATGCCGGGTAGGCAGCGCAATGCGTCAATTAACTGTTGTGTTAATGGGCTAAACATTTCGTCTTCGTTCCTTCTGTCTTTTGTTTAGGCCTTAGCTATATCCATACTAAGCAGCAGAAGCTGCGCCGCCAGTGCTGCCACCAGTACCGCCATCTTCGTCTTCCATTGAAATATTTTTGATTTCGTCTGGAATTTGCATGCCTTGTAGGAGTTCCATGGTTTTTGATTGTGTCGCTTTTTGGATTTCTTCACAAGTGTTTTTCCATGCTTCACGAATGCGCCATTTGAATTCTTTAATGCCGCCTTGTAGAGCGCGCTGATCAAATTCAATATCGTCGAACTCATAGGTGGCAGACATGCTGATTTTAACGGTTTTATCGTGAGACTCGCCGGCTACTTTAATATCAGCTAAGTTGGAATATGTGCTTTGCATTTGGTTTTGCATATCCATAATGCTGCTTTTTATCTCGTCCAGTAATTGGTTTTCGTCTTTCATTACTATTTTTCCTCTTCGTTTAGTGATTGTGGGTTGGTGTGATTGAGCTTTCTACTATGGTGGCGTCGAAAGTTTTCATAATTTTTTGTACTTTGGGATCGTTGGAAATGGCTTGTTTTGCCGCTTCGTGGCGATCTTCTTCGGCCTTTTTGGCAATATCAGCGGGGGTGTTATGCGTTTGCTCGCTGACGGTGATTTTTATTTTAACTTTGCGTTGTAGATAATCGTTTAAAGCTTCGTTGATGCGTTCAACTTGTTTTGCTTGTATTAATGGTTTTTGTTTAGGGCTTGCTACGAGCTGTACTTCGTTGTCGCCCATTGCGGCTAGATTGCAGTTTTGCGCCAGTATGCGTGCAGCACCGGTTAAATTTAATTGCGCAACAATGTCGTTCCAATCATTGCTAAGCTTGCTAGGAGCAGCTGTTGTTTTATTGCTATTGGCGCTAGCCGCTTTGGCTGTTGTTTTTGCCGGTTGCTTTCTTGGTGCTGGTGCAGCTTGGTTTTCACCGAGTTCGGGATAAAAAGCTAACATACGCAATAAGGTCATTTCAAAACCGGTGCGTGGTGTGGGGGCAAAGGCAAGGTCGCGTTGGCCAAGCAGGGCTATTTGGTAGAAAAGCTGCACGTCTTCAGGCGATAGCGTTGATGCCAGTTGCTTTAAAGCATCGTTGTTGGTGTTGTTGACAGTTGTCGCTTGTAACACGGCGATTTGATGCAGTATTGCTAGCATATCGGCTAAGGCATGCGAAAAATTGACGCCAAGCTCGTTTAAGTGTGCAGCGCATGTCATTAGCGTGTCGGCATCGCGCTCATTAAGTGCGTTTAAAATATCGTAGAGTGCCGTAGGTTCAATGGTGCCGAGCATCGCTTTGACGCTAGCAAGACTAATTTCCCCATTACCAAAGGCAATCGCTTGATCCAGTAGGCTTAGCGCATCCCGCATGCTGCCGTTAGCAGCTTGGCCTAGTAGCGGTAGGGCAGCTGTTTCTTGGCGGATATTTTCCTGCTGGAGAATATGCTCCAAGTGTGTAGCAATTTGCTCTGGCATCATTTGCTTTAAATGAAACTGTAGGCAGCGTGATAAAACGGTTGCCGGTAGTTTTTGATGGTCTGTTGTTGCCAATAAAAACTTAACGTGTTCAGGTGGCTCTTCTAGCGTTTTCAGCAGAGCATTAAAACTATGGCCGGAGAGCATATGCACTTCGTCAATAAGATAGATTTTGTAACGGCCTTTGGTTGGCGAATATTGTGCATTGTCGAGCAATTCGCGTGTGTCTTCCACTTTGGTGCGTGAGGCCGCATCGACTTCGTAAAGGTCGGGGAATCGTCCACTATCAATTTCGGTGCAAGCATTACACTCACCACAAGGCGTTGGTGAAATGCCTTTTTCACAATTTAAGCATTTAGCAATAATGCGAGCAGTAGTGGTTTTACCAACACCGCGTGTGCCGGTAAAAAGATAAGCATGGTGGAGGTATTGTTGATTAAGTGCATTGGTAAGCGCTTGGACAACATGAGGTTGGCCAACAACATCGGCGAACTGTTTTGGTCGATACTTTCGTGCTAATACCTGATGCGTCATGCTTACTCCCAATAAGGAGGCAGCTACAAAAGCCACACCTCGGCGCCCGAGTCCATTACTACCGTTGCTCCCTTCCGGGCCTGGCGGGGTTCGCAATGTATCGTCGCGAGGGGACCTCTGCAGCCACCACAATAAACTTTTCAGCATTCTGGTATTACACCAGTCGGCTAGAACCAAAGTTCTCAGCACGTTGGCGGAGAGAGAGGGATTCGAACCCTCGGTACGTCGTGAAACGCACACTCGCTTTCCAGGCGAGCCCCTTCGACCGCTCGGGCATCTCTCCAACACCTGTACAACAGGTCATTCGAAAAGGGCCCTAAGGGTAAACCAGAATGCCATCTGGTGCAAATGTTGCGTTACCTAACATGTAAAGTCAATGACTTATATCAGGAGGATTCACTGAGTTAACAGGGCGCACCACATCATACACAACAATGTAGGGGCACAGCATGCTGTGCCCGCAAGCTCCATATCGGCAGCAAACCCAGGTAAAAGTACTACATCGCACTTCTACGCTTCCAGCATCATTCACACCAATTTCTCTACATATTAGCTCACTTTTGTTAAGGAAATATTAAACTCTTAAGATTAACATTAAGATTTTCTGGTAGACTTTTGTTAATTGATTCAACTCTTTAACGTTTATATGCTCATTGGCTTTATGGATGCTCTCATTAACGGGGCCCAGTTCAATAACTTCGCAACCCGTCGGCGCAATAAAACGCCCATCAGAGGTGCCGCCATAAGTATTGGGTTCAGTTTTTACACCGCAAACAGATTTAATTGCCTCTGTGCAAACAGTGGCCAGGTGGCAGTGGCCGCTAAAGTAAGGCTTAGAAGAAAGGTTCCAGTTAATAAAGTAGCTAAGCGCATGTTGGTTAAGAATAGCCTCGAATTTTTCTTTGAGTGAAGCGGCTGTACTAACTGGTGAGAAACGGAAATTAAACTTTGCTGTTAAGCTACCAGGAATAACATTGCTCGCACCGACGCCTGATTGGATATCATAGAATTGAAACGAGGTGGCGGGGAAGTCTGCAGTTGCCTCATCCCATGCTGTTTTAGCAATTTCATCAAAAGCAGCAAAGCAGCGATGAATGGGGTTATCAGCAAGTTTTGGATAAGCGATATGGCCTTGTTTCCCTTTGATAACGAGATTGCCATGCAGCGAGCCGCGCCGGCCAATTTTAATGGCATCACCCAGGCGCTGATTGCTACTAGCTTCCCCCACAACGCAATAATTGAGCTTTATGTTTTTGCTGTTAAGGTACTCAACGACTTTTACGGTACCGTTGATCGCGGGGCCTTCTTCATCGCCGGTAATGAGCAAACCAACTTTGCCAACATGGTCAGGATATTTGTTAACAAAGTTAATGGCCGCGGTTACCATCGCGGCAACAGCGCTTTTCATATCAGCCGCGCCGCGACCGTAAAGAAAACCGTCCTTTTCAGTGGGGGTGAAAGGATCTGTATCCCAGGCTTCTAGGGGTCCGGGTGGGACGACATCTGTATGTCCGGCAAACACAATCGTTGTTTCTCCTTCGCCATGGTAGGCCCAAAAATTTTGTACCTCATCGAAGGGGAGTTTTTCAACGGTAAAGCCAGCGGCTTTGAGTTTTTCAATCAAGATATCTTGGCAGCCCGCATCGGTAGGGGTTACCGATGGTTTTTCGATCAGTGTTTTGGCGAGGTCTAAAGTATCTGTCATTTTTTTTCGCTATCGGTGGGGGTGGACTCGCATAGCGGCTTAAGTCCACCTGTTTGTTACCATTATGGCTTGTTAAATTTCTTCCATACGCAGCAGTTCATTTAGAGGCACTTTACTGCGTGTTTTGTCGTCGACTTCTTTCATAATAATGGCAGCATAACGGCTATAAGAGCCATCTTTGGCAGGCAAGCTGCCGGGGATAACGACGGATCCTGCTGGTACGCGGCCGTAATGAATTTCTTTGGTGTGGCGATTGTAAATGGGGGTGCTTTGGCCGATGTAAACGCCCATTGATAGCACGGAGCCTTCTTCAACAATAACGCCTTCCACCACTTCAGAGCGAGCGCCGATAAAGCAGTTATCTTCAATAATGGTAGGGTTGGCTTGCAGTGGTTCTAGCACGCCGCCAATACCAACGCCACCGGACAAATGAACGTTTTTACCAATCTGCGCGCAAGAGCCAACAGTCGCCCAGGTATCAATCATCGTGCCGCTATCAACGTAGGCGCCAATATTAACAAAGCTTGGCATAACAACGGTATTGGCTGCTAAAAAGGAGCCTTTACGAATGGCGGCAGGTGGGACGGTGCGTACACCAGTTTTTGCCATCTCTTCTTGTGAAGCGGTGGCAAATTTTAAGGGGACCTTGTCATAGAACTGGGTAAATCCGCCGTCCATTTTGGTGTTGTTGTTTAACTTAAAAAACAATAGCACGGCTTTTTTAGCCCACTGGTTGATAATCCACTGACCGTCTACTTTTTCTGCAATGCGCAGCTCGCCACTGTCGAGCAGCTCAATGGCAGTGTTTACAGCATCGCGAATGGTATCGGGAGCATCTTGTGATGAAAATTGTTGCCGGTTTTCAAAGGCGGATTCGATCGAAGTTTGAAGATTTTGCATAGTTATTGTTTCCTGTTTAAGAAGCCCTACAGTATAAAACAGGCGTTTCGGACTTACAAAGGGGTGGTAATTTATTGGTTGATGAAAAATTATACTAACAGAGGAATTGACGAACTCGCAGTAGGGCAGTATTATCGCTCTTCCAACCTTGGTTGGGACAATGACTCGGGGTATAGCGCAGTCTGGTAGCGCGCCTGCTTTGGGAGCAGGATGTCGGGGGTTCGAATCCCTCTACCCCGACCAGTTTTGAAAATAAGGTATGCGCCTGTAGCTCATTTGGATAGAGCATCGGCCTTCTAAGCCGAGGGTAGCAGGTTCGAATCCTGCCAGGCGCGCCATCTATTGCTAAGCAATAGATGACGCGCTTGGCAGGGTGAGAACCTGCGTATTATAAAGTTAAAAATATCAGCGCCACTGCTGATAGTTCACAGCTTGTGGTGGGTGTAGCTCAGTTGGTAGAGCCCTGGATTGTGATTCCAGTCGTCGCCGGTTCGAGTCCGGTCATCCACCCCTTTTTTTTGGAGCAGAGCCTATCGATTCTGCGATGATTGTCGCTGTTATCCTACTGAATCTTCATTATTGCCTATTGCTACCAAGCATCAACACATATTCAAATGCCAAATTATTGGTGAATTTGCATCGCATTTATTCTGAACATTGATCATATACTGAGACTGTATCTACAAACAATTTAAAGGGTCAAGCACGATGGGAAAAGCAGTTAGAAAAGATAAGGCATGTATTAATTGTCGCAATGTACTAAAAGAAGCCGATATTTTTCGTGAAATAAGGTTTGGTCTCTTAACAAGGGTGCAGTGTAAGCCTTGTTTTTATCAGATTAAAGATCGAGCACCTCGGCGAGTTAGTCCGCCAACGGTTCCTAGCTATGTCCCGCTTGCAGGTCCTCGCCAAGTATTGTGCAAAGGTGGTGGCACTTTAAGCGGGCGGCGACTGCCCACGGCGGGTGAAAAAGCTGAAGGTGATTGGGGGCACTACGGGCCAAAGGCTGATGCTGCGATTAGTAATTTTGCGACGATAGCTGGTGCCTCTGGCACAGATGCTATGTGGGTCCCTGATTTAATACAGTTTATTTGTCGGCGAAGGAATGGGGCGGGGGTAGACGCTAGTGAGGTTGTAAATACTACGGCTATGTTTACTAAATTTGTTTACCACGCGCTAAGTTGTTATAGCCAGAAAGCTAATGGAGACTTGGACAAGAAAAAGGAAGGTTGGATAAAGGGTGCGCAAGAGCTCAAATCTCAAGGAAAACATGCAGAGGTTGGTCCTGAGCCAAAATTATCGGAAAAATCAGGCGCCATTGTAGATTGGAGTATTCCTTTCCTTAATTCTGCAACCTCGTTTCTAACTACAGCAGGTGCTTGTGTTAATCTTTACAACTTGTCGAAAAGGGGTGATAAAGAGTTCAGCGATAAGCTGTTAAAAGAAATTTCCAATGGTCTCACTTCTAATCCAGAAATCCCCTATGGAAACTTTCTTCAGGCAATTGCTTCTTATTTCGAAGGTAGTAATGGAGATGCTGTCCGCACCCAATGTATTACTGCCTCGACTAATGTTGTGCAGGGAGGCGCAGCTATCGCAAAAATTTTGGTAAGTGCGGCCGTAGGGGCAGCCATTGGATTAGCAAGTACTTTAGGTGGAGCTATATTCCCTTTGATTGTTAAATTATCGGCGGACCATGCTGATCGAGTAGATCGAGAAAGGTTGTGGTCAATGGAGTGTTTTAGACCAAGCCTACGTGCTTATGTCAATATGAATCCAGCTTCACGCTTGACGCCCCCCGATATTTTTGGTCAAGGAGCTCAGGCGGCAAGAAGAGCTGGGTATGGTGGTGATGGGTTTGAGGTTGCTGCTGCATTTGCTTGTATAACAGATAAGCCAAGGTCTGTTATGGAGGCTTGTCTCGATGGTTTTGAGGATGAGCTCCATGAGATTGAAGAAAAAGGAGCAAGAACGGTTGTTGAACAAGAGTTTTCGTATTGGACACATGAGCGTATGACGAGCTTTCCAGTATATATTTTGGCGCAAAGGTTGGGTGGTCGTTTGGGTTATGTCAATGTTATGAGAGCTCTAACGGCTTGTTTCCTAGTAAGTGCTCTTGCTAACTTCATTTTGTGGGTGAAAAGATATAAAGATATTTATTTTGATCCAGAGCCTGATGAGCAGACTGAAGAGGTTCAACAGGCTTTACGAGAGTTAAGATCTTACCAGTCTTTAGTGGCCTATGCGGATTTGATCGTTGAAAAGTATTTACCAGATCCCCCTCAGAAACAGGTCTTGTCTACGTTGGTTAATATTGCTGTTGAGATGTCTGTTAAGGACGTTAGCGAAGTGGCACCTGTACCTGGAGGTGCAGCAGCTGCGGGTGGCGCCCCCGTAGCTGCTAGAGCTCAAGACGTAGAAAATTTTAAGCTGTCAGCCGGTTTTGTGACGAGGTATCAGGCTTCATTTATTGAACTAGCAGAATGTATGCCGCAATAATCGCTTTCACATCATAAGCACTCCCGGCCTGGGAGTGCGACATTTAAAACCGTATCTCAACTTTAATTCTTATTCGCTCATAGAAATCATGACTAGCAGACCTAACCTTATTCCAAGGTTGTTAATAAGACTGCTGACGTTATTAAAATCACCTCATTTGGTTATGGTGACTATAATTATTGTGGTTGCAAATCAATTTATTCTTTAAATATTATTTATTGCTCTAGATAATAAAAAATCGAATTGCAGTCATGAAGTGGTTATGGAGCTCTGAAATGATACAAAGATTTGCCAGGAGAATCACAGAAGTGGTTTGATAATAACCAACATCATTGCTATATTTCCAGTGCAAATGGTGTTTTTACGCAAACTATAGGGGTGGGGCGATGAATGCTCATGAATTGAATGACTTTTATGCAGCGGCTTTTACTGGTGGTGTAGCGGTTTTTACTACCATCGTTGTAATTGGATTTATAATTGCAAAGGTGTTTTATTGTATATCCTTATACAAGGCGATGAAGTGTGTACCTGAAGAAAAGCGTGCATTCCCAGCCTGGTTTGTTTGGATGTTTTTTGTTCCTCTTGCCGGCATTGTTTTTGAATGGATTATGGAGCCTTTTGGTATTCCAAATTCGTTTAAAAATGCCTTGCCTGATAATGAAAAGGCACACAAAGACGCAGGCGTTATTCAGGGGATTGGCTTGGCGTTAGTGATTTGTTTGACGGCGCTGGTAATACCGTTTGTTAGTGTTTTAGCTGCGTTGGGTGCGTTGGTGCTATGGATAATATACTGGGTTAAGATCGTTAAATTCAGAAGAGAATACTTTGAGAAATCATAGGCTAAAAAACCTGTATGCTGGGCGCCGCTTCTGGCGCCTTTCTTTTTACGCTTTAAATGAAGTAGTAATTTCGCGTTTGACAGAATAACCTGTAGATCTGCATGCCAGGTGTCGTTTTCGGCGCCACAAAGCACTACCCATTCAATTTATTTTTTCCCAAAAACACGCTTGATATTTTTCATCAAGAAAGCTGTCTAGTTTGGAGCGCCATTCTTGAACCTCTGCACGAGCGATATGCCGCTCATGAGCATCCTTGTCAATCCAGTTTTCATAAAACATAAATACAGATGGATCGTCAATTGATCGGTGTAAATCATGTTTTATACACCCAGGGCTTTGTAATGCAATATTGATTATTGAGGAAAGAAACGCTTCTAGTTCCTTTTCCTTGCCAGGAGCCGATTTAAATTGAACAATGATTGTGTAGTAATTATTCGACATCAGTCTTCCTTATTTAAGTTGAAACTAATCTTGATCCACCATCAATCGGAATAATGGCCCCATTAATAAATTGAGATCCCTCACTGGCAAGAAACAAAACTGCTGGTGCAATATCACTTGGCTGTAGTAAGCGCTTTAATGGAATCTTTTCTTTAAGCTTTTCACGAAATTTCTCATGTAAAGAATCCCCAGCAACAAACTTTAGAAATTTTGTTTCAGTAACTGTTGGGCAGATCGTATTAACTTGTATATTGTGTGGCCCCCACTCGACTGCCATGGTTTGTGTAAGCTGATTAATAACTACTTTTGAAGCGGAATAACCCCCGCTGCCTGGTGTTCCATAGTAAGTTGAGCCTGAGCCTATATGGATAATCTTTCCATGACCTGATTTTATCATATTTTCTGCAACAAGCTTTGATAATATAAATACAGATCGGGCATTAATATTCATCAACGTGTCCCAGTCTTCCGTTTTATAATCGGTTAGTGTCCCTCCAATAAACATACCCGCAGCCGTAATTAAAATGTCCCATTGGTCATGACGTCGATATATTTCTGTGACCGCAGCCTGAATAGATTTTTCTGATAATAAATCAACCTCTATGTCAACGGGAACGGCACCTTGCTGATTTAATAGAGCTGCGGACTTATTAAGATTCTCGGTATTATTGTCTAGCAATGCGATTCTCTTCGCGCCTGATTTTGCAAATTCTTTAGCAATTTCTAGTCCTATATCACCTGCGCCACCGCTAATAATAATATTTTTATCTTTAAAGGAATCTTCAGAAAAAATAAATTTTGACATGGCATTTTCCTTTTTTTAACTGATTTTATATTGTTCAACGACTAGTTTTTTTGAAATTTAAATTGCTGGTTAATCAACTCCCTCGTTAAATCAATAATCTCCTTGCATGCTTTCTTAGTTTGCTTTGAGATGTGATATAAGTCAAAAAAACCATGAAGCCTGCATGCCGGGCGTCACTTTTGGCGCCTTTCTTTTTTGCAGGAGTTTCGCACTTTCAGTGCAAGCCTCCTTCCTGGTTATATTTCGCCTATGCGAGACAAGCTCGCATGGACGGCCTGTGCCCGTTAGGGTGCGATTCAAGGGGAGAATCCCGATTCTCCCCTTGAAAATCCCCATCGGGATTTGTTTTGTTTCGCACAAGTGCGAAACTCCTGTTTAGCAATATTGATTGTCGTTCTAAAGCAGTACAAAAGGCTGAAGCTGTAACCTCACAGGTAAAGCTTAAGCTATGTATAAAGCATCTGCAATCCTTAAGTAATTATTAATTATCGAGAATTCTTGAATCCAAGAAATCAGGCTTGTATATTAACCCCATAGTTGGTTATCTCCTCGGTACCAACTTATTTTATGGTAAATCCCATAAGGAAATGGTGGATATGGATATCTCTCTTTCAAATACTTTCTTGATACATCCAATCACTGCAAGCTAATTAAATTTTATAAGGATATAAAACCATGGCTAATCGAAGAGTCTCTATTTCTGATAATCAAAAAAATGCGATGAAAGCATTGGTAAGTCGCGTGCGTCGAAAGGCGGGTTCAACCTTGTTTAATGCGGCTGATAAGAGTGCTACTGATTTATTGAATAAAGACAGAGACGATGATGATAGGGTGATCGAGTCAGCGGAGTCTGTGTCCTTTCGTAGTGGAAGTTAGTGGTAACGGTTTGATTGCGTAGTATGTACCGCGTAGTACGTAAAGTTATCCGGTTGGGCATAACTTCGTCGAATTAATTTTACTTTAATTAGAAAATCGCCAAGTGCTATGCTACTTTGAGCGCCAGATTAAAATTGATTTTAAGGAGTTATCAATGCATAAGTTACGTCTGGTTTCACTGGCCATCGGTTTGCTGTCAACGGTCGCATATAGTGAGAATATTGCTATTATTGATGCAGGCAGTTCTGGTTCGCGATTGTATTTCTATCAGTATCAGCAGTCTGCACAAAGTGACTGGCCGGTGATTCAACAAATAAGTAGTAAAAAAGTGAAGCCGGGCTTATCCAGTTTTGCCGGTAATCCACAGGGTGCCGTTGCATCGATAAAAAACCTGATTGATTATGCTCATTTACCTGCGGATGAAAAACATGCGCCGATTTATTTAATGGCAACCGCGGGGATGCGATTAGTTTCACCTCTTCAGCAACATGATATTTACAGTGCGATAAAAAATTATTTACAAACGGATACGCAATTTGAAGTAAAACAGGTTGGTACTATCTCAGGGCAGTGGGAAGGGGTTTATGATTGGCTTGCTGCGAATTACCTAAATAAAACTTTGGCGCCGGGTAAAACACTGGGTGTGTTAGATATGGGTGGAGCGTCTACTGAAATTGCTTATGAGGCGGCTGAGAGTCCTAATGCGCTGACGTTAAATTTAGGCAAAGCGACATTTAATGTCGATAGCAAAAGCTTTTTAGGAATGGGGCAGGATCGCGCCAGAGAGCAATATACTAATGATAAAAACTGTTATCCTGTCGCTTATCCATTACCCAATGAAGAGAAAGGTGCCGGTAATGCAGCACAGTGTTCTGTAGATGCATCAGCGTTGGTGAATGGTGTGCATTTTGTCGGTACCAAAGAAGGAAATATCCCTGCTGCAATGCCTTTTATTGCTATATCAGGTTTTTACTACACGGCTAAAGCACTTAATATTGTAGATACGATGACACCGGTGCAATTGTCTTCTGCTGCTAACCAGTTCTGTAGTGAAACTTGGGCGCAATTACAAAAAGAGCATGCAGGCGATAAGTATTTACCAAATTATTGCTTTAATGCCGCTTATACTGAAGCGTTAGTAACGCAGGGTTATCACTTTCCCTTATCCAAATCTATTCGACTTGTTAATAAAATTAATGATACCGATGTTGATTGGACTTTGGGAGCGGCGCTTTATTTTATAACGCATTAAGTTGAAAACACTGAACCTATTTAATATTTACTGAAGATATTTTTTCTTAAGGGTAAAATATTAAATAGGTTTTTTTGTCAGTGTTTAACGCCAGCCAAACCCTGGGTAAAACTGCATTGCTGCAGCAGGTTGTTGCTGGCTAAACCCGTTACCGTATCCTTGGTTGTAATATTGCTGTGCGAATTGTTGTTGCTGTGCAAACTGTTGCTGTGGCGCTAATTGTTGTTGCGGATAAGCAGGTTGCTGTTGTAAGGCTGGTGCTGCTGGCCTTCTATTTGCTAGCGCGCTTTGCTGATTGCTTTGTGTTTCAGTAACGAGTTTATTCACCGCATCTATTGAACTTGCCGCTGAAATTTTTTCCATGCCAATGATTGTTGCTACACCCAGGGCATCAGAATTTTGTGGTGCTAATGTTGTTAAGCGTTCTAATAAACTGTTTAGTAGCTGCGAATTCATTTCTTGCTTGTGAAATTCAAGTGCGCAGTTGTAAGCTTGTTGGGTGCTAGGGTCATTGAATTGCTGTTTTAAGTTTCCTTGCGCATCTTTCGTAAAGAAATAACAAATTCTTGAGCCGTATGATTTATGTTGTACAAAGTTATCTATTCTATGACGCGTGTTTGGGCCTAGCTTTTCTGAATCATAAAGGTCTTGGCTGCCATAGAGTGATATCGCAAAACGCGTTCCTGCACCTTGGCCAGTACAAACAGCGGTTCTTGTTTTGGCGTCGATTTTTGCAATAATACCGTACTGCTGATAAAGATGACGCTGCAATGAAGCGGCGACACTCTTGTACATTGAAGCTGCACGATCAGGTTCGTTTTCACGCTTCAAATAGATACCTGTGTAGCAGCACTTTAACGTAATATTTAAAGGCTTTTTGACAGTAAATAAAAAGCGTGTTGATTGAGGAATATTTTCACCGATAAGCTTTGCCATCGATGCGACGGAAATTTTTCGTTCTAAAGGGTCATTCTCAGCATAGAATGATTTATTCATCTCATCTTCGCCTTCACCTTCATCGGTGCCGTGTGCATTAATCGAGATTTTTGAGTTAGGTGTAATGGATGCTAATGCTTGTTTTAGCAGCATTGTATCTTCTGGAGCAGGGGTAAATCCGCTCTGATGATATTGCCCTTTTTGGCTCTGAATTTGAATCGCTGCGAAGCGGCTATTGCGACGGCGAGATTTTACTTTATTAAAGTAAGCCTGGTCTGGTGAGTTATTGTATGGGTTATCGCTTGCTGGAAACCCAAATGAAATAAAAACGTATTGGTCGTATTGTCCCCCCATGTGGTATTTGCCTCCTATGTGTTAATGAATCTGCAAAATCGTTCGATCGATCTATAATATCCATAGTACTAAATATGCGCATAAATGTCAAAAAATCATACATTTATAACGATCGTTCGGTATCTGTGTAAATTAATGGCAAAAGAAGGAGATTATACTCTTTCAATATGTCTACAAATAAGTCAGCATTAGTGGTAGAAAATTTAAGACTAGACGTTTGGAGAAAAGAACAATGGCTTTAAAACGAATTGATCATTTTAACTTTGTTACTCAAGATATGGAGGCGACATTACATTTTTATTGTGAATTGCTAGGTTTTAATAACAATCAGAAGCCATCATTCGCCAATCCGCAGTTAAAGGACCAGTATCTCTATTGTGATGATTTGGATTACCCTTTATTACATATACTTCATGCTGATAGTCCAGTAACGTGGTGGGGCAATATTGGTCGTTTGGCTGAGGCCGCTCCTGTTGATAATAAGGGGTTGCAGACAGGGCCGCTTGATCATATCTGTTTTTTGCGTAGTTATGATGACTACGATGGCATAAAGCGAAAGTTAACAGAGGCTGGGGTTGAGTTTTCCACTATTTGTCATGATGAGCATCAGTTTAATCAGATTTGGGTTTTAGATCCTAATGGTATTCGCGTTGAAATTAATTTTAATGGTGATTGATCGGGTTTGGGCTGGATACCGCGGTTAAACCGCGGTATGACGTGGTCTGACTCAAAACGGCTTTTATACGGTTGTATTATCCGCTATTAGAGCACTGGTTATTATTTATTGTGTGGTTTTGATCGTCATTGCTAGCACAAACTTGCGTTTGTAATATGCTGGGCGTTCCTAGATCGCTGGTATCTCCTGGGCTGTCAGGGTTATTGGGAGTAATATAATAGCTTAATGAGTGCATCCCCTTATCGCTTTGATCTGGAGTATTATCCCACCGGGTGGGGTAGATGCATTGTATTTGCCCGTCTACTTCCAGTTTAAACATTTGCAGGTAGAGTTGGTAATTCATATTGTTACTGCTATCCAGGTTGGCGTCAGGGTAAAAAACATGAAAGGCGGCAAAGTTGCTGGATGTATCATTATTTTCTGAATAATTTTGCTCGATGATATTGGTTTGTTTATTAAGTTTGTGGGTTAGGGCGTACATCCCTGTGTTAGTGTGGTTTATAACAACAAGAATAGACTGACCTTGATGATTCTGTAAAACCTGATAAAACTGCGCGCGTAAATCGTTGCGGTCTAGTTGCGCGTAATTTGGTGTAGGGTTGATGGAGATCGGGGCGCCATGGTCTTGCATTTCTTTTGCTGTTAAGTAAGAGTGTGAGTATGTGTCAATATGGCCCTTTTTGGTTGGCACCATAACGTAACGAATAGGGCATATCGGTGTATTGCCTTGAGCTTGTCGCTGTTGACTGATTAACGCCGTTAGCTGATTGATAAGGCTAACGTAGGCGATAGCATGGGCGCGCCCAGCTGGTTGTAGCGTGTAAACAGGGCGGTCTATTTTTTCGCTATGGCGGATGACGGCAACGATAGGTTGGCAAGTATCAGCCATGGCTGACCCTAGTGATAGTGTTAGAAATAATGATGTTAGCAAGACAGAAGGGGAATATTTCATTGCGTCGAATAACCTGTTGGATGCCAATATAATGGGTGTATATTACCGTAAAGTTCTTAAAAAAAGATTAAAAAGTAGAATTTAATTGAAGATCGCGTATTATTTGGCTAAATATTCTGGTGTTTAATTGGCTTGATTCTCATGAATATTGGCGGGATGTTTTCAGCTTGTCTTTATTGGTAATTATTCTCTATCACTTGGAACAACCCATACTTGTTTAAGGCGTATGGGTTATTTCCATTGAGAAATGGCGTGTTATTGCTGCATTTCTTGTTTGAGTTTCTCTAGTTCATCTTGTACCGATGATTGAGTTTTTATTTTTTCTAGCTCTTGTGTAACGCTGCTGCGGTTGTCGATGGAGTCTGTTAAAACGCCGTCATCAGTGAGTGAGCTAATGGCGTCAGCGCGGGCGCGCATTTGGTCGGCTTTATCCTCAGCGCGGCTGATGGTATCACCGACACTGCCGAATTTATCACCGATGCCTGTTAGGGACTCATTAACATTTACTTGTGCTTTTGCAGCTTCATAGGTAGCCTTGGTTAATTCTTTTTTATCTTTAAACTCATCAATGCGCAGTTTAAGTTTTTTCTCGGCTTGTTTAAGTTTTTCAACTTGTTCCAGCATGCTTTTGTTAGTTTGCTCAAGCTGTGTCAGATGAGACTGTTCTCGCTGTTTTAATTCTAGGGCGGAAGCGGCAAGGTCTTCACGCTTTAGTTTCAGTGCTGAGCGTGCTTCGTCTTGATGATTGGTAATGGCGGTTTGCACTTTTTTAATTTTATTCTCAATAACTTTTTGCTCAGTAACAACGTCAGCGATTTGACGCTTAACTGTTTGCAAACCTTCAACCATTTTTTCATAGCTTAAGTCTAGCATTTCGTTGGGGTCTTCCATGCGGTTTAGCAGCTTGTTTAGTTTCGCTTGGGTAATTTCTTTAGCTCTTTGCAATAAGCTCATCATGCATTCTCCTGCTATTTTTTATTTGTTGAGCGATAATACCAGCTCAGGTGTTTTTATATGGTGTTCATCGCTCATCGCTACAATAGAAGTGCCCACGGCAAAAAATTCAATCACGTGTGATTCCCAGCCGTAAGAGCCTTCGGTAACGCGTACGCCGACGATACCTTCTGCGCCATCACGGTGTGCTTCTTGTTGCATGCGTTCCATGGCCAATTCTCTTGCATCGTATAGCGCTTGTGTGAAATGAGTCAGTTCGACGTTTTTACCCATGTTTGAAAATGATTTTGACATGCTTTGGTAAGCGACGTGATAAACGCAAGTGCCCATTACTAATGAGTAGGGGCGGTAGCCAGCTTGCAATAGTGTCCAAAAGTCTTGTCCTGATAGGTCGGACGTAAAGGGTTTGTCGTCATTGGCTTTGTAATTTTTGCTTTTGTCTTTTGCTACCACAGCGGTACCAATTGCCACAAACTCGGCAACGTGCGTACCCCAGCCGGCGTTTTTAACTTGCAGCTTAACACCAACAATACCATCTGCACCAAGCTCCTTCGCTTCTTGTTCCATTCTTTCCATTGCTAATTCGCGTGCTTCGTACATTGCTTGCGTTAGCACTTCCATTTCCATATTTTTTTTCCAAGAGGTGCGTTGTACACCAATTTGATAGACGGAACTTCCCATAACCAGGCCAATGGGTTCAAAACCAGCTTCTCTGACGAGTAGGTATTCGTTGACAGATAGATCGGATGTGAATACGCCTTTAGAATCGCCTTCAGCGCGTAAACCGCTTAAACGATCTAGGGCGTGCTTTGGTAATTCTTGTACTTCAGTGCTCATGGTAATAACCTCATTTAATTTAATTCTAATACTACTTTTGGATTGGTGGGTTGGTAATGATCTATGGATTCTACTACCGTGCCTAACCCAATGGCGCTAACAAGATAGCCGTATTGTTTTCCGCCGGAGTCAATTTCAAATTCTTCAACATCGATAATAAATTCATCTGCTAAAACGCCGTGACCTTTTTCTTGTCGTACTTTTCTATACAAATCTTTGCAGGCGCTATTACGGGCGTGATAAATCGCATTGGTATATACTTTGTTTTCCTCGTTCTTACGAAATAGGACGTTTAACCGTTTGCGGAAGACGCAAAATACGCCGACGCCAACAGCAATAGATGTGGGTATGGATCCTGCTGCAATCAGTTTGGCAAACTCAATCATTGATACGTTACTGATTAAGGGCTCTTCTGGTAACGGAGTACCTGATAGGGTGATGGCAGTACCAAACGCCGTATGTTCGTAAGTGTTTCCGAGTCTGGATTTTCTCTTTCTCTTTATTTTAACGGCTACCACGGCATGAGCGCCCATTAATTTGGCTTCTTGTTGTAATCTTGATAATGCGATTTGATAAGAGGCGTGATAACCGCTTTCTAGTCTCGTTACTTCATGAACGCTGGAGTTGTTACTGCGATAAACATCGTAGAGGAAAATACGGGGATCATCGTAAATGCTATAAACGGAAGAGCCCATTGCCATGCCAAGCGGTTTCATATTGTATTTTTTCAGCAGTAGCCATTCAGAAACACCTAAATCACTGGTCCAAGGTAGTTGGTGGTTTTTTTCTTTTTCAATGCGATCTTTGACGTATTGTGGTAAGTCGCCTTCTTCAAGCGCTTCTATGGCATCATCGGAGTGAGCATCTTGTTCGGTCCGGTTAGCGTATTTATACGCTTTGATTTTTTTGTTAATAAAGCTAATGATCGAAAAGGCGGCAACAAATAGAAGGACGCAAATTACATTATGAAACATATACTACACCAGGAATTCTTGCAGGGAATTAATATCGCATGCGTGGATTGTTGCATATTTCTCAATATCTTTTAAGAGGCTATTGAGCCATTCTGTGAAACTGACTGTTTTTGTTTTAAGGCAAATGCCGCGGACAACGGAGCCAATTTGACTGTCAAACTTGTTGCCTTTAACAATATTGAGCTTATATAACTTGGGATCAATGGATACTTCGATAGCGGTTACTGGCTTTTTTTTTGAAAATAAAGAATTTTTTCGCATTACCTGAACGAGGTCGGGTAGTGACTCCTCCAGGCGAATGGCTAAGGCTTCTATATAAGATGTTTGGTCTTTGGCGCTGCGGCGATAGCTTGCTGTCGACAGATCAAATTGTTCACTGTTTGTGTCCACTGTTGCTCCGAGAGGTGAATGTTTTGCGCAAACTCTACCCGCACTTGGTTGATTTGTCAACAAGAACTGTTTGTTTTGTGTGCACCACCAAGTGTCGGTCAACTGCGATGTAAAATTGTTTTTGCCAAATGGTAATCTTATTGGGTAATAGAGAATGCATACTTTTTCATTATTAAATAGAAAGGGGTAATTTATTTTTATTGCTTTTTTGTTTCTTCCAGCACTGGTAAATAAATAAGATGCCGAGTATTTTTCCAAGCAGCATTAGGAAAAATGAACCTGTATTAAAGCGGTTAATTATAAGTAAGAACACAAAGCTATCAAGCGGAGAGCTGATGCATGATGATAATATGAGTCGTTGATGCAAGTTTTTTTTGCTAAAAGTAAATAGTGCCCAGTCAACCATTTCTCCAATGGTAAATGCAGCGATACTGGCATAAGCAACTCTTGGGTTGGCAAGAATATAGCTGAGTATCATGCCGATGATCATCGCAATAAAAATTTTATAGTGGCCGAGCTCACGTTGCGCGAAGTCTCTGACTAAATAAATAATGCCTGCTAAAGGGTCTAGCGGTGAAATATCAAAGCCAAAAAGATGAAAAGTAGGCGTAAAACTAAATGCAGCATTCACTAAAATAATCATCATAATGTAGCTTAGTGACGCGATATATTTTCTTGATGTCATGCGGTTTTCTTTTTTGCTTTTTTGTCGGCGATAAGATGATAGTGGTAAAATTGATGAGATACAAATGATTTGAAATAGTTTTGGCGCTGATAGTTGTTGGGACGTTTTGTAGGCTTAAAGTGCGGTAATTATTTTTCTTTTCGATCCCAGCTTGCGCCGGGATCGCAGTAATTGAAACTTACCTTGGCATTATTTAGACGTAATGCTTAGCGTTTTGCGCTCGTAGCCGGGTACAGTTGCCTCGTTTACAGCACAGTTAACATTACCTTCTATATGGTTAACTGCATAAGTGAAAGGTTGCCCTTTGGTGTGCGAAATAATAAAGGTGCAGCTATTTGTTGGTTTTTCTATGGAAGTGAATGTTACTTCATGGCTTCCTGTTTGTTGAGCGGTCAGTGAATAGCTCAGCGAAAAATTATGAAGATAGACCACTGAGTCGTTAACCGTTAATGAGCCATAACTTGGGTTTAAATCACTTTTAGTGATTTTGAAATTTTCAGCTGTTTTGTTGGAGACTACTCCTAGTGGTTGTGCAGCAAGCGCTGAAACGCCTACTAATGACAAAACACAAATGGATATGTATTTATAGAATTTCATTTATATTACCTCTGCATTTAATACTTAATTTAATACTTATTGTTTAAGCTTATCTGGAATTTTTGGATGCTAGCCTAACTGTAAAGTAACTACAATCTTAATTGTCAAAATCGAGTATAATGAACTGATTTACATGTTGACTAATTGAGTACAAAAGCTCCAATCGCTTATTTAGTGAACTGTAATAACTTTTGGCTTGCTGGTGAGAGTTTGCTTATACATTACCAGCTAGGTTAAGGTTTATAGGTAACAGAGTGGGTGTTGCAAATAGGTTTGTTTATGGTTAATTACTTTTAATCTTACAAGGAGGTGTTAAAGGTGCATGCTAAGAAACTAATGGCTGGTTGTGATTTTCCCCAAGTGAAAGTGATGAGCTTAGAAGGGGGTGAGTTAGATATTTCCTCTCCAGGGGATGCGTATGATTGGCGAGTGTTGATTGTATATCGTGGAAAGCACTGTCCTTTGTGTACGAAATATTTAAATAATTTGGAGGGGTTTAAAAATAAATTACATGAATTAAACATTGATTTGGTCGCTGTATCTGGCGATAGTAAGCAGCAATTAGAAACGCACTTACAAAAATTAACCGTTAGTTTTCCATTATATTACGGTTTAACGATAGAGCAAATGAAACAGCTTGGGCTTTATATTTCGCACCCTCGTTCTGAACAAGAGACTGATCATCCGTTCCCGGAGCCGGGTTTGTTTGTTATTAATGAAAATGGTAGTTTGCAAGTTGTCGATATTTCTAATAATCCTTTTGCGCGGCCCTCAATAGAAAGCTTGGTGTCTGGGTTGGAGTGGATAAGGAAAAATGATTACCCTATTCGTGGGACTTATAAGTAAAGTTTAGGAGACTGCATTTTTTGTGCTTGAGCTTGTTTTTTTTCGGTAATACGAATTGATATTGATGAATAGAGGCGTGAAGCTACTTTTCGATTTCAGTTTGTCATGCTAGTCTTTTTTTAATTTTGTAAATGGTGGTTTTACTATGGCAGATAATGCACTTGCTGAAATGTTGAAAAACAAAATGCATCAAGATATCCCGCTAACGCAGCATATGGGTATATCTGTTACACGTTACCAATCAGGAGAGTTAATCTTATCTGCCCCTTTAGAAAAAAATATTAATCATCGACTAACAGCATTTGGTGGTAGCATTGCTTCTTTAGCCACGCTTTCTTGTTGGGGGCTTCTCTTTTTAGAGTTGCATCAACTTGAGCTTTGCGCACGGGTGGTTATTCAAAAAGGAAATACCGAGTATTTGAAACCGGTTGATCATGATTTTTCAGCGCAGTGTCGATTAGAAAAAAAAGATGAGCTTGATCGTTTTGTAAAGATGTTAAAACGGAAAGGGTTAGCGAGAGTTGATTTATCGGCAAGTATTTTTTGTGAAAATAATTTGGCGGCAACGTTTTTGGGGACGTTTGTGGCGCAGCAGATTGATTAAGTTTGTCGCAGGTTAAGTTTAAGTTGATCCTGGTGCAGTTTTTGTGTCAAAATTCTTAAGACTTAGATTCTTTTTGGGTGACCTGGATGGCCGGGGAATCTGGCAACTTTGGTGGGGGCCGTTAGCTCAGGTGAATCGTGACCGTTTGCAAAGCAAACGCAGCACGATGAACGCCCGACAGGAAGTCGGGCAGTGTGCATTTAGCGGAACTACTAGACCAGGCCAGGATGGCCGGGGAATCTGGCAACTTTGGTGGGGGCCGTTAGCTCAGGTGAATCGTGACCGTTTGCAAAGCAAACGCAGCACGATGAACGCCCGACAGGAAGTCGGGCAGTGTGCATTTAGCGGAACT
>JAUIAD010000014.1 GCA_030425685.1 Gammaproteobacteria bacterium | reverse complement strand
TGGCGGTGCCTCCATCTGGATCCACGATATTGGTTGCCCCGATAGGCAAGGTTGCGGTCACTATATCAACCGTGTAATCAATACTGCCACTGCCATCATTAACCACTAAGTTATCAAACAAGTAATTACCATTACTATCCGTTGTCGTGCTGACAACCTCATCGGTGCCGTCACCATCAAAATCACCCGTCAAGGTGACGCCAACATTTGAGATGCCTTCGCCACTGTCGGGAACACCATCACCGTCTACGTCTAAGAAAATAGTGTCACCAATTGACCCTGGACCGCCATAACCAAAATCTTGATCCACGTTATCTGGAGCAGCATCCGTTAACGTCACCGTTGAACGATTGGCGGTGCCTCCATCTGGATCCACGATATTGGTTGCCCCGATAGGCAAGGTTGCGGTCACTATATCAACCGTGTAATCAATACTGCCACTGCCATCATTAACCACTAAGTTATCAAACAAGTAATTGCCATTGGCATCAGTCACGGTTGTGAGTTCTTCGTCGACACCGTCTCCGTCGTGATCACCTGTTAAGGTCACCGTTACACCACTAATACCTTCGCCACTATCTGGGGTGCCATCACCGTCCACGTCCAAGAAAATGGTGTCTCCAATGGAGCCTGGGCCCTCATAACCAAAGTCTTGATCTAAATCAATTGAGATGCCGTCGGTTAACGTAACCATTGACTCATTGTCCAAGGGGCCATTTGGATCAACTGTTTGCACAACACCTGCTGGCAACGTTCCATCGTCAATATTAACTGTATAAGTTACAGGGCCACCTGCTCCATCATTAGTAGCCAAGCCACCAAAAGTATATGCACCATTAGCATCTGTGGTTGTTGTAAAAACTACTGGTGGTGCAGAACCAATACTAAAATTGCTAGTTAGGGTAACTGTAACATTGCTAATCCCTTCCCCCGAACTAGGTAGCTCATCGCCATTAACATCAAGAAAAACCATATCGCCAATTAAGCCGATACCTTGGTAACCAAAATCAACATCGTCGCGAACTACTCCTGAATTACTGCCTGCATTACTATCTGCTAAAGTAATGTTGGCCTGATTTGCTGATCCTACTCCATCAAGATCGAACGTAGGCGAATTAATACCGTTAGGCAATGATGCATTTACCACTTCAATAAGGAAGTTTCCCGGAGGGACGGCCAGAAATTCGTAATAGCCTTGAGGGTCTATCCCAGTACCGTCGGCTGTCATAGTTGTCATCATGACATCATCACCACCACCTGGTGTACCATCGGGGCCATACCATGTTAAGTTAACAGTAACATTAGGTAAGCCTGGCTCACCTAGCCCTTGAGCTTGATTACCGTCGACGTCATACCAAACTGTATCTCCAATTGAACCTAGGTTAGTAGAGTCAACATCATTGTAATCATTCACAGCACCTGCAAGGTCACCGGGGTTACCGGTGCGCTCACCATCTACCGCACCAGAAACACCTGGGGCTTTAGGGATGGTAGGGCTGCCAGTACCATTCGTTCCTGGCAAGCTTGTATATGCAACATTAGCTGTATTTTGAATAGCAGTAGTTCCATTCCAAGTGGCATCAACTGTAACTATATATGTGACTGTTACATTCTCTCCCGCATCTAATTGGTTAATTAATAAATTTAACTCGTTCACTGTGGAACTATCTATGACAGTGATTGCTGCTTGACTAGAAGATACTGCTACTGACGGAGTTTGAAGAGTCAATTCTCCTACAGGCAAAGTATCCAACACTTGTAAATCAAAGGCTGTTGTTGATCCAGTATTTGAAAAGGTGACCTGATAGGTAACTTGATCACCAGTTGCGTTAACTGTTAATACTTCTTTATTTACATTAGTGATTTCAGGCTCTTGAATATCGATAGAAACTAGACTTGAGGTGTTTCGTACAACTGAGCCGGCACCCTCAACAAACTGAAATTGATTTGATTTTGAAATGCCATCATCATTACCAGGAACATTGCTAACCAATGCATCAAAAGTAATAATAAGCTCCTCTAAACCAGCATCAGCATCGTTATTAATAACATTCCCAAGAGAGAAATCAATTTGCTGAAATCCCACTAGTGGCGTCACTACAGGAATACCATAAATTGCATCAAAATCATAAACGCCTGGAGATAGCGATCCCCCAACACCAACATCCATATTATTATTCGAAATGATTTCCAAGGTTATTGTGTCATTAAACAATGTCATTCCGTCAGATATAATATCCCTAAATATTACATTGCTTAATGTTCCTTCTCCAACTTCAGCCCTTAGCTCATATTTAACAACTTCTCCAATAGCTACATTTGTCCCTAGTGTATGACTTTCAGAAGTTTCCAGAATAGTTTTAGTGGCGACAATTGCTGGGAAATTAACATCTACAGAGTTAGCTGCTATATAATCATTGTTACTACCACCAGGGTTGGCTGGATCACCGGTGCGTTCAACAGAAAGAGGGTTGAAATTCGATCGCGCAGTTGTTTCATCTCCCGGCAAATTTGTCCATTCAATGTTGGCGACATTGGTTACACCAGCCGGTGAAAATGTGGCGTTAGCGACAACATCAAAAGAAATCGTGCTAAATTGACCTAACCCAAGCGTTGTCCAAGATGCATTAATTGTTCCCCCAGGACCTAAAGGGGGAGCGGTCAGCACATTGGGTGCTATCCCGGCATCATGACTTAGATTTCCGGCAAAATTGAGTTCCGAAGGAATAATATCTTCCAGCTCTATTTCATGCGCATCAGTGCGAGAGCTACCTGTTTGATTGGTGATAGTTATCGTGTACGTAAAGGGGTCTCCCGCGTCAACAGTAGGTACGGACGCCGATTTACTTACGATTAATAGAGGCTCTAAAATTTCTACGGTAGGGGCTGAAGCTGAAATATTGCCAAATGACCAGGTTACTGCCGCGTTATTAGTTAAATCGTCTCCTGCATCAACGCTAGCTTCGTTAAGTACAATGACGTCGTAATTAATGGTGATTTGTTCAACTGTCAAATTATCTGCATCTGTATTTGTTACTGTCCCAAAATTGAATGTAGCCATATTGCCAGAAGGGCTTACAGTTGCCCCATTGAAAACATTGTTAAAGGTTCCTATGCTTGTACTTAAACCTGCGCTAGCACTAATGCTTCCATTAATAACAGTTCCTACTGGGGTGTTACTCATAAATGACAAACCAGCATCCAGGGTATCTTGTAGTATAAAGTTGGTCATTGTGCCTTCGGGTACATCAATGACTACTTGGTAACTAATGACTTCTCCAACAACTGCTTGTGTATTGTTGTTATTTGCGTTATTAATTTCGGTCGCCGTAATTGTTTTATTGATTTCTGGATCATCTATTCTGGCAGTTGCATCATCTGTAAGGTCTACTGGCGTAAAATCAGTTCCACCTTCTTTCCCGGCATAATTAGTTAAGGTTGCCGTATTTGTTAAAAGCTCATTTGGTTCGACTTCAATATCCAAAGTCGCATCAAAAATTATAACGGCTATATTTCGACCGTCTGTCGGGTCGTATTGATCAATGGCGCCACTATTAGTACCGTCTCCTGTATCCGGTGTTGGTCCTGCATCAGTAAGCTCAATACCATCACCAAACAAACCAGGATTTCCTGGATTTACATCTATATAGCTTATAGCTGCGCCCGTTCCATCAACAACCTGTAAACTGCTCGGAACAAAAGTCATTCCATCAGGTAGCGTATCCTGCACCTGAACATCAAAAGCGCCAAGTCGACTGTTCCCTGTATTTTCTATAGTAATAGCAAAACGTACAGTATCCCCTGTAACAAGGCCATCAGTAACATTAGAATCAATAGGATTGGCATCCAGCCCATCAGAAGTGATAACACCAGTAAATGGAGGGATGCTCAAATCACCTGCAGCATTAAAGGTAACTCCAGTGGGTCCGACAGTGGAAGGGGATGGCGTTACACCAGTATGGTTCGTCGACACGATACCCTTGGTTATTTCTAAAATGGGTTGGGTCAATTCTACCTGCACGATCTCATCAAATTCATCTGGGATTTGATTGGTGGTGTCGGACGTAGCACGTGCAATATTTGTTAAAAACAATCCATCTGCGAAGGGGTCATCCTTCACAGTCAGTGTAAAAAGCAAATCAATTGTTCTTGATCTATTTAAAGTGTCATCATAATCGCCGTAATTGATTTCCAGCCCATTGCCACTAAGCGTTGATATTGATGGTGAAATTGCAGATAAAGCAAAGAAAGTATCATCTGGACCTAGCTTAACTACTCCACTTATCGGTGCGCTCCCACTTACAGTAGAATCAAACGTCCAGCCTGGGCCACCTGCGCCATCTGCATCAGGATCCAGTACATCATAAACAGGCAAGGGAACAAAATCAGTTAATACTAACTTTTCAATATCTGACGAAGGTAGTTGGTACTGTAAACGATATGTCACCTCGTCACCTGGTGTGATGGCAAACAAGCCACTTGGGCCCATCACTGTTGGAGCCACTCCATTGACTGCGTAAATACTTTTTGACAATGAACCTCTAACAATCTCGATACTTGCCGAGCTGTCATCATTTTCAGCACCAAGAACAGGGCCAATAGATGCACCTTCAGCATTCTGATAAACATTACCGCCAATGCTTAAGGTATTATTTGAAATTAAATCGCCTTGGTCTACACTGCGATCCCCAGAAGGGAAGGTGTCGGCAAATTGATCTTGTATAATTGTGCGAAAGGTAATAGTGCCAGTTGCAGCGCCTAAATTAACAGGGCCATTACTTAAGCCACCCTGTAAAATTCCGTCTGCAGCACCAGCGTTTATCATTGCGTTAGAAACATAAAAAATTAATGATGTAGACCCATCCGACGCGCCGTCCGGTTGGGGGTCGTCAGTGTCAAGCAAATCAATTTGTGACTCATCAACAATTAGTGTTTGATTCAAGCCAGGGTTTACATCGAAAGTGCCAGCAACCGTTCCATTAAAATCTGTAATACTGAAAGTAGGTATGCTCCCGGGACTAAAATCAAATCGTTGTCCATCTTGAAACGTATCATTGATGATAAGATCGCCAAAGGTAAAGTAATCTGAAATTTGAAAATTAAAAGTGTACTCCAATGTGTCACCGGGAGATGCGCCTGTAGCACCTAGATCATTGACGATAGAGACGCTTTTCTGAATAGCAATTGATTTATCATCAAGAATATGCTCGAAGCCTGCAGGATCTGCAACAGCATTATCTGCTACTACCGGCAGATCACGTGCATCGAGCGGTGTCCAATTACCTTGGGCTAGTGCGTTATTTTGAGAAAATGAGCTACCATGATTTCCATTTAATGGAATAACTCTATCATCATCAGTAGTACCGTTTGCATCAAACTCGTTTACGTAAAAATCAAAGGTAACCCTGACATCAGTGCCTCCTGACATTCCAGCAGTAACGTCCACATTCGCACTTAATTCATTCAAGGGGGTATTGAATGGACCGTGACCACCTGGCCCCACAATGTTTGGAGCAATGGCGTTAACAGTACCAGTAGCCCCGCTCAAAAAACTTACTGTTGGTACTGATGTAACAATAATATTATTCGGTAACAAATCAACGATATCCAGGTCGGTAACCGCTTGCCCATCAGCAATATCAACATCTATCGTATACGTATTAACGAAGTTAGGACCTGTTGCGGTTTCATCTTCTGGACCAGAAAATGTTTTGGTAAGCTCTATTAAAGTTGGGGTTACACTACCCGTGGTTGCCCAGTCAGAAGAATCGACCGCCGAATCACTTACAATAGATGGATCAGGAAGGGTTGGATTGTCTAGCGGGTCTGCGCCAAACTGAAAACCACCACGTGTTGCGATAGTTAATGGAGCCCCTAGATCGGCTAAATTAGACATCGTCGCATTAACTGTAATCACTGCTGAAGGTTGCTCGGGAGTGAAAGAACCAAATGGTAATTGCAGCACCACCAATTTATCACCGGTTATACCAGTGATTTGTAAAGGTGCGCCGGTGTTATCGACTGCATAAGGATGATCTACTGTTCCAGTGCCGCCCCCATCATCAGGGAAAACAAGCTCAATTGCAGTAACTGGGGTGCCAAGGTAGGTTGCGCCAGCAAAATCAACTCCGTCTACTTGATTTGGACCTGCTGCAGCACCATTAACGCCATCTTTGCCATTAACTGGAAAAATTAAATCGACAAACGGTCCGTACCCTATATCCCCAGTGTCACCCGTATTGTCAAATGTAACGGTAAACGAGAAATTTTCACCAATAAACGACTCGGCTGGCACGCCCAAGCTAACGCTAATATCGGTGTTTTCAAGAAGCAATAAGCCCATGAAGTCGGCTTGTGACTCAGTACTGAATGCCACGCCCGCTTCGATGCTGCCAGTAGTATGCTCTAAGTCCCAGTCACCTCCTAAATCGCTATGCCCTGTGTTATCCGTGCTGGCAGCGACATCTGCTCCCGTTGCCTCTGACAATAAAGAAGCAGCATAATGCCCAAGTTCTCCCTGAGCAAAATTACAGCCATATATAAGGATATCTGCTTCTGAATTTAAGGATGCGCCAATATTGGCCAGGGCAGTGGCATACTGGCCACTTATAGTATTAACATTCAATTCTGAGTTACCCAGCTGCAAGCTGTTCTGGCTTCCATGAGCGACGATATGAATAGCGCCTACATCCGAGCGATTTGATAAAATTTCCTCAATTTGCTCAACCCCATCCCGATTACCTTCTAGCATATAAACTTCGGCATTTGGGTTGATACCAGTCATCAATGCACCAGCATCATCAACGCGCGCATCTATAAAGACCATTTCAGCACCACTTTGGATGGAAATTTCTTTAACAATTTCTGGCTGGCTACTATCACCTAGAGATTGTTGCGGGCTTGCACCTGCTACCGCCTGAGGAGACTCTTTTACCAATCCAGCATCAACAGAGGCTTCTAGTGCTTCGGCCGTTTCAGCAGCCGCCTCTGCTGCAGCAGCCGCTGGAACGGCAGCTGCGTCGAGCATTATCCGTCTTTCCAGGGCGGCTAAATGGCTGGGCTGCCTGCCAACATGCTGATTATCAATATTTTTTTTGGGCATCTCGACAATCTCCAGGACGCTTCGATCATGGTTGTCTTGTTCGGTTTTTGCCGCGACAGATCGGAGAGTCCTTTGTGGCTCACATTTTATAATATAGACAATTAGACTAAAATTGCCCTTAAATCTAGAGGTGGTGTTAGCAGTAAAAGGCATGTTGAATACATAACAGGCTTAGATGTGAACGTTAGGTACGATCAATCTCTATTTAATAACATAAAGACTATAAAGCAAAAATTCTTCCAACCTGCTGATATTTCTGTTTCATTGCAACGAGCTGATGAGATTGAGCTAATAGCCAGAGATCCAACTTCCCTGTTGTTTCCGATATTTTTCGTATGGCAGCATTATACTTCATGGGTGGAATGTATGTGGATGTAGGCGATGTTGTTTGTAAAACATATTGTTCCATTGCCTAATCCTTTTATTTTGCAACATGATTGCGGGCATCCTTTTCATTTAGCAGCCAATTTATAATTAACCTGCTGGGGGGGGTTGTCGACCAACAATGATATACTGATAGCTCCCGCTGACATTAGCTGAATTTATAATTTTTTTATAAGAGTTTCTAAGGCATGTTTTAATGACACAGTGTATGATCAATTTTTAAAAGCACACTCACCGGTATCTGTAAGCAGCTCATTTGCCAGCAGGTCTGGCAGTGACGTTTTTTATTTTACTTGTAGGTAACTAGCAATAGCTTTAGCAGCCTCGCGACCTTCGTAAACAGCTGTTACGACTAAATCAGATCCTCTTACCATATCACCACCGGCAAATACTTTTTCATTGCTAGTTTGAAATGGATACTTTGTCGTGGTGCATGCTAGTACGCGACCACCATCGTCAGTTTTAATCTGGTGTTGTTGAAACCAATCCGAAGGGCTCGGTTTAAAGCCAAAGGCGGTGATGACGATATCGCAAGGGTAACTGGTTTCGCTACCAGCGATTTCTTTGGGGGAGCGACGTCCCTGACGGTCAGGTGCTCCTAACTCTGTCGCTAAGGCTTTAATACCAGTGATTTTATGGTTGGTGATAATTTCAATTGGTTGTTGTTGCCAAATAAATTCTACGCCTTCTTCTTTGGCGTTATTAAAGTCTTTACGTGAGCCTGGCATATTTTCTTCATCACGGCGGTATAAGCAAGTAACGCGATGGGCGCCTTGGCGAATGGCTGAGCGTGTGCAATCCATTGCCGTGTCGCCGCCACCTAAGACGACGACATCTCTATCTTTTACATCCATAGTGGCATATCCATTGGTTAGACCAAGTTGCTGCTGATTAATTGAAATTAAATAATCAAGTGCTTGGTAGACGTCTTTATGTTGTTCGCCAGGAATATTGCCGCTCATGGGTGTATAGGCGCCCATGCCTAAAAATATAGCGTCATATTGATGTAGCAGTTTTTCAAACGAAATGTCTTTGCCAACGTCAGTATTTAAAATAAAATTTATGCCCATTCCTTCTTGAATCATGCGGCGTGTTTTGACCACATGTTTTTCTAGTTTAAAATGAGGAATACCAAAGCAAAGTAGGCCGCCAATCTCGGGGTGTCGGTCGTAAACATCGGCTTGGATGCCTAGGCGAGCTAAGCGATCGGCGCAAGCTAAACCAGCAGGGCCAGCGCCAATAATGGCTACGCTTTTACCACTTTTTTTAACGGCTGAAAGGTCGGGGCGCCAACCTTGCGCGATGGCGGTATCGGTAATGTATTTTTCAAGTTCGCCAATGGTAACCGCGCCATAGCCTGCGTTTAAAGTGCATGCCCCTTCGCATAAACGATCTTGTGGGCATACTCTGCCGCACATCTCGGGTAATGGATTGGTGCGATGTGACATTTCTGCTGCTTCAAATAATCGCCCTTCAGCGATGAGCTTACTCCAATCGGGTATATAATTGTAAACAGGACACTTCCACTGACAGTAGGGAATGCCACAGTCTAAACAGCGACTAGCTTGATGCTCAGCTGTTTCTTTATTAAAAATCTTATAGACTTCATCAAAGTTTTTTTCACGCTCGAAATTTTTTTGCTTCTCGGGCAGTTCTCTCGGGATATCAATAAAATCAAAATAGTTTTTCATAGAATACCTCTTAGGCCGGCAGCAATAGTTGGTCGCTGATTTGTTCTAACTCTACGGCGATGGGTTTGATCATCCAGAATGACGGTAAGTGGTCATAAAAATTGTTAACAATGGTTTTTCCCCATTCGCTGCCCGTGCGTTGAGTAAAGTCGCTAATAAGTGTAAAAAGATAATTTTGCTCTTCTTCCATCGCATCAGCTTGAATACGGTGGATATCAATCAATTCGTGGTTGTAGAGGTCAACAAAGTTTTTCTTA
The DNA here is from genome assembly GCA_030425685.1 of Gammaproteobacteria bacterium. Classification (GTDB taxonomy): domain Bacteria; phylum Pseudomonadota; class Gammaproteobacteria; order Coxiellales; family Coxiellaceae; genus JAUIAD01. Next base: position 79,161 of record JAUIAD010000014.1, on the reverse strand, counting down.
ACATCAAGTACAAATGCAATGCCACCTGTCATACCAGCACCAAAGTTTAAACCTGTTTCGCCTAAAATAACAACGACACCGCCAGTCATATATTCACAGCAATGATCACCAGCCCCTTCAACGACCGCTACAGCACCAGAGTTTCGTACTGCAAAGCGCTCACCTGCTAAACCTGCCGCAAATAATTTTCCGCCGGTAGCGCCGTAAAGACAGGTATTACCGATAATACTAGTTTCGTTGCTGGCGAAGCGACTTTTCGCAGGAGGTGAAATAATAATTTCGCCACCCGACATGCCTTTGCCGACATAGTCATTGGCATCGCCTCTTAACTCAATATGTAAACCTGCTGCATTCCACGCGCCCAAGCTTTGTCCGGATGTGCCTGATAGTTTTAATTGCAGAGGATTTGTTAATCCAGTGGCGCCATGATGGCGGGCAATTTCGCCTGATAGTTTTGCGCCTATGGTTCGATCCGTGTTTTTAACAGGGTATGAAAATGATCCGCCACTATTCGATTTAATGGCTGTTAATGTTTCTTCTAACATTCTATTTGCCAATAGTCCTTTATCAGCAGGTGCATTATAAATATTGGTGCCAAAGCGTGGTTTTTGCTTTAGCTCGCCTGCTGAAGCTAATATTGGTTCTAGGTCCAAGCTTGTTTGTTTGTCGCCTTGCCCTGGTAGTATTTCCAATAAATCAGTGCGGCCAATAAGCTCTTTTAGACTGTGGATCCCTAGAAAGGCTAGCCATTCTCGCACTTCTTGTGCTAAAAATTGAAAGTAATTTTTAACTTTATTGGAGGTGCCTTTGAAGTATTGCTTGCGCAATAGAGGGTGTTGTGTGGCAACGCCTGTAGCACAAGTATTTAATTGGCAAATGCGCAAGTAAGTACACCCTAAGGCAACCAATGGAGTTGTGCCAAAGCCGAAGAGTTCAGCACCTAAAATGGCGCCTTTAATCACATCGAGTCCTGTTTTTAAACCGCCATCAACTTGTAATAACACTTTGTCGCGTAAATCGTTAGCTTGTAAGCAATAGTGCGCTTCTGCTAGTCCTAATTCCCAAGGCGAGCCCGCGTAGTGAATCGATGTTAAGGGACTAGCGCCCGTGCCGCCATCATGACCGGAGATGGCAATATGATCGGCATAGGCTTTGGCAACGCCCACAGCAATAGTGCCTACACCTGCTTCAGACACTAGTTTTACTGATATTAATGCCGTTGGGTTGACTTGTTTTAAGTCATATATTAATTGTGCTAGGTCTTCAATAGAATAAATATCATGATGTGGTGGTGGCGAAATTAATGGAACGCCTGGCATCGAGAAACGCAGTTTTGCAATCATACGATTGACTTTATGTCCAAGCAGTTGGCCACCTTCGCCAGGTTTGGCGCCTTGGGCAATTTTAATTTGAATCATTTCAGCATTCACTAAGTAATGTGGCGTGACGCCAAAGCGTCCTGAGGCTACTTGTTTTACTTTTGACATTTTTGTCGTGCCAAAGCGAGCGGGGTCCTCACCGCCTTCGCCTGAATTTGATTTTCCTCCTAGCTCATTCATAGCTACGGCTAAGCCTTCATGTGCTTCGGGGGATAAGGCGCCAAGTGACATCGCAGCACCGACAAAGGTTGACTGTATGCTTGCTGGCGATTCAATATTTTCTAGAGGTAAAGCCTTGGTTGATTTTTTTAATTGTAATAAATCACGTAATGCTGTGGCTGGCCTTTGGTTAACTAGATCTGCAAATTTTTGGTATTGTTGATGGTCGTTTGTTGCTACAGCTGTTTGTAAAGCATGGATAACATCTGGGTTGAAAGCGTGGTATTCACCATCTTGAATATATTTGTAACGACCGCCTTTTTCAATAATGGCGCTATTATCCCAGCATTGTTTTGCTAATACTTGCTGTTCTTTTTGTAAGGCAGAAAAGCTTGTGCCTTGAATTCGATTCGTTGTGCCCTTAAAACAAAGGTCAACGACCTCATCACTTAAACCTACTATCTCAAATAGTTGTGCGCCGCGATAACTGGAAATTGTTGAGATCCCCATTTTTGAAAGTATTTTGTAAAGACCTTTCTCTATTCCTTTACGATAATCTTTCGTTTTTTCAAGCACGCCTTGTCGATACATGCTATCAATCGTTTCATAAGCTAGATAAGGATAAATGGCCGTTGCACCATAGCCGACCAATGTAGCGAAATGATGGGAGTCGCGGGCTGTAGCCGTTTCAACTAATATATTACTATCACAGCGTAAGCCTTCTTCTATTAAGCGGTGGTGCACCGCACCCGTCGCTAGCAGTGCATGTAGAGGAAGTTTGTCTTCTTTGATACCGCGGTCGGATAGCACAATCATCACTTTGCCTTTTTTTACTGCATCAACAGCTTGTTGTGCTACATCCAGTAAGGCGTCTTTTAATGGCACATCAGTAGGATAGTTTAGATTAATGTAGTGGTGGCCAAACTCTTCTTGATCTAAGGAGATTATGTCGAGAAATTTGCTTTGTGATAGTACCGGTGATTTAGTAACAATTCTTTTTCCTAATACAGCTGATTCACTAAAAATATTTTGTTCTCGACCATAGCGCGTTTGTAGGGTCATTACGACTTTTTCGCGTAAGGGGTCGATTGGTGGATTGGTGACTTGCGCAAACAGCTGGCGAAAGTAATCGTATAGAGAGCGTATTTTTTGCGACAAAACTGCTAATGGGGTGTCATCTCCCATGGAGCCTACAGCTTCTGAACCCGTTATTGCTAGTGTTTTTAGTACCTGTTCTTTGTCATCAAAGGTTAAGGCAAACATTTTTTGATAGCGAGTTAATGTGTCGCTATCCATTGGATTTTCGATTTCTGTCGCATCAATAAAACGTGAACGTAATTGTAGGCGACTTTCTTTTAACCACTTTTTATAGGGGTTGCGCTTTTTTAATTGGTCATTAATTTTTTGCGGCGTTAGAATCTCACCAGTTTGTGTATCCACAGCAAACATTTCACCAGGAGCGACGCGCCCTTTGGCGATGACTTGTTCTGGCTTGTAATCATAAACACCAATCTCTGATGCTAAGGTAAAATGATCGTCATCTGTTAATACCCAACGTGCTGGGCGTAAGCCATTGCGATCTAGATTGCAGACACCATAACGACCATCGGTTAGGACTAAGCCAGCTGGTCCGCCCCATGGTTCCATATGCATGGAGTAATATTCATAAAAGGCTCTTAATTGCGCGTCCATATGCTCGACGTTCTGCCAAGCGGGTGGGACTAATATTTTTAATGCACGAAAAATATCAAACCCACCCATCATCAATAGTTCTAACATATTATCTAAGCTGCATGAGTCTGAATCAGTATGCGACACTATGGGGAAGAGCTTTTTTAAATCGGGTAGTAAGGGTGTTTTAAATTTTGCAGCGCGCGCATTGGCCCAGTTGCGATTGCCGCGGATAGTGTTGATCTCGCCATTATGTGCTAAATAACGAAAAGGTTGCGCTAAATGCCATTGTGGTAACGTATTGGTTGAGAAACGTTGGTGGAAAATACACAAATTAGATACTAAATCGTTATCGTTTAAGTCTTGATAAAAATTGGCAAGGTTGTTAGGTGTTACTAGTGCTTTGTAAGAGACTACATGGGGTGATAATGAGGCGATATAATAGGTATTATCGCTCTCTTTTATTTGTTGGTCAGCTAGTCGGCGGGCAATAAAGAGTTTGCGTGTAAAATCATTATCGTCAATCTTATCATCGGCATTAATAAATATTTGTTTAATCGTCGGTAGTGTGGTCAGGGCTTGTTCGCCTAAAAAGTCGACGTTTACAGGTACATCACGAAACCAAATGGCGTCAAGGCCTTGTTTTGCAAGTTCTGCGGTTAAAATTTCTTCTGCCAAATTAGCAAGCTTATTATCATTATTTAAAAATACTAACCCTACAGCATATTTTTTGTTAAGGGCTATATTGTTCTCATTGGCCACTTTTCGTAAAAAGGCATCGGGTTTTTTAAATAATAAACCGCAGCCATCACCACTGACGCCATCTGCTGCCACGGCACCGCGATGAGATAAATTGTTTAATGCTTGTATGGAAGTTTTAATCAGCCAGTGGGAAGGGTTGTTTTTTAAATTGGCAATAAGGCCAAAACCACAACTGCCATGTTCAAATTCATGACGATATAAATTTTTTCTGGGCATCATTAATGCTCCGCTAGACTGTCGATACGAAGGATTAATATAGCATATTAATTTTCTCTTAACTTATTTTTTTCATTTCTAGATACTTAACTGATTGAGTCAATGCAGAATACATGACAGAATAAGTATCTTAATGTTTTGATAATAAGGGAGTAAATGATGAAAAAAATACTAATGACAGCTTTAGCAATTGGTTTGGGAGCGTGCTTAGGGGTTTCTCAGGCAGCACCACACTCTTTGCAGCTAATTAATGCCACTGACCATGAATCTGATGCGGCTATTCATGGTGCGCTGACTGGTAGCCCAATTGCAGCAAATTCTGTTTGGTCTTTAGATTGGGCAAGTGTGGTTAATACTTGCCATAATACCACTAATGAAATCACGGATGTTTGCGCTGCTGAAATTTACGCACAAACGGATTCTGCTTCTCCTATTGATGTCGGCACGCTTGTTATCTACCTCAATACTGGTACGGTAACCGCACTTAATAGAGATAATACGGGTTATGTTCTTAAGCCGTTCGGTGCTGGTAAAGCGATTCTAATGAGAGGCTAACAGTTAAGAGGTCAAGTCTTTTGCTAATATTCAACGTAGCTCCCAATGAATATAAGCTAAAGGCTTGACCTCTCTAAATATCGTTTTAAGCCAGGTTTCTCTATTTTATATTCCCCTTTTGCAATTTGGCTCACTAAAGATTTCCCTATTAAGCGTTGCAATGATCTTTGTACATTGGGGTAAATGCCTTTAACGGAAGTTTCAAGTTCGATTTTCTTTAATAGCGTTTTTGCAAACGGGCTTTTCCCTTCCGATAAAGCCAGGTAAACAATTTTATCTATCGGTTTTAATTTCTTGATGATCTGTTGAAAATCTTCGGCTGCCTCAATAAGTTGTAGAACATACTCTAAGGATCCATTTAGGCTATCATCAAAAGTAATAATATGACTGATGACTTTCATCATCCAGTAGGGTGAATAGTCAAGTGCGGAAAAAGCCTTGTGTAATTTGTTTTTTGAAACTGATATTTGATATCGTTCAGCTAAATTGTTTGCTAGAAAGCTTAGAAAATCATTGTCCAATTCTGGGAATGGGACAAGCTCAACAAAATTATAAAATGGAGAGCGTGTTTCGTTAAATAATAAATTCATATAGTGCCTTGAGGAGCCAGTAAATATGGATTTAATATCGCCTTGTCTTTTGTCTAGCATTGTTCTTAGTGCGTATGTTAGTGCATCAAAATGAGATGAAGTGGCAAGGTGTTGTACCTCGTCAATAATTAACAGTACCGTTTTATTTTTGGCCTTTCGTTGCAATTTTGTGAGTAGCTGGTCAATATAAAGTAAGTCTTTATTGGCCGGTTTTTTTGGCTTATCAGCAAGTTCTACTTCCACTTTGCCGATTAGCTCGTTGCCCAATGATGCCTTTTTGATTTTTGTATTTAGCAAGCGGCTAAAAGGTATTTTTTTGTCAAGCGCATTGAGTGCTTCTTCAAGTGCAAGTATTAGCCCCTCATGCGGTTCGTTAATATTTTGCCATAGGCTGGCATAAATGGGGATATAATTTTTTTTCTTGGCTAGGGTTGAGATATCTTTTAATACAAATAAGGTTTTGCCCTTTCTGCGCGGCGCGATAATGGCAAGGTTAGGTGATATCTCTATGTCTAGTATATTAAGATATTGCTGCGCTAACGCTGCTCTGGGGAAATACCAAATATCCATTTCTATGCCTTACTATGCGTAATTTGTATAACTATGCATTATACAGATAGAGATGCATAGTTCAATATCGTACTTGGTTCAGCCGCCCTATCTTTGAAGTCGAAATGTTGAAAAATCACATTCTGTCATAATCTGTCAAATAATGGTTAAGTTCTCGTCAAGAATAGTAAATATTATATACATTATTTGGTTGAAAAAAGGGTAAAACATATGCAAGAAGAGATAGCCGTGGGCATGGCAAAAAAAGCCCTCCAACAGAGTTCGTTTGCAAAAGGCTTGTATAACCTGGCTGAACGAATAGTCGATAATGCAGGCGATAAGCTAGCGCTTTTTGATCAGTCCATTGATAATAATCGAGCATTAGACGAGCTACGAAATATTGCCTTAAATCTGGATAACGGCGTAGACTTTCAAGGTGACGCAGCCTACGCAGAAGTTGATGCTTGGGATGCGCAGTATAAAAATGCATTGATCTATGATAGCTATTTAATCGAATGGCTCAATGAACAACTACCAGCAGACCAACAAGATCCCAATCAAGTAACAATAGGTAATATTGACCAAACAAAATGGTCGCCAGGAAACCAGCGTCGCCTTTGCTTTTGTGTAGCGCGTATTTTGACATTGCGGCAAGCAAGGGTTGATGTCCATGCTGATTTATTGAGTGATTTGTCAGAAACGCAACAGCGAATTCTACAAAAGCGGTTAAAGCAGTTTTCTGATGCGGAGGAGGTTCGCGTACAACAGCTTAAGGATAGGGAAGTGATCATAGATCAACGAAAAAAAGAATATGAGGGTGCTAAGAGGGTTTACCGTGCTGTTGATAAGGAATATCGTAAAACTGAAAGTAAATTGGAATGGGCAGAATTAGTCGATGAGTGGGGAGGTGAGCAAGTCGATGGTGATCTGGAGGAGTTGCGCGAAAGGTATGAAACGCTTCGTTCTGCTAGGAAGCGAAAGAGGGTAATCTGTCAGATTCTTGCAGCGGCTGATATTAACGATAGGAAGTTTTTAGTATTAGCGCAACGTGGTGAAGCTATTAAGCATATTTTGGATCAAACAGAAAAATTAAAGCACTATGCAAGTAATTTTAAATATAATGCTACCGTGGTCAAGCATACACAGATCGGCGCCAGTAATATTATAGAAGGTTCGTTAGTGTGTGCAGGTGGTTTGCTTTTGGTAGGGTGTGGTGCAGCGTTATGGTATCTACCGTTGGCTGGCACCTTTTTGCATTGGATGCTTAGTACAGCAGGTGCTTGTGTGCTGTTTGGTGGTTTAGCTCAGACCGCTTATGGCATATATGAATATAACTGGCGCTATATTCAAGATATCAAAAGAGTGATGAGAGAACGGATGCAAAGGGCGTTAAATAAAGTACCTGGCAGTAATATGGCGATGAAATGTGGTTATTTAGCTAGAGATGCCTTATATAGCGCTAAAAGTGCCGTTAGCCAGTATGTCCATGACTATATGGTAACAGCAGTAGAGAGTGATGTGCGTGCCAAGATGTACGAGGAGTTTGAGGCCTATGTTGCCGGAGAGTATAAGGAGCGCGCCGCACTGCAACGCCAGCTCGGTGAATTGCAAGCCAGTAGTGAGCATGAAAAAAGTTTATTGCGACAAAAAAATCAAGAGCTAGAAACTAAGTGTGCATGGCAGCATGACCAACTAATGCAGCAAAAACAAAAAATTGATAGGATCCCGGCAAAGCCAGAAAAGACTGCTGGTAGTGTGATACGTCGAAAATTGAAATGGTAGTGTATTAGCTGGGTGGCTTTTTTGTAGTAAAGCCAGATGATATGGTATTGTTACAATTACTATCGATCGAAGTGGCTTGACTGAAAGGGAGGAAAGCACAAATGTGGAATAATAATGCTTTGACTGAAATGCTCAATATCGCCTTACCGATCATTCAAGCACCCATGGCAGGATCCACCTCCTCAGAGCTTGTTGCTGCAGTGTCTAATGCGGGTGGCTTAGGGTCGCTTGGGGCTGGATTAATGGCGCCTACAGCACTTCGTGAGAGTATTGAAAAAATTAGACGTTTAACCGATAAGCCTTTTTCAATTAATTTAATGATTCCAGAGCCTATAACCACCAGTGAGGCTGAGGTTAAACATATTTGTGAGAAATTAAAACCAATAGCGGATGAGCTAAAGACAGAGATTATCCCTCCGCAATTACCTTTGCCGGTGGTGTTTGAACAACAAATAGAAGTTATTTTAGCTGAAAATGTTCCAGTCTTTAGTTTCACCTTTGGAGCGTTAGAAGAGCGGTGGTTAGCAGCGCTAAAGGACAATAACGCTATTGTGATGGGTACAGCAACGACCTTAGAAGAAGGTCAATTTCTTGAGTCTACGGGTGTAGATGTGGTGGTAGCGCAGTCCTTTGAAGCGGGTGGGCATCGAGGCACTTTTCAAAAAGCAGCGACATCTTCTATCAAAGGTGGTTTTGCACTGATACCAGCGTTAGTAGATCACTTAGATTGTCCAGTGGTTGCTGCCGGTAGTATTATGGATGCAAGATCAACATTGGCAGCATTGATGCTGGGTGCGCAAGGCGTACAAATGGGAACCGCTTTTCTTACTTGTACGGAATCGCCCATTTCAGCGCTGTATAAAAATGCGCTCCTAAATGTTAAGGCTGACGATACCGTCTTAACAAAGGCGTTTACGGGTAAATATGCGCGCGCACTTGTAAATACTTTTACAAAAAACTACACGCAGTATTGTGATTCCTGTGCTGACTTTCTTGTTCAAGGCCGTATTACAAAGGCCATCAGAGCCGCAGCTGCTGAGCAAGAAAATACAGAATTTATGTCAATGTGGTCAGGGCAATCAGCTTATCTGTGTAGTGATAAATCGGCGGCTGATATTATCACCACGATCAAGGCCGGTGTTAATGAGCTAGTGAAGAGTTTTAATTAGCTCTGGTTATAGATGTTTATTAACGATAAAAATATTTTTTTAGGGTTATATATTTTATCTGTATGACTATAAAAAATTCTAGTTAAAATCACTTGATTTTTTTAGCAGCTTTAATCACTAGCCTTTTGTATTCAGTATCATAGGCTCCCGTAGTCGCGCTTAGCGAATGATCTACCATTGCTGTAGGAACAAAGTGTTGTTGCTCGATTAATGCTTTTAAATCTTTTTCCTTGCTATCCATAGCTTTCCCAAGTAATTCTGCAATAGCCACATAAGCTTTTACAACAGCGTCATCTTGAATGGCTGGTGTGGTTTTGTAGCGGACCACTGCTGAAATGCGAAATGTAGCTAGTTGCACTCTGCGATAATCATCAAGAGTGGCGCCGGTCAAGGCGCCGCTAGTTTGTGTTAATGTGCTATGAAATAGTCGTGTTGTTTTTGCTTTTATTAGGTTGGTGTTAGTCTCAGAGGCCCAGTCTAATAATTTAACGGTACGTGAGAAAATACCTTTTTCTTGCGGTGCGCCAGAATGTGCCTGTGATAAGGAGCGGTCATAAAATTGTATAAACTCTTTTGTTTTATCATGATAGCGCGCTAATTTATCTGCAGCCTTTGCGGTAGAATATAAGGCCTTTGATACACCTGCTACTAGGGTCGTAGCCGCAGCAACCGTACCACAAGTCGCTAATCCCACTGCACCACCAATTAAGACGAGCGCAGCCATGGATGCTTCAAAAGCTAAATCAGCTTCTGCACGAAATTTTAATAATTTATAGCGATCAATAATAAAATCAGTAATGATTTTTAATTCTTTAAAATCTGAGAGTAGGAGATTATATAAGCCTTGAGAAATTTCCTGCCCATATTGATCTTTTATAACAACACCTCGATCAACAATAAGGCTAAGTGCTTCTGAAATCGGTAGCACGACTTTAGCGTAATCTTTAAGGTGGTTGTTAATGTCTCTTAGCTCTAGCCCCTTTTGGATAACGGATAAGACAGAGGTTGCCATTGAGGCAACAATGGTTACAGTGCCTAAGGCGCTGGCAGCATGAGAGCTCCATAAAGCAGCTACTTTTACTGCCCCTGCAGCTGTTTTTATGATTGATGATAAGGCTTTTGTCGCTATGATATATCGTTGTCTCTCATCAGTTATATCCTTTAGCTCATAAAGAGAAATAGCGGGTAGTAAAGAGGGGATAATAATGCTTAAATTTCCAAATAAATTTAATGTATTTGTCTGTGTGCTAAGACTGCTGCCAAGGCTTTTCCAACTAGTTGGAGCAGTGCCATCCATAGCTTTTTTTAATTTTTTAGCACTAGTATATACGGCAGCCCAATCCGTAAGTTTGGTGTCATAGAGATGCTTGGCATTACCTACAGGCGCTGAATCGCTAATTGCTGTTAGGGGTTGTTTTATTTTTTCCTTTGTTTCTAGCACACGTACTATATTGTCATGAATTTTTTCTAAAATTTTATTCTCCTCTTCTTGGATCATTCTAATCTGGTCCTTAAAGGGTGAAAAATCCTTAATATTATTTATCATTGAAAAATACATGCAGTGGCTTAATGAGGTTGGGAATAATGTTTCTTCGCTTAAATGAATTTGTGTCACTACTTTATTGGCTTCAGATTCTGTATTCTCCTTAAATGTATTTTGTCGCTCATAAGTGCTTTGAAAGATTTGCTGGAAGCCACTGCTATAATCAGCAGTTTGGACTAAATCACCAATGCTGCTGTTTATGAGAGAGCAGAAGCGAGGTTGGTCATTGGCAAGATCAGCTACGATTTCACTGCTAGGTGCAGTCGTATGGTGTGGATTTGATGTAAATAGAAAAGGTTTGTTTAAGGTGTATTTTCCAGTAATATTCAGTAAGTGAGATTGGTATAATGTTTTGATTGTGCTAAAACCAGTTTGTCTAGGCGAATAGCTGGCTAATAACAATAAATTATCAAGTCCATCATCTCTGCGTGCGCTGTTTAAATTGGCTTGAATATTTTTAAAAGAATCTATACTGGTAAATGCTTCCGTAACATACCCTGCTTGAAACTGTGAACCAAGGCCGTATTTGCTGAGAAATTTATTAAGATCTTCGCTGCTATATAGGTTGTCAGGTAGGTTGAGATGCCTGCTTCTACTGATAGTAGAAAAAAGGTAGTGCACTCTCATAAATCCATGTTCAGGATAGTGTTGTATGCTGTTAGGATCTCGATCTACTCCATTTCTATTAGCTGACTCCAGCACAGTATTTACTAGGTCTTTTGGGTAAGGGTATGCTTCTACCAATAACATTAATGTAGTAGGCAGATCCTTGTCTTGTATCAGGTGTTTGATAATAGCCTCGGTTGGGTTATCGTTGGCAATAAAGCCTGTTAAAGGATCGCTATATTTTACAAAATAGGGTGAGTAACTTAATAAGGTTAGTGACGGTGTCAGCTCGGGTGAAATTGTTAAGCAAGGTGGTAATAAGTCGTGTAATTCTTTTTTGTATTGGTAGCTCATTTTGTTCTCCCACACAGTGTTAGCGGCTTTTCTGTAAATACGACAAGTGCTCTATTTCACAATTATGGTGATTCTTTGCTTGTTTATAAAAATTGGCACTGTCGTAGATCCCCATCTGTGTAGTCTAACAAGAGTGTGGGATGTATAGGGTTGTGTAAGCTAACATTGTTGGGTCTCTAAGAAAAGCGCGGTATTATCAGTAGGATAAGAGTGGTGTATCAATCTAACAATGTTAAGCTATGCTGTTGGTGTGTAGATTCTTTGTCTTTGGCCAAGCTGGGTCATAGGCAACGACCTCTATAACTTGTTTCTTTTTATCAATTGCCATAATAAAGTTTAAATATAGTGATTATATTAACTAGTGGTAACATATTCTTTAAGTTCAATTTCATTACCTTGTGGGTCTTTCAGATAGAAGGAATATCCCATGCCCTGAGCACCAAGGCGTTTGCCGTAGCGATAAACATCGTATCCCTTAGATTCAAGATATTCTTTTAGTTGTTCATAATTAAATGGACTTATTTGCAGGCAGAAATGGTCAATATTATGCTGGTCATTGGCGATGGTGTTATCTACCTCAATGATGTCTATCATGTTGATGCCGGCGCGTAGTTGTGTGAGTTTATATTCTGGCTGTTTTTTTTCAATTTCACAGCCTAATACTTCGCAGTAAAATTGAAGCATTTTATCGATATTATTAGTTTTTAGTACTATATGATCTATGCCCATTACGTTAAGCATGATTTTGGCCCCTAATGAAGATAGCTTATCTAAGGTGTATTATTTATGGCTCTATTATACAGTTTCTTTTACCAGTTGTAAGGTTTATTAATCTGGTAAAATACATGTTTATGCTAAAAAGCGCGTCGTCATCAGTATCGGTTCCAAGTATTTCTATTTGTGGGCTAATAGTATTGGATTCAGTGCTGTTTTCGTACGGCAGTGCGACATCTAGCAATTGCCCGGTATTGAATTTACCGCGGTTTCACAGCGGCCCTTACTGCAGAGTGAATGTGGTTTTATTATCACATTCTGTATGGCCTGGCAGGGTCGCTTTCCCCCTCACAATGAATGTTGGTGAACCAGCAGGGCTTGATATTATATAAGTAGCTGTAATTCCTTCCTTAGTTGTCTGGTACTGTCCACTTCCATCTTTCTTTACTGGTACAGTAAGCTCAGTCGTATTACCATTTTTGAAATATACGACACCTTTTGAGGTGTCATATGTTAGTGTAGTGTTGCTTTGTCCTTCACCGCTAAAATCTAGGATTTTTCCTATGCCGCCGTGTGATGGTTGCTCTTCTGTGGGGCAATTGCTCCAGTCTGTTTTGCTTAATGTATACACGCCTGGGGCAGGGTTCTCTGTTGTTAACGGGGTACCTGCTTCTGCTACGAATGTGCCCGCTAATAGCGCCGCACCAAGAAGTACTGATGTTAATATCGTGTTTTTGGTTATTACACTACCTTTTCTTTTAAAATTGAGTTTCATTTGGATTTTCCTGTTTTTATAAAGATATACTATCATGCTTAATGATCAGAATGGTATCATCAACCTATTTTGAAGTTAATATTGGGTAGTTCTCGTAGTCTTTACCGTGCTGTTACTTTCTCTCGGTTCTACAACTGCGTTGGCGCTATTGTACTAGAAAAAAGGGCGGCTAACACCGCGTCATGTCTATTTATGGCCCAAAAAAAAGCCCTTTCTTACCTTTGTTGCATAAAGGTTCTTTTATTTAAAATTTTGCTGTGTGATTCTTACGTAGCTATTACGTAGTTTTTATCGAGACGATTGTTGCCACTAAAGAATATTTTTGGAACTGGAGGCGACAACTTCGTTGAGAAATACCGAAACAGATATTATTAAGGGGGCTAATAAAATGAGAAACTTCGCCAAAGAAATTGATAAAATCAACAAGGCAATTATACCAGCCTCAACGGAACTAGAGGCGTTGGCAAAAACACTACCGGACTCTTTTGCACAGACTAAAACTATCTTATACCCATTCGCTCACGGCGACGTGGCCTACCCACTTCATATGTTTGCTCAAACGGATACGTTAGTAATGATTGACGATCACCCCTTTAGCTCAAGCTATGCTAAGGACTTATTGTATGACTGTGATTTTGTCGCCAAGCTACAGGAAGAAATGGGCACATCTGCTTCATGTGGTAACTTTGGCCCAGGTGGTGGCTATGATTTTTCAGGCGTTTACAGCCTGTTAAGCTACAGAGGCGGCCTACAATTACCTGCAGATGTTAAAAACCCTTCTGACGTGGGGCTATCAAATCTAGTCTTTCTCCGTCTTAAAGCACACTTTAATGCAACAATTAATCACATACAGACTCCGCTTGGCGATGACACAGTTTTTGATATCCAACTGATTATTGATGGCAAAGAAAAGAGAATTATCTTCCTACGTCATGAGCTAGGCACAAGCTCCCCAGCCCACACCTGGCTAAAAAGGCAAAACTTAAATTATGGTAGTTTATTTATGAAGGGTGTGCCAAACCAAGGTAATGCACAAGGAGATTCTAGAAGAAGAGAATACCAACAAATTATTGATCTAGTACAGGCCCGAATGAATTTGCTGGGTAGTCGTTTTACTATTATCTGTGATAACTGTTTTGAGAATGAGATTGGCAATGACGAAGCGTTATTTGTTTCGCCTGGTTCTATTATTGCAAGCACTCAACACTATAAATTTGGATATAGTTTTGGCGTCTATGAATACCTACCATCACAGCTTAATCCGGCGTTAACTAGACCTGTGCACGACATTGAGGAAAAAACAGAGGATGACATTATACGCCAGCCTGAATCACCAGGCACTAATGCAAGCAACTTTGCCAGTTCATTTTTATCTTTCTTTTTCTGTTGCAGAACAAGTTCTGGCGATGACGATGATTTTAGTAATGAGCTCTATCATCAACTTTAATACTTATCTGATGTCATTTTTGGTTTAAGATCCCGCCCTTCGGGGCGGTCGGCTGCATGAGTTGTTTCGTTGTCGTAAAAGTTGCAGCAAGGGAATGCTATGTAAAAACCAAGCTTTAACCTGAGCAATGAATCGCAAAGCAGAAACCAGATAATCTTCCCGCGTGTTAGCGGACACCAGCACTTTTATGAAAGAAGCTTTCTGCAATCACATTATCCCAATAATTACCTTAGCGACTCATTGAGTCAATTAATTTGTAATTTTCAATTATTTTTCGATATTTTTTAGAACAATATTGACTGCCACGGTCAGAATGAATAATAACGCCTTTAGGAAATTTCCGTTTAAACAAAGCCATCATCAAGGCGTCACACACAAGATCTTTCTTCATTAATTCATATATACTTGCCATTGAGCAGCAAAATAGCGCTCCTAACTATCCTCATCGTTAAAAAATATTTTGTCCGCATTATGTGCTTCGCTTTCAACATGGTACTTTGTAGGTTCAACGTTACCAGGCAAGGCTAACATTGTTAGAGTGCAGTAATTTATATAACCAACTGATGATTAGAGGTTATTTATTCTATTGCTAACAATGTTAGGCGTTAATCCACCTGAGGTATTCAGCGCTTAGTACAATGATAACCAGTGGGAAGGCAATATCAACCAAGTAGTTAACAGAAAGTTTGTTGCGCCACTACCTAACCCGAGGAGACGCAATTATGCCATGTAATCATATTCCACCAAATCCAAACTGCTATGCATACGGGGATGCTAATCCTTACCAATGTGGTGGGCAGTGCAGGCCGCCTGCTGCACCGCCGCAACATCTTAGCCCAGCTACCGGTAGCGCCATGCCTACCCCGCCAGCTCCAGATTCCTCACCTATGCGTGGAGAACAGATATATGAAGGAATGCTGACTCATGGTGTGACAACACCAGCGGGACTTGGGTTTACAGCGATAGACGCAGGTTATTATAACGCTGAGTGGATAGCACGAATAGATCAAGGTGTTGCAGTCGCTTCCACTGATGCGGATTATAAGGAGGAATTTGATGGCTTCGAACATCCATTTCATCCCGGTTCGTCTGGGGGGTCCGCAACGTTTAACATCCTATCCGCTGCCGGTGATTTCACTACGGCCGTGGAAGAAAGCGCCGGCATGCTTGATGCCTCGCAATCAGCAACACAGCAAGGCAGACATGCTATAGGGGCAACGAAAGCAACCACCAGCGCAACTCGTTATATCGCGAAGACGGGGAAAGACCTCGGATCTGATGCAATGGGAAGTGCAGCAGCCCCGCTAGGCGCCGCGGCGGCGGGGATAGGAATGGGACTTGCCGCCTATGATTTCGGTAAAGATGTCCGTACGATCCGTCGGACGATGCAGGAACACTCACAGCTTACCGATCTTGAAACTCAGCTACAAACTTTAGAGCAGAGAATAGCGGGTTATTATACTGGAAGTGGTGATTGGCATGCCTCAGATTGCATTTTGTCTGAATTTTATTATCACCCGGAGGAGATACGATATGGCAGTGCTGTTGCCAAAGCAGAAGCAGATGAATTGCGCGAGCTGTTGGGTTGGTCAAAAGGGGTGCGACGGTGGTCAGGTATTCGCACTGGCGTTAGTGCGGCGCATAACGTAGTAAAGTTCGCAATTGCCGGTACCTTGTTTGGGTTGGGCGTGGCCATGTCTGTTGGGGGAGCTGCTGCTGCCGGAATAGGGCCTGCTGTTGTGCTTGGATTTGCGGCGGCGATAGGTCTTGGGATGGTAGCGTACAAACTCACGCGCTATGGGATACACTTACACAAGGAAAAGAAAGAGTACCGTGAGCTGATTGCTAACGCACGACAAGCTCAAGCGGACGGGTTTCTACCAGGAGCAGAAGGCTATGATTTTGAGAACCCAGTTGTTCTTGAAGCCTCTGTGAATATGTTGAATTTACATATTCATTGTGCGGAACAACTCCGGTCACGATTTGCAGCATGGACAGACGCCACTCCCCGTGTGAACAACTTAATGCGTGCTCGCCTCGCGGATAAATTGATCCGGCTGCGCACTTGGCTCGGCCACCCTGGGTGCTTTGGGGATCTACAACCGGCCGACTTATATCAACTGGGATTTATCTATAATATGACCTGCGCTTTGGCCCATCTGCACAATATGGTGATTGTAGATGGCAACTTGGAGTATCAAATCAAACTTGACAACCTGCCAACGCCAGAAGATATCATCAATTGCACGCCGAAGTATGTGGGCTCGATCCTACAACTGGCTTCCATGGATCCTTTGCATAGAATGACCAAGGCTGATTGGGAATCACTTTCGGTGGACGGTCATTTTAGCGTCGCTAAGTGGTGGCATAAGGGTCGGGCAAGGGCTGGCAACCAGCATGCGGGCGAGTATCGCGCGAAAGCTCTGGGGCATCGCCAAAAAGCGGAGGCAGCTTTGCAACAAGGCGACTTGTCTGAAGCAATCAAGCGGACAAACCAAGCTTCGAAGAAAGTCAATAAAGCAGCTCATGCAGCTGAAAAAGCTCAGCGACATGACGGGCATGTTAGTGGCAGCGCAGCTCAAACCGCCCCCGCGCCTGCCACAGCTGCGTCAGCCTTCCCATTCGTACGAAACGGCGTGTCCTACTACTGGATGGATACTGATATTAACGACCGAGATCAACATGCATTGAGTCAATGGCTCGCCAAGGAGTTTGCAGCTGGGAAAAAGCCTATTTCGATGAGTCGGTACACGCATGAGCTCCACACGCCACGACGTGAACTAGGACACAGCTCCAGCTCGCATGGACGTGGATTTATTAAGACCGTAAGGAACAGGTTAAGAAAGTACGTACATGCGACAGGGCAGTGGCACAATACAGGCGATCTTACGGATATCAGCTAGTCCACCAGCTCTAATCACTACAGGTAAATTGCTGATAGACTAAAGTCGTTGCCTTCTTTGAGGGGCTGGTCCGATTTGACAGGCAATGGCAACACCTGGTTCATTTGACCCAATCGATGGTGTTAATCTTTCTGATCCCGTTGCTTTTATGTAGCTATAACGATGGTGCTCATAGCACTACTTTAAAAACTCAGCTACCAAACAAAAAACTGCTGCATTTCTTCGATCATCGTATGGAGCTGTCTGTGTAATCATCGGGAAGCTCCATAGCACACACTTTCGCTGGGTAAAGGCCATAACAGATTTTCAGCAATGCCCATCTCAACTAAACTTGCCTGGATAGCAGCCAGTCTGTCTTTTGGAATTATTCTTGCCGCATGGCCACCATCTCTATTTTTCTGATGAATACTGAATTTACTTTCATTGTCCCAAGTGAGCTTAATATTCTCTGTATCGTTAACAATCTGGTACTTTGGCAAAGTATAAACAATAGAAGAACCGCCACCCTTTCGAGTAACACGGCCACCAGCAAAATCTACAAAAGCGCTAAACTCTGAATAGGTTACTTTCTCGCGATTATGCACTCGAGAAAGGAAGTCTCGTTTTTTGGCAAAATAACCAGATAAAAATGCCAAGTTTAGCGATTGTATTCTTTGGTCCGCTCCAACTTCTTTGTTCTCGCCAAGCGCGGGAGTAGATGGCTTGAAAAATTGAGCTGGTTGCGAAGGTGGTGCCGCATCGGGCTTAGATTTTGTGGGTCTCTCTGGCAATGCGACGCTTTCTTCCTCACTGTTGTTTTCGAAAGTTTTTTCGAGCGCAGTTGCTAATAAGGGTTTAGGCTCTACTGCTGCGGATGCTAGCGCTTCTTGTCTTAACTTTAACTCATTAACAAAATAAATCATATTGCGCAGAGCGTTAGAGCACCATGCATCATATTTTCCTTGGGCTTGATTTAAGCCTTTTAACATAGAGCTTGATTTAGCATGTTTTTTGGTATTTAACAGACCCTGCAAACCTCGACGCATGGTTGATTTTAAAAAGGGTTCAATTTTTTGCAGCATTGCTTGGCGAGTAAGGGTTAATCGCTTTTAAATAAGTGGTGCTAATTCTGGCCATTGTTTGATAGTGTCGTCACTTAATAATTCAAGTTGTTGATTGAGTTGTTCTAACTCGTCTAGTTGTTTTTTAATTCTTTTTACTTTTGACTCTTTAGTCTTGTTAATTTCTATGGCTACTTTTTACGATGATCGATCATTTCCGGAACTTTATCGTCAATTCTTGCTTCCAGGTCATCGAGCAGCCCAAAATACTCTTGATAGCGGGGATGCAGCTGGTCAGCTTGAAATTGAAATAATTCACTGCAAAAAGACTGCATTTCTTGCGCTAAAGTCAGCAGCATAAGTAACACAAATTTTATCTCTTGAATCTCTTGGTCAAGCAACTGCTGGAGCATCTGATAAGTTTGCGATAAAGGTGTTAAAGCCATAATTATGTAGTGATAATTTCCTTGTGCACTATTTGCCAAGTCAATGGCGACATTTGCTATATTTCTTTCCAGTCTTTGTTTCATAATGAGAACAATATCTTGGAAGGCTAACGTCTGTTTGCTCAATGATACTTTTTCAATTTGTTTAATTTTAAGGAATAGTGAAATAAGGGGTGATTCAATTTGCGCTTTCGGTGATAAGAGTCGAGATGCTATGGGAGCATATTTTGAAGTACCTTGCTCGACGATTGTTAGTAAAGCAGGGTAATAATATTCAAATAGTTTCAGATTATTTTCACGAATCGCTGTCAGGGCTTCTTTAAGGACTCTCTTAAACTTATCTTGTTCAAACATATTGTTTAATTCATTGTAAGATCTTTCTTCTTTACTTTCGCTAGGAATAGTCATTACGTGTGGTCGTTCTAAAGCTGCTGGCCAAAGCTTTTGGTAATCAATAGCGGCGCTTTTAAAGAAGCTTTGTAGCAAAACTTTATTTTCTAAAGACACTGGTTGATACAAATAGTGATTGGCCGAATTTGAAACGTGAATAGGCAGTAAGGAAGTTGATATCATATCAGCTTGGGCAGTGAGTCCTTTAACTTTAAAAGCTTCCATGCGAAATTTCAGCACATCATCCGCTTCAAACACTTCACCTTGAGTATAATAAACAAATGCAGCAATTTCCGCGTAAGTAATAATGCTGCCCTCTTGGTAGTAAAGCCTATGCAAAAAATCTTGCTGGGGGAGAAGATAAAAGGCGAGATAATCGAATCGCTTATCAGAACTTTCAGTCCCCGCAAAGAAGGAATGCGTAAAATATCGATTTATAGATGATTTTATATAAGAGGCGAGTTTTACGGACAATATAGCTAGCCGTTCTTGAAAGCGTTTATACGCTTGCCGATAACGCTTGCAAGACTGGGTATAGATAACCAACCTGCTCGCACTGGAACCTTCAGAGATTACTGTTAAAAAATGTTGGTGTGCCTGTGAAAGTAAATACTGCTCATTTCTCTGTGAATTGTCTTCTAAGAAGTAAAATAGATTTAATAAACGGTTTTCCTTAGCTTTGCACTTAAAATTAGTTCTAGCAAATGCAGAGCAAATAATGCTAACACTTTCGGAGACCTTAGCATTTTTTTTATCTTGCTCACTTTGGCAATATGCTTTAATTTTTTTAAAGCTTTTGCTATATTGAGACTTCTCATCTTTAGAGAATAGAGGTAGTGTTACCGTAGGGAAGCTTGTAACAATCTCTTTAGAGAGCAATTTTAAAAAATCAGAAAATTGAGTTTGGAATAGCGGCTGCGAAGAGCTATTGGAAAAATGGAATACCAAACCACGATCATGCTGCAATGTTATTAGTGCCAAATACAATGTTTGTAGTATAGCTTCATTATCTTCATTGTTATCTTTTAAAGCTGCAAGTTTATTAACAATTGTAACTAAGGTTTTGCTAAGAGCAATAGCATCTGCAGTAATTGCCCCAGTATCCATGCTCTTGTAAAGCATTATAAGGCTCTGATGGATCTTTGCTACCCATTTATTTCTAAACTGTGTTAAAGGCGAACTATCATTTGCTGTTGTGATGGCTCTTAAAGTGTATTGACTGGTTGACTTTGACTCGTCCATAATATTTCCTTTATAGTTTTGCTTAGGTTATGACTAAACCAAGCTAACACGTCTTGTTATGTCTTTTTGCTTTTTTGATCTAGGTATCTCGCAACAAAAAGGCATTGGAACATGGTTTAATAAAATATAAATCCAGCTAAATTAAATACGCAAAAATAATTACTATTCTTTTCTTAATTCATAATTTTCGCATATTTTCCCTGTTTTGTACCTTAAGCAAATATTAAAAATTATTTATCTTACCAGTTTACCGTAAAGAATAAATAAGCTTATGTGATCTTAGTACGCACAAGTTGGGCGTTTGAAATCAGCTAACTGATAGCCCGACGCTATGTACCCATGGCGTCTTTGAAAACCACAGTTGTTAATAACTATTTAAAAATACCAGTCAAAAAAGGAGGGTGCCCCAGGCTTGATTTAACACTGCTACCTTCTTCAGGAACAACTTTTCTTGAAATCGCCTCTAATAGAGTATCTTTTTCGGTCTCCATCATCACTCTGAAATATAGGCAGCAATAAATTTATAGAGCTCATCTGGGAAAAAGCTGCCAAGAATCGATTGCTAAACACAAATAACAAATCCGCACTTTTTAAAAAAATAGTTGTATTAATGCGAGAAGGATTTTGTTAGCTTATCGTATTAATCACCGCCAAAACCAAAACACTAAACTCAATATCAGGAATATCCTCAGCAATAGTTGCTAAGGAAAATATTGATATTAAGAGCATTGGAGACAGTTATGCCGCTTTATAATATATTAAATCAAGATAAGCGAGTATCTGAAGAAAAAAAGAAAAACAGCAATAGAACTTGCAGCCGCTAGAAGTCTTCCTGGTCCTGCCTATTACACTAGGGAAGGTTTCTTTCAGGATCTACAACTGAGAAGGTATTAAAGGCGGGTGCTGCTGTTCTTGTTGGAGGAGGAGCGGCGTAGGGTTGTTATTCTTTACTTGCTGCTGGCGCAACTGGGGCTGCAATTGCAGGGGGAGGGACTGTTGGTGCAGGTCTGTT
This sequence comes from Gammaproteobacteria bacterium, assembly GCA_030425685.1. Classification (GTDB taxonomy): domain Bacteria; phylum Pseudomonadota; class Gammaproteobacteria; order Coxiellales; family Coxiellaceae; genus JAUIAD01. The sequence goes on along the minus strand of JAUIAD010000014.1, from coordinate 57,857 downwards.
ATTGTGGAGTATGGCTTACGATAAGAAAGCATCACACTTAGCAAAAACTAGTGAAGTATTGGCTGATCGGATTACTAATCCTGCCTTGCGACCGCCTACGCATGCGGGTATGTTTTGTCGTGCTGATGCAATCGGTTGACAGAAAGGTATTGCTAAGCTTATTCGGATCAAAGAAGCAGATTATGTTTTGGCACTAAAAGAAAATCATAAGAAATTTTATAAAAAGGTACAAGGTTAATTTGAGACTGCATCAGTAGATGGTTTCCCCAATATGGTTACATCTCATTATGTGACGACAGATTCAGACCATAGTTGTGGAGAACGACGTGAGTATGCTTGTTTACCGTTAATGTATTTACATCAATATAAAAAAGTATGGAAAGATTTAAATGCTGTTATACAGGTGAAATCAATACGACACACAAAAAATAATATAGAAACATCTTTCCGTTATTATATTACTTCTCTTCCTTTAAGTGATCACTTAAGAAGTTGTAGTGCTATTCGGGAACATTGGCATATTGAAAATCGTTTGCATTGGAGGCTGGATGTGGCTTTCAAGGAAGATCAATGTCGTGTCTTTAAGTCAAACTCTTCACAGATTTTATCGAGCATAAGAAAAATCGCTTTATTTTATTTAGAAAGTGAGCCCGCATGTCGCCGTGGAGTCGAGGTTAAACAATGGAAGGGGTCAAATACTTAGAAAAAGTGCTTAGATTTTAAATTTTGGTAAGATTGCCCTGGCATATAAAAGAAATCAACTACATTTTAATATAATGTTAATACTTTAATGCTACTATTTGCACGCTCTATTCATTAAGGAATATAAATATAATATCAAACGTGAGCAAATTTACTTGAATATAATTTTAAAATTAGATTGGAAGCAGGAAAGAACAATAAGTTAAAAAGTGAAAATAGCAAAAGACTGGAGACAACTATGAGATCATCAAATAGCCAAGGGCTATTCCAAAACAATACTAAGACACAAGAGGTAAAACTTAACGCCGACGAACAAAAGTTATTTAATGCAATGCTGCAATTGCTTTCGGCTGCAGCAGCTTCGGATTTACTAATGGATATGTACGATGACGACAATGGTTTAGGTATGAAGGACTATTCTAATGCTATGAAAAAAGCAAAATTAAAAGCTGGCGAGCTACTTAAGACTAAATCTTATGACGAAATATGCAAATTAGCACCTCAGGGGATTCAGATAAAAGGTCTTTTTATGAATTGCCTAAGCACCGCTTCTCAGCAGCATGAGTCTGAGCATACAACCGCCCCTACACCTTAATTCATACTTATAAAAAATAAATGTGAAGCCCTAATTATGTGAGGGCTTCTCGCCGAATAAAAGGCCTTTGTCAAAAGGATCGGAACTGATTCAGTATTACCTGCAGTTTAATAATAAGTTAATCATCTGTTAACTCGTCCAAAAGGCAATATCATGCTAGCATTTTTAACATGATAACGCCCGAAGACATAGCAGATAAATCCAATCAAGAATTAAAATGAATAAGTTGCCACCTAATCTGACAAACTACTTGAAAAAGTAAGAGTTTCCGGTTTTGATATAAGTGCAAACCAAAATCAAAACAATAAGGAAACTCTTACGTTAAATGCTAACGATGCTGGATTTTTCAAAAATACTAGAAAGCAGCAGAGTAGAAAAAAGCAATGGCGTTTTCTTAGCGTTAGATAGCTTGTAGCCATTGTTATTTTTATCTGTATAATTTCGTCCTAAAAAGTTTTGTAATATTTCCTCTTTTATTTTTAAATGCTTTAGGCTCTGTTTCATTACCCATACTCGGCAAAATACTACAAAGAAAGTGGTATTTATTATCAGTAATTAGTACACCTACCTACAATTATAGTTGAGAAGTCAAATATATGCGCTATATTTAAAGGAAAGCTTGTTTCCCCCGCTACGATGCGTGCTCTCATGTTGGTAGAGCTGGCTATCAGCTATAGAAGTGTTCTGCTACAGGAAATATAAATTTTCACGCTACATTGTTGCGACAACAGCAACAATTATTTTCAAAATTGTATATTGTTCAAACAGTTAAAATATGTCATTTTAGAGGCATGGGATTAGTAGTAGTGAATAAGGGAGTCTGAGCACTAAGCTGGAGGTGGGTATTATGGGTAAAGAAAAAGTATTTGATAGCACGGTTAAATTTAGTGGTGAAAATAATTTTGCGGAATTAAAATCATCTGATCCGGAAATTATTCGCCATAAAGAACATATTCGATTACTTGTCGCTCAAGCGCCCACGATAATAGCCGCAAGTAAAATTGAGTACAGTAGGGCGAAAGGTGAACAAGCCAAGGATGCAGTGCTGCAACATGCTCAGTCAACATTGACGCTATTTCAAAAAATGATTGATGCTTGTAATAAATATATTTCTTTTAGAAATGAGCGCAATATTCTGTTTGATTTACTTCATACTAGTATTCAAACATTAAATCATTCCTCATTGGAAATTGATGCGCTTATGGCTGCGCATGAAGATTTTATTGAGCATATCGATTGGCAAGATAGACTGAATGCTAATAAAAGAATTGATATTAGTGAAATTCAAAGTGATATTGTGGCTTGTCATAGGGATATAGAGAAAATTGAAGAAATGTTGAAAGATTTAAATCATATTAATCGTAAAATAAAATCTTCAGATATTGATTTTGTAGATGAAAAAGAAATGTCAAATGATGAAAAATCGCAGCAGCCCTTGCTAACAAGTAAGGAGTGTCGTTACGAGAGGCTCTTAGATATCACAGAATCTAAAGCGGAAAAAAGGGCTTTTTTTGCAAGCATGGAAGAGCTGGCAGCACTTAATGGGGGTTCCATGTTTCAGGCTGTTGATTATAATTTAAGAGAGAACTTTGCAGAATTGGCAGAAGATAATGCCTTGGATCTTTGTAGAGAGTATCTAAGAAAAAGATTGTCAAATATGGATAACAACAATGATAACCTGTCGCCTGATCAGCAGCAAGAACAACAGCAGATGTTGCTTTATATAAAGAAAATTGATTTTTATGATGCTGTTGTTGATCAAGGGTTAGGAAACGAATATTTTCAAGAGTTGCGTCATATAAATTTCTGGCTAAGTAGTGATGTTTCTATAACAGAGGGAAGTTTTCTGTATCATAAAGTATTGCTGCGAGAGCATGAGTTCCTGCAATGTTTTGATCAGCAACCTAAAAAAATTAAAGATACTTTTATCGCAGTGCTGCTCGAATTAATTGATAATGGGTTTGACCTTGTAGCTCTGCGTGCATTGCTGCGACGTTTTACAGAAACGCTATCTCCATCTTTTGGCAATACGCCGTTAGCGAAAGTTTCATATTTTGCTTTGGCCTATGATGCTGTGGGTAATACTGAATTGCAGGCTTCGATTGATGACTTTTTGATAGATGCCTTTAAAGTTGAACTTCAACCTGCAGCAAATACACCGTTGCAAAGAAGGCAAGCGTTGTTAGATAGTGCCCACCACCGTTTTGATGATGGAAGTAGTGCGATCGTTAAGGCGCTTAACACTTTTATAAAGGTTATAAAAGATCTGTTTTCGGCCCTAATCTTACGAAGAAATCAAGTAGGCTCAATTTTCACTTCGTGGAAACCTGATGTTCAAGCTAAAGCTGAAGCGGTTGTAAATGATATTAATTTTTCTGGTGATAGAGCGTTGGGTTTTTAAACTAAAGGGGTGGGCTATGAATATAGGTATTATACAGTGATTTGATCCTATTTATGCGTAAATTCCGCTTATTCTTTAATTTTATACGCAAAATAATATTGTTTTAAGGTTAAGCCAAATTGGGTGTGTTAGTATCTTTAAATATGAAAAGTTAAATATTGGGGGATGGTAGTGCGACAGTTTGATAATAAGCGTATTAATGTAGCAGTATTCGGTGATGCGTTAGCACAGACATGCGGTATTGTCTCCAGATATTGTGAGGGCCATCATGTTGGCTCAGTTGTGGATGGAGGGCTTAGAGTAAAGTCGGTAGTTTGTCAATCAGGGAATAGCGGTATGGTAGCTGAAAAAATTAAGCTGGTTATTCATAATGTCGAACAGAATTCCATTATCGGTTTTGCTCGCTCGTATCTTAAAGGTAAAAACACTATTTTTCTCGTCTTTAATCCAGCTATCAGAAGTAGCTTTAATACTATTGCTAGATATAAAGATACTTTGATTAGTCAATACGCCAATGTTGATTTCTGTTTAGTAAGCCATAATGTTGAGAATGTTGATCCAAGTGAACTTGCAGTGACGACAGTAGAAGCGCAAGCGTTAGCAAAACAGTTTGGCGGTATCCCTTTTTTTTCAGTATCAGCAAAATATGGAATTAATATTGATGAGTTATTTATAGCAATGGCTGCAAAGTCTTACCAGAGATTGGAGCAAGCTGTATCGGACCAAAAACAGATGTCAAGTGAAAGTAAATCCGTAGCCAAACATTCTTATTTGCCGAGCTTTTTTAGTAAGGTTGGTTCTGTTGCTCGATCTAATAATGTTAAAAGTGCAGACCGTATAATATCACTTGCACTGCAACGCTTATTGCAACCCATTACCGAGCAAGAGCAAAAGGAAATGGTTGCTCACTTACGTGCTGAGTGCCGAGGGACGCAGGATAAAGTTAGGCGTTTCTTTCCTCGTACCAGTCGTACGGGGCTTGATTGGGAGCTTCTCTTGTTAGAGAGAAATTTTAAGAACAACCCCTGTGGAGCTGCTGCTGCTTTTATTCAATCAACGCCCAATAGAAACCCTGACACTCGTGGGTGGAAAATGATTTGCGCATTGATTGGGGATGCAAATATTACTTCTGGATGCAATAAAAATACTGTAAAAATAGCGATTAATGGACTTTTGTCTACGCTTGATCAAATGGCTGAAGGTAATATCGTTTCTCGACTTGCGGCATTGGGTGCGGTTGGTACTATGCAATATGACGTGCTTGATAATACTAATGATGTTGATGTTGATGTTGATGTTGATGTTGGTGATACTGCGGATATTTCACCCGCACCTGCTAGAGATAGTTTTTTGCATCCAGGAGATGGCTATTTTGAAATGCATGACATGTCATCGCCCTCAGCAGGCTCTGTTCCCAGTCATGGCCCTGGTGGTCGTTAGAATTTACCATTGACTGACAAACTGATGTTTGTAATTGGTTATATATTTCAGCTGAAATATATAACCTGCTGATTATTAATACTTTAACTAGTATGTTATTTCGTTGAAATCCGTCCTAGATTGATCGATATGTGACCAAGATGTATATTGCTAACCATAGACATTGGGGATGGGGAGCAAGTCATGTTTTTCCAATGTATTTAAACCTTACTATTTAAGAGGAAAAAGCGATGACAAGACATGTATTGAACATTGAAGACTTAGATGTATCAACGGTAAAACCAATGTTTGGCTGGGAAAATATATCAACCAAATTGATTCGCTCTGAACCTAGTGTTAAGGATATTAATCAAGGTAGTGCAAAAGACTGTATCTTGCTGAGCTTGTTAGCAAGTTATCTGCATAACTGGAAGCGTTGGAATAGGCCTGATCCTAGAACGCTAATTTGGGAAGACCAGAATAAAGTATTTATCACTGATATGGGTGAAAACAAAACCTTTCGAATTCGTAAAGCGTTACCAAGAGGTCGTCATATCTATCAATCAACTGATTATTCACGTAGTCGTGCCTGGGTACGTTTTTTAGAGTTATATGTTCATTGTTGGTATGAACAGATTGCGCCAGCGCCGATAAGGGCAATTTATAGTATATTTGGTTTTACTAAAGAAAGTGAAACTAATTTTGAATATACTGATATGAAAACTAAGTCTATAACTGATTATAAAAGCAAGCTTGATCAAGGGCCTGTCTTCTTATCAAGCATGAACCCATTAGCTAGGAATATGTCCGGTGTCTATGGAGGCCATGCTTACGGAATACTAGATATTGATACTAACACTCAAAGTTGTACGCTATTTAATTCATTGCCTCATGACTCTTCAATGTCAGGTTATTTTGGTAGTAAAGTAGGAACCTTTACTCTGCCTTGGAGTGAGGTTATTGCTATCTTTACTTCCGTTTGTTCGTTAAAAGATTCTCAAGCCAGTCAACATGCTCCTAGACCTGTTGTTAACAACGTGCAGAATGCTGCAGCTAGTGACGATCTGTCCTCTTGGAGTTTAGCGTAAAGGAAACTAGCCTGTCGGTTGCGCCACCCTTTTTTATAATCTGGCATTATTAATATGGTTTATAAGGAAGGGTAGCGCGCTAAGTATTAGCAAAAAAGATCTTCTAGGACCTCTAGCATATTTTCTTTTTTAATCTTTGCAAGCAGCTCTGGCTTCGAACGGCACGCAAACTTTTGACGAATGACAGCTAGGTAATGTTCAACCGTTCTGTAAGATAATCCTAGTTTTATCGCTGTTTCTTTAGCGGTGTTGCCATTACAAGTCATCCACAGAACTTCAATTTCACGGCTAGAAAGCGTAATCTTGGCTTCTTCAAGATAGTAATTTTTACAGTTAACGGGTATGGCTTTTTTGTAGGTTGGGTTAAAATCTAAAATCTCTAAACGAGTATCTTTCAAATAAAATGGGTGCCTTAAGTGTTTTATTACATCGTTAATGAGCTCTCGTTTTTCAGATTTATAAATGCGAATAAATCGTTTAAACTCGTTAATATTTTCTAAAAAAACAGCATTAAAATGCCATTCAGATTTAGGCACGTAGAAAACAAATGCATCAATATAGTTAATACCTAGTTGTACCATGAGAACTCCATGGCATAAATCAAATTTCTCTTCAGCATGTTTATAAACTTTTTGATAGATCACTGAATCTTTAGGGACATTATCCAAGAAGGTGTAGTTTCCCGAAAAAATGCTTAGATTTTTGTTTAGCATCCCATAGAGATTGAGCTTATTTTTGTAAAAATATCGACTCCACTCACTATGACTACCAATGGAAATGCACGTTTTACTAAAAGGAAAAAATCTAGTATGAACAAAGCCGTTGATATTATATTCTAGGCGTAGCGGTTTAAGGATACCTTCTAGTTGCTCTGCGTAGGTTGCGCTTTCAACCGCTTGTGGTAAAGTTGAAACGAGCGGTTTTTCAAATGCCCATGAAACCACTTTTTTATATATTTCTTTTGCATTCTCAGCGGATGTCATTGGAAGGATGTAGTCTTTTAGATTGTTCATATTTTTGCATAATTAAAAGTGTTTAAATCATCACTGCTGCGCATTTTACTCAATTCTTACTGATAAATAAAAGAGAAAAAACACCTTGTTTTGCACGCGGTAAGTCTAGCCTGCTAAATACTTAACTTATGAAGATCAAATAAAGAGCAATTTGTAAGGTATATCCGCAAAAATCGGCTCTTTTATACTGATGAGTCTTTGTGTTTAGCCCTATAAGATTGCTGGCAAAGGAAAACGGACTTTGATGGTAGTTTCGCACTTTTGCTGTGTTTTTCGTTCCTGATTGGGGTAGAGTCCCATCAGAATTGGCGGGGCTTTCGCGTAATTGAGAAACTACGGTTTTATGACAAGATGGAAGCAGGGTGCTATTAATTGATATAAAAGTAAAGAGGCGAGTAATATGTTTAGTAAGTACACCCCTACTCATCAGTTTCTAGATGATTGTAATAAAATTAAAGAGAGCAGGGTTGCTCCATCAGTTGCCGTTAGCATTAATAATTTTCTAATAGATTACCTTAAAAGCATTAAGAAAGCAGGTAGCGTAGAGAGCAGAGTTACAGAGAAGTGTTGTGAGCTTGTAAAAATGGGAGAAAAATTAATGGTAAAATACGCAACGAATAATTCTATTCGTTGGATAGAACCATCGATTGCTAGTGCTATAATAGAAAATGCAAAAAAAATAAAGGGTCTGTCTACAGAACGAGAAAATAGGGAAGTGCCATCTCTATAGAAGTATTATATTAGGCAGCAAAGATTAGAAATATTCTGTGTCAAAGCCTAAGGGGCGCCTAAGGAAAACTTTCGGCGCCTATCTATATTGCTATTGTGAATTTAGCCCTGTTGGTTATGGATATCATTTCCATTAGGATCAAAAAACAGCACTTTGCCAGTTTTTATGTTATGCATAGCGCCAACAATCATTAGTTGTTTTTCTTTGATTAAGGTTCTTATTTTTTTACTGCTCGCTAATATCCGCCGGATTTGCACAATAACGTTTTGTCGCGCGATAGCGTCAATGGTTTTTGGGTTATCGCAGTCAAAGGCTTTTCCTTCTTCTTTTTTAACGGTAGGAATAGCGGGTTGAATTTGTTTAATAAGGTGGGTTAAGTCAGCAGAGTAAGTTTGCACATTTTGGCATGCAGCAGCTACAGCGCCACAATGCGTATGTCCCATTACTACAATCAATCTTGCATTGGCAAAGTAAGTGGCAAAATCCATGCTACCAATAATATTTTTATCAACCACATTGCCAGCAACGCGTGCGACAAACATATTGCCGATGCCTTCATCAAATAAAAAGTTGGCAATACTGCGTGAGTCAACACAATTAAAGATAATAGCCATGGGGTGCTGTCCTTTGCGGGCGGTGAGTTGACCATCTTTTACATGATTGCGATACTTTTTGCGCGCTTCAACAAAGCGTTCATTACCTTTTTTTAAGCGTAATAGTACTTCTTGGGGGGTTAGTTTTGCCTGTTGCTTGGCTAGCAGCGCTCTAGAGGGAGAGTTTGCCCAGCATGGGTTAAATAAAGCCAGTGCGAACGACAGTGCAATAAATCCTTTTAATTTCATTAGCTATTCCTTTATCTATGATTAACTCTCGACACTAACGATAATGATAACAGAAAATGAACCTGTTTGTAGATCCACTAATAATGAACCTTGCGCGAAAGTCCGCCATCGATAACTATGTTAGCGCCGGTAATATAGCTGGCATGCTCGCTGGCTAGGAAGCAAGCGGTGCTAGCAATATCCGCTGGTGTGCCCATGCGTTTTAATGGGATAGATTCTAGTCTTTCTTTATAGCGTTGCGGATCTTCGGCTTTAACGCTTTGCCACATCCCGCCGGGAAAATCAATAATGCCTGGGCAAATAACATTGCAACGAATAGCGTGAGATGCATATTGACGTGCTAATGATTTACTATAATTGATGACTGCCGCTTTTATGGCATTGTAGGGGCGAATATCGACCTTACCTATGCCTGTTTCAATGGCAGAAACGCTCGCAATGGCGAGAATGGACGCTAGTGATGATTTAGTTAAATAGGGTAGTGCCGTTTCAACGCCGTGTACCAAACCCATGAGATCAACCTCAAACTCTTTGTGCCAGTTCTCTTCGGTAGGTTCCATACCAAATGCGGAAGCGTTAGCAATAAAGCAATCTATGCCGCCTAGATTATCGGCGACTTTGTTAATCCACTCTTGATAGAGAGTCTTATCGGCAATATCAACACTATCAGCAAGGACGGTGACTTGATGGGGTTGTAAAGCAGTAATGGCTTTATCAAGGTCGCCTTGTTGTCGCCCACAAATGGCGATGTTAGCGCCTTCTTTAGCAAAGCTCTTGGCAATCTCTAGGCCAATGCCACGACTGCCGCCGGTAATTAAGATGTTTCTATTGTTAAGGTTTAGGTCCATAAAGTGCATTCCATTTATTGTTTGGTGAGTTTATAGGGGTTAGGTAAATTCTACAGGGTTAGTGAGAATTTTTCTGTTACTAGCCAATGTTTAAAACTTGATTCTTAAAAGTTATTATTCCAGGCTGACCATCTGCTGTCTACCTGGTGGAATTAATCGCATCCATTAAAGTCGATTGTCTTTGCTAACAATGTTAGAAAATGGCATACGATCTATCTTGTTAGTTCATATAAAATTATTTATTTATATCTAATAATGTTAGAAATAAAAACCCCCTCCATCTTTTGGTAAACTGCACTCCATCTATTGGTTGGTCTGCATATAAGCTTAAGTGAGAATTAATTTTATCAAAAAAAAATTCTAGTTAATATTAATTTAATAAGTTAGTGATAGGGTGTTTTCTAGTAAAAATCACTTGATAATAGAGGTCTAAATGAGAGTATTTAACGCAAATAGCACAGCGCTAACCACCACAGCAGCACAAAGCAATCCATTTTTTATGATGACGCAAATGGCCATTGCTTATGCAACAGCCCAACCAAATACCACTGCAGTTACAGTCTCGTACAAAGAGGATAATATCCCCCAATATGGCTTCGGTGATAATCATCCTATAAATTTATTTACGCCTGAATTATGGAGCGCATTAACTGTTATTGTCTATAAGCAGTTGTTATCAAAGGGGCTTATAAAAACACTAGCCAATGGTGAGTTAGAAGCTCATATCCCTGATAGTATTTATGACCTGCAAACAGCGAAATCTTTCTTGTCAAAAATGTGGAATGGGATTAGTAATGCGGCTTCGACTTTAGCAAGTAAAATTACTGGTGCAACAGCTTCTGCAACATCCTTGCAAGGAAGTAAAGCTGAAATTCTTGAATATATTACCGAGTGGTTAAAAGGATCTTCAGTATTAGAAGAAGGTTTTTTTAAAAGCTTTTGCCGCAGTATTAAAGATGATCCACAATTAGATGAGGTTTTAGAAAATAGCAATGATAGCGACACTTCTTTATTGTTAGAAACTGCAAGAAATAATTCATTGCCACGGACCTTTGCGACGCCTGACTGTCCATACTCCATTACTATCGGTAAAGGGCCGTCAAATTTATGTAATGGTCATCCCTTTTTCTGCATTGAAGGTCGGCTTAACAATGGAACGCAGCTAATCGCCGAAGCATCACGTTTTGTGTTTTCCATCCCTGGTGGTAAACCCTCTCTTTCGCTTGAGCACGGTTTAACACATTGTTTCCCGGGCGAAAAATTATTAGATATTGTTTGTCAGACACTACCTGCGGCTGGTTTTAATAAGCAATCCTGCCCGCTTAGTGCTTCAAGCTCCTATGGGGGAGCCTCTTACGCGGGACAGCTGGTAATGTATGCTACTGATGGCGCTGCAACTAATTGCTTAGGTGAGCAAAATGCTGTGGATGCTGAATTTGTCAGTTGCCTTAATTGGAAAGCAGCAGCTAATGGATTTATTGATGGTTTTGTAAAAATAGGTCTTCCTATTTACGGCGGTGTGGCCTTTTTAATGGGTTGCGGGACTTTTTGTTTTCTACAAAATGATCAAGATCGTAGTAGCTATGACAGCATGGATGGTAGCGCAAGCGCTTGCGGTATATTTGCTAAAAATGCAGCAATTGCTACAGCTGCTGGCGTATTTTGGCCTGTTGAGTGTGCGGTTATTGCTTGTGCGGCAACATTCAACAAATAATGTTTATAAATTTAAATATAAAGGGCGCAGAATGTTGTGCCCTTACTTTAACTTATAGTTTCAGTTAATCAATCGTCATCTATCAGTGTTAATCGCCTATAATAGTTAATCTAATTTGAAAAAGCATAGGGCTTATAGAAAGCGCTAAAATGCTAAATCATGACTGACGTGTAGAAAAATAAATGATAAAGTGCATTTATTTTTATCGAGGCACGGATATGCTGACCAAATCAAAGCAGCGCATTGGAGCATCGAACGCTATCATCGTGCAATAAAGCAAGTTTGCAACATTGAAAAATTCCAAGTGCTAAAGGAACATCAAATAAATAACTATGTGTTTTGTCCACTGAAAGGCTTTTTCAGGCTAGAGTGTATGCGAATAGATGAAACTATTTCGCATTGGTATGAAGTGCAACGTGACTTATTTGTTGCTACTATTCGTAGCTTTATTCTGGGGAATGCAAGTTATGGGCCTTCTGTCAATGCGTAAGTCCTAATAATAGAGGTTTATTTTTTACTGCAAATAAAAAACTGATCAAGCGCGCGCATATAAAATCACTGGCTGAACAGAAAGCTGAGAAGGTCCATCGTTTATAAACTATCATCTATCAGCGGCGATCGCCCATAGTAGTTAATCGAAACTGAAAACGCCGCAAAGTCATCTTGATTTCTTCCAGCATAAACAAACCAAGTGCCAGCAATAATGCCCCAGTGAGAATTAAAATTGTATTCAATGGCGGGTACTAGGCTCAATAGCCTTTCTTTGCCATCACCAACAGTGGCGATAGTCTTATCGGCATTGAGGCCAGGTATTCCCTGAAAAGTTGTTTTATCTTGTGAATTAAAAATAATATCAATGGCACTTACCCAGTTTTGGGTTAAGGTATATTCAAAGGCAAGGTCAATAAAAACTTTATTGCCAGGCTCAACGGTACCGTTGGTGCCAAAGCCGCCGCCATAGGTATTAAAGCCGACTACTTTTGTTTTGGCGGGTAGTCGGTAGACTAATGATAGGTAAGCAATTAAATAGCGCCCATCACTCATACGATACGTTTGTTGAAAGGTGCCACCAATACTGGTTTGGTAGGTGCCATCTCCTGTTGCGTCAGTGCCTTCTTTGTAAGGACTTAAATGCTGGTAGCGTCCGCTGGGAAATTTTTCTTGCAACCAAACACGCAGATTTGGTATTGCGCTATTTTTTATCGAGTCGATTAACTGGTAGCCTAGCTTCATGGTGATATCATCCCAGCCTTTTCCTGCTTGCCCCATGGATTTATTAAACTCATAGGGGATATCCGTTTCAATATCTAGGCGCTTGGCTAATCCCTGAATGAGCTCGATATTCGGGCAGCTTGTTTCACTAAAAGGAGCCGGAACTCTGCGCCAGTGATCGTTATAAATTGTGTTGCTTTGAGAAATGGAATAGTAGGGCTGTACATTGGTATAGCCTTTGGGAATTGTTTTGCCATTAGGTGAAACCAGCGGTCCCGTTGTCCAGGGGCCAACAATCTTTTCGTAGGCGAAAGTGTTTTCGCTGCAAACTATAAATAAAAGTATTGAAAGGATACCGAGACTAATATTCATTTGATTATAGTAACTTTTAGATTGGGTGTATGTCGAGTGGGCATTAAAAGACCAGGTTTTATCTAGCTCGTGACATTGCTATGTATTTTTTGAGGTGGCTCAAAACAATTGTTAGGGCTGTTGTAAATAAATTTATTAATGTCTATTGCATACAAGTATCAGTCATGATGCTGAGGATATCAGTCTGTATGTCGATTTGTATTTGTTATGCGCCTTGCGTTCTAAATAGACTTGCTCTAGTATTTACCCAGAAATTCACTCAGTCACTTATCAGCGTCTATAAATACTATTTTTAGTCGACTCAAGATATACAATATTTTTAGATTTAATTTTTTATATTATTTGGGGAGTTTTTTGTATGCGAGATAAAGCCTTTGCAACACTAGCGGATAGTAATAGTGTTCAATCATTTGAAAATGGGATGGCTGAGTTTCTTAAGGATAATCATATTAATGCTGAAAGTGAAAGTAGTGGTACCAATATAGTGGGCTATTTTGCTCAGAGGGCAAATCAGCTGTTAGAAGAACGTGGTGATTCTGATGTTGATGCTGTTATTCAAGTGGGTAAATATAAAGATTTTATAGTATTATTACTGGGTAAATATGATGCCTGCCCTTGTTTCGTAGATTTTTCTAAGAATACCCCGTTTCATTATATGCCGACAATGTTAAAACCGGTTTTTAGAGAGGAATACTATACACAATCGTATTCTAAAAGACATGCTAAGGAATTTAAAAAGCGTTGCTTATTACAGGCGGGAAATCTTGCCACACTGCGGCAATTTTGGATGTTATTGGAAGGGAAATACGAAAAAGATAGTCAGTTTAAGCAACTTGATTTAAGCAAGCAAATGAAAATTTTATTAAGAAAATTTGATAACCATCTATTTGTTTCGCAGGCAGCTTATGATGATCTTCCCCTTGCTATTAGTAATTTTAAACGCGCTTTTGAAACGTTTCAGCTCTCAGTATTAGCGCCGCATACTGTATCCATTTCTTTTAAGAAAAGAACCATCACTTTTTTAGCTATATGTGATGCTATTAAGTCGAATCTTTCAATCGCTACAGATAAACATAAAGGATCTGGGATATTTAAGTCGGCCACGGCTAAGGCGACTAAACTGTTTATGGCGAAAGAACAAAAATTAAAGGATAGACACGAGCAGCAACTTAAGGACTTAAGAAAGCAATCTTCGCAAGTGATGGTGTTGCAACAACAGCAAGCGGATCAATTGCAGCAAAAGGCGTTACAAGCAGAGCGGATTAAGCATAAAAAGGAAACGCAGAAGGCGCTACAAGCAGCGAAGCTTGCAAAATCCCAAGCTGCTTTGCGTGAAAGGCAATTGAGTAAAGAAAAGAAAAAGCAAGCGCTTATGATGAAAAAACTTAACGCTGAGAAGAGGGCGCGCAACCCTAACGTTAAAAAGTCTGATGCTAAGGAAGCTAAGGATAAAGTGCCACCAGCCCCGGTTGCTAATAAGGGAGGGTTGCTATCAACGCTTACGGGATTTTTTTCAGCGGGGCAATCAACGGCGCGGGAATGTGAAGATGATCGTCAGCCGGGTAAACGGTCAGTATTGGATAGAGTTAAGTTTTTTGAGCAGGCAGCCAATGCCAATCGGCCTGAAGATGCGATGGATTGTGGGTTTATTGTTGTGGGTGTAAAACAGCCCTAGCGATGCTAGGGCCTAATAATTATCGCAGGGCTATCTTTAACCCCACTGTTAATTATTCAATGTCAACGCCATAAGATGCGTGCTGCGTGTTACCAGCATCAAGGCTTGGGTTGATCTTTTTACATTGGTAAAAGTCAACGTGGGCGATTTGCTTAGGTCCTAGTCCCCAAGAAAATACCTCACCAGTAACCCCTAAGTTAAATTTCTTATCTTCAGGAATGCGCAGGTTCATATAGTTTGCTTTCAGCCCATGGCTGCTAAGGTAGGAAACACCACTTTTAGCCAAGCTTTGCATTGGGCTGCCAAAATGCAGTTTGCTATCAAGTTGAAACTTTTTCCAATCATATTGCTGTGATTGGCCTACTGAATGACAACCCCAGTTGCTGGTCGGGGTTAAATTCGTATTGTAATGAACAGGTGAACCGTTAGGCATTTTGACCACTAGGTTCTTATTTTGCATTTTGGCGATATCATGCTTAAAGGCGCTGCACGCACTTAGCGACAATACTGCTAACCCCATGAATATGATAGTTAATTTTCTCATGTCTTTTCTCCGGCCTATAGTAATTTCTAATAAATCTTATGTGTAAGGCCGCGAATCGTACCATAATTGACCACCTGCAACTATGTAAAATAAAGAAACAGCGCTCTAAAAAATACAGAACAATAGAGCGCTTTTCCCTATGCTTGCTGTTAGGCTTTGCTCCTAAGTTGATTTTGAGCATTTTTCATATTTTTAGATAGCTGCTTGATAAGCACAGCGCTCATTGCAACAGCAATGCCAGCAATAAAAAGAAATGGTGTGTGTTGCTCTGTTAAGAAAGCCGTTGGCGTTAGCCCGTGACTACCATGAGAAAGCAGCATCACGCCGGCTGCTAAACCAATGCTAGCACCAGCATTGTGCAACGTTCCCAAGGTGCCCATGGCGCTACCACTTTTTTCCGTTGGCACAGAGTTTAGTGCGCTGGCAAACGAAGGATTAAGAATCAGCGCCCATCCTGCACCCATCAACATATAGCTGGTAATAATCATTAAAAGTGAAGTGTCTTTGACAAAAAACGCTTGCATCATAGCGCTAATAGCAAATAAACAAAATCCTGTCGTTAACACTGCCCACACGGATAGCTTTTTTAGGATTCTATCAACAAAAGGGGATATTAACGCCATAGTTGCCGTCGTTGATAGCAGCATAAAGCCAATTTGCATTTCAGTAAAACCCTTTGCAAAATGTAAATATAACGGCATAAGAAAAAAGGCAACACCATAAAAACACGCGAGAGCTATATTAGAGAGCCCGCCAATAGTAAACATGCGATATTTAAATAACCTAAAATCAATAATAGGCTGCTTATGTTGTTTTCCCCAGAATATAAAGCTAACCAAGGTGGCAACGGCTAATATTAAAAAGCCTGCATTGATCATCGTATAAGTAGCTGAGAATTTAGTGGTAGCAATGATTAATGATGATAGGGTAATGGCTAATAACAAGGCACCTACTTTATCGACTTTTTGTCGTTGATGGGAGTATGTTTTTGGTAATTGTCTGTAGCAAATTAAATAGGAGATCATCACCAAAGGAATATTTAAATAAAAAATCCAATGCCAGCTTAGTGCTGAAGTGATAACGCCTCCAAGAAAAGGCCCGCTTGCCATGCCAAAGCCGCTGGCAGCAAAATAGAGCCCCATTGCTTTGCCTCTTGTCGATTTTTTAAAGTACTTGCTAATAATGCTGGGAGGAACAGTGTATAAAATGGCAATGCCGACACCTTGCAAAACACGCGCTGTAATTAACAGGCTGATGCTTGTTGAGCAAGCGGCTAATAAAGAAGATAGGCCAAAAGTGGCTAGCCCAGCCAGCATCACTTTTCGTTGACCATAAATATCCGCAAGACGTCCTACTAATACCATGCTGCTGGCTAAGGCGACCAGTAGGCTTGTCATAACCCACTGTAACACGGTGACACTAACGCCGAGCGATAACTGAATGGCTGGCAAGGCAGTATTGACGATGGTGAGGTCTAAACACCCCATAAAACTCGATAAACAGATTGCTAACAGTAATATATTTTTCTTCATGATTTTCCCACCTGGTTAAAATTTGCTTAAATTCTAGCAATTCGATTTGTTTTTTTGTAGAATCAATATGGAATAATAGTGTTTACGTAGGAAAACAATATGGCGCCAGACCAGCGAGACCTAATGGTATTTCATCAAGTAGCCTTATTAGGGAGCTTTACAAAAGCAGCTGAAAATCAAAATGTTAGCAAGGGTTATATCAGCAAAGCCGTGCGTCGACTAGAAGAACAATTAGGGAAAAAGCTATTCCAGCGTACCACTCGACATTTAGTGCTTACCACCGCGGGTGAGCAGCTGCTAACAACGACGACCGCAATGAATGAGGTTTTACAAAAAGGCTTAAGTGAGCTGCAAGCACTGGGTGGCGAACCAAGAGGACAGCTGCGTATCGCTGCACCTCCTGCTTTTGGAGTCAGTGTGTTAGCGCCCCTTATCGCTGAGTTCCAGCAACAGTATCCACACGTGTCACTGCAAATGGAGCTAGACAGTAAATTGGTTGATATTATTGCTGGGGGCTATGATGTTGTGTTTAGAAGTGCAAAACTAGATGATAGTAGTCTTATTGCGCGTTCTATTGGCAGGTTTGCATCAGCAATTGTTGCGACGCCAAAGTTTGTTAAAGAAAATCATTTAAGCAAGGTTAATTCGCCTGATGAGCTAGAAGGGGTTGCTTGTTTGGCGTATCGCGGTAGTAAAGCGTGGCATTTCGAGCTAGAGGGTGTGATAAAAGATATCGCTATCAATCCCATTGTCACTTCAAATTTACTTTCTTTTCTTAAGGTGTCTGTGTTAAATCATATGGGCGTTGGGCTATTTCCCTATTTTATGGTTGAAAAAGAAATAAAAGAAAAAAAATTATTAACCATATTGCCGCGCTGGAGTAGTGTTAAATCACCGCTATATCTTGTCTATCCCTCTCGTGACTATATTCCCATGAAGGCAAAATGTTTTATTGATTTTGTTACACAACGCCTGTCGTAGGGTGCTCTAAGTTTTCGTCTAAGAAAATATTGTTGCTAAATTGATGGAGGGTGCTATTCTGACAGTTATTTGCTACTTTAAGGTTCTATCTGCTATTGTTTAAAATAGTTATTTGGTATTAAAAAGGAAATAATAGTGGAAAAGCTAGTGAAAACAATTGGGTTGTGTGCCCTTTCAGCCCCAGGAGCGGCTATTTGTTACCAAAGAATAATAAGTCAATCCTATAAAAAATTAGCCGAGTCTAACTTCCCTAATATTGTTATGTATCATCCAAATACGGCAGCGCTAATGAGTGAGGTGCAAGCAGGGCGCTGGGATGCAGTTGCCGATATTATTTTAAGTGTTATCAGTAAGCTTGAACAAGTGGGCGCTGATCTTGTTGCTATTCCTGTGAATACAGTTCACTTTGCAATCGATCGCGTGGTGCAGTTAGCACAGGTGCCGGTGATCAATATGCTAAAGATAGTGGCAGGTTATGCTAAACAGCAACACTATAAAAAAGTACTTATCCTAGGTACTCGGCAAACAACCAGTGGCTTATATCATGCGATTCTTGCAGAGCATGGTATTGCAGAAGTATTACCAAGCCAGGAAGATTGTGAAGCGATTCATAACATTATTTTCGATTATCTTATTCCTATGGATAAGCTGGAGCATGCAGAGAAAGAGTTATTGGCACTAATAGAAAAGTATCGCTCATCTTGCGATGCCATTGCGCTTGCTTGTACAGAACTACCGATGGTGTTAAACAATATAAATTGTAAACACCCCGTTATTGATACGACTAGATTGTTGGCAGATGATATTGTTGATTCTTTAGTATAAGCCTATCGGTGTTGGTGCAAGTTGTTTATAATAACCTTCGTTTACTTGCGGCTTAAGAATTTATCGATTGAGAATTATGTAACTTAATGTTTTATAAAAACTATCTTTCTATCAAGAGGATGAAAGAAAAACTATTAAGGACGCTTAAGAAAAAAGAAAAATGCATGAATCAGGAGATTTGTATTCGAGATCTACTGTTTTACAATGCGAATCCAAAACACTCTTATGGGGAATATGACCGCTATCGTTATGGTTGGAGATTATCCTCTGCCTTGGAGAGGATGGCCGCGCAAATAGAGCTTATCGCTGAATTAACCAACAAATACCATCAAGAATATTATTGTGAAAAGAGTGATGATGGGTGCTATCGCATCAAAAAAGAGTGTAGCAATAAAGTTACCAGAGCATTGCTTAATGAGTTTTTCCTTTATTTAATAAGGCCAATTACACTTGCAGAATATGATATTTTGCTTGGGGCGATATTAGATATAGCAAAAAAACAGCATGAAAATGTTCATTTGATGTTAAGTTCAATCCCGGTTGCTGTTGAGAATAAAGTGTTGAATATGACTCTTTATATACAGTGCGGAAGTGAACCAAAGATTGAAAGTATAGTAAAAGCAAGGGCTGATAAAGTAGACTTAGACTTCCCTAATAAACGAAATTATCAGCAGCAAGCACCAACCGATATTAGCAATGTAAGAATTTCAGCCTACCCATGTGCTGAAGATGGGTTAACAATTCCCAACAATTCTGTATTTAATGTTACAACTGCCGGTGGTGCCCAATATACACAGGCTGTGGATGTCTGTTTGGATCATGGTCGTATGCATTCAAAAAGGGTTTTGCAGCAAGGTAAAATGCATGAATGCACCTCAGAGATTTTGCCTGCGCAAGTGGATCATGTGTTAACATCAAATTCAATTTATGTCGTTGAAGAAGCTAAGATATCCCCCTCGTTTGTGCAAATAGATCCGCGCTTTACAAAACGTGGTCCCGTACCACTAAAAGGAGATAAGTTTTCTTTAAAAAATGTAGCAGCATCGTTGTTAAAGAAGTATCCGTTAACGAAAATCACGAGGAAATGGAAACATATCAAAGTCACCAAGCCACCGTTCGGCGCTGATTTTGTCTGTGTACCGCAAGAAGAAAGAAGGCTAAAGGGTTTTTCAGCAGATTTACAACCCCTGGTACAATCTCATAATAAGCGTGTCAGAAATAATTTATGCCAAAAAGATTTGGAGCTATTTTACGAAGAAACGAAAGCTTATGATGTTATTGTTGGTAAGTATGATGCTGAAACTGCTAAGATAGAGCAGCTGTTTAGTACTCTGCTCGATAAATGTAGGTATAGCTATTTACAATATTTGTTTAACACGGGTAAATATAAAAGAAGGGAAAAGCTTGGTAGTATTATCAAGAAATCAATATATAATTTTGAACTCATAAAACAAGACCCCGCTGATTTAATGCACCACACCGATGTGTTGCTAAGAAACTTAAAAGTAGAATTGGAACACGCAAATATTTTTCCTGAGCAAGCTTTATTAAATGAGCTGATGGAGTGCGTTGATAATGCTATTAGCGAGGTTGAGACAATTAAGCTTGCTGTTGCATAAGATGCAGGACTAGTATGAGGGGTTGTATTAACTGAGATTTGTATCCTTGCTTGGTATGATTTATTTGACCCGTTGGGCCACTGGATATTAGAATGTCTAGATATTGTTGAGTTATATAGTTGGTTTATATAACTACTCATTGCTCTTGAGACGCTAATGAATAATTATACATTACTTTTGAAAGAAACCGGTCAAAGGCTCGTTAAAGCAATTGATCATCTGGAATACAGTTATAATAAAATACAAAAGTTGCCCGATGACCTGTCAGATATGGATGAAGAAGATATGGAAACATGGGAAAGCTTTGCTTTGCGCTTTTCCTGCGTGTCTGGTATTTTTATTATGCGTTACATACGAACAAGAGTTGCAATCGAGGAGCCCGGTTATAAAGGCACAACTTGAGACTATCTTAACAAGGCAGAGAAGCTAGGGCTTATAGAAAGTGCCAAGCAATGGTTTAACATAAGAGAGTTAAGGAATGTTGAGGCTCATGAATACAACGATCACGATCTTACAGAGTTCTATCGTCGACTAAAATCGTTGTATCCTGTGCTGCTTAATATACGTCATGTTATATCGGGTTAAATGATGCGACTTTCACAACAAGAAATTGACGCTATTATTTCTTCAATCGCTCCACACATAAAAACGCAAGCTGAGCTACGATTGTTTGGGAGTCGTATCGATGATAAAGCTAGAGGTGGCGATATAGATTTGCTCCTGGTTATTAAGACTAACCATGACAGGTCAGTGATGCTATCAGCAAAATGCGGTATGCTTGCAGATATTAAAGAAAAGATCGGTGATCAAAAAATTGATTTGCTTATTCGTTTTGAACGTGAGCTTGAGAGCGACCCTTTTTTAAAGATTATTTTTCCTCAGTCTGTTTGTCTGAAAAAATGGGAATAAAATCGAGCTTTTGATTTTGCGTCTCTCATACCGGCCGTCGCCTTTGTAGCCTTTCTGAAATCCTAACTAAAAAGTAACTGAACAGCATGCTAGGTATCCTAGCTTGCTTTTCTAATTACTTGTAAAGTATTATAAATCCCTTCCGGTCCTGCGTGAAAAGCAAATTTATTAGCTTCACACCATTGGCTCGCTTCATCTACAGGTTTTGTAGTACCAAAATCTATATCTGTAAAAAAGGCCCAGTTTAGGGCTTGCAGGGCTACTATTGTCTTGTTGGCATTTGTATTTAGGGATCTAGGAGTTAATAAAGCTGCAGCATGAAGCAAAACACATGCTTCAGCCATATTAGCTTCGTCATCATTTTGGGCTGCAATATTTAAGCCTAGCTCCATCATTCTTTTCCCTGCTTGAGACCTTTGATAAGTATCATAGGCAAGCAAAGCAAGACCTGTAATTACAGCAACGCCGACTAAACACCAGCCAACTATCGGAACCGCCATCCCTATAGTGCCTCCAATAATCATGGCTGATGTTAGACCACCAGTTGATGAAACTGTCTTTGCCGCTATCACTAGTGTAAACACACTAGAGCCAAACCCTAAAACGGCAGATGACAAGCCAAAACCTTGTCGCACACAACCATTTGTAAGCGTCTCTACCGCACTTTTCTTAAGTTGTAATCCACCGTAGGTCTGAGGTGCGCTCACCAATGCATCTACATGTTTTGGAATTTGTTCAAAAGGTGTTGCCCCATCCGCTCTTCTCATACGATCCTGAAAATTAGCTAGATCTTCTAAACCATTTTTCACAGTTTCTTCTTGGAGGCTCTCTAACAATTCAATCCGCGATTTAATGTTATTATTACCTTTTCTTAAAGTGTAGGCTTTTTCTGATTCTTTAAATAGGTGTATTGTACTATTTATAAGGCCAACGCCAATGCTGCCACAACCAACGCTGTGAGCTACGGTTGGACAGGCGTCTGCTATTGTTGCAATCAAGCCCGAAGTGGCCTGATAGGTATTACCTACCCATCCCCAGGCACCTTCTATAATCTCTTTTGTTTTCAATTTTTCCCAGTCTCGGGTTACTAATAAATGACCTATCTGAGCAAATGAAATTAATAACTGACTCTGAGTTGCTAAAGCGGAGGCAGTTAAATGGCCGTGTGCTCCCGAACTACTTCTTACATCCATTGTTGTGCCCTGGTGATTTGGATCGGGTAGCTTTGTAGTTGATTTACCTATACTGTTACCTTCGCCAAAAAGAAAGCTGATATAATTAAAAGAAGTGCCACCACCCCAATCAGAATTTGGGCTTACGCCTAAGTTTAAAGTGGCCTCAACATCCGCAACTAAACCACATTCATCGGTTGCCCCACCAGGGAGTTTTAAGTTTTTTCCTACTGCTCTATTAACAGGAAATGCATAAGGTGCGTGTTGTTCTTGAATAATTTTGTCTAACTCATCTCTAGCTGTTCTATAGAAGTCATCATAATCACTCCCCAATAATTTTTTTCCAGGTTGAGCACTGAGTAGTGTCGAAAGGCGCCAAGCATGCGCAAGAACGCAAACTTTGTTAAAGTTTCTCAGTGAAATCGCATGTCGATTTAGAAAAGTGTCTAAGTCTACTGACGAGGTTTTTTTGACCGTTAGATCGTGGACTTGATTAGCGAGGATGATGCTCATTCTCTTAGGATTCTCTGCTTGGTATAGGCAAGGCAATACCCTTTTAATAAGAAGGCGGTCTCGAATAACACGCCACGTATTCATACGATTTGTTGTGTAAACCCTCTTCTTTTCTTTGGTAACAGTTGCTAAGGTTTCACCATCCAACATCATCCATAAATACCTTACTAGGTCCATCAATGCATCACTACTTGTTTCAGTTATATAGCAATGCCTCCAACCGTAATCTTTTCTTCTTGCCTTTATTATGTCTGCCGTGTTTTCAGGGACAAAGCCAGATATAATTTCATGCGCTTTCATTTTTAAATTTTTCTCACTAGCTGCCTCTCTTAGTTGTACGCAAAACAAGCGCCTTCTATTAGTCAATTCGTTCACAAAGCAATCTGTCATCTTAGTAGCATTTGTTGTATTGTCTTTTAAAGGAGTGTTAAGCTCTTGCAAAGTTCTGGTGATGTGCATCACGTCAGGCAATTTGGCAGTAGTTGGTAAAGTCACAAGCTCAATCATATTTTCCAAGACGTTTAAATTACTTTCAGTTAGGTTTGTTCCATTCTCCAGGTGGTTTAAAGCCTCTGGTAGGTCTTCTAATGCTTTAAATACCATAGATAGATTTTTTAATCTCTCAAATGTGTCATCATCTTTAAGTGTTTCTGCACCCACTGTAAATATAAGTAGAATCTGTTCCATTATATCTAATGCTGTTAGGGCCAACGATGGGTTGTAGGTCTCTAAGGCTTCCCAAGCTTGTTCCTTTCTATCATATCTTTTGATCTCAGGTTCAACGGCAGCAGGGCCTGCATTTTGCTGAGCAGCAGATACTGGTAATAAGCATTCGCACATTCCACCTCTACCAACTTGGCTGAATGGGCATCTTCTGAATGTCCAGCCTGTATGACCATTATATGCGGTGACTAAATCAATTTTACGCCCATAAAACTCAGCATGTTCGACCTCTCTGATTTGCTCTTCAATATGGTGCATTACAGGATTATCATATTGCTCCCAGCATGGTGGCCACCCATCACCACATTCTTTACTGCCACAAATTATGCAATTTCCACTTCGGTCTGTAGGGGTATTTCTTTTTCTTTCTGTTAGTCCACTTGTTGAGTGGATGTTAGTGGGTGTGTATGTATCCCAAGATATATCCTTTTCTTTCGATGGTCGAAGTTCGCCTGCGAGCGGGGGTCTGCAGCCTCTAGCTTCAATATTCTCCATTACATCAACTAGGCTTATATCCATGTGTAGCCTGTGTTTTGCCAGGGCGGCCATAGACTTATAAGTGCTTAATATCGTACGCTCCAGATCCGTATGGGCTTCATCAGTTTCAAGCAAACGTAATGTGTTATGTTTTTTACAGAGTCCACCGTCTAGACTTTTGCACTCGATGCAGTTTACACGCCTAGATCTGGCTTTTTCCTCTGCTTCTCGCTCGCGATAAGCGGTAGGGTTGCTCTTCCTATTTGTCTCCTCACGGGCCCTGCATGTAGCCTCTTCTTTATCTTTGTAAAACTGCGCTTCAATTTTGTTTTGGGTATCATGCGCTTGATTCAGTACCGCTTTGGCTTGCTTGTCTGATTGAACCGCGAATATGCTATTTTTTTCGGCTTTTTGTTGTTCCGTCTTGCTCTGATTTTCCAATTTCGCTTTTGCTTTCAGGTCTGTCTCTCTATTCGCCTGTTTCTGGAGTCTTATTGACTCAGCATTTTGAGCTTGTTGTTGTCTACGCGCCGCTGCTGCATCGAGCCTCAACAGTTCAGCTTGATTAACTGCATTGTTCGCTGCTTCTTGTTTTCGTATGCCCATTGCGAGCTGCGCATCACTTTGAACATAATGATTTCGCCTAGTCTGAGGTCGCGGTCTGTCGTCTGTCTTTTGACCGAAACACGAATGGCATATCGCTTTCCCACCGGTCCAAGGCATGGTGCCACTTTTATTTTTATTACACCTGAAACACTTTGCCATCATTTCTCACTCTTTTGTATATGTTGATCTATATAGAATACCCTCCAAATGTACAATAATAATCTTGGTGTGATTTTAACATTGTATCCTTTAATCCTAGTCCTGTTTCAAAGTTGTATTTCCTTAACTAACCTCCCTGTTGCCAGATTGCCTATGGATTGATGACCCTCATAAGGTTCTAGATTCTGTATAGTATCGTTTTCTGCCCTTCTACGTTTTGCTACCTTCGTTTTTCGTAGGTAAACTACGAAATATGCATGTAATTAGAAGAAATCAACAAGATAGTCTCGAGAAATTGATTGATTACTTTTCAGCGGTAGCACTAATTGGTGTTAGGCAGGTGGGGAAAACGACTTTAGCTAAGGTGTTGCCACCGACTGGTGACTGGCCTTGCACCACTAACCTCGGAACAAGTACAGCAGGTTTGGTTACACGGCGGTTGTCCAGAACCTTCAATCCATTTCTTAAATTTTTAGATCGTTACGAAGGTTGCAGTTTATCATTCGAACCATACGGCAGCACTTTTCGTTAAAAAACTTTCTATACTAATGCCTTGCTTGCCAATAACCAATAATTTTGTTGGTGTAAATTGCTTATTAAATTCATCAAGCCCTGGAATTGATTCTTTCTTTTTTCCTGATTTGACTTCAATGGCAATAAGCTTGTCCCCTTTCTTTAGTACAAAATCTACTTCTTTATTGCCAGATCGCCAGTAGTATAATTCAATTGATGTGCCGCGTATTGAGTTTAATAAGTGGCTGCCAATGCATGATTCAACTAAGTGCCCCCAGTATTCACTGTCTTTCTTAGCTTCTGAAAAATCCTTTGCAGATTGTGCTGAGAGTAATGCTGTGTTATAGACCATAAAACGAGGGCTTGAAGATCGTTGCCGTACGGGTGCGTTAGCATATTTAGATATCCCTGATAGTAAGCCGGCGCCATTTAATAGGTTTAAGTAATGGGCTAGAGTAGTGGTATTTCCAGCATCTTGTAGTTGCCCTAGCATTTTTTGATACGATAAAATATGGCCGCTGTAAATACATCCTAATTGAAATAGTCGGCGTAATAATGCAGGTTTGTTGACTTGTGTCATTAATAAAATATCGCGTGAAATAGCGGTTTCAATTAAAGAGTCGCTAATGTAGTGCTTCCATCGTGAAGGGTCTTCTGGATTGGCAATGGCTCCTGCGCCAGGATAGCCGCCAAAGTAAATATATTCCTCCAGGCCCCAGCCAAAGCATTCTTGCATTTCTTGATAGGACCAGTGTGTGATAGGAATTATTTCAAAGCGACCAGCTAGTGATTCACTAATGCCACTTTGAATTAGCCATGGAGAGGAGCCTAGCATAAATACTTTTAAAGGGGTTTTATGCTGCGTATCTTGGTCCCATAGCATTTTGATCGTATCAGACCAGTGCGGTATCTTTTGCACTTCATCAATGATAAGTATGGCTTGCTGATACTCACGAGCAAGCTCGCGTGCTATTTCCCATTGGCTAATGAGCCAGCTAATATCTTCTAGTGTGGCTAGGTCTGCAGTAACATAGTGAGTTGCTATCTCAATATCTTCACAAACTTGCTGTACTAAGGTGGTTTTCCCCACCTGGCGGGGACCTAGTAGCGTTTGAATATAGCGCCTGGGTTCTAGCGCCCTTTTCTTAACTGTTTGATAAATAGTTCTTTTGTACTCTCTCATCACTTTGCTCAATTCGAGATTAATTTTGCTCAATGTATTGAGATATATTACTCAATTCATTGAGTAAAGTAAAATAGTGTGCTTGTGCCCAGTGAGTATTAGTGGGAACTTATTGCAAAAACCAAGCATGTCTCTGAGCAGTGAATATTGAAGCAGAAACCAGTAAAGACCGTAAGGTCTTCCAAGAATCCCCTTCTTTTATGAAGGGGAGAAGGTAGTGATATTGATGAAGGATGAACAGATATCAAAGACTGTGCCAGATATTAAGGTTCATCAAACTCTCTCCAATTATCAGCTCCTTGAGGGCAACCATTGGGAAGATGGCCCCATTCCCGTCGCATCCGTATAACCTCTTGATCCGTAGGGGACAGCGGGACTGCTGCCGGCCGTGCGGCGGGGGCAGAATTATCACAGTTGCTCAGAGCTGTAACTCCGGTGTTTGGGCCCACGACGCCTGGTGAGCTAAAAGCCGCATCATTTTGTGTCACCCGTGCATGGGCGATTGTGCTGCCATGCGCCAACAACATTGCCTGGGCTTGCATCGGAAGGTTGGACAATTCACTACAGCCGGCATTCAACAACCTCTGTTGATGCACTCGCTCCAAGTGTTGGTCTATTGACGCATCGAACGCGTGCCAGCTCATTTCATTCAATTCATCGGCCGTGGGTAATCCACAGCATGACAATATCAGTGCGTGATCATCATCACTAATTGCTTCCGTATTTGTCATCTCTTGGACGATGAGCATTTGGATAAGATACTGTCCTAGATATTTTAACTGTAATGCATGTAATTTCTGTTTATGACGGGTGTTAATATTTTGACCGGCTACTTTTTGTCCCATGCCTATTAATGTACGAACCCATATTCCAAGGGCAGGGCTCATGCCACCACCCTGCTCAGCGTTCATGCGGAAGCCACCACCCGATGCATGGAGTGTTGCTCCACCAGCACCGATCGCCAAGGCCGTGTCGATAATGACCCTTCGCCCAGCGTACTTTTGCTTTGCTTGCTCGGGAGCCATTAAAGTGTTCACTGTCACATCCTTTGCAACTTTCCATAGCCTCTCATTGTGATGTTCGCTAAATTCAAAACCCTCGTCACGGCCTGCTTTTTGCACAAAGAAGCTTTGTGCTATTTCAAATGAAAGTATGCTTGCCTTTGCCAATTCAACCCCTTTGAATTTTTTCACCTGATCAATAGAGTTCACACCGCAATAATTACTAATATACTTTGTAGCACCATTGACAGCAGTGATTCCCGCAGAGAATACAAGAAGTGCAACTGGAGGACATTCAGCTAACAGTATGGCAGCAAGGGTAACTACTGCGTTTCCAACCATACCAACGTAGTTGACTATTCTATCTTGCTTTTCCATTTTCTTGCTTCGATAATCGTTTATATGTCGCTGTAAATTATCACAAAATGCATCAAATTTTGGGCGTGCAATCGCCCCTATTTTTACATGCTCATCTAAGATCGATGGATCAAGATGCATGTTCACATGATTCGCTGCTACCTTTAACATCTGCATTACCTCATTCCGCATCAGTGCAGGCCAGCGGCGTATGCCAAAGGCTCGTGCATTAGTAACAGCGCTTGCCTCATTATCTCGACCCGCAAGCTTGAGAAAGGGGGCTCGGGCTGTTCGGTTATATACAATGTCACAGCCCATTTTCCTGGCACGAATCTCATCACTAAAAGATAATATTGTAAGAGGGTGTATAGATGTGCTTGCTAAAAGTTCTAAGACCTGAGACTCTTGCTGTCGGTTATTTAGTAGGGCGGTCAGTCCATCTGCAAAATCTTTTATACTCTGTTCATCCAATACCTGTGTAATCTTACCGTACAATACACGATCTGAGGGTTGGTCAACCGGACCTTCCTTGAATCGCACGTATTTTTCTCCATTTTGATAATTTCCGCCGCTTTGTCTTTTATCGATTTTGCAGTGTTCTATATACCTAAACTCACTTGCTCTCATATTTATTTACCTCCATAAAATCTATTCATACAGGTCTCGCCTTCGTTGCCTTCTATTTCTAAAAACCCTTGAGGTTAAGACCTGTGTAACTCATTGATAGTCGTTAACTATCAGTGTTGGTTGTATGCTAATGACCCAGTGCCACAAGCTGTATATATTATGAATGATCGTGCGTCTGATCGGTATTCGTATGAAACCCTTAGGTGTGAGCTACCCAAGGGTTTGGATTTGTAAAAATAGAGAAGTATGTACGCACCCTTATTAACAGTATGGATTATGTGATTCATTTTAAATGTAGCCATTTGAAAAGGTTGCTGAAGTAGTAATATGAACCATTATACGGAATGCCTAATTATGAGTTTCTTGCATCCTATGATGAGCAACACTCGTGAAAATGACACTTCTATAAGGCGTGAAGGCTTAGAAGAGTAAGATGTAGCTTTCTTTCACAATAGCGCCTTATAGACTATATTGTTAGGGAATAATTTTAAATGGTGTGAATTAGATGCGTGGAAGTGCAAATAAGCGGTACACGACTTTTTTGGTGGATTTAACTCAGCTATTAGATTTTTTTGGTGGTTATACCTATGCTAAGGATCTGAAAGGGGTATATATATTTCATAACACCGCTTATTATGAACGCCTAGTAGATGATGGAATCTTGCAAAAGGAAGGTGATACGGTTCTTGGGAAAACAGATTTGCAATTATTTCCAAAATCTGAAGCGATGATAATTCGCAAAAATGACCGCAAGGTATTAAAAGAGCTACGTGAAATCGAGTTCTTTGAGGATATGAAACTACCTAGTGGTCTTAAGCAGAAATTTGTTTCAAGAAAGTCGCCGATCTTTGATGAAGATGGTGAGCTGCTTGGTCTTATTGGTCACTCTACAGAATATACTAATATTGATGTAAACGAAGAGACAGCGACACTGACCTTAAGAGAAATGCAAACGCTCGCTTATCTTTATTATGGTTTTACAGCAAAAGAAACAGCGAAAAAATTAGCTATTTCACATCGTACAATTGAAGTATATGTCAAAAATATCAAGCAAAAATTACAATGTAGGAATCGTAGCCAGCTGCTTGCAGTGATAGAGCATAATAACATGCAGCATATTATGAAAACATTTCTTCAGCAGCAAAAGTAAAACCATCACCGGTCGTCGCCTTTGTAGCCATTCTAAAATCCTAATTAAAAACCCAGGTTGCATATGCTATTTCAGATAGCAGGGCTACATTAGGACTTCGGCATGATTTCAGTGTCTTCCCCTTGATTCGCAACCAGGTAACTTGCTGACATTTAAGAATAAATAAAACTTACGAATTACTTTTCTAAATAATAGGCGATAAAAACAACCTTGCATGGTTGTGCTTAAATATTAGATAACAAAAAACTGGTCCAACTTACGGTGAGCAAGGCCCATCTCCCTTTTTTGGTTACTGTCTCCGCTATGACAGTTAGTACCACCAGCTTTGTAGCAGCAGTCGCCGCTCCTACAGTGCCAGTTGGTATTTTTGCAGCTGCAGCAGGAAATGGCACCGCCCGACATGAGTTGGGTAAATGACACTTTTGAATTCTGACCTGACTAATAAGCTATATTCCCCAGGCCAGATTCTTTTTATTATGCGCCGGTCATACCTATCGCGCGCACTGCTTGTATTGCCCCTACTTGATTGATAGCGCCAGCCCAATCTGTACCATCGACTGCTTGAGGTGCTAGTCTATCATTTTTAAATGTATTTTTAAGAATGGCGTAGCTTTCATAGGTATTACTATCGGCATCGAATAAGAACGTTAATACGGTCATATGGTAATTAATATATTTTACCACAGTAGCAGCATTGCCATATTGTTTGGCGAAATAACGTAAGTTTTTTATAAAAAACTTGCACTGCAGTGTTAGATCAAGATTAACAGCGGCAGAAAAATTAATCTTGCCACTACGCCAATCAAAATCAATATGGCTATTTAAATAATCGAGAAATCTCTTTATATAGGCCACAATGACGATGCCTCTATCTTCAGAAAATTTTGGTATAACATCTTTAATCTCTAGAAAATCATCATCAAAATTCAATCGATAGTAGGCATTGCTATAATCGTTAAGCACATCACCAACTCCTTTAGTAAAAGGTAAAAAACGCCGTTTAGCACCATGATGGTTTCTAAGATAGGTGTCAACCAACATCGTGCTGATAGCATGAAAGTGATCCCACTTAAAGCTATCGCGCCATAGCGGGATAACATTGCGTTTTCTTGTTACGATGTCTTTAAAATTCCCGTACGCCTCCCAAAAAGGTGACGTGCGTGTGGTTAAACCATGGCGAATTTCATTAGGTTCATGCATATCAGAATCAATATCATACCAGGATGGATGACCAACAGGAGAGCGGTGTGCTGGATGACGCGCAAAATTTCGCGATAGTATTCTGCCGCCGATAGTGACTGGATCCGATAAAATTAAAATACGATGAAAATGTTTGTAATTGTCAAACTGACTAACAAAGGTTTTGTTGCCAACGTGCGGTGACGCATAGGTGTAAATAATGGGGTTACGCAATGCAGCTATAAAGCTGGCACGTTTTATATTGTCGGCTGCTTGACTGTGGAAATAATCGACCAGCATATTAATATAATTACCATATAACAGCGAAGATCCCATCAACGTTGCTAATGCCCCGCCTAAGCTATGTCCAGTAACAGTAACTTCTTTTATTGCTGTAGGTCCTAACGTGCATTTATCATAAATTTGCATCAGAATGGTGGTGATCGCCGGTAGGCAAGAAGTGACTGTGCTAGCAAAACCCGAACAGAGTTTTCCTTTTTTCGAAATGGTAGCGTCTTCCAACGCCTCGGTAAACATCATATCTGTCACCCAATCGGCATTGCCTTCTGATGATAGTAAACCATCTTTGAAATTTCGTGTTGGATCACCACCACGAGAACCACGAAAAACAATATTGACGCTGCCTTTTGTTTTATCCCAGTGTATAAAGCCCATCACGCTGCTAAGACCTTCCTTCTCGGGCCCTTGTTGTCCCGTCACGCCTTCAAAACAGTAGAGTTCGTTATTTCCACCTAAATTGTTCCTTGTATGGATAAATTCACAATTTGCTGTGACAGTGGCAATATTGCGAAATGAGCAAGCCGTGCGAGGTTTGCAAATACTAAACTCACCGAGATTATCAGCCCATGGTTGTTTTTTTAAATGAATATATTTCTCGCCATCAAAAATCGCAACATCTTCCTGAGGATTTATCAGCTTGTAGTCTTGCGCGATCGGTTCTAAATGGCTAAACCTTCCTTGTGGATAATACTTGGCAATAGCGGCGTGGTGTTCGCCGTGTGATATACCAGTGCGAATGGCTTCCAGTACCTCATTACGGTAATTCTGGCTATCATGCACCAAGGTTTCATTCCAAGTATCTATTTTTAAAATAGTTGACTGATGATAGAGTTGATAGGCAGCAACGCAGTAATCTAATTGCTGAACTTTTGCTTGTTGCAGTTTGTCTTCGGCAGTGGATAGCGGGCGCATAATATACCTCTTGATATTTAGTTATCAGTTTTGTCAGCCCCTCAGCTACCGATAACCTAGTATACAAATATCGCTCTAAAAGGGCTATGCGACTATTATGTCTTTGAAAAAAAACAGGGGTAAATTTTATAGTAAACAGTAAGTTATAATTTATGTGTGAAATAAAAAATTTTGACTGCCATTAGGCTTGCGTCGCGTTTTTACATTGAGTTATGAGCGATTTAATATTTCCTTAACCCTTCTCTTCGGCAGTGATGTAAATACGCCACTCTTGGGGCAAGATCAGGCTTGTTGCTGTGTGACAATGTAAGTATGTCATCAAACGCTAAAGGTGGGGGCAATGCGCTAGGTGCAAAGTCCCTCCCGTATCTAAATCCTTCAAACAAGCGTTTAATAATAATTCCTCTAATCAGTACTTTGTATTAAGTCATTTGGCTTTTGCTTATATTTCATATGAAATATTTAACTAGCTGATATTAAAAATATTAATCCCTATCCTGTTTCAGTGAAACTAGTGTTTCCTTCTTCTTAACCGCATCAAACGGTACTATAACTGTGTATTCGAAATGGTGTAGTTCAAGTGTGAGGGTGAAAAAATGAAAGCATGCGTTAAATGTAAATACTCTGGTCCTGATCGTCTTTTTACAGCAGGGTATTGCCCATCGTGTCATTGGGGTTCCAGTGCCTATGGTCAGCAAGCAATGAAGGAAAAAGCAGAGTGGATGAAAGTACGTAAGGCACCTGCGAAGTCTGCTACTACCAGTCATCAGTCTTTCGCTTCAACTTATAAGCCTAAACCAGCTTCGCCTTTGCCCACGGCTTCAAAGAAAGCACTACCACCAGGCGAAAAAGAATGTATTATCTGCAAGCAGGTCGGCCCAAGTCGTTTATTTGATGGTGGCAGTACCTGTCCTCGATGTGAAAATACCGCAAGTGGTCAATCGGGCTATCAACAAAGAGAGCGTCAAAGTGAATGGTCAGCGATCCAACAAAAGAGAGGGCAAGATGAGCGAAGAATGAAAGCAATGCAAAAGGAGCGGGCAGAGGAGCGAGCTACTGAACAAGCTATACGAAATCATAGTGCGAATCGTTGTTCTTACTGTAAAAATGATAAGGGTCCTGGTCATCAGTGTATATCCGAGGAAGAACAGTCTTATCGTGATTTAGAGACTAAAGCCATAGTTTATGATGCCTTCAAAGGCCGTAAAACAGAGGTTAGTGTTGCTAGTCTCTCAGGATCGAGACGTCTATTAGCCTGTCCTCATAATAAAAATGAAGTTAAGGTTTGCCAGTGTCTTATACCAGTTATTAAGGGTGAATCAAATACCCTTGCGCCTGCCGCTGAGAATAGTACACCATTTTCTGACAGAGCACTTTCGAACTTAAAGGAAATTTTCAATAAATATAACGCTACTTTAGCGCTTACAGCTTTGGAGATTTGTAAACATATATTGAATGTATTTTTTATTGGTCCAGGTGCGCAATTAGCAAGTGGGGCTAAGGTTGATGCCAATGCAGTATGGAATTTAAGATTTCTTAGCTTAAATACACAAAAAGAGGGATCTACTGTTCCTACTGATGAGGGGATAAAGCATGCAGAAAGTGCGCTTAAATATTTTTGTATCGATCAGCCACAGTCTCAAGATAGTCAAGACGAACAACGATGGTGCCCAATTGCAAGAAAAAATAAGCAGCAATTATTATTTCTTATTGGCGCAATATGGGACTATATAGCAGTAGGTTGCATAATGACAGTGCATTTACCAGTTGAAAGCCAAGGTCCTCGTTTAAAAGCAAGACCAGGCACTTGGATGCGTGCTGATATCAGGACACGTCGTGAAGAACTTTTTCGCTTGCGTGATTATGTTTTAGTAAATCAAGTACTACCCAGTATTTTGGCCTCGATAGAGACCAAAGAGTATGCTGCTATTTTAGCAGAACATGCAGCAAACTTAGCCATGGATGGCTCCTTTGGACAGCGCTTAAATGGATGGTTAACACAATTTGGCTTGCCGCAAAAAGACTTCAATCGAATTTGTGTCCTTGCACATGCAAGACGACTATCGGTGCTTTTTGCAAAAGATCCTGGTAAGGAATTTCTAAAAGATAATTACACGCAATTTCGAAAAGCTATTGATGGCAGCATCCAGAAGATCGTGACTGACTTAGTCCTTTCTCCTATTGCACCTAAAGGATTCTATCAAACAGGTAAAGCTCAATCGACGCCAGGTGCCAGTGGCGCCATGGGGACGATGGATGTTGTTTCCAATGTTGATGCTGCACTGGGTTTAGCTTGGAGTCCAATGGGTAGCTGGGGTGGTGGTTCCACTTTTAATTACATTAGCGTGTTATGGGGCGGAGAAGGTGCTCTTGAGCGCTCGAGAGTAGGTTTTAAAGATGGCGGCAAGGAAGTCGAACATTATGCCTCAACCAGCCCAAGTGGCTTTTTAACCTGCTCAAGCTGGGCCACGCAAACGCAAGTCATTGGCTCGCTCGCGCAAATTGGTCGCTTGATTCATAATGACGATGCGATGGATGAATGGCGCCAAAAAAGCGTGCAAGATAAAGTATTGGATATTTGGAAGGGCACAGGGAATGCTTATCAAGCCTCTGCCGGTGTAGCAGCCAATTTAGCGAATGCCAGTTCTCAAGTGTCTACTGCACTAGGTCTTGCGAGTATTGGTGTAGGAACAGTAAATTCCGTGATTAATGTTGTGCAGGATTCGCAAAGAATGGTGGATATCCGCACGGGTGAGCTGGAGATTCAAAAACGTTTTAAAGCGCTTGATAATATTAAGATGAGAGTGAGCGGCGAGGGTATTGCGCGCTTAGATCAAGCTACATTAACGTCAGGAGCTACTAAGGCGCCAGCGGTCGTTGTTAAAGCTAAGGATGCTACACCAGACCACTTTTACAACCCTAAAGCTTCAACATCAATAAGCACTTTTCAAACATCTTATGGACGCTCAGGTTGTGGATTGTTCTCTTCAATTTGGGGCTTAGGTTCAAGCTTATTTACATTAAGTGTTGCTATTGAAAGTGCTGTAGCTGGTAATGCATTAGCGGCCAGTATGATTGTCGGTGGCACAATGGGGCTGGCGATTCCAGTAGTCGGTTGGTGTCTTGTGGGTGTTGCTTTGGTCATGGGAATGGGTTTATTAGCTTATGATTCATATCAGTCATGGAAGGCTGAAAAGGCAGTGAGAAAACATGGTATGCATGTTGCGGCAAAAGATAGTGATGATGTGAAGTTAGCTGAGGCTTGTATCCTTATGCATGCTGCTGCTTTGTTACCGCCGGTTGAACCTGTGACACCTGCTGGTGAGGCTATTATGGCATTACAAGCGCTAAACTGGG
Source organism: Gammaproteobacteria bacterium (assembly GCA_030425685.1). Classification (GTDB taxonomy): domain Bacteria; phylum Pseudomonadota; class Gammaproteobacteria; order Coxiellales; family Coxiellaceae; genus JAUIAD01. The sequence goes on along the minus strand of JAUIAD010000014.1, from coordinate 22,607 downwards.
CTCTTTTTAAAGATGTTGCCCTTAATAACTTGTCAGAAGATGCGCCTACTGTTCAGCAAGAATGGAGTGCGGCTAATCTATTTGCGCAAAATGCTGGGCCTGAAGGTCTCTATAATACTTGGTTACAAATACGTGGTGCGCTGGAAGCTGGAAGCTAAAAGCAGTTCTGTGCAGTAAAGATCCCAGCTTTGGCTGGGGTGAGGGGGGTTTAAAAATCTGTTTTGAGTAGGCGTCTGCTGTGGTGATGCGAAGGTAGCGACACGTTTTCTTTTCACGCTACTCCATTTTCTGATCTTCTCTATTTTCTAATTCGTGAATTTCATGCGCTTTATAAAATGTACTTTTGATACCAATAATGAGAATGATAATACCCGCGGCTAAGAAAATAAAACCCAAGTACATATACAACTCATGAAAGTCACGGAAATAATGGATCATCACCAGCCCGCCCATGATGGCAGCAAAGCCTGTACGCGTAAAAGAGAGAAAGGTGCGTTGATTGGCTAATTCTGTACGAACGCGCGCTAGAGAGGTTCGTCGGCAAAATGTCATTAATCACTCCTTTTTGCTGAGATCTATCCTTTTTTATATTTTACAATAACATCTGCAGGAATACTATTTGCTTATTTGCCTGCGTGCCGCACGTTTTGTGCACTACTGCTTCTTGATAAGTACTGATCTAGGCTCGGGATATGGAAGTGTTATATTTATCCGGTAGTACCTCCAATCTGTTGCTTTTTGGTTGATGTTTTAACTTTCGGAAAGAATAAAATATTTGCTGCTAGGATGGGTGCGGGATAAGTCACCATTGCGCAAGCTAAACAAGCAAGAAGAAGATTATTCTTCGATCCAGGCGCATCAAACAGAAAAAAGCTTAAATATAACGCCACAGGCCACGCAAGTATTGTACATAAAAAAATTACATTGACTATACACATGAATATTTTAGTAAAATTTCTCATGGCACCTTCGACGGTTTTGTAAAAACTCGGCTTGTGGCGCATGTTAATTGGTTATTTTTCAATAAGATAGCAGGATAAAACTTCATGAACTATAGCCATTTAAATCATACTATATCCTTAAAGAAGGCAACAGTTTTATCGGCTTTGTAAATTCTGAGTCAATTTTCTATATGCCTGTACAACAGGGCTATAATCAATCAACTGCTTTTGCAGTATTACAGGAGTTTCGCACTTTCAGTGTAAACCTCCTTCCTAGTTATATTTCTCCTATGCGAGACTAGCTCGCATTGACGGCACAACTCCAAACCTACCCGATTATTACGCAGCGTCTTTGCCGCGCAGCAATGCTCGCTTAATTTAGAGAATTAAATTCATTTGAAATTCAATAGGAGTACTTTGTAATACAAAAAGCAAACAGATATAGGTGCAACAAATTGCCACCCCTTGGGGGCGATGCTAATATTGACTAGCCTTTATTATTGAATACAAACAAACAGCGAGGTAATTTCATGAAAACATTAATGCTCTCTTCCAAAAAAATTTTACTACTAGGGTTAATTATTGCAGCAAGTGGTACAGCTTTTGGAAGCAATAGTCTTTTAATTAAGTCGCCTGCCAATGTGCCTACTTGTCAACAATTCTTCAAGGAAAATCCTAGCTATCATTATTGCTATCCAATTAGAGCAGATATTCCTAAAAATAAGGCGGGTGTAAATACTCATGTGCTTGTCGTTAAATATAATTTTCAACCAAATGAGTGGGTTTTGTATTCTGGACAACATGGCATTATGGCATCACAAGAGAAGAGTCACGCAAAGGTAAAGGTTAGCCGCGCCATGATTAAAAATAATGAGATTGTAAATAAAAAAGAAATTTATAACAGAGGTGTGGGCATTAATTTAATTGGCTTAACCTGTAGCCTTGCCTCTTGCTACTGATTGTCATACCGTGCTAGCCTTTCTTGCCTTGTTCGCATGAATCTTTCAATTCTGTAAACTCTTGTCAAAATGGCAAGAAAGGCTAGTACCGTATTAGGTAGGCTTACTTCTTAGCTTTTTCCATCATCAAAAATTTTAATACTCTTATATAATTTTTTTGTATCCCCGGTGTTTGATTTTTTTATACTGTTTTTAACAATTTCGATACTTGCATATGAGGAGTGATCACTTTGCCGTGATTACTTTGTTACTTCCTGTTTCTTTGCCGAGTGTTACTTGATGTTACTTTGCCGTGCTGTGACTTTTTACTTTCTTCAGTAAGTGTGGTTACTTTGCCGTGCTGTGACTTTTTACTTTCTTCAGTAAGTAATAGGCCAGGAAAAGAGTGCCTTATTGTAAAAGGAGAAAGTAAAAAGTCACAGCACGGCATGGGTGCCCGCGGCAAGGGTGCCTTATTTGCCTGAGTGTCGCACGTTTTGTGCACCACTGCTTCTTGATAAGTACTGATTTAAGCTCGGAATATGAAAGTACTATATTTACCCTATAAGACATAGAGCTTTTGGTAATCAAATGTTTGGCTTTAAATCAAATCAAGCATTTACGTTGATGGAGCTGTTAATAAGTATTGGCATTGTGGCAATACTTGCCTCAGTAGCGATTCCATCCTATATGAGTTACACCAAAAAATCCCATTATAGTGAGGTGATCCAAACAGGTGATCGTTATAAAAATAGCGTTGCTGCTTGTTTTGAAATCACTGGCAGTTTGTCGACATGCGATGCCAATAGTTATGGCATTCCGCCGAATATCACTGTTGCTACTGGGCAGGTCGCATCGACCAGCGTTGAAAATGGTGTTATTACTATCACGCCAAATGCGAGCCATGGCATTGCTGCTTCGGATACCTATATTTTAACACCGTCGATCAGTGCTAGTGGTATGACTTGGGCGGTCAGCGGTGGAGCTTGTGACTCCGCTTTGGTGACCAATTGCAGTGGCTCGACGGATGATAGTGGTGAATCTGAAGAAGGTGATGCGCCGGGTTGGTGGCAGGCGTTTTTGGATTGGATTAGTCAGTTTTTTTAGGTTTAGGATTATTAGAACTCTAACCAGCCTTCATTTGGATCAGTGAGATTAACATTGTCTAAAAATACATAGGTATCTCCTGGGCCGAAAGTTCCCGTACCATTAAGGTCAATTCGCACTTCTGTGCCAGTGCCGATGTAATTTAAGTTAATATAACTTCCTACATTGACGTTATTAGGACCAGGTGCTGTAAAGTTTAATTGCGAAACATCGAGTTTATCACCCAGGTTGCTCCTAAAGCCAACAATTGTATCCAAATCAGATGGGCTAGCACCGCTATTTAGGCGGTATGTATCCGTGCCGCTATTAATACTGCGATAGGTGGCGGCGCTTGCATTGGACGTTGTAATATCATTTGTGCCTTGGCGAGCTTCTATTTCCCTGATGTCCGTAAACGTGGTCTCACTGAAATCCCATACATCATTACCAGAAGTACCCCACACCTCCACGCCATTTTTTCCATCACCATCAAACTCATCAACACCATTGGTATAGCCAGTAGCAATACCAATGCGGGTATTGTTACTCAGTGCCAGTGCAGTAAAGTCAATGCCATCATTGCTAATGTTTCCACTAAAAGTATCAAAGCCATTGCTGGTGGTACTGCCACGATAGAGAAAATCAGCACCTGTTATTTGGCTTAATTCAAAATGATCATTGCCTCTATCACCACGATATTTGGCAAAGCTTAAATCAGATGTCGTTACCATGTCTACGCCACGGCCAGAATTAATTTCACTAATATTGGTGATGGTGGTTTGGCTAAAGTCCCAAGTGTCACTGCTATTTTGACCGCGGACTTGGACATTGTTATAAGTGTCACCGTCGATCTCATCGACGCCATTAGAGTAGTTGTTATTTAAGCCAATCTGCGTATTGTTCGATAGAGCAATGGCTTTAAAAGTAATACTATCGCCACTAGTGTTTCCACTAAATGAGTCAAAGCCATTATTACCCGTGCCTCCTTGATAGAGGAACTCAGCCCCTTGCGTTTGACTTAATTCAAAATGATCATTGCCTCTATCCCCACGGTATTTAGCAAAGCTTAAATCGGATGTTGTTACCCTATCTGCACCACGGCTAGGGTTGATTAAGCTGATATTGGTAAAGGTGGTTTGGCTAAAGTCCCAAGTATCACTTGAAGTTTGACCACGTACTTGCACATTGTTATAAGTACCACCATCAATCTCATCGACGCCATTAGAGTAGTTATTATTTAAGCCAATCTGTGTATTGTTCGCTAGAGCAATGGCTTTAAAAGTAATACTATCGCCACTATTGTTGCCATTAAATGAGTCAAAGCCATTATTACTTGTGTTTCCGCGATAGAGGAATTCGGCCCCTTGTGATTGACTTAATTCAAAATGATCATTGCCTCTATCTCCACGATATTTAGCAAAGCTTAAATCGGATGTCGTTACCATATCTGCATCACGGCCAGGGTTAATTACGCTAATATTGGTAAATGAGGTTTTACTGAAGTCCCAAGTGTCACTAGAATTTTGACCACGTACTTGCACATTGTTAAAAGTATCACCGCTAATCTCATCCACACCATTAGTGTAAATGTTGTTTAATCCGATTAGGGTATTGTTTGATAGAGCAACGGCTTTAAAAGTAATACTATCGCCACTATTGTTTCCATTAAATGAGTCAAAGCCATTGTTATTGGTGTTTCCGCGATAGAGGAATTCGGCCCCTTGCGTTTGACTTAATTCAAAATGATCATTGCCTCGATCACCACGGTATTTAGCAAAACTTAAATTGGATGTGGTTACCATATCTGCGCCACGGCCAGAATTAATTTCGCTAATATTGGTGATGGCGGTTTCGCTAAAATCCCAGGTATTTCCGCTATTTTGACCGCGTACTTGCACATTATTATGAGTATCACCGCTAATCTCATCTACGCCGCTGGAGTAGTTATCGTCTAAGCCAATTTGCGTATTGTTCGCTAGAGCAACGGCTTTAAAAGTAATACTATCGCCACCATTGTTGCCATTAAATGTGTCAAAGCCATTGCTGACTGTGCTTCCTTGATAAAGAAATTCAGCGCCTTGTGTTTGGCTTAGTTCAAAATGATCATTGTCTTGTGCACCACGGTATTGGGCGAAGCTCTTATTAGATGTGGTTATTGTATCAGCTCCGCTGTTAGAGTTAATTTCATCGATACTGTTAAAGCTGGTTTCACTAAAGTCCCAGTTGTCATCAGTACTTTGACCGCGTACTGTCACATTACTAAAAGTATTCGAGCTGATTATATCAACACCATTGGTGAAATTTTCTGAAAGGCCAATGTTGGCACCACTTTGATAAGCTTCCGCGGTAATGATCGTGGTGTCGTTAGCGATATTGCCATTAAAAGTATCGTAACCATTGTTACCATTTTTATATTGCAGTTTGGCATTGGCAGTGTTACTTAAATTAAATATATCATTGCCTGTATCACCACGATAGAGCACATCACTAGTTAGATTAGAGGTTGTAATCGTATCAGCCCCTGCGAGTGCATCAATATAGCTAATATCAGCAATTTGTGTTTCGCTAAAATTTAAAATATTGTCATCAATGGTGCCTTGTATTCTAATATTGCTGTTGCTATTGCCGGTAATTTTTTCAATACTGCTAAACGTTTGTAACCCAATAATAACATTGTTGCTGCATGCATAAATGGTATCATCACCTGGCCCACCATCGATTGTGTCATCTCCTTGGTTGGAGTCATAAAAGAGAAAGCTATCTTCGCCTTCATTACCGAATAGCATATCAGCGCCACGCTCTCCTATGATGGTGTCATTACCTTCCATGCCATAAATGATATCGTCATCATCGCCACCATAAATCAAATCATATCGAGCTGTGCCGTTAATCGTTTCAGCAGCATTAGTGCCTGTGATTTTATAGAAGTAACTGGCGGTGCAGTTGTCTGAGCTTCCGGGAATACTGTTATCAAATTTATTCGCATAAACCGTAAAATTTTGTGAGTCAGATAAGCTATCTGGACCCGTAACAGTAATTTCAAAGCTATAATCCATACCTTCTTGGATCACTGTTGGTGGTGATGGTGGTATTGGTATCATGTTAGTATTGATTGGTGGTGTCCATTGAAATAAACCCACATCTGAAATGGTAGCGCCTGAATTAGGGTAGGGTTCGGAGGAAATAAAAAAGTCTAGCTCATTGGGAGTAATATCCTTAGTCATCGTTGTAGCAACAAAAAATAGCAAGTTATTTTCATCAATAGTCATATCTGCTATCGGATCTAAGCTCAATTCAGGATCCGGCTCGATAGGATCTACCGGGTCTACTGGATCGATGGGGTCTGCATCGGTCAAGTTCTCATTGGCGTTTTGCACTTCTTGCGCAACGGCATTTGCGGTCAGTACATCCTCTACTTGAATAGGGCTTAATACTAAGCCACCAAATGAAGCTGATAGGTTGTTGTCAGCGCTCAATGAGCCAGTATTTATGGTCGTAGTGGCTGCTTCACTACCATCATTATCTGCATTTAGCGCTTCAGCTGGAGTTGGTGGTGCATCCTCGGGAGAAGGTAAGGGGTCGCTGGTTTGTTCTGTTGCTATGGCGTTGTCATTATCAGTTGTTGCAACGTTAGTGGGTTCTTTAGCGATGGTTTCATTAATAAAGAAATTCTCTGAACCTCTAATTTGCTCGGCAGTCTGGGTGTTGACAGCTTCTTCAGTACTTGTGTCAAAACGAGCATCTTGTGCGATAAACGATTTTTCTTCGAGCTGTAGAGCTAAATCGTTTATGACAGCTGATTCCATTAATGGTAAGTTTTTTTGCTGCAAAAGAACCAGGGCAACGGCGTTTAATTTAAAAAAATGTGTTGCAGCTGGTTTGTGTTTCTTCCATAGAATATTGTCTTTGATTAAATTTGCCATTATGTGTATGGTCTAATAATCTTCGTAACACTATAATTATAGTAGGTTTAATATTAACTGATTGATTTTATTTGCTTTCGTGCGCTATTTTTTTAGAGGCGTGCTTTTCGACTTTCTTACACCAGATTTTTTCAACCAACTGATCGTATATCGGTTCCTTACAGATTAGGGTCGAAATCATTTTGGCTATCAGTGCTGCTGCCATTAATGGCACGAGCATATCTGAGCGCTGAACCATTTCATAAACGATGGCAAAGCAAGTAATCGGGCTTTGTGTAACGCCAGAAAAATACGACACCATAGCCATGACGATAATAATATCGGCGGGAACTGTGGGAAAAAAATGCGAAATGATCTGGCCAAAACCAGCACCAGCACACAATGTCGGGGCAAAAAAACCACCGGGCAGGCCACTCATAAAAGAGATCAGCGTTACAAAGATTTTAACAAATGGGAAGTACCAAGGTTGGTGCTCGCCATTTAAAATATTTTGGCTAACAGTATAACCACTGCCCCAGGTTGAGCCGTGCATCAGAATGCCGATAGCGGCGACGATTAAACCAATAATGCCGGCTAATAAGACAAGCTGTTTGGTTGAGCGTTTGCTCATAAATATCATGCATTTGACGACCAGTATGGCAAAGAAGCCGCCAAATACACCGCCAACAATGCTACAAATCAGCATCGATAACCAGCCTTGCCAATCGCTAATATGGCCTTTGGCTACGCCAAAATAAGTGTAATAGCCTAAAAAGAAAATACAGACGACGCCACTAATAACCACCGTTGCAACAATGGTTGCTGAGAGCTTACCAGAAAAGTAATCAGCCAGTTCCTCAATAGCAAAGACAATACCACCGAGCGGGGTGTTAAAAGCAGCAGCAATACCGGCAGCACCACCAGCCATAATCAAACCGCGACGAATATCAACTTGCTTAAAGGGCGCTAGTTTTGAAAGCGCTAGCATTATCGATGCGCCTACTTGCACGGTGGGCCCTTCGCGACCAATCGAGACGCCACAGAAAAACGCTGGAATCACCAGGAAATTGCCTAAAGCAATGCGTAGGGATAATAAATAATTGCGTTTAGCATTTTCCCTTAGTTCCAAAGCATACTTGGATTGTGGAATGCCACTGCCATTGGCGCCTTGGAAAAACAGGCGGGTGATTAATACGATAAGCATCAGCCCTAGCGGACTGATCAATAGCATCCAATAGGCATGTTGCGGCATAACGCGCAGGACAAAGTGTTGCACTTTAAGCGCGCCTATTGCTAAAGCAACAGCGGCTAAGCCGACAAGAATACCACCTAGCCAGAAAATCAAACTAACATGTAGTAGTTCAAATTTTATTAGCGAATCGATGGTTTTCTTTTTGAGCGCATGCAGCTTAGACATCCGTGTATCCATTATTAGCTTATATGATTTCTTTATCTTAATCTTTATCTTATAGGGGAGCAAATGGTCACTGTGCTCTGTCATCCTAGTGAAATCTGGTGTTTCTATTTAAGCTTCGTCGTCGATCCGGCTAGATTCGGTGTCTTTGTCTAAATCTCGTCATCGATCCAGCTAGATTTGGCGTCTTTGCCTAAACCTCGTCATCGATCCAGCTAGATTCGGCGTCTTTGCCTAAACCTCGTCATCGATCCAGCTAGATTTGGCGCCTCTGCCCAAGCCTCGTCATCCCGCATCAAGTGCGGGATGACACATGTTTTAGCCAACCTTGGCATTAACAACTGTTTTGCTTCGCTATCTATTTTTGATACTTTCTGCAGGAGTAGACGCTAAGCTGCTTGTCTGCGCCTTGGGTGTTGATGCGGGGCCTTTGTTTTTTCTGAAGAGCCTAAATGGATTAAAGAAGCTGCCTTTTGATTTAGATGCTGGTTTTTGCCGGGACTTTTGTTCTAATACTTTAGCGGAAGTTGTTGCCTGCTTTTGTTCCGCTACCCTTCTTAAATACCTGGCAATTTTAGCGGTTTCATACTCTTCAATACCTTCATTTTTAAAGTAGCGAGACATTCCAAAAACATAGTCAGCCCATGCATCCTCAGGAGCAATCTGCAGCCATTGGGGAATACTTAATTCCATTTCATTATAGGTGAAATGGATTATCGAGAAGATAAATTCATGACAGGTTTGGTAAACAGGTTCGCTGGGGGATAGTGAGGTTAAACCTTTGCCTTGATCGACGTGTTTTTCGAAGCGTTCATTTAAGCCTTGAACTCCTTTTTTTTGCTCTACCGGTGAGCTTGAAGTAGGGTTAAATTCACCGCGCGCTTGTAGTTGTTTTTCAACTCGACTAGGTGATAAGCAAAACATGCCTGATAATTCAGCCAAGCCAATATTAGTTACTAATTTTTCTGCAAACGACGTTGGCCACTGTGGGCGTAGTAAAACCAAATATCTCACCCTCTTAAGGGATAGTTCTTCTATATCAGCTCTATATTTTCTCGGGGTGGAGTTTGTATGTAGATGGGTGACAATAGGGTTTGGCCCTTGTTGGCCAACAACCATCATAACGTGATGTCGGGTAGTGCCTTCACCATAAACGCCTCTAGTATCTATTTTTAAAAGTATATCGCCTTTTTTATATCTATGTGTCTCTTTTCGCACAATCTATCTCGGGTGTTTTTTCTTAATAAAGGACTCATTATCCGCTCTAATTATTAACTGAGTATTAAATAGAATAAAAATCTTTCATGGCGTATTGCTAGAGGCGGTGGTCATTTTTAAGTCTGATAGGAGTTTCGCACTTGTGCGGACCAAAACAAATCCCGATGGGGATTTTCAAGGGGAGAATCGGGATTCTCCCCTTGAATCGCACCCTAACGGGCACAGGCCGTCAATGCGAGCTAGTCTCGCATAGGCGAAATATAACCAGGAAGGAGGTTTGCACTGAAAGTGCGAAACTCCTGTTGTGAGGTATTAATGGGTAACGTTTTGACACCCATATTCAGCAAGTGCTAGTCTGATAGGGTGGAAATGTAGGCGGTGACTCAAGCCTGTTGTCACTTGAGATCATCTAGAATTTGTTACAGGATGTTATGGCTAAGAAGAGTAAAAAACGTGAAAGTGTGCTAGAAGCCGCCAAAATGCTGTTCGCTGCTAAAGGCTTTGCCGGTACTTCCATTCGTGATATTGCTGAGCAAGCACATGTAAGCTTAGGGGTTATTTATCATCATTTTTCAGATAAAGAGAAGCTGTGGCATGAGGTTAAAAAGCATGTTGTTAGCACTATCCAATTGGACTATAACCCACTTGAACACTGTAATAGTCTCAACGATTTTTTAGAGCATGTTATTTGCAACCGTTTTGAGCTTTATAAAAACTACCCTGAAGCATCTCGTATAGTCTGGTGGCAAATTTTAGAAAAACAAACTGGTAAGAACGATGACCTTACTGGTAGGCATTTATTTTCTCCAAGAACATGGTTAGAACCCATTAAAGAGCTACAAGCCAAAAAAGAAATGCGCGATGACATTGATCCTAATAATATTATTGACTACATGGCACAATCCTCAATAGCTATTTTTTACTCCCCCCTCGCAGAACGACAAACAGCTGAAAAACGCGATGAGTATTTGCGTTTTGTGCTAGGTTGTTTGAAAGAAACTCTAGCTTATCGAACGACTGAACTTTAAGCCCTTTCGACATAATACCGTCATAATACTGACATAGGCCCGACATAAATATTGGCTATTATTTAAACATATCTATCAACTCTTAACCTTCTGTCGTTATTTTTGCAACATTAAATTGATGTGGTGCATCCTTCCATATGAACAGGGGTATAAACTATGAGATCGCTCGAGCCTAGTACAACACTAGCTGCAACCAGTATTATCAGAGAAAATCTTCAGGCCATTGAGGCAAATAACCAAACACTAGCAAAACAAATGGGTAATACCCAGCGTAAAATTATGACTGCTTTTACGAGAGATAAACGAAAGTCAGGTCATTGGAATAATGTGCAAGTAGTAATAAGCGAGTTAATTTGGGCAGGTTTACAATCGATTCCATATTACGGTGGTTATTTCGCCTTAGCAAAAAAAGTCCTACAAGATCCTATCAAAGGATTGCATCATATTTCACGCACCAGCTATGGTTCAGGCTCAATGAATGGGGCGGCATGGAATCTTTTTGGCGATTCTAACAATGGTGTGATGAGTCCACTAGGACCGGGTGATAAGAATTTTAATTATGCCAATGGACGCATTGGGGCTTTTAATGATGATCCTCGCTTGCGCATGGAGCAGTTAGAAAGTGACATTAGTGATATGGTCAATACCAGTTCGCTCTATGGCGTTAACTATGGCAAAGACATGTCATCCAGTTCCACCAAGGTTAAATTTGAAATCGACCAACAAAAGATGAGTCAAGTTTACACCGAATGGCGTAAAAACGTTTTATCGATGTTAACCATGAGCGATGAAGACGATTGGATTTGGTATATCATGGCCAAGTGCGTGCAAAGCATGCGTGGCGAACATGAAGGGCAGAGTGATCTTGATTTTGGCGTCTTTAGAATCGGCGAAGGCGACAAGGTGCATTTGGCCAATCATACCGATATGAAGACGATCAAGAAGACTTATAAAAAATCATCACGCTATAGTAATCTTCATATTGTGTTATCAAACTACGAACGTCCGAGTTATGATCCTGGTTTTGTGTGGCGTGATCGTAATGGTAAGCACCATCAATTATTAGACGCGGAAACTATTTATCGCGTTGAATCTGAAAAAGCACTAATCGTTGCTTATCAAAGTGAAGTGCGAAACTCATTAGCAGAGGCGGTTAGTCATCATCTGCATCAAATTATTTCTGACAATGCGGGGCGTTCACGTTTATCAAGATATCATGATCAACATAAATCACGCATGAAAACGGATCGGATTCTCAATAACGTCGGTATCGGCATTATGTCGCCGTTTCGGCTGTTAGGTGTGGTTATGCCTAAAGGTATTTACAACTGTAAGACCACGTTTGAATCAAAAAAATATGCCCGCTTTTTATGTGCGATTTCTGTTTTCTACTCTATCTTAGGGGCTTATTATGATAAGCAGTTTGTCTGTGATGAACTGCCTTCGGCGCGCAGCTTACGTTTTTTTGTGTGGGCGTTTGCTGATGCTTATAATACCGCGATGGAGTATTTCTGTCATTCTAGTAACACAACCATTAACAAACGCGCCGACACGGCAAGTTTATTGCATAATACCTTATGGTCATTATTGCAAACAGACCCTGGGATTAACACTTATCTTGCTTCTGTCGTTGATTATAAATTTAGTATGAAAAACTATGGTGCGACGCCACCGGGTTTACAAGGCTTTAAGCATCTTAAGGCATCAGTAAAACATGGTGTTGATTTGGTTGGTAAGTTGTCGACTGATCGTTATCGAAACGATAAGAGTAAACCGTTAATTTGGTGGAAAGAGCAGATCGAAGCGATTCAACAGCATCGTAGAGAATTGTTAGAGCAAGAGCGTATTAATCTTAAAGAATTGCAATCGATTAAATTAAGCAGTATCACCAAAAAAGCTGACTTTGCCGCGCCAGCCAAGGATGCTTTAATCAGAAGTAAAGTAGGTGTGCCAGCAACGGTGGAATCTATTTATATGAAAACCCTAGATACAGCAATGCAAAGCGCATCATTAACACCGGAGGTGCAGGCGCACTTTGTGTCAATTCATAAATTGCTGCTTAAGCTGGGTGCGCTTTAATCATAGAGCCACAGCATAATACAATCTTAAGTTCAGTTGCTTCGTAAAACCTCACCTATGATGTATCACTTACTCATAGATAAGGTTTGAGGTATTAGTAGTGTTCAATGTTGTAGGGGTCTAACTTCATGTAATTCGAAGGTCCCACCGTTAAATGTGCTTGCGTACATCGTTATATTTATTCAGTGCCATTAAAAAAAAATTTCAATCAGTATCTATAACTTCTCTAATAGAATTGAAAAGCTCTAATGATGTGTCGCATAATTTTCTGTGGCAATTTGTTTTAATCGAAATCCAAAGAGAGCCAGAAAATGATATCGCTAACATTGATAGCTTATAGACATGCCTATAGTATATTGATATTTCGTTTTTTTTAATTTCATCATAACATTGTTAGCTTATAAAATATTTTAAAGAGCCATCCCCTGATAAGCTGAATATAGAAGCTGACATCGAAGGGGGGGGATATGAGAAAAGATTTTACTATACCGGAATATATAGATTGGCTCGGAAATGGGTATATGCAGGGTTGGGCTCCGTCTGGAGTTGATGCTGGGGGCGTTAAGTCTAAAGTTATGGGCTGGCTTAACTCTGGCCAGCCACCAGGATGGATTAGTACAGACTTTAGTGCTGCTAATATTGGTGGTGTTGTCGATCAGTCTGGCCTATTTTCAAGAGCCCTTGTTAGGCCCGGTGAGCGAGGAAAATGTCGAATAATTGTAGATGAATGGCTCCAGGTTAGTCTCGCACCATTTGCAATAGGTGCTGCTACGCCGGCAGGGGTGTTAAAACCACGTCAAATCTTTCTTGATAAATGGGTTCGCCGTGAAATTGAAAGTATAACTGCTCGCGGAAGGATGGCAGAGCAATCTGGGGTTCGTGAGTTCAATGAGAGGATGAGGAAAATTGACGAGGAGGATGGTAGAAGGATTGGGTACCGTCAGAAGCATGCCGGGCGTGACGGCGGCCCTCCTTTGGGCGCTTCGTATATGTCGGCGTGGGACACAGAGATTCAGCGTGACAAGGCAGAGCTAAATAAATCGATTCCTGAGTTGCTAGCTTTCGGCCCTGTCAGTCGGATGTCGGTGCTTCAGTTAAGTGAACAGACGGTAGACTTGACGAATTGGGCAGACAGTATTGTGGATAGTATAATGCGCTCAGCTGATCAGTATCACTTGCCAATGAATGACCCAATTGGACCTGTGGTGGGTTATCAGATTGGGCTTGATGGGAACGACAGGGGGCATTCTTTAGGTGTTATGGTGTCTACTGCACCATTCTTTAATACGCGCTATCACTTTCTTGATCCGAACACAGCGGAGTTTTTAAATTTATCACGTGATGATTTTCACGCTATCTTGGTAAGGCATCTTAAAGCTTTCTATCAAAACTATGCTGGAGGGTCATGGAAATTATATCTATACAAGAATAAGCCGCCAGAGACACCATAAGTGTTAGAAAACAAATTATAACAGGCCAAGTGAAATTTGATGTGAGCAAAGCATTTAATGATAGAAAATCTATTCAAAAGTGCTTTGCTTACGCTCGTGTTTTATATCTAATATGATAAGATAATTCTATTCCATACTGCCAAACGCACATCACCATTGATTATCCGACAACTTTTATTGAACAAAACCAATCGGATTACGTTAGGGCAATTTATTTGTCCGTATTAGTGCAGCTCCATTACTAGCTAACATTGTTAAGATATAGTTTTAGAGCTAACAGCTTAATTAATATCAATTAAATGCAATTATTCTAACAATGTTAGGTGTGCAAACTCCTCATAGTCATAAACGAAGTTATGATAGTTATAGTGGTAAATTATTTTAAATTGGTGGGGTAAAAGTATGTGTCACTTATTCAGTAATGGGCAAGTAATGTTATGTAGCGTCGGACAGCAAGTTGGCGGATCGTGTCAGCCAAATACATGTGTCGCTTGCATGCGGGAACAGGGGCAATGTGAAATTATAAGGGCAAGTAGAAGCGGTGGCTCTGGTTCTGCAGCAGCAGGAGGTAGTCAGGTTGGATTTCAGCAACCTTTTACCATGCGAAGCGCTGTGGCGAGAGGAAACATGGCGTTGGGTACGGGTGCTGCAGCGGTAGATGCTGCCTATCACTGGCACCAAGTCGCAGCGATGTCCCAGCTGGGTGCGGCTCATTCACAAGCCAGTACATCACCTGGATGGAAGCGCTGGGATGAAAGCGGTCATCCTTGGACGGGTACGGGTGTCCCGTCAGGGATAGTAAACTGCTACTCTGCTGCCGTCCCTGCTATCGGGGCCGCTGCTAGTTTGTGTGCCATGACTGATTTAAGTCAATCTCCTGGGCAGCAAGCAAGGCATCTTACTGAAGCCACACAACAAGCTACAGATGCAACACGATGGGCTTTTAATGCTGCTATAGATTTTGGCTGGGAGGCCGGTAAAACCAGTGCAGCAGCCACAGGTGCTTCAGCAGCAGGTTTAGGCGCAGTGTTGTCAGGGTGGTCTGCTGCACAGAACGTAGCAGATGTTATAAAAGCTGGAAAAGGGTTGTCGCAACGTGAAGACCTGCAACGAAGGGCTCAACAGGCCCTAGATCCATCGACAGCAAGGGCGCAGGTTTATCAAAGTTTGTCGACCCAACAGACTGCTACCTGTTCAAGCATGCTAATAGGTGCCTTAGATCCTGAAAGTGTACTTGATATGCCGTTTTTAGAAACACGTACCGAGCTATTGGAGTTACAACAATTAATTATGTGGTCACACCGAATGGGTGTGTTTAAAATTATAGGTTCAACCATAGATTGTGCCATGAATATAGTGAAAGTTGCAGCAGGTGTTACATCTATGGCTTTGGGCATTACAGTGGCTGTTGCTGGGGCGTCAGCTGCTGGAGTCGGTCCTGCCGTCATGCTTGGCTTTAGTGCTGCTTTAGGGCTTGCTGTTGTTGGTTATAAGGTGGGGAGGTTCTATTGTAAACTTGCTTCAGACAAGTATTTATTCCGTAGCATTGATAAAAGAGCTTCACGAGCCTCCATCGACGAGCAAAATTGTGGAGCTATTGGGAGTTTGGTTTCACCCGGCTACAGTGTGAAATACCCAGATCAGGGAATAGGGCTTAAGTCATTATCACATCACCGTAAGTTAGTACGCTGCGCTGAACGTCTTCGAGGCCCACTTAGTACTGTTTTAGATACGACGCCACGTGGTAGCTCCTATTTGCGAGCAGCGCTTGCGGCGAAGATTCTTAGATTGGACCTTATCACAACCAAGCTTAGCGCTGTTGGATCTTCATTAGATGAAGGCGCAAGGAATTTACTTGAAAATTATAAACTGGTGCGTGACCTTGCTTGTGCGCTTGGCCATTTACATGGGATGGTTTCAATCAATGGGGCGTTAGGATTTGAACCTAAAATAAAAGTAACCGATAGTGTCGATGAAAACACAATTGTTCAACTAGCGCAATTAGACCCGAGTCAGGGAATTACCGGTGAGCAAGTGGTGAGTGCAGCTAAAGCAATTGGGAAGACATTGAGTGAGGGCGATGCAGGTGATGTTGCTGCACAACTTCATAGTGCTAGAGCCACAAGACAAACCAAACTATCTCAGGATCACAGGCAAAAGGCAATGGATTTGCAAGCTGCAAATGGCGGCCAGCCGACAGCTGCAGTTAGGCGCCACGAGGCTCTCGGTGTAACGCACGAGCTTAAAGCGCATAATCATGAGAACCAGGCTGCAAGCTGGGCAGGGCAAGGAACCGTCCCGCACCCAACCAACCCTTATCCAGTGAGTGCTGTTCCGCTGACCTTAAGCCCAACCCCACAAGGTTTAGCGCCAGGTGCTGCTCATTTCCCTTGGGCTGCTCCACCAGCACAGGTTTTTAGAGCGCACGACGACTCAGTACTAACAATGCGTGAGCGAAATGCTCGTAACCCTCACCTTTGGAGAGTAGATGATGCCGGAGATCACCATCATCCGAGGACATCGTTAGGTGCATTTGTTGCTGATCGCACGGGGACGTTTTGGATGAATGGCAGGAACACCGTGGATTTACAGGCAACAACAGCAGGCAGAAGAGCATTAACGACCGATGATATTACCTTTGTTGCGCGACCTAAATTTGGTGAACGGCATGCGGACAACGGTTTGGTTCAATTGGCTGCGCGCTTTACCCCTTTTTGCCAAAGTGCTAAGGGGAAGGGGAGGTAAAAATCAAAAAATTAATACCGGGTGTCGCCTTTCTTGAATAGCAAAACGTGTTGGTTAAAGGTGATTCCCGGTATAGCATTGATACTTCAGCAATATGAAAATTCCCCAACAATGCTCAACTTTTATCATAACTTTGACCTCGCTTAGTTTATAATCCTGGTGGGTTATGACCCTATGACCTTATAGTGCCAGATTGAGAAAACTCCATCATGGGTAGTTTATACGTAAATGATCATCAAACCTTTTGATTAGCCATGTTGTGTGTGAGTTGAAATCCTTCAGTAATCAATTCCTAACTACTAACAATAAAGGCAAAATCGCAAGAAAACGCACAAACCTCCCTAGGTAAGCTATATTTGTAATTAGGTATTACTTTTGCGTTTAGAATATTAGAGAGAAAATATTACAAAACGCACAGAGATAGTAAATGAAGCAACGGTTATATGGTACAAAAAAAGAGGGAATTCAACAAAATATTCTAAGGCGATTACAAGCAGCAAAAAAGAAGAATAAGTCAGGTTATCAACTAAGACGACCGCGAATTCCATTCCTTTTTTCCACGCTGCTGGTTGCTTTCAACTTTGCAAAAGATGCATCCACCGAGCCTGATGTTCAACTAGCGGGTAGTGCTGTAACTACAGACCTTGCAAACATGTCTTTACCACTAGCAATGCTAGACTCCTATGCCAGTTTTGATGTGCTATTCGCCCAAGCTTTTGATAATTACCTTACTGATAATATGCTAAGCAAGGATTTTATATTTGCAGATTGGAGCTCATCACCGACTGCTTACTCTGCTGTTTTTGATTCTATGCAAATATCCGGCGATCTTGAGAATGTGGCTTTATTAGTAGAGGATGGGATTGACTTCAGTAATAATCAAAAACCACCTGCTGCGGCAAATGAATCCTTCTTCTTAGAAGGCGATCTCTTCGCATCAGGTGAAGCGCTGCCATTCTCATCTGATTTTGCCAAGGGCTTTGGACAAGAAAATGTTGAAATACTAGGAGCAAACACGATTGCAGATGCGCCCAATGCAAATGCAAGTGGCGGTAGTCTAGCAGGTGCTGCCGAGGGTGTTGAAAACTTCGCGCAAAATATCACACTGTCAATCAGTGCCGATACTGCCAGTATCAGTGAGGAAATGGGTGGTGCCGTTGTTTTTACTATTATGCTGTCAGAAAGCATAGGAGAAGGAAATAGCATAAGCGTCAATATCGATGATGCCAGCAGCAGTGCATTAATGGGGGCGGATACTTTAGAGACACTGTTTTCATCCATCGATGATGCTTTAGTAGAGGGTGTAACACGAGATGGTAATACGTTAACTTTTACCGATAGTTATGTCGGTACCACTTTTAGTTTTATCTTTACCGCAGTAGATGATGCCATGGTTGAAGGCAGTGAAGAAATATCCTTAAGCCTTAGTAATGCAAATATTGCATTTGGCACAGTAGAAATAGCAATATCAACCGCCAGTACACAACTGACCGATCTGGATCAAGAAATCACTTTTGCCATTAGTGCAGATTCAGCCGTTGTCAGCGAAGAGTCCCTCGATACGATGGATTTTATTATCACCATGTCCGAGCCAGTGGGGCTGGGTAATAGTGTCAGTGTTGATATCGCTTATGGTGGTAGTGCAACCAATATTGACGATTACCAAGAATTTCTTGCGCAAGTCAATGCGGCTGCCTTATTGCAACAGGGCGTAGATTTAACGGGAAATACTTTAACCTTTAATGATAGCTTTGTTGGTACTATATTTACGTTTGGTGTCGAAGTAAAAGACGATGCCTTATTAGAAGGTATGGAAACACTCGAAGTAACGCTAAGTAATCCAACGATAGTTCACGGCACAGCAGCTATTGCCGTACCAATGGCAGTCAGTGAAATAATAGAATTTGATAACATTGTTTTTAGTATCAATGTTGATAATATCGAAATCGATGAAAATGGTGGTAGTGCTACTTTCACCATTGATTTTGGTGGTGTGTCATTAACGCCAGGGCATACAGCCAGTGTTGTCGTTACACCATCAACCACAGGAACGGAAGGTATTGACTTTGAGTCTTTTGATACTGTATTAGCAAACGCAGCTGCTTTAGAAGCCGGTGTTAGCTACAATGCACTGACTAACACACTGACTTTTGATGGCAGCGATTTTAGTGATAACACCTTTTCGTTTACCGTCGATGCGCTAGCAGATGTGTCATTTGAGTTCGATGAAACGTTTGCAGCAACGTTAAGCGCACCGGTAAATGCAAGTTTAGGCACACCAGTTTCGCAACAAGTGACTATTATTGATGAGCAGAACACAACCCCAGTAGCAGCTGACGACTTTGTTAATACTGATCAGAACAATATCGTCTCCATTGATAGAGATTTTCTATTAAGCAATGACTTTGATCCAGATTTTCATCCTATTAGTATTACTGCCTTTGATACCAGCGCCATGATGGGGAGCTTAACTATTGATGCAATAGTAGGTGAGTATGGTCAATATGCATCGATGCCTTATACAGGAGTAACCACCAATTTAAGCAATGACCTAACCAATTTTGCCGCTTTTGCCTATGTTGGTTCTGAAAATGGCGGTGATCCTGTTATCGCTCGTGTCTATGATGTTATTAACAATAACGGTGGCTCCGATAGTTTCGCTATTAAATTAAGTGAGCCAAGAAACTTCGATAATTTCCATTTAAATGAAACCGTCAGTTACTTTGCGATCGAAAAAGGTTATCACGTTATGGCGGATGGCAGTGTGATGCAGGTCGGTGCTTTTGCAATGCAGGATCTAATTACTAATGCAGCAAGCTTACAGCAATATGACTTTGTTGTCCCATTTAGCTCTACCCCTTCTATGTACGCGCAAGTGCAGACGAATGTGAATCAAGATGTGCTCGGAGTGAGCTACGAATTTATAAAGCCACGCCTTGATGATATTACCACCGGTAAATTTGATATTGGCTTAGAGCGTTATGAGATAATTTCACTACCATGGCAGTCGCCAGGGATTTTGCCTTTTAATGAAAACGTTGCTTTCCTAGCGGTTGATCCTACTGCAACAACATTTTCAGATATTGATTTTGTCGCTGGTAGAACAGGTGATGTTGTCACGCATAATAATGCGGGTACCCTAATTAATTTCCCTGTAAATTTAGGTCCAGATCCTGCTAACGCATTTGCACAAATAGCCACTTTCGATGGTCCCGACGATGCCACCGTGCGAACTTTTAATTTAAGTGGTTCAAGCATGCGCGTTAAAATTGAAGAAGACACCTCAAGAGATGCCGAAATGAATCATACCACCGAAGTTGTCGATTACTTCGCACTAGCCAGTGGAAGTGGCACCTTGCAAGGCATTGTTTATGATCCCGGTAATGCCTTTGACTACTTAAATAAAGGCGAAACAGCGGTTGATACTTTTTCATATATGGTAACAGATATTTTTGGCAGAACCGATACAGCAACCGTTTCAGTCACTGTTTATGGTGTTAACGATGCCCCTGTTCTTGATGCTACACTCAATGCCGATGGCAATGTAGCGGATATGATTATGCCACAACTAAACGATAGTCTTGCCGGAGCACCAACGGGAGCGGTGGGTTATTTAGTATCTGAGTTAGTGAGCTTATCTGGCAATGTAAGCGATGTTGATGATGGCGCTACCGTTGGCATTGCTGTCACTGACATTATGGGCGGCAGCAGTGACTGGTATTACAGTACCGACAATGGCGCAAGCTGGTTACAAATATCCGGCGTATCGGATAGCGATGCCTTACTATTGGATAGCAGCGCACGACTGTATCTCGATACGCCCGTTGGTTCACCAGGAACATTATCCGATGCCCTAACTTTTAGAGCCTGGGATATGAGTGATGGTTTACTAAGTGGTGCAAGTGCAGACACAACCAACAACGGAGATACTACCGCCTTTAGCACAGCCACAGATACATTAGACATTGTTTCAATTGATATAGCCTTTGGTGCTAGTTCAATAGAGCTTTCTGTTTACGATGCCGAGTCACCGGAATTGGTTAACGATGCTTTTGCGGCATTAGGCATTACCCAGTCTGACATCGATGCCTTCGCAGGCACAGGCTTCAACCCAGCAGAAGCAGACTTTATCACCCTAGCTAATGTCCCAGCAGATTTGCTAAGTGGCGCTGTACTGTCAGGTGAATTTAACCTAAACCCCTTACAAGCCGCCAACGAAGAAGATTTTATCGTCATTACGCAGGAAGACGAGTTAGGCGTATTAAGCCAAGTAGACAATGTCATTCAACTGGATGGAACATTCAGCCACACCTTCACATCAACCCCTTATGCAAACGCAAAAGTAGGCATAGCAATATTCAACGACGAAAACACCGACAACGACTCCAACGTATCAGACTTAACCATCATGTTCGCAGATGGAACGGAGTGGTTTATCTAAGACAAATCAATTCTAAATTGCCACTAGCTAATAAACGCCTACACCACCCAACAGCAACCAATCAAGATAGAACCCGTAGGGGCACAGCATGCTGCGCCCGCAAACATCCCGTCCCACAAACCCATCAACAAGCAACATCACTAAAACCAACTCACATAAATATAAGATAGAATTATCAGCAAGTTACCAAAAAACCTAAAAATACAAAATATGTCCAATATTTGCACTATATGCTATAATTGTAATTAGGTATAAAACACGCGTAACCAATATCACCGTCCAAAAAAACTCGCTGCTCGCGTTGAGAATATGAATGAAGCAACCTCTGTGGGGTAACAAAAACCAGGAAGTAATAAAGAATTTATTAAGGAAAATACAAACAGGCAAAAAGAATAACGAAGCCAACAAAAAAACAAAACGGCCTCGCGTCCCATTTCTTTTTTCCACGTTATTAGTCGCGCTCACGCTGGAAACAAGCAAAAACACCTACGCAGATATCCAAGACAACACCCAGCTAACCAACCTAGACTTCTCCGATTTTTCAGCAATGCTACCGCAATTAGCTTCTTTCTCTAGTTTCGAAATTCTACTAGCTTCAGCTTTCCCACAAGACGAGCGCATGCCAGTAGAGCTTCCACAAAACCCCGTCAACAACGCAGGCCCAGTTACCTCAGAACACACAGACGTAGACCCACAATTAATTTCAGATGAGGTTGGTGGAGTTAAAAATATCGTCACAGCAGAAAATTACATACCAACAACAGAAGAGTCGAGCGACCTATTATATGCAGAGTCTCAATATGCCCCTGACCCAGAGCTTGAAGGTACATTATCGAAATCTGATAACGATGAAACATACAGTGGTCAAGCGTTATCAAGTGAATTTGTTCAAAACAAGCAAGGAGGTAATTTTGCTGGAGACAATAGACAAGACGGTTCATTTGAAAACGTAGATGTAAACAATTCAGTTGCTGCAACTGACACTACGCCGACGGCAGTAGCAGGTAGTAACCAAGCACCAGCTCCAGCCCCGGCTCCTACTACTGTAACACTCACATCAAGCAATCCAGTTGCGAGTGAAGCTGGGGGTGATGGTCAGTTCATTGTATCGCTAGATAATCCTTCCAGCACAGATACAGTAATTAGCTACGCGGTTGGTGGTTCAGCCACATCTGGGGGTGACTACAGCACATTGAGTGGTACAGTGACGATTTTGGCAGGTAATATTCATGCAGCAATTGACGTGACGGTGTTGGACGATGTGGATTTAGAGTCGGCGGAGACGGTTACGATCCAGTTGGTTAGTACGAGTAATGCTGCGGTAGGCGTGGACCCTGCATTGGCGACGGTGACGATAGCCGATG
>JAUIAD010000013.1 GCA_030425685.1 Gammaproteobacteria bacterium | reverse complement strand
AAACTACTTTAACTATATGCTAAACCGTATCCGCGACTGCAAAACAAGCGATGAATACAGGGCTCTTTTACCTTTTAACACATCTCTTGAAAAACTGAATAAATAATCAACTAGAACGCTTACTTTGCTACACTTCTAATACAATCTCCTAACACTACCTGAACATTCTCACGCTATGATAGTAACTATCGACAAGCCAAACTAGACAAACATAGGTGAGGAGAAATCCAATGCGAATGAACACCAACTTAATAAACAGAATGACTACTCGAGCTACACAAGGCATAGCGGGAGGCTTATTTACAAATGGATCACTACCCCAGGTCAATATGGGCAATCACGCTTCCATGGGCAACACCGGTGACGCCACCAGAATGTTTAACACTAGTTATGGAGCAGCAGAAGAAACACACTACATGCAAAGTGTCGTCGACATTCATTATGCAGAAAGACTGATGGAAGAAACAACTAGCAGACAACATTCACCAACGGCCTACCCCATCCCTTTTGACGAAAGAGATCTAAACCCAGATGCCAGACTCACCTTAAACTGTTTGAGAGACAGCATAACCAGAAGCCCATCAAGCTATGATGCAAATGGTCAAATGATTCTGGATTCTTTGCACCGACTGTTTGATGGTGATAATCTTACTTGCTCACCACAAGAAATTGCCGACCATTCATTACAACATGCTTATATCATCGAAAATATCATTCCCGCAATGTTAGAAAAAATCACTCAAGGCGACAACCCACAAAGTATAACCAATATTTTTGAGGCTGGGCCGCATGGCCATCTCTATTGCTTTGGCTATGAAGTACCAAAAGACTCTAACACTAATGCCAGCGACCCTATGGATAGAGTCATGAAAGCATTTGAATCTTTTATGGGAAAATCTTCCGACATCACAAAACGTCCCAACGACCTTGAAGCAATATTTGCCAGCGGCGATAGGGTCACCTTGCCTAACAATGGCGAAATCCGCCGTGACATTAATGGTATCACCGTAGCAGGTCGATTGGCTGTAACAACTGAACAACATGCCTTGCATGGCGTTCTCTATCACTTTCATGTCATTAATCAAGATGGTCGATCCTTTATGATTCGAATGGGCGCCGGCGCATTTCCAATAGAAGGCTATCGGCAGAAATTCAGACATGGCGTTGACCTAACCAACTGTATTGGTGGCGCTAAAGTTTGGCAATACACTGACTGGCACGTTGATCGCCTAGCAGGACACACTTCTTTTAGTGAGAATGCATGGCTTACTGCTTATGACAAACCTCTAAATGCCTTTGTAGACGGCGGCACCGTTACCCGTGAAATGCAAATGGCACACGCTGCTGGAGAAAACTACTGGAAAGCACCTGTTGTCAATATCGGCAGCAGGATGGTTCAGAGTGTTGCCGATAGAGCTAACGAGCCTTGGCTTAAATAATCAGCGTCTAAATAGGTAAGCAACCAATAAGAGAACAATGACCACCGGCGCAACCAAGGGAAAAATAATGGGAAATAAAATAATAGCAACTATCGTCCATAAAACAACAAAGCCACCAACAAGGAAAACAGCCACGCCGCCTAGAATAAAAAACAAGGCGATCGACACACATAACAAGACAATGGTGGTCACCAGCATGCCCCAAATACTGCCGGTCATTGCTAGACTTAAGCCCATTAGAGGAAAAACCAAATAAAAGCCGACTAGCAACAAAACGATAAGCACAACCGCAGCAAGAAAAGCAGGCAAAGAACGCCGACGTGGTTTAGGACTTTGGTTCATACAAATTTTCCTCTACTATTGCTCAGCAAGATCGCCCTTCTTCTCCAGCCATTTTTTGCGATCAGAAGAACGCTTTTTGGCCAGCAGCATATCGAGCATTTGGTGTGATTTATCATTACTTTTTATCGTCAATTGCACCAAGCGACGCGTATCTGGATTCATCGTCGTTTCACGCAACTGCATCGGATTCATTTCACCCAAACCTTTAAAACGTTGCACGTTAACGGTACCACGCTTCTTTTCTGCTTTAATGCGATCCAACACCCCTTGACGCTCATCATCATCCAAAGCGTAATAAATATCTTTACCGACATCAATACGGTATAAAGGCGGCATCGCTACATAGACATGACCCGCAGCAACCAGCGGCTGAAAATGCCTTAAAAATAAGGCACAAAGCAAGGTAGCAATATGATAACCATCTGAATCGGCATCGGCTAAAATGCAAATGCGATCATAGCGCAAGCCTTCAATTTTATCGGAGCCAGGGTCAACACCAATCGCTACCGCAATATCATGCACTTCCTGCGAGCCTAACACTTGATCTGAATCCACTTCCCAGGTATTTAAAATCTTACCGCGTAACGGCATCACCGCTTGGAAGTTTTTATCACGCGCCTGTTTGGCTGAACCACCCGCAGAATCCCCTTCCACTAAAAACAATTCTGATGAAGACGCATCCTGCTGCGTACAGTCAGCAAGTTTACCAGGCAATGCGGGACCGGTCGTTACCTTTTTACGGGTTACTTTTTTGCTAACCCGCATACGTTTTTGCGCGTTGGCGATAATCACTTCAGCTAATGCCTTGCCCTGGTTAACATTATGATTCAGCCATAAGCTAAAAGAATCCTTAACCACACCGGAGACAAATACCGCTGCCTGACGTGATGATAAACGCTCTTTTGTTTGCCCAGCAAATTGTGGCTCTTGTATTTTTAACGATAAAACGTAACTGCATTGCTCCCAAATATCATCACCGGTTAGCTTTAGACCGCGCGGTAATAATTTATGGATTTCACAAAACTCACGCATCGCTTCCAGCAAACCGCTACGGAATCCATTAACATGCGTGCCGCCTTGTTGTGTTGGAATTAAGTTAACATAACTCTCAGCGATAATCTCATCACCTTCCGGCAACCAAGTCATCGCCCAATCAACACCCTCGTTATCACCTTGGTATTTACCCACCAAGGGCACTTCTGGTAGACGCACGCAGGCACCAAGACTATCTTTCAAATAGGTTTTTAACCCTTCTTCGTAATACCAGCGTTTAGTGGTATTTTTCGCCTCGTTGGTAAAACTGACTGATAAACCAGGACACAATACGGCCTTTGCGCGCAAAGTATGCATCAGCGCTTTAACGACAAATTTCACGTTGTCAAAATACTTAGCATCGGGCCAAAAACGAATCGTTGTGCCAGATTCTCGCTTGTTGCACGTTCCGGCTGATTTTAGCTTACTCTTTGGTGCACCATCAGCGAAGTTCATTTGATGGACTTTACCGCCCTTTTTAACCTCAACCAGCAATTGCGTCGACAAGGCATTGACCACAGAAATACCAACCCCGTGCAAACCACCGGAAAACTTATAATCTTTATTGGAAAATTTCGCCCCAGCGTGCAAGCGTGTCAAAATTAGCTCAACACCAGAAAGCTTATGCTCCGGATGGATATCGGTTGGCATACCACGACCATCGTCAACCACTGACAATGAACCATCTTTATGCAAGGTCACGTCAATGTGCTTAGCATGCCCAGCAATCGCTTCATCGACACTATTATCGATGGCTTCATGCGCCAAATGGTTTGGCGATGTCGTATCCGTGTACATCCCCGGACGCCGTTGGACAGGCTCCAAGCCGCTTAGCACCTCAATCGATTCAGCGGTATACCCTTTCTTTTTTGCACTTTTTGTAGGTTTTGCCATTATCTTCCTAATTTATAAGTGTTTTTCTAACAGGTCGAATTTTGCCTTCTCAATGTAATTCCAGTAGACTACGCCAATGCGACGACTTTATACCATATTGCTTTATGTGGCGACACCCTTTGTGCTGTTACGCCTTCTACTTCGCTCTCGACGTAATCCGGCGTACCGACGCCGCTGGGCTGAGCGGTTTGCCTTTATTCCGCCTGCCGCGAATAAGAGCATCTGGCTGCACTCCGTTTCTTTGGGAGAGACAATCGCTGCTACTCCTCTTATTAAAGCACTATTAGAGGCCTATCCTCAATACACGATCGTGATCACCACCATGACACCGTCTGGATCAGCGCATGTTACTAAGCAATTTGGTGATCGCGTTATGCACACCTATGTGCCTTATGACCTACCTTCTGTGGTTAACCGTTTTCTTAAGCGTACTAAGCCTGCAATAGCCATTATTATGGAAACTGAGCTATGGCCAAATCTTATTCATTGTCTGCGCCAGCAACACATCCCCATTATGATAGCCAACGCCCGCTTATCGCAACGATCCTGCAAAGGCTACCAGCGTATTCGCACACTGGCGCGCCAAATGATGGAGTCCATTACCATCGTTGCTGCACAAAGCCCATTAGATGGCGAACATTTTAAAGCGCTCGGCCTATCAGACAAGCAACTATTAATTAGTGGCAATATTAAGTTTGATATCGATATACCTGAGACTTTAAAAGAAGACGGGCAAAAGCTAAAAGACGCTTGGCACCAACGTCCAAGCTTTGTCGCCGCCAGTACACATGAAGGTGAAGAAGCGATTATTCTACAGGCTTTTAAGAAAATTCGTGCTAAACATAGCGATGCCCTGTTAATTTTAGTGCCCCGCCACCCCGAGCGTTTTGATAAAATTGCCCAGCTATGCCAAAAAGAAGGTTATCAAATTGCTCGACGTAGTTTAAAGCAACTACCCGATGATAATACGGCCATCTTCTTAGGTGATACACTCGGTGAGTTAAAGCTATTTTACGCTGCAGCTGATGTGGCTTTTGTCGGCGGCAGCTTTGTTCCCGTTGGTGGCCACAACCTGATTGAACCTGCTGCTCTTGGCCTGCCAGTGATAAGCGGTCCGCATTTGCATAACTTTTTAGCGGTAAAAGCATTACTAGAAAATGCTAATGCACTTACCCTTGCCAATAATGCAGAAGAACTAGCCGCGGCTGTTAACCTTCTTTTCTCAGATCACGCCTTAAAATTGCAGCTCGGCGAGCGCGCCTTAGCAGTCAGCCTTGCCAATACTGGCGCACTGCAAAAACATTTAAATTGGATCTCGGAAAAAATGAGCTATTACGCAGAAAGCAGCTCAACCCTATGATTTAATAGCAAAAACAATCAACTGGATTATCCGCCAACCATCACCGTCGGACAACAAGCCACAACTGAGCCACCATGCGCAGTCATATCTCCTACGCGCGAACACGGCATACCGCCCATCATAACTGTCGCACTACCTTTAACTATAGAGTCTGGTGGTCCAACGCAAACACAAGAAGAACCCACACATGCTACCGGCATTCCGCCCAACATTACCGTTGGCGTGCCTGGTGATACTATCGGCCCGCCCACATGAGGTATTGGTGGTACTGCTGGCGTCTGCATCGGGCACGTATGCATATTCGTTAATATAGCGCCTGGCGGCATAATACTTTCCTCTAAAAACATTTAACCTAGCTATCATTATAGCAGGAAAACGAATAATGTGCACATAAATGATACAGTTTTGAACAGGAAGCCATCTTGTAAGGGGGGATTTTGCCAATATATTGACTTAGAAAACCACTATGGCAAGGCGCAACTATTTTCGGCCACCTTACCAAAAAGGATTTATTACAATTACTTTTTACCAACTGAGGGTAAGTAAACGATGTAAGGACGCTTACGAATCAACTCTTCAGGCAATTGACTCAATGCTTTTTCAGCCTCCGCACGCGTATTGTAGAAACCATAAATCACACGGTACCAATCACGGCGATGGGAGCGGGTATAAAGCAACTGCGCCTTGCCGCCAAAATCGTATTTTTCTAAAAACTGCTGCGAAAGCCTTTCATCATGACTTGTATAAAGCTCGATGGTGTACTTGCCAACATCCATACTAGAAGAGTTTGTTTTTTTCGCTACTTTTTGTTGAGTCTTCTGTTGATAACGCTGGCTAGTTTGCAGCTTAGTTGATATGTGTTTCACAACAGGTTTAGCATTTTCTTTTGCATTTAAAGAAGACGGCGCTGGCGCTGGTAACGTTTTTGGTCCTGCTACTTTAGCCTTACTCACATTGCTTTGTTGTGATGTGGTCTTTTTAGCACTATTCGAACCAGCCTTCTTGGCAGTCACAGCGTGATACTGAGGCTTTTTAGCTGCTACTTTTTTCTGATGGTGCTTCGCTTTTACCGACTTATGATGGCTTCGCAGTTTTGACTCATCTCTTGGTTGTGGCAATGTTGCCTTTGTTGAATTAACACTACCCCCAGAAGAGTCGCTCTTACCTGAATTATTTCCACCAGATGGAGTGGTAGGGTTCGTCATTGGCATGACCCCTTTCTTAGAGCCACTTCCACTTGAGTTCGAACTACCATTGGTTGTTGATCCTTGGCCAGGATTATTCTCTGGCGACGTCGGACTCGTCTTTTCAGGCTTGTTGATCTCCAGCAAATCGGTGTTCGGACCTACTTGCTGATTAATCTTACTACGCGACGGTACTTTTGGTTGTTTTAGCGAAAAGATAACTGATTTACCAAGCCAGCCATTAATTCTAACAATATCTTCTGGCGACAATGTCCCAGCTTGTTGCTTTAACGTAAAAATGCTTTCGATATAGTTATAACGATCATCAGCATACGTTTGCTGCGCTTGTGTTAAGCTAGTCACACTTTCCAACACATCCACCATGGTTCGTGTACCAACAACATAACCAGCACGCGTTGCGGCCAACTGGTTTCTAAAGGAAATAATGGTTTGGCGATCAGCACGAATTTGGCTGATACCAGAATCAATTCCTAAGAAGGCTTGTCTCGTTTGATTCACCACATTACGGTGATCAATTTCCAACTGATCACTTGCTGAAAGGTACTTATAACGGCTTTGCTTAGTATTAACGATATCATAACCGCCCCTAAAGACCGGGAAGTTTAGCTGCAAACCGACGGTCCCTTGCGTTATTGTCGGCGTTGGGCTAGTTGGCGCACCAACAGTAGCCGGCAAAGAGCCATTGACGCTGGTACCATAACTAGCAACACCATCCAACGTAGGTGCCATACCCGCTGCTGCCACCCGTACATTAATTTTGGAGGCAATCATGGTATTAATATCAGCTTGAATAATATAGTTTTGGCGATCGGCAATAGAAACCCATTTTTCAATATTATCCGGCTTAGGCATCGCTAAAGGAATATAAGCTTTTAAGGCATTTAAAGAGTGATAAGCTACACCGGTGATAGCACGTAAATTTTCAATTTGGTTTTGTAAATTATTACGCGCTTTAATTTCATCCGCAATGGCGCCATCATAACTGGCTTGCGCATCATAAACACCAGTAATCGCAATAAGACCCACTTTAAATTTTTGTTGCGCAGTAATTAATTGATGCAGAAACTGTTCCTTCTGCGCCAATATCAAACGCAATGACGTGTTGGCGCGCAGCACCTCGATATAAGCAAACGCCGCACGCTGAATCAAACTCTGACTAGCAGCCCAATACGTTGCCGTTGCTGCTTTCACACCATATTTAGCACTGCTAATCGATTGCCAAGTAGCAAAATTAAAAATAGGCTGATCTAACGATATAATGTAATTTTTATCCTCAGCATTTCCTGAAACCGTTGGCGATCCATCAAATTTAGTTTCTTGATAAACCTTTTGTATTGCTCCACTCGCCGTTATATTAGGTAAAAGACCGGTGCCCGGTGCACCGACACCTGTAATAGCTAAAGGCAACTCTTCACGGGCGGTCAACCAATCTGCTTGCGCCTTACGATAAACCGGATCACTTTTGACAGCTTGATTATAAACTTGGATTAAATTATCAGCGAGGGATAGTGGGGCTACAACCAGCAATGTTATTGAAGCGATGTAGCTCAGCATTCTTTTTTTCATTACAAAAACCTAAAATATAGTTTATCTCTATCCCTGCTCCAATGCGCACCAGTATGCACATACCATCTATCTATTATCCTATAAATAGCAATTAACAAGCAATGAATCACCGACTTATTATTTGTAAACATAATGAAACGTATTGTTTCATTACTTAGCATAATTTTATTTTTGTATAAATATTCCGCAGAAAATAATTAAACCAACCCAATGGTTGTTAAGAAAAGCACGAAAGCATGCGGTGCGGTCACGATGACGAATTAAAAAATGCTGATAGATCA
Source organism: Gammaproteobacteria bacterium (assembly GCA_030425685.1). GTDB lineage: Bacteria > Pseudomonadota > Gammaproteobacteria > Coxiellales > Coxiellaceae > JAUIAD01. Next base: position 85,214 of record JAUIAD010000013.1, on the reverse strand, counting down.
TCAAAAGAACAGCAACAGAAAGTGCAAAATAAAACCAGATGGAAAAATCTAAACGTAAACCAAGCACAACAAACAAAAAAATGATCACTATTTGCATAAGCGCAATCATCAGGCGATCGCAACGACCAAATAAAATAGCCGTCGATTTAATACCAATTTTGACATCATCATTACGATCAACCATAGCGTACTGTGTATCATAAGCTAAAGGCCATAACACACCGATAGCAAATAACAGCCACGCCATCGCTGGCACTGCTCCGGTCAAGGCCGCAAACGCCATGGGAATTCCCCAAGCAAAAGCGAGCCCTAAAACAAATTGCGGCATAGCGATAAAACGCTTACTAAAAGGGTAAATGGTAGCCAAAACAGCACCAACGAGCGCCAACTTAATCGTTAAGGCATTTAAGAATAAAATTAATAAAAAAGCACATAGCATAAGAGAAGCAAACAGTACCAATGCCGCTTTAGCGCTTACCTCGCCCGTTGCCAAAGGCCTATTTTTAGTTCGCTCCACATGCGCATCAAAATGCCGATCAGCAAAATCATTAATAACGCAACCTGCCGCACGCATCAACACAACACCCAAAACAAATATAAGCAACACTGGCCAAGGCGGAAATCCTTTCCCCGCAATCCACAACGCCCACAGGGTTGGCCATAACAATAATAAAATGCCAATGGGCTTATCAAAACGCATTAGGCGCCAATACTTATTACTATTTTTAAGGACAAGACTGATCACAAGCTTCTCTACCCTTGTTGAAAAATAGGCGGTAAGAAAATCTCGGCAACGAGCAAAGGTTGCTGTTGAAAGTGAAAAATAGAACGGCGCGCCCACACAATATCACTTGCCGGTGCAGCACGAAACGCTAATTGATGATAAGGATGTTGCGCACTAAGACAAGCCAACTCCAATGAAGATCGCTTTAAACTCTTATCAGCAAACAATACTTCACCTAGTGAACGTTCACCTAAATTTAACAATTCACGGGTACAACAACGACGCGGGATAACAACGCGCGCCGCCACCCAAACACTATCCTCTAAACGCCACTCAATTTCTCGCACCCATACCGACGCATCATCTTGTTGCGAAAACAAAGACACTTCATCCGCTAACAAATTTCCCCAACCGGAAAAACAGAGGTGATGCTGAATATGACCTTGCGTGCTCGCACGCAGGCGTTGCGTTAACGAACCTTGATCCAACAACCAATCTTGCTGAACTGAATTTAAACCAGTCAATGGTTGTAAAGAGGCAGGATGTCGGGCGTCATACCAAGCTATATCTGTATTATTATTGATCATTTATCAGCGGCCAAAATACTAACTTAAGGACGCTTATATTACCTGGTAGACAATCTGTTCGCTAGTTACTCGTGCTAAAGAGTAACAATGACTTGCGTACCCACATCAATAAACTGTCGGTTTAGCCAAATAGCATCGTCTTTAAAAAGTCTTAAACAACCATGACTGGCATGAAAGCCTGGCAAAGTCGAGGCATGCAGCGCAAAGCCTTTATAATAGTACATGCAATAAGGCATAGGCGCGCCGCCGGAAGTTTCTACTGGAAAGCGCTTAGAAATACAAGCTGCACCCTTCTTATGCGTCACGCGGAATTCACCAATGGCAGAATCACAAGCTCGTTTAATATCTGGACACCAGCCTTTACCACCAGAAACAGGCCCCCAATGCACCAGGTATCCATATTCATTATAAGCACCAAAAGCATGCAAGCTTAGGTTCACAATAACGCGTTTCTCACCATTGGGCTTTATATAATCAGGAAAAGGCGACAAATCCATATGACTAACATTCTTCATGTCGGTAGGAATCACTATCCAACGACGATAAGCAACCGACATATTAGTGCGATTAAGGCGCTTAACAATCTCACGCTGGCGCTTGTCGGGAAATAACTTCTTCCAACTGTCTCCGCGCTTTACTTTGATACATTTAAAACCTTCGTAGGCACATAAATGACCACCATAGTATTTAGACTCCGCCTGCGCGGGAATAATACTACCTATTAACAGGGCTAGGGCAAATAAAGCAGAGATCAGCTTGTTCATTATCTCGCCATCCTTTTTAGTTACATTCCTTCACCCCAACTATAGTACGAATTTAATTATTTGCATGTGCGAAAAAAATTAAAACTGGTGTGCTGTCAATTGATTATACGCATCGAAAAACATGTCAAGTACCACACTCAAGCCTCTACGAGAAGAGTTCTATTGACTAAGTTTGCACTAAAGAATCAACCTCACTTAACTATTTATTACCACAAACAATCCTGTTAATTTGGAATACTACGTGGCGCAAAGAATAACCACTAATTCTTCGAAAACTTAATATTAATTTAAGGTCTATGGGATACAATTTAGATATTAAATTTTCTAACGGATTGAAAAAAGAGGTTGTGACATTATGACTACATCTACATTTACCGACACGATGCTATATATGGTGAGTAAGTATCGGTCTATGCTAAAAAAGCTGGTACCCCAACCAGAACGCGTTAAAATTCATGTTAGGCTCGACTTAAAAAATCCGCAGCTTTATGAAAACAGAGTAATGCTTTATAACCTTGGTTATAAAATTATCGCTCACCTGAAAGAATTAGATGTCAGCAAAAAAGAAAAAGGGTATTACTCTTACTCTGGCCCAAGAAAGTTTACAAAACACTTAGAAGATTTTCTTAATAACTACATCGTTGAAAACAACACGGTTATACACCGCGCGCAAAAAACATCACGCGCGTTAGTCAAAGCCATTCAATTACTCACATTGCCGGAAGATGAACTCAACGAGAAAGCGATTGAAAACTTGGTGCAATGCAACAGAATTATTGCCAAATGTGGATCGCCAGAACAGCAAAGTCTACATAAAAGCACATTGAAGAATGCTGCTAACGCGCACAACAATGCCAGCTTCTATGTTAAAGCGTTAAGTAACTTTAATCAGTTCTTACACGAAAGAGAATCTGCTGCATAAAACGAAGCATGACAGCATAATATAAAAGTTGTTATACTCTGTGTTCTACAACTTTTAATTTCTTACCTTCGCAGGACGCGGAACTTTTCGGAATGGACTAACCAGCAATAAAACTATGGATATACTTGTCCAAAGGTTAGGACATGGAACAGGAACAACAGCGACTAAAGCAGTACGCATCGATCGCCAATCAGCGAATTTTGGAAAGTCAAAGCGACTTAGACCCGAAAGATCGAGCTATGCCAGATATGCTAACTTGGTGCCGCCACCAAGGCTCTATCGTTGTCCTCCAAAGCGGTAGCATCCTCTGTAATGACCCCGCTTCGCGTTTAATTCAAAATTGCAAAGTCGTTATGCATAACAAGGGCTTGACCCCCGGCGTTGTCTATCCTGCCGCTAGTTCACTGATCAATATCCTCCTGGAGAATGGACGTGAGATTAGCCATGAAGAAAATAAACAGGCCGCTAAAGTCAGCACCCAACAACAGCGCTTACGCATGCTGGTTAAAGAAGCCATTGATTTTGCTGCCACCGACATTCATATTGAAGTACGCAACGACTTAGCGACCATTCGCTTTCGCAAACATGGTGAACTGGTTTTGCACGCTGAATGGTTATCTAAGTTAGCACGCGAAATTGCTTCCGTTGCATTTAATAAAGAAACCGATCATGCCATCACCCACTTTAATCCTTTGATTCCACAAAATGCCTCTATGCCGCTAAAGATTGGCAACCGCAGCATTCGCCTACGGCTAGCCAGCCTCCCGGCGCAAGAAGGTTTTGATATGGTTATGCGTATTCTTGCGTCTACCGATGAAAAAATCAAAGACCTAGCCAGTTTAGGATATTTGCCCGAGCAAATTGAACTTATTAAAAAAGCAGTACGCATGCCGCATGGCGCTGTTATTGTTGCCGGCCCTACGGGCTCAGGGAAAACAACCACCCTTGCCAGCTGCATGCAATTAGTCAGCAACCAACGAAAAGTGTATACCATCGAAGACCCGATCGAGAAACTTATCCCCAACATAACGCAGGTGCCCGTAAATACAGAAAAATACGATCGCAGCTTTGCCAGCATGGCCCGCACCGCATTAAGAATGGACCCCGATGTTATTGTTCTTGGCGAAATGCGCGATGAAGACAGCGCTAGCGTTATGGTACGGGCAGCTGTAACCGGCCACTTAATTTTTTCCACGGTGCACACCAACACTTCTACTGATATTATTACCCGCTTGGTCGACCTTGGTATCTCACGCTCTTTATTAAGCACGCAAAACTTATTAGTTTGCTTAATTTGCCAACGGCTAGCACCTATTTTATGTAAACACTGCCACATACCCATTCAGCAATCCTTGCCACACCGACAATACTTAAGCCGCTGGAAAGCAACACTTGGCAAATATTTTTCACAAATAAAAACACGCGGCTCTCACTGCAAACACTGCCATAACCAAGGCATTAGTCATCGTAGTGTCGCCGCCGAAGTGGTGTGGCTAGACGCGCAAGGTCGGGACTTTATTCAAAAAGAAGATATTCCAGGCTGGCGTCGCCATTTAAAAAAACATGGCTGGGTGACTTACCAGCAGCGCCTCATTGAAATGGTTAAAGCAGGGCTCTGTGACCCACTGGATATCGAAAATATTATCGGCGCCATTGATAACCTCAGTGAAGACGAAAGTTTTAATTACAACGCCGATGTTGGATCGTAAGGGAAGAAAAAATGTTAGGAACATTCAAAGGAAAATGGAACAAACTGCAGTTTAGCCAAAAACAGCAGCAAGCCTTTTTAGAGGATTTAGCGTTTCTTACCAATGATGGCGTCCCCATTAGTCAAGCCGTTGATACCATACAAAATGTTTCATCTGATATTACCGAAGTGGTCGCTACCGATATGAGCAACGCCATTGCCGCAGGCAAACCCGTTGCCGATGGCATGGAAAACTGGTTTCCAACGCCCATTGTAGAAATCATTCGTGCTGGCGAAAGCAGTGGCACCCTCGCCGCCGCAATAGCATCAGCCAGTAAAGCGCTATCGCAACAACGAAATACCTTAACACTGCTCATCAACAATCTTGTCTACCCCTTGATTGTACTTAGCCTGGCGTTATTTATGGTCGTTTTTATCAAGAATTCTGTTTTACAAAGCTTTGTAAAAATCAAACCGCTGACGGAGTGGCCTACAGCTGGCTTAAGCATTTACCACCTAGCACAATTTCTGCAAAACTGGTGGTGGCTTATCATTATCATGCTTACCGCGACCATTTACCTTATTATCAATTTACTGAAAAATTTCACCGGCAGTGTTCGCAACAATATTGATGATATCCCTCTTATTTCGCTCTACCGCAATACAACGGCAGCACGTTTTATGCAAACGCTAGGATTATTAATCTCTAACGGAATTGTACTTAAGAAAGCGCTAAGCATTATGCAACGCAACGCCGCTCCCTATTTATCTTGGCACCTAATGAGAATGGAGTATCGCCTTAGTGGCGGCATGGATAACATTGGCGACGTACTTGATACTAATTTAATTCCTGAAGATGACCTAGTGCGTTTAAAAGTAGTAGCGCAAGGCAAAGGCTTTGCCTCAGCCCTAACATCACTGGGCGACCGCTCTAGCGAACAAAATCAGAAAAAAATTACCCTGACTGGAAAATTACTTAGCGCCGGGTTTTTAATTTTAAGCGCCGTCGTTGCTGCCAGTTTAATTTTAGGGATTTACTCCGTTGGAATGGTAATTGCAACATAATAGACTCTCACGCACTGATAGAAGAAAAGTTTCATTAAAGTAACATTAATTTGCAAGCTTAGTTTTCTAAAATTAATTTTTTTATAGCTTTACAAAACACAGTATGGCATTGTAAAGCCAGTTGAAATAGGATTACTTTTTAACTTCAACAAAGGATACTTAAAATGTCGGAAAAAATTTATAACAAGAAAAAACAGCTAGGAATTAGCTTATTAGAGGTCTTATTATCTCTGTCTATTATTGCCATTATTTTAATTATGGCGACACGCTATTTCTTTGTTGCTAGTAATAATAACAAAACCAACACGACCATCAGCCAAGTGGGCGCACTTGTTGCTGCCGCACATGCCTACAAAGGCGCAACAGCAAATTATGCCAACTTAAGCATCCAAACCCTGGCACAAGCCGGCCAACTTGCCAACTTCCCGGGCTTTGACGATACCAATAATTCGCTACTTACCCTATGGGGCGGCAGTATTACCATTGCATCCAGTGGTGATAAATCTGAGTTTGCAGAAATAACGGTTAATCTACCCGATGAAAACAAGTGCCAGACCATACTGCGCGCCTACCCGGATGCATCAACTGGCAATGTCACCTCGAAGTGCTTAAAGTCTCAATTTACTTACACCTTCCCATAAAATGAGTTTAATCGAATTATTACTCGCGTTGTCCGGCATTATGATTATTGCCATCCTGGGAATAAGACAATACCAGCAGTATCATCATGCCGAACAAATTACGCTAATCAAACAAGATGAGCATACTATTTTTTACGCGATGAATCGTTACTTTCATACCAATGGTTGCAATAGTGATGGCATTTTTATCGGTCACTTTCAGCCGGCAATTAATAGTGATCTGCAACTTGCGTCACTAGCGCAGGGACGCCCTCCGCTTATTTCTCACTACAGCAGCCAAATTAGCAGAATGAATCTGACGGTAAAAGACAACCAAAAGCCATATTACCAATTTAGCCTTACCGCAACATTAAACCCAAATATTGGCTTGAACCAAGCGCAAAGTTACCAAAAAGAATTAGGCGCCACTAACTTAAGCCAAGAGCGCCAACAATTTAAATTAGTATGGACCAGCCTACCTAGCAGTAGTCACAGTCGCAATGATCATCATTATTGGATTATGGACGGCGCAAGGCGCCTATTCAAAAACTTAGAAATTAAAAGTAGCGCCCTAAAGACAGCAAGCTGCGCACAATAATACAAAGGAGAAAGCCCTATGCTAAAAAAAACATCTGGCTATACGCTTATTGAGCTACTCCTCGTCATCGCTATTATTGCCGTCATTACCTCTCTTGGCATCCTCGCTTATCGTCATAAAACCGTCAGTCGCCGGATTGAAAAAGCATCCTTAGAAATGCAAAACCTGATGGAAGCAGCCGTCGCATATAATGCCGACCATTCAAAATGGCCCGATAGCAATGATAATATCTCGACTTGTAGTGAAACAGCACCAGTCCTAATGACAGATTTTATTAAATATTATGTCCCTAATGCAGACACCTCAACCAACTTTGGCAGCTATTACTGCTGGGGGCTGACACAAAATACCAGCGCCGACAACAGCCGCCTTTTTTGGGTGGCAATGAAAGTACACTCTACCAATAAACATATGGCTTCTCGCATAGCGGCATTACTCCCCAATGCTGTTGCCACCCTAGACCCGAAAAGCAACGCCGTTATTCCTTGTGGCGACAATTCGTATGCATGCTACGTACGCGCTGAAGTGGCGCAACCGATTGGCAACGGCGGCACCGCTAACAACTTTGTCGCCGGCGTTGGCAACTGCTTACCGCACGCAACCACTAATGGCTCAGCGGATAATATGACCTGCAGATATCTGGGCAGAACGGGGGCGGAACCTCGACCGAAACCCATTAATTACAATATTCAATTTCACTGCCCCACGGGCATGACCGGCAACATCGTTGCAACACTAAATTTTTTAAATGTTGGCCGCTCTGGCGGTGGCTCCGGTTATAAAATCGCCATTGAAAATGCGCAATCGCAACCCTGCACAATGACCGCCCACAAAACTGGCGACATAATAAATTGCCTACTAAAAATTCATGCCGATGTTGCCGCTGGCATTAGTGTTGAAGACGGCATCGGCGGGCACGCAGGTGCTACTTATACCGCCTATTGCCTAAAGCAAAAAAAGAAAAGTCATCATTGGCTTTCTTATTAGCGGCTTGACCACGAGATCTGGCCAACATTCGTGGGTCCCGCGGGATGACGACTGAAAACAACAGCATATTGGCGACAACCTCAATAACATACGCCGTTAAATGGAAACAACATACACTTATAGCAATAAAAAGATTTACCCTAAAGCTTATTTAAAATGATTTTTTCACCATTTTTCAAAGGAGATCACCATGCCACAAGTCCCTTATTCACAATTAGAAGATAAACATACTGCAGATAGCAACCAAGGCGATATTGACTTTGATATATTGAGCGAAACGATAGAACAATTTGACCGCCTATCACCACCATTTACCCCTGGCACTACCGCCCACCGTGATGTGATCAACTATGCTGAAAGCAAAAGAGATGAATCCTACCCTTTTCTAGATGGTTTTGGCATAGGCCGTTTGCGCTCACGCTTCTCCTGGTATTATGGTCGCAATGGATTGTTAGTGGGTTTAGGCATTCTCACCATCTACTATCTAGCGGGCGGCGTTAATGCCTGGAGCAGTCATTTTGATGCGCAAGATACTCAAGGCTCCGCCATCCCTACAGAAGAAGAACATGCTGCGAATGTTTCGCTAGCCAATAGAATCTCTTCGGGCATTACCCTAACACAGCTAGTGCTATTAGCGATAATCATGTTTGCGGTCGGCTATTTCTTTAAAGATCGCAAAGTCAATGCTCGTTACTATCAAGATTTTTGCACACTGCAAAAATTAAATAACCCAAGTGGTTATTCGCTGTTTCATATGTACGATGTAACCACCAAACACATTCAACACCTGCTCAATAACGTTGCTTATAACGAGATTGCTATCGGCTCATTAATTGCTAACATTCAAGGGGATTTTATCAACCGCTACGTTGAAGAACCACTGGATGCTCGCCCAGCGAAACAGCCCAAAAATGCAAACCTTAATACTCGCAAAAAAAGAAAGGTGAAGAAAAAGGAGCACAAAGACCAAACCAGCGATGTAGCTTATGACGAATCTCCTCTCACCTTTGAGGAAATAGAAAAGCAGAAGGGCGCCATAAAATTATCTGTCGGCGGCGCCCAGAACGTTATTATTATCACCGGCAGACAAACGGTGATGAAAAAACTACAAGAAATTCTCGATGCGATCAGAAACATAAGACGCGCCTCACCGCAAACCGACTCTACCGACCACTCAGATGCGCTTAGGATTATTGAACGACGACTTGGAAAAGTAGAAGCGCAAATCATTATTAGAAAACCACTTTTTATGCCGCTATTAGTTATGAACTTAAGAGTAAGAATCAAAAAGCAGCATCGACTTTTATCTGCCAAAAAACGCGCCAAACTTTTATCCTTAACTATAAAAGACTTGCGCGAAAAAGCAGCCTACAGAACACATGCCACCGCTGAGGAGTTAGACACACAACTCCACGTTATTCTTTATATTTATTTTGCTTTATTTTCCAATCAAAATTTGCATGCAGAAGAATTTGCTAGGGATGAACAAACCTTTTTTGCCTTAAGCACACAAGACCAAGCAACCACCATCCTATTATTCTTACAAGCCAGATGCACTGCTCATTTAGCAGCACGTTTTTTTTGGCATCATAATTTTTCAAACGAAGATCGCATTAACTTGCTTAGACAAGCCATGGGGAACTCTCCCCTGCAACGACGAGAGCGTGAGACTTTACAACAAACACTGTCTTTATTATTTGAAAATAGACGCGATCAAACAGCTGTTTTATTTAATAGCAGCCCTGAGTTAGGCGCAAGATATTTTCATATAGTGAATCACACCGACCCTCTTGCCGATCTACAATCCTTATCACACAGTCATACTGATGACGACGACTCAGATGATGAAAAATCATCATCAGTAAGAATGCCTCCACAAAGAAGGCAAGCACAACTCCCAGCGGGTTTGCGTTATAGCCAAGTACCTTACGATGGCCATTGCTTTTATAGAGCGGCGAGCTACCATACAGATCAATCAGTACAACAACTAAGAGATCTCGTTGCAGCACGAATCGAGAGCGGTCGCGACAGTGCGCAACTGCAAGCGCACCTTGAGAAAGGCCCCTATACTACCGCTCAATACATACAACGCATACGCAGCACAAATGAGTGGGCCGGCAATGCTGAAATTATGGCTCTATCGCGCATCTTACACCGCCATATTATTGTTTTAGACATTCATGGTCGCTTCTTAAATAGACGACAAATCAGCGAGAACTTATATAAAAATAATGCCCCCATCTTTGTTTGTTTTAATGGTAAAAATCATTATGACTCGCTTCTTGTTAGGGATAGCTATAATGCAAGAACCATAATGAATGAACTATTAGACATTGCCGACCAAGCACAAAAAAAAGCAGCGCCACGTCGCGCCGATCGAAAACAAAAAGATCGTCCTCTAGACTCAGATGCAACGGTCGCCTTCGCTGATGATGACAGCACTGATGATGAAAGAGAAAAAAAACAAGCCATACATCGCCCAAACGCAGCAGCAGGAAGAAAACTAGGCGCCATAATGACTGCCGCTTCTCGAACAACGGCTGCTACAGCTTCGGGTTCACATACAATTGATATCGCAGACGATAGTGCTGACAGCGATAAAGAATTTAAATTAAAACAACAAGAAGAAAGTGTCTCTCATACAAGGAGACCACCCCCCGCCTCAGAATCAACACGGCTTTTATTGGGCAGTTCATCTGCGCACAACTATACACAATCTGCAGCGGCAGCAGCAGCTTCAGCCCCTAAGGCCTCCTTAAGAGCCGCAAGCACAGCCGCATCATCATTAGACTCTTCTACAAACCAAACCGATAAAAAGTCAACCAAAAAGAGTAAAAAAGCCAAGCACTCCCTGTCAGCAGGCTTCCCAGCTAATTTTAGAGCGCTTAGCAATAAAGAGATTATCGTTATTGCGCAAGCTATCTTTTGGAACACTAAACTCACCCATGCATCGCGCATACGCATTATCGAGTTATTAGGGCAAAACTACGCTTTTCTTTTCAACACTGACAACCCCGTTATTCAATTTATGCGACGACAAATCCTTGGCAGTGATGAAGAACAAACACAGGCTATTTTAACAAAACTCGCACAGCAGGGAGTAGCCACCATTTCCTCCGAGTTTTTAGCCTTTGCCAATCCGCGGACACCAGAAGGAAGAGACTTTATTTGCCACTGCGTTGAATCGCAAAAAGATGTTAACGAGCTGCCACAACTATTGACAGCATATCTTACTGTTGGCGACGGCAGCCAACTAAACCCCGACACCACCAGCATCGTTGTTGCTTGCATGCTAAGAAAAATTTATTCCTGCCAGTCAATATCAGATACCGACAAAGATATACTGATAAATAAAATTTTCTCCCTTTACGAAGAAAGCAACAACAATAGCTTATTAGCCAATATAGCGGCTATCCACCCTGCTCTTAGCCACGGTGGCAATGCCTATGAGATTGTCGACCATATTTTGCGAATTTTTATTCTTGCACCGCAACATGTCTATCCTGGACAAAAGAAGGCTCGCTCCTTACCGAATAAGGATAAAGTCATAGCCCTTTTATTTAATCGCCTTAAAGCGCCTGCTCACTTACAAATTCACCATAGCACGCTGAAATCACAACTCAGCAATCAGCTAACCCTAAAGACAATGGAACAACAAAAAAAAGCAAAAGAAGCCAAGGACGAAGAAAAGGCTAAAGGCATCTTAGATCTATCGCCAACAGATCAACTTAACCAACAACGCCACAAACCCCTTAGCGACAGAAAGGCAAAAGTTAAAGGCCTTAAAGAGAAAAAAGACGACTTAAATGATTTTTCCGCCATTATCGCCAAATGTACCAATGATATCGACTTTGCCAGGTTTTCTACCCATGATCATCTTCAGTTTATTCGCTTGAACTTTCAGGCTGAAGAGCTTTACCTGCACGATATCCCTCCCGGTAGTTTTCTCGAAGAGCTACTTCCCCAAGGGAGCGAAAATATAAGCACCAAACTTAATGCCTTTAAAGATTGCATCACCAGCCTACTTAATATCAACACAGAAGAAGGCAATTTGATTCTGCATATTATTACTCGCTTACTACAAAGAATGATTTCAGCAAGCCTGTCTGTCGATGACAATGATAGTGATGATGATCTTGACGACAAGGCTAGTGATCACTTGATACCTGTTGCCAATACCTTGGTAAAAGCTGCTTTAAACGCCAACAAGCGTTCTACAGAAAAGCAAGTCATCATTCTTAATACATTGTATGCATTCGAACGCTCACCTAGACTACATATGAAAATGGCACAACACATTTTGGTTGAAATAGTCACTAGATTGCACCATGAACCCGAGAACCCTGAGCTTCACAAAATACTTATCTCTGTTATTGATCATCATTGCAGAAGGCAAGGTACTAATCTTCTATTCGGACTTTCCATACTAGGCAATACAGAAATCCGCCGTTACATGCCGATGATTTTAAGGCACTTAACCCTTGATTTATTAACCAAACCTGAGGCGTTTGAATTTCGTGATGTAATCCCTAAAAACTCTCAAGCTAAAGCAACCGCTATTATGGGACTTATCTTTGGCCATGAAAATAGCCTCGAGCAGCTCTACAAGCAACTAGATGCCGCCTCACCACAAATGGCTAGCGCTATACTACAAACCCTCAGTATTTGGATAGAAGCACTATGTTCAAACCGACTTAAGCTCAGCTTACTCAATGACAATACAATACACGCTGTAAACAAACTGCTCGAGCAATTTTTGCAGCAAGCCAGTAACCACGACAAATTTAAACATAATAGACTACCCCCCACACTAACATTGCTTTATTTAAAGCACGTGCAAACTTGGCAAGATGGAAGACAAGGAAATAGACGTCGCACCTTAGGACAATGGAGAAATGATCACAGATTTCCTGACCTTATTACCGCTGCTACTACGCAACCATTGTTAACCTTATACGATATCTTTAGCATCTGCAGTAAAATGCCAGCCTACAGCACTCAATTTGATTTAGAAGGCAAGCTTGAACAGGATGCATTTTCGCATGGAAACTGTATCACCAACCTCATAACAAGGTGGCTACCAGACGACGCGCTGCTGCAACTTGAAGCTCCAGCTGAACAGGCAACAAGAAATCTGCTGATATCCGCCTTAGAAAATTTACCACAAACATTACAAGCAACGGTATTGCAAACCTGCAACGAATTCCGCTTACAAATGCTATTGAAATATTTTATCACCGCGCAAGCAAATGCTGCTCATAGTGATAATATTACTGCTGCATTTAACCTCTATTGGGGACGATACCCACAATCACAGGATAATATCCCTAGCACCCTAAGCGAACTTGGCTTTAATATTCCCAGCGCTATTGTCGCTGAAATACATGCATTATTAGCACCACCAAGCCTAGACGCAAGCACGGTAAGCAGTGGTCATGGTATATTTGCCACTGTTAACATATTATCTGATCACAGTTCTTCAGACGAAAAAAATTCCGATGAAGAAGACGATGAGGATGAAGATGAAGATGAAGAAGATGATGACGATGCTGCATCAGTGGCCAGTAATGACGGAGCAGCACCCGCTCCTCAATAGATAACGTCAGCATAAACCATATGCTGACGATGACAAATCTCATTCCGTGACCTAGCCACTTGCAAGAGGCTGGCCACGGAATGCAGACAAAAAAACTAACGACCTTAAGCAAGCACTAACTTAATTAAAATCATCTCCCAATAAAAACATTAAGATAAAATTAAATGACATTAGAATTTCAATTTGAAAATAATTACAGGTTTCATTTTTAAAAAAAACAACTTATAATCTAGAAAGTATATCGAATACACTCACCATGGAGGGGTGAGGATAAGCGAGCTTAGCATAGTAAGCTTATCGTTGACCCAACAAGGATTTTTAAATAAATCATATTGCATAACATGGTGAGGGCTTTCAGACTCCGTCTTACCCTCTTTAATAAACTCTACACTAGGATTACTTGCCTGCAGTCTGCTGCAGCAAAAAGGAGTTCATCATGCGGAAAAAATCACTTATCCTGCCATTGATACTGTTTTTTTCTTCTCTAGCCTATGGATACACCCAATCCCCACCCTTAGAAGTTGTACGCACCAGCAAAGCAAATAACGCTAACGTTACAACGGTTACCAAGCGAGAAGCCAGCTATCAAAGCCGCCCTACTTTTCAGATGGATAAACTAAGCTCACTCCCTCATTCGCCATCTAGACGCGCGCGTTTTACACTTTACCCCGGATCACTAAAATACAACATCACCCAGCTCGGCAAGCAATTCGGTTGGCGACGCGTTGTATGGCAACCTGACTATGACTTCCAATGGGTAGGAAAAACCAGAGTCGCAGCCTCCAGTCTGCGCGCCATTCTCACCAAGGTTCTCAAAGACTACCCTTTGCAAGCGATATTCTACCAAGGCAATCACGTACTCGTTATCGCGCCCAGAAATATCAAATGAGCAACACAAAAATGAGCAACAAACAATGGATAAAAAACAAGTGAAAAAAATTTTTCTGTCACTATCTACCGGTTTATGTATTTGTTTGCTGACATCCTGCACCATATACAAACAAAGCAATGAAAACGTAGATAAAACTGAAGCGAAAATTGATCATGCACGCACGATGCAAAGTGCTATACAGCCCCCAGTGGTTAGCAAACCAGGCTACTATGTTGACACCAAAGCTGTTCCCATTGACACAGATCCTAAATGGATGCGCAAGCGCATTACCTTGCGCGCACATAGATTGCCTTTTACCGTCTTATTGGGCCGCTTACTAAGGCACCACAATATAGACTTAAACTATGATAATAGCGTTAGAACGCAACGCCTTATTAGCATGAATTACGTCGGCACTCTAAAGGGCGCCTTGGATGCTCTAGCTTCACAAACTAATTATCACTATTTTATTACTAAAAACGATATCAATTGGTCAGCATTTCAAACGAAAACCTTTGATATTTCTTTTATGCCTGGCGCATCGAATTATTTAGTTGGCCAAGAACATAAATCAAATAATAACAACCAATATACTGATAGCAATGGATCGCCCGTCAATCAACTTAACGATCAGCAGTTTAGCAATCTCGAAGGACAACTATCCGTTTGGCACGATCTTGAAAGAACGATTAATCAGTTAAAATCAAAAGAAGGCCGCGTTGTTGTCTCTGAATCAACAACATCCGTCACCGTCAATGATCACCCCAGCAATGTTAACGCTATTTCTAAATACATCTCCGACCTTAATAAGAAATTAAGCCGTCAAGTTGCCATTAAAGTGCAAGTATTAGAAATTATGCTCAATAAGAACTTTAATTACGGCGTTAACTGGAACTTATTATTCAGCGCTCTAAACACTCACTTTAGCGTTATTGGCAGCCCTGGCAATGCAACCAATATTATTGCCGACAACCTTATCGGTAGTAATACCAACTCAGCCATAACACGCTTTGGCGCTGGTGGCTCCGAAGGGACAGACGTTGTTGTCAACGCCTTAAGTCAACAAGGGCGCGTGCGCGTGGTGACAGAGCCAGAAGTGATTACCCTAAATAATCAAATGGCTGCTATCCGTATCACCAAAAGTATTGGCTATATCGAAAGCATCAGCCAAACCAATAGTCAGATTTTTAGCACTAACTCGGTCACGCCTGGTAGCATAACCGATGGCTTTACGCTTTATTTACTGCCTAAGATCCAAAGCAATAAGGTGTACCTACAAATTTCAAGCACCATTGCTAATCTAGATCGTTTAGAAAAAGTAAGCACTGAACCTGCCAACCTTGAGAACCAACAGTCAAACTCTACCACGGTTGTCACACCACGTAGTGTTCAATACCAGGCAATACAAGTGCCAACGCTGTCACAAAAATCTTTTAATCAACGCAGCCTTATTAATTCAGGCTCAACTTTAATCATCGCCGGTTACAAACGCTTGCGTGACGCCACCAACGAAGCTAGCCCTTTTGACATCCGTCCTCTGGGTGGCGCTGGTGCAACGTCTGAAAACATTGAAACCTTGGTACTTATTACACCAATCATACTTCATAGCAGCAAATCGAATGTCAATCTTAACGAGAAATGATGGAACACAGTTTGTGGTACATACGTACCGCGAACTGTTAAGGAACAAAAAAAAGTCTCTGCTAAATCAGCAGATCCGCCACCTTGCCGATCAGCATGGGCAGCACGTACAGCTTTATAAAAAAAAGCATGGCGAATATGAAGCTGTTTTTTCTCGTGAATCAGGCTATCTATTGGGTGAGAGTGTCAAACAGTTCTTTTCCTCATCCAACAACCTTGTTTTCTGCGAGTCCATTGCTAACAGCCAAAAAATTCTGCTTATCATCATTAAATCCGGCTCTGTTTTCTTAGACGCGATTATTCCTAAAGAGCAGCTAAAAACAGAATTACTGCCTCTAATGGCAGAAAAAACAGCGTTTGAAATTATTACGCATGGTGACATTCCCCTTTATAAAAAGCCGCCTGAGACAAATGACGAAGATAACGATGCTGTTATTTTTCCTGCTGATATTACGACATCATTTGACACTTTAGACAGGCCCTTGCTACCTAGACTGAAAACACTAAATACATTTAAACTACAACCTCTGCATAACGCCTTAAAATCACAGCGGCTCTATGTAAACCCGTACCGAAATATTATTGCTGCTGGCGCTGTTATTGTATGCGCTATTTTATTTATTATCGCCAAACATTCCATTGACACTAGACCCGTTGTCAGCACGGTCATACCTAAAAACCCTTACCATGACTATAACCAGGCATTAATGACACCGTCTCCCAGCCAACAAATTGCCACCATCCTTGGCACCATCACAGCACTTTACACTGTACCAGGGTGGCAAATTGAAAAAGCGCAATTACAAGGGCATCAATTATCCCTTAGCCTCACCCCCTCCAATGGCAATATTGAAACCTTAATTGATTGGGCGAAAAAAAATAAATTCAGCATTAGCTTCCAACAAAACGTAGCTAAGCTAACAAAAGCACTATCATTACAACCACGCCCTCAGCCTGCGATAATTTTTCCAATTGAACAAGCATTTGAGCTGCTTGCCGATAAGATAAATACGGTTATGGAAGGAAAGAATATTACGGTAAATGCTAACGTTGTTCACCAGGCAACAACTGAAAAAACACTAAACATTAATTTGCACAACACATCGCCACAAGAACTCGAACTGCTATCAAACGCATTAAGTCAGCTGCCAGTAACAACAAATAGGATTACCTTGGATATTGCTGCTGACACCTTGATCAACGGTTCCATCCAACTATCCATATGGGGGAAATAATATGAAATTTGAGAAAAAGCAGCTGACACTATTGTCAATTACCATTGCCGCTTTTGCATTTCTCGGTTGGGAAGTTTACCAACTGGTCAGCAGTGATATTACTGCTAAACCCCCAACAACATTACACGCGGCAGAACCGATGCAAAAGGCGACAACCCTAAATGCACCGCAGCTTAGCGCCCCGTTAGCAAATAATATCAACCAACACGAAACTTCACTAACATTAAATTCCAAAGCCTACATCAACCTATTAAATAAATATAAAACAGCTAAATTACAGCATAAAGTCTTATCCGAAGAAGTGGCCATCGCCAAAGCACGCAATGAAATTGCCGTGGTGAATCAAAAAACGCAATCCATGTCTGGCACTAACAGCTTGAATCCAGATAACTTTGGTACAACAACTAGCTCAACAAACAAAAATGCTACCTACACGCTTGCTTATCTCGATAATCAAAATGGCACCTGGACAGCAACACTCTCGGTGGGCGGCGCCTATCAGCAAGTTAACAGTCACACACAATTAATCGACGGCACGCGCATCTTATCAATTGATCGTGGTGGTGTTTTATTACAGTCTGGTAAAGAAAGATATTATTTAACCTTTGACGGCATTACTCAATTATCCCCTAATGCCACAGCACCTGCTAGCGAGCGCCAGCAAAACGCAGCAGCATCGACACAAGTTATTTTAAAACCGTCGATAACCGCTAACACCACCCCTAAGAAACCTACCAATACACAACCTACCTACCCAGCGCAAAAAAATATTAAGACTATTGAGGCAAAAATAGTAACTGATCATACTGTTAATAAAAAAGCTGCTGTTAATATCAAAAAAACAGCCATTAAAAAACCAAAGCCCAGTGAAAGACATGTTAGACAGCAACACAAAAAATTTATTCGCAATAGCGAGAACAAAAAATTAAACAGCCAAAAAGTCATCGCTCAGCGAACAGTAGGAATAAAAAAGGCAAATCATCACAATAACAGCATAGCCAAAAAAGTAATCGCTCAGCAAACAAAAAATGCAAGTCATCACAATAATAACATAGCGAAAAGAGTAATCGCCCAGCAAACAATACAAACAAAGAAAGCAAGTCACCACAATAACAGCATCACCCAAAAATTAATCGCTGCTAAAAAGCCAACCGCAGCAAAAACCGAGCACCAAACGGGTATCAACAGCAAGAAGCTTATCGCAGAAAACACATTAGAACCTAAAATAACGATCAACAAAGACAACAGCGTTAGCTACAGCCTTGACGAATCAATTTTACTAGAAATGCCTGCAACCAGTTTTACTATCAAGTTAAAACAGTCAAAAAGCAAAATGACCCTGCTCGACTTTGCCAAGCATCACCATATCTTAGACAAAGCACTATGCTACGCCAGCCCACAAGGAAAAAAACATCTTTTTACTTTGGTGTATGGAAATTACATGTCGACTCGCGATGCAGAAATAGCACTAGCAGCACTGCCTCGCAACCTCCAGAAAGAAAACCTTTCTATTCAACGTATCTCTGAGGTACAACATGCAATAAAACTTAAAACAAACGCGTAGTAGCTTTAGCGCTAATTACAAAGTTATTCGAAGCCGCGCCATCCTGAGCTTGACTCAGGATCTCTTGATGCGACTAACACTCTCACTAGATCCGTAACAGCTCAGGACATATAACTCTATGTACTGCGCAATTCCATTTGCGGGCCAATGTTTCGCGCAAAATGCTTTCAAAGCACTTACCAAAAAGGCTTAGGGTACACAGCATGCTGTGCCCGTTTGGGTATGGGTGGCTGTGGATTGTTGGTGCTACGGATGTTTTGCGGGCGCAGCATGCTGCGCCCCTACGGGTTTGGGTTTAGTGTGAGTTTTGCTTAGGTAATTTAGAATTCGTAGGGGCACAGCATGCTGTGCCCGTTTGGGTATGGGTGGCTGTGGATCGTTTGTGCTACAGATGTTTTGCGGGCGCAGCATGCTGTGCCCGTTTCGGTGTGAATGGCTGTGGATCGTTTGTGCTGCGGATGTTTGTGGACGCAGCATGCTTCGGAGTTCCCCGAGATAACAAGAGCAATAAATACACTATTTATTATCCATTGCAGATAATGTTGTGATAAGGATCATTATGCTATAAAATTGCTCAATACCACTTCTTACTGATAACCATCTGAGAGCATTATGAAGAAAATCTCCAAACGTTTTTTATCTGCATTATTATTGATCACATCAGCAGCATTTGTCCTAAGCGGCTGCAGCCACCCCAAACCTAACCCGTTAACACCTAGACAACAACAACTGCTAACTCTGCGGCAAAGCATTCAACAAGATGGTGTACAAATTATTAAACAAGGCGCACGCGTTCAGCTGGTAATACCAGTAGACACTTTCTTTCATCTAGCATCGACACAATTGTTAGACTATAAAACAGACACCGTGCAACGCATTGCTCTCTTTCTACAAATTTATTTACAGCAATTTAGCCAGCCCGTGATGATTCACGTTTCTGGTTATAGTGATACCGTTTACCCTTCCGCCAAACGCATCCCGCTGTCTAACCAATATGCTCAAGTGATCGCATCCTTCCTATGGAACCACGGCTTTTCACATAAGCAGTTACATATCGTTGGCTTTGGCTCACTGCACCCAATCGGAAACAATAAAACCACTCGCGGTAGCGGTTATAACAGAAGGGTTATGGTTCAAGTCAATTAGCTGATACGCTTAAAGCTTAAGCTGTTGCTACAAAATGATATCGATACCCTTGGTATCAACAATATTTAGCAATTTGAGCGCTGCGCCACTAGGCTTCCTTTCGCCGCGCTCCCATTGCTTAATCGCCGCAAGGCTAACATTAATAATTTTGGCAAAAACTGCCTGACTAACCCCAGCACCACGACGAATTTTTTTAATTTTTGTCGCAGAAAGTTCACGTACCTTTGGAACACACAAAGCATCAAACTCGCGCATGGTTGCCATATCAGCAACAGCTGCAGCATGCAAACCCTTCGCCATTTCGTGCGCTTCTTTCAAAAGCCGTTTCTTCGTTTTATCATTCTTTTTTATCACACACCTCCAAAAGCAAACCCTGAGCCAACATCTTATCGAGCTCTTCTTTGGTTGCAGCGAAATAAAGCTTCGCTAATTTTTAAAAACCGTTAATTCATCCTTATCAAAATCATCTCGATCTTTTTTCGCTAAACCAAAAACACAAAAGATACGCTCTTCACACTTAAAAGCAAGCAATATACGACACCCACTGCGCTTCCCCCAACCATTCCTCGCCACACGTTTCTTGATAAGACCACCACCCAAATCAGCATCATATAGACCTTGCTTAACTTCCTCTATCGCACTATTTAACGGTTCTTCCGTAATTTTTTGCTTTCGAAGCCAACGGACAAAGTTCTTAGTTTTGAATACCCTAATTTTCCTGCCTCTAGCAAATAGGATACACAGTAAACCATAATACATAGTAAACCATATATCAAGGTGCCACAATAAACTTTCTTCACAACCAATTATGAATATGAACTTGAGGAAAGCAGCAAACAATACCGTAGTTTTTTATCGGTACTTTATGAAAAAGATGCGGGGGCTAAAAAGAAAGGACACATCAAAGATGCGCCCTATTAAACTAATATGGTTACCATTTCATTTGAAAAACATTACCGGACTCAACTGAGTAACGCGTTAGATGATTCATATATTTATAATAATAAATATTAGCTGACTGCGCGGCAAAAGCTCGCAATGATTTTTTCGGTGTAATATAAGCACGAGACTCATCCTTTGCTTGAATATAAATATGTCTTGCCTTCAGTTTTCTTGCATTTAGCGTACTCTCATCAAAAACACGCGCATATAAACGATCAACATAACCACCCAAATTAATTTCACCAAAGCCGGCCTCAATCACGGTCAAAGTATCATTGTCGACGCCAGAAATGTTAATTATATTATTACGTATTTGATTAATTTGATCGATTTGTGGTGTATTTGAAAATGTTAAATTACCATACCCACTCGACTTAATGGTTAAACCATCAGAGCGGATACTTTTACCCACAACCCCTGTAGGGCCAGCAACAGCAATACTTTGCAAACGCGGCACTCGCACGGTAACACGTGGCTCAGGATAACCTCGCAGAGGTGAATATCGTGAAGCAATATACAAAGTACGATCGCGCACTTTAACCATCAAGCGCGCTGGTGTATCTCTAACAACAGTGACTTGATTACTTTTGCCAGCACCGCGGCTAGTAACATACAATTGAAAATACCCCGCCGCCTTAATATGATCAAAAGGTGCCAAGTGCATGCTACGAGTAATCGTTGTTGCTTCTGGTCGATGAAGATGACTAGGCCCAACATCCGGCCCACCTGCTAGCGCAATTGATGAACAAGAAAGGCCTAATAACAACACGAAACGCAACGATGTTTTCTTCATAAAAATACCCTCAACCTATTGAATAAAAGCTTTTTTGCAATAGGGAGAGCGGCAAACCCAGGATCCATTTGCGAAGAGTCCATTGGCATTAAGACGGTCTTAACGAATGCCTATTATGTAAGATTTTGTTGCTAAGGGAAAGATTTATGGTTAATTTTTTTTGCACTTGCAGTTTGATCAGCAATACCATTAGGTAGCCCTGGTCAATTTTATTATATGCGATATGATTCCTGCTAAAAGCAACCGCCATATACAAATAATGGTCATTTAACAAAGCCTATAAAAGAAGCCAAACTGCCACAAAAAATTGATCACATTCAACTGGGCGAATTAAATATCTACCCAACTAAAGCATCTGTTCTTCTCAGGTGTTTCGCACTTTCAGTGCAAACCTCCTTCCTGGTTATATTTCGCCTATGCGAGCTAGCTCGCATTGACGGCCTGTGCCCGTTAGGGTGCGATTCAAGGGGAGAATCCCGATTCTCCCCTTGAAAATCCCCATCGGGATTTGTTTTGTTTCGCACAAGCGCGAAACTCCTATTTCTATTCAGAAGTCACATCGAGCATCACATTGAGCGCACCAATCAAGCAAAAAATTTGTAATCACCCTGCAGAAACCGTAGTCACACCAGGATGCTCTACCGCACCATCAAGTGCCCGCTCAAGTGTTTCAGCAGAAGGCTCATCATTAGCATGAAATAATGCCGAATAGGCATAGTTAAGCTTCTCTTGCACAATAGAGCCACCGGCTGCAACTGCATATTTTGACGCTTCGGCGTAGTGGCTAGCCGTGCACTTAAATCCTGAAAATATCACGAAAGCTCGCACCTTAACGGCACCCAGTGTTTCTGCGATACTTTTAAGACTAACTTCTTGTTCAAAATACTCAACCATGTTATCTAGCGTTGGCGGATTACCATTTCCATCTTGTAGACGAACATAGCTGGCAATATGCTCACATCCTTTTTGCAATAGGGATTTAAATATTTCTGGACTGGCTTGTAAAAACTGCAGGATGATATTAACCACTAAATTAGACAGAGCCCCAGCATAGCCTAAATTATAGGCTGCCTGTAATATTTTATCGCTATCAAAGGTATCAATTGAGACAGCGCTGTAACTAAGAAATCCCGAGTTAACCTGATAAGGCCCGCTGACTACAAGCGGGAGGTCAGCAAAAGAAGTTTCAGCTGGCATTGCATCAGGCATTGTGCCTTCAGTCATCGTTTTGGCGCAGTACATTGAGTAGGCCATAACGGCAACCACTGCAGCACATGCATGCCTTATATCCAGACAACCACTGATGGCGCGGGTGGTTGCTGCTACTTGCTGGGAGATATTTGTTAAAGCGTTTCTCATATCTTTGTCGCCTATTTTAGATTAGAAGTATTGCTCTATAAAATAGCCTTAAATAGAGCGGAAAAAATTAAAGCCAGTAAATGTAACCTTACGACCGGAGTATTTATTCACGATGTGACGATATAGCAAAGAAGCATACATCTGCAATCACTACTTCGTAACAAAATGCTATTATTATGTAACAAATATGTTGCTCAGGCTTTCTTAATGTTTTTTATTTAGTGACAATACTTTATTAATAAATGAAAAACGTTTTAACAATGCATAAAAGATCATTCATCAAAGACCGACTACATAACAAGGCATTTTGATTTGCCATCCTGCTCTGCCTGCTTATCTGCACGTATTATTTCTTCAACAGTCGGCCCGGGCGGGCAATCTTGAAAACCTGACTTATTAAAACATTGTTCCGCTAACTCATGCGAATACTCATAGGCCGTTAAATCTTTGTTTTGTTTCGCACAAGTGCGAAACTCCTGTTTACAAAACCCTACCCATTATTCAAGCTGCGGCCAATTCTCATGCCGCCATTTTTTTAAAATTTCCATCGCCTCTTCAATTTCTTCAGTCGAACCTGCATAAGAGAAGCGCACATAATGTTTCCCATTTAACGGATCATATTTACTACCTGGCAGACTAGAAATTCCCGTTTCTCTCAACATACGCTCACAAAACACCGCAGAGTCTTTTTCCAGTTCTGCGACATGCGTATAAAAATAAAATGCACCTTGTGGCGAGACAAACTGATCAAAACCAGCCTTCGGCATTTCACGCAACATAATATCTCTATTTGTAGCGTAACGCTGCAAAGACTGCTCAAGCTCATTTTTACAATCAAGAACCGCTAACGCTAAGTATTGCGACGGCGTTGTCGGACAAATATATAAATTCCTTAATAAATTCGCGATAGGCTCTGCAAAATTTGGTGGCACCACCAGCCAGCCAAGACGCCAACCCGCAATCGAATAGTATTTTGAAAAACTATTAATGACAACAGCATGCTCGGAATAACGCAATGCAGTGTCTGCCTTAACATCAGGATCATATTCAACCCCATGATAAATTTCATCCGAAATTAAACGAATTCCCCTGCTCTCACAGTAGTCTGCAACTTTTTTTAATTCACTCGCACTAATGATGGCGCCGGAAGGATTGTTCGGACTAATCAGTAACAAGCCACGTGCATCTTCCTTAACTTTCTCCAAGTCCTCGACAGTCGGCATCATATTATTTTCTGGATAAGTAGGTATACCAATCACTTCAATACCCATAAGTTCAAATATCATTTGATAACTGGGATAAGAAGGATATGGAACAATTATTTTTTCCCCACGCTCAAAAGCAGTAAGGCAAGCGCCAAAAAATGCTGTCGATGCACCAATAGTAACGATAACCTGACTGGGATCGACCTCAACATCGTATTTCTCTTTATAATGCTTTGCAATGCGATTTCGTAATTCAACAATCCCCGTTGATCCCGTATAACCACAGTGCTTTTGTTGAATAATTTTGGTGACAAAGTCGAGCGCCCTTTTAGGCGGTGAATCGCTAGGCTCACCAGCGTGCATACGAATAACACGCTTACCCTGCGCCTCCATTTCATTGGCTATCTCAGTAAATTTCTGCGACAAAGAAACCATGCGGCTGCGCTTGGAGGGTTCGTAGGACATAGCATTTCTCCTTTCGGACTATACTGCCGATAGGCAAAATATAGCACATCCAGGATAATGCTTAACTATCTGTTTTTATTTGGATATATTAGTTGCCGACTTGTTTTCTAACTTTAGCCAACAACTTCGTTTAATACATCATGTAATTGACGCAGTGCCTCGCCACGATGACTGACTTCATTTTTTTGCTTTGCATCTAATTCCGCAGCACTACAATCATGTGTTGGCACATAAAAAATAGGATCGTAGCCAAAACCCTTGTCACCACGTGGTGCTGTTAAGATCTCACCATCCCATACACCCTCACAAATCAAAGGTGCAGGATCATTTTCAGTTTCTAATAAAACAGTGACACAATGAAAACTGGCATGACGATCATCTTCACCGGTGCCTGCCATCGCTTCCAACACTTTATTATTACGGTCATTATCATCCGCATTTTCACCAGCAAAACGTGCGCTGCGCACGCCAGGTGCCCCACCCAGAGAATCAATCACCAAACCAGAATCATCTGCGATCACAGGCAGTCCTGAAACCTTCGCAGCATGTCGCGCTTTAATAATGGCATTTTCTACAAAGGTTGTTCCTGTTTCCTCAACATCTTCAATATTAAGATCATCTTGCGGAATTAATTTAATCGGTAAGTCTTGCAACGCTGCTTTTATTTCGGCAATTTTACCCTTATTGGAACTCGCCACAACAATTTCTAACATTTAAAATTCTCCAGTATACGCATCACCCGAGCAAGCGTATTGCTTGCTGGCAACACCCTTTAAGCGCTGATATAAGTTATTACAAGCAGGCAAACTGACATTCTCTAAGCTTACCTTAATGTGTTTAGGGTCGGCCCCAGGCTTAATAATAATATTCCCACCCCACGGATTTATTTTATCGTTATTATCTAACAAGCCTGCCTTTACCAGCGCTTGCATGCTAATAACATCGCCACCTTGGAAACTCTCCTTCCGTTCAATTTCTAGCCATCTATAACTTGCCCTGACAACACGATCAATCTTACTAATCGCTTGCACCACCTGCACATTGCTATTGGTGGTTGTGAAGTACCGCACCGCTAACACAATAAGAATGCTAGCAACGGCCACGACTAGCAAAATCTCCAACAAGCTGTTTCCATTTTGTTTTTGCATAAGAAAGCCCTATCTCTATTGTGTTGCCATACCAAAGTGGCAGGTCCACAGTCGCGAACATTTTACCAGTATCAATTCAATTTGTAAGCATTAGGGCAACGAATCAAGCGTATTAACGATATGATCAGCCATGCTATCGACCCAAGCACTTTGTGCATTTAAGCTAGGAATTAAATGAAATTCTGCACCCCCCAATGCACGCCATTGCTCACGTAACACCATGCCAATTTCTTCCAAGGTTTCTAAACAATCGGCCACAAAGGAAGGGCAAAACAACGCAATATTTTTAACACCTTGCGCCAGCCATTGCGGCAAAGCCTCATCCGTATAAGGCTTTATCCAAGGAATACGCCCTAATCGAGACTGAAAGCACGTCGTGGTTTGCTTATCCTCCAAACCCAACGCTGTCGTTAATGCCTTTGAGGTTGCATAGCATTGCGCTCGATAACAGGCTGCATTTTTCTCACTAATCTCAGGGCACGGCTTAAGACGATCACAAGCCTTTTGCTGACAAATACTGGGTTTTAATTGCCGCTCTGGCAAACCATGATAACTGAAAGCCAATAAATCAAACTTAATATTCTGTAAATGCTGGCGAATATGCGCAGAAGTCATTTGCAAAAAATACGGTTCATTATAAAAGTCCCGCTTAACAACAATATCAGGGATATTCGCCAAGTCTGAAATTTTTTCCAGCGCTTTTTGAATAGCAGAACCCGTTGCCGCCTCGGCATATTGCGGGAATAACGGTAATACTATTATTTTCTGACAACCAGCAACAGCCAAAGCATCCACTGCCGAAGCAATACTCGGATTACCATAACGCATACCCAAAGCAACAATATAATTCTCTGGCAACTTATCAGATAACTGCTTTTTAAAGGCAAGACTATTGGTTAACAATGGCGAACCTTCCGACGTCCATATTTTCTGATACGCCTTACTAGAGCGCTTAGGACGAAAAGGTAAAATAATAAAATTAAGCAACAGCCAGCGTGGAAAACTAGGCAAGTCCACAACGCGCGGATCCGATAAAAACTCTCGCAAATAGCGACGCACTGATGACACATCCGCGGCATCAGGTGTGCCAGTATTCATTAGTAAGACACCTATTTTCTTGCTATTAGTCACTTTTGCCACTCACTCAATTAATTTTTGTTACTGACTCAAAATGGTTGATAAATGCCTGCTATACTGTGGCTCAACCACAGCATCCAGCCTCTAAGGCAACCATCCACTAATAAAACGCGCCAATCCAGCCAAATCATTATGATCAATTACATTTAAAAAACCACCCGCTTGCATCAACGCTACCACAGCTTCCGATTGATCAAAACCGTGCTCGATAATTAAAGCACCCCCTTCAACCAAGTACCTCGGTGCTTCTTTAATAATTGTTTTTATGGCTAACAAACCGTCTTTACCAGAAGCTAGCGCACTGTATGGTTCGTAGGTTAACTGCTCTAAATGAGGATCACCTTCAGCAATATAAGGGGGATTACTAACAATCACATCATAACCTCCTTTCGGCAAAGCAGTGCACCACGAACCCTGATAAAAGCTCACATTTTCCAACTGATGCGCATTTGCATTTTCTTTAGCGACCGCTAATGCTTTTTCTGAATAGTCCGTAGCAGCAATCTCCCACAAAGGACGCTCTTGCGCTAAAGCCAAAGCGATAGCACCAGTACCAACGCCTAGGTCTGCAACATGCAACGGTTTTTCTTTGGGGAAATTACTAAGTATCCACTCTACTAGATCTTCTGTTTCAGGGCGTGGAATTAAGGTATCGCCTGTCACTTTTAATTTTAACGACCAGAATTCTTTATAGCCTAAAATCAATGCTACCGGCTCACCTTGCAAACGCCTATTGACATAGTCAGCTAACAATAATTCCTCGGATGTTGTTAATATCTTTTCAGAATGTGAAAAAAGCTGCGTGCGAGTAAATTGCACCACTGCTCCCACCAATATCTCTGCGTCTAAGCGTGGCGTTTCAAGCTTATCTTGAAATTGATGCGAGGTTTGCACAATGGCCTGTGAAACGGTTAGCAATATATTCTCTCATCGTGATAGCTGTGTTCGCTAGGGTGCCTCCCTATACCTTTCTAAATGCGACACAACAAAGACTTCAGTTTATTCATCACCCAAAGCGGCTAGCTGCTCTAATTGCAGCTCGCGTGTTAGTGGCCCAACAACCGGTTCTAAATCCCCTTCGATGACTTCATCTAATTTATAAAGCGTTAAATTAATGCGGTGATCGGTTACCCGACCTTGAGGAAAATTATAGGTGCGTATACGTTCAGAGCGATCACCACTACCGACCAAGCTGCGTCTTGCATCAGCCTGTTCACGTTGTTGCTTTTCTTGTTGCCCTGCCAATATTCTTGAACTTAACAAGGACATTGCCCGTGCCTTATTTTTATGTTGCGAACGCTCATCCTGGCATTCGACAACTATCCCGGTGGGCAAATGGGTAATACGCACTGCAGAATCCGTTTTATTAACGTGCTGACCACCCGCTCCCGAGGCACGAAAGGTATCGATACGCAAATCATTAGGATTTACTTCAATTTCTTCAATTTCATCAACTTCAGGCATAATAGCAACAGTACAAGCGGAGGTGTGGACACGACCTTGCGACTCAGTTTGCGGCACACGTTGCACACGATGGGCGCCCGACTCAAATTTTAATTGTGAATAAACACCCTTGCCGACAACTCGAGCAATAATCTCTTTAAAGCCACCGTGTTCGCCTTCGTTTGCGGAAACAACGCTAACTTTCCACCCTTTCTTTTCGGCAAAACGCGCATACATGCGGAATAAATCGCCGGCAAAAATAGAGGCTTCATCGCCGCCTGTACCCGCACGCACTTCGAGAAAAACATTGCGCTCATCATTAGGATCCTTAGGCAACAACAAGGTTTTTAACTCTTGCTCTAGTTCTTCTTTTAAGGATTCTAATGAAGCCAACTCTTCTTGTGCTAATTCACGCAATTCGGGATCTTCTTCGTCCTGCATTAACTTGGCGTTTTCAATAGCCTCTGTATTTTCCTCATAACGACGGAAACATTTTGCAATCGGTTCTAATTGCGCATACTCCTTGCCAAGCTCACGATAACGATCTTGATCCGCCATCACTTCGACATCACTGAGCAAGCCGCCAACTTCTTGATAGCGTTGAGATAAGGAGAGTAATTTTTGTTTTAACGATGCTTTCATAATGCAAATAACCGCTGTATTAAGCGTAGTAAGTCAACCTGCTCATGATACGCTGCATCTCGCAGTGTCACGGTCGGTTGATGTAAAAATTTATTCGTCAGGTTGCGCGCCAATCGACTCATCACAGCTTGCGAGTCACCGCCTTTTTCCAGTTCAGCCAATGCCTTAGCAAGCTCTTGATCTCTTAGTGTTTCTGCCTGTCTACGAAAGTTCCGTATCATATCACCCGCTTCTAGCACCCGCAACTGACGCATATAGTGCGTCGCTTGAATTTCTACCATGCTATGTGCTTGTACGGCAGCTTCCTCACGGCTCTTTTTATTTTCTTCGATAACTGATTGCAACGTATCGATGTTATACAAATAAACATCTTCTAACTCACCTATTTCAGGCTCAATATCGCGCGGCACTGCTAGATCAGCCATTAAAATAGGGCTGCGTTTGCGCCGCTTTAAAACCCGTTCTAACATGCCTTTACCAATAATCGGTAACTGGCTTGCGGTTGCGGTGACGACAATATCAACCTCAGCCAGATAAGCAGGAATATCGCCAACGCGTATGGCTTCGCCCGCAAAGGGTTTAGCAATCGCCTCAGCACGTGCCACCGTACGATTAGCGACAATTAAACGCTTAACTTGGCAATCATGCAGGTAATTAGCCACTAAAGAAATTGTCTCACCAGCACCGACCAATAAGACACGACAGTCTTTAATTTGTGAAAATATACGCTTGGCTAATTGCACCACAACATATGCTAAAGAAACCGCGTTAGCACCGATTTGTGTTTCACTACGAATCTGTTTAACCGCCGAAAAGACGAGAGGAAATAACCGCTTGAACTCATTGCCAACTCCTCCCATGTCATCTGCTATTTGATACGCCTGTTTCATTTGCCCTAAAATTTGCGGCTCACCCAGCACCATGGAATCTAGCCCACTGGCTACTCGCATCACATGCCTGACCATATCTAAATCATGGTAATGATAACTATGGGAAATAGAATGAACATCAGCATCTTTCTGTATTTCCTTTATCCAATTTTCGATGTTGTTTTTATGCTGTGCAACCGTATAAATTTCCGTGCGATTGCAGGTTGATAGCAGTACTGCTTCATTAACAGCCGCCTGTCCCAGCAGACTACGCAGCGCTGATGACAAGGACTCACCACTAAATGACAACTGTTCACGAACAGACAATGGAGCTGATTTATGGTTAATGCCATAGGCAATTAGGGGCATAGAACACCTTCCTTCTGAAGTTGCGCCGATCATAACATAATTACAACAGATAAGAGTAGGTTCTGCTATAATAGAAGAGAATTAACCTTGCCATGGAGGAGGCCGTAGGGATGCAAACGAAGCTACGATCATTAGGATTAACACTTGGCTCAATTGCTTTTTCTTTGATCATTTCTGGCTGCGCGATGACACAGTCGCCGCACCGACCCACCAATGCACCCAATACAGCAAACCGCACCGCCCATCGCATTCACCGCGCTATGCCGCGCTACCATCACTTAGCACAGCTCCCCTGGCACAGCATCCATGCCGCTCGCCTACCTTTAAAAATAGGCATGAAAGATCAGAGCGTCCCTCTTATTCGCGAGCGCCTTATTCAACTCGGTGACTTATCCAAATCGCATGCAAAAAACAGCCCGCTTTTTGGCAAAGCCATGAAGCACGGTGTCAGATTATTTCAATGGCGCCACGGGCTTAAAGCAGATGGCGCCATTGGCTCTAGAACATTACATGCACTTAACGTATCACCGGCAACACGGTTAAGCCAATTACAAAAAAGCATGGAACGCTGGTCACAATTTGCCGACACCGAAGGCGATCGCTACATTCATGTTAATGTGCCTAATTTCGAATTAAACCTTGTAAAAGACGGCAAAAAAATAATTAATATGAAAGTGATTGCTGGCAAACCAACGCGACCAACGCCAGAACTTTATTCAAAAGTACAAACCATTGTTCTCAATCCAAAATGGAACGTACCAAGAAATATTGCACGCAAAGATATTATTCCCAAGATGTTAGAAAACCCTAATTATCTAGCACAAGAAAATATTAAAATTTATTCCAGCTGGGAAAAAGATGCCTACGAAATCAACCCCGCTGATATCGACTGGATGAAAGCCCACAATTATGGATTCCCTTATCGTTTATCACAAACACCCGGTAATCATAATGCGCTTGGTCGTGTTAAATTTATCTTTTTGAATAAAGATGATGTCTACATGCATGACACGCCACAAAAAGGGCTATTTGCGCAAATTCAACGAGCTTTTAGCTCAGGCTGTGTACGCTTAGAAAGACCTTTTGAATTAGTGGAATACTTTATTCAAGAAAGCCCAACACTAACGCATGAAGAAATTAACAAAAAACTTTCTAGCGGTGAAACGCAATACGTAAAAATTCGCAATCCTATACCGATTTTTATCACCTACATTACTTCTTGGGTCGATGAAAATGGACGTATACACTTTCGCGAAGATGTTTACAAAGCACGGGAAAATATCGAAAACCCCGCGGCCGTCTGATATTAAAGCCATGTCTTGATAGCAGTCAGCTAGCTAGGCCGCTCGTTTTGGAGATGTTCCTGACTCACTCACCCCACTTAATGTATTTACCGTTTTTTTGCTCAACGGCAATCGCAACTCGCTCAGTTGACTGACGTCGGCCACTGACTTTGTACTTAAAAGCTGGTGATAGTTTTCGATAATTTTTACAAATTCATGGCGCACCTCCATACTAGCACCCCTATAACGCTCTTGTATAAATGAAATCACACTACTGGGCCGAGCGCGCTTCTCCTTGCAATTATTAATACGCACGACCAAATCACGACATAATGCAATGGTCATCGCACAAGCTGAGCGGTCGATTAATTTATTGGCTATACGCATTAATGGTAGCAAAAAAACTGCCGCTAACTTATCCACACTGTCAGATACTTTAGGCTTCTCAATAACCTCCGCCAGTGACAATGGGATACTCCTAAACTGATCCTTTAAACCCGAACTACGTTGACGAATAAAAGCATCACCGCCTTTCATTTCCTGCCAACCTTTTTCCTGCTCTTTTAACGCTTTCGTCACTTCTGCGGGCGTCATATCTAAAGTATCTTCGATAGACGATGCCACATAATTAGATGAGTTTGACGCGTAAAAACTTTGTATTGCTGATAAGGATGAACCTGCTTGATCCAACACCTTGCTGTAATAACGCGCCAACAGTGGGTGCACTTGATGAAAGAGCTCCAAATATGTCAGCGAAGAACGCTTATCCAATACGTCCATCAGAATCTTATTTATTTTAACAAGCCTATATAGAACGCGATTAAACTCACCGGGCTTTAGCTTTAATGGCACCTGAAGAATATCTTTTGTTGCTTGCGAGAGAACCTTGGTTTGATTAGCATAGCAAACGTCTTGATCTTTTAGCATATTAACCCAACGTAGTAGAATATAACGCGGTGACTGTTGCAGAAATCCACGAATATGATCAAGATCAATTTCCTCATTAGTGCGCGGCAAAAAATATAACATATCCTTGATATTTGAATAGTGCCTTATATATTTTTCACCACCTGAATCAACATGCTTACGACTATAAATATCGCCAAATGCGTTATCGGCATCAATACAATAAAGGTCTTTATTTGTCGCATCATCAATATAATTTTCATGATGACCATCTTGAAAATTAACTAACAATGACAGAATAAATAAATAGAAAAAACTCTTATTATCTTTAAGCACATCTTCCATCGCTGTATTACTAGCGCGGCTGGTGCCGCTTAAATCAGCTCCATTGACTCTTTTACAAACCTGCAAAAAATATTTATTTCCTTTATAAACCAGTACAAGTTGCGAAAACTCAGGTACCACCTCTTTATAACTGCGTTTTGACTGAATAGCAGTACTCAACAGATAAATAGCTTTTTCAATCGCTAAAAACGGCGGCATTATTTCTAGCATGGGACAACTCTCACCATGCTTATCCTCGAGCTTTTGAATTTTAAAGACAAGGTTGGGATACTCTTTTGGTAGCAGAACCACCTTCATCCCTTTCTCTATTTCTTTCTCCTTACCCTTTATTAACTGCAACCAAACACGTTCTTTAAAGTATTTAGCCCCCCTTTTCTCACCCAAAAAATAGGCTTTTAAACCACCCCACCACTGACAGCAAAGATCACGCTCACAAAGTTCTCTCATTTTTTCACCCTCTCTTTGACTGCTTTCCAGTATATAGACCGGATATTTTGCATTCAATTTAAGGATTCTTTAATAATCTTTTCAGCGAGCGAGCCACAATACAGCAATGCTTAGAACATCATGCATTGCAAGGACTCAGAACATAGGTACCAACTAGCGCTCAATACAAACACCAACGGCATCAGCATCGTTAAAAATAGAGGGTTTACTGATAGATAGTTTTAACCAAGAAAATGAAAACTCTTCGATAAGTTGCAGGCTTAATTCTTCCGCCAAAGTTTCTAGCAAATTAAAGCGTTTCTTTTCAATAAAGGAAATAATCGACTCACGTACCGCTGCGTAATTAACGGCATCTTTAATATCATCGGAGATGGCAACGGCTGCTGCATCAATGGAGAACTCAAGATCGATATGAATTTCTTGCCGGCTTTCTTTTTCCCACGGCAAAATACCAATATCGGCTTTCACACGCAACTGGCGAAAAAATATTTTATCCATAACGATCATCCCGCTGAGTTTATATTCGCAGATAAACAGTCTACAAGCCTAGCTGCCACACCCACATCACTGAATAAAATCAGGATAACAAGCGCATTACCGTTACTTGCTTAGCCACCAACCTGTTTTTCACGAATTTCTTCGAACGTTTTACAGTCAATGCATTTCACCGCTGTCGGTCGTGCTTCTAAACGACGGATGCCGATTTCTGCGCCACAATCTTCGCAAAAACCATATTCATCACGTGCAATCAAATCCAGCGATTCTTCTATTTTCTTAATCAGCTTGCGCTCACGATCACGTGTACGCAACTCTAAGCGGAAATCTTCTTCTTGGCTAGCACGATCCAAGGGATCTGGATAGAACGTATGGTCTTCCTTTAGGTGTTCCACCGTTTCATCTACTTCTTCCATTAACTGTTTTTTCCAACTATTTAGGATCGTACGGAAATGCTCAACTTGATCCGCATTCATATACTCTTCACCGGGTTTTTCCGGATAAGGTGTAAATTCTGTTGTAATAGAATCAGTCACTTAGCATCTCCTCGGTTTCTTCATCTGTTTACTTTAATATTATAGACAATATTATAGCCCATCCTGTTGCAGCTCAATCTACACTTCGATGACTGCTGATGTGGCTAATTTTCTAATAGAAATCAAAAAAATAGGTAAAGTCTCTACCCTTGCCACACGCCTTCAAAGACTGTCTTTGCTGGGCCAGTCATTTGTACATTTAAACCTGGGCCTTGCCAATCAATGAGCAAACTGCCACCCGGTTGACTAACGGTTACCCGTTCTTGCAATAAACCATTGCGTCGCCCTGCAACCATCGCCGCACAAGCGCCACTACCACAAGCTAAGGTTTCGCCGGATCCACGCTCATACACTCTTAAGCGAACATTCTGTGGATCAATGACTTGCATAAAGCCCACATTAACGCCTTCAGGAAAACGCGGATGATGACTTAATTGCTCACCAATAGCAACGACTTTTTCTGAATCCATTTCATCAACAAACACGACGGCATGGGGATTACCAACGTTTACAACACTTAACTCAACCGTATTGCCGTCACTTAATGTAACGGTATAACAGTTAGCGCTATCATCGGCTTCAAAAGGAATAGACTGCGGTTCAAAATGCGGAATACCCATTTGCACCGTTACTTTATCATCACTCTCAATCACTAAATCAAGCACACCAGCCAAGGTTAAAAAACGAATATGCGAACTATCCGTTAAACCGCGTTGACGCACAAAGTGTGCTGCACAACGAGCACCGTTACCGCATTGCTCCACTTCAGAACCATCAGCATTAAAAATACGAAAACGAAAATCTGCGCGTTCATCATCAACTTTTTCAATTACTAACATTTGATCGAAGCCAATACCAAAGCGGCGATTGGCCATTGTTTGGATTTGCGCACTTGATAATGAAAAGGGTGTTTGCGTGGCATCGATCACGGCAAAATCATTTCCCAGTCCCTGCATTTTTGTAAATTCAATTTTCATCGTTGTCCTTAAGCAAAGTTATAAACCAGCGCGATATTGGTTGTGGTATCGAGCTTTTTAGTATTCGCACTACCAAATGGAATAACGGAATAGTATTCCATCGTGTATGAAATCTGCATCGCCAAGTTACCCGTTAATTTATTGGTCACTGCTGTAACAGATTTTAAGTAATTATAGGGTTTACCCATGTCATAGCCAAGCTGCTCAGTCAAAGTGCAGTTTTTGGTAATGTTCCAATTAATGCTCGACGCCGTTGATAAAATAACATTCTGCTCATATCCACCAGGCCCATGCACATCGTCAAAGCGTATACCAGGACCTGCTTGGACGTTTAAGGTAAAACGATCCGATTTAATCAGATCTCGCCCATAACCGACTGCAATAATACCCTGATAATCGTAAGGACTAAACTTATCCTGGGTGTAATTAGCATTACCGAAGATAAAGCTTTTACGCGAACGGCTAAAGCTATAATTGGCCTGATCCATACCAAAAAAGCGCTGCTTGGTTGTTGACCCTTGGCTGCGACTAAACTGCATGTCTAGTTGCGTTAAGTTAGTCCATGGTGCTTTTGTGTATAATAGTTTTACACCGCCACTTAAATTAGTATTGTCCGTATTCCCTGTGTTAATAATTAATCCCAGTTGCGCGTTACTACCTGCCCAAGGACTGACAAGCTTCTTTCCACCTTTTTCTGCTTTCCCTTCTGTATCGTCCTGATCTGTTTTTGCACTTCCACTAACGGATAATGCTTTTTCCCCTTCCGCAGTTTGTGCTGATGTTTTTTTTGCTGTTTGTTTGTCAGTTTTTGTACTAGGCGCCGCCTGTACAGAAGAAAAATTAAACAAAGCAACACCGAGAACAACCCAAGCCACTCGAC
The DNA here is from genome assembly GCA_030425685.1 of Gammaproteobacteria bacterium. GTDB lineage: Bacteria > Pseudomonadota > Gammaproteobacteria > Coxiellales > Coxiellaceae > JAUIAD01. The sequence continues at coordinate 48,966 of JAUIAD010000013.1, read as the reverse complement.
AATACATAACCTAACCTCTTTGAACCAAATAAATACAGGTTAGGCATTATACCGACAGTTTGGATACAAAACTACCAGTTGGTTATTTTATTTCAATGCAAGTCTCGGAGCACTTATTGCTCTTCTTACCTTATCAACTCGATGTCTAATTTTATTAACAGCAATATGCGTGTTTGTCATCGGCCTTACGGTTAGCTTTTTATTTTTTACGCGGTTATAGATAGAAAATAAACCACACTGAGTGGCCATAGCTGAAAGCGTGAAAACAGTGGTGCACCCTGCTACAGTTAATTTTGCTGATAATGCAGCTAATAACGGCACCGTTATTAAACCACCACCTAACAAAGTCCCCACGACTAGCGACAGCATCACAGCAACGGCGATAAACATATATAGCTTACAACCACGATGTACCGTAATATCTGATTTACATGCCCTCTTTAAAATAACAGAACATCGACCTAGGGTATCTTGTGGCGAAAACAGGTTAATATCATCAATAATATCGCTTGCTATATTCTCTGTTAAACTGGACAACCTACTATTTTTTCTCAGTGATCTAACCATAGCTGTCACACTTAAAACACAGTACTTTCTTTTACTAGAAATGTATTTAGCAGCCAAAATTTTATCAGGCAACTTATAATAATTAAGCGTTAAGGATTCCTTAATTAAACTTTGCATACGCTGCAAATAACCCTCATTAATATAGGGCAATAAAACCCCCTCGATTGCAGGCCGCTCTTCTCTAGAAGAATAATTTCCTTGGCATACCTGTTGATTGAGTTTTGATAAATAGGCACGAACAAAAACTTCATCGCTCAATAAGCCTTTAATGATAGGCTGATGATGCGACCAAAGAAAATTAAAACAAATAATGTAGTCACTCAAACAGAAGTCTGCAACACCATTAAATTTTCTCTTTAAAAAATCTGCAATTGATTGTGGCGCAATTCCTATCAACAAATCGTAGGCATCATCAATATCAAAGCCCTCACAACAAACAGCATCTAGCACCATCAGCTTTGCTTGCTCATCGACATTAAAACCATCTACTGACAAAAGAAATGTTATAAATTCGAAGTCCAATTCCTGTGTTGCATACTCTAATATATCTTTTCTGTTGCTTGCAGTGAGCTTTTCCATAAAAAGATCGCTAGCATTTAACCTTAAACAAGCCTTCATCAACTTATAAAGATGCTGAATTGACAACACCGAGGTATCTTTTATGCTATCGCAAATAATTTTTAATAAACAAACATCATTGCTATCAACAACCATGTCTATGGCAGAAGTACCAACGTAATCACATGCTTGAATATTAGCACCAGCATGACAAAGTAAAGCGACACCCTGATGGTTTCTATATCGAATTGCCAGATGCAAGGAGGTACGCCCATCGTTTTCATCACACAAGCGATCAACATTCACACCAACTTTACATTTACCTAAAATGTATACCAGCCTACCCCATCTTGATGATTCCGCTGCGGCTAAGATTAAACACTCCCACCTATCAGCACTTATCTTCCTTACTGTTTGATTATCATCTTTTAAAAGAAGCATAGCCAACTTTAGCAGCCCAGCTCTTTCAGCACTACTGGTCATACTGGTATTTTCAAAAAGCACCCATAACAGCTCTTCGTTGTTTTTGATAATCGCTAAATCAATAATTGAATCACCTGAACGACTTCCTTTTGTAATATTAATCCCGGCCTTGCACAACAAAGCAACCGCTTCACAGTTATCTCGCCACACGGCAAGAGATAAAGACCGATACGCTTCTGCACGAACTCTAAAACCAGCAACATCAGCATTTTCATCTGACAACAAAATTCGCAAATAGTAGTTATTGTCGAAGGCACAAACGGAAACAATAGCTCTTGATAATAAAGTGACATTAACACCCTTCTTAAGCATCTCCCTAAAAATTTTTTCAGCATCATATACCGCTGCTAGCATTAACGTATCCAATGTAAGCGGAAACACCTCCTTACCGCCAACAGCATGCTGAATAATAGCTAATGAGCAGCGCTCGTCATTTATCTTAATTGAAAAACGCAGCGCTCTTTCCCTAAGTTCCTCGAAATCTTGAACAAGCGAATAGGCAAGACGACTATTATCATTATCTACTTTATCGTTTGAAAAGCTGAAAAACATAGACCGCACCAAGAAATACGACGCTTGATCTTTCTCTTCTTTCCCCACGCCACCAGCGCCGATCATATCGATAGCAAGCTGTTTTTGACCATGAGTAATAGCTAAAGGTAGTGCTAAAATCTTATTAGGCGCCTGCTCATAGCAATTGGCCTGAGCTCCTAACTCCATCAGTTTTCTGGCCTCACTATAATTGGCCTCTTCCATCGCTTTTAGCAAATGCTTATTTATACAATTTTGTGATTTCTTACAGCTAATACCATAGGCGGAACACATCTCCAATATTATAACAAGCTCTTCCGTCTTTATCATATAACCAGAGTCTTCAAGGGCTGCAAAAAAACTATCGAAAACCTGAATACGCTCTACATTAGCTGCAAAAAAACTATCAAAACCCTGAATACGCTGTACATTACCAGCTCTATTTAAATAGCCATTTGTAAAAGAGTACAACGCTTGAAAAATACCAAAAAGTTTCTCAGGATGCACACACTTAAAAATATCCCCATAAACCTTAAACCGATCACCAAGAATCATATTTTCCGACATATAACGACTGATATCACACCAATACTGAGCAATAAAGTTTGTATAAAAATCATGGCTACTTTCAAAGGTTAGTGAGGAAGCTGTTGCAGCTAACCACTTAATGTTCTTGATAAATAGCGGGATCTCAGTTAAGTCATCCACCTGATAATTTTGTTGCTGTAACTTGATAAAAAGGTTTAGTCGCGATACTAAATTATCTGCACTCGCATCCGCTTGCCGCAGATCTTTTTCTTGCATTTTCTCATCATAGTCATCATGACAGTCTGCACCTTTGTAAAATTTAAGAGGAATTTTATAATCTTCAGGGAAGCTCTTTTTTTCTTCTTTGTGCCATTGACGCAAGCGGCGAAGAAAATCTGCTTTTCTAATCAATAATAACAACCTTGACGGCAATGATGCATGATTATAACACACCAAAGCATGCTTACTGCTGCATATCCATTTTGCCCGCGCTAAAACCTCATTATGACTAGCGCGCGTTGACTTACAATCTTGCCAACGCTCCTCAAGTGCCGGTATATCTTTGAAATAGCAACGCTTATCAACGCGTTCTTGCAAGCCCTCTTGCGCACTTCGTCGCGTTGGATAATAATACTGCCGATGAAATGTCGACTCATCGTATAAGCTTATTGAATTAATTACAGCTGTTTCTGTTACAAGATCAGTTTCGTTAGCAGGCTCCCAAGGAATCCACAATCCAGTAAGCAACTCCTGCTGACCTTTATTTCGCGATTGCGAACCGTAGCCTACAGGATGTATAAGTTTGCTTGCAATTGAAAATGACTGCGGCTTAGAAAGACCTGCCGTATCGGCATGCACTTTTTCTCCGCCATTAACCAGCACGCCACGCACTGAGATGCGATAGGAACAATGGCGTTTATCTAAACTTCGCAAAGGGTGTTTATACTTCCACTTAAGATTAGTAATATCTTGTGGTTGCGTGAGACCATAAACGGTATAGCGCCACGCGCCACACCGTTTAGGATTTCTCGGATCCTGCTCAAGAGATGATAACACCATGGGTGGAAAAACGGTTTTTAGCAAAACCGCATATTGCTCTTCCATTTGCGGCTGATTTTCCATTGAAAATCTCCCTTTGCATTATTTCATACCTGGCACACCGGGCTGATCTAAAGCCGCTTGCTCCTGTAGGTTTTCCTGATCTTTTTCTTCTGCTTCTGCTGGGGGATTAAAAAGCGTATGACGATTAATACGATTTTGCGAGGAACGATTAACATCAACCGGTAAATCACAATGCTTTGCTATCACGTCATAACTGCTGTTATGAACACGCATGTAATAAATGTTCATGCTAGGTTTAATATTTTTGGGATGATGTATTACCAAATCTTTTAATAGACAACTACGCCAATACGTCCATACATCAGACTTATCTGTCAACAACAACTCAGCAACGTTGCCGTAACCTTCCCTCATGACTGCTTTTAATTCCTGCTTAAACTCAGGGCTTATCTCATCTATAGAATCAATATTGCTTAGTATCGAATTCCTATTTACAGGGAGAGATAAATAATCTTGCCAACGACCAGCCCGCTCCCTTACATGCTCCTCTGGTCTTTTCCAACAAATATCTGACGAATGACGCAACATGGGCAGCCTGGTTAGCTCTCTTTCACCTGCCTGAAGCAACTCTTGATTTATTACCTCTTTTTTATTTTCTAATAACGCACGGAAATTACTGGCGCTGTCTTTGTCTTCAAACAAAAGCTGATGAAAGTAAACTCCTTTTTGCACTGCCATGACACAAGGCTCATTAATTGCCTCCTCAGCGCCTGCTTGATATTGCTCTTTATGTTCTGCCTTTTGTTCCTCTTTGACTTCCATACTAGGCTCGACTTTTTGCTCATTTAAACCTTCTTGTTTATGCTCTGCCTTTTGCTCCTCTTTGACTTCCATATTAGGCTCGACTTTTTGCTCATTTAAACCTTCTTGTTTATGCTCTGCCTTCTGCTCACCTTTAACTTCCGCATGATGCTCAACCTGTTGCTCATCTAAATTTTCCTGCTTATGCTCTGCCTTTTGCTCCACTTTAACTTCCGCATTAAACTCGACTTTTCGCTCATTTAAATCTTCCTGTTTATGCTCTGCCCTTAGCTCCTCTTTAACCTCAGCATTAGGCTCAACCTGTTGCTCATCTAAATCTTCCTGTTTATGCTCTGCCCTTAGCTCCTCTTTAACCTCAGCATTAGGCTCGACTTGTTGCTCATCTAAACCTTCTTGCTTATCATCTTCTTCATGCTCAAGACCCGAATTTTTTAATTCTTGTAATTCAACCTGATTTTCTGGCCTCATCGCTGCACCCTCATTTTTATTCAAGATTAGTCAAAGTTTAACAAGGGAATATTAAGAATATATTAAAGATTGGTGAAAACTCTCTAAACTGCCTGTAAATTATTAAACAGTCTCACGCAAATACGTAGGGACGCAGCATGCTGCGCCCGCAAATATCTGTGGCACTCACCGTCTACTGCCATTCACACCAAACGGGCACAGCATGCTGTGCCCCTACGGGTTTTAAATTGTCCATGAGGGAAACACACATCGAAATGTAGAAACGTAGATGCTTAATTTTTTGATGAACACTGCGCTGGTGACTTTGCTGGCTGCTTTGCTGCTTGTTTTGCAGGTGCAGAACAGACCTCATCTGCAGGCTCAGGGATGGCTACTTTTTTAACTGCCGTAGCTTGCTTTGTGGGTGGTGGGCCTGGCAAATAGAGCGGGCCTACCTGACCACAGGCGGTTAAAAATAGTAACGAAGAAATGATTAATAAAGCATATTTAAACATTGTGGCAGTATGCCATATTTTTTCAAACTTGTGTTACACTTTTCGACCTCGTAAGCGCGGACTAAGCATGGGCGCGCTCGCTACCACCTCAACCATTATAAAGAGGCAATATAATGAGTAACAATGATCAACTTGAATGCATTGAACGCGAACCGCAAAAAACTGCTACCCATAGTGTTATCTGGCTACATGGTTTAGGTGCTGATGGCAATGACTTTGCAGATCTACCACCACAATTAAATCTTCCAGACGAATTACAGGTCCGTTTTATTTTCCCACACGCGCCTATTCGCCCTGTCACCATTAACGCCGGCATGCAGATGCGCGCTTGGTTTGATGTTTATAATTTGCAGAATATTGATCGCGAAGATGAAGAAGGACTAGCGCATGCGCAGCAAGCCGTTAATCAATTAATTAAAGGTGAAATGGACAAAGGCATTGCTAGTGAAAATATTGTTTTAGCGGGATTTTCGCAAGGTGGTGCTTTGTCACTCTATGCGGGTTTACAATTCCCACACAAGCTTGCTGGTATTTTAGCGTTGTCATGTTACTTACCACAGTTTGCAACTGCTGAACAAAGAACGCATCACAATAATAAAGATACGGCTATCTTTATTGCTCATGGTGTTAACGATCCTATTGTGCCTTTTAAAGCTGGGAAAATTACCTGTGAAATTTTGCAAGAGCATCAACATCCCGTTGAGTGGTTTGAATATCCGATGGAACACTCTGTGTGCCAACAAGAGATTAGTGATATTTCTTCTTGGTTGCAGCGGCGTTTTATCGTTTAGGAACTGGGGAAATTAGGTTGCATCAATTGTTTGTGCTAAAACACCCCCTGCTGCAGCCTTTTCTTACGCGGCGAGCGCAACGAAATAAAAGGGATTTAGAAACTACTTATAACCTGTTGCGGTCGCCGCTTTTCTCCTTGGCAGCCTTTGCGTAACACAAGGGGCAAAACTCTACTGAACGAAAGTTTCACCTAGCAGTTTCAATTGCTCCGGCGTACCAACATTAAACCAACGCCCAGAATACAATTCACCGCTGACACAGCCTCTTTTAATAGCGTCATTAATTAATGGCGATAATGAAAAAATCCCTGCTTTACAATGTTTGAAAAGTTTTGGATGAACAACTGACATGCCTGAATAGGTGAACTTAGGCGTATGCAAACTCAACAGGCCCATTTCATCGAGACCGTAATCGCCACCACTATGATAAGAAGGGTTGTGAACCATAATTAAATGCGCTTCTTTCCCTTGCGCAAAGTGAATTTTATCAAAAGCACAGTCGCTCCAAATATCGGCGCTTAATAATAAAAAAGGCTCATCACCCAATAACGGCAAAGCCTGAAACACACCCCCGCCCGTTCCTAAACATTCACCAGGCTCATAAGAATAGACGACATTTAAGCCATAACGCGAACCATCACCAATAAAACGCGTAATTTGATTCGCCAAATAACTAACATTAATAACCACTTCTTTAACACCAGCCGCCTTTAATTTAAATAAGTTGTATTCAATTAAACGGTGAGGCCCAACAGGAATTAAGGCTTTCGGTGTCTTATCGGTTAAAGGCCGCATTCTCTTGCCCCTTCCTGCGGCTAACAACATTGCTTTCATAATGCTACATTCCTTTTAATTCAAATACGGCAGCAAGCCGGAAAATTCTTGATACTGATTACAAACATATTTCGCATATCTTTTCACTCGGGGAATATCTTCTAAATATACCGACTTATTATCTCTTTCATGTAAACGTGCAAAAATACCGATGCATTTCAAATGACGCTGTAGAGCAATCCAATCAAACCATTTTAAAAATTTTTCTGGATTATCTTCTTGTAAAACACCCTTTGCCAACGCTAACTGTTGAAACTGCAATGCCCAGCTGCGCACCTTCTCAATGGGCCATTCAATGTAACAATCACGCAATAACGACATAACGTCATAAGTGACCGGTCCAACAACAGCATCCTGAAAATCAATAACGCCAACACCACCTTGGTCCAACAGCAATAAATTTCGTGAATGATAATCACGATGCACACAAACCTGAGGTTGTGCCAAAGCATCCTCAATCAATACATCATCAATGCGATTTAAAATATCAATATCTTTTTGTGACAGTTGCCGCTGCTGATGCTTGTTTAAATACCAGTCGCGAAATAAATGCACTTCTTGACGGTACAGGCTTTCATTAAAAATAGGTAAATCATACGCCTCAACGGCTTTGCATTGTTGAATCTTTAATAAAGCCTCAAAAGCTTGGTGATATAATGCGGGCGCGGTCAATGAGTTTAAAATACCTAAATATAAACAATCACCGAGATCGGATAACAACAAAAAGCCCTGCTCATCATCCTCAGCAATAATGTCTGGCACACAAACACCAAGCTTCAAAAAAGATTTTGCGATAGCAACAAAAGGCCCCAAGCTCTCTTTTCCCAGCGGCGCATCCATTAATATATAAGAGCCTTGATCAGTATAGACACGACTATAAGAGCGAAAACTAGCATCCCCCGCCAGCTTCTTCACTTTCTGAACAGTTCCACTAAGAATCTCTTGCGACCAATCCTCTGCTTGACACTGTCGCTTTACAACTTCATTCAACTGCTTCTTTTTAACCTTTGTCTAGAGAAATTTTTCGAATCGGGTTACTATTTCCAACCAAGCAACCCCCAAAAATACAAGAAGGCGCTGTGATAAAACGGAAATCAATTACCCTGGCCATCCCTCTTATTGCGCTAGCAACTGTGACACAAACTCACTCTGCCGCCGCGACTCAAACACAGGCTAACAAATCATCATTAAGAAAACAACGGCAAGATAGCTATGTATTACCTAAGCTTAAGGGACAAGACTATAACCAATATATTGCCAATGAACTAGGTTGGATTCCTTCTAATAATCCTAAAAATATTTGTAATGGCTATTTTTACAATACGCCCCTACCACCAGCGCTAGTGGGCAATAAAAAAGCGCCAACCAAAATCACCGCTGAGGGGCCAGAATATTTTACCTTTCAAGGGGTTTCTGTCTTAAATAAGAACATTGTGGTGACACAACCCGGTCGCATCGTCAAAGCAGACAAGGCTTATATTTTTCGCCATAAAGATACCGGCAAAATTACCAAGGTTGTGCTGATCGGACATGTGCGCATTTATCAAGATCAATCGGTGCTTGTTAGCGACATGGCAAATCTCACCCTTTACCCCAAAGAAGCGCAAATTAAAAATACTGCCTACCGTCTACATGTTGAGCAACCTTTTACGCCAACCATGAACCACCCTTTTAATGCTTGGGGAACGGCTGCATCTGCTCATAAGAAAGCATTTATTACCACCTTACATAAAGCCACTTACAGCACTTGTGCACCTACACATCCGACCTGGACGATTTCTGCCAAGAAAATCGTTATTGATAAAAAAACTAATGTTGGTAAAGCCTATGGCGGTGTATTGAGAATTCATGGTATCCCTATTATGTATTCTCCCTATTACTCGTTCTCATTAGATCATCGACGCAAATCAGGTTTTCTTTCACCTATCTACGGGCATAATACTGATTCCGGCTATATTTTAGGGCTGCCTTATTATTGGAATATGGCGGCAAACTACGATTTATTACTAACGCCTGAGTATTATCAAAACAGAGGATTTAAAGGCAGCGCATTATTTCGCTATCTAACAAGCTTAAGCAGTGGCTCTGCTTATGTTACTTATTTGCCAGATGATAAAGAGTTTGCAAAGTTTCGTAACTTAGCACTGGCAACATACAGCAATGCTAAAATCTACAACCCCACTACCTACGCACCTTATTTGAATGCACTGCGTAATGAACACAACTATCGCGGCTTAGCTTCTGCACAAAGCCATTCACAATGGAATGACCAGTGGAGCACGCGCCTCTACTTAAATTTAGTCAGTGATCCTTATTACTTCACGGATATTAATGACAGTGGCATTAATGCAAACTCAACGACTAATCAATTACTTAACTTATTACAAATACAATATAGCGGCATTCACTGGCAAATCAATGGCTTCGCTCAAGCGTACCAAACCTTACACCTTATTAATCAGATCCAAGGCCAAGGACAAGCGCTTGACCAATATGAACGCGCACCTGACTTAAATGCCGTTGCTTTCTATCCCATTTTGCCGCACCTAAACTTTGAAATGGATAGTGATGCGACAAACTTTCTCTATAGCAGCATAATATTACCAACCAATAACGAAGGACAGCGCTACCATATTCGTCCTGGCCTCAGCATACCGATTGAAGGCGCGGCCGGTTTTATTAAACCAGAGGTGTGGTTTGATAGCACCAAGTACACATTACAGCAAACAACTCCCGGCGTTGCTAAAAATCCAAGTCGCAATATTCCTATCGTTGATGTAGATTCGGGTTTGTACTTTGATCACCAATTTAAAATCAAACAACATAGCTATACACAAACCTTCGAACCGAGGCTTTTTTACCTCTATATCCCTTATAAAAATCAGGATAACCTGCCAAACTTTGACACTATTCTGCTGCCTTTCTTCTTTGACCAGCTATTTGCGTTGAATGCTTTTACCGGTTTGGATCGCATTCAAAATGCCAATTTAACCACCCTTGGACTGCACTCTAGTATCAATGATGATTTAACGGGCAGGACAATATTCGATGCCAATCTTGGTGCATCCTATTATTTTTCACAGCCACGGGTGTGTTTAACAACACCTGGCTGCCACTATCCTTTTAGGCGTTTTTCACCCATTGTCACCAATGCCACTTTCTACCCCAACGCTCACTGGGGTATCACAGGAGCGCTAGCATGGGACCCAACAGCAGAAGTCACTGATAATGCAAGCATTAGTGCGCGCTATATTAAAGACAACCATCGTATTATTACGGCCGGCTATCGATTTGTGCAAAATGCAAACAATGCCTTAAGCAACTTACTTGCCCCCATCAATTCGACCGGCGTTTCAAGCAACAGCTTTACCAACAATACCAGCCATGGTCTTTTCAGTTTTGCCTGGCCAATCACCACAAAATGGAGTACGCTTGGCTTTGTTGACTATAATATCAACCAAAAACGCCTGGATAATGTCTACGGTGGAATAGAATATAATAGCTGCTGTTGGGCTGTTCGTTTTGTCGTAAGACGCGCCTTTTTTGGCTCAACACTGAGCCCAAGTGGCAGTGTTAATAACACGTTTAATATCAGTTACTATGTTGAAGTTACGTTAAAAGGCTTGGCCAGCTACGGCAATGGGAAAATGGACAGTTTATTGAAGAGCACCATTCCGGGCCTTGAAACTTAAAAAAGAAAATCACAATGAGGAAAGCAATGAAACTTAAGTCTACAATCAAACTTTTAATCTTGACGCTAATGATCGTCATTGGCGCCTTCTCTGTAGACGCGCTCGCACAAAGCAAACCTGCTCAACAAAATAAAAGCGAAGGAAAAACACTAGACAGCATTGCTGCCGTTGTCAATGGCGATATCATCACACAACGCCAATTTGACGCAGCACTCGCCAATGCTCGCCAGCAATTCTCCCACAGCGGCATTCCCATCCCTTCAGAAAAGCTTTTCAGGAAAAAGATCCTTGATGGTTTAATCTATCAAAAACTACAATTGCAACTAGCCAAACGTGCCGGCATTAGTGTTTCTGAAAAAGAGCTAGATGCAACGATTAGCAAAATAGCGCAGCACAATCATGTAACGATGGCACAGCTTAAAGAACAAATAGCCATGCAAGGGCTTAAGTATGACACTTTCCGCGACCAAATTCGTAAACAGCTGACCATTAGGAAGCTACAATCACAAGTTGTTAGCGGCAATGTCGCCATTTCATCGGCTGATATCGATAATTTCCGCAAACAGCATGCGAAACAGTTAACGACATCAAAAGTTCACCTCCTAGATTTTCTTATTGCTTTGCCTGACTCACCAACAAAAAGCCAAATAAGTCATGCAACAAGACATGCCAAGAAACTAGCGCGTCAACTACGAAACTACCCCGTAGAAAAAGTACTAGCGATGAAAGCTAACAAGTCGGTAGCAAAAGCAGACCTAGGTTTTCGCACCATCAATGATCTCCCGAGTATCTTTTCTAAGCCTGCTGCTAAATTGACCCGCGGCGATGTTAGCCAGCCGATTGTTGCCCCTAATGGCGTACACGTGCTTAAACTGCTTGATAAGAAAGACTCAACCAAGCAACTTAGTGACATGCAAATTAAGCAGATTATTTATCGCCAAAAACAACAAGATAAATTAAAAAATTGGCTTAAAAAATTAAAGAAGAACGCTTACATACAAATTAATGTCAAATTTTAACGTATGATTCAATGAGCCTCGCCTCTAAAACACCTATTGCCTTTACGCCCGGGGAACCGGGCGGCATTGGCCCTGAGCTTTTAATAAAGTTAAGCACACACCGGTTTGATACGCCGATTGTTGCGATTACCAACTATCAGTTAATCAAAAATCGTGCTGAACACCTTGGGGTAGACTTCCACGCACCATTGTATGATAAAGATAAAACCGAGCACCCGACGCTTTCCATTTTAGACATACCTCTAGCAACGCCCAGCAACGTTGGGGAATTAAATCCACAACACGCTCAATTTGTGCTACAAACCATTAAAAGAGCCACAGAGGGCTGCCTAAATAGAGAGTTTTGCGCCCTAACCACTGGCCCTATCAGCAAAGCCAATATCAATAGTGCTGGCATTGCCTTTACTGGCCACACAGAGTTCTTAGCAACCCTGACCGGTACCGAAAAAACCGTGATGATGTTAATGAACGACAGTTTTCGCGTCGCCTTATTAACAACGCATGTCCCTTTAGCTAAAGTTCCCACCCTAATTACCAAGGAAAACCTGACCACTACCCTTAACATTATTTCACAAGACTTGCGCACTAAATTTTCCATTAAACAACCAAGAATTATGGTATGTGGTCTTAATCCACACGCTGGTGAAAATGGCCACCTTGGCCATGAAGAGCAAGACATCATTTTGCCGACCATTATTGAATTGCAAAAAAAAGGCATGCAAGTATCAGGCCCTATCCCCGCAGACACCGCTTTTATAGACAAGCATATTAAAAATACCGATGCTATCTTAACAATGTACCACGACCAAGGCCTACCGGTGATTAAAAGAGAAAGCTTTACATCGACTATCAATGTTACCTTAGGACTACCCATTATCCGCACCTCGGTCGATCATGGCACAGCGCTTGATATTGCGGGCACCGGCAAAGCCGATGAGACTAACTTAATTGCTGCCATCAACTTAGCCTCTAAACTAGCGAATACAAATTATGAAAAAACATTTACCGCGTAAACGTTTTGGTCAAAACTTTCTGCGTGATCCTAGCGTATTGCAAAACATCCTGCTTGCTATCGCGCCCAAAGAAACAGAACACGTCGTAGAAATTGGACCTGGTGAAGGTGTATTAACAGATTTATTACTGCCAAATTGTCAACGGCTCGATATTATTGAAATTGACCGCGACTTGGTGGCGCATTTAGAAAAACATTATGAAAATAAAAATACACTAAAGATTCACTCGGGAGATGCCTTAAAATTTAATTTTGCTACTTTAAGCAAGCAACCCCATTCTCTGCGTGTTGTTGGCAACTTACCTTATAATATATCCACACCTATCTTGTTTAAATTATTTTCCGACATTGATCTCATAAAAGATATGCATTTTATGCTACAAAAAGAAGTGGTCGAACGACTAACGGCACCGGTAGGTGACAAACACTATGGTCGCTTAAGTGTGATGGCACAGTATTTTTGTGACTGCGAATATTTATTTACCATTGGCCCGAATGCTTTTTATCCACCACCGAAAGTAGACTCCGCCCTTATTCGCATGATACCTATTCAACGCTCACTGACAGCAAAAAGCACACAAGCATTATCGGATATTGTTAAAAAGGCTTTTCTGCATCGTCGTAAAACGGTGAGTAATTGCTTAAAGGGGCTTATATCGGCAGACGAATTACGCGAAATTGATATTAATCCTAGCTTACGACCACAGCAATTAACGGTCGACAACTTTGTAACAATCAGTAACAAATTAAATGATCATTGACAAATTAATAAAATAACGCAATGATCGTACGATCCGTTTGTTTGATAAGGATCGTCACATGCACTACAAGCATCTTTTGTTAGCCACTGATTTATCAAAAAACAGTGCGCCTATTGCTGAAAAAGCTCTCAATATAGCAAAAGATAATAACGCCACCCTGGATATCCTCCACGTGATTGAGCACTCACCGATTGCTTATGGGGGAGAATTTTCCATTCCCATTGATGCGAATCTAGAACAGAGCATTGAAGCACAAGCACGCTCAGCTTTGCGTGAACTCGCGCAGAAAATGGCTATTCCAGAGGATCGGCAGCATATTCGTAACACCTCGGTTAAACAAGCCACATTAGAGATTGCCAAAGAAATTGATGCTGACTTAATTGTTGTTGGCACGCACGGGCACCACGGCATCGATGTGCTATTAGGCTCACGTGCTAACGCGATTTTGCACAGCGCCAAATGTGATGTACTGGCAATTCGCGTCAAAGATAATCAATAAAAAGGATGGGATTTTTTCTTAACGTTAAGAAGAAATCACATAAAACGGCTCGATTTTAATCGAGTTAATTCAAAACAACATAAGGATATACTTATGAAAAAACTTCTCAAAATTACAACAGTTGGCCTCGTACTTAGTGCGTTTTCTACACTAGGCTTAGCACACACGCCTGTTGATGACCTATTTTCAACAAAAGCTGAGCAAAACCTTGGTGCCGGCGCTTGTGGTTATCCACCTTCCAGCAACCCTAATTTTTGCAGCTGCTTTTTAACGCAGTCCGTGGCAAGTTGTAAAGATTATGATAAAAAGCATGGCATCCCTCCGGCAACATGCAATACAACCATCATTGGAAGCACTTATAGAAGTGTGACTAACGCAGATACCTTTTGTAGTGGATATATTGCACGCCTACCAGCAGGGGTTAGTGTTGACGAATGTGCTACCGACATACAGTATTTCCAACAACATCACTGCTAAGCAGTCACGGCGAACTCGCTTTATTGTGGGTTCGCCTTACATCTAGGATCCTTTCATGCAACTGAGACCGAAAAAACTTTCCACATTACAATTTTTCTTGCTGATATTGATTTCATTGCTTATTCCCTATATCAGCTTTGCGGGTGGGGCAGAAACTGCGCCAAATTACAATGCCATCTGGCGCGCTAATCCCTTTTATTTCGGCGTACTGGGTGGTTTTGGTAGTACAGACTGGCGCATGCTAGTCCCAAGCTGTCATGGCACCCAGCAAAATATTGATGACTGTAAATCAATGTCCAACTTGTCAGCACCGTTATCGGCTGGTGATATGGGCTTTTCTTGGGGTGCAACCATTGGTTATGAAATTCAGCCTCATTTTGCGCTAGAGGCAACAGTGATTCGTTTTCCCGACACCACCATCCGCTTTGATGATGCCACGTTCTATCAGTATTTAGCTGACCATAACCTAACACAAATCACCTCCGTTACTTGGGCCTATTATTTTGTTGCTAAGTTTATGGTGCAAATTGGTGATACTGCCTTTCGCGGCTTTGCCAATGCGGGCCCTGAACTAACACATCGCAAAGATGTCTTGGTCAATGCTGTTAGAGTCAATCCTACCTTTGGGGTTGGTTTAGACTACTTACTGGCAGCCCATGCGATGCTTGAATTTGGCTTTCAGTATATTGCTGGCTATGGGGAAGCGAACACTACACCAGCGTGCAACTATATTCCCTTTTTGTATTCACTACACTTAAAGTTACTAGCGAGAATTTAACACGAGGTAAGCATGAGTAATTCCATCGAAAATGAAATGGTTAACAAACTTTTTAAAGACCGCAAAGCAGATCGTCGCTGGCGTAATATTCGCTTTTTTGGTTGGCTGGCAATACTTATCGTCTACGCTATTTTAATTTTCAGCAGTGGCAGTTCTAGCAGCACCGCGCATGGCCCCTATGTTTCCTTGGTACGTTTAAGTGGTGCTATTATGCCTGGTGCGCCGTTCTCGGCAAAAAGAGTGATCCCGGCGCTCAACAAAGCATTTATGGATAAACATACGCACGGCGTGGTGCTGCAAATCAACTCACCTGGTGGCAGCCCCGTTCAGGCGTCAATTATTCATGATAAAATTTTGGAACTTAAAAAACAGTACCATAAAAAGGTTATCGTTGTTGGTGAAGATGCGCTTGCCTCTGGCGCTTATTTAGTAGCCACTGCAGCTGATAAAATTTACGTAAACCGTGACACCTTAACCGGCTCTATTGGCGTTATTATGAGCGGCTTTGGTTTTTCCGATGCAATTAGTAAGCTCGGCATTTCTCGTCGCGTCTTTACGGCAGGGAAAAATAAAGATCGCCTTGATCCTTTTGAAAAACTCGATACCGCCGACATTGATAAAGTGAAAAAAGTGCTTGATCAAGTCCATCAAAACTTTATTAATGATGTAGTCGCAGGTCGCGGTGACTTGCTTAAAGGTAGCAAAGAAGAACTCTTTTCTGGCGACTTTTGGACAGGCGAGCAAGCTGTTAAGCTCGGTCTTGCTGATAACACCATGAACTTATGGACAGCGATTAAAACAGAGTTTAACGTTAAGCATATAAGAGACTATTCACCCAAAGAAAGTTTCTTTCACTCATTGTTTAAACAAGCTAGCACTGAGTTAAAATTCCATTTAATGGCTAACACTGAGCCTTTACAAGCGAGAGCTTATTAGAGCGAATGGCAACTTACATTATTGGAGATGTGCAAGGCTCCTATCAGGAATTGATACAGTTACTAGAAAAAGTTAACTATAATGAAAAGACGGACCGCCTAGGCTTTGTTGGCGATATTGTTAATCGCGGTCCGCAATCACTCGACGTTCTACGCTTTATTAAAAACTTAAAAGACCCAATTGTTGTTCTTGGCAATCATGACTTTTATTTATTAATACTGGGCTACAACATTATGCCCATCGATTCTTATCCACACACCTTGCACGATATTATGAACGCAAAAGATCGCCATGACTTGGTCGAGTGGTTACGGCATCAACCCCTAATGACCGTCGATGACGATTTGAAAACAGCTTTTGTCCACGCTGGTATACCGCCGCAATGGAGCATAGCGGAAGGTCTCGCACATGCTAATGAAGTGACAGAGTCCTTGCAAGGGCCTAATTTCAAAGAATTTTTATCGTCACTGTTCGGCGATGAACCCAAAACTTGGCAAACTTCACTGACGGGCCAGGATAGATTGCGCTACATTACCAATGCCTTTACACGCATGCGCTTTTGCAATCATGCGGGCCGATTAGACTTTAAGAAAATTACCCTTAGTGAAAATAATGACCCTAACTTACGCGCTTGGTTTGATTGGCGAAGTGCTGAAAAAGACCATTATAGTATTTGCTTCGGTCACTGGGCGGCGCTAGGAGGCCAATGCGATGCCGAAAATATTTATGCGCTCGACACCGGTTGTGCTTGGGGACATTCATTAACCGCTCTTCGCTTAGAAGACAAAAAGCGCTTTAGTGTAGCAGCAACAACTTAGAGGCCGCCGCTCACCGACGCTTCAATCTTTTCACCTGCTGAGCCATGCGCTGCTAATAAAACTGCTAAATACGATAAAATAGAAATAGCAATTAAAGCAATTGCCAATGGCACTTGCGTATCCGTACTAGCGTATGAAATAGCCATTGAGCTCAACGCACCACCAAGCATCTGCAAAAAGCCAAAAATAGCTCCCGCGGTACCAGCAATTTTAGGGAAAGGATGAAAAGCGCCTGCATAAGCATTGGGAAAAATTAAACTCGTACCAATGATAAAAGTAATCACCGGCACCATAATCACAATCGTATTTAAATAACCCAGCAGGCCTAACACTAACATTAAAACACCACCCAACAGCATAATAGCCGAGCCAATTTTCAACATTAAATTTAAGCCCATGCGATTGACTAACATCGCATTGATAAAACCACCAACAGCAAAAAACAACCCCGACAAGGCAGCAACCCAACCAAACTCAACCGGCGATAAGCCAATACGTTCCTGCAATAAAATAGGCAATGTCGTTAGCCACGCAAGAATGCCCCCAAACGCCAGCATAATACAAATGGTATAACCCAAAAATATAGGACTCTTTAAAACCACCCAAGCATTTTTGCTCATATGCGAAAATTCTAACTTATGCAGATGCTGATAGTCATTGGTCTCTTTCAGAAAGAACGAACAGCCCACCAAACAAATTGCTGAATAAATAATAAGGAAGGTAAAACAAGAACGCCAACCAAAATAACGTAACAAATAGCTGCCGATAAGTGGCGACGACGCTAAAAAGAAAATACGCCCGATCCCTAAATAGGAGCTCACCTTCGCTAATTGATTACCACTATAAGCATCACGCAAAATACTACGGAAGAGTGCAGCACTAGAACCAGCCCCTAGGCCCTGTAACAATCGACCAAAATTAAAGAACTCAATATTGTGTGAAAACTGACAGATCAAGGTACCAATAATAGCAATGACAATACCAATCAAAAGAGGCTTGCGCCGCCCGACACTGTCAGAAACGGGACCATAAACCAAATGCGAAGCAGCATAGCCATAAAAATACAAGGCGATGGAAAGCTGCAGTACGTGCACACGTGTATTGAAAGCATGCTCGATCACCGGCAAGGCAGGTAAATAGACATCAGAAATCACCTGACCCAAGCATGATAATAAAAATAGCAAGATAAAAAATAAAGCTGTGGTGCGCATAATACAACCTTTTTGATAATGGAAAGCCATTGTGCATTAAAACAATTACAGAATCAATTTAGTCAAATTGAGAAATTGTTGCACCAAGAGAATCACTGGCAATTTTATTGAATTTATGCGATAACATGACCTACAGATTTGGTATGACCACTCAGTAACTTAACTGGAATCTTGTAGAAAAGCGACGTTTACATTTTGCCGTCGCACTTGAGGAATTTGATCATGGAAGCCATTCACCATTTACAAAACACTGTAAGCAACAGTGACATTAGCGCTCTTAGAGAACAATATCAAAAGCAACACCAAATGCTGGTGATCGACGACTTTCTTCCTAAAAACTTTGTCATTGAACACCTAGTGCCGCAAGTCGAAATTTGCTCGAAGTTCGTTCATCGCGTCAAAGTACCAGGATTTAAAAAATCAGGCAGCGTCAGTTATCAAAAACTAAAGCAGCATGGGCAAGAGCTATTTAGCATTTATCGTTCTGATATTATGAGGAAATTTATTGAGGGTATCGTTGGTGAATCTTTATCATTCTGCCCGGAAAAGGACCCTCATGCTGCAGCACTTTATTACTACACTGAGCCCGGTGATAGAATTGGCATACATTACGACAAATCTTTTTACAAAGGCCGACGATATACCGTACTCCTTGGCATGATCCAAGACTCTGAAAGTTCAAAACTGATTTGTTACCCTGGCTCGACGAAACGGAATCGCAAACAAAATCCTATTCATGTGGCAACACACCCAGGAACATTAGTGATATTTAATGGCGATGTTTTATGGCATGAAGTCTCTCCACTGGCTGAGAACGAAAAGCGCGTGATACTCACCATGGAATATTTAACAGACACTCGCATTTCTAAACTTAGCAAGCGCATCTCTGATTTAAAAGACAGATATCTTTATTTTGGAAAACCGGAACCTGAGTTGCAAGAAACTTAAATTTACTCACCTAAAACTAGACTCAATTAGGACTTAACATGACGTTACGATATCGCAGTTTACCCAGTTTACGACGCAAAAAACTTCGCACTTTATTAGCCTCGAAACCTGGCATACGAATTATAGAAGCACATGATGGCTTATCCGCCCTAATCGGCTCAACCGCTAGCATTGAAGATGCCAATGGCAAAACACAAGCATTCGATGGCTTGTGGGTATCGAGCCTTACTGATTCCGCTGCTAAAGGACACCCTGATACCGAAGTTGTCGACACCAGCAGCCGCTTACAAACTATTCAAGAAATTTTACAGGTCTCTAATAAACCTATCATCGTCGACGGCGATACCGGTGGTGAGCCAACACAGTTTGAATATTTCTGCAGCAAATTAGAGAGTCTTGGTGTCTCTGCTGTTGTTATTGAAGATAAAAAGTATCCGAAACGTAACAGTCTAGCAGCCGATGCGGTTCATATTCTTGAAGATCCGCATGAGTTTGCTTCTAAAATCAATCGTGCTAAAGCGGTTTGTTTGTCTAATGACTTTATGATTTTCACACGCATAGAAAGCTTTATCGCTAAACGCGGCCTAAAAGATGCCATTGAACGTGCAGAAATTTATTTGCAATCAGATGCTGATGGTATTTTTATTCATTCTAATGAAAAAAGCCCAGAGCAAATTTATGAATTTATGGAGGCATATGCAAAACTATGCGCAAGAATAGGCATTATTAAACCCGTAATTTCTGTGCCTACCACCTATAATGAAGCAACGGAAGCTGAATTATATCAACATGGATTTAATATTGTTATTTATGCTAACCACTTACTACGTGCCGCACATAAAGCCATGCGTGAAACCTGTGAATCTATTTTAACCCATAAGAGAAGCACAGAAGTATTACCAAATATCTCTCCTGTCAAAGATATTATGGAAGCTGTCGGCTTTGTCGATGTGAAAAATAAAGATAAAGAATACAAACGCAATAGCTTACCCGTTATCGTATTAGCTTCGGGTAAGCCAAAAGGCTTTGCTGATACAGAACTGCAGTATAGCCCCGTCTCCAATATTCCCGTTGCAGACCACACATTACTTACCTGGCAACGTAAAGCATTAAGCGAATCAGGCTTAGATAATATCACCTTGGTATCAGGCTACGCACAAGACAAGCTTAAAATTACTGATATGAAAGAAATATATAATAGTGATTTTGCTGATACGAATGTTTTATTTTCTTTAATGTTAGCCAGTAGCGAAATGCAGAATGGCTTTATTATGGTTTTTGGTGACATATTTTTTGATGAAAGCTTAATAAAACGCTACTTGCTAAATGCCAATAATGACATGTTATTATTGGTTGATAATACGTTTAATTTACAAACAAGAAAGCGAATTAAACCGACGACAGACTTAGTTACTTTACACCGCACTAACACCATGACCTTGCGCAAGCCCAACAGCATTACTGAACATGTTGCTGATATTGGCAATGATATTCCTGTTGAAAAAGCAACACATGAATTTATTGGTATCGCTAAATTCTCTGCAGCAGGTGCAAAATTACTTTGTGACACATTTGAAAAAATGCGTAGCGAGCAAATCGATACAACCGGAAACCAAGATGCCTTACGACAGCTCGATTTCTATGCTGTTATTAAACGTATTATTGCTGACGGACACACCGTTGAATCTTTAGAAGTCACGCAAGGTTGGTCAGAAGTACACAACATGACAGATATTGCAGCGATTGAAAAAACCATTAACCGGGCGAAACATAACAAGAAAACCCCACAACCATGTCTTAACTAACTAGGATAGAAGTAACGCCATGCTACCAGAAGATGTAATTGAGCAACTAGTAACGCACTGCTATCGTTTTGCTACAGGTGTCCCTGACAGTATATTTAAACACCTGCTCAACACAATAAATGAAGACCATCGTTTTCAACATGTGATCACCAATAATGAGGGTGAATCCTGTGCTTTAGCTGCTGGCTATCATTTAGCAACAGGAAAAATCCCCTTGGTGTATATGCAAAATTCTGGCCTGGGCAATAGCATTAATCCATTAACTAGCTTACTGGATTCCAATATCTACTCCATTCCTGCACTACTTTTTATTACCTGGCGCGGTATGCCAGGTGAAAAGGATGAACCGCAACATCGCAAGATGGGAGAAATACTGCCGGGCATGCTCAATCTGTTAGACATTCCTTATAGTGTTGCTGCAGATGACACAAAGCGTTTGGATTATATCTTTAAGTTAGCTGAAAAACATTTTCAACAACATAAAAAACCTTATGCTATTTTATTTCCTAAAAATATTATTCAAGCAAAACCAGGGACTGAAAAAACGATTACCTTGCCCGACAATATGGTGATTCGCGAACAGCTCCTTGAGAAAATTGTTAGTCAACTTTCACCCAATGATATTGTTGTTACCACCACAGGCAAAACCTCACGCGAACTGTTTGAAATTCGTGAACGTCGACAAGAAGGACACGCGCAAGACTTTTTAACGGTGGGATCAATGGGCTGTGCATCCAGTATTGCGCTCGGTATTGCCATGCAACAACCCAATCGCCGCGTTGTTTTGATTGATGGTGATGGCGCCTGCCTTATGCGCATGGAAGCGATGGCCACTATTGGACATATACAACCAAAAAATCTGCTGCATATTGTTATCGATAACAATGCCTATGAATCAACCGGCACACAAAAAACCTTATCAAGCAATGTTGACTTTGCCGCTGTCGCAAAAGCTTGCAGCTACCCGCATGCAACCACCACTCATTCTTTAGATGAGTTTGCCAATACCTTTGCTGAATTTAACCAAGGGCCAATGCTACTTGTCGTTAAAAGTTTCCCTTATTCGCGCCCCGACCTTGGCCGGCCAACAACAACCCCTTATGAAAATAAACATGCACTGATGAAACATTTAGGAGTCCCTGTATGAAAGCTGTCATCTTAGCAGCCGGCATGGGCATGCGCCTTCGCGAGCACCACACGCTGCCAAAAGGATTTATTCGCATTAATGACAAAACCATTATTGAGGAATCGATTACCTTAATAAGGGAACAAGGTATTCAAGACATACTGATCGTTACTGGCTATGGTGCCGAACATTACCAACAATTGGCGGCTAACGATGCCAATATTGCAACCATTAACAATCCTCTATTTGCTAGCAGCGGTAGCCTATACTCTCTTTACTGCGCCAAAGACTGGATCAACGACAGTTTCTTATTGCTTGAGTCCGATTTGCTTTATGAAAAGCATGCGCTTGCTACACTTTGTAAAACAACCGCATCCAACGCTATCCTTCTTAGTGGCGCTACGCACTCAAATGATGAAGTCTATGTCGAAGCACGCAATGACTATCTTGTTAATATGAGCAAAGACATTAAGCAACTTATACGAGAGAAAGTGCTTGGTGAATTTGTCGGCATTAACAAACTCAGCCTTTCCGCCTATGAGTATCTTTTGTCTGTCTTTAAACAAGAAGAATTTAAAGACACACTGCTGAAGGGGCACTATGAAACAGATGGTTTGGTCGAACTTGCTAAAATGCTCCCCATTCGCTGCCTTAAAATACCTAACCTCTTATGGTGTGAAATTGATAATGGCGATCATCTAGAAAATGCTAAACACATGTATAGCCAAATTAGAACCCGACAACGAGTAACGTATTAATCATGACGAGGATAAAACGCAATATTCTTTTAAACCCAGGCCCCGTAACGACAACCCATAGCGTTAAAGAAGCTCTATTGGTCACTGACATTTGTCATCGTGAACGAGAGTTCACGGATTTATTACAGCAAATCCGTCAAGACTTATTAAAAGTTGCCTGTGTTGCTGATGATTATACCAGCGTTTTATTTACTGCTTCTGGCACCGGTGCTATTGAAGCAGCGCTAAGCTCAGTTGTGCCTAACAATAAAAAAATCGCTATTATTAACAATGGCTCTTATGGCCAGCGGATGGTAAATATTGCTAAACGCTACAATATAGACGTTATTGATATTGTTTTTCCTTATCATCATGAATTTCCGCTGTCACAAATTGAGACTATTTTACAAAATGATCCTGACATTGATTGCTTAGCGATGGTTCACCACGAAACCTCCAGTGGTTTACTAAATCCTATAGAAGCCGTCGGTGATATCTGCGATCGTTTAAATCGACGTTTTATCGTTGATGCGATGTCGAGCTTTGGCGGCACTGAAATCGATATGTATAAAAGTCATATTGATTACATTATCTCCAGCTCTAATAAATGTTTACATGGCATGCCAGGCTTATCATTTGTTATTTGCCACAAAGAAGCGTTACAAGCCTCCGAAGGCAGTGCGAGATCTTACTATTTTGACCTACACCAGCAATATCATGCGCTGGAAACATCAGGGCAAATGCCGTTTACACCGCCGGTACAAATTGTCTATGCGTTTAAGCAAGCACTGAATGAGTACTTTAGCGAGACAGCGGAAAAGCGCTTTACGCGTTTTAAGCAACGCTATAACCAACTAAGCCACGGCCTAAAAGTGTTAGGCTTTAATATCATCACACCCGAAGAACAAGCCTCTTCCCTATTAATGAGTGTGCAGTTTCCTGCCAGTAAGGGTGCTTTTGATTTCGACCATCTTCATGATCATCTTTTTGATAAAGGTTACACAATCTACCCACGCAAATTATCTATCGACAATAGCTTTAGACTTTCCTGCATTGGCGACTTAAATGAGGCCGATATCAACAACTTTTTATCTGAACTTGCCTCTTATATGGCAAACAAAGGCAATAGTTAAGCAGCACCCCTTCTCGATCCAATAAATTCTGATTACAATAAAATATACATTCTTTAATTTGGAGTAACTTATGTCAAATGAAGCGGTGGTTATCCCCGATACCTACAAAGATTATGTTTATCGCATTACTTACAAACTGCTTGGCAAAGTTGCACCATTAATACCCAACTCGATTAAACCCAACCAAATTACCTTAGCCGCCTTTATTGCCTCGCTTACCGCTTGCTTTCTACTGTATTTTGTTCACTCACCTGCAGCCTATCTTTACTGGGCTGGGTTTAATTTTGTCTGGTACATTTTAGATGCTTTAGATGGCATACATGCTCGCCTATCAGGGCAAACGTCAGAATATGGTGCTTTTCTTGATCACTACTTTGATAATATCTTCTTTATCTTTATGTTTACCGCCTTTATGCTCAAGTTTGATTTAGCACATCCTATTTATATAACCGTTATTATTCTTAGATGCACCGCCGCTACGTCGATATTTCTTGCCCAGGCACATACCGGTGAAGTGTATTGTGGACGATTTTCCGGCGGTCTGGAATTAGTACTGATGACAACAACCATGCTGTTATCATTTTTCTATCCACATTTTGATTTAACACAACACCTTAGCAACCCCACACTCTTATCCATCGCGCAGACACTTAGCCTTACTAGCGGTGTATTTATGAAACTAACCTTACTTATTTACGCCATTGGCACCACCATCCACTTTTTTGTGCTGGGACGTTATGTAAAAAACAAAATAAAAGAAAATGAGACACTCTAAGCTGTCACGTAAGGGCGCAGCATGCTGCGCCCGCAAACATCCGCGGCACAAATAATCCACAGCCATCCACACCCAATCGGGCACAGCATGCTGTGCCCCTACAAATTCTAAATCACCTATGAGCAAACTCATACCAAACCCAAACCCGTAGGGGCGCAGCATGCTGCGCCCGCAAACATCCGCGGCACAAATAATCCACAGCCATCCACACCCAATCGGGCACAGCATGCTGTG
Organism: Gammaproteobacteria bacterium; assembly: GCA_030425685.1. Classification (GTDB taxonomy): domain Bacteria; phylum Pseudomonadota; class Gammaproteobacteria; order Coxiellales; family Coxiellaceae; genus JAUIAD01. Next base: position 23,867 of record JAUIAD010000013.1, on the reverse strand, counting down.
CCCCTACGGGTTCTGAATAACCATCGCACTAAATACAGGTTGTGCTCCTATACTCTTTTGGACGTTTTGATTATCTATCAATTAATGAGCCGTCACCCGCAAGTGTGAAAAACTAGCAGGAGGAAAGAAGGGTCTTTTGCAAAGCTTACAAAAACAGGAAGTTTTTGTCAGAGCGATCCAGGGATAGAAACCAGCGCCTTTGCAAAAGACCCTTCTTTCCTCCTGCGTCGGCGCTTAGCCGCACTCCTTTCTCGTATTTTGCGCCGTGCTTGCCTCAAAAGATCCCAGTCTTCACTGAAATGACAAAGATCTAAGAATTTACTACACCCAAAAGACACCAGCTTTCACCGTGATAACAAAGACAGGCAATACATCTACCAAATATAAAATACTACCAACTAGGCAACCCGTTTAAACTCAACAAAAGCATAGGAATAAGCATTTTTTTCATCAGGAGCACATTCCTGCAAATCCACTTGCTGCCAAGCATCTTCCTGCCACGAAGGAAAAAAAGTATCCCCTTCAACATCCAAATCAATAAACGTCAAATATAAATAATCCGCCAATGGCAACGCTTGCTGATACAACAAACCACCACCGATAATCATCACTTCCTCTTCACCAGCCAGCTGACTCAAGGCCTGCTCCAGCGAATAAAAAATATCACAACCCGCCAAGCGCAACTCTTTTTGCCGCGTAATAACAATATTACGCCGACCCGGCAATGGCCGACCGATGCTCTCATAGGTTTTACGCCCCATAACAATCGGTTTGCCCATCGTCACTTTTTTAAAATGCTGCAAATCAGCCGGCAAATGCCACGGCATCTGATTATCTTTACCAATCACTCGGCCATTCGCCATCGCGGCTACTAAAGAAAGTTTCATACTTATCCTTTATATCAATTATTTATTTCGATATTTTTGAATGGCATACAAGCCCAACACAGGTAATAACATAATAATAATGCCGCTGGCAAACACCAACTGATAATGCAAGCCACCGCCAACATCAATACTAGAAGGCGGAATAAAGCCAACAACCAATGTGATCAGGCAACCAATAATACCCAAAAAGCACCACACCCACATACCATTCTTTCCACCAGGCACATGAAAACTAGCATGGCCAGCCTTAGATTTAAGCTTTAACGCTATAGCAGCAATAAACATTAACACATACATCATAACATAAAGCTGCGTGCTTAAATCCGTTAACAACCAATACGAAGCGTTAACCGTCGGCATTAATAAAAAGGCCAAACAAACAAAAGTAACAATGATAGCCTGCGTTATTAATAAATTACCCGCAACGCCGTGCTTATTAACCTTACAAAGAATCTTTGGCAAAAACTGATCCTGCCCCGCCTGTAACAAACCTTTTGCAGGAGAAATAATCCAATTAATCATGCCGCCAACACTACCAATGATTAACATAACCCCCAATACCGGCAACAACCAATGCAGATGATATTCTTGCAGAAAATTACCAAAAGCCTGCATCACCCCATCGACCAAATTAATCTGTGATGATGGCATCACAATAGCAATAGCAAGCGACCCCAACACCATGGTAATTAAAATAAAAATAATTGAAAACAGCAAGGCGCGCGGAAAGGTCTTTTGCGGATTCTCAACATCTTTAACATGCACCGTCGCCAATTCCATGCCTAAAAATGCCGTGACAATAGCCGTTAATGATATCCACGAGTCCCCTTTGCCAAAATGCGGCACCAATGCTGCTGGCGATAAGTCAACATTCATATGATGACCTTTTGCCACCCAGATAATACCGAGCAGAATAATAATCCCCACAGGAATGACCATGCCAATCAAGGCACAAACTTCCGCAAACTTTGCCGAAGTTTTTATTCCTCTTAAATTTAACAAGGTTAACAACCAAAAAACCGACAGAATAACACCAACCAAATAAAGTTTATTTTTAGCTAACGCTGGATCTATCACAAAGGCTATCGTGCCAGCAATAAACGATAAAATAGTCGGGTACCACACCATGGTATTAATCCACTGTAGCCAAATAGCTAGCAAGCCTACCCCTTTACCAAAAGCCGTTTTCACCCAGCCATAAATCCCACCCGGAAGATCTTTCGTTGAAACCAACTCAGCAGAAACCAGCCCCACCGGTAATAAAAACAGTATCGCGCCAACAATAAAAAAGAAGACCAGCTGACTACCAAATAAGGCTGCTGTTGGCATATTACGAATACTATCAATCGACCCTGTAATTAGCATCGCCAACGCGAACATGCTCACGCCTTTAGTCATTGTTACAGTTGTCTTTTTCATAACCACATTCCTACTATCAAAAGCTTGTTAACCCGAAAGAGCATAGCAGATTGTGCTACCTGACGCCCATAAGATTTGCACATTATCAAACCACATGCTATAAATATAATGAATTATTTTAATAATATGATGAATTATTTTGAGCTTACTCCACCCACAACTTCAGGCCTTTATCGCTGTGGCCGAACACAAAACAGTTCATGCCGCTGCCGCATCCTTACATCTTACGCAAACTGCTGTTACACAACGCATTCGTGGTCTAGAGACTAAGCTCAACACCAATCTTTTTGTGCGCAGCAGACGCGGTATGCTGCTTACACCAGAGGGGGAAGCACTATTACGCTATTCTTATGCCAGTCGTGAACTCGAAGGTGAGACCATGGCGCAAATTGAGGGCAGCGGCCAGAAAGTCACTATTGAGCTCTCTATCTCAGGCCCAACAAGCCTGATGAGCTCGCGCATTATTTCACAATGTGTCCCTGTTATGGAGCAGTTTCCCAACCTACTGTTACATTTTGATATTACGGATAGTGAAAACAGAGCTCGGCACCTTCGTAACGGCCAATGCCAGCTTGCGATCATTCAACCAGAAAATTTAGCGAAAGAAATGGAAAACAAACAGTTAAAGCCGGAAGAATATATATTGCTTTGTAGCCCAAAGTGGAAAGGTCGGCCACTAAAGAAAATCCTTCAGCAAGAATACATTATTGATTATAACCCAGATGACACCATGACCTTTCAGTATTTAAAACATTTTGACTTATACGATTTGGCTCAACATCAACGCCACTTTGTCAACCGTACTGAATCGTTAGCAAACTTGATTGCTGCGGGACTAGGTTACGGTTTACTAACAAAGGAATTTAGCAAGCCATATATTAAAAATAAACAATTGATGGTACTAAACGCGGGGAAAAGTTTTAAACACGATATGTGTCTAGCCTGGTATTCGCGCCCTAATCCTCCCGCCTACTTCTCAGCACTGATTAAAACCATCTCTTAAGAATAACAAGTGCAGCTAACACGCTGCACTCGCTGACTTTATTGCAAAACAAATTATCGAGAGAACACCTTCATCCAACCCGGCACCGTATCACCAGCAAATAAAAGCCGCTGACTCATAATGCTATAAGCAACCGCTTGCTTACGATGCTCGGCATCAACCTGGTTACAAGGTGTTTGGTTTTGCAGCGACATATTATTTTTCCACAAATAACATTTCATCTTATTATTACTAAGATTGACTTCAACTAAACGATCTTTTGCAAACCATCCCAAGATATCATTACGGTAATAGTCGGCAAAATAGGGCGGCTTACTTTGGTCTAACATACTTTTCCCTGTAAACCATGGCACATTACCACCGAGCTTATCCACAATCGTCGGGGCAATATCCCGCTGCGAAACCATACGATTTAATTTTGTTGGCGCAATAGACCCATCGCTAGAAAACATTACAAAAGGAATAAAGTACTGTTGTGCATTGGATACATTAACCAATCCAGCCGTATGATCAGCCTCAATAATAAATAACGTTGGCTTAGATAATCTTAGCTGTCGATAATCAGCTAAAAACTCACCCAAGGCTTTATCAGCAAAATGAAGCACACTTAAATGCCTTTGCAAAAAGGTATCCATGCCAAAAGTAGATTTAATACCTGGTGGCAGGTGGTAATCGTGTGTCGTGGTGGTATTAACTGCAACAAGAAATGGCTCATGCATTTTGCTCACTTTCTTTAGTACAAATGCATACTGGTCCTGATCATAGTAACCCCAAGCATTCATTGGATATTGATGCCTATGTATATCGCTTCTACCCCACGTATGCAAAAAGCCGAGTTTATTCGCCAAAGAGCCGACACCCGCAAGGTCTTTTCTAGTCGCTTCAAAAAAGGCTGTATCCCACCCTTTTTGTAACAACATCTGCGGCAAGCACTTATAGGGATAAAACTCAAGTTGATCTTGCGCCACAGATTGCCCCAAAGGATTTTGCATCGAACAGAAAGTAGCAAAAAGACCTTCACTAGTACGATGTCCGTTAGCAATCATCCCCGCTGTAGTAAAACTTTTTTGCCGCAGCCGATCAAAGTTAGGCGTAGTCAGTTTATCGTAACCATAACTCTTCATCAGCGTTGCCGGCCAGCTCTCCAGCATAAGAACAACAATATTCATCTTCTTTAAATTTTTTATATTTAAAGTAAGATTTTTATTAGGATACAAAGCGCTTAACGCTTGTTTGATAGTTTTCTTGTCTAACTGCGGAAGTGGGGTAGATACAATACTAAGCTTCTTCCTTTTAATTAAATAATACAAACTGCCATAAGTTGCATTATAAGCAATAGACGCCTCCATGGGATTCCCTATTTCATAGGTGCTATAGGGACGAATGGTGACAACACGAAAAGGACCCCCACGAATAATCAGAAAACTAAGTGGCAAAAGGATTAACAAAGGTAGCTCAAGACTCAATATAGAGCGCCCTATTTTTTTATGAGGGATAAATCGACGTACAACTTTCGCAACAAGCAAACTGAAAACAATGATGAAAACAATCCCAGCAATCATCAAAAACAAATGCTCATCGAAAGCGGTAGCCACTAAACTACCAAACTCATTGATAGAACCTCTAATTTCGTACGCGATATGACGCCCAGAATTAACATAGTACATAATATCAGCCGACATAAGCAGTACGCTAATAACAATAGGAATGGTTAATAAATAAGACCAGACTTTAATTCTTTTTGCAAAACGAAGATTAATATAGGCAAGTATTGTCACAACAGCAACCAGCATTGCTGCTGCTATCGCATCATACTGCAATCCCCAAACTAATGCATAGAGCTTCTGAGCAAAACTTAAATCACTAAACTGACCATGGAAATATAATAAAAAGACCACTCGATAAGCTAAGTTCATCAAAACCACAGCTATAAAGCCAATAAGATAGTAAAGAATAAATAACATTCAGACCTCCTAAGTGTCAGGAAAAACAGGTACTGAGCCAATACCAAAAAATGAATCTTATCTCATTACTTAGGAGGAAAACAAATAAAATTGCTAAAGAAAAAAATGCTTTACCGCTAACCTATTCCCTTCAACATAAACACTAGCACTAAACCAATAAAAAAAACAAACTGCAAAACAAATCTACCGTTATTTTTACTAAACCCTGGCACAATAAGATCAGTAATAGCAATATAGATCAGAATACCAATAGCAAAAGCCAAAACAATATTAAACCATAAGGCAGCAACATGCCCCCCATGGATAGACATAATAATGATAACGCCAATAGGAAAAAGCAGCGCCAAAGCTATCATCATCAACATGCGGCGCTGCCATGACCATCCCGTTCTAGTTAAACGGCCTGCAACGGCCATCCCACATGAGAAACAGCATAACGCTAAAGAAATAGCAACAACCACACCCGTTGCTTGACTCAACGTTACCGAGAACGCGATCAGCATACCATTAAGCAAAAACTCTATGGCAAATGCCGTCAGAAAGATAGATAACTTTGAACCACTAGCTGCTTCATGACCACAGCACTCAGGGCTAATTTTTTTCAATACCCACATTAAAGCTAACGCCAGTAAAATTGCTGCATTAATATAAAAGACATCGTGCTTAAAATCTAACTCTGGCACAAGATTTGCCGCTAAACCACCTAATAAAACGCCGCCGGCAAAAACACGAATAAGATTCATTACCAACTCTGTTGGCTTTTTAATAACAGCCACAATCCCTGCTAGAATAACCGCAAGACTAGGAATGCTTGCTAGCATTAACGCTACTTTCATCATCATATTACCCTGAAAGACTAACATTTAAAGAAATCACCAAAATCATAACATAGATTCTTACAACAAATTGACGTGCTCAAATAAAGTACCGCCAAGCTAATAAAACTACTAAAAATTTAAAGCATAGGTTCTATTTTAAAGTGAACTTATGCACAAAATCCTGTATAGTCCACATACTGTTATGCTAGGAGCACCACTAGACATGTTAGAAAACATTATCAAATTTCAGCAATCTACCGGCGAATACAAGTATTCCATCCTAATTCCAACATGGAATAACTTATCCTACATCCAAAACTGCCTTAACAGCATCCAAAAACATTCTACCTTTGACCATCAAATTATTGTCTTCGTCAATGAAGGAAAAGATGGCACGACGGAATGGATTAAAAAGCAAAAGAACATTGACTACATTCTTAGTGACAAAAATGTTGGTGTCTGTTACGCCCTAAACTTATGCCGTTCACTGGTAAAAACAGATTATATTCTTTATGCGAATGATGATATGTATTTTCTTCCTGAATGGGATTTAGAACTAGATAGAGAAGTCAATCAAATCCCACACAATAAATTTATGATCTCATCAACTGCCATCGAACCTACTCAAGTTAGCAATAGTTGTGTTATAGAAGCAGACTATGGAAATAACTTAGAAACTTTCCAGGAAGAGCGCTTACTAGCAGAATTCAAGAGCTTTACAAAAGACGATTGGACAGGAACTACTTGGCCACCGAGCTTAACGCATATAGACACATGGGATCTAGTAGGTGGGATGAGCACTGAGTTCTCTCCAGGAATGTACTCAGACCCTGATCTTGTGATGAAACTGTGGTTAGCAGGCGTTAGATATTTTAAGGGCGTCGGCTTAAGTCGCGTTTACCATTTTGGCTCGAAATCCACTGGGCGAGTAAAGAAAAACCCAGGGCGAAAAACCTTCGTCAACAAGTGGGGAATTTCAGCAAACACCTTTGTCAATAAATACCTTCAACGTGGAGCAAAATTTACAGGTGAATTGCCGCCACCCAGACTATCTCTACTTACTAAAATAAAAAGCCGCTATAAATGCTTAATTAATGCTTGGCGCTAGTGGTTTTTTTTACCTGTTTTGACATCAACATCAAAGATATAACCTTGCCCGTACACGGATTTAATTAAGTCAGGGTCGCTAGTATCAGACTCAATTTTTTTACGTAGACGGCTAATAAAACGGTCAATGCTACGATCATAAATGTCGGCATTGGTACCAATAAAATTTAACAGCTGTTCACGCGAAAGCGCTCGCTTTGGTCGTTCGGCAAAAACTCGCAGCAACTTAAATTCCGATGGACTTAACGAGATTTGTACGCCATCCGTTGTTTGTAACGTCAACGCGTCAAGATTTAAAATGTAGTTAGCAAAATACAAGACGCTAGCGCTTTCATCTTGCGGCAACTTTGTTAAATTAAACGAAGTCTTAATAAAAGCTAGCAATACCTTAGGGTTAACAGGCTTAGTTAAATAATTCGTTGCCCCAACCTGCAAAGCAACAATTTTATCAATATCATCTTTAGAGCCTGACAAAATGATAATTGGCATTGATAAGGTCTTACGCAGGTCACGGCATAAATCAAGACCATTCATGCCTGGCATATTCAAGTTAATATCAAGAATAATTAAATCGGGCGTATTTTCTTCAATTGAGTCCTCACACTCATCTTTATCTTTAGCAACAGAGGCCGAATACCCCTCTGCAGATAAAGTCATCACCAACAGATCGGATAGGTCTTCGTCATCTTCGACAATTAGAATATGCTTTTTTTCCATACAATCAGTATAGATTGAAGATCGTATCGGCGCAAGCAACGATTATATAACTTGATGTCTTCGTGCAGCATATATACTATAAAACCATGCATGGACGACAACACAATAAAAATGCTGAAAATGCGCATTGGCGGGATATCTCTCTCCTACTACTATTAACCTTAGCTATTCTCCTTATCATGCATTTTAGCCGGGTCCTAACAGGCAACAACCATATCGTTCCTATCATTGGTCTATCCAACGCCATTATATTTTCCCTGATTACATCGCCATTGTGCTTATTGCTTGCCCGTCATTTTGCCAACCCCTGGAAAGCGTTTTTTTTATTAATGGGCATCGAAAATATCATACGTTTTTTTATTGCTTTGGAGATGATCATTGCATTAGTTAGCAAAAACAGTGCCGCACTTAATTTTATTAGGCACTCTATTAATATAACCTATACTTTATTCTTACCCATTCGACCTATCTACTGGTCTATCTTTTTGATCTATGCTATCAAGCAACATCCGTTCAAATTAAAAATGATAACCCCCGCCCTACCCATGGCGTTTACTATCTTTTTCTCCATCACCTACATTAGCCTTACCGCACAACAATACCAAACACTAACCCACACAGCCACGTTCATCGTTTTAAACCTATGCTATGTCTTGCTTGTTTTCTTGCTGCTAATTTACTCTCTACCGATTGCAAAAAAGGGCATTATTTCAATTATGACGTGCAGCTTTGTAATTATTATTTTAGGTGATATAGCAGGTAGAAATCTAAACTTTACGGTTCCCCACTTTGACACCCTACAACCTGCACATTTCTTTTGGAACTTTGGCTACCTCTTATTAATATATACGTTAATTAAATTATTTAAAAAGAAAAACCAAAATGTTAACACGTGGTTTTATAGTGTCGACAGCATTCACGCGCAAATCAGCTATTGGGGAAACAGCATTGCATCGACATTATTTTTATTACTTAGCATTACCTACATCACCTTTTCAAGCAACATAAAAGTAGAGCATTTTATTTTACATGTTAATAGCTTTATATTTATCATCCTGATTACACTCCTCTCTTTAATCACCTTGTTTTTTTCTCGACGGTTTACCAAGGACTTTAGCAAAATAAGCTTTGCCATTTCCAAGATGACCCACCAAAAAGAGCCACGCAAAACATATAAAAATCTTCTTTATTTTGCTGAGCTGCATCAGCTCTATCAGTTTATCATTGAAAAAATGAATCTTGCCACTGAAAAAACCAAGCATGAAAGTCAAATTTATGCTATGGCAACTGAAATATCTAACAAAATGCAAGGCCCGATAACCATTCTATCTGACCTGTCAGATAAGTTCTCATCATCACTTGACGAAAAGCAGCAACACATTTATAAAAAAGCGTTAACACGCATTGACGCCATCTCAGAAGACTTACTATCAGCGCACACCACCCGTCAAGACATTGCTGACGATACAGCCAAAAACAACTATGTCTATATTTATTTCAACGAAATTATTCAAGAAAAAATACTTCAGTGTGAACGCAAGAACATCTTGCTTGAAATGAAAATAGATCGAGATGCTATCTTTATTATTAGCCCGCTTCCTGATGATGTTTTTTACCGACTGCTATCCAACATTATCAACAACGCCATTGAAGCATGCGAAAGCAGGCAAAACCGCATAATATCTTGCTATTTACAACATACACCTGGAGAAAATTACTTCCAGGTTTCCGTAAAAGATTCTGGCTGCGGCATGCACCAAGAACAGATTAACACTATTCTAAAAGGTGAAAGCAAGACCACCAAGGAAAAAGGATTTGGCATTGGCTTGAGATATGTCATTAATACCGTCAGCACATGGAAAGGCAACTGCAAAATAAAATCAAAAATAGATAAAGGCACTGAGTTTTGTATTTCCCTACCGCTCTCATCACCAAAACCACACTGGTGGGCAGATTCAATTTCCGTACCGGATCAAGGAGATATTATAATTTTCAGTGCAGGTAAAGCACACTACGATTTACTAACTAAGGAGCTGGCCCCCGTTTTAGAGAAAACAACAACATCCACCATTAAATATTGCTACAGAATGAAAAACTTTATACGCCTTCTTACGAGCAAAAAAGATAAATTTATTCTATTTGACGCAACAGATAGTGATAATTTGATATCCACCATTGACTATATAAAAAAATATTCTCTAGAAAAAAGTGCGCTATTAATTACCCAGCGATACCACGAGGCTTCCATCCAGCATTTATGTGAGCAATCAGCCATAAAGCTTATACCAGAAACACTTTTTAAATATGTTAAGATCAATATAGCTAGGACCCGCTAAACCATGAAAACACTAACAGAGCATAAAGTAATAAGAAGCCTCTTTTTTATTATTCTTATTGCTCTTATTTATGAGTACGCACTATACCTTACACAGAGATACTTACCCCATTCAGGCTTTATTTTTCTGTCTTCACAGCAATTATCACTATCACTACTGGAGATTATATTTTTGTTTACCTGCCTTTTGCTAAGCAGGCATATGTCAAACTCCTGGAAACTTATATTTATTTGTCTAGCGCTAGCAAACATCCCTCGACTATCCCTTACTATTTGGCCCATCGTGGTCTTTTTTCACCATCCTGAGAATATTACCAGAATCAAAGATAACAACTTACTCAATGCTGCGCACACTCTATCGCTACTCCTTGATCTATCTGCATGGACATTAATTACTTGCCAACTTATAAAAAAATCTAAAGGTGCTTTATATAAATTAACGCCATTTATTCCTACTGCTATAACAGTACTCTTAGCGCTGTTATTTATCGCCGCATTCCACCAAAGCTACATAAAAATTCGTTTTATTTCTTCTTGGGAAATTTTTAAAGCTTGCTACGACATGGTCATATTTATGTTAGTTATATTCTGCTTGCCGATGTTCAAAAACATCTTTTTAACAATTTTTTCTGCTGGCTCATTGCTGAATATCATAGCGGATGTTTTTAAAAAAAATATCAACTACACTGCCCCTTACTTATTTGTTGGCTACTACGTTCATTTCTTTATGATTCTAGCAAAGTTGTTATTTGTCTACAGCACTTACTCGCTATTAAAACTTAACGACAAAAACACTAACCATTGGCTTTATCTTCCCGGCAGCACTCGCACACAAGTCATGTATTGGGGAAATAGCATTGCCTCTCTGCTATTGCTGATGATAGGCATACATGCCATGATCATGAATCATTCATTTGAATTTGCAAGCTTTGCTTTTAGGCTCAACGTACGCGTACTTATCCCTTTTATCAGCCTACTGTCTTTGCTAACAATGTTCTTTGCGCGTATGTTTACTCAGGATTTTGAGCAAATTAAACAACTTGCTAATCAACCGTCTCCACAAAGGCTTTCCATTCATCGTAATGAACAAAATATTAAATTTAAAGAACTGCGCCTTTTCTCCACTTTTCTACAAAAAAAACTTAATGTTATCGCTGAAAAAACTGCTAGTCAGAAAAAAATGTTTTATATTGCAGGCCATGCCGCACATGATATTCGCACGCCTATTTCTATTTTGTCCATTTTATCCAATGAAGCTAAAAAAACACTCGGTGATGAAGAGTGGTGCATATACAAAAAAGCGCTTACGGATATGCAAGTGACCGCTGATGAATTACTTGCACTACAAAGCAAAGCTGCTGACCAAGAAAACAAAGGGGTATCACAAGAGTCAAACCTGCAATATGCAGCTATTTTATTATTAAACTTTGTAACTAAAAAAGCGGACAAGTATTCAAAAGACAACATTGAACTCACCTATAATATTGCACCCCCGAACTGGTTTCTACTTGCAGATATTGATGCACAGCAATTTTCTGAACTGTTAGCGCAATTAATACAAGGTGAAACTCATCACTTGAGTACACAAGAGCAACAAGGCATTTCCATTAGCATTAATCAAACACAGGATCCGACAGAATTTTCTCTTTGTGCCAAACAACAAACCATCAACCTTCCGCTTGCAAGCCCAGTTCCATTTTGGCACCTTGATCATCTGAACCTGACAACAGCACAAGATATTATTATTTTTGACGATGATCCGCTTTGTCATCAGCAATGGGATACTATTTTGTTACCTTATCTACAGAAACGAGCGCTGCTAACACTACACCATTGCCACTCAGAAGCAGAATTTATGCAAACCTTAAAAGAAAGCAAGAGCAAAATAATTCTCATCGACTACGATATACATGGTGCAGCAAAAACAGGAATAGAATATATAAAAGAATTACATCTCAACGATTGCTCAATGTTAGTCACCAATAACTACAATCATGCAGATATCCAAAACACTTGCGAGAAAGAAAGAATTTATTTGTTACCCAAACCGTTGATGTCCCACATCACCATTAACATCTAAACGCCATTTAAAGGCTTTAGCCAACCTAAAAAATAAGCACCAATCAACAAACCAAACAATGCAATCGCTAGCAAAATGCGCCAATTTAGTGCATGTGAAAGCTTACGCGGCTTGCCATAATCATGAACCACATAGTAAATGCCACTTACAAGACAATACAGCACAACACCTAAAATAATAGCTTCAATAATTCTTGCCAGCATTTCACCCTACACCTTATGTTTGATTTGTACACCAGAGACACATTAGCTATTATACAACTTGTTAATGGACTTAGAGCAACTATAAAGGCCAAATAAATTGGATAATCACTTTTATCAAAGCAATCGCTATACTTTTCTTGCTAAATTTGCACTCATTATTGCCTTAGCTACCATCCTACTGGGAACATACACCCGCCTGTCTGATGCAGGACAAAGCTGCCCAGACTGGCCTACCTGTTATGCGCAATCCATTCTACCAAGTGGCTCACAAGCTTTGCAGCATGCACAACGTCAATTTCCCAACACCCCCCTAGAAACCAATAAAGCTTGGAAAACCATGTTCCATCGCTACAGTGCGGCACTGCTAGGTATTATTATTTTCTTTTTATCGGCTTGGGCCTTAATGCGCAAGGGACGCTTTGCCTCACAGCCGCTACTGGTACCGATACTACTACTTGGCCTCGTTTTCTTTGAAATCTTTTTGGGCAAATGGAGTAGCGGCGCTCACCTTATGCCCATCATTGTTTTATTACACACCGTGGCGAGTGTATTTATAGCCTCATTGCTGTACTGGTTAATACTAAGAGCGCAAACACGAGCATTACCACTAACCTATGCACTAAAAACATTAAGACCATGGGCGTTGCTTGGTTTACTGTTATTAGCAGTGCAATTTACGCTTGGCGCATGGACTAGCGCAAATTACGCAACACTTGCCTGCCCTGACTTCCCGCAATGTTTTGGCTCTCTGTGGCCAGCAATGCATTGGCATCAAGCCTTTCACCCTGCAACCCTGTTTGGACCAAACTACGAAGGTGGATTACTTGCCATTCCCGCTAGAATTACTATCCAAATGACGTATCGCTATGGCACGTTGCTAACAGCTGCATTTTTACTACCGTTTTCACTTATGATTATCGTTGGCCAAAAGTTTCACGCCATCCGACTAAACGGTTGCTGTATTCTTTTTCTTCTTCTAACACAAATAGTGCTAGGTGCGCTGGCAATACATTTAAAACTTATCATTTATATAGCAATGCTACATAACTTTGCTTCCATCTTGCTTCTACTTAGCTTCGTCACACTCTTTCATCGGTTATTTCCCAACCAACGCTACAATCAGACTTGGGCGCGCTTATGACCTCTTGCTGCATTCACGCCATTGTCTCCGGTAAAGTACAAGGTGTTTTTTTCCGTGATTGCACTCAAAAAAAAGCGACTGCGTTAAACATTACTGGCTGGGTAAAAAATTTACCAGACAATACTGTTGAGCTTATTGCTTGCGGAGCAAAACAAAATATAAACGAATTCACAAAATGGCTGTGGCAGGGATCGCCAAACTCGCATGTTAGAAATGTAGAATGGCAAGAAATAGAACCACAAAATCACAATACGTTTGAAGTGCGCCGTTGAAAAATGCTTTAATAACAAAAGTATCGATAAACACCTATCTTGACAAGGATAAGCAAACAAATGGAATCGTTCAAAAAAAAACTAGCCGCAGTTGCTTTTACATTATGCTTTCTTCCCTTAAGCACGCTTGCTAACAAACCACAAGATAGCGAGAAGGCTGTAAAGCAAGATAACCAACAAGCCACTACCAACCAATCCACCGTGGTGTCCAACGAAGATGAATCATCCACATGGCAAGACTTTGCCATTGATCTTGCTGCCGGTGCACGCAGCATAGAAATGGCCAACAAAAGCCTGGCGGCATTTAGCGTTCCGACCATACCCAGCTTGTCAGCACAATTACGCTATAATGCCAAAATTATTCACACAGCTGCCCTCATTCATTTTGGCCTTGCCTATACGCTTGTAAACAACAAACTCTATCTCGCCTTTGAACCTTTTTTTGAATGGGCAAACTCAAAAAATGATGCCAATATTGTTAATCACACCGTTGTTGGCAGTGCTTTTCTCACCCAAAGTGCTACAACAAAGTTTTGCGAATACACTGGTGGTTTAGACTTTAAATTTGGTAATTTTTTCCGCCCAACGAGCTTGTTTTATTTCCTTATCGGTGGGGAAAGGCAGCAAGTCACTCTGACGTCCGCTGCTTCAGCGGCCAATACTGGCTCAGCCGGCATTGTCAGCGCGCAAGATAAACATACACTGTGGGCTGGTCGTTTTGGACTAGGTATACAAAAGTGGTTAACAAAACATTGGGCATTACACCTAAACTACATTTACTCACTCTATTCTGATCGAAATAAAGAATTACAAGGCAGCACTACAACAGGAGCAACTGCCGGAACCTTATCAACGCAATCAAAATTTCACATGAGTATTAGCAACGTCTTGGCGGGTGTTGATTACTATTGGCGCGGCCTTCCTGCTCAATTTACCCATGATGAAAGTGAATTTACCAACCCATGGACTGGTTTTATTATCAGCGTTTTTGGTGGCGTTATAGAAAATCAATTTTTACAAAACAATGCAACACTGCAAGGGACAGGGCCATCACAACAACTAACACCTACTAACACTTTCGACTTTGGCAATTACAAAGCACAAGGTGGAATATCATTGGGTTGGGAATGGCAATTGAAGCGATTTGTTTTTGCATTAACCGGTTTCTTTGATTACGCCAAACGTTCTGATCAAAGCGGCATTATTTCTACCTCCCCGGTACCCACTGCAGGTTTTGCGAACTTATCGATTAACACCTGCATTGCCCTTAATGATGCTGAAGGAGGAATTGACGCACTCCCTAGCATCATTCTTGGTAATGACACTTTACTGCGTGGCCGTGTTGGCGTTGCGTATAATAAAGCCAAGTTAAATGTTATTAGCCAAACACTGACGGGCGGATCACCTAGCATTTTCAGAAGTTCCAAAGATAAAACCGTTTATGGCTGGCGCGTCGGCTTGGGACTAGAAGAAAGAATAGATCAAACCCTAGCGGTATCACTAGACTATGTTTATACCGGTTATGGCAAAGTAAGCTTAAATAGACAGCCCTTTAGTTCTGTCAAACTACACACGCAAGCGTTCTTATTTGGCGTGACCGTGCGGCCTGGTCGTGAAGATAGTGAGCCTGTTGCTGAGGATGGGAAAGCGGCTAAGGGAATTTGATTGGTTTCACGCTAAGGCGCCAAGGGTTTGATTTAGTTATGGGGTAAGTTGTAGCGCAGTGGGTTTATTTGGAAACCGGGGTGTTACACAAACTTGTGCTTTAAGTTTTTCTTATCTTAGCGCCCCTTGCGTCCCCTTAGCGCCTTGGCGTGAAACCGCAACAAAATGCGACAAATCTTCATAAGCCTCCACATCGACCAAGCCCTTAGCTAACGTTTGCGCACCATTGCCGGTTTTTACCAACACCCCTCGACAACCCGCCTGTTTTGCTGCCATCATATCGCGAGCACTATCTCCTATAAACACCGCCTCAGGAAATAACGCAGGAAAGTCTCGCGCTATTGCCAACAACATACCCGGCTTAGGCTTTCGACACTCACAACCATCATCAGGATGATGCGGACAAAAATAAATACCGTCTAAATGCCCACCGACTTCCTGCAAAGCAGCCTTCATTTTATGATGGATCTCTTCAAGAATTGATAATGAGTAATAGCCACGACCAACACCCGATTGGTTAGTAGCGACCACCACTTTATGCCCAGCCTTATTTAATTCAGCAATAGCAGACAAGCTACGCGGATAAGGCTTCCATTCCTCAGGTGATTTAATATAGTTTTCAGAATCATAATTGATAACTCCATCACGATCCAAAATAACTAACATCGCATTCCCTTAAGTTAATTTAAAAATAGCAAAGCCTACCAACGCTAATGCTAACAAGGCCTCGATAATAATAAAGCTTTTACCACCAATAACCTGATAACCTGACGCAATTTTCTTAACATAGCGCCCACTCCATACCATCAACGATGGCAAGAGTATCAGCAAAATAACACAAAAGACACCAGCGTAAACAAGCCCTTGAATAAAAATTCTCGGATCAAAGATCACCAACGCCAACGGTGGCAATAACGTCAAGCCAACAACCAGCCAACGGCGCCAACCCACTTTTTTAATTTTAAAGCCATCAGCAAAAAAATCTGTCATGCAAAGCGACACTCCCAAAAATGAGGTAGCAATACAAATAGAGGTAAAAACATGCGTTAGCTGATAAATAGAATGACTGCTCAGACGATTACTTAATGCATTAGTTAAATCACTAACAGCATGACCAGAAACTGCCATATGGACCAAGCCTGTAGGACCTTGACTAGCAAGACTGCCCTGCACTGCCATATCCCATAGCAAATAACAAACCAAAGGAATTAAACTACCAACACCTATAACAAGGCGCAGTGATTTAACATCACTCTTAAAATAACTACGCAATGTCGGCACGATAGTAGCGTAGCCAAATGAGGTGATCACCACCATCACAGCACCTGACAATAACCTCACCTTACCGCCTTCTAAATTGGCGGCATTAACATGCCCCATAACAAAAGCGACCAATAAAACATACACCGACAATTTAATTGCCATCAAACCCCGATTAGCAATATCAACAGCAACAACCCCAAAAAATAAAACCGAACCTAAAATAATAACAAACAACGTCGCCGCAACCGGTGACGATAAATGTATTGATACCAGCGAAAATAAATTCGCCAGCAGATCAGCACCACCTGCCGTATAGGCAGACAATAAAGAATACAGCAACATTAAGTAACTGATCCACGTAACAACTTGACCACCTTTGCCTAAGGTTTCACGTGCCATCGATACCAAGTTAGCCCCATCAGGCAACCATAAATTGACTTCCAAAATATAAAAAGCTGCCAATACAGTGACTATCCATGCACCCAAAAATAAAACCGTTGAATGTAAAAAACCACCTGCGGCCGTTGCCATCGGCAAAGCCAACATCCCGCCACCAATGGAGGTGCCTACAATTAATAAAATACCACCAATTAACTTACCTAATTTCATTACACTGACCCACTAAATTAAAAACTTTTCAAACTTATCTCTAAGGTTACACGCGCAAAAACTGCGTACTCCCAGGCACACACATTTGCCGATGCGCATTTAAAAAATCACCTACATTCATCGCTCGCCCACCTGGCAACTGTAATTTTAAAATTCTCAACATGCCGTCACCACAAGCAACATCTAAAGCATTTTCGTCAATACTCATTAGCGTACCTGCTGGCTTATCACTAGAAACCGCTAACACTTCTGCTGCCCAAATTCGCAATGGCTGCCCATTAAAATACGTAAACGCAATTGGCCAAGGATTATAAGCACGCACCTGCCGGACCAGCTCTTGTGCCGACAAATCCCAATTTAATTGCGCATCTGCTTTTTTAATCTTATGCGCATAAGTTGCCAAGCTATTATCTTGTTTTTTAGCTTGTACTTCCCCTGCAACAAGTGCATTTAATGTTTCCACCAATAATGGTCCACCCAAAGCTGACAAAGCATCATGCAATACCTCACTGGTATCACTATCGGCAATCTCACAAGCTTTGGTCGACAACATGTCGCCCGTATCCAACCCTTTATCCATTTGCATAATCGTGACACCACTTTCTTTATCACCGGCTAAAATGGCAGACTGAATGGGCGAGGCTCCCCGCCAACGTGGCAGCAAAGAGGCATGGACATTAATACATCCATAAGGAAACAGCTTTAATACCGCCTCTGGCAATAGAAGACCATAGGCGACAACGACCATCACATCAGCTTGATAACTACTCAGTATCTGCTGCTGCTCGGCGCTTTTTAAACTCTCTGGCTGTTCAACGGGAATGTCATTTTCTTGCGCTAGCTGCTTAATGGGGCTAGGCGAAAGACGCCTACCTCGCCCTGCCGGTCGATCTGGCTGCGTATAAACAGCTACTACCTCATGCGGCGAATCTAATAACGCTTGCAAAGTAGGCAGTGAAAACGCTGGTGTGCCAGCAAAAATGATTCTCAACGACATAATGGACATCTCAAGCATTCAAAGGGACGCTCCATCCTAGCAAAAATCCTGTCCAAACACTACGCCAGCATTTTTGTTGCTGAATTAGCAACAATGAATTGCTCCTTAGATTATTTTTTAAACAGAAAGATCCTGCTACTATTTTGCATAGAGTCGATAAGCAATTACAAAGGGGCACATATGGCATTTTGGCGACCAAGAACCATGGACTCCTGTAACCCATTCAAAAGAAGTTTCTGGACATGGAGCAATTTGTTTGGCACCTCTACGTTTGAATGGCAAGCACAACAATTAGCACAGCGAAAACAACAAATACTAAGTGAAGCCAATGATGCGCTAGTAAATTTTCATCCCGAAGATGACCCTCCCACCATTTTCATTTGCCCAATCAGCCAGGAGCTACTACAAGACCCGGTGATAACCAGCGTCGGCCATATTTACGACCGACATCAATTACAGCAATGGCTAAATCGAAACCCCAGCGACCCACTAACTCGCCAACCGTTAACCATGCACTCGATCAAATCTTTCAACCCATTTAATAATATCATTACTACCTTAAGATCCCTGCTTACACGCTATCAAGGTATAAAACAGCAAAAACTGACAGCAGCACAAAATGCCATTGACAACGCGCTCATCGGCGAAGAACCAGATGAACTTTGCGACCCCATAACGTTCAACATAATTCACCAACCAGTGATTACACCCTCAGGACATATTTACGAGGAAAAAACCATCCGCGAGCATCTCGCACACGCCCAAACGGACCCTTTGAACAATAAGCCTCTAACAGCGACAAAGCTAAGAGCATGTCCCGAGTTCAAAGAAAAAATAAATCAGTATCATAGAAAACAAAGTAAACTAAAATGCTGCTTACGCAGAAGAGCAACAGCACCACACCATGTAACAACCGAATTTAAACCAATACTGCCACCCCATACCATGAATAGCCCAGCTGAAAATAAACAACACTCTCATATTGCAGGAAAGCCACCCGCATCACTTTTCTCATACATTGGGAAAACGCTTGTTAAAGGAGCCGCTTTAGGCCTAACCCTCTTTTCCACCTATCAAGCAATATCTCACGCCACTAACACAACCAAACCCAGTTTTTTCCCCTAGCTAAACACACGTTTCGTAGGGGCGTAGCATGCTGCGCCCACAAACCTCCGACAGCACCAAACCCTATCGGGCGCAACATGATGCCCGCGCCCATTAACGAGCACCCCCACACCCTTTTGGAATCCCAACACCAAATACGGTATTGCGTAGAAAAAAATATACCGTAACATCACCTTATGAAAAACACTGGCAAACAAATCTCACCAAAAGACCTACACCCCTGGCTGATACTAAAACATTGCCCAGGCCTAGGCCCACAAACACTAAAACAGCTACTAAAAAACTTTAAAACCCCACAAACCATTTGCTCGCTAAGCAGCAAAGAACTCTCAACACTCGGCTGCTCCCAACCCATCATCCATGGCCTAACAAAACCCAATAATAAATTAATATCCAACGAACTAACCTGGGCAGCTGAGCCCAACCACCATCTCATCTGCTGGGGCGATAAACGTTTCCCACCCCTACTCAAGGAAATTCAAAACCCACCTTTTCTTCTCTATATTAAAGGTGACCCCAAGTTATTAACCTCACCACAAATCGCCATCGTCGGCAGTCGCAACCCCTCTTACAGCGGCAAAGAACTAGCTGCGAGTTTTGCAACGCAATTAAGTGACGCCGGCCTTTCCATCACCAGCGGCCTAGCTCTGGGTATAGATGCCATTGCGCATCAAACAACCCTGATGCAAAAAGGCAAAACCATTGCTGTTCTCGGTGGCGGCATCAACCGCTTATACCCAGCAAAAAATCGCAAACTTGCAGACAAAATAAGCGAAAATGGCGCCATCATTTCTGAATTCCCATTATCAACACAACCAAAAGCCAAATATTTTCCGCAACGCAACCGAATTATCAGCGGCTTATCGCTTGGCACCTTAGTTATTGAAGCAGCCAAAAAAAGTGGCTCTTTAATCACAGCACAACTTGCCGCAGAACAAGGACGTGAAGTCTTCGCTATTCCAAGCTCGATCTTTAACCCACTTTCTCGCGGTTGCCATCTACTTATCAAGCAAGGCGCCAAACTGGTGGAAAGCATTGACGATATCCTCGAAGAAATCCCTATCGAGCTTATACGAACAAAAAAAGAAAAAAGTTCAAATATAAAACAATCTGCGACAAGGCTTGATCAAGATCACCAGAAACTGTTAGAGTGTATCGATTTTGAAATGACCTCTGTGGAGCAAATCATTGAAAGAAGCGGATTTTCCACCCAGGCTGTCTCATCCATGTTACTGATTTTAGAACTAGAAGGTTACGCGCAACAACAACCGGGCGGCTATAGAAAAATCTTAACTTAGCCCCCATATGCAACAGATAAGCATCTACAGCAAACGAAGTAAAAATTATGAAAGAAGAAAGCGTTCTAAACGTGTTAATGTACCTTTTTAGAAATCATCTTCAGGAAAACCTGGAACCTGATGAAAGCGAGTCATCGCTTATTTTTCACCTTGAAGAAGTTGGCTTTGAACGAAAAGCCATTATCCAAGCGTTTGAATGGCTTGAAAATCTTCATGAACAAACACACACCCCGATATCGCTTTCAACCGATAGCTTGCGCATTTACACCGCGGAAGAATGCCAAAAAATAAATCCGCATTGCCGCGGTCTCTTAACCTACCTCGAGCAGGAAGGCATTTTGAAACCGCACACCAGAGAAATGGTTATAAACCAAACGCTGGAACTGGAAATTGAAGGCATTGATGCCAGCCTGATCAAATGGGTCACATTGCTAGTCCTTTTCAATCAACCTGAAGATAAAGAAGCACTTGCATGTATGGAATTCTTAGTATTAGATGATACGATAGATAGCATTCATTAAAACAACTAACTAAAACGAGCAGCCATGGCAAAACACCTGGTAGTGGTAGAATCACCTGCCAAAGCGAAAACAATTGAAAAATATTTAGGAAGGGACTTTAAAGTCCTTGCCTCATACGGACATGTTCGCGACCTTGTCCCTAAAGAAGGTGCCGTCGATCCTGAGCATGATTTCCAAATGCATTACCAACAGATTGAAAAAAACTCTCGTCATGTTGACGCCATTGCTAAAGCAATGAGGTCTTGCGATGCACTGTATCTCGCCACTGACCCTGACCGCGAAGGAGAAGCAATTGCCTGGCATGTTGAGGCATTGCTAAATTCACGTGGCATTTTAAAAGAGAAAAAAGTGGCACGCGTTGTTTTCCACCAAATCACCAAAAAAGCGATACAAAATGCCATTGCCGCACCACGCGATCTTTCAATGGATCTTATTAATGCACAGCAAGCGCGACGCGCTTTAGATTATCTTGTTGGCTTCCAGCTCTCACCCTTATTATGGAAAAAAGTTCGCCCCGGTCTTTCGGCTGGCCGCGTACAAAGCCCGGCGTTATGCATGATTGCTGAGCGTGAAATTGAAATCGAAAATTTTAAAAGCCAAGAATACTGGACCATACACGGTGAATTTAAAGCCAAAGAACACCCATTTGCAACACGACTGGTAAAGTATCAAGGCGAGAAAGTCGAACAATTCACTTTCACCAACGAAGAGCAAACCACCAAAGCGACTGACGAACTGATCAAAGCAGCTAACGGCAAGCTAACCGTTAGTAAAGTCACCAAACGTGAACGCAAACGCAACCCAACCGCACCGTTTATCACCTCAACACTACAACAAGAGTCTGCACGTAAACTGGGCTTTTCTGCATCAAAAACGATGCAAATTGCGCAGCAGCTTTATGAAGGTATCGATATCGGCGAGGGGCCAACCGGTTTAATCACCTATATGCGTACTGACTCGGTAACACTTGCTGACGAGGCACTCACCGAAATTCGTGAAGCAATTACACAGCAATATGGCAAAGAGAACCTTCCTGAAAAGCCACGCGTTTTTAAAACAAAATCGAAGAATGCACAAGAAGCTCACGAAGCCATTCGCCCAACGTCTGCGCTGCGATTACCGAAAGACATGAAAGAATTTCTGTCGACAGATCAACTCAAACTATACCGTCTAATCTGGCAACGGACCGTTGCCTGCCAAATGATTGAAGCAACATTAAATACCGTTGCGGTTGAATTTGAAGTGAACGACAGCACGTTTCGTGCCAACGGCTCCACTATTGTTAACCCCGGCTTTATCGCAGTTTATCAAGAAGACTTAGACGACAAAAAGAAAGACGAAAGTGATGATAAAATGCTACCGCCGATGGATGAAGGTGAAACCGTTACCGTCGATAAAATTAATGGCAATCAACACTTCACCGAACCACCACCACGTTACACAGAAGCTAGTCTGGTTAAAGCACTAGAAGAACACGACATTGGCCGTCCTTCAACCTATGCATCGATTATTGCAACTTTAAAAAATCGTAAATACGTTGAGGTAGAAAATAAACGCTTCACTGCCACCGATGTTGGCCGTGTTGTGGCACGTTTTTTAAAAAATTATTTTACGCAATATGTTGATTATGATTTTACTGCCAACCTAGAAGACGAACTCGATGCTGTTTCGCGCGGTGATAAAACCTGGATTCCTCTACTTGAAGAATTTTGGTCACCGTTTAAAAAACTGGTTGATCATACGCAAGAAAATGTAAAACGCAGTGATGTTACGCAAGAGAAAATGGACGAGAAGTGCCCGAAATGCGAGGCGCCACTATCCATTCGCTTGGGCAAACGTGGGCGCTTTATTGGCTGTACTGCTTATCCAGATTGCGATTACACCCGCAATGTCGGCGAAGATGCATCGGATGAACCGGAAGTTATCTCTGATCGAAAATGCCCCAAGTGTGAACATGAGTTGGTCATTAAGCATGGCCGCTACGGGAAATTTATTGGCTGCTCTCACTACCCTGACTGCAACCATATGGAGCCGCTAGAAAAACCAAAAAACACTGAGGTGCAGTGCCCAAAATGCAAGCAAGGCAATATTCTGGAACGCAAATCGCGGCGCGGAAAGATTTTTTATTCCTGTGAGCGCTACCCTAAGTGTGACTACGCTATCTGGAACGAACCTATTAAAGAGCCCTGCCCAACTTGTAAGTGGCCGATCTTATCGATTAAAATTACCAAACGAAGCGGGCGACAGAAAATTTGTCCTGTTAAGGAATGTAATTACGTTATACCCTTCCCAGAAGAAGATGGGAATGATTAAACCATTTATCACTGCTCTAAATCAGGTTTAACGGGTTTAACGGGTTTAACGGGTTTAACGGGTTTAACGGGTTTAACGGGTTTAACGGGTTTAACGGGTTTAACGGGTTTAACGGGTTTAACGGGTTTAA
>JAUIAD010000002.1 GCA_030425685.1 Gammaproteobacteria bacterium | reverse complement strand
GTTGGTTGGTTATTCGTTTCCCAGGCATTGTTTGCTCCTGATATGCATACAAAACCTGTGAGGTTAATAACTATCTACCGGCAAAGGTAATTGTCGGTGATCGGCGAAGGTAATTGTCGCTCAATAGTTTACTTCTGTGTTTGCCAAAAATGTATTAGTACGTGAAGTTAGCTATAGCTACCCAGGTGAAACTAAAAGTGCCGGTGATAAATCAGGTAGCATGCCAGTATATGAAAAGCTAAATGCGAATTATCAAACGCCGTCGAATGAGGTGGCGACATTTTATAACCCAGGTAGTGATGCATCACGTACGGTGACGCAGCAGACGCATTATAATGATTATGGTCAAATAGTCAGTCAAACAAAAGAAAACGGTACTGTTACCACGAACGTTTATGAAAAAGCAGGTGTTGATAATCCTTTGCATCAAGTGTTAGAAACAACTGTAGTAACGGCAAAGGGTGTAACGCAACACGTTGAGAACACTTTAACCGCTGATCATTTACAGATTGCAAAAAAAGTAGCAACAGCTAGTACGGCAACCAATCCCACAGAGTTGCAGCCAATCAGTACTACAGCCTATCAATACGACGCGCAAGGGCGTGTCATATCGCAAACAGTTCGCGATGACTTCAGTGATAAGGACAGTAATGTAGTGCCAAGCATT
Organism: Gammaproteobacteria bacterium; assembly: GCA_030425685.1. GTDB lineage: Bacteria > Pseudomonadota > Gammaproteobacteria > Coxiellales > Coxiellaceae > JAUIAD01. The sequence goes on along the minus strand of JAUIAD010000002.1, from coordinate 326,691 downwards.
ACAAGCCAGATTGCGTATCCAAAAACCGGGACGACACGTAGTGTAGTAATAACGGACCAATTCGGTCATTCCGTGACAAAAACTTATAGTCTGGCGAACGGTGAGTTACTCACAAAAGAAGACGCAAAAGGTAATAAAATGATTTATGCCTACGATGATTTGCAGCGCGTTACTAGCGTTTCATCGCAAGCAGCCAATGGTCAAGCAGTGCAGTTGAAAAAGATAAGCTACAGCAATGCCCATGACACCGGAAAAAATAGCATGACCGTTACCTATCCGCTTACTGGCTTGGTTGAGCAAACAGTGTTTGATGGGTTAGGGCGTAAAATTGCCGTGTTTAGTAACAATGATGATCATGATGCTAGTACTAGTGGATTGGTGCCAGCGTTGCGAGAGCTTGCTAGTGTGGCCTACAATGCTCAAGGAAAAAAGGCTAGTAGTAGTGTTTACAGTTATATAAACGATGCAAAACAAACTTATACCACGAATTATTTTTACGATGCGCTTGGGCGTGTTTATTCCACTGTATATCCCGATGAAAGTGTGTTGCACCAAAGCTACGATGATGTCGCCCATACCATGACAAGTTATCGCAAAGGTTTAGATAAAAAAACGACAGCAGCAAGAACAATCACGCAAAATAATGATAATAAAGCCATTCAACAAATAACGGTGCCGGGAAGCACTGCTGCTTTGAATAGTGCGGTGCCATCTTCATTGAAAACAACAGCGCAGTACGATGGTTTAGATCGCGTTACTACGTCTAGCGACCTGAATATGAAAACCACCATGAGCACAGTTTATAATGCCTTTAACAAAGTAGCTAATAAAACGTTGTCTAATAAGGCCAATGAAAGTATCACGGTGGCTTATCACTATGATCCACTGCTGGGTAAAGTTACGCGAAAATCCTTAACGAATAGTGCTGGTGAGAAAAAGCAAGGTTACTTAAAGATCTATAACGCTTTAAGTCAATTGACAGATGAGACGGATACCAACGGCGCAACACAACATTATACTTATGATGCAGATGGCAATATGGTTACTAAGTCCGATTGGTCAGGTAAGGCGGATAAATTTACTGTTTATACTTATCAATTTATTGCAGGCAAAAACCGTTTAACCAACACACGCTTTACACAACCAGGCCCGTCTGATCATGCAGGTACACACTTGAGCTACGATACCTCAGAGCGGGTTATCAGTGTCTCGTATGTGGATAGTTCAAATGGCCAGGTGAGTTTAACAGACACTATTCGTTATAGTTATTACCCTGATGGAAAGTTAAAAACGACAACTTATTCAGATGGTAAAATCATCACTAATACCTATAATGTTCAAGGCCAGTTGCTAAGTCGAAAAGATGCGGCAGGAATTACTAGCCATTACAGCTATGATGATATGCAACGTTTACAGCAAGTCAGCTCACCCAATGCGACGGTAACGTATCAGTATGATTCCTTAGGTCGTCTTAGTGAACGTGATGCTTATACTGATGCTGCTAAACAGAATCTAGTGGGCAAAACAACTTACACTTATGACGCTTACAATGCAGTTTCTACTATTCAAAATTACAATCAAGCAAATCAAGTCACCAGTTTGTTGGCTTATACCTATTACGACAATGGTAATGTGAAAACAAAAACCAGTACCGTCAATGGGAAAACGCAGGAAGTGGACTATGTCTACGATACCACAACAGACCGGTTGCTAAGTAGTCAAACCTATGCGGTAAATGTTTTACAAGGTACTAAAACTTTAATGAAGACGGACGGCTATCAATTAGACATTGGTGGTAATGTGAAAAGCAAAACAGAAACGCTAGCAGCGCACACAGTAAACGGTGTGTCTGTTAATAGCCGTAGTACCACGCAGAAAAATAGCTACAATCAATTGGATCAGCTGACAAGCTTTGATGCAAAAGGCAATTTCAGGTATGACGCCAATGGTAATATGACGCAAGATGATAAAGGCAATGTCTATACCTATAATAGCAGTAATCAGTTGATTAGCTTTACTAGTGTTGAAAGTGGGGTAACAACGACTTATGCCTATTATCCCGATGGCACGCGTCAAAGTAAATCGACGCAAGGTGGTGAGCTAACGTTTTACTATGCCGGTAGTACTTTAATTAATGCGCAAGACTGTCAGCAGCAATTTTCCAGCTACTTAATTGGTGCGAAACGTGAAGCACGGACGGTTAATGGCAATACGCATTTTTATGATTATGATCGTCATGGTTCAGTAATTTTGACCTTGTTTCAAGGTGGTGCTGATCAGGGTATCAATCAATACGATGATTACGGTGTGCTAACGCAATCAGCAGCAACGCAAGAGTCGACTAATGGTGCTGCATCATTGACAATTGATCCGTTTAAATATGCAGGTGGTTATCGAGATCAAGAAAGTGGTTTGTATTACTTGCAAGCGCGTTATTACAGCCCACGACTAATGCATTTTATTCAGCGTGATAGTTACGATTATATCAATCGTTATGCGTATTGTGGTGGCAATCCTATTATGCGCCTAGATCTAACGGGGCATAGTTTTTTTGGTGATGTAGGTAAATTTTTTAAAGAAGCTGTACCGCAAATAGCAGGCATGTTAGTAGGCTCTCTAATTATGTCAACAGCGGCAGCGACAGAAGTCTTATCAATGGGAACCATGACAGTTCCAGTAGCTGTTGGGGCTTCGCTTGCGATAGGTCTTATAGGGGGCGCCGCGGGTAGTGCCACAACATCAGCAGTTTCGTTGGCAATGAATCATCAGCGTTTAACATTTAAGAATTTTGGCATGCCAGTAATCGTTGGAGCTGCATTTGGGTTGTTTACTGAAGGAGTAGCTGGGTATTCTGCTGAAAAAATGGGGGTCTCATTTGCAGCTAGTTTAAGGCGTGATGAAAAAACGAGTGAGGGATTTGTCAAGTTCTATGAGGAGTGTGCTGTAAGTCCTTTACTTAAACACAAAGCTGTTCGAATCTTTGGTTCTCTCATCTTGGGTAGTGCGTATGGAGCTGTATTTGGTGGGATTACAAGTTTGTCTAAAGGGAAGAGCCTTGTGCGTGGAATTGAGCAAGGGGCTGTCGCAGGTGCAATATCCGGGGTATCCTTCTATGCTTTTAGAAGTGGGTTTTTGAAGTTGGCAAAATGGAGAGTTACGTCTAGAGTAATGGCTGCCGCAGCCCCCTGGAGTCGAGGTTCTCGAATTGCTCCGGTGACAGCTAGTGAAGAGTCATGGTCAAGTGATGGTTTTGACCCATTCGAATAAGGCTATTAGTAACTGCTGTTTAATTTTGTTTGCCTTGCCTATTTTGCAAAAGGCAAGGCTGGTATAAATCATAGTTGGAGTAAGGGAAGACTTACATAAGACTACAGCTTGAGCTGTTATCGGCCAGTTGCACAGTTATTTTCGTTAGCAAGATGCCGGTTTCTAGTAAGTTATGCATTGATGTGTTCTCTTTTGTAGCGCTATCTTTTGCTGAAAGATTTAAATTTTACATTACAGAATAGCAAGCCTGGTCACCTTCAGGGTTGAGAGCATTATCTAGTAGTATATTAATGTCAGCTGCGCCTTGTGAAAAACGCTTAGCAGTTTGGAGGTCGTCTGTTGTGAAGTTGGCACTAGGATGATCTAGATACCATTTTAGTATGTTGGGTTGGTTGTTTGCTGCTGCAATTGTTAGAATTGATAATCCTAAATGTGTCTGAGCATTAATAATAGAAGCTGCTTGTAAATCTTCACCAGTTTCTGGGTCACAGTGCATGCGCTTATCATTTAATAATAGCTCGAGCGTTTCTAATTTTCCAGCTGCTGCAGCATAGTGGATAGCCATTAAGCCGTCATTATCTAAAAGTCGAGGATCGCCAAAGCGTTCTAGAGTATTTCCCTCTGGTGCTTTCAAACTGCTTTTCGATTTTGTTTCTTCTTGGTGATCTAACAACAGTCTAACAACTTCGTTATGTCCTGCATAAGCGGCTAGATGCAAAGCTGTTACTAAGTTGCGACTCCCAGTTCTGTAATAGCGCGCTCCAGCTTTTATACGGTCATCCTTGAGTAAGGCTACCACTTTATCTTTGTTGCCATTTAACGCTGCCAAGTGTAAGCGGGTGTCTTCCTTCGAATCATTAGGGTTGGTTAATCCATCTTGTAGTGATTTGATGCTTGGCCTTAAGCCGTATTTATTATTTTCTTGTGGGGTAAAAAGGCTGGGTCTCATTTTTCTTTCCTTTTGCAGTTATTTGATGTTTCGTGGGAAGATAAGGCGCTATCTATTGCATGTTTTATTAAATGCACGATCTTGGGCCTCTTCTTGCTTTCTATAATTGGTGCTATCCTTAAAAGGAAAAAAACTTCCACCTAGTCCAAATTTATTATTGACACTTTTTGCATCATCTGGATTTTTTTTTGATTGTGCTGCCCAAATATTTTTTTTAGAGTCTTCGTTGCTGGTTGTTAGTGGAGAGTGGTTGTCTAATGGTGAATTTGCTGGCGTCGGTGTTACTTGATGCTTAGGATTTAGCAGGTAATCATCCACATGCTCGTCTGTTGTTTTCGGTGGTGTGGAGGTTGAATATTCTGAAATAGGTGCTAGAGGAGTTTTTCTGCGGTGCATAAAATACCCTTATTTATGTAAGTAAACACTTTCCTCCCTGCTTATCCATCGCTAATCCATCAGTAAGTTTGAAGATTCTAACGGATAGATATTAAATAAATATTAACTTATAGAAAAAGTTACTAATAAATTACTTCAGGATTAAATTCATCAGGTATTTATGGTGACATAAGCTAGTATGCTGTGAACTTGAGCATGGGGGTAATACGCACATGTGTAATGGCAGGGGTGTCTCTCTCGGTTTTTATAAGTTGGCTTTTGAAGTCTGTAAGGTGGAGACTTGCGTCTAGTCTGCTGGCTTTGCCTGCAATATTTATAAAGAGCTTCACTTCATAGAAGATACTACAGGCATCCAAGCTGCCTTACATTTTCTGCGAACTAAAGATGGGAAAGAAATTGATTTTCTAGTGTGTCTAGATGGCAAGCCTCATATGATAATAGAGGTAAAATCATTTGATTCAGAGCTTGCAAAAGAATTTGACTATTTTTCAGATTATTTTCCAACAGCAAGACGTATTCAAGTTGTAAAAAATATTAAAAGAGAACAGACCCATCCTAGCGGGGTCTGTATTACTCGACTAATCCCTTGGTTAGCTACATTTAAGATTTTGTAAACTCTCAGCCTACAGTAGTACCGAGGCATCTAAAGAGGGCTATTTATAGTGTGTGTATCATCAATATGATCACCCTTATCTTCCATCAGTGGTCTCCTATCACTAAACAATTGGTTAGACCTTGGTCGTGAATTATTATTTTCAGGAAATTTTGTGGTGTATCCACCGATAAAACCACCTGCCATTGTGCCTACTGCTATACCTACACCTAAAACCAGTACAGTTGCAGGAGGGAAGGCGAGAGAAACAACGAAGCCAACAAATAACGCAGCAAAAACGCCAGAAAAACTTCCTAGCAAGCATCTTTTTTTGCATTTTTGTTCATAGTGCATTCTAACATGTGACTGTGGTGAAGTAAGAATAGGCATTAAAGTGCTGCCAGGAGAAATTACACTTCTAATGGGTTCGCCAGCATTGTCTGTTGAATTTGACACAGCCTGAATAGCCCGCCCTTCAGGACTATCTTTTTTAATGGCCCATTCAAACGTGTATGACGCATCTATTTTGTAAATCACTCCGTAGTATTGCGTATCTTCGGCGGGATACACGATAAGGTCAGTCGGCTGAAAATCGGCAGGTGGTTGGTTGGGTCTATGGCTGTATAACGAAAGGTTATAGCTTTTTTTAGAAAGTTGGCTGATGGTATGTTTTTTTGCAAAGAACCACATCGCTACGCCGCTTAAAATGCCAGCGGGGACGCCAGCAAAAGGAATTAAAAAGGTGGTTGCAACGGTGCTAGTATGAAGTGCTGAGGTCAGTAGCGCTGTGCTTCCGGCACCCGCAAATGGGTAGGACATTAACATTAATCCTTCTGTAGAAACAGTGTCACCGTTTTCATCTCTTTCAAGGGGGTATCTTGGTCTCATGTTTTTTGCCTTCTTTAATTTTTGTAGGTATTAAAAGGTAGGATGAGATGAAAGTCTACAGCTATTAGCAGATTAATTTGTACTTAAGGTGGGCTGTTCTATTTTTCAGATTATAGTCGCACTTTTTAAAGCGCGATGCTAGTTTTCAGAGTAAATTTACGGGACGTTGGCTTAATAGCTTTTTATATTTAAATACGCATTTGCAATGCTTAAATCGTGATTTTGTAAGATTGCTGAATTTTACATGTAGTATATTTTTTAAATAAAAACTCTTTCTAATATCTATCAGATCCTCATTATTGTTGTATTTAGAGATTAATAATTACTTATGCAATAGATCTTAAAACAAGAAAAGTGTCAAAGGCGACAGCTGGCAAATGGGATCCTGGCAAATGGGTTCTAGCGGTGGTAATTATAGCAGTGTAGTCTGTATTATTTTTCGGGTTTTAAAAAAGAAAGATTTCTACCAGTCCTGTTTATCGATAATATGTTTCTGGTGTTTTTCATAAATGCTGGCGTTTGTATTGTTTTCTACTTTTGCGACAAGGTATTTGAAAATATAATTGTCAAGCGTCTCTCTTGTTGAGAGTAGGGTGGTGCGAATATAACAGATGCTTTTAATTATAAATCTTATGGTGGGTGTTGTTCTAATCTCCTGTTGTTGATCAGGCTGTTACGAGGGTTTGATTAATTGTGACTGAATGTGTTTTATCGCTTGCTGAGCATTTATGCTGTAATTACTTCTGCAAACCGAATAATGTAGGTGCAGATGCAGGAGGTGCAACGTATAAATTTATTTCAGATCCAGCATTTTCAACGTCTATATTTGATAGTTGTGGGTTTGAGCTAAATGAGTCTCTAGCAGTTTGAACATTTCGGGATACATTGTTCCAGCCTGGCCCAGCATTAAAGTCTATGGTACCTGCACCCGTTCCACTTGGGCAGTCAAGCGCATAGTGAACAGTAATATGATCTAAATGGTATAGTTTTGCTGTACCCCCATCCTGCTTCGTTACAGTTGTCCCGTTCTCTCCTCTTTGGTTATCCTTATCAAAATGACCAGTTACAACAACACCATCTTTAGATGAGTTTTCAGCGCTTGAACCGTTCAGATAGCCATCATCCGCAACTTGATTTACATCAATAGAGCATATCATGTATCCAGGGAACGGAATCCCACTAGTGTTCAAGCCGATTGTATACTCAAAAGTGTCGCTCAACTGTGCGTAGCTTGATGTAAAGATAGGTGAAGCAAGCAATGAGAAGAGAGAAAGTATTGTGATTTTCTTTATCATAGTAAAGTACACCCTTATAGTATTCATAACTTGCTTCTACTTTAACCAGCTTGCAACCACTGAGCAAGACATCCTCCACTATAGTTATATTTTTCTGTCAAAAGGGGATGTTTTCTGTTAAAAAATAAGTCAGTTCTGTGGTTGTAATTATATATAGAGGTGAGACTCTCCTCGATCTACGGCTCCTACATTATTCTAATTCCTACTGAACATTAGCATTAATCACCTTGGTACGGCGTTTAGTGACTTGATAAAATGCAACAAGTGAAGTGAGGGCAAAAAAGGCAAGAAAGCCTGTTAATGCAGCTGAGTTATTATGCGGCATTTTTGCCACCAATGCGCTAGCTAAAAATGACCCCAGCATTTGTAATGCGCCAAATCCGGATCCAGCAATACCTGCGATGTGGCCAAAGGGTTCAAAAGCACCGGCCATGGAATTTGATAATAGAAACCCTGTGCCAGCAACAAATAATAGCATCGGTGCAATTAAACCTATAATTGTATCGTGATAAAATAAATGAAGTATCGCTAATATAAACACGCCGCTGAACATCAATGCCAGTCCAATGATGGATACACCTTTTACGCCCAGTCTTGACAATAAAGCACTATTAATAAAGCGAGCAACAATGGATACTGATGAAATCGTCATCGCCACCCAACCAAATTGCACTGGTGTTAAGCCTAAGTTTTCTTGTAATAGAAAGGGGCTGACCGTAAAGAAAGTAATTAAACTAGCAATGCAAGCGGTAGAGATAAGGGTCCAGCTCATAAATTGCCTGTTAGTGATCAGTTCGGCGTAATTGTTCAGCATCGTTTTTACTTTTGTAGCATGTTTGTTAAGTTGTTTATTGGTTTCGGGCATAAAAACCAATAGCAGTGCAATAGCTGTTACGCTATAAGTAAGTAAAAACCAGAAACTACCCATCCAGCCGAAACTAATTTGTAAATAGCCGCCTAATACCGGTGAGAGTGCGGGTGCAATGGAGATAATTAAACTAACATAAGACCCGACTTTCGCTAATTCTAGTCCAGAAAATAAATCGCGAATGATTGTGCGCCCCAAACTAAACCCAGCTGCTGCGCCAATGCCTTGAATCAATCGCGCAAAAATCAATGAATAAATGGAGTGTGCATTCAAGCATAACGCGGATCCTAGTGTGAAGGTTAGCAAGCCAAGTAATAATGTTTTGCGTCGTCCCCAGCGCTCCGACAACGGTCCAAAGAAGAGTTGAGCAATGGATAAGCCCAGCAAATAGGTCGTAATGGACATCTTAACCAGCATAGCTTTGGTATGAAGGCTCTGAACCATGCTAGGTAATGATGGTGCATAAATGTCGGTGGCAAATAACGTTAAAACGCATATGAGCGTCGCTATCAGTGCGATAAGCAGCTTATGTTTGTTAGATCCGGAGATATTTAATTGCGTCATGATCGTGCTCCTCTGACTTGCTGGCTAAGATCTGTTACATCCTACTGGAGTGGTGGGTGGTCAATAAAGTGCTTGTGTGTTATCAGACTGTTTACTATAGTTAACAAAAAGGTATGCTTTTATGAATCTATTGGCAAAAATGGAGGTCTTTGCAGCGGTAGCCGCGCAGCAGAGTTTTACGTTAGCCTCAGAAAAATTATCTATTTCAAAAGCTTATGTTAGTAAACTGATTAGCGAACTGGAAAAAGAGCTGGGCATCAAGTTACTCTATCGCACCACTAGAAAAATTAGCCTGACGGAGGCTGGCAAGTTGTTTTATCAGCGTTGCTTACGGGTTATGTCAGAAGCGAGTTTGGCGGTTACTGAAATGGATGCTCACACCCAAGAGGTTGTTGGTCAGCTAACCCTATCAGCGCCTGTGTCATTTACAGCAAATATCTTATCTGCATTTATTCCGCGTCTGACCCAAAAGTACCATCATTTGAAATTTAAAATTGACACCAGTCATCAATTTGTTGATATCATTGAAGGCGGTTTTGATCTTGCGATTCGCTCAGGCTACTTTACTGATTCGGAGTTGATTGCCAAAAGGTTGGTTGATATACCTTTGTTGCTGTGTGCAAGCGCACAATATCTTAAGCGCCGACAAGCGCCAAAACATCCGCATGATCTGGTGCACCACGCTACCTGTGTTAACATTATTAATAATAAAGTCGATAAAACTTGGGTATTTAAAACAGCTGAAAAAAAACTAACAACTACCCTTGAACCGGTAGTAACAGTGGCTGATTCAAATGTTATTAAGAAATTAATTCTCAGTGGGGAATATATTGGCGTTTTGCCAAAGTATACAGTCTATCAAGAAATACAAGCTGGCAGCATTATTCAGCTGTTGCCTCAGTATGAACTACCTGTTTTCACTCTTTATGCGTTGTATCCCGAACGTGGTGAGTTAATGCCAAATAAACTACGTATTTTTATGGATGAGCTTATTGGTTTTCTCGAAGAGATTGGCTTAAATCATTAAACCTATTTTGATATTATTGTCTTAGTTGAATAATTATCTGATGCGTTGGATAAAAACGAAATTCCTCGCGCAATTGGCTAAGGAGTTTAATGCGGGTTGAAACATTTAGTTTTTCCATAACGCGATTAATATTATTTTCTACCGTTCGTCTCGAAATACGTAGTTCATCTGCAATCTGTTTCGATGACGCGCCCTGCATTAGCAAAGCTAAACAGCTAGTTTCCCGTGTGCTTAAAGGAATGCTGCTATGGTGTTGTTGGCTATACTCAGCAAGAATTTCATTGGTATCAACTTGCCGTTGAACGGCGCTTATTTTTTCAAGTGGTTTTGATAGCGGCAAATATACTGAAGGAATCGCATGGCGTTGCATAAGTTTATTTATTTGTTTCTTGGTGATCGTTACGTAGTCTTCTATAAAATCATTATGATTTAGATAGACACTGCGAATCCCATTTGCATTGACGGGTGAGCCAAACTTGAAAATTTCAGTATATTCATCCTGAATATTATTAAACATCATGATATTTCGAATACCACAGGCATGGGTTATATCCAAAGCTTCTTGCTGCGTTTCATGGGCGACAATGTCATCACAAAAAAACTTCCCTTGTGTAAGGCTGTCATAGTTGTAGTGTTTATAAATTCGCTGCGGTAGGTCATTTTCAAGGTAAGTTCGTTGAAACTTGTCATTTGAAGCTAAAATAGTAAAGCGGCGGTCTTTATCAAAGCGAGCATAGCAAAAGTTGTTTAATCCCGTGCTTTTAAATAACTGCTCATACATGCTGTTAAGTTCATGACACGCAGCACCTATATTTTGTGATTCTCGTTCGGAGAGTTTCATATGTGTAAATACCTCTAAAGAATGAGACAGTTTAGCGCAAATGCTGCAAATGATCAATATATGTACATATTTTAATCTTGTATTGTCGTGGCATGCTGCGAAATTTTACTAGCGTAGTGAGATGGTTGATACTTATTTAAAACACATATTATCAATCAGTTACAGTATAGCTGATGTGCTGCTTTTTTTGTTTTGACCTCCTCCCACAAAATGTAACTGATACAAGTAGGGGAAGGGCCACTTGCAGTAAGGCAAGGTTAACTTGTTGATTTTTCATGAATACTTGCAAATTTTGTAATTTACCTACTAAACTTGCATGTTACAAGTCGATGATAGAATAAATACGTCAAGTATTTCAAAACCAGCTCGGGCCATGCATTTGCTCAGGGTGTAGAATTTAATGCTGATATTACTATTTTGGATTTAAATGCAGCATATGCTTTTTTTAAAATACTTTTTGTATGGACGCCAGTGAAGGCAATTTTTATTAATAAATTTATTAGAAGTTAACTGATTGATCCGTACTGACCCCGCTTTAATTGCTTTTAAAAAAAACAAAAAAACGCTCCATTTGCACTCCCTTAATAAATCCTTAATCTTCCATTGCTATCGTCATTAACAGTTTCTTAATAAAAATTCTTTTTGCTAAGGGTGTTCTCTTGTTCAGTTGAGAGCGCCATTAAAGTTATTTTTCCTCATTATTTTTGGAGCTCTGCTATGGGTGTCGAGAAAATCATAAAAAAAGTCTTTACCTTGGGCTTAGAACCTTCTGCATGGATTGGTGTGGATCAGATTAAACAAAATGGTAGTCTGATTTCGCGCTTATTTCGTCGTTTATTTTCTAAACCAAAGCCAATCAATAGTGCGGAGCCGCGTATTCAAGAAACCTATCAGCAAATGCTAGCTCGGCAGGATATGTCTGCTGATGATGTTAAGCAGCGTAAACGTTTGTCAGTGATCTTGGCTTGCTCTTATTTATTGGTGTCGCTTATATTGTTTGCATATGGGTTTTACCTTTGTGTCCATTCTGGTTTTGTTTTATCGGGCATGCTTTGTTTTATTCTCTTCTCGCTTCTTTTTCTTTACGCTATACGTGAGCACATTGTTTATTATCAGCTGAAATATAAGCGTACAAATCTCTCTTGGTCTCATTGGTTTAAACTTACATTCACAAGGTTCATACTATGAAAAAACTCTTTGTCCTTTTTCTTGCACTCTTCTCATCGTGCGCATTGGCTGATACATCAAATTTGGATTTGAGTTTTTTTAATCCGGACCAATTAAAAAATTATACCGATGTGTCGCTATCCTATTTAGATCAGGTTTTTGGGACAGTAGGGACAGTGTTGCAGGGAACCTCAGGACAAATGATGGGGCGTTTGTTTTTAAAGTTAAACGAAGGGTTTATGGTTATTGCTGGTTTGATGATGGTTTATACCGTTGGAACAACGGCTATACGCATGACCACCGAAGGTGTTTCCGTATCTCCAGGTAAAACCACTTTATACACGGCATTAAAAGTAGCGATTGGATTTTCACTTTTGATACCAAGTTCAGCGACGGGCTATTCAGTTATGCAAGATGTGGTAATGCGGGTGGTAGTTGCTGGAGTCGGTTTGGCTGATCAGGTTTGGTCTTCCTCGCTAGACTATTTAAAAGATGGTGGTGTTGTTTGGAGTAAGCCCATGAGTGATGGCGACTCGGGTACTAGTAATGTGATAACTCCAGTGAATATAAAAAACCTGGTTGGTGATACCAGCTCTACGATATTTGCTGATGAAGTTTGTATGGTAGCCAGTAGTCATGCTAATAAAGGTAAAAATAGCTATGATGTTGAAACGATTGATACTGGCCATTTTACAGCGACATATAATTTTCCTGGTGCACCTGATCCAATGTCTTCGTCGAATGTAAATTGTGGTTCTGTTTCTTCTTATGTCAGCAAGAGTGATGATGGTAATCAGATTGCGAAAGATGCTTTGTTGCAGTTGATTAATTCTTTAAAACCAGCAGCAGAGAGATATTATTGTTCTGTAAAGCCCGACGCATCGGGTTGCAGTAGTGTAACAATGGATGACAGCAATTTTGTACCTTATATTTTGCAGTCCTCTACGGCCTATTTCAATCAGTTATTACCTTTGACTAATATAGCTAATGGTAATGTGCCTAGTGCTTCAAGTTTTATTTCTCAGGCTAGAGACGAAGGCTGGATGATGGCAGGAAGTTATTATTGGGATATGATGAGTGTAGGTACTAATTATGATTATGCCACTGATGTTGTTAATTATAATCCTTCCAGTTGGGGAAAGCGCCTTCATGATATTGTTGACGGTGTTAATTTAACGGATGCAGCAGGAAAGATAAATGAAGCTAGTACTTCCTCGGATATGATGACGGCCATAAATAATTTTAATAAAGCTAGTGATGCAGGTAATAGTAGTGGCGTGGATAACGATAACGAAAATATTCAGAATGTAATTGCAGGTTTTGGTACTGAGCTCGGTATACCCTTGGCAATTGTCAACCCTGGGATGGGAGCAGGCTTGATTGCATTGTCGAACTCAGTGGCAAATGTTTTAGACCAGTTTATGCCAGATAAGATAGGGTCAAATCCCATTTTATTTTTAAATCATGTTGGTCGATCTTGTTTAAATGTCACGCTGTCGATATGGGTTAGTATGGCCGTTGGTTTAGGAATTACTGCGTTGATAACAGCGATTGCCGGCCTATCAATTTGTGGTAATGGCGGTATTCAATTCGGCCAAGCGGCAATGGCAGTGCAATCTTGGATGCAACCAATTTTAATGGTGATCTGTGTCTTTTTCTGGGCAATTGGTTTTGAGTTAACTTATTATGTGCCACTGTATCCCTATTTTGTGTTTCTCTTCAGTTCGATAGGGTGGATGATATCAGTGCTTGAAGCGATGGTGGCAGCACCTTTAGTCTGCCTTGGTTTAGCACATCCAGAGGGACATGACTTTTTGGGTGAGGCGAAACAAGCCATGATGCTTCTATTAAATGTCTTTCTCCAACCGGCATTATTGGTGATTGGTTTGGTCGCGGGGATGATTCTATCTTTTGTCACTTTGCGTATTTTTATTTATACCTTTGGGCAATTGCTTGAAGATGTTTTTTATCACTTTGTGCCAAATTCTGGTACGGGGGCGATAATGTCGCATGCGCTTCACTTTGCCTATCATGCAGGTTCAGGTGCTTCAGCAACGGTGGGTACTTTGTTGGTAGCGCCTTGTATTCTGGCATTGTTTGGTATGATCGTTTATGAATTAATTACCATGTGTTTCACTGTTACCTATTTGCTGCGTGATAATGTTGGTCGTTGGATTGGTGCGCCACAGTCTGGTGTACCGAGTCCGATGGAGAGCTTAAACAAGGTAAGGCAGTCTGTTAAAAGTTCTGGTGCTAAAACATCAAATGCTTTTAGGCCAGAGCGCAGCTATGCGGTAGCTAACCCTTTGAGCAATGCTGGTGATGCTCTGAATAAGAATATTGAGAAGCAAATGGCATCTGAACAGAAGGTGGATGATGGTTCTGGCGGGGGAAGTGGCTCTGGTGGAGGCAGTGGCTCTGGTGGAGGAGGTGGTTCTGCTGGAGGCAGTGGTTCTGGCAATGGATAAGTAAAATTTCTAATACTTCTTATTTTAGGGCAAGTTTCACTTGCCCTGTTATGGTTATCCTGCAAATATTGTATGCTTTAACTGGTAGTTCTATCGGTTAAACTTGACCCAGCATTATATGCAGTTAATTACTTTAACCCGCTTTATTGTAAGACCTATATTTGTGTAAGATTCCACAGATGATGGCGATCAGAAACATAATCACGGCAGTGCTAAAGAAAATCCTGCCGTGAATAGCGAGTGAGTTGTGTATCCCAGCTAGTTTTTTTCGTGCAAAAATAAGAGCAGCATAGCCGGAGAAAGTGCCAGCAAAACCAACATAGGTTTCCCAAAATCCCATCATAATGCCTTCATGATTTTTCGGTGCAAGTTGGATTGACATTGCTTGACCTGTTGGGGCGATGCATAATTCCGCCACCGTTACAAATGCATAAAATACGATTATCCAAGTCATATGGATTGGTGCGGAATTAGAAGAAACATATATCGATAGGCTTATTATAAATAATGCAATAGCTAGCGAGAGATAAGCAATAGTAAATTTATAAAAAAAGCTGATTCTATACCCCTTTTCCGTTAGCGACTTCCATATCCACATCAATAAAGCGCCAAGAACAATAACAAAAAGAGGAGAAAAGCCAATAAAGTCAGAAGCAGGTATCTGCAAACCAAAAAATGTTTTCTCAACATGATTTTGAATAAAGTTTGTTAGTACAGAAGGTAAAAGTGAGAAGAAGATCCAAAAAAAGTTAGCCATTATGGTTAGAATCAGGAAGGATATAATATTATTACGTTCCTGGCCCTGTTGGCATTTTTTATAAATTCTAACAGCGACAACAAGGCTGGCAATTATTAATAAAAAAGTAGCAATAAGGTGAATGCTGGGGTGAGTAATTAACAGCAAAGATATAAAGGCAAGTAGAACAATGATGCAAATTACTGTGATATTATTTTTCATACGTTTTATTGATGGTAAGCAATCTCTGTTGAGTAGTGTATTTTTCAAAGCACGCTGTATGCTAATAATTAGCAACAGACTGACAAACTGAATAACGGCCGAGTAAAAAAATGCGCTATGATAGCTAAATTGCTTTGCTAGCCAGCCGCTGATAATAATTCCAATTAATATAAACGCATTTACAATGACATAAGCAACAGTGAATGCTTGCTGAATGGTGGGCTTTCTATCTTGCAAGCTACGCCCCATCAAAGCAAGATAGGATGGAAAAAAGCATGCAAACCCAGCAGCGTAGGCTGCCATGCCGATGTGAGCAAGTGTTAGATTACCTGCGTATAATAATGCCTGCGCAATTCCCATTGCAATCGCACCAAATAGGATGGTTCGCAGGTAACCAAAATTATTGGCCGTGTACCCGCCAATTAATGGCAATATAAATAGCAGTGATGAGAAAACAGCAAATTGTTGATATGCCGTCTGTAGCGTAAGATAAAAATATTTATGTAGATAGAGAAACAGTAAAGAATTGATGCAGCCAAATGTAAAGCTGCTGATAGCGGCAAAAAGCACGATTAGCCAAAATCTTAGAGGAAATTTTGTGATTATTGACATAAAATGCTCAAACAATAGTAAATAAAGCAAAGTATCCTACTGTTTAAGGTATTACTTTTAGCCGCAGTCGTCTAGCCTTTGTATGCGCAGTTTTTGATTGCAGAAACAATATTCTCCGTGTAAAAATAGACTGGGAGGTAATGATGGATTTATATAAAAAGTATAATAAGCTTGTAAAACATAATATGGCCTCATTTTGGCAGACTTGTTTATCAGTCGATTCGCAGTATTTATTTCAAGATAACGCTTCCATCCAATACACTATCACTGATATCGATGATGCACTACTCAATGTGGTGCTTTCTTCTAAGTTAGTTGATGATCAGTTAGAAGAGCAAGTCAACAATATCGTTTCGCTTTATAGTAAAAAGCATTTATCATTTTGTTGGATGATAGATACTAAATCTGATAGCCCAAGTCTAGAGCGTTATTTACAAACATTAGGTTTTAAATTATTTGGTAATGTTTCTGGCATGCTAATGCCTGTTCCCTCTCAAAGGTTGGATTGGAGCGCAGAAATAGGCATTGACGAAGTATCTAGCGAAGAGCAATTCGCTCAATGGATACAACCAATGGTTTCGTCATTTCAAATGTCAGCGCTGAGTGCGCAAAAATATTTGCGTATTTTCCAGTTGTTAAACGAATCAACCAATCCATTTAGTCATTTTACGGCGACAGTTAAAAATAAAGTCGTTGCCTGCTCAACACTATACAAGGGTGAGCAGGCAGCAGGTATTTATAATTGCGCAACATTGAGTGAGTTTAGAAAACAAGGTATTTTATCCACCTTGGTAAAAATGATGATTAATAAATCTAGAGCGCAGGGTTATCAATATATCACACTTCAGGCATCACCCATGGCGCAAAATACTTTCAAACAGCTTGGCTTTGATGAGATTGTGCCTTACAAAATTTACTTGATGACTACTGGTGGAGATAAAGGGTTTGCAGATGATTTGCCACGCTAGCTTATAATCAAAGCTAGCATGGCACAGCATGATGAGATTAATTTTATAAATCAAAGATTGTTTTTTATATCTCGAATAACGTCTGCAATTATAGAATTATATTCCTGTATAAAGCGTGGACCAACGCCCATGTTGACTGCCCCTTTAAATAGTGGGCCAAAATCGCCATGTTCATTACCAAGAAAAACGTCTTCCCCCATACCTAAGAAGGATTCACTTTTTCTTTCTGCCCAGCGATATTCATTGGATTCCAATAAGCTCATTAACTCACTGTAGGCTTGTTCACCGTAGTGCTTTCTAAATGCCATTTCGCCATGATAATTTAAATCTATAAACCAGTCAGTGAGCTGCCATAGTTTGGTGCCCAAGGTAGGATTCAAACCATCGACAATTTGATTAAAGATGGGAATAGGGTAACGACCACCGCCAAGGCGAAGCATCATATGCATCCCATCCACTGTCTTTACAGCATTGTGCGCGAGAATACCGTTGAGCGCGTGTTTTGGTTTGGTGTAAACAACCTGTCCGACTGCTTTAAATCGGCTATTACTGGCATGTAATTTATATTTTCGCTCCAGACAAATTTGATCGCCGGTTGCAAGCGTCACATCTTGAGCGTCATTTTCGAGCTCTTTGATAGTAGTGCCACTAAGTGCAAGCACATTGTAAAGAGCAGCAAGCACACGGCTGTTATTTATGTCATCTCTTGGCATAACTTGGTAAGCAAAGACATAGGCATGGCCACCGCCATTACTCCAAGAGGAAAGTAATGCATCTTTTGCGCCGCCTATTCTTACTTCCGTTGCTACAGCGTCAATGATCCCGACATACTCCTTTTCGATCACCGGGAAGCTTTCTTCGGCATTCTGCTTCGGGTCGGCAGTAACTGCCTCGTGCTCGTCATAGACCCTGTTGACTAACTGTCTAATGATAGGAGTAAATGATTTTATTCCTAAGATGTTTTTAAAAATACTATAGCTACGCTTTTGCTGTGTCCCGATTATAGTAGGCCTGCCGGTAAACCAGCGTGTTTTTAGGCGGCTAGAGTTGCCGCGTCTCCTTATCGCTCTACCAATTTGTAAATTCCAACACTGTTTAGTTACTGATAATGCTCTTCTACGTCTAGTCATGATATGTATCCCCCACGAATAATTATGATGTGTGCTTAGTATATATCCGGGTGATGCAATTTTGTACAAATGCTGTGTTACACTGTAACATTGTTGGGCAGTACTTTTTGTTGATATAATATAATAAAAACAGTAGGTTATGGCTGTTTGGCCGCAAAAACAACAAATAAAAAAATGAAACAACAATATATAAAATCTAATAATAAAGTTATTTATGAAACAGTTAGACACAGATTCTATGGTCAGAATTGGTCTGAAACAAGCTGAAAATGATGGTCTCTTGACCTCCTATTTTGGCAAATTTCAAAATAACCTGGATAATATTGGTCTAACCAAAAATTTTCCAGGATAATCAATTAAAAACTAAGTTAATGATAGAAATTCAAATGGTGTCAATCCATTTATTGGAAATAAAAGACAAGAGGTAACAAGGAATCCCATTTATTATTTTGTAGATAATGGTTTTCCTAATCATAGTTTATCCCTGATATAATCTGGGTGATTAGAATTAAAAACAGGCTGAAGATTATGGCGAACACTACTTTTGATGCTTTAAAAAAAATAAACACCAAACCAATGGCTTATGAGTATTATACTACTCCAGCGCTTTGGTGTGATCCTTATATTGCCAAGCAAATGTTGGCACTGCATCTTAATGAAGATGTGGAATTAGCGTCGAGAAAAAAAGAGTTTATTGATCGTTCATCCGAGTGGATTATTAAAAATTTCAATATCGGTGCCCAATCCAAAGTCTGTGATTTTGGCTGTGGTCCTGGTTTGTATACAAGCCGATTTGCAAAGCAGGGCGCCTGTGTAACCGGCATTGATTTTTCTGAAAACTCGATAAACTTCGCTCGCGAGCAAGCGATAGAAAATAATTTAAATATAGAATATATACTGCAAGACTATTTGAAATTTGCAACAGATCAGCAATTTGATTTGATCACAATGATTTATTGTGATTACTGTGTGTTAAGCCCGAAGCAAAGACAGCAACTGCTGAAAAAGTTTCATGCTTTTTTGGCTGATGATGGCAAGGTATTGATTGATGTCAATTCACTTGCACAATATGATACACGAGAAGAAAGTTGCTCGTTTGAATTCTCACCGCAAGATGGATTTTGGTCGCCTGATCCTTATTATGTTTTTCACAACGTCTATAGTTACCCAGCCGAGTCCTTAGTGCTGGATAAATTTACTATCATTGAAGCATCGAGGACGAGAGAAAATTATAATTGGCAACAGTGCTACAGCTTGGAGAGTATAGAGCGAGAACTTTTTGAAAACGGCCTTAAGCTTGTTGAGTACTATGCTAATGTGGCGGGTGACGCTTATGATAAGGCCTCTTCGGTGATTGCGGTAGTCGCTGAGAAAAATACTTAGTTTACAGTTTAATATCATGATTGGTATTAATGGCCGTATAGAAAATATTCTTAATCCTTGACCTCTACATAATTTGAAAATATATTGATAGCTTGCATAAAGTAGAGAAGGCTGATGAGAAGTATTGATAGCGACGTTGAGTATCCTAGTAACCGTGAGACAAAAAGCCAAGGTGTTGGTGAGCTTGCCAAATTGCCTTTTTGGCACTTAAATCATTATGAACAATTCCAAAATATAGTAGAGTTATATTATCTTCAGCCACGCACTCAAACCATAGAGGGACATCCCCTTGCGAAAAATAAAAGTAATTTGCAAAATGGTGAAATAGAGCGTGAGCAGCACGGTGGGATGCATGTAGGCAGAGCGCAATTCTGGTCTTTTATTACTTATCAGGTTATCAAAAATATATTGCCGCAATATATTGAGCGCGTCATTAACGATTTACAGCAAGCGTTTGCATTGCAAGAAAGGCATCTGTTAATTTTGATTCGCTATATTACTGTATTTCATGATTCTGCACGTAAACACGAAGGTCCAGATCAATGGGATAAGCAAAGCGCGCAAAACGGCTGTGACTTTTTAATTAAGCAAGGTATACCTGCACAGTTAGCGCTATTATTTTCTAAAGCTGCAGCCTTTAAGGACCGTCCAGAAAGCTATGAAGATTTTTTAAAAAGCAAGAAAGTTAATCCGCAACACTTTATTAGTTTTCATTTCATTAGAAAGCTTGTCTTCTTGGCGGATTGTTTTGATATTATGCGTTGTGCTGAATTTTTTATGCTAAGCAAGCCGCTGTCAGCTTTTGCAGATATGCCTGGGTTTGATATAGCGCAGCATTTGCCTATTGTGATTGAGCTAGTCTGTCATATTTATGATAGCATTAAGCAGCAGAAAGATATGATTTCCCCATGTGTTATTATCTTGCCAGATGGTCAACGCTTGGAGCATGGCGATGGTAAAAGTTGCTTTAATTTAAATTATAAAGTTGGCATTGAGCACGCAGATAATGTTTGTTCGGTAGTGGGGCATTTAATTCAACAAGATGACTATTTTTCTCAGTTTTTGCAAAATGAAAAATTTGGCAATATTGAATTCGCCACTGTGCGACCAATATATAATCCCTATATCCATGGTACCAGCTCATTAATGCTACCGATGTTAAAAAGAGCTGAATTTCAGATGATGCCAAGTTTAAAATTATTGCATGATTATGGTATGGCGCCGGTGTGTGGTGAATTAGATAATGCTCCCTTTGGTGGCGGGCTCGATAGTTTGGATCCACCACAGTATATTTGTTTTGGGCGTATGCTGGCGAATGAAAGTATCTACCAATATGGGCTGAAAAAAGTTACTAAGTCTTATACCGATTATCACTTACCAGATGTCTCATCTTCAGTTTGGAAAGTTAAAAGCTATGCTGAACATTTGCTCAGCAATGGCTTTCAGAATATTAATAAATTACTAATTTATTTTGCAAGAGCAAAACAACTAGGTCATGAGCCATTAGAGGCAAAAGAGTACGATCAGTTGATAGCAAATTTTAAGGGTACGATTCAGCTAAATTATTTGTTGCTGCTGGTAAGTCAGTATATATATCCAAATTTTAAACGTCACCAAGAAACAATGGCCGCGTTAAGAGATGAGGTGGTTGATTCTGAAGAGGAACGTGAGGCCTATCAGCGGTATCTTGAAAGGATAGAAAAATTTAGAGAAATAGATCCAGATTTATTGGAAGAGTATAAGGTAAAAGATTTCGATCAATGGTTGCAGAAAAAAAGGGAGGATGTTGATGATAATCTTTGGAGTGTTATATACCAGCAGCTTACGTTTGAAAAGCTAATTGAAAGAATTAACGAATCAAAAATTGATATTGGTGCTATTGTAACATCAAGTAATCCTAGCGTAGAGGATTTAGAAAAAGTGCTAGCGCTTTTTGAGCTTCCTATCAAGTCTCAAAATGATATTTTAGGGAAAAAACAATCGGTGACATTGACCTATAAACAGTACTTTTCTTTAGAGGCGTCAGATGAATTCATAAGTTCAGAGGGTAAGTATCCTTATAGCTGGAGGGAGCTCCAAGGCTGTTTGGCAAATCGCGGCTATACAATAAATAAGCTACTAGCTGATTGTTTTACAGGCAGGGTGAAAAAGGATACTTTTGTCCGCTTGGCTAGGCTAGCTAAAGAGCGTATAAACGTCCTATCACGTAAGTTAAACTTATTAGAGAAGATTGCTGGAAAAGATATTGCGCAAGTAAAATTTTCTCAAGCTGAGTTGCAATCAATGAAGAAACCCTTCCCGTTAATTTTAATTTCCACCACTAATGAACAATTAAGTTTATGTGATATTTCAACGCAAGAGTATAGGGCATTTACGCCGCTGCAGTTTGGCGTTGATATCACAGCAGTGGCAACGGATACCGAAGAGCATCAAACGCAGGTTGCGACTTTTTTTAAAGAAAATAATATCAGCAATGTGCAGGTTATTTTAATTAGTGATCTGGAAAAAAGTTTGCAGTCTGGTTGTGCACCTGATGCTGCACGTTTCGAAAGTAAGGTGTCCTCAGTTGGCGCTAGTTCATTTTTTAAAACCGCAACTAATTGTGCCGCTATAAATGAGCCGAGCAGTGTTCCCGCACTTGATGTAGGAAAGGCTTCTCTTTAAGTCATCCACTATTCCGTAAAAACTAGTATTTTAATGCTTATTTAAGAAAAAAAGGTTTCCATTTATGGGCGGTGTGTACTAAAGTGCATTGCCAGGAAGTGTTGTTTGTTTATGGAAGGAGCAGTCTACTTTTAGGGGACAACAGTGAAAAAAAATAAGCCTTTCGTAAATCCACGCGCTACAACACCAACACAATCGTTAGAGGGTATTGACTATAATGATCTTGCTATTTTAATAAATAGCAGTGAAAGTGGTTATAGTATTGCGCTTGCAGACAGTCACTATGCCAGATTTACTCTCGATGAGTTTGAAGAAAATAATGAGCAAGTTTCTGATAATCAATCTAACTATAAAGGGGAGCTTATTGTTTCATTCCCCAACACAAGCGCTGTAAATTCTCAAAAGACTTTAACACGCTTAATAAACGCATTGGTTGAAGCTAAAATAGCTACTTTTAAAGTGCTAATGCCTGGTGTTGAATTAGTTGCTTTTGACGACCAAGACGAGTTACCGCAAGCAGGTTGGCTGCATCGTGGCAGAACGGTTATCGTGCCATTTTTAACAGAAGAAGAGCAGCAAGCTACCTATGGCGTACTTAATCGTGTTTTGATGGAACGGCAACAACAATCTTGTTATTTTCCTATAGGAAGCAAGCATCTTTCACATAATATTTTCATTAGTTATACACTGCCTGAATCGGTGGGAAAAATGCGTGGTGTCAGTTTTCATGAGATGCAACTAAATGCTAAGTTAAAACGCCATCGCTTGTCGGTATCTGCGCCAGTCTCAATAGTCAATATATTTGAAAATGCAATGCAGGAATGCAAAAGAGGGGTAAGCCCGCCTTCGCATAAGCGAAACGAATTTATACGCCTTGCAATCGATGATTTGCAGCAATTTTTATCCTGGCCAGTACTACCGTTTGTAGATAAGGCAGTGAAAGAGATTAAGAAAGTGCTGCGGAAAAAAATTTCGGCTATAAATAGAACTAAAGTAATAAATATGATGTGTTGCTGGAAGTGCGTTTGTAGCGATGTTTACCAGCGATTGGGAAAATTAAATGTTGTACTGTTAGCTTTGGATGATTCTTCTGTTTTTATTGAGTTGCTCAAAATTTCCGAGCAAGAAGCTTATGATGTTATAACGTCTACCTATTTAGGCTCAGATGGTTTATATGAGAACTATGAAAAAACTATTTTGTTATATTATTTGGTGGGCTTATCTTTTTATTTTACAGCAATATTCAAAGAGGTTGATGTCTGTGCGGCGCAACAGTTGATTAGCAGGTTAAATGAATTATCGCATAGTAATACTGGGATTTTTAATAATACACAATTAGAAAAGACGCAACGAGGAATCGGTTTAACCCCGGGTGCAAATACTAATCTTGCCAATCTGATTTTTGCTAAAATCTTACCGAAGCAACCGACAGGGTTAAATTCTGTTAGCGACAGAACAGTTAGCCATTTAGAGGGTACAGGTGAGCAAAAATCATTACAGCTTGTTTTAAGCTAAGGGAGATTTACAATTCCCATGTGAGTGCTGCCTTTGTAGCCTTTTGTCATTGAAAATGGTAAAAGATCAGCCTATGGAGCCGCGCAGTACATACTGAAAATGAGTTTCGCACTGACTGTGCGAAACTCGTGTGTTTATCTTTAGTAATCCGTTTTAAAGCTAATAAGTGAAGGTGTTGTATCGGCGTTAACTGTGATAAGCAGATTCTTTTGGTCTGGAGTGGTTGCTTTTGCGCTGTTGATGAATTGCGTGATAGCAGGGTAGTTGGTTTCATCATGGCAAACTGTTTTTTCTCCAGAGATATCGCAAACATTGAGTTTTGTGATCGTCAAGGTGCCGCTGCATGTTGTTGTTGATTGGTCATTGCCATTAAGTGTTATCGTGCCCACGTTTTGGCACTGACCTGTTCCCGTTGTTGTTAACGTTGAGGTCCACTGGTCTACATTATCATTATTTTTAAAATGTATAGTTGCAGCATTTGCTGGTGCTGCTGCGAAGCATAAGGCGCCCGCTAGGCTGATGGTTCCAATGCAAGTGATGGCTTTTGATAAGGTTTTCATCTTTATTGACTCCAGTATAATCGGTTGATTGATAGTAATACATCAGCGTCCTTGTTGAAGTCTGAAATTTGTACAGAGGCTGTTTTGAGTTAAGTAAAATAGCCTGAATACAGCATATTAATAATTTAACGGTAAGGCTAGGGTTGGTTTACTTGATTTTATCACTGTAATTTTAGAGTTTAAAAAAGTCGTTTTAATGTGTGCGGATTAACATTTTGATATTTTTTGAACAATTATGCTCGTTCATTTTATGGATTTTTTGGGGCGCATTGTCGGTGGTACTAGGTATTATGCGCCGCTAATATTTGCTGTCTACAAAGAGGGCAAGATTTTTAACCTTCTGGAGTTTGCTTCCTAGACGAGTCGTTTTATCCCATGCTAAAATCTCAGCCTATTATTTAGTAATTATTCGGAGCGATTATGCAAAGAGATACACTGACTTCACAACGCAGAACCTATACGGCTACTGATGCAGGATCCTTATCTAACTATATGAGTAAAGTCTATATGTGGATGATGTTTGGTCTGCTGATGACCTTTGGTGCCGCGTACTATACCTTAAGCAACGTTACCCTAATGCGGGCTATCTTGACCAACCAGTTCTTATTTTTTGGCATTGTGATTGTCGAAATAGGCATGGTATTTGCCTTTGTCAAAATGATAAGTCGTGTGAAGCAGATGACGGCTTTTTTAATGTATCTTGTCTATACATTGTTAAGCGGGTTAACGTTTAGCGTCCTGCTTTTTGCCTACACGCAACAAAGTGTGCTCGGCGCTTTATTAACTTGCACGGGTGCTTTCTTTGGGCTTAGCGTTTTTGGTTTTGTAACCAAGCGCGATCTTGGACCTGTTGCTACCTTCTGCATTATGGGTGTTATTGGTGTTGTTATTTTAAGTCTGCTTTCAATGTTTATTCCTAGCATGATGGGTAGTGGGCCTTTACAGAAAACCATTTCGGTTATTGGTCTTATTGCTTTTGCTGGCTTAACAGCTTACGACACGCAGAAAATTAAGCAAATTCATCAAAGTGGTTTGACACATCAAAACTCGGCTATTTTTGGTGCGTTATCGCTTTATTTGGATTTTATTAATATGTTTATTTTTCTGTTGCGTTTGATGGGAAGTCGACGCTAATCGTTTAGCGTTAGCTAATTTTTACTTAACGGGCGCAGCAATTGCGCCCGTTTTTTTTTAGTATCCGCGAACGGGGATGCTATCGGCAATATTTAAAATAAGCTGTGACCTTTGCGCCATATTGCTCGGGTCTAGTCCTGTTAGGGCCGCGTTTTCATCAAAACCAATAGCATCAGCAAAGACGCTGGAGCAGAAGTTAACGAGCTGTTCTTGGTCACTAGGATGTTGTGAGCTAAAATACCTTTTTTGTATAGCGGCTTCTAAAACGAATTTGGCAATTCGACAACGCATATAGTCACCCATGGTAGCGCCACAAAACCAGTGCCGTATGGGGTGTAATCTTCTGGCTAAATCAAATAAATATAACTCTTGTTGATATTGCTGCTGATAGAATGGTCGTAGTTGTTGTGGCGCTGTTGATATCAGTTGGCCAAAGTGATAATAAGTAGCTTGTGCATATTCCCACAGTAATTGTACGTTGTTTCTATAGTGAGAAAACGCTACGCCTTGTTGTCCTAAGAAATAGAAAATACCTATGCCTAGGCCAACTAAGGCAACAATACCTGCGGTGGCTACCGATGCAGCAGCTAAGGCAATGGTCGCTCCGATGGCGACAGCTGTTTGTGCTCCATTGGAAAGTGCGCTAGCACAAGCGCCTTCGCTTACATGATGGTATTTTCTTGAAAGCCATACCGCCATGGCGCGTATACTTTCATAGGTAAGTTGAAAATGGGCTTGGCGTGCTTGATCTTGACCTTGTGCTGCTGGCGTCCCTTGCCAGTTCGATAGCGCTTGTAAACAGCGCACTATTTTATAGTGTTTTGTTGCGGCTTGATCAGATTCATAAAGACTTTTTATCGTCGCAAAAAAGCTAGCGACACTAGACACGCCCATGGTAGCAGTGCTTAAAGCGGTACTCGCTGCACCGGCATAATCAGCAATCACCATGCCTGTTGATGCCACCTTTGCCGAAGTACTAACTGTTTGTGAACCTTGTCCAACTGGGTTAGTGGCGATTTTTTGTAGATTGCTAGGTTTAAAAACGCTGGTGCATTCAGAGAGTAATAGCACTGAACCTAAAGCAGTATTGGCAATATTGGCACTTTGTGGGATGTCTGTTCCTGTGGCACCATCAATTTTGCGATAACTGTTTAAGGTGGTATCAGCCGTGCCGACTGGTTGAAGCAACTCTTTTAGTTCTTGATTAATGACGGGGAGTTGATGCCGTGTTGTATCAGCTTCCCATAAATCGGCAAATGTTCGTACTTTTGGGCCATCAAAAAATAAACCAGGTTTATTGAAGTTAATTGATGGAATGCCTTGAGGAGCACGGGTCATATTTGCTTCGCTAACCATCTGGTCAAGCCTTCTATGAAAATCTTTATAATAGTGTGCCGCCATTTTTTTACGTTTGTGTGAGGACACATCACTAGAAAGATTTGAGCGCTCTAGGCGTGACTCTTGCCGGTGGAAATAGGCTGTAATATCATCTGGCATAATGACGGGGAAATTAACGCACTGCCTTGAATCGGCTGGGTGTGCAATATACTCATAGCAGCCTGCTGTGAGGTGCACAAGGCTTAAATAATTCATTACCTTTTCATGGGAGTCTAATAGGCTAACGCCTAAACCAAGAAAACCACTATTATTAGGGTCTAATAAGAATTCCTCTTCATCAAAGCGATCTGAATCTAAGTTCTTTACCAAAAAATAATAGCCAATAATAATAGCCGCTTCACCAGCCCCTGAGGATTCTGGAATAACGACTGATCCACCCATGCCATTATCTAGAACGACACCGCTATATTGTGGTGGGATGTCACGTAAGGTGTAATATTCAAAGCTAATAACGATGCCTTCAGCGGGTGTTCCCCATGCTGGGTGCACCAATTGATGTCCTTGTTTAAAGGGTATTCCTAACCAATGCATGCGCCGTGGAAAGACGGCTTTATCGACAGGTAGGCTCAAAGCATACATTTCAAAATCTGATAACTTTAGCATTTTCCACCCTCGACTGACCATTCGTTTGCTGTAGGAACAGTGTAATATTGAGCCTGAAAGTAAGCTAGCTGAGAAATATTGCAGCGACATATTTGTCGTTATAATATTAATATAATCAATAAGATGGTTTATTAAGGTGAAATAAAAATATAGTCTTGCTAAAACCGCGGTAGTTATGCAAAACAGTTGCTAGGATAGATGTCATACAGCTGTTAGAGTCACTGTCATCCTGAGCTTGGCTGAGGATCTCTTGAAGAAACTGCCATGTCCAGCAGATCCCAGCTTCCGCTGGGATGACGGTGATATGTTTTCAGTCAGCTGCCATGTCTGACAGATCCCGGCTTGCGCCGGGATGACGGTGATTCGAAATAGCCACAATGCGATGACAGCGTTTTGAAATAGCTTTTGATGTATGGCTTATACCATGGCAGCTTGTCTTTGTATTCTAGCCAATATATCTTGTATGTTTGTTACATGATGTCGCATTGCATGGCCAAGTCGTACTTCTGAATAACTATCCACTTGTATTGAACCTGCTTCATCAGCAGTGCTAAACGCATTCGCACTGAGCGATTCCACGATACCAAAACCATTGAGCTTGGCCTTATCTTTAATGACGTGTACATCTACGTTAGCGTTTTCACGCAAATCTTCTATTTGATTTCTCACCTGCCCACCACAGTTACCAGGATAGCGTGGATCAACTAAAATGATGTGATCATAAGGTAGAAAGAAGGGCAGGCCGTTTGCTTCACAGAACTGTTCTAACGCATAAATTGCTGCTTTGTACTCTTTCAAAAAGGAAGGGCAGCCCCAGCTATGTGAGATACTAACGGTCGTTGGCAAGGGTGCGTTTTCGGCAGCTAGTTTCATTTTGCCAAGGTAGTTGAAGTAAATGGCGGCCATTATGCCCTCGCGATAGTTATTACGGTCTACATTGACATGTCCATTGGATGTAGCTTCTCCGTATTGATAGAGGCCTGTTTCTGCGGTCACCGTGCCTGCGATATAGGTACCTGGTACTTGAGCTTCAATAGCCTCAGTCGCTTCTTGACCTACTAAAATAGCACTTTCAAAGGTATTTAATGAGCCCGTATAAATCGTTGCTACCAGGTTAATCATTCCTCCTTGGATGGCATTTAGCAATTCATCGCCAATAAAGTTTTTAACGTCTGCCACCGTTGTGGGAATATCGCCCGGTAAGGTATAACGCATGCCACCATGGCTGGCTGATACAGATTTGTTGTAATCAGGGCTATATCCCATTTTAACGCGAGCGCCATGAAACATACCTGATCTAAGTTCTTCTTGCGGGAAGTTTAATTGTGCTGGGCCGTGTACGTTATGTAGCATATTGATAACATCAAAGGCTTCACCCACTTCTTCCTGTTCACGTGGGTCTATTGCTAGCTGTCGAGGTGTTGGTGTGGATGCCAGTCCACGACGCGGCGTGGATGGCAGCCCTGCTCGAGGCAGTGTCGCTACGGGTGATCGTCGCATACCAGCAGCGCCTACTGTGAAGGGGCTTGAGCCTACAAATACAGGATTGAAGGTCACTGGTACGGCGGTATCATCAAAAACAGGGTTCAACGGACCCGGTATGCCGATATCGTTTAACGCGGTCAGTGGATCGGCTGCATCTGCGGATGCGTCGACAAATCTTGCTGCTTCTACCGGTGTTGCAACCACGCGTGCTCTTCTACCAGCTGTGTTGATAGCGGCCGTCGCTGTTGTTCTAGCGACGGCATTAGGCCTTGATACTGCATGACGCACTAGACGTGCTGTTACCGGACCTACAGCAGCGGCAGTTCTTATTGCTCCCGCCGTTGGAACTGGTACTGGTACTCGAGGCAATGCTCTGCTTAAGCATGTTCTCAATAAACCTGGTGCTGATTTTGCTGCTTGGAATGCATTTTTCCCACGTGCCATATTTACCCCCTTTTTTTTGGCTGTCTTTGTTACAGCTATAGATTAGCAAGCAAATATTGTGGCAAATGGAAGAGATTGTGATGAAATTATTGGTTAAATAAGACTAAAATAAGACAACTAATATCATCCTAAGCTAAATGATTGATAGGTTTGTTCTTCAGGATGAGCCGAGTCATCTTTTTTGCAGCATTTAAATAATCCTAGGCACCTTTTGCTTGCAAATAAAGATATTGTATTTATTGGCGTTATGGTCTGGGAAATAGCAATGTCCTCGCTTTGGTGCTCAGCTTCTGAAGGGATAAACATAACATTGATCTGTCCAAGCGATGCAGGTAGGGCTAAAAGGGGTGAGATGATATAGTCGGTTGACCAGTGATTTAGACCTGCTAATTCAAAAATAAAATCAAAGGCAACGGAAAAATTTAAAAGCATAAAAGCGGTGGTCAATATTAATAGGCCAATAAATTGCGCGATACCGATGATCCCATCACAGCAGCTATGCCAATTTTTGTATGACTTCTTGCGAATCCAATGTGTAAAGGCAGCGTCGTAAAATACTGAATCAAAAGCGTAGTAATTAATAGGTGCTGTTAAAGCTATAAATACACATGAAAGTAAGATTCTAATTAATAATGTCGCGTCTGGAAATGCCGCATTGGCAAAAGCAACTGTTAACAATGAGGTTGTCAATACAGAAAACCATGTTAAAGAACGATCAAGGCGACCTTTTGTATTGAGATCAATATCGTTAGTGGGTTCATCATTAACTATTCTAGTATTAGCAAAGTTGCTCAGTGCTTTTGCGGTAAAAAAGAAAAAGGTAGCTAAAGCTGAGAAAAAGGCACCAATTCCTGCCATTGCTGATGTTTCAAAAAATCTGAATGATTGATGAAGTTTAGATAGTGAAGTGATGCCGTTGTAAGCTGAAAAACCATTAATTAACGCTGATAATAAAGCTATTGTCAGCATACCCTTATAGATTATTTTATTTTTTAAAGCATTTTCACTGTAAGTAAGTATTGCTTCATATTCGTCGTCTGTATAGTAAAAATAAGAGAGTTTTTGATATGAGCATTGACTAAAAGCCAAATAGATTCGTTTATCTTGACTGCCAATATAAGATGCTCCTGCGCCAATAGCAAAAACCCACTGTAAGGTCTGCAAAATATTATTAGGCGTTGATTCTGGTAAGGTCGCATTGACAGCATAGACTGCCAATCCTGCTTGCGCTAAAACTTGTGCGCTTAATGTAATGGTATATCCCGTATAGATTAAACATGATCGCATTAATTGTTGCTCCATTGCGCTGTTATTTAGTGAGTATATTTAAATATATAAGCGAATTATATATTGATGAGATAGTTGATTGCATTTCTGATTGTGACAATATGTACCATTTATTCAACAGAAAATATCTCTTTTTAGAAGGGAGGTGCTAAAAAGACAACTAGTTTAATTATGTCTTAATGTTTTTAGTCTAGCATAAATATGTTGTACAAGATTTTGTTAGTCAGTCTGTAAGAGAATGTTGAAATGCGTAGGTTGGGTGTAAAGCAGGGAGATTTGATTGAGAAGATAATTGCTTATGGCAATTATAGTGAAGAAGAACAGGCTAAAGCCGCAGGCTGAGGCTAAGGAGTTTGTAAAGTCAGCACCTGTTCAGGGTAATGTCACCACAAAGATGGGCTTGTTTAAGCAAGAGCAAGCAGGTCGTGAGATGGCAGTACATGCGTAACAGCTGCACTTGAAATCAACGTAAAAGGAAGAAGTTTGTATCATAGTTTGGAGTAAAGAGTCAGTTGAATAGTGATTATTTTGATTTAACACTGGATTGTTGCCATTGGCGCAATAGTGTAATGCCTGTTTATTTCTTTAAAAGCGCTTAATATCTCGATAGAATCCTTTTTACTTTAAAAAGTTTTATTAAGGGTAAATTATATGAGAGAGATTAAGGAAGCATTATTTAATTTATTTATCACTAAGCAAAGCTTAGATAAAATTGCCTTTTGGTATCAGTTCAGGCAGCCGCTGCTTGCTGATTATCAAGAGTGTAAGGCAGTAGTTCCTTCATTGTTTCGTGTTAAGGGGCGCAGTGAGGATTTTGCAGTTTCAATGCTTAAGGAATTATTGCAGGATTGCTTTTCTTCTGATGTAAAAATGGAGTTATATAGTTTTAAACGACATTATGCTTTTACGTGCGCAATTGAAAAGAGTTTGTCACAGGATGAGTGTAAACCCCTGCGAGAATTTTTGCGTGATCTTGCAATTAAAAATCGCTATTGTCTTGAGAAAGCAGTAAAGAGTCTGGAAAATGGATTAGACGATAAGCAAAAGATGTCTATTAAAAAATGTTGTCAACGTCTTCACTCTACAGATACAGTTATTCATTTTTTTAAAGATATTCTTATTAAGATGCAACTAATCTGTTTGTTGGTTGATAAAGATAATCAAGTGTCGCCTGGAATGTAGTAACCCTAAAAAGAGCAAGGGGCTCCATTGCTGGGGCCCCTTAAATAGCGCTCGATAATTTTATTTAAAGTTCATCCCGGGTGTGGTTTGATTTGTTTGAGCACCCATGATCGAGGTTGTTTTATAGCTCGGATTGAGTTCTTTAATGATTAATTTGACTAGGCTAAATCCTGCCTGTTTACCCGGTGATTTTTGTCTTTTGCTGGAATAACGATTGTGGTCAACCATGATCGTAAAAAAAGATATGCTATAGTTACCAAGACTGACAGGATGAATCTTTCAGATTGGGAGAAGAGCATGGAGACCCCGAAGCCTGCGACTGCTGAAAAGCGCATGATCTTAGAAGCCGCTAAGGAATTGTTTGTCGCACAAGGTTTTACAGCTACCTCTATGGATGAAATTGCAGCGCAAGCAGAGGTTACCGCTGAAGTAGTGCGTAGGCACTTTGATAATAAAGAGCAGCTCTGGCAAGAAGTTAAGAGCGACTCTTTGCTGGCAGAAGATTTTGAATTTTCGCTCATAGAAAACTGCAAAGACTTGGATAGCTTTTTGGAGTTTATTGTTAAAAAACGTTTTTCCCTCTATGAAAAAAGGCCTGATATCGTCCAGATGATTGCGTGGCAAAATGTCGAAGCGGTTAATAAAATCGAACAAGCCGATGAGCTTTTGGGTAAGCATCCCCTATCGCCTACAAGTTGGGGTGAGTATATTCGCGTGCTGCAATATTACGATAAAGTTCGTGATGATATTGATCCTGAGTTTATTGCGCATTATATTGCGAATGCTTCTACCGCTATCTTTTATGCGCCAAGTAGATTAAGTGATGATCCAGAAAAGCGCGCAAGCTATCTTGATTTCGTGATTAACAGTTTAAAAACCACTTTGCAAAAATAAAACTGCGAATAGCCTTTTTTCTAAATATCTATGATAGAGCTGCTCCAGGTTGTGCTATTCAAATTTAGTAAATTAGGGCTTTTGTATTTTAAAGTGCGGTTGTCGTCCCAATTTAACTGTACTTTGTATTCTGTAGTAATTTAAATATTTGGTGGTGTTGTTGATAATGACTTATCTATCTGATTATTAAGTTTATTTTGACCAATAAATATTGCCTCTACAGGTCATAACGTCAATAGTTTTGCTATATTTACTCAGTGTTATAGTTTTCTCACATAAAAGTGACGTGAATCTCGCACTTTTTGCGTTACTTTTCCTTAATTTGATTTCGCCTAGGCAAGCAAAGCTGCCTTAAGTAAAAGGAGGATCGTAAGGTGGACAAGTACTGCTTTTATTGCCATAAAAAAATAGGTGCTATCTTTGGTCATGCTTATAAGCTGCGAACTATTATTATAAATCGTGAACCGCGTGATCTATTCGAGTGTGGTACCTGTCGTAAGGCTAATGAGGGGCAGAGGCAGCAAGCAACGAGCCGCGCACAAGGTATTCGCTCTGCTAAAAGGCCCGATGCACAACAGCCTCATGTAGCGCAAGCTACTGGAGAAACACTGCGTAGATTAGTAAAAGCGGAATTGCAAAAAAGGGAACAGCAGTGGCAACGCTATTGTCGCCGTATTCCGAAAGAGTTGGCCAAAGCTAATCGAAGCTTGGTGCTTGAGCAACTAGGGGATTGGGGCTATTTAGGTTCTATGGCAGATACGCGCATCGAACAACTTGCCGCCGTGACTAAAATTGAAGGCTTGGATGCTATGTGGGTGCCAGACGTTATTCAGTTTATTACAAGACGAACGCAGGGAATCAGTTTGCAAGATAAGGGTGAAATCAATACTTGTATAGAAATTCTCGTAAAACTTGTTTATCACGCCCTAAAGATTGAAGGGTCTGAGACTATTAATGGCGTGCATATTAATACCGATACTGGTGTGGTGCCGATACTTAGTACCATCACGTCGCTGCACTCAACCATCGCATCATGCATGAATATTTGGGATTTAACTAGGCGTTCTCCTACCGTTGGTCAGTCGCTCGGTCGACAGTGCCGTGAGATAAGACAAGCTTATCAATTGGGTGAGGGTGACCA
Source organism: Gammaproteobacteria bacterium (assembly GCA_030425685.1). Taxonomy (GTDB): domain Bacteria; phylum Pseudomonadota; class Gammaproteobacteria; order Coxiellales; family Coxiellaceae; genus JAUIAD01. Next base: position 293,011 of record JAUIAD010000002.1, on the reverse strand, counting down.
TTTGATGAGTGAAGTGGCGCTTTATTTAGGGAAGTTTAATGCGCCAGCGATTGTTAGTGAGGGTTGGGTTGGCTCGGCAAATCTGACCCAGTTTGGTTTGGGTATTGCCGCGGTGTGTGGCTCAGCAGCTGCGGCGGCGGCAAGTTCGTGTCTTGGTCCGCTAATACCTATTATTACTAAACTTAGTATGGATATCGCGCAATCGCTTGATAGAGAAAAGCTGTGGGAAATCGATAAGGTGCGTGGACAATTAAAAACGTACTGTAATTCGCGTGCACTAATAAAAATTATACCGACAGACTATTTTGATACAACCTTTAAAACCTTGCAATCTTCAGGAAAATTAACGACAGGTATTTCGCTGCAAGAGCAAGCCAATGAAGCGGCATTTCATGCGATGACCGGGCAGCCGCCAGAGCTTATTATGTATTCATCTTTTGATATCGAGGAAGAGAAAATTAGCCGCTTGGGAGCGGAGCAGGCGGTGTATGAAGAATTTAAATTAGATACCGATGCACAACGGGAGTTAATACCTATATTTATGATCGCTAGTAAATTGGAAGGTAGCCGGCCTTTTGGTTATAGCAGTTTTATGCGTGCCACTATTGCTTTATTGGTAGTGCGTATCTTTGCAACGCATCTTCAGCTGTTAGAACATATTTCAAAAATAATAGACGACGCACATTTTTTTGAAAATGTACAAAGTCATAAGAGCGACATTAGAAATATATATGATGCTTTTAGTAAAAATATGTTATTGGTAACGTTTGCAGATACGATTGCTAAAAGATACTTTGCTGATGAGGGTTTAAAATGTGTGTTAAGTCGGTTAATTGTTGCTGCTAGTAAGAAAGGTGGGATGTATACAGATATCAGCTGTGATAGTGGCGTTTGGCAGGTTAGTTCGAGTGAGGAAAATGGTCGTATCGGTGGTGGATTGACGGTGCGATTTTTATATAAGCATTTGAATGAGTTGTTTACGCTTGCGCAGGCGATACCTAAATAAATTCGTTTTTTTTGGTGCTGCATTCCTTTAGTTCTATGGTTGTTATAATGCATGGGTCTTTTGCTGGTATGGGTTATAAAACAGATTCGTTTTAAACTTTTTATACTTCGTAAAAATAACGTATATTTATAAATATTTAATCTTTTCTTAATACTAAAGTGATAGAGTTCTTTTTTTAGAAAAAAGTGGAGTAATCTAGATGCGTGCCATGAATAATTATATTGAGAATTTTCGCCAGCAGGTTGGAGAATTTTTTGCTGACCAAGCGGCTGGGCATAGATTCATTGTTATTTTAAGGTTTGGGGATGCTGTTATTCGGTTCGTAGGAGGTGTTTATAATAGATTTGTTGAGGGTGAGCGTAGAGCTGTGCTATTTGTAGGTAATGGTGTTAGACATTTTTTATTTCAACGACCTTACGTTCAAAAAGTATTATATTTGCTGGAAGTTTTGGGAAGGATTCTCATGTACACATACGGGGTTGCTAACTTGTGTATGGGCTTTAATCAATATATGGCGGTGTGTACAAGTATTTTTAAAGGGTCGTTTTCTAATTCTGAAGGTTTGTTTGTAGATACCGCAATTCTTTTTCTAGTGGCAACTCCATTTTTTTTCAACACCACCATGCTGGAAAGGTGATGCACCACCAGATTTTAAAGTATTTAGGAAGGCCCGCTTATGGGCCTTCTGATGTTTGGTAATTAATGGTGTCTTTGGTGATACAGTGCTGTCTTTTATCGGACGTTTTTGTATCAACATGTTGATTTTATACGCTATTTTTGAGTGACGAGCAATACAATGTTAATACATTTTTGCAATCGTGAAGTGACACTCCTTTGGCATAATAAACTTATTGAAAATCGTATGATAAGTTTAGATGAGGAAGAGAAAGTGTTTGATAGGCATGGGCATACACAGATTGATTGCTATAACGGCTCCTACAATGCAGGCTTATTAGGCCGCTCCACCTCCTTAGCATTAGAGCTATCACCCAACTTGACACCTTCTTTAACTTTATTTCGTTACTCACCTTTCTATGTTGAGGGTTTAAAGTCAGCAGTATTTAGACCTGATCAGAGTATCGCTACATTTAAAGAGCGCTGTCATGAGTATCCTACGGAAATGCTATTGCTAATGGAGTATTACCCCTACACTAAAGAAATGGTGAAATCCGTTGCGTCCAGTGTTGTTAGCCCAGCAGGTCAACGGCAAAATCTGCGCTTAATTAATGAATACCCTGATTTGGGGTATATTCGCGTTCATTACCTTACCGCAAGATCACATGCCAATGGTAATTTTCCCGAACGGCTGAATTCTGCTGCTATGATCGATCAATTTTGCCAGGCGGCAGGCATTGAATGCGGCAGCTATATTGGTTTTTTTACCGAGGGTATTGTTAGTAAACAAGCGCTGCAAAATTTAAATTTTAATATAGAGCATGCAACCGCTAAATCGTGTCCTGCTGACATGACAATGGAGGGTGTTAGTTTTTCACCGACAAATTTGCCTCTAATCGCACGTTATATTCCGGAGCAAGTGAGTTTTGCAGCAATTAGAGCATGGTATGAGCGTGTGTGTCGACAAGGCGCCAGTGACTATAGTTTATCTCGCCCCATTCTATTTGCTAATCGTCAGTATCGCGATAAAAGTGCTAGCAACCAATATAGTACTGATACTTATTTTGATGCCTTGCACTCAACTCAGCGGATTAGACAGCAGCGAGCTACAGAGTGGGTTCCTGTTGGTGCAACTCATAAAAACCTAGGCGCTAGAGCCAGTGACTATTCACAGGTTAATGATCCAATAAACCAAATACTATCTCTAGCCAATGTGGGTGCCGCTGAACCGTTAGAACAAGGGCTGGCTTTTGATGTAGATCCTCTGCTTTCTTTTAATCGAGAAAGGGCGGCTGATTTTGTCGTTGATTTGCATTTAAGCCAAGAAACGTTATTTCCCGACTCAATTGTTAGTTGCATTTATTCTGATTTAATTAGTCGTATCAAATCTATTGACCCCTATAAAGAAAGTGTCGAACAACTCATAGCGCGTAATCTACAGTCGGCCAGCTATCCGGTTGCTTGTTCTAGTGGTGCCAGTGATCCCCTTGTTTCAAGGGCGACAATGTCAACAGCATTGAATCATGCTAAACGTGCGCATGCTTTTGGTAAGCTCGCTAAATCAATCAACAATGCGCAGAGTGTGCCAACCTCCCGTAGTCAAAATTTTACAACAGCCAATAAGTGGACTGGATATACCAATATTGTTTTACCGGCAGCGACAATGGTAATGAATCTGCAAGAGGTTGATGCCATTGCTAACAATCCGCATGATCTTTTTGCTTGGAATGGAGCATTAAAGTTTGCTAACAATTCAACGGCTACCGTATTAAATGCTATGTCACTGGTGAGCTCGGGAGCTGGAAAATTCGCAGCTCATATCGGTGGTCCTGTGGCAGCTACGTTAACCACCTTTTGTCGTGTGGTTGATGATGTTCGTAAGATTCGTGATGCCGATGAAAAGATGCGGCAATTAAATGGCGTTTTAGCTTCAATCTACCAAGCATTAACTATTGCCACTACTGGGCAAGTGCATATTGGGCAGTGTTATGGTGAGTACATTTCAGAGGGTCTTATGAGTCTTGTTCGGCAGGAGTTAAAGCAACTTCATGACTTGGTTGGTTTTGTGATGGATCGCTACCAGTTAGATAAAAACATCAGTGAGGCGGAGTTGATGGTGGACGGATATAATCTGGCAATACTGCTGATTTCAGCGGCTTTATCCGTGGTAACCGCGGGTGCTAGTTTAGCTGTTGGTATTGCTATTACCGCAGTGACACAAGGTATTTCAACGATCGTATCATCGGCTTGTCGCTTGTCACGCTATGCCGATAAGACATTGGCATTTAATCAGAAATACCATGATATTCAGCAAGAAATAGCAGGTAGGCAACAAGGCGGGAGCGTAAGAAACAAAGCACTTTGCTATCGTGATAAAAATTTGTTGGATTGGGCCAGTGAACTTAGTGGTAAAAGTGCTTACCGAGCGAAGGCGGTTAATTGGTGTGCTTCCGTTGATATTGTCAGTGGTGCGACAATTGATGATTATCAGCGTATTCAATTGGCTGCTTTTCAAATTTCGACGTTGGTGCGTTTTAAGCAAAATGAAAGCATCATGGAAACGAATCCATTGGCGGCTTCGTATTTATCTATTGTTGATGCTTTGGGGCAATGTATAGGGTATGAAGATGGTTTTCTAACAAAAATCTTGCTAAGTATGCGCTTTGCGCGCCGTGATCTTAGCAATTTTGATTTTGCTCGTAGTCAGCTGGATGCGTCTTATAAACAAGCGGTGATAAAGCTGGCGCGTAATATTCGTTAAAAAACAATACCGTAGGAAATACGTATTGTATAACTTGTTCATTTACAGTACAATTTATCCTCACCTCAAGGTTGATGGTGGTAACTTTTAGTAGACAAGAGGAAACATATGCATAAACATAATAAAACGCCGATAGAAAACCCTATAAGAATCATTGAGAGTCTTCTAACGACTCCAATACCAGATGCCTCAAGTACACAGTTCTAGTGTAAATAACTTCCTATAAATTTTAAAAAATAATTTAAGCCGTCATAGTTTGATTGTCTGTGTGATATTTTTCGCATCAAAAAATCTATGCTTAAAGCGGTTTAAACAGTAATAAAACTCGTTACCAGTTTGATGGTGCGTGCGAATATTCTCGCGCTTGAAAAACGTTGACGAGATGGTTTTAATTTGTAAATTGTAAAGAGGACTAATATATGAGACCAGATGATTATAGTTATTATTCAGATGAAGAAAGTGAAAACTCATACTATTCGGACAATGAAAGTGTTTATTCGTATTACTCCTACGATGACAGTGTCGACCCAGCATTAATTACGCCACCGGCAAGTCCTAGAGCACAACGTCCAGCAACGCCACCGCCTGCTGCCGCTGTGCAACAGCAACCAGTTAGAGCAAAAGAGTCGCCTTTTTCACTGCTAGCTGATCGTGTGGAAGGGCATGCAGCTGCTGACGGTGGTGAGGCTACGGCATTTGCTCAGCAAGCTGAATTTGTTCCCGCGCCACCTAGGCCGAGTGACCCTGGTCCATTCCAGACGCATACACCTTCAATGACCGGTGCGCAAAAAGCGACGGAAGGGTTTCAGCTGGTTACGGGTGCAATCGGCGCGGTCACTTACGTGCAAGATGCTTATGCGAATGCAAAAGATGGAGAGTATGTTGATGCCGGTTTAGGTGTTGTTAAAACAGCGGGTGCTGTTGGTATGGCTGTCCATGATGGGGCTGCTACAGCCGGTGTGGCTTTAGTGGGTGGTTCTATGGAGCCTATTTCTGGTGCGGTAATGGCGTTTGCAGACGTTGGTTTTGCATTGAATGGTATGAAGAAATGTTGGACGCGCAGTGGTAGGGCAAAAGCGAATGGTACTAAGCTGGATGTTGCTATTCAATGTTTGGGAACGGCAATGGCGCAAGCATGTATACGAAATTCAAATAGTGTTTGCGGTATGAATCATGTTTTTACTGATACAACTTTATCAACTGCTATGTTAACGCTCGAAGAAGCGGCGCAATTAAATACGCTATTGCATGCCTGTTTGTTGATTGAGGATCATTATGCTAAAGGGAAAAGGTCAGAGTTTAATGTTCATGGAAGAGCACTGCTTGCTGGTACAGCTAAGTTAGGGCTTAATGTATCTGCAGCTGTTGTTATTGGTGTTTCAGGAACAGTGGTCACCGGTGGTGCCTTAGTTGCCGCGGGTGCTGTTGTTGGTATTGGCTACGCTGCGGGTCATTGCTACCGAGGATGGCGACGTACGATAAAAGATAGGAAGAAATGGAATAACTACCCTATGAACGCAGGGAAGAAAGCGGACATTGAGAGCTCTATTCAAAGACGATGGAAGCAAGAGCACCCTTGGTTGGATTGGGCGCGTGATAGTTATTATTGTCAAGGTCATACCTCTATCCCTGTTAAGCATAGAGTAACGTATAGTGACTTTATGGCTCATCATAGCAGGGAGTTGAAAAGGGAGATATTACTTTCTGATAAATATAATAAAATTCAATTTTTATTAGGTATTATTGAAGATTGGGACTAATGTTGTCACGTCAATAGGCGTCCAAATCTTAGTATAAATTGTTAAAAGCGATGCTTGGCATTGACTGTATTGTTGTGCTGGGTATCGCTTTTTTTGCCTGTTACTTTCTACCTCGGTGTTCTCTAGCTGTTATTGTGTGATAAAAAGCGTATGTAAGCGAGGGGCAAAGTCAATAACATATTGATTTAAAGTATATTTAGACGTTCTTGTTTGAACACAAATAATCACAAAACGATCACAAAAGCATCATAAGCTCATCATAAAAACTGTATAAATTATAAACACTACTTCATGGCGATAACTAATTTTGGGAACTTTTTATTATGAGACTGTACACACCACCGAACAGAGCCTTACAGACAACAAATGCATTACGAGAAAATCTTCAGCAGATTGAGGAAGGAAACTTAGCGCTAAAGGAGCGCATGGGAAGAACGCAACGCAAGGTGCTAACAGCCTTTACACGTGATAGCAGAAAGTCAAAGCGTTGGGCAAAGATGCAAGAGGCGCTGAGTGATCTTGTTTGGGCGGGACTGCAATCAATACCTTTCTATGGTGGTTTCTTTGCACTAGCTTATAAAGTGCTAAAGGATCCAATTAAAGGATTGCATAATGTCGCACGTACCAGCTATGGAACAGGCTCGATGAACGGTTCTGCATGGAACTTGTTTGGCAGTTCAGCTAACGGCGTGATGAGTCCACTGGGTCCAGGCGATGAGAATTTTAATTATGCTAATGGCCGTGTCAGTGCGTTTAATGGTTCAACGCGCTTGCGCATGGAGCAGCTTGAAAGTGATATTAGTGATATGGTGAATACCGGAGCGCTTTATAAGGTTAATTATGGCGAAGATATGTCTGCCAGTTCATCAGATGTTAAATTTAAAATTGAACAGGAAAATATGAATCTAGTTTACACTGGATGGAGAAAGCAAGTGTTATCAAAGTTGGCAGAGAAGCCAGAGGACGATTGGATTTGGTATACCATGGCGAAGTGCGTCGCCAGTATGCGCGGTAAGCATCAGGGTAAAGATGATCTTGAATATGGTGTTTTCAAAATGGTTGGAGATCACGGTGGTCCACGTTTAGCAAATAGTCAAGACATGGAAGCTGGCATAGACAAGACTTACAAAAAATCATCTCACTATAGTAATATGCATATTGTGTTATCAAACTATACGCGCCCTCATTATAACCCTGGCTTTCAATGGAATGATCGCCATAATGTCCAGCATGACTTGCTTGATGCAGAAACTATTTACCGCGTAGAGTGTGAGAAAGCGTTGATTGTTGCTTACCAGAGTGAGGTGCGCAATACCTTGGCGGAAAAATATAGTCATCATTTGTTTGAAATTATCCGCGACAACGTAAGTAGTATCGATAGGGAGGCTGAGACGCAGAGATTAAGAGAGACTATGTCGCAAGATAAAAATATTAATATGGCAGCTATCGGTATTACGGCACCGTTCCGCTTGATGGGCGTTGTATTGCCTAAGGTGATTTATAATTGTAATACAACGTTTGAGTCAAAGAAGTATGCACGCTATTTATGCGCTGTTTCAATATTTTATTCTATATTAGAAGCCTATTTTGATAAGCAATTTGTTTGTGATGAATTGCCTTCTCAGCGTAGCTATCTTTTCTTTTTATGGGCATTTGGTGATGCTTATAATACAGCAATGGAATATTTTTGTCATACTTATAGCGTATCGGAAAATACTTATCGCTCTAATGCAGCTGAATTGTTACATAATACCTTGCAGACATTGTTGCAAACAGATCCTGCTATTGATACGTATTTGACTTCAGTATTGCCATTTAATAGCGGTGATAAAAACTTGAATGCAGTACCTCCTGGTTTGCAAGGGTTTAAGCATTTGAAAGCCTCGCAGAGGGTTGAAGGAGATCTTATAGGTAAGTATGGTGCAGATTGCTATAGTGAGAACAATAGCAAGAGCCTGTTGTTTTGGAATGGAATCATCGGGCAGATTCAAGAGGCGCGAAGAAATCAAATTGCGTTACAGAATGCGCCAGCGATTCCGCCAGGACTAGGGCTGGGAGGAGCAGGGCAAGCTCCAGGACAAGCTTTGGGGCAAGCACCGGGACAAGCAGCCAATGCAGCCTTAGGCAATGCTGGTGGCGCTGTAAGAGTAGAGGGAACCTACATGCAAACACTGTCCACGGCGATGAATTGCGTATCATTGCCAGCGGAAGTGCAGCAGCATTTTCTTTCCATTCACAATATGCTGCGGAAATTACGGGCTATATAGGATAGATTGCCAATAATTTCATACGCTATCTAGCGCTTGCTTATCAAGCGCTAGATAGTTTTTTATATAATCCTATGATGCTAGCTTAATGTAGCTTCCCTTGCTATTCTAGTTCTCTGTAATTATTTATGGAGGAATAGTATGCCGCAGATCGATCTAAAGTACAGTGGTAATCTTAATATAGATGTAGAAAAATTATTTCATGGCGTTGAATTTGTTATCCATGAGAGCGATGGTTCAGCCGGTGATTGTAAAGCTAGAGCGTATCCAGCAAAAGCTTATGTGCACGATCATGTTTTGCTAGAGGTAACGCTTTTAAAAAAGCCACATCGTGATGATGTATTTATGAAAAGTCTCCGTGATAAAGTGGAAGCCGTTTTAGTCACCTTTTTGCCAAAAGGTTGTTACTATGCTATTGAGTTGCGTTTTGCAGGCGAGTATTATTTAACGGCGCAGGTTAGTTGAAAGGTGCCATTATTTAAGTCTGTGTATTAGGAGGTGTTTGATGAAAACAACAGCTGCAATTGCTTGGCAAGCTGGAGAGCCATTGGTAATTGAAGAGGTGGATTTAGCAGGCCCTAAATCCGGCGAGGTTTTAATAAAAATGCATGCGACCGGTGTTTGTCATACCGATGCCTACACTTTATCAGGTGCCGATCCAGAAGGTGTGTTTCCCAGTATTTTGGGTCACGAAGGTGGTGGTGAAGTTGTTGAAGTGGGTGATAATGTTTCTTCTTTAAAGGTCGGAGATCATGTTATCCCGTTGTATATTCCTGAATGTCGCCAATGCCGTTTTTGTCATTCCGGTAAGACAAATTTGTGTCAGGCGGTGCGTAGCACACAAGGCAAAGGGCTGATGCCAGATGGGACATCGCGTTTTAGTATAAATGGTAAACCTATTTATCATTACATGGGGACGTCGACATTTTCTCAATATACGGTAGTTCCTGAAATTGCGGTTGCTAAAATTAATGTTAAAGCGCCCTTAGATAAAGTTTGTTTATTAGGTTGTGGTATTACCACAGGTATTGGTGCAGTGATCAATACGGCTAAAGTGGAACCGGGTTCCACCGTTGCTGTCTTTGGTTTAGGGGGCATTGGTCTTAGTGTTATCCAAGGTGCTGTTATGGCCAAAGCGGAGCGCATTATTGCGATTGATATCAATGCGGATAAATTTTCATTAGCGACGGCCTTTGGCGCTACTGAATGCATTAATCCAAATGATTATAAAGAGCCTATTCAAAATGTTATAACTGATGTTACGGATGGCGGTGTAGATTATTCCTTTGAATGTATCGGTAATACTAATACTATGCGTGCTGCGCTTGAGTGTTGTCATAAAGGTTGGGGTGTATCTACCATTATTGGTGTTGCTGGTAGTGGTGAAGAAATCTCGACGCGTCCTTTTCAGTTGGTCACTGGACGAGTATGGCAAGGGACAGCATTTGGCGGTGTGAAAGGTCGTAGTGAGCTGCCAAACTTGGTTGATGATTACTTGGCGCATAAAATTAAAATTGATGAATATATTACACACACCATGCCGCTGACAGAAATTAATAACGCTTTTGAGTTGATGCATGCCGGTAAAAGTGTGCGCTCAGTGCTTTACTTTGAATAGGTTGAAAAAGAACTGGTCAAGAGTGGGGTGATTTGGTGGTGTTTAACTCGTGGTGTTTAACTCGTGTTGTTTGTGACGGATCAGTGGAGTGGTTTTTACTATTGATAGCAGCGCCGTTTTTACGCGGTGGCGCGACGATTTTCTATTTAACGCTGTGCCACCGCGTCCCGTTGCGTCGCCGCGTAAAAACGGCGCAGCAATACAGTGTTTAAGACCATTTTATAAACCCGTCACACAAAGTCACTTATTAACACCCCATCGCTTATAGAAAAAATATTGAATTTTTTTACTCCTTAATTGACTTTCAATAGATATAGATTACCATGCAAGCAACCCCAACAATAAAGTAAGAGTTCACCATGGGCTTGGCTTTAATCCGCAATAGAATTGATGATTTAGATGGCTATTTTGCCAGATGTCATGAATTGCACGATAGCAAATCTGGTCTGCAACGACTTTTAAATGAAGTCACTGCTTATCTCTACAAGCACGAAGAAGATATAGATATTGAAGCGATAAAAAAGGAACACCCGCTTAGCAATAAGTGGTCACGGTTACTTTTACATACTATTTTCATCCATGGCACGGTCTCAGGTCTATTAACAGCGACGCTGCCTGAATTGGTAAGGGTTGGGGTTATTACCATGAGTGCCGCATCTTGTGCGGTGCTTGCTTACTTTATTCCACTGTTGGTGGCGCTACCCTATTTTATTTATAAAATAAAAAATGGAATGAGTAAGCATGAGCAGACACTGCGTATTCAAGAAATATTGTTAAAAGCACAGTTTAGTATTTTAAACCGAGAGATAGTCAACCGTGGCATTCAAGTGAATAGGATGCCGGTGAGTTTATCATCACAAGCACCTCTATTGAACACAAATCTCAAGCGCGGCGTTTTCAATAGTACATTACTAGAAACATTTTATTTAACCGGTTCTTTGCTGCCACTGGGGGTTAGTATTTTGGCAACATTATCGGTTACAGCGTTTATGCCATGGTTAGTTATAGTTACCCTTTCCTTGCTTGCGGGAGTTGCCTATGCGGGATATCACCATAAAGTCATTACTTCGCTTAACAAGAAAAAGCATGAAATTAATGCGCTATCTGCCAGGGTCTATGAATTAAAGTTTACTTTATTTAATAGCAGCACTAAATATGAAAAGCACCCTGCTGAGCTTAAGCGTGTCAGTAGTTGTCCTAGCTTCTAAGCTGCTTTTGCTGTACTGACTTTGTTTCTGCTACAATTAGGCCTCGGTTAGTCGTTAAAGGATTTTGTAATTATGGTTAGACATATTGTTTTATTTGCATTTAAGGATTCAGTGACTGAAAACGATATTGGGGTGCTTGCAGATGAGCTTATGGGGCTTAAAGATAAGATACCTGGCATTGTAAATTTTAATGCTGGTATGAATTCCAGCCCAGAAGGGTTAAACAAAGATTTTACTTTCGGTTTTACGATGGATTTTGCTTCACCGCAAGCACGTGACGAATACTTACCGCATCCTGCGCACCAAGCGGTGGTGGAGAAGCTTAAGTTGATGTTAAAGGATGGTATGAATGGTGCGTTGGCATTTGATATTGAGATTTAGCCGTTTTACAGGTTGTCTGCAACGTACTTAATAAGCGGTTTTGGCAATAGTGCTATGTTATTTTGCTGGCACTGTTGCCGTACAGCTTTATCGCCAAAGGCATTGGTGGTCAGAATGGCATATGTGTTGAGTTCGTTTTGTAAAATAATATCAATTCCGGTACGTGATTCACTGGCAAGTTGATAATCAATAAGGTAAAGCGTTGTGTCTTGTTTTGTAGGTTGTAATGCATTTATAAACTCAGCGCAGGAATAGCAGTGTGTTACTGTGGCAGTAATATCTTGAAGTCTTTTCTCCCATTGCTCATGATAGTATTTTTCATCATCTAGAATAACAATTTTTTCTTTGCCAGCGAGCGGCAAAGTGCTTACAAACCAGTTTGGTAGCGAACACTGTGGTAGGGTGATGATAAAACGGGTGCCCTTGTTTTCGGATGATTCTATCTCGTATTCACCCTTCCATTGTTTGATTTTATCGGTAACGAATTTAAGACCGATGCCAGAGCCTTTCTTTTTAGTCGTTGTTGCTTGTCGTATTTTAATCTGCTGTATTTGCTTAGGTGTCATTCCACAACCTTGATCAATAACTTCAAGCTGTATGTTATTGTTAGCTAAACTTAAGCGACATTCAATCTGTGTTGCTGAATTAGATAGTGATGCCTCAACAGCATTATTGATTAAATTAGATAGAACACGTTTAAAATTTTGTGGGTTTGCATAGATAAGCGAGAACCATGCTTGGTCTTCAATAGATTGATGAAATTCAATAGTGGAGTCAATATACTGCACTTTCTTTTCATTAATAGTTTCCTCTAACAATATAGCAACAAAGATTTCTTGCTGATGAGCGCCCTTCAATGTGGAAGTATTATCAATAGTGTTGCGATACGTGTTGAGAAAATTCTGTGATGTCATTTGAATTTGCTGCAAAGAGCGATGGAATACTATTTTTTGTTGTGGTTCAAAAAAGTCTTTCATCTCTTCGCCGAGAATTTGTAATACTGATAAAGGTGAACGAATATCGTGCGCCATTTTGCTTGTTTCATCAAGCAATACTGCTTCGGTTTTAGTTTTAAGTTTTATTTTATTTAGAATTCTGACAATGTATCGTTCAATAATACGAAATTCTTTAATTTTAATTGGCTTTGATTGCTTCTTATTTTTTTCAACCGATAGTTGATCAACGGTTTGTGCTATGTGAGAAAATGGGTTTGATAATAGTCGTGAAAATAGCAGTGATGCTAGCGAAAAAAGTATGATAAATGGGACAAAGGTAATTGCTTTTTCTTGGAAGATTATAAGTGACATTGTTTTGGAATATTTTACGTCAAAATGATAAGTGCTTTGTAGGGCAATAAGAAGTGAGGCAATACTGTTTCCCCACAGTGTAACTTGTGAGCTTACGCTATCTACTGAGTTAAACCAGATATTGTTTTGACGATTGTTATGTGAATTTAGTAAGCTAATAACACCGGCTACCATTAGTAATTTCGCCAAGACAAGAGTAATTGCCCAACTGTTATATCCGCTGTAGATTGTATGCCAGGTTAAAACAGGGATAAGTTGAGCTGCAAAGAAGTGTGTAAAAAAACCTAAAATTAAAATAATTATCGCCGGGCTGCGTGCGCATGAAAGGCAAAGGATTAGGACAATATAAAAAATAATTTGTAGGTGTCCAAAATACAGCATGCTATAAGTAATGTTGTTGATGATAACGTACTGAGCGCCATTATATGCATAGAAAGCCAGTACATATAAGGCAGTTAAGACGATAGGAAGGCCTGTTAAGAACATTAAGCATTTGTGCTTTGAGCGCATTAGTTCAGCTAAAATTACAACCCAAGCAGCAATGCGGCCAATAATAACTGTGAAAAAGAGAATCTGTCCTACAATATTAACCCACGGTAGATTTGGGTTGTATACGTTCATATTAATATAAGTTACAGCTAGGATATTTCGTATAATATAGATAATTGACGTGATGCCTAAAATTAAAAAAACGGCACGTTGATATCGTCCCAGCTTTCGCGCAAATAAAAGGCAGCAGAACGAAAATACAGCATACAATAGGGTAGTGAAGATAATAGTGAAGTAGGTGTGGTAATAGCGGAGAATAAGAATATAGGCTGCTAGCAAGAGCAGTGCCGGCCATACAATTTTCCACGAATATTTTTCAATATTAATATTAGCGAAGCTGTCCTTAGCCATTGCGTTCCTTTTATGTTATTTCCTTACTTTTCTCCGTCACCTCAGCATCAAACAGATAGCCTGCGCCACGTATTGTTTTAATAATTTTTGGCTTTTTGGCGTTATCTTCAATTTTTTTGCGTACTCTGCTAATCAGCGAGTCAATAACACGATCGAAGGCTTGGCTTTCCTCATTGATAATATCGAGCAAGCGGTCGCGCGTCAGTAAGCGTTTAGGGTTTGTTGCTAGCGTTAATAGCAGCTTATATTCAGCACGACTAATCGGGATATCTTCGCCATTATCAACACTTAAAATGCATTGAGTGGTATTTAAGATAAATTTTCCAAAGCACAGTAATTTTTGTTGTGATGTCACCTTTGCACTAGGTGCTTTTTCTTTAGGTTGGCGAAACTCAGATTCAATAAATGCAAGCAAAACGCGTGGATTGATGGGTTTTGTTAAAAAATTATTAGCACCTCGTTCTAAGGCAACAACTTTATCAATATCATCCTCTGATCCTGAGAGCATAATAATAGGGAAGGTGTATTGCTCACGCAGCTCTTTGCAAATATCAAGACCGTTTTTCGAGTCTGGAAGGCGGATATCAAGAATCACTAAATCAGGCAGCTCTGCTTTGAGCTGTTGCACCATATCCTGATGTGAATGTGCTATTTGGGTGGTGCAATCATGTTTCTGTAAAAAGCTTGATAGCGTACTGCATAGGTCTAGATCATCTTCAACAATTAGTATTTTTAGTGTTCTTTCCATCTTGTTGATTTTCCGTGATTTTTTTGAATAATTTATTATAACACTGATTTTCTATGCTGCCTATTCTGTAAAGAAATAGTGGTGCCACAATGTGTGGTGCTGATCCACATTAGCATTAATACGTATAATAATCATATGGTTATAGTTTGTGGCGGCTACACAATGTATGCAAAATTCATACATAGTCCGCTGATATACTAAAAGCATATTTAATCGAACAAGATATTGACATAGGAGAGATTACATAAGGAAGGCTTTGAGCGAGCTAAAAAGATAATTTTGTTTTTTGTAGATAGCATCGATAGATCATTAATTTAATAACTAGAGGTATAGACATGGGTGAGTGGATTACAGTAGGTAAAGATGGCAAAGGGGCAAAAGTTCGTGCTGGCGATGAGGTTGCTTTTGCAGCAGAGCGCATTAAGCAAATTCAGAAAACAATTGATTTTAATTTGAATACAGCCGTATCAGAAGTTAGTGCTTTAGTAACCTCGAATGCTAGGCGTTCAGCAAAAGTAGCTACAGGTTTAAAACTTGCTTATGCAATTTCTATTTCATGGTTAAAGACCATACCCGTTGGTGGTGGTTATATTGGCTTGATCAATAAAATATTGCAAAACCCATTAGGTGGTGGTTACGAAGTATTTAGAAGTCAGTATGGCGGAGGGTTTGGTGATGGCCCACCAGGTGGTTTTGGTATTTTTGGTAGTGCGAGCAATGGTGTTATGTCACCTTTAACCTATGGCGCGCCAGATGAAAATGGGATCACTGGTTTAGAAGGATATAATCTTGCTACCGCCGCTCCCACTTTATTCCAACAAAATCAACGTATCAAGTTCGAGCAAGCGGAAGCTGAAATGCAAGCATTATTAAGCTGTCCGGGTATTGGTTCACTTTGGGGTGTCCAGGGCGGGTCTTCAGTGGATGCAGATGCACAAAAACAAATATTAGCGGGTTTGTCGCATGAGGCAGCTGAACGTGTAAATAAAGCTTATGAAACAAACCCGCAGTGGTTTTTTTATCATGCGTTAGCATCTTTACAAACAGGAAATGTTAATTCTAGAAATGGTGCAAGGGATCTAAAAAGTGGTGTATTTGATAATGCAGATGGAACAGCATGGGTTAATCAAAAAACGATGGACGGCATTATCAAGAGTAGTTTTGCACATATGTCAAAGAACAGTGAGATGTATAGTGTCTTGTCAAACTTTCAGCGTAATACAGTAAAACGCGAGAAGATTTTATCATTATTGCAATCAAAGGTTGAAGTAGATGGCGATAGTACTGACAACACGAGTCAATTTGTAATTAAAGGACTTACCGAGGCGCAAATGAGAGCGGTAGAGATTGCTAAGGCAAAATACGTTGCTTATAGGCCTGTAATGACAGAAGATGCGTTATTTGCAAATATAGCAAGCAACGGGATTAAAACAAAAATTAAGTCTTTAAATGGCGATAGTGAACTTAGTAAGACGCTTGATACGCCGAACTTTACGCCAACATTTGCTGCAGCCTGGAGTTTGATTCACGCGATAATAACAGCGTATTTTGGCTCTATGAGAATTTCTGGTCTTCCTTTAGGTGCGGACACTTTAAAAGAAATTATTTATGCATTAGTAGATGCTAGTGAATCTGCAGCAGCATTTATTAGTGATGAAACGTTGCTTGCTAAGTTACACCTTACTAAAGCGCAAATGAAAGAAAGATGGTTTAATTGGTTTTTGTCTCAGATGATGACTTGCCCAGATGTTGTGGCCTATTTAACGATGTATAAAAGAAGCTATGATGCGCAAGGTGAGCATAAGCAATTATTAAGTATCGATGAAGTTAAGGGGATAATGAAAGATTGCCCTATCCTTGGTTTATCAGAATTTAATTCTCATACAGGAACACACTTTCGTAAGCCAAGGCTTCGAAGATTAGGTGCTACAGCAGTAGTAGGTAATACAACAGGTTTTATGCCTAGGTTTCAAGGTGAAAATCCAGCCTCTGATCTATTAGATGGTTTTAGGTCACGAGGAGAGGCGTCAACAAGCTGGAAGGATGGTGTTCTTGATGGAGCGAAGAGCAAGCTTGAGCTTGATGCGGTTCAAAGCTTAGGTGTTGATGAGTCTGTAAGGGATGCCTGGGTAGCATTTTCTGATTGGGTTAAGACTTTTAATTCGGGTGAAGCTGATCGAGTAACAGGTCAGGAGGCGATGGTCGGATTGCATCGAGTGCTAAGGACTTTGTTAACCAGTGTAGGGTTAAGAGCTGCTAGTCGTGCGGCTGACCCAGGTGCTGGTGCCCCAACGCCAGTATTTTATAAGCGTACCAGGCCGGAGCAGCAAATACCAAATGCATTGCAGGTTGAAAATACGCAGCCGAAGCCGTGGACTCCAGAAAATCCACGCGCATATACGCCTGCAAAGCAACCTGCAGAGGGTTATAGGGATCAAGGTGCAAGCCGAACAGCGGTTAGAGTGCCTAAAGGAGGTGGGGTGCCTGCTGTTGAATATGATGGAAATGGAAGGCGTATTAAGCAGAGTAAGAGTCGCAGCAATGGTAGGGGGCTATTTGGAAATGCTTATCCTCGGTAGTTTCAAACTCTACACGGTAAGTTTTTTTAGCTTGATTTTATAACTGAATTTGAAATATTTTTAAAACAAATTAGGAGGGTATTTATGTTTAATCATTCCGCGTCAATGTGCTCTAATGGGGGCGTGCTTACTGAGTTTAATACTAGTGGCGCGCATATGCTTGCACAATTTAATGGTGGTGGCGTTGAAGTGTTAAAGCAATTTAATAATTATAATAGTATGTCGCAACAACCTTCATCTTGGCAGCCTTACTAGTAAATGTTTTTAGCTAGGTTGTAGAATAACGAGAGCAATGTAAAACATAATGACTCAATGAATATTTAAAGCGATGTCTATTGGTGAAGAATCAGGATTGCAGGTTAAATTCTCTTAGTGCATCGCTAATATTTTAATTAAATATCAGTATGTTATATATGCGTTATTTCCCCTGCTGTTCGATGACAATAGTCTATAATATATGTGTAATGCTAGATCGCTTGTATATAGAAGCATAGAATGATAAAGACATGTAATTCTACACATATCTTCTATGTTTGCCTGACAGGAACAGTTTAAGGGGTGATACAACGGTGTAATTATGGCCATTGTAAAGAGTGAACATAAGGCAGATGTTGAAGCTGTTATAATAACATATGGCATTAATATTAAACGTCTGCGGCGCTGTATTGATACGTTGGTAGCGCAGTCTGGTGAGCTCAATGTATCAATTCTTTGTATTGTTAACAGTCCATATTTCAATCCACGGTTAAAAAAAATCAAAGAGGCAAGGTTTGAATTTACCGGTATAAATCTAGGCTATCCTGGTGGGCTTAATTTTGCGCGGCAATATGTCAACTCTGATTTTATGTGGATCATTCATGATGACATGGAGTTAAGCCCTAATTGCTTAGATGAACTGCACGGAAAGTTTGAAGATGCTGATAAGCTTGCCATGGTAACACCAGTTGCGGTGAGTGAATTAGGTGAGGTGCTACCAGGGAGTTGTGGAGGCATATTACATACCACAGGGTGGATGGATCGTTCATTACCTGAGACACCAACAAAACCCGAAGAGTTAGTTAACCTTAATAAATTAAGCTATCTATCCTCAAAAGGAATGATGATAAGAACTAGTGCGTGGGATGATGTGAATGGGGTGGATGCAAGATTTTATCCATCACAATGGATGGATGTAGACTTATGCATGGCGTTAAAATGGCGTAAGTGGTACTTTAAAACAGTGACGACAGCAATATTTGAATCAAAGCAAACGGGTGCTGCCCCTTCTATCTTGAATCAGTTTTTAAGTGCTAGAAACAGCGAGTTATTTATTGCAAAATGGTTTAGCCCTAAAGTTCGCAAGACTACAGCACAGACCGTGGAGAGCTCAGAAGAGGTTGAGAAACAACAGAGTACCACGCAAATAAAAAGCGAGGAAAAGGATAAGGAGATAAAAGATGTTGGGGGTAATGCAAAAGCAGAAAAAATAGAAAGCGTTGATGTCCACATCGAAAGGTCAGAAGAAGCAGACAGTGATAAGCAAAATAAGGTAGGTCAAGTACACGCTGAAGGTGAAAATAAAGAGGGTGCCAGTAAGGATGGACAGAGCCATCCAGTCGACAATGGTTATAATAATGAAGAAAAAGGTCAATCAGAAAAGATTAGGGAAACTGAAAAAGTTGAGTGTGATATCAGTGTTGAAGATGTAGGCAGTGAAGAAGTTGAGAAGAAGGCTGAGAATAATGAAGAGCAAGTAAAGCGTGATGAAGAAAAACTGAGTGGGACAAGCAATAAGGAAAATACAAAGGGCGACACTGATGAAGATGAGGATGAAGAGGAGGGTGAAGCAGATCAAGATGAGAAAGAAGCACAGATGAGTTTTTTCAGACCTTATGCGCCAACTTGCTTAACGGGTAAGGTCAACCCCAATATTAGTGACGGTCTATTTTCTACTGTTGCGCAGGTTGCTTCTGATACTTTGCTACACTTATTGCATGTCTATTCGCTTTATATCAGAAAAAGCTCCAAAGAAAAGCAAGATCTATTACAGTATTGTATGAAGAGTCAGCAGGAAATTATAAAGCTAAAAGGCGAACATAGTCTAATAATACAATATGAAAAAGATGAGAAGGGTAGGTTAAAGAATTACTTAGAGCGTTGGAAAAAAGGCTACCGCGATTTGCAATCTCAATACACGCATGTAACGCAAGTCGCAAAAAAAGAATCAACAAAACGCAAAGAGTTAGATCAAGAGCTTGTTAATATACAAAGCTCACACAAATCTGATTTTGAAAAAGTAAAAAGAATGTTTAAAGTGGTGCAGGAAGATCGCGTTAAGTTGATTAAATCACTTAGTGAGGAGACAGAGGCGCGTGAAAGCTTGGAAAAGAAAATTGAAAAGATGCAAAGCAATTTAACATGGCGCATGACAAAGCCACTGCGCTCAATCGCAAGTATATTTAAAAAGAATTGATCATTAGTGCAGTTGTAGCACCAACTGTTGTAGGTGCTACATATTTTTTTACTTACCTAACGTTGTTCTGTTTGTTCCATCAGATTTGCTCTCATGTATAGCGGCAAGTTGTCTAGGTCGTCGTGAGGGTGGGCGTCCGTTACTTGCAAGATTTAAAGATGGTAGGCGAGATAACGGTTGTCTGCTATTAAATAGTGAACTTGCTGTTTGGTGAGGTAAGGTCGGCGCTGGTTTTCTTGCGGATAATATTATGCCTGTGGTAAGAGGTGATTTCTCCTTAGTCAATAATATACTGGTGTTAAAGGGTGATGAGCCAGTAAGTAAAGAGAGAGATCTTTTTTTGTCGATGGCAGGCTGTTTACGTTTTTCCCTCAAAAGTTGCAAGGCGGTTTGTTGTCTGGCAGGTGCAGTTTGGGGTCGCTTAGAAATATTTGGGCGTTGAGCTTTAGATGATTTTTTCTTTTTGCTACTAACGCCATTTAAAAATACTGAGATATTTCTAGGCAGATCGCTTAGTGGCGTTAGGAATTCAACTTCCTTTAAATCTGCAGCTAAAGGTTGAAATTTTTCTAGTTTGGGCGGGAGAGCAGATGTTCTTTCATTTTCTTTATTTTCATTAGGCATTTCATCGCAGCTAGTATCATCACTGGTAGTGTCATCACTAGTAGGGTCATCACTAGTAGGGTCATAGTTGTTAGCATCGTCTCTTCTCATAGTATTTTCTCACTGTTGGTGGAGTCTGTTAAACTCAGGCATTATAGCCCCCGAACATTAACAAATTCTGATGCGTGCGCAATATATTTAGAAATTACCAGGTAAAAATATAGCTGTGAGCGCAAACTATCTGTTAGAGTTTGTGTGATATAGTAGTTACTATATAATTTTTAGGAGTAGTGGGTGGTTAATATTATTTTAAGTTATTTGAAAGTAGGGTAGTAAAGCAGTGGTGTAATGAGAAGCGAATAAGTCAGTAAGTTCATGCCAGTCTATTATAAACAGCACTATTTTTGTTGTTTATGTGTTGGGCGAATTTTTTAGGGGTATACCGTCAAACACCACAGATCTTCCGATGAGCATACTTCTAATATAGGAGGAAACATGATTTTTGCTAACTAGGAACTTATATGTAAAAGGCACTATAACTAGAGCTGAAATTGGGCTGTTGGTTGGTTGTTGTCAATTTTATCGGATGATTGCCTGTTACTCCAGAAGGACCCTTTATACGTTTCTGCTTGTGTTGTTTTTTTCTGCTCTGCTGTAACGTGCGCAATTGACGGTTTATTTTTTTGTATGTGTTCTTTGGTTCGATTAAAATACATGTGATAAACTTCTGAGAAGTGTTTGGCGATTTTAGTGAAGCAGTGTCGTGATTTTTCATAGGCTAGTTTTTGATTATGATTCCAAGTAGGTTCTAGTTTGCCAATGTGAGCTTGTAGTTCATAAGGTTTAATTAAATCACAAGTTTCATAGACTAGAATGGCTGCTGTATCTAAGGCGGCACAAAAAAGTTGAACTGCATCCTTATCACTATCGATTTGAGATTTAAACTCTTTATAATAATCCATTTTGGTGGCATCGAAGTCCCAGTCTGGGCTGCGCAGAACATCGAGTGAATCGACATTTTGTATTAGCTTGCGGTAAATACTTTTAGGTTTGTTAATATCGCTATCTTTATTAACAATGGCATCAGCTATAATTTCTGCTTTGCGGCGGTTAACGCCTAGGCGTAATAAAAAGTCAAAGCATTTCTTTGCGGATGCTCTTTCCCACTCTTTGCGGTCATCGCCAGTATCTGATTGTCTTCCTAGATCGTGAAAAAGTGCGGCTATCTGTAGCAGCTTAATATCCTTATCATTTAAGGCAAGTGCGGATGATGCATTTTGGCTTTTGTATAATTCAATGATCATTGTGATATAGACTGCAGCGCGAGAGGCGTGCATAGCGCCATGTTCAAGCTTTATTTTATCAGTATGAAAGTACTGCTCGATTATAATTTCGGCGATGCTGTTGATATCGCTATCTAAATTGATGCCCAGAGGCTGATGCTTTATTAATTCCGGTGGTGCGTATTGTTTTTTTATTTCTCGCTGCTGAAATTCTTCTCTCTCTTTAAACACCCATTGAAAGTGAGTTTTGATATAGTTAGAAATTATTTTTGCACCTTTTTCATGTGCGTATTCATATATGCCCATAATAATAAAATAGTTATTGAGTATTATTCTAGCTTTATCGTTTTCTGTAAGTGATTTTAGTCCATCTAAGTCATTCCTAGCAATAATAGCCCTTAGCATATTAAAATCAACATGAACATCATCATCATCAACATGCTCTAACATTTTAAAACTCAATGTGAGTGGGTTTAGAAAGGCGATTTCAGAGTTTTTAGTGGATGTCATTTGCTGGGTGATTGATTGCAGGTGTGCAATAAGTTGCGTTGGGCTTAGCGTGCTAAGAAAATCGTAGAATAATTCTTTAAGAGCGGTATGGCTATCCGGAATGTGATTCATTATTTTAAATGGTAGAAAGGTAAGAAACTTTTCTAGTCCTTCCGTGCCATGATAAATTAATTCACTAGCATTTATTTTATAATGACATTTGTCGTTTTGTCTTTTTATGGTGATGGAGAGTTGGGGGAATTCTACCTCTATTTGCATTGTGCAGCCATCGGCTAGTATTATTTCTGGTGTGCTATATTTGTTTTCCCAGTCAAAAAATTTATAATACAGGGATTTGCTTGTGCTATTTGTTATTTCACTTCTCTTTATAATTAAATAATTCTTATTCTGAATTTGGTACGGTAGGCTCATCGAGATAATGCGATCATCATACCTGTGGGTATCATTCCCCTCGCTGATGCCCCTTTTTTTGCTGATAGACCGCGGGTAAATAATACCATCATGCAGGATCTCTCTTAGGCGAGAACTTCTATGCTGTAACGAGGATTGCAAAGAAGGGATTTTCTCATCGTGTAGATATTCAAAACGTTGCGGTAAATAGATTTCTTGTGTTAGCGTATTTTTACTGCTTGCGCCAAATAGCTGTTGTGCACGATGTAATGTGCGTGCTCGGTATGCATGTCGCCACCAAGTTTGTATGCGTGTTGCTGTTCTATCTTTTGCGGGTTGGCTATCAAGATGTCCTGGTATTTCTCTGCCAATCGTATCGAGTAGCGCCGGTTTTTTTTTAAATTTGTACTGGCGTAGTGTCTCTAAATTTCTTTGCTTTAACGGTTTGATTCGGTAGCCAAGTGCATTCCATTTGCGCGCTAATTCTTCGCCTAAGCTAGAAAAAGTTTTTTTATGTATTTCGTTGAAGTATTTTTCATATAGTGAGCCATTTCCCTGGACGAAGGAAAATAAAGATACTTTCATAAGAAAGTCTTTTATCTCTTCTAATAGCCCATCTTCTTCTTTGAGCTCGGAATCACTGGGGTCATTAAGATACTCTCGGTTGTAGTTTTTAAGTTTATAGGCAAGAGCATCGTACATTCTCTTGATAGCTATACCGCTTAATGTTAGTGCGAGCTGCTGATGCTGTGTGGGTAGTTGAGTAATCTCTTTCGATTCTGTTCTCATCGGGTCTCTTGTTTAGTATTGATAATAGACTTTTTATATTATTCAGGATTTTCGCACAAGTGCGAAACTCCTATTATTGTTATATTGTACCTGCAAATGATTAACAGAAGGTTAAATCAGCTGGGAAAGTACTATTATTTAATCAGCCTTTTATTTTACTTATTTTTCAAGGTGTTTTTTTCTTTTGGTGGCCTTGCAGTAACAATATGCGCTTTATTGTAGTGTGTATTATCAAAGCAACGCTAGTTATTGCTTCGCAAAAAAACAATCAAATATATTTGCTACAAATCATATGGTTGCAGAGTATTCCGCAGACAATCCAAAGACTTATCCACAGAATCTGTGGGTATCTTCGTTATTCATTGCTTATTTTTTATTTAATAAAATATTAATAATGATGATTTATTATTCGCTTATTTTTATGCGTTTTCTATTGGCGAATTCTTAGGAGTGTTTATGTCTATTTTATTTGTTTCACATAGTACAGGTGACACACAGGCCATGCTGGCGGTTGCAAAGCGTGTGCAGCAGCGTTTCGCAGAAAAGCTTTATTTTTTTGTGCTGGGTGAGGCAGCGGAAAAGGTTTTCAAACAGCAGGAGCAGTTTGCTTATTTTACCTTGCGTGATATGTCTTTTTCTGAGCAAGAGATTGGTCAATTAGAAAATGGCAGCTTATCACCACAGCAGTTGCAAAAAGTTGATAAGTACTTAAAGGTGTTGTCAATTGACCGCGCTTATATTGGTACGCCATCAAAACTAAATGCGGCTGTTCCTTTTCAGGTTGCGGAGTTAGTTAGTCAGCAGCTTAAGGTGGGTGTTATTTATAATGATTACCTTTATAAGGAAGTTGGTCATGTTTATGAGAACATTGTGCGACAAAAAAAGGTATGGCAGTCTTCATTCCGTTGGGCGCTGCCAACAGCAAAAGCACAGGAATTTTTTCAGTCAATCAATACAGAATTGAAGACTGCTGCCGTGGGGCATTTAGGTATCGATGCTGTGTTGGAAGCAAAGGATGGTAAATCAGATGATGGTGATCCCTTGCGTCAACAATTGCACGTTTCCCCGACGCAAAAGCTTTTATTTATTTCTGGTCTTAAAGATGCTGATATCGATAAGGCGCTGCTCAATGATATGTTGGCGGTTTTACACAATGATAACGAAAATATTTTTTCGCCTTTGGAAATTCGTATTGGTCTTCATCCAGGTACCAGTGATATGAATGCGTATTTGACTTCGCTTGTGAGCATTTTGTCGCGTTATCCAAAAGCTGTCACGAAACGTGTAAAATTTGTTTTGCCAGATAGGCTGCAGAAAAAAGTTAATTTGGAGCAGTTTGATGAGAGTTTTTTTATTAAAAAAAATATTTCAGGTGATCAAGCTGCCAAAGCTGCTGATAGTGTCGCTTGTGGTTTGCCCGCTACGCTAGTAACAAAAGCTGCCTTACAAGGTAAACCAGCATTTTGTCATGACGCTAATAAAAAATCCTTTTTGCCTGAAGACCGTTTTTTTGTTGGCGACGATAAAATGGTTAGTTTTTTTAGGAGATCTGTTGATCAGTTAAACAGCGAGCCAATATCAAAGTCTGAGCTTGGTGTTCCTAAAAAAGAAGCGGTCGATATGATGGCGTCATTGCTGTTGGCAAAGCCTGTTACTGAATCACCGCGGCGTTTATTTTATGCAGTTAGTGCTGTATTTGTTACAGCTGCCTGTTATGTTTCCTATAAACTATTGACAAATGACAAGGATACGCCAAGAAGTGATTGTCTCTACCGTTAATTATTTTGTGTCTATGGTTGTTGTTCAATAATTTAGAGCCATTGCTTGCGCTGGATAAATTGCAATGCTGGAAGTTTATTCTCTAAGGTGATATCGTTACCGCATGATGAGACATAAAGTTTTCTGGCTAGTTTTTTACGCTATAGTGGCGTGGTTTTTGATGAGTGTGTTGGTTTATTTTATCAGCCCATTGATGATTTTTATTCCCCCGCGACCGGCAACTTATCAACGACTTCCCGGGATGTTTCACTTAAAAACCGCGAATGGCAAATCCATTGCCGCTGTTTATTTGCAAAACAAAAAGGCGAAATACACCGTGCTTTATAGTCATGGTAATGCCTCTGATCTTGGTATGAGTTTTCATTTTTTAAAAGCGTTAGAACAGCATGGTTTTTCAGTGATTGGTTATGATTATCAAGGCTATGGTGCTAGTAGCGGCAAGGCGTCTGAAAAAAATACTTACATCGATATTCGCACGGTTTATCAATATCTTCGTCGTGAGAAAAAAATACCGGCTGATCGTATTATTTTAATGGCGCATTCTTTGGGGACAGGTGTGGCGACGCAGCTTGCTACCGAGCAGCCGGTTGCTGGATTAATTTTGGAATCACCTTATTTAAGTATTTACCGTGTTTATACGCAAATTCCTTTTTTGTTATTCGATAAATACAATAATTTTGCTAAGATAAAAAATGTTCATGTGCCTTTGTTAGTTATTCATGGAAAGTCAGATAGTATTGTTCCTTTTTGGCAGGGGAAAGCCTTGTTTGAGGCGGCTAATAAGCCTAAATTATTTTTGCCGATAAGCGGTGCTGGACATATTAATTTTATTGCCCTTGATCGCACGCAGTATTGGCATACCCTGCAGCGATTTGTTGTGACATTAAAACATTAAATCTTTAATAACTGATCCCATCGTGTAGTATAGCAAGGCGAACAGTATCGGCGTTTCATCTGCCAGCGTCGTTCAATTCCCTGCGACCCTAACCAAATTGTGTTTTTTCCCATGCGTTGATTGAGGGTGTCTATCGTTTTCATCAAGCTAGCGGACTTTTGTTCATCAGCCGCCGATAATTCGGCAAACAAATCTACTTGGCTTTGTTTATCAGCAGAAATATCTAATAGCATCACACCGACTTTTTTATATTGAATATCTGCCAAAAATATTTTTTCTAGGGCGGTTAAGGCGCGTTTTAAAATATAGCGTGTATCTTGCGTTGGCTCAGCAAAGTGATTGGTGGCAGCATTGCTATAGTGTTGGTGGTTGTCAAAACGGCTGGATGTGACAAACACTCTAACAGCACCAGCATAACCATTTTGCTGGCGAAGTTTTTCGCATGCGCGTGCGGTGTAGCAGCTAATGGCTTCTCTAAGATCTTTTAAATGGCTGGTGTCTTTGGCAAAAGAGCGTGAGGAAACAATCTCTTTGCGCGGCTCGTCGATTTCTAAATCTAAACATGGGGTGCCTCTTAATTCTAAAATAATTCGCTCCATCATCACATTGAAATGTCGGCGGATTATTTTTTGTGGGGCATTGCGTAATTCCCATGCGGTAATAATGCCGAGTTGATTGAGTTTTTGGCTCCATTTTTTGCCGATGCCCCAGATATCGGTAATGGGAAAAGTGCTAAGAATGCGTTGGCAATTTTGTGGGTCTAATAGGGTAAACACATTACTTTGTGTTTGTTTTTTGGCAACATGATTGGCGATTTTTGCGAGCACCTTGGTGGGCGCAAAGCCAATGGAAACCGGAATGCCAACCCATTGTGCAATGGTATTCCGCAATTGTTGCCCAATAATAATATAGTCTTTTGCTTGCCTAAATATTTCAAAACGTAAAAAGGCTTCATCAATAGAATATTCTTCAACATCCTCTACATGGCATTTTAAAATATCCATCACACGCTGCGATAAATCGCCGTATAAACTGTAGTTGGAAGAATAAACCTGGATATGATGCTGCCGACAAAAATGTTTGATTTTAAAATAGGGCATGCCCATGGCAATACCTAATGCTTTGCTTTCATTGCTGCGCGCAATAATGCAACCATCATTATTAGATAGCACCACCACCGGTTGATGCTTTAATTTAGGATTAAAAACACGCTCGCAAGAAACATAAAAATTGTTGCAATCAACCAACGCAAATACTTTCATCAGAATACCCTCTTAAACAGTATGAATGACGTAAGTGACAATGCCCCAAATTTCTATATGGTCTTCTGCTGAAATGGGAATAGGAGAATAGGCGCTATTTTCGGGGCGTAAATAGGCAAGTTGTTCATTTTCATATTCTAACCGTTTGACGGTAAATTCGCCGTTGAGAAAGGCGATAGCGATTTTGCCGTGCGCCGGTTTCATGCTTTTATCCACGACTAAGATATCTTGCGGATGGATGCCAGCGTCTATCATTGAGTCGCCACTGACTTCGACAAAAAAGGTGCTGGTTGGGTTCTTGATTAAATGTGTATTTAAATCAAGCTTGTCTTCCTGGTAGTCATCAGCGGGCGATGGAAAGCCGGCTGATACGCGTGAGGAGTAGAACGGGATCTCCAATGGGTCGGCTAATATAAGCTGCTGTACCTTGTTTACCAGGCTGGCAGGTATACGCATGACCTTGCTTGGTTCTGTGCGTTGTGTGCCCTTAGGGCGCCCTGCGCCAGCTCTTTTTCCGCCTCTGCCCATTTTTTCTCACTTTGATTATCTGTTACATATAATCAAAATAGCAAATCTTTTGCGGGGTTTCAACTGGCTTGATTGTTCATTATTTATGGTGGCTATTGTGAGTAGAAGTCAATGATGATGTTTTTTAATAGCTTAATATCCGGTGTAATAGCAAATGATTGGATGGCAGCTTGGTAGACAGCAAGTGGTATCTGCTTTTTGCGTAATGTTAACAGCAGTTCAGCATAGGTTGGTGTAAACTCTGGATGGCCTTGTAAGCCTAGGAAGAAATCATCAATTTTAATCATGCTAATCGGGCAGTGTGAATTTCCTGCTAGTATCTCTGCGCCCGGTGGCATTTTAACAATTTGGTCTTGATGGCTAAAGATAATGTTATACGCATCACACGGTAACCAAGGGTGTTTTTTAAAAACTGTATCTGTTTTAACACCCAGCCCCCAGCCGCGCGGAGATTTTTCCACAACGCCGCCCAGTGCATGTGCTATCATTTGGTGACCAAAGCAAATGCCGACATATTTCTTTTTCTTTTTATAAAGTGTGTAGATAAAGTTTTTTAATTTTACGATCCATTCTTTATTTTCATACACAGAGCAGATCGAGCCTGTCGTCATATATCCATCACATTCGTCCAATGTGTCAGGATAGTCGCCAGCAACGACATCATAATGTCGCCAGACAAAGGCATCGGCAAATAAAGCTTGAAACATGTGTGGGTAATCTTCGACTTTATCGCGAAGTGCGCTATTGACTTGATCGCAAACTAGTAAGCCTATTTTCATGTTAATGCCATTTGGTAGACGTTTAATAAATCAGTGCTATCAACCGGAATCATATTGGTTTTGTGGCAGGTATCGGTAAATGCTTCCCGCGTTAGCGCTTCTAAATCATGGTTGGCAATATTGTGGTGCTGTAAACCCAACTGTATGCCAGTGGCTTTAATAAATGAAGCGCATGCCTGTGAGAGTGTTGGTTCATTATAGCCATAGTTTTTCATTATTGTTGTAATAGTTTGTAACCTTTCTTGTTGTTCTTTGTTTAAATTTTTATTTTCTAGAAAGCGGATAGCGCTAGGTAAGATCAGTGCATTGGCAAGACCATGATGGATTTGTTTTTGTGAGGATAGCGGGTGTGCTAAGGAGTGAATCATGCCTAAGCCTTTTTGAAAAGCGGTAGCACCCATGCTAGCGGCAATTAGCATCGCTTCACGTGCCGCCAAATTTTGTGGGTTATCGCAGGCGGTAATGAGATTTTCTAGAATAAGTTTAATGCCTTCTAAAGCAATGCCATCTGCCATGGGGTGAAAGCCGGGTGCAAAATAAGCTTCTAAACAATGAGTGAAGGCATCCAAGCCAGTTGCAGCAGTAAGATGTTTTGGTAAACAGGTAGTTAGTGTTGGGATTAGAAATGCAACATCGGGCATTAAAGAGGGTGCAAAGAAAATGGTTTTGACTTGTGTGTCACGCATAATAATAACGCCAGATCTGCCTACCTCACTGCCGGTGCCGGCTGTTGTTGGAATGGCGATTAGCGGTGGCATAGGATTAACAATTAATTTATCACCACCGAGAGCATCGTCGTATTGGCTTAAAGGTTGTGGGTGTGAACTCATTAATTTAATTACTTTAGCAACATCGATTGAGCTGCCGCCGCCGATAGCAAGAATACCGTCGCAATGATTCTCTTTAAAAGCCTCAACCCCGCGTTCAACGTCCGCTTCAATGGGGTTTGGATGAGTGTCGTCAAAAATAACAACTTCAGCTGCTTTTATGGCTGCGAGTAAAGGTTGAATAATGCCTGTGGCGATAAGATTTTTATCGGTAACCAATAAAATTTTTTTAAGTGCTTTGTTTGAGATCCATTGGTCAACATGGTCAAGGGCGCCTGCGCCAGAGTAGATTAATGTTGGAAAAGAATATATATGCATACGAATTTCCTAGAATACTATAGGCTAGTGGAGTTTCGCCTTTGTGTGTAAGCACTTTTGTTCCCAGTAGGGATTTAAATTCCTGCAAGGAGCGCGCTGAAACTCGAGCACTAGATTATTTCAAAATATCGTTGTAATTGCCAGTCGTTAATATGGCGCTCATACTCGCGCACTTCCCATAGACGTGATGCGCTATAATGTTCAACAAACTGTTGGCCAAAGGCATCTTGTGCGAGTGTTGATTGCGCAAATTGACGTGTAGCATCACGCAAATTACTCGCTAAACGATAGCGTTCGTCTAAGGTATCTTCTTGTTCATAACAATTGCCAGCCATTGCCGGTGTGGGTGAAAGTTTTTCATTAATACCGGCAAGTCCGGCAGTAATAATGGCAGCAGAGACTAAGTAGGGGTTAGCATCAGCAGCCCCGAGGCGAAATTCAATGCGTTGTGATTTTTCATTTCCAGGAATAACGCGTAAAGCCGCTGTTCGATTTTCTATGCCCCACGTTGCTGCTGTTGGTGCCCAATAGCCTTTAACCAGTCGGGTGTAAGAGTTTATGGTCGGAGCTGACATGGCGAGTAATTCTTTTAAATAACGTTGCTGTCCGGCAATATATTGGCACATGACTTCGCTCATATTGCCTTGTTGATCGTCAGCATAAAAAAGATTTTTACCACTTTTTTTATCGTAGAGGGATTGATGCACATGCCCTGATTGTCCCGGATAATCCATCGACCACTTTGCCATAAAGGTTGCTAGCATGCCGCGCTTTTGAAAAAAGGCTTTGCTAAAGGTTTTAAATAAGGCGGCAGCGTCTGCCATTTTTAAAGCGTCGTCGTAATGCAATGCGCCCTCCCAAACACCAGGTCCAGTTTCGCAGTGTAATCCTTCCAATGGAAAACCCATATTGATGCAGTAATCCATAAATTCATGGTAGAGATCTGCATGTGCTGAGTTGCGTAAAATGGAGTAGCCAAAGTTTCCAGGTGTAAAAGGAGTTAGGTTGGTGTAATTTTTTTCGCGAATGGAATGGGGGGTTTCATTAAAAACAAAAAATTCATATTCAAATGCCAATTTTATATCGATATTCATTTCATTGGCGCGGTTGATGGTTTCTTTTAAAATTGAACGAGGGCAAAGAGGGTGGCTATTGTTATCTTGATCGTAAAATGAAACAAGAAATAAGGGAGTGTTATCTTCATCTGGTAATCGTCGTAGGGTGTCTGTTTCAATTTGATAACGTGCATCCGGGAAAGCCGTGTGCCAACCGGTAAAGGTGGCATTATCATAAAGCTGATCATTGCAGTCCCAGCCTAATACGCAATCACAAAAACCAGCGCCATTTTCTAACACGGAAGCAAATTTGTCCAAGCTGATATATTTACCGCGATGGATACCGTCAATATCGGTAAAGGCAAGTTTAACGCGCTTAACGCCTTCCTTTTTCAGTTGCTTGTACACAATGGAGCTCCTTGTGATGGGCTGTTTTTATTTTGCCTTGTTGTGGTTTGGTCTCCTTTTATTACGTTACTATATGGGGCTGAAAAAGTATATTATTTGTTATATTTTGTGCTGTGTGTTTGTTCGTGCCTAGATCTGGCTAGGTGTGTTGAATCCAGTATTGCCTTTATGTGCCACTGGATTTAGTCCTGGGGTGAGGTTAGATTTGTGGTATCAATAGCGTATGGCTGGATATATCCTTAGCTTCAGTGTATCAAAAATATATTGCTTGCCCGTTAGGTGCAGCAAATAACAGCTATAAACTATCAGATCTAATTTCTACATGCGTGATCAACGGTTTTGGTAACAGAAAAACACCATCGGTTTCACATTGATTTTGCACCTCAGACAGTTGATAGTTATTAGTAACCAAAATAGCGTACTCTCGTAACTCAAATTGACGAATGTAGTCCAACCCAAGCTTTTCGGCGCCTTCAATATCATAGTCAATCAGAATTAATTTATTATCGCTAGTATCAAGGTAATCAGTAAACTTATCTTCATCGTAACAGTGTAGTATCTTTATCTCTGAGTGATATTTAGTATGGGGGGTGAGAATTTGCTGCCATTGTTGATGTGCTAGTGGGTCATCATCAAAAATAATAATCGTTCCGGTTGTGGGTAGAGTAATTTGATTGATCCACCATTTAGGCGTTGGTTGAGTGATCGGTAAAATCAGGCTAATTTCGACGCCATGTTCAGATTTAATATGCGTAGAGCCCTTCCATAAGCGAACTTTTTTCATCACAT
Source organism: Gammaproteobacteria bacterium (assembly GCA_030425685.1). Classification (GTDB taxonomy): domain Bacteria; phylum Pseudomonadota; class Gammaproteobacteria; order Coxiellales; family Coxiellaceae; genus JAUIAD01. The sequence continues at coordinate 261,194 of JAUIAD010000002.1, read as the reverse complement.
AATTAAGACTGTGTCCTTGGAGTTCTTCAGATAAAATTGCATCAATATCGTGGTCACTTAAACCGGGACCAGTGTCTTTAACGGTTAAAGTAAAGTGCGGCTCACCGGTGGTATATTTTAATTGGCAGCTAATATCTCTTTGTTGCTGCTGTTGCGTCGCTGAAATAGCATTGTTAATTAAGTCTGAAATAACACGATTAAAGGGGTGTGTATCTATATTGGCAATAACAAACCAAGCTGATGGTGAAATAGAGTAAGTGATATTTATACCTAAATGACTATGCTGAATAGACTTATGTTGCATTAATTCTACAAAAGCGATAGCAATATATTGGCTTTGCGCCGATATAATTTTTTCAAGATTTTTCTCATCGGCTGATTTTTTTTGCAAGGCAAGTAAATCATTAGCGCTAACTTTAATACGTGCTAAGGCACTTTTATAGATTTGCCACTCTTTTTGGTTTAATTGTTTTTCGGTTTCACTGGAGAGAATGGAAAGCACTGACAAGGGAGTGCGTATATCATGCGCAGCTTGCCCAGCAGCTTTAAAGAATTTTTCTTGCGTCGCATTTTTTTCAGAAAGAATCTGCATTTTATCTTTGATAAAGCGAGCTAAGTGTCGCAGTTCAAAAAAATTGATTTTAGCAAACAGGCGCTGTGGTATGGTTAATTTGTTAGATAATTTGGTAATCATGTTTTTAATTTCGCTAAAATCATGCGAAAACATTTGCGTAAAGACAAAGGTAAATAGAATTAGTAAACTAACAAAGGGAACCAGTAATCTTACATTGGTATTAAACAGTAAGTTGGTGATATAGGAGGCTTGGTCAAGGATAAGTATTTTTACCCCTAGCAGTAGGAATAACGTCGCAGTAATACTGTTGCCCCAATATAAAATCTGCGTTCTGGTATTGTCGACCTGGTAAAATAAATCTGCTTTTTTGTAGTCATTCATCAGCAGTAGTTTAGCAGCGCTATAGAGTAAAAATAGTTTACCGAGCAGATAGTAAAAGTTAGCTGACCAAAGGGTAAAGACATAAGGCGCGGAAAAGTTTATATTGAGTTTGACGATATCACCAATAATTAAAATCAAAAAACCTTCGGCAAGCATAGTGAGGTATATGTTTCTAAACATCGGCAGGCAAAATAAAATAATGGCAAAAAGGGCAAAGTCACGACAACCCATTAATGTATTCCAAATATTATCATTGGTTACTGCCGTAAACTGATGTAATGGCGAGCTGATAAAGACGATGACCAGAATAACGGTTATCAGTGTTGGCAGGTAGGGAATAAATTTATAACGCTTCTTATTTGCGGTTAGCATAAAGTAAGCACATAGTATTAGCCAGGCGGCTGTTTCACTGAGCAGTGAAATAATATGAATAACAATATTGCTTAAATTGCTAGTTGCAAGGTGTTGGGTAGAGTTGCTGGCAATAATGTCGGTTAAAGGCGTAACCGTTATGATAACTTTGGCAATGCTTGATAAGCTGAGCAACATAAATAAATAGCGCCATAAGCTCGCGGTTCGCTGGCTGATCATCAAGCAGGCGCTAGCAAAAAGCGTATCGACAATAATCAGTGGCATTTGGTTTAAAAAAAAGTATGCTATTTGTGAGATCTTGCCAAGCCTATAAGTCATATAGACGGCACCAGTGTAAATCAATGCGAGTAGGCATAGGATAGTCACTTGTTTAAGTGTCTTTGCTAGTACATTTGTGCTCACCGTTTACTATTCCTTACTTACCTGTTTTAATTCTAATATGAGGGATTAATGCCTTGGGAAATAGTTTTATTTTCTCCTGCTGGCATTTGCTTTGTATGGCTTTATGTTTATATTCCTCGGTAACATAGATGGCGCTATTTTGTAAGTGATGCTTGCCGATTAGGTCTAACTCTTGATGATTATTAGCAAAGTCATCAATATCAAATAGGATCAGTTGATTACCATCGGGTTTTATCGAGTGTTCTAAATCACTCAGAGTGTAGCAGTGCACAAGATTAAGTTCTTTTTGCTGATAAGTATAAGGTGAAAGTATGCCTTCCCATAAATTATGGTAGAATTGTTCGCTATCATAGACGATGATGGTGCCTTTTGCGGGAAGGATTATTTGATCTAGCCACCAAGGAGGAATGGGTAGTAAGACTGGTAGGGTGATAAGAAATTCTGTTCCTTTACCCACGGTAGAGGAAATCTCACACTTTCCATGCCATTTTTCAATGGTCTCAATCACGTAACGCAAACCAATACCATGGCCTGTTTCTTTAGTAGTTTTGCTTTTTCCTGCCAGTATATTGGCAATTTGTTGCTGCTTAATGCCGCAGCCGTTATCTTTTATAGCTACTTGGAAGAAGGTGGCGTTGGAGGTGTATTTTAAATGGCAGCTAATTTCTCGCTCTTTTTGTTGCTCGGTTGCATCAATGGCGTTGTTTATCAGGTTGGCGATAATGCGATAAAAATCGTTGCTGTATATGGGGCTTAATACAAACCAAGCACTGGAATCTATTTTGGTTTTTATATTTATTGCGAGCTTACTATGTTGGACATTTTTCTCTTGCATCAGTTCGTGGAAGTTAATGCTGACGTAGTTGCCGAGGGGTTGTGATTCTTCCTTTTTTGCTGTTGCCATTGCGCTGCTTTCGCCTAAGTTTAATAACTCATCGGCAATCATTTTTATGCGGGTTAGGCTGGTCTTATGTATTTCTTGTTGGTCGAGATCAAAGTTTTCTTCTAGCTTTTGTGAGATGTTTGAAATAATGGAAAGTGGCTGTTGAATATTTTTAGCGATCGTTTTGGTCATGTTATAGAGCTGTTTTTCTTGTTCAGTTTTTTTGGCGATGGTATCCATTTTTTCTTGTATAAATTGGGTTAGGTTGTGTAGTTCTTTAAAATAGATAGTCCGTTGTTTTTTTTGTTTCACTTTCTTTTTTAAAGAAAAGCGACTCATCACCGCGCCAATATCGCTAAAGTCTTTATTAAATAGCTGGGCGAAAAATAAAGTGGATAATGTTAATAAGGTAACGAAGGGGATAAAGACAATAATATTGGCGTGGAAAATAAGTTGAGAGATTTTATAATCAAAAGAAAATAAGGTGTAGCGAATGCCTACTAATAGGAACAGTATCGAAGCAATGCTATTACACCAATACCCCATTTGCACACGCGCGCTGTCAACGCGGTAAAACCACCGTCTGGGTTTTTGATTTTCTTTTTTAAACAACCCCACTAAGCTATAAATCAATAGTAAATCACTAAACGTCCACATAAATTGCTCTGGGGTAAGGTGGGAAAAGTAGGGAGTTACATAATAGATATTAGTGCCCATAATATCACCCATAATATGTATAATGTAGCTTAGGGTGAATAAAATAATCTTTCTGTTTTTCGCAATCGGTAAAAAATAAATTAGAATCGCAAATAATACAACATCGTAAACCGCATTAGTAATAGCCCATATCGACAAATCTTGTTTTTCTTGATGATGTGCAAATGACCATAGCATATAGCCAACAGCGAGTAAGACAGTGATCGCCGTTGGTAAACTGGGCAATAACATTTTAATTCTCGGTTTAGATTGAATTACTGCTAGGATCACGAGAATTATCCAGTAGGCAGGGCGTAGTAGGTAGAATAGAGAGTGCAGAAGGTTAGCGGGCGTTGATTCGAAGGGGACGTTTGGGCTGTTATATTTGATAAATAATATAATCAGCATGGTGGCGACAATGGTTCTTAGTAGGTTAACAATAATGATGAGAATAAAGATGCTGCGCCATGCGCCGGAGAAGTGTTTTTGTAAAAATAAGCAGATGGCGACGACGATGAGATTAAAGATGGCATTAGCTGACAGGCTGAAAACGGGGATGGTTATGGGTGATTTTATAGCCTTGTTGGTGAGATGCATGATTAGTAGAAAAATTAGGGTCGATGCGATAAGGCCGGTAATGGATAACCATTCTCTGCGATATTGTTGCCTGGTTGTTTGCTGCGCTCCTTGCATTTTTCTAGTATAGCTTAATGGGTGTGTGGGGTGCTATGGGGTATTTTATTTGGGTGTTTAGTGTGGTTTTTGTTCGGTGGGGTTTAGTTGTTTATGGAGGTATCAGAGTTGTCGTCTGATGTGTGAGTTAGTTATAAGTTTGTAAGGATATTAAATTGTCAAAAATAAAACCGGGCGTCAAAGGCAACACCCGGTATGACTTTCATTAGACTTCGGGTAGTGACTCAAAGCAGTTGTTGATATAAAATGATCTCCTGACATTTTCACAGGAGTGACTTATATGGCGACAATTCAGGTACTTTGTCCCGCGTGCTTGGGTAATCATGTTATAAAGTTTGGGGTAAATTCTGCAGGTAGCCAGCGATATCGCTGCAAAGATGCTAGCTGTTCAAAAGACACTTTTCTGCTAACCTATCGACGAAAAGGTGACCTGCCTGAAACAAAGAAGAAAATTGTTTCTATGGCGCTAAATGGGAGTGGCGTTAGAGATACCTCACGTGTTCTAGGCATCAGCATAAATACCGTCATTTCGGAGTTAAAAAAAAAGAGACGGTGATTTGGAATCTGTTAATACAGGATTGCTTACTAAAAAGAGTATCGAGGGTAGCACACTCCAAGTAGATATTATTAAAGTGGAAGAAGCAGAGCTAGATGAAATGTGGAGTTTCGTTAAAAATAAGCAAACGCAACGCTGGCTTTGGCATGCCATTGATCATAGTTCTCACGAAGTTTTAGCCTATCATTTTGGACCTAGAAAAGATGTTGCTTTTAAAGCGCTTAAAGAAAAGCTTGCACGTTTTAATATCAATTTTTACTATACAGATGATTGGGGAGCGTACGAAAGACACCTTCCAAAATCCAAGCATTTTATAGGAAAACGTAATACGCAAGCTATTGAGAGAAAGCATTTAACTTTGCGTACTCGAATAAAACGATTAGCAAGAAAGACCATTTGTTTTTCCAAGCTTGAGAAAATGCATGATATTGTCATAGGTCTGTTTATCAATGTGTTTGAGTTCGGGAGGGCAATAACATGAATAACAACTGCTCTGAGTCACTACCCATTGCTTTATCCGCTTGGATAAGTCTTATGTTGGGCCCGTTTATTTTAAATTTGTTTCGCTAACAAGCCATTTGTTGATGATGAGCGAAATTTAAGCTTTGTAGCTGAGTAGGATTTTGCCTTAATTGGCTTAAAGTAGCTTAGTAACTTGCTATCATATCAGTATACATTTCATAATAGAGTGATAGGATTCGGCAAAACTGTGCGTAGAAAAACCAAGGAGGTCAGTAAATGCCAACCACTGCATCAAACCTAGTGATCAAAACGTTACAAGCCGCGGGAGTCGAGCGTATTTACGGCATTGTAGGTGACTCGCTTAACGGCATTACTGACGCATTACGAACATCAGATATAGAATGGGTGCATACACGTCACGAAGAAGCAGCAGCCTTTGCGGCAGGTGCTGAAGCGGCATTAACTGGAAAACTAGCTGTTTGTGCGGGTAGTTGTGGTCCTGGTAACTTGCATCTTATTAACGGTCTTTATGACTGCCAGCGCAATGGTGTGCCCGTGCTGGCGATTGCTGCGCATATTCCTAGCCGTGAAGTGGGTAGCGGGTATTTCCAAGAAACCCATCCGGAGTTGGTGTTTAAAGAGTGTAGCCATTTTTGTGAAATAGCGGCGCATGCGGAAGAAATACCGCGTGTGCTGGGCATGGCCATGCAAACAGCTATTGCGAAAAAAGGGGTTGGCGTGATCGTTGTTTCCGGTGATACTGCTTTAGAAAGTGTTAGTAGCAGTTTACCGATACCAAATATAATTTATCCGCAAGCTCGACTTATTCCTAGTGAAGAGGAAATTGACGCATTAGCTCAACTGCTTAATGACTCAACAGATATTACTTTATTATGCGGTGCTGGCTGTCAAGGTGCGCATGCTGAGTTAATGCAGTTAGGTGAAAAATTAAAATCACCGATGGTGCATGCGATGCGTGGCAAGGAATATGTTGAGTATGATAACCCTTATGATGTTGGTATGACCGGCTTGATTGGTTTTTCTTCCGGCTATTATGCGATGGAATCTTGCGAGACCCTATTAATTTTAGGCAGTAGTTTTCCCTATCGACAGTTTTACCCTAAAGATGCAAAGGTTATTCAAATTGACAATAATGGCGCACAACTTGGTAAGCGCTGTCGATTAACACAAGGTGTTGTTGGCGATATTAAGACTACATTAACTGCTTTATTACCAAAATTAAAAACAAAAACCAATGATAAACATTTAAAGGTCGCTGTTTCCCATTATAAAAAAGCGCGTAAAAATCTTGATGAGTTGGCTGTGGGTAAGGCCGGTGTTAAACCTATCCATCCACAATATTTAGCAAAGCTAATGAGTGAGTATGCTGATGATGATGCTATATTTACTGCCGACGTGGGTACCCTCGTTATTTGGGCAGCGCGCTATTTTAAAATATCAGAAAAACGCCGTTTAATTGGTTCTTTTAATCACGGCTCAATGGCAAATGCATTGTCGCAAGCTATAGGAGCACAGTGTGTTGATAAAAACCGACAGGTGATTGCGTTGTGTGGCGATGGTGGTTTTTCGATGTTGATGGGTGAGCTTTTGACGTTAAGACAATTAGATTTGCCGATAAAAGTAGTTATTTTAAATAATGGCACTTTGGGTTTTGTCGAGATGGAGATGAAGGCCTCTGGGTTTATGGAAACTGGCACAGATCTAAATAACCCTAACTTTGCCAAAATGGCAGATGCAATTGGTATTAAGGGGTTCCGTGTTGAGGATCCTGCGGATATTGAGTCTGCTTTGCAAGATGCTTTTAGCCATCCGGGCGCTGCTGTTGTTGATGTTGTCACCAATCGTAATGAATTGGCGATGCCGCCTAAACTAACGGTTGAGCAAATGTTTGGTTTTAGCCTTTATATGACCAAGGCTATTCTAAACGGTGAAGGCGATGAGCTAGTCGAAATGTTAAAAACCAATTTATGGCGCTAAGCCCACTTTTTTTTGTTAACTCAACCATGGATGGTAGTACCGTGAATGATACAGCTATTGTTATAAAGAAATGTGAAAGTGACGACGAAATCAGTAGTACTTTTTCTGTGATGCAACAATTACGCACCTCTTATCAATCAGTTGATCAATACCTTAAGATGATTAACGCTATGCGATCAGATGAGGGTTATGTGTTGGTTGGTTTGTTTATTAACGAAGAATGTGTCGCTGTTGCTGGTTATCGCATACTGACGAAGTTGGTGCTGCAAGGTAAAGAAATGTATATGGATGACTATGTGACCGACAAGGATTTTCGCGGCGAGGGTTATGGCGCAAAATTATTTATATGGTTAAAGCAAGAAGCAGAAAAATTGCAATGTCGTTATTTAAGTTTAGATTCTGGTGCTGAGCGAGACGAGGCGCATCGCTTTTATTTAAAACAGGGTATGCTTGATAGAGCCAAGCACTTTATGTTAAAGCTGTAAGGTTTATATTGCTTCATTATTTTATCTGTCCAAAATTTTTGTGGAGATACAGGATCCTGTGTCTCTACATTTAAATAATGATTATTTGTCGCTAACACAAATATGAATTTGCGAAATAAGTGGTTTGGGTAATAGAGGAATGGATTCGCGCTCACAGGCTTGCTGAATCTCAAGGTTATCATAGTGGTTGGTGACCAAAATGGCTTTTTGTTGTAACTTATATTTTTTAATATAGTCAATCCCGTTAGTATCGCAATCTTTTAAATCATAATCTATTAGTATTAAAACATCTTCAGCAGCGTCTTTGATTAATGGCGCAAAATCTATATTCTTATAACAGTGATTAATTTGAGTGGGTGATATTTTCGCTGACGCTTGTGTTAAGGTTTTTTGCCATAGTGTATGGAAATAGCTCTCGTCATCAAAAACAATCAAGCGCGTATTTTTGCATATATTAATTTCGCCTATCCACCAGGGTGGGGTTGGTTGTAGTATTGGATAACTTAAGTGTATTTCTACGGCGGTACCCTCTTTGCTGGTAATTTTGCTAGTAGTGTTATAATTTATTTTTTCGATTGCCTTTTTTATATCACCAGTCAATTCAGCGTCGTTAAATTTAGTCTTTAGGGTAATATTAACTGTTTGCTTTTTGAAATATATATCGCATGAAAACTGTGTAAGTTTATTGTTGTTGATTAGAATATCAATGGAGTCTCCCATGGATTTTTTAAACAATGATAAATCAAATGAAACCAATGAAAACCATGCCGATCGTGAGATAGTGGTGGTATGTTCTATTTTTGCAGGAACTTTCCGTTGTAAAATATCATTTACAACAATCGCTATGTAGGTGGTTTTCTGCTTGTTGGCGTCTTGTGTATATGGACCACTGGCCGACTGAGCCTGTAAGGCTAGCAGGTCCTCGGCCACAGTTCTTATTTCTGTCAGTGCTTGCTGATGTTCCTTTTTTTGCTGCGGGTTAAATTGGTCATCAGCAGCATTGAGTAATATTGAGAGAATATTAAGTGGTGAGCGTATATCGTGAGCGGCGTGAGTGGCAACATTAAGCATCCTTTTTTTCATGCTCGTCTTTTCGCTATCAGCGCGCATGCGGAATGTTAGAAATTGTGAAAACTTTCTTAACTCATAAAAATAGATAGAACTTTTGCTCTCTTTATTTTGCCAGTAATGATCAGCTGGTAAAGATGTTTGCCGTTTAATTTGCGCATAGTCATGTGTAAATAAGCGTGAGAAAAAAATGGTTAGTAATGATAGGAAACTAACAAAAGGAACCATCATGGTAATTCTAACCTGAAAGCGAATTTGTGAAAAAATATTTATATCACCAAAAATTAAGCCGTGAATAGCAACAACAATAAATAGTAAGAAGGCAATATTATTGCCCCAGTAGATAATTTGTGGTCGGGTATTTTCTACTGAAAAGAAAAAGTTTCTTTCTTGTCGATGTCTAAAGGCAAACAGGTTTTTGGTGGCAAAAATTAGCAGTATTTTTCCAAAGAACCAAAAGATATGGTGTGGATAGACAATATTAAACAGCAAAGAATGAAATAAAGTTTTCGATGCTAAGGTTTCAGATGAAATAACGTGTGCAATAATAACGAATAAAAAGCCAGCAAAGAGTAAAGTGATATGCAGATTCTTAATCATTGGCAATGAAAATATCAAGCAGAGAAACATCAACAGGTATTCATAAGTAATAAAAAGCCCCATGGTATGTAGGCTAAAAAAGTCGCTGTGCAAGTCATAAAACATGGTTGCTACGATGATAGTGATTAATACGGTGCACGTTGGGAGCAGACAATGCCAAAACTCTTTTAGGTATTGTTTCTCGTGGATAATGATTTTCATGGATAAAATTACAAAGGCAACTAGCTGTATGCCATATTCAAAAAAAAGAGATAAATTCTCAATGGTTGGGCCCAGTACAACATAGTCTTCATGATGATTAAAAAATAAAGAAAATTGCGTACCATGCAATAAGGTGCTTAAAACATTTGAAATTCCCAGTAATATAAAAAAGAATGTCCATGTTTTTGGTATCGGGCGGACTAACATAAAACACAGTATGCAAAAGATTAAATCAACGCCAGCCTGGATAAGTTCGTTAATGGCACCAATAGCATCATCTGAAAAATTAAAGCCAAGTTTTACAATAATAATAAACAAACAGTAGGTGATAATGGCCATTAACGTTATAGCAATCTGTCGCGAAATTAATGATCCATCACTTTTTTTCACGTTAATCCATTCCTTTTTGGTTAGAAGGTGGTAATCAGAATATGATCTAATAGAGGCTCTGGCAATAGTTTTGCTTTTTTAGCAAGGCAAAGTGTTTGCATGCTTTCTCGATGATAGTTGTTTGTAATTATAATGATATTAATATCTTTTCTAGTACCTCTAAAAAACTGGAAAAAATCGTTAATATCGGCTTTGTTCCTGGCTTGTAAAAATATAATTTTTTGCCCATATTTTTTTAATGATGCTTGTAATTCTTTCTTATGGTTTGTCGTGAGAATGTTTAGTGCATTAAAATGCTTATGGCTTGTTGCCGGTGCTTTGAAACTAATTACCGTTGCGTTTGCAGGTATACGTATTTGGTTTGTCCACCATAATGGTGTTGTTTGTGCTGTGGGGATGCTGATTTGAAAGGATGTGCCTTGATTGGCTTTCGAGTCTATTGCGCAGCTTCCTTGCCATTCGTTGATTTTTTTAATTACATAACGAAGACCAATGCCAAAACCCTGTTGCTTTGTTGTTTCGCTTTTACCGCTTAATATAGCTTGAATTTGTTTCTTGCTCATGCCGCAGCCAGAATCACTAATGGTAGCTTCCAGTCTTAGTGATGTTGGGTTGTAGGTTAGTGTTGCGTTTATCGCTCTATTGGATTGACCAATGGTTGCTTCTACAGCATTTTTAATAATATTTGATAATACGCGATGGAACTCAATAGCATCAATGTGTGTCAGTGCGAAGCGGGCAAGTGCGTCAATGTGAGTGGTTAAGTGTACGTGGCTATTTTTATAGCGTAAACGGAGCTCTTGTGCTAAATCCTCGAAGACAAGACCTAGAAAGGTGTATTCAGGTTGATTCCTAAGAAGATATTTTTCAGTGATATAGCGCTCTTTTTCAAACGCTATTAATTCATCTGCAATTACTTGAATACGGGATAGCGCGTTATTGTAAATTTCTTTTTGACTGCTATCTAGAGCTCGTCCAACATCTTGAGAGAATGATGCTAATTTATTCAGTGGGCTGTGGATGTTGTTAGCAATTTTTTGTGCTAGCGAAAAGACTTGTTTGTCATAGGCGTCACGCTTGGCTATGCTTTCTTTTTTATTTTTAAAAAAAACATAATATCTTTTATTTCTTTAAAATGAATTTTATGACTGGTTTTCTGCTGTGCTTTAAGGTCTCCACTGATGCTTGAAACCATGTTGCTAACGACATTAAAATCTTTTGTAAATAACTGTGCAAATGGTCTTACTAATAGAGGTAGTATGCTCATAAATACTAAAATTAGTCTCACGTTTAAATGTGATGCTGCTTCTATACTATGAAAGTTGGAGTAAAGTGTAATATGACGCATGCTAATAAGTATAAATAAAGTTGAGGCAATGCTACTGCTCCAATAGCCAATTTGTGCATAGGTGCTATCAAAGGGGTAGAACCACTGATCATAGTCCTTACTATCTTTCTTGAGCAATCTATAGAGGCTATTAATGAGTAAGATATTTCCGGCAGTCCAAATGAGATAGGAAGTATTGAAGGTATCAAAGTAGGGTAAAGCATAGTTTAAGCGATTACCAAAAATATAGCCAACCAAAATAAGTATTAGGCTGATAATAACAAAAAGAATTGATTTGTTTTTGGCTATTGGTAATAGGTAAATTAAAAACAGTAAAATAATAACATCTTGATAGCCGCTGATTAATGCCCATAGGGTAAGTTTATATTCTTCCTGGTAGGCTTGATAAAACGAGGTGATTAACACCAAGATAAGTATCATAGTGATGAGAATCGGTAGTGTAGTAATAAATTTTTTAATTTTTGGACGTAGCTGCCTTACCGCCAATATAAAGAATAATCCGCAATAAATAGGCTTTATAGTAAAGAAAATAATGCCAATGGCATCTAACGGGCGTGTGCTAATGTCTGCTAGTGTAAAGTGGCGTAGATAAATTTTCATTAACAAATGCAACGAAATAATAATACGCATTAGATTTTCAAAACCAATTAAGAAGAAAAAGTATCGCCATGCATTTGCTGTTTTCCAAGCAAGTATTATTGCGATAGGAACAATAATAATGTCGGCTACCGTTTCGAACCCTAAATTGATAAGAGGGATTAGGTTTGCTTCACTAATGTATAAGCTGACGATATGAATGGTCAGTATATATACTGCCAATATGGCCGCTAGCACAAGAACGTGTGTCCATTCATGCTTTCTAAGGCGTTCCGTGCCTTTATTTTGTCGCGAGTGCTGCTCCATTAGTCTAGTTTATATATTTTGTGCAATATTATCAATAACATAGCTTTGGTAATTTGCCTGCTGAGGCTGCATTAATAGGCTATAATTTTACTGATAAAGTAGGAGGAGAGTATGGAGCGTCAACGTATACTGCTTATCGATGATGATATCGATCTAGCAAAGGTATTATCTTTGAGTTTAGAGCAAGCAGAGTATTTAGTGACTATTGCGAGTACAACTGAGGAAATCGATCAGGAGTTGCAAAAGGAGCCGCCGGATTTAATTATTCTTGATATTAACCTTAATCTTCCTAATTTAGATGGTTTGGAATTATGTCGAGAATTGCGTAAAGAGTTATCGGTTCCTATTCTAATGCTGACCGGTTCAGAGGATGATTTTAATAAAGTGGTTGCCTTAGAGTTGGGCGCCAACAATTATCTTACCAAGCCGATTAATCCTCGCGTGTTGGTGTCGTTTGTAAAGTCAGCGTTAAATCCTCCGCAGATCAAGCAAGAGGACGAGGGTGGCGCAAGCGAAGTATTAGAATCTAAACAGACCAATTTATGTTTTGAGAATTATGTTCTCAATGTTACCCGCCATCTGTTAACGACAGCATCGGGTGAGAATGTATCTCTAAGCCCTGCAGAATTTAAAATTTTATCCGTATTTGCTGAGAACCCAAAGGCTGTTTTGTCTCGTGACAAACTGTTAGATTTAATCGGTGGTAATGAAATATATTCCCGCAGTATTGATTCATTTGTTAGCCGTTTGCGCAAGAAATTAGAAGCGAACCCCAAGGATCCAAAAATCATTGTTTCGATTTATGGCGTAGGCTATTTATTTGATACTACCGTGACAAAAAAAACAGTTTCAGATTCGTAAATTATCCCCCTGTATGTAGCTACTAATTACTGTAAAAATCTGGTAGTGTGTTTATTCTACTAATCAGATCAACGAAGATTAACGATGACAAGACACTATAGCCGTATTATCTATGCAGTTTGTATTACTGGTGCTTTGGGTGGTCTATTATTTGGACTGGATCAAGGTTTTATTGCTAACTCTTTAGCGACTATTCAAAAAATTTATAAGCTTAACTTAGAACAGAGTGAGCATTATGCGGGTGTTTTAGCGTGGGGCGGTGTTATCGGTGTTTTGTTAAGCGGCTGGTTGATTCGAGCGCTTGGTCGTAAAACAGTTATTGTCGTTTCGGGCTTTTTATTTTTAACGCTGTCTATAATATCGGCAACGCTGCCTCCCTTTGAAGTGTTGGTGTGGGCGCGAGCGGGTCTTGGTTTTGCTGTTGGTATTGCTTCATTTGCTGTGCCTTTATATTTGGCAGAAACATCGCCGACCTCGATTCGTGGTAGTATGGCCACACTGTTTCAGTTAATGATTACCATCGGTATTTTCCTCATTGCTTGTAGCAATATTTATGTTAATCGCTTGTTAGGTCATACGCATATTGCCTTAAGCTTAATGTTTTCTGTTATCGCAATTTTTGCTTTTCTAATGTTTATGGGGTCTATCTTCTTGCCAGAAAGTCCTCGTTGGTTGGTTTTGAAAAATAAAGAGAGCAAGGCGCTTAAAGTTCTTAAGAAAATGGACTACTCAGATAAAGACATTAAGAATGAGATTGCTGAAATTAAAGCAAGCATTGCGCGCAATGTGGGTTCTGGTTTTTCTATGTTGGTTAAGCCCTTCTTTTGGAAGGTGCTGGCGGTCGGTATTTTACTGCAGATGTTTCAGCAGTTAGTGGGCATCAACATGATGATTTATTATGCGCCAACTATTTTTGGTTACGCGCAAATGACAGGTGTCTTTGCGTTGTTGGCGGTGCCGTTGGTTAATATGCTGTTTACTTTTCCAGCGGTGTATTGGATTGATCGTTGGGGGCGGAAGAAGTTATTGTATGTTGGTTCTATCGTGATGTTTATTGCTATGCTCTCTGCCGGTATTGCATTTTTAAATATAAAAGCGAACGTCGTACCTAGTGATACAGTTAAGTTTACGTTATTAGCTGCAGCGATTGTTTATATTTTTGGTTTTGCTTGTTCTTGGGGGCCGGTTGCGTGGGTGCTTTGTTCTGAGATGTTTCCTCTTAAAGGGCGTGAAATTGGTGTGACCATGACCACCATGATTAACTGGACTTTTGCCGGCATTGTGATGAGTAATGCGTTGACGTTTATGAAGCATTACGGCAATGCGTCGATCTTTTTTGTCTTTGCTGGTTTTTGTGTGCTCTCGTTGATCTTCTTGCGATTTTTCGTTCCTGAAACGAAAGGGGTTAGCCTGGAGAAAATTGAACAAAACCTTGAAGATGGTAAGGCTGTAAAAGATATTGGTATTTAAGTTGCTTTTGCTGAGTCCTTGCCACTTTTTTTACGCGGTGACATGGCGGAAATGTTAGTTATTGATCACCGGCAGGGCTAAGCCAGTTATTATTTATTATGTCAATTTATTGGCGGCTAAATTTGATTTCAATTTCTAAATTAATCTCCTTTCTTTATTTAAGCTAGTGTCAACATCAAATTTATGCCTTAGAGTATAATTTGTCTTTTCAGAATATAGAGGCTCTTGGTGCTGCAACAGAGCTGATTACTCTGCTATAGTATTTGATATAAAGTAAATTCAAAGGAGTATATGAATGAAACCGTTTGTAAAACATCTGCTTGTATTTGCGGCTGGTATGGGCTTAATTGCTGCTGCTACAGGCGCATTAGCAGCCTCTAAGGAAATTAAAGTGAGTGTTGTAGCAGATAAGAGCATTAGTAAGATTGGCGCTATTGGTTTTAGTATACCTAAGATTAAAAAGTCACATGGTGGGCTTGGTAAAAGCTATACAAGCTCTGCAAGCATGCCGGCTGGTGCAGAGTATAGTTTTGGTTATAAAACAGGTGCGTTGGGGTCAGGGAAAGCTGTTCCCTGCGGTAGTCATGTGCTAAATACGAATAGCATCGTTAAGCTGAGCATCGATAAAAAAACTGGGAAATGTATTTCAACGGTTATAACTTTGAAAAAGTAGTTGTACACCTTTCGCTGAGGCGTAGTCCAACTACGCCCGCGCTATTCTTCGTTTCGACAAAATGATCCGTTTTGGTAAATTAATGTGATAGAGTATTTGTAAATCTCTACCATGGGTTACTACGATGGAAGACAATCACAGAAATTTGATCAGTATTTTACTAACCATACTGATCATTTGTTTAACGGTCTATATTTTGCATCGCTTTTTACCCCCTTTAATTTGGGCAGCGGTTATTGCTATGGCAAGCTTCCCCCTTTATGAGTTATGGGAAAGGGTTTGTGGTGGCAGAAGAACGATAGCCGCGCTGTCTTTAACGCTGGTGATTACTTTAATTATTGCCGTCCCGCTTTCATGGTTAGTGAGCGTATTGGTAGATGAAATACAGTACTTTGTGCATTACTTGATTAAAGTCAATGCCACTGGTGAGCCGGTGCCAAGCTGGTTAAAAGACCTGCCGTTTATTGGCAACTATTTATCTACACAATGGCAAGCGACTTTAAGCAAGCCCGATGGTATCGGTAAGCTCTTATCCGGTTTCCACCTTTCTTTAACTCCAGGTACACAGGTAATCAAAGCGGTTGGCGTGTCGATGGCACATCGCACGATGGGCTTAGGTTTTACGTTATTGTGTCTCTTTTTCTTTTATCGTGATGGTTGTCGGCTCTCACGCCAGGTCCATCACTTGGGTGAGTTATGTTTGGGTAAGCGCTGGGGGCTTTATGCGCATGGATTGCCAGCGGCTATTCGCGCAACGGTGAATGGCACTGTATTTGTCGGCTTAGGTGTGGGTGTTTTGATGGGCATTGCGTATGCCTTAGCGGGTGTTACTGCGGCTGCCTTGCTTGGGTTTTTAACAGGTATTTTGGCGATGGTGCCTTTCGCCGCGCCGGTTGTTTTTATCATTGTCGGTTTGGTGCTTGTCGGTAAGGGTAGTGTTGTTGCTGCTGTTTTGATCGTCGCATGGGGCATTGTGGTTATGTTTGTCGCTGATCACTTTGTAAAGCCTGTTTTGATTGGCAACGCAACGCGCTTGCCCTTTCTAGCGGTGCTCTTTGGCATTCTAGGTGGTATTGAAAATTTAGGTCTGTTGGGTCTTTTTGTCGGGCCCATTATTATGGTCTTTTTTATGACCTTGTGGCGAGAGCCGCAGCCTAGACAGAAGTTCTCTGAAGTTTGATGAATTTTTAACAGGAGTTTCGCACTTTCAGTGCAAACCTCCTTCCTGGTTATATTTCGCCTATGCGAGCTAGCTCGCATGGACGGCGATTCAAGGGGAGAATCCCGATTCTCCCCTTGAAAATCCCCATCGGGATTTGTTTTGTTTCGCACAAGTGCGAAACTCCTACTATTAGTTCCGCACTTTCAGTGCAAACCTCCTTCCTGGTTATATTTCGCCTATGCGAGCTAGCTCGCATGGACGGCCTGTGCCCGTTAGGGTGCGATTCAAGGGGAGAACCCCGATTCTCCCCTTGAAAATCCCCATCGGGATTTGTTTTGTTTCGCACAAGTGCGAAACTCCTATTTAAATTTATCTAAACAACTCATAATTGCAATTGGCAGTGATGGTCAAATGATGGCAGAATAGAAAGATAAGATTCTATTTTAAGGGAATAATCTGTTCAATGAATGCCAAGCCAAAAGAACCACCAGCCAGCATTCGCTCTAAGGGAGATACCATTGTTTGTGATGGTGATTGGACCTTGTCGCGTGTTGGTATTTTGGAGCATGCCATTCTTCTGTTGAGCAAAAAATTACCCGATTCTTTTACCGTTGATGCCAATGGTATTCAGGACATGGATACCGCCGGTGCGATACTGTTCCATAATTTTTTAAACAATATACGCAAGCTTGGTAAAAAGGCCTCTATTATTGGCGTAGACACCAAGGTTCAATCCTTGCTCGATTTGGTTTCTAATGAAAATATCGACGCCAGTAAAGTTAAAAAGCGCCCGCGCATTGTCAACGCTTTGCACTATGTTGGTGAAGCTGCTGTGCATAAAGGGCATGAGTGTATGGAGTTTTTGGGCTTTGTGGGCCAAACAACGACGACATTTTTTTCCTCTTTTCGCAAGCTGCTAGGGTTTGATTGGCGTGGTGTATTAAAAACGATTGAGGATACAGGCTATCAAGCGCTGGGTATTGTTGCTTTGCTCTCTTTTTTGATTGGTATCGTTATTGCTTATCAAATAGCAGCACAGCTGCAAACCTACGGGGCAAATATCTACGTTGTCGACTTGACAGGTATCATCATTCTGCGCGAGTTTGGCCCACTTATTACAGCTATTATTGCCGCAGGAAGGACCAGTACCGCTTTTACCGCGCAGATTGGCACCATGAAGGTTAATGAAGAGCTTGATGCGTTAAAAACAATGGGAATTTCACCCATTCGGCGTTTGGTGACACCAAAATTATTAGGCTTGGTTATTGCTTTGCCCTTACTCAGTGTGTGGGCGGATGTTTTTGGTGTGTTAGGCAGTATGATTATGTCTCAATCAATGCTGGGTGTTAACTATATGGCCTATATAGATCGTTTCCAGCACGTTATTGAGGCAAAACACTACTTGATTGGTATTGTTAAAGCTCCCGTCTTTGCGGTCTTAATTGCATTTGTAGGTTGCTACCAAGGTTTTCAGGTGCAACAAAATGCTAATTCTGTGGGGCAAAAAACAACCAAAAGTGCGGTGCAATCGATTTTCCTTATTATCATTGCGGATGCCGCGTTTTCAGTATTGTTTAGTTGGAAGGGGCTTTAATGAGTAGTGCTCGTGGGCAAAATAATATTGTGATTGATGTCCGCGGGCTTGAAAACGTCTTAGGTGGCAATGTCGTCCATAAGAATCTTGATGTGGCAATTCGGCGGCAAGAAATTATTGCCGTTATCGGCGCTAGTGGCTGTGGTAAAACAACGCTATTACGAAGTATATTAATGCTGCAAAAACCAACGGCGGGTGTCGTTAAAGTATTTGGCATTGATGTCACCAAGTGTAACCCAGAACAGGCTCAGTCTGTGCAGGATCGCTGGGGGGTGATGTTTCAAAGTGCAGCGCTTTTTAGTTCTTTAACGGTGTTAGAGAATGTCATGTTTCCACTGCAGGAAAAAGTAAAAATCAGTAAGGAATTACAAAAAGAAATTGCCTTATTTAAAATTAAGCTAGTCGGTCTTGAGCAAGAAGCGGCATCAAAGTTTCCTAGTGAACTCAGTGGAGGGATGAAAAAGCGCGTCGCCTTAGCGCGAGCATTAGTGCTAGATCCGGAGTTAATTTTTTTGGATGAACCAGCAGCCGGTTTAGATCCTAAAAGTGCAGATGATTTTGATTCGTTAATTTTGCATTTACGTAAAACCTTAGGTTTGACATTTATAATGGTAACGCATGATATTGACACGTTGTGGCGAGTTCCTGACCGAATTATTTTTTTAGGCGAAGGGCGAGTGTTGGCAGCGGAACCAATGTCGGCATTAGTAAAGGAACAACACCCTTTAATTCGTTCTTATTTTAGCGGGCCTCGTGGAAAAGAGCGCGCAGTTATGAAGAGTTTTTGAGTGGTGGGAGGATGATGACATGGATTCTAAAGTAAATTACACCGTTGTCGGTCTCTTTATCGTCATACTAGGGACAGCACTAGTGATTGCTTTATTATGGCTGACGACATTAAAACATGATCAGGTCTACAAAACGTATCTTATTTATTTGCACGAAGAAGTATCAGGTTTGAGTGAGCAGAGCTCGGTGCGGTACAACGGTGTGAAAGTCGGCTACGTTTCGCATTTGGAGTTAAACCCTAGTGATCCGCAGCAAGTTAAAGTAACCGTGAAAATTGTAGCAGGCACGCCTGTCACCACAAGTACGATTGCGGTATTAACAGCGCAAGGCATTACGGGTATTGACTATATTGGCTTAAAAGCATTAACACCTGATGCGCCAGCATTGCAGATAAAGCCGGGTGAGCGTTATCCTGTTATTCCGTCAGAGCCATCTCTGCTAGTAAAATTAAGTGCTTCATTGGAAGAAGTGACGCAATCAGTGACAAAACTGAGTAAGAATATTGAAAAGGTTTTCGACAAGAAAAATCGCACTTTGCTAACAGAAAGCCTGACAAATATACAGACTACTACGGCAGCATTGGCCAAAAATTCAGAAAATATTTCGCAAACCTTGCAGTCAGCAAGAGTATTGATGGAAAATGGGGCAGAAGCCAGTAAGCAGCTTCCGTCTGTGCTAACGAATCTTAATACCACGCTTGATGCTATTACGGGCGTGGCAAACACTTTTACGTCAACAGGGAATAGCGTTACTAAAACTATGGAAACAACGCGTGCTACCATTCAAAATGTGTCTCAACAGTTGATGCCCGCGACGCAACAACTTATTTTGCGCTTGAATGGTGTGGCAACCAATATACAGCAGTTTAGTAGTCAGCTTAACCGCAATCCATCGATGTTAATACGCGGAAAAACACAGCCAGCATTAGGGCCGGGTGAAAGGTAATGCCAGGAGAAGAATCATGAGGCGATTACGCATAATATGTATAACCATAATCGGGTTGTTGCTCTGCGCCTGTTCGCCAGTTAAAACACCCAAGATGAGGACGTTTTCATTGACGAGCCCGCAGGCTAAAAAGCTGCCTGTGCGTACTAAAACAAGATTAAGTTTATTGGTGTCAATGCCAGTGGCTGATCCGGGTTATCGTACCTCAAAGATGATTTATACCAAAACCCCTTTTCAGCTTAAATCTTTTTCGGTCAACAAATGGGTTGCCCCTCCTGCACAAATGCTGTTGACGGTTTTGTTGCAGCGGATTCGTGAGCGAAACTATTTTAAAGCGGTTGTCTCGCCGCCGTTTTCAGGTTCTACCAACTATCGCTTGGATACGCAGTTAATTAGTTTGCAGCAAGAGTTTTATCGTCCTGAAAGTGGTGTTAGATTTATCGTCCAGGCCAATCTTTTTAGCAATGCGACCAATACAGTGATTGCGAGTAAACGTTTTCATGCCTATATACCAGCGCCTGGCAATAATCCTTATGCGGGTGTTTTGGCAGCGAACCGTGCTGCTGCTATTATCACAACGCAGATTGCGGCATTTTGTTTGCGTTATACCAAGCATAAAAAATCACGCGGGATTAAGTTAAGCGACTTATCTCTGTTCCCCAATTAATCTTGTTGCTAGCCAATCAGCAGCTTTGTTTAAGCTGCTGAATCTTTGATGGCAGTCAATTTATTTTAATTGTTCACTTTTAGGAGTTGGGGGCTCAGTAGTAGTTGGTTTTGCTGTTGTTGTTTCTGTTTTGGCTTTCCCTTTTACAGAAAATGTACAAGCGCTAAGTCCGTGTTTCGGTTTGCCGCAAATATAGTCGTTATGTTTTTTGCTGTACATCCAAGCTGACATGTTTAAATCATCTTCATTAAAAGGGTGTTGCTGGCTAGAAATTAGCGCAACCCATCGACCATGACTGCCTTTATATACACAAGCAATACGCTTTTTGACTGGGGAATAGACAGCGCCGCCAAACTGCTGTTCTGATATTTTGACGTCTTTACCCGTTGGTTGATGTGATTTCCAACCTGGAGCGTCATCTGAAATCCAGTATCCCTCTTTGTCTTGATGAAAAGTAGTGGGGCAGGTAGAAAGTGCATAAGGCGCGGCACCCAGTCCCATGATGATCCCGACAGCCATTAAAATTCTTTTCGACATGGTCCTAACCCCTTGTTATTTAGAGTAAAATAAAACAGTCTTATTACCACTATAGCAGATAATTCTTCTCGCGCTGGAAAGTTTTACACAAGGGATATAAAAAGTATGACCGCCAAAATGGTGTAAAACTTTACCATTTATACAAGGAGTATAAGTCGCGATTGAAATCTTTAGAAAATACATTTAGACTGTTCCCCACTTTGACAAGTCTAACGGCGAATAGCCGACATATAAGGCCTGTAGAGCTGACAATACCAATGAGTGCTCAAAGTACTTTTTGGTCTTTTTACGCGAGAGTGGCGGAATTGGTAGACGCGCTGGATTTAGGTTCCAGTAGGGCAACCTGTGAGAGTTCGAGTCTCTCCTCTCGTACCAAATGACTATCTGTTAAGAAAAGGCTTTGACTAAAGTCTTTCCTTAACGTTCTCTTCTCCTTTCTATGCACGGGAGGGAGGTCGAGAAAGTGGGGAAGCTGCAATCAGCAGTTTTATATATGTGCAGTTTGTTAATATGTAACTATAAAGAATAAAATACACAGTATTTTTGGAGAGACTCATGTCTGACATGCCATCGGTTCAGAGCCTAGAAGGTCTGAAAAAACGTTTGGATATTACTATTCCGTGGGAAGAATTTAATACAGCATTTCAAGCTCACTTACAGAAAGTGGCTAAGAAAGCAAAGATAGATGGTTTTCGTCCAGGTAAAGTGCCTGCAAAAGAGATCGAGCGTCGCTATGGTGCTGGTATCCTGCAAGAAGTCGCGCAAGAACTTATTCAAAAGCGTTTAGCTGACATTTTCTCAAATCCAGAAAATAATGAATTCCGCATTGCTGGCGCACCATCGGTTAACCCGGGTGAAATCAAAAAGGGTGAGTCATTACAATTCACTGTCGACTTTGAAGTCTATCCAGAAGTCACTTTAGCTGATTTGAGCGATGCTTCCGTAGAAAAAATTGCCGTTGAGGTTGCTGATAAAGACATCGACAACATGCTAGAGCAATTACGCAAACAACAAGCTGAGTGGAAAGAAGTTGATCGTCCGGCAGAAGAAGGTGATAAAGTTCATATCGACTTTGAAGGCACCCTTGATGGTGAAGCGTTTGAGAATGGCTCAGCAAAAGATTTCCAATTGGAGCTAGGTTCTAAGCAAATGATTCCTGGTTTTGAAGATGGCATTGTTGGTGCAAAAGTTGAAGAAACGCGCGAGGTCACAGCAACGTTCCCTGATGACTATCCACGCGAAGATTTAGCTAAAAAAGAAGCTAGCTTTAAAGTAACTGTTAACAAGATTCTTGCCCCTGAGTTGCCAGAAGTTAACGATGCATTAGCGGAAAAAGTTGGCGTTAAAGGTGGTTTAACGGCTTTGCGTGAAGATATTTCTAAAACAATGACGCGTGAAGTAGATCGTGCTCTTAAGACACAATTGAAAGCGGATATTTTAGACCAGTTGGTTAAAGCCAATGAAGTTGACGTTCCTAATGCACTTATTGATCAGGAAATCCAACACTTGCAAAATATGACCCGCCAATATATGCAAGAGCAGGGCCAAGTATCGAAAGAAGCAGCCGCTAAAATGGAATTGCCACGTGATCATTACGAAGGGCAAGCGCGTCAGCGAGTTGTGTTAGGCTTGTTGTTGGGCGAAGTTATTAAGAAATACGAAATCAAGGTTGATCAAGAAAAAGTTGATCAAAAGATTGAAGAAATTGCTGCTGCTTATGAAGATCCTTCACAAGTCGTTACTTGGTATCGTAGCAACCAACGTATGATGTCTGAGGTTGAATCTGTTGTTTTAGAAGATCAGGCAGTTGATAAATTGCTTGAAATGGTGCAAGTTAATGAGAAAGCGATGAGCTATGATGATGCACTAAAACATTCAGAAGAAAAGGCAAAGAAACAAGCTGAAGAGCAAAAAAAATTAGCTGAATAGCATCGCAGAGGATGTAGGACGCACCCTAACGGGCACAGGTTTATACTGCGCCCGTTTTTGCGATTAGGCCTCTACAAAGGCTATTCACAACAGTAACAAAGAATAACAAATAGAAAGGATATCAATATGAGTACACTGGTCCCTATGGTTGTCGAACAAAGTGCGCGAGGTGAGCGTGCATTTGATATTTTTTCTCGACTGTTAAAAGACCGCATTATCTTCTTAACAGGACAAGTAGAAGATAATATGGCTAATCTTATTATTGCACAGATGCTTTTTTTAGAGTCTGAAGATCCTAAGAAAGATATTAATCTCTATATTAACTCCCCAGGAGGCGTGGTGACATCGGCTTTAGCGATGTATGACACCATGCAATATATTAAACCAGATGTCAGAACGCTTTGTGTTGGCCAAGCGGCTAGTGCTGGCGCTTTGTTGTTAGCTGGGGGTGCCGCAGGAAAGCGTCATGCGCTGCCTCACTCTACGGTTATGATTCATCAGGTTTTAGGCGGCTACCAAGGGCAAGGCACGGATATTCAAATTCATGCTAGGCAAACGCAACTTGTTAGTGACAGATTGAATAAGATTCTCGCCAAGCATACAGGCAAAAAGTTTGAAGACGTTGAACAAGATACCAATCGAGACTACTTTCTGACAGCAGATGATGCAGTTAAGTATGGGCTGATTGATTCCGTATTTACGGATCGTCTAGTGCCAGTGGAATAAGGGAGTTGTTTCCCTTCCCTTCTAGCTGTTAACATTGAAATAAGAGGTAAGTGTCCCAATATATAGAAATTAGGGACGCGCTCTAAATGGAGACTAGAGCAGCTGACCGTTAGTTAGGGTACTTGAAGGTATATATTTATGAGTGACGACAAACCGCAGATTTTGCATTGTTCATTTTGTGGGAAAAGCCAGCATGAGGTCCGAAAATTAATCGCTGGGCCATCCGTTTTTGTTTGTAACGAATGTGTTGATTTGTGTAACGATATTATCCGTGAGGAAGAGATTGCACAGGCCGTAGAGACGCATAAAAAACTCCCCACCCCTAAAGAAATTCATGAGCAGCTTGATGAGTATGTCATTGGGCAGGGCTTTGCAAAGAAAGTATTATCAGTAGCTGTATATAATCACTATAAACGCTTGAATAGTCATGAAGCTGATACTGATGTTGAGTTAAGCAAAAGCAATATCTTACTTATTGGCCCAACTGGTTCTGGTAAAACCTTGTTAGCACAAACATTAGCTAAGATTCTTAATGTGCCGTTTGCGATCGCAGACGCCACTACCTTAACCGAGGCGGGTTATGTTGGTGAAGATGTTGAGAATATTATTCAAAAGCTTTTACAAAAATGTAACTACGATGTCGATAAGGCTAAAACAGGCATTATCTATATTGATGAAATCGATAAGATTGCCCGCAAAACAGATAGCCCGTCGTTAACGCGCGATGTCTCTGGCGAAGGTGTTCAGCAAGCTTTATTGAAGCTAATTGAAGGCACAGTGGCAGCGATTCCACCACAGGGTGGTCGCAAGCATCCGCAGCAAGAATATTTGCAAGTTGATACTTCTAACATTTTATTTGTTTGTGGTGGTGCTTTTGCCGATCTACATAAAATTATTCAACGCCGTAGCGATAAAAGCGGCATTGGTTTTGCGGCAGAAGTGAAATCCAAAGACGATGCTAAGCCTTCTGATATGATTAAAAATGTAGAACCAGAAGATTTAGTCAAGTTTGGCTTAATACCAGAATTTATTGGCCGACTACCTGTTGTTGCCGTTTTAGATGAGTTGGATGAAAAAGCACTAGTTTCTATTCTGACTGAGCCTAAAAACGCTTTAACAAAACAGTACGCCAAATTATTTGAGCTCGAGGGCGTTGATATCGACTTTCGTGCTGAAGCTCTGGAGGAAATTTCAAAGCGCGCTATCGAAAGGAAATCTGGCGCTCGTGGCTTGCGGTCGATTGTTGAGCATACCCTGCTTGATTTGATGTATGAGTTACCTTCCATTAAAGGACTGAAAAAGGTGGTGATCGACGAGAATGTTATTAAGGGCAAGTCGGAGCCAATTTATATTTACGAGAATGATGACCAGGTTAAAAAGGCTGTTCCAGAGTAAAATTTGACCACTTAACGGTCAAAAATAAGCCTAATACTACCCAAATTTCCTGTTTGGTGGAATTCACGATGGCTATAAGCTATGTTTTTTAATGAAGAGGAAGTAGGGGCGAGTGGTCATCAATTAAATTCATATCAGCAGTGGATGTACAATGACTAGTCTATCAAAAGAGAAAATTTCTTTACCTTTACTGCCACTCAGGGATGTGGTTGTTTTCCCTCATATGGTGATTCCATTATTTGTCGGACGCTTAGAGTCGATAGAGGCACTTGAAAGTGCAATGGATAAAGACAAGCAAATCTTTTTAGTGGCACAAAAAGATCCGAACGTTGACGCACCGAAGCAAAAAGATATCTATAAGGTAGGTACGATTGCGACTATTTTGCAGCTTTTGCGCTTACCTGATGGTACGGTCAAGCTATTGGTTGAAGGTGTTAGTCGCGCTAAGTTTACAAAAATGCGTAAACAAGATAACGCCTATTTTGTCGACTTAACGAGAATGGACGAGAAAGTCGATCCAGAGGATCCTGAAATTGAAGCGCTAATGCGCTCTTCAATAGCCCAGTTTGAACAGCTGGTAAAAATTAATAAGAAACTTCCGCCCGAACTATTGACCTCCTTGGAAAATATTCATGAGCCAGGTCGCTTAGCAGATAGTATTGCAGCGCACATGACTATTAAGCTTTCCTCACGTCAGAAGGTGTTGGAGCTACCAGAAGTCCATACGCGCTTAGAGCTATTGCAAACCTTATTAGCGCAAGAGTTAGAACTGGTTGAAGTTGAAAAGCGTGTGCAAGGGCGCGTTAAACAACAGGTTGAAAAAAGCCAACGCCAATATTACTTAAGCGAAAAAATCAAAGCAATTCAGCAAGAGCTAGGTGAGATGGATGAATCTACGCCTGCTGATGAATATAAGCAGCTATTTGATCGCATTGAAGCGGCAGGTATGTCAGAAGAGGCGCGCGAAAAGGCGATTACTGAATTAAACAAACTAAAGATGATGCCGCCGATGTCGGCCGAAGCCACCGTGAGTCGTAATTATTTGGATTGGCTTATTCAGGTGCCTTGGCAGGGCCGTTCTAAGGTCAGCAAGAACTTAGAGAAAGCAGAAAAAATCTTAGAGAAGGATCATTATGGCTTGAAGGAAGTCAAGCAACGTATCCTTGAATACCTAGCAGTGCAACAGCGCGTGAAAAAATTAAAAGGACCTATTTTGTGTTTAGTTGGTCCTCCAGGTGTAGGTAAAACCTCTTTAGGCCAATCAATTGCTAATTCAACCGGCCGCAAGTTTGTGCGTATTTCGCTAGGCGGTGTTCGTGATGAAGCTGAAATCCGCGGGCATAGACGTACGTATATCGGTGCCTTGCCCGGTAAAATTATTCAGAAAATGGCAAAAGTGGAAGTACGCAATCCGCTCTTTATGCTCGACGAGGTCGATAAAATGGCCATGGATTTCCGTGGTGACCCAGCGTCAGCTTTGCTAGAGGTATTAGACCCAGAACAAAATGACACTTTTAACGATCATTATATGGAAGTCGACTATGACTTATCCGATGTGATGTTTATCGCCACGGCTAACTCGATGAATATCCCTGGGCCATTGTTAGATCGTATGGAAGTGATCCGTTTGCCAGGTTATACCGAAGAAGAAAAACTAAATATCGCCAAGTGTTATTTAGTGCCACGACAAATGGAACAAAATGGTTTAAAGAAAGATGAAATTCATATTTCCGATGGCGCCATTTTAGAAATTATTCAGCGCTATACCCGCGAAGCCGGTGTGCGTTCGTTAGAGCGTGAAATTTCTAAGCTATGCCGTAAAGTGGTTAAAGAAATTTTAACGACTAAAAAAGACAAGAAGAGCAAAAAAGAAGAATCTAACCTTATTACACGCCGTAATATTGAAAAATACCTCGGTGTTAAACGTTTCCGCTTTGGCTTAGCGGAAGAAGAAGATCAAGTAGGTCAGGTCACCGGCTTAGCGTGGACAGAAGTGGGCGGTGAGCTCCTTACTATCGAGGCGCAAATTGTCCCAGGAAAAGGTAAATCCTTACAGACCGGTCGCCTGGGTGATGTGATGCAAGAGTCTATTCAAGCGGCGATGACCGTGGTTCGCTCACGTGCCAAGATGCTCGGTGTTAATGACAAGTATTTCCAAGAAAATGACTTTCATATTCACGTTCCAGAAGGTGCAACACCAAAAGACGGCCCTAGTGCTGGTATTGGCATGTGTACAACCATTATTTCTGCAGTAACACAAATCCCCGTTTGCGCGGATGTGGCCATGACGGGTGAAATTACCTTGCGTGGTGATGTATTGCCGATTGGTGGTTTAAAGGAAAAACTGTTGGCTGCGTTACGAGGTGGAATTAAGCGCGTTATCGTCCCAGAAGAAAATATGCGTGAACTAAAAGAATTTCCTAAAATTATTATGCAGCATTTAGAAATTTTTCCTGCTAAGAAAATTGATGATGTATTAGAAATCGCATTACAATCAATGCCTGGTAAGAAAAAGAAATCTGCAAAACGTAAGCCTGCCAAAAAGAAAGCGGCAACAGCGAAAAAGAAAAAAGCAAAGAAATCGAAGAAATAAATGATAGATAAAAATAAGGTTGCAGCGCTGCGGCAGCAAGCAGAAGATATTCTTGAGCAAGTAAAAAAGCGTGGTATTGATCAAGCTGAAATATCTGCCTCTTCGGAAGTTGGTTTTTCAGTTAGTGCTCGCATGGGGGATGTTGAAAAGCTAGAACATCACCAGGAAAAAGATCTCACCTTAACGGTTTACCATGATCAACGGACAGGTTCAGCAAGCACCTCAGATTTTTCAGAGGCTGCAGTTAAAGCCTTAATTGATAAAGCCTGTGTCATTGCTCAATATACCGATCAAGACCCCTGTTCAGGTTTAGCCGATGCTGCTTTAATGGCAAGCGACTATCAAGATCCACAGTTGTACTACCACTGGGATATTACTCCTGATCAAGCCATTAAGATGGCAATTGACTGTGAAACTTTGGCAAGAAAGCAAGATGCACGTATAAAACAAACTGAAGAGGCGACAGTTAGCACCTATGACGGACTTGAAGTCTATGCAAATAGCCATGGGTTTACAGGAAGTTATCTCAGCAGTTTTCATCAAATTAATTGCAGTTTGGTGGCTGAAGAAAACAAAGTGATGCAGCGTGATTATGAATATACTTGCGCACGAGATCCCAGTAATTTGCAAGCTATAGATTGGGTAGCAAAGCAAGCAGCAGAAAATACAGTTAAACGGTTGGGGGCAAGGCAAATTAGCACCCGCAATTGCCCAGTTATTTTCAGTCCAAAACTATCGAAGGGCCTTCTAGGAAGGTTTATCTCTGCGATCAGTGGTGGTAGCTTATATCGCAAGTCATCTTTTTTAGTTGATCATTTAGGTAAAACCATCTTTCCTGAACATGTTTCTATTTATCAACGGCCCCATATTTTGGGTGGCTATGGCAGCACGCCGTTTGACAACCAAGGCGTTAAGACAAGCGATCTTGATTATATTAAAGAGGGTGTATTAACCAATTATGTGTTGGGAAGTTATTCTGCGCGCAAGCTTGGTATGGAAACAACTGGAAATGCTGGCGGCGTTTTCAATTTATTTGTGTCGCATAGTGATCATAGCTTATCAGATTTATTTAAAGAAATGGGGCAAGGCTTATTTGTAACAGAATTGCTCGGGCAGGGTGTTAATCTACTAACGGGTGTTTATTCACGTGGTGCAGCAGGTTTTTGGATTGAGAACGGCGAAGTCCAGTTTCCAGTCAATGAGGTAACGATTGCCAGCAATTTAAAGGATATGTTTGCAAATATCGTTGCCATAGGCAATGATGTCGATAAGCGCACCAATCTGCATACCGGCTCAATATGGATTGATAATATGACCGTAGCAGGTCGGTAACTCTCTAATAATTTGACTAAAATTTCTAATATCTAAAGTTCCCCCGCCTTATTTGGCGCAATAAATGTGCTATATTTTGATTAAATTCTCATGACTTGAGTGGGGAGAGTACCATGACATACATTGAGAAAGCACTAGCAGATCCAAGCAGCGTCTATAAAGTGCCAAAAGAGGTGCTGTCAGATACAGAGCTAACAGAGGACCAAAAGCTTGAGGTATTGCGTCAATGGGAGTTTGATGCGCGTGAAATTCTTATGGCCGATGAAGAAAATATGGTAGGTGACTCACCAAGCATGTTGCATCGCGTATTAGAGTGTATTGATAAACTCAAGTAAGCTGAAATTAATTAACATTAATTTTAATAAATGGTATTAAAAATTTAGGGATAAATTTAATATTATTTTCAACACATGTTTTAATTAAAGCTGCATCATAGCGATGAGAAACCAATATCGATTGATATTGTAGCTCGAATTTTTTAATTAAGTTAATACCGAACTCACTACTGTTTG
This sequence comes from Gammaproteobacteria bacterium, assembly GCA_030425685.1. Lineage (GTDB taxonomy): Bacteria > Pseudomonadota > Gammaproteobacteria > Coxiellales > Coxiellaceae > JAUIAD01. The sequence goes on along the minus strand of JAUIAD010000002.1, from coordinate 231,997 downwards.
GAAATTCTAGGTCAATAAAATAAAAACCGTCAATATGCCTATTTTGCTGTATAAACGCTTTTGCCTTTTCTTCCGTATCGAGTTCGGTGATAGGCGCGGTACAGCCGCTTAATTTTCTGATTAGCTGCTCCCTGTCGTTGTTATTATCGTCACAAATAACTAATCTTGTATTTTTGGCTATATTAATTTGCTTAACAAACCAAGTGGGTGGTTTTGTTGTTGGTAGTGTGATGGTGATGGTCGTGCCATATTTTACTTTTGATGAAATGCTTAGATTACCATCCCATTTTTTGATCGCTTTTATTGCTTGCGCTAACCCTATTCCAGATCCTTTAGGCTTGGTTGATTGAATGGCTCCCTTTTTAATGGCTGCAAGCTGTCTATTTGACATGCCGCTACCATTATCCTCTATCGCTATAGAGACGATATTCTCTTTGCAGCTCAGGAAACAGTTGATCGCCCCCTCATTGCTAATAGCTTCCGCGGCATTATTAATTAAATTCGATAATGATCTGCGAAAGATATCAGGAATAATATTGGTGAATTCACAATAGCTATCATGCTCGATGGATAGACTTATGGTAATAGGCTTGTTGTGATATTCCAGCTTCTTTTCAAGAATAGTTTCTTTTAAGAGATGTGAAAGAAGTACTGGCTGTAGCTTATCTTCAGCATATTTCTCATGTAAGGATAGAGCGCGATGATGATGTAGCAGATCATCTGCAATAGCCTCGATACGTTCAATCGAATTATGCAGATATTTTCGTTGTTCTGCATTTAATTTCTCATGTAGTTCTTCCCCTAAAAAATCAAGCACCGAAACGGGAGAGCGAATATCATGTGCCGCTTTTGTTGCTGCATCAAGAAGAATTTTCTCCCTTTTTTTTCTTTCTATAATACTTTTCAAGCAGCGCATAATATATTGATACAAAATATTGAACTCTCTAATCAACGGTGCATTATAGCCAATATTAATATTGGGTGTTTTAGAATAACGTCTTAAATTCCAGGTCATCAAGCGCAACTGCTGCGTAATATAATAGGAAGTGGCAACGCTTAAAATAGAAGACAGAATAAGAAAAGACGTATAAATACTAATATTGATGTGAATAATATTCAGTGTTTCATTTATATTTTTGGTGATAGAGATAAAATAGGTATGGACAAAAATAAATATCAGCGAGCCTGTGGATACAGTCCATAACGCTATTTGGGTGCTCAATGAGTTGAGTGGGTTAAACCAGCGGATTAAGTTTTTCTTTGCTGAACGGAAAATAAAGATAGAAGAAAGCACCCATAAATAACTGGCCGAAATATCGAGGTACCCGATAATATTGCTGGGGTAGTAGATATGCACCCACTGTCGATTACTAAAAGCAAGCTCAGCACCAATTCCACAGAGAAAACCAATAGTAAGGATAAAGAAATTAATATTTTTGCAGGAGCACAAACAGAGTATTAGCACAAAAAAGGTAATTAGACCCAGCAACAGCGTTAAAAGATTTATACTATTAGATAAAGAGATTTCTTGTGTTTTAACATGCGTGTAAAACACAATAACAATCAGGCTTAATATGGTTATTACGATAGGTGCAATGGTGATATACAGTTTCCTTGAGGTTTTTTGATAATGTATATTTCTTAAGAGATAGAACCAAGCAAAGAACACAAACAACAGGTATAAAAAGCTTAATGAGTAGAGCACATTCATCATAGTGGTGTCTTGTTTGATATTGTAATCGACAATATTGAGGTAGCCCATAAGAACTAAATGTGCGGTGCGTATTATGCCAGACAGAAAAAACAGATAAAATACTTTCTTTTGTAGGTTTTCTTGACTTCGCCTGGCAATAACCAGGCTCATAATATAAAAGCTAACATCAAGGCAAATAATACATCCGTAGGCGAGATAATAAATATCAAAATGAAAGAAGACGGTCTTTTGAAAATTAGGTATAAATATAAATAAGAAAAAAGCAAGCAAGGATCCAATTGCGGCGGTGGTAAGTTTGGTACCGGCAGATATGCTGGGGATATGCTCTGCAGATCGCAAGATGGTGCCTCCGTGTCATTTATATATCCTTATATTATTCTAGTTCCTTGCGCATGATATATCTATAGCTTACCTCATGGTGTTGCTTCAATATCAGTATTTAAGGTAAATTAAATAAAATACTGTGTATAACAACGAAGGGTGAGATATGGATAACGCTGATCATATTCTGATAGTTGAAGATGATAAAGATCTTAGCAACATAGTTGCTTCCTATTTATCCAAGTCAGGCTATAAGGTGACCATTGCTAATAATGGAGAGCAAGCCAGATCGGCTGTTAATACGGGCATTAATTTAATTATCTTAGATTTGGAGCTACCTGACACAACAGGCAAGGAATTATGTAAAGAGTTCCGCGCGCAGTATTTAATCCCTATTATTGTATTAACCGGCGATAAGGACGATTTTGAAAAAGTGGTATTGCTAGAGTTGGGTGCGGATAATTATTTGCAAAAGCCAATTAAGCCACGCGTACTGCTTTCCTATATACAAGCCACTTTGCGCCGTGCACAGCCAGCAGCAGATTTGTCATCATCAGAGAAAGTGCTGTCTGAGCACGAGTTATTCTACTTCGATAATTATATTCTTAATGTATCGACGCGGGTTTTAACCAAAAAAGATGGTGAGAATATCATTATTACTGCGGGTGAGTATGATTTATTAAAAGTGTTATTAGATAGGCCCGAGATTGTATTAAGTCGAGACCAACTTTTAGAATATACCAACGGTGATATCGATTCGTTTGATCGCAGTGTTGATGTGCTAATTAGTCGCTTGCGGAAAAAACTTGAAAAGGAACCTAAGAGCCCTGAAATAATTAAGACTATTCGTGGCGGTGGCTATATGTTGAATGTTTCGGTGCTTAAGGGTAAGGCGACTTAATGCTTGGGTCGTGTTTCTAGTATCTCTTTAGCTGTATTGGATTCTATATCGTTTTATGCCACTTTCTATTTGCATAGGGCTATCACGCTAGTGGCGCTACGCATAATAATACCTTTTAAAAACAGCGTCTTAAAAATCACTTCATAAATTTCTTTGTCAGAAATATTGTAGCAATAATTTAGAAGTATCTTATTGGTATCTTAAGTTATCACCACAAAAAATAATATAGAGAGGTTGAAAAAATGAGAGCAAACTGTGACATATTTGTAGAGCAATATAATCTATCCAGCAAGAAAAAGGTAATGGATATTGATGAGTGGGAATATTATTATGCGAGTGACCCTAAGACTATCGCCTATAAGTTGCGTCAATCCAAATGGGCTGTGCAACAATGCAAATATCAGCTAGAGCAATTAAATTATAATTTTTGGAAAGACAGTGAGGGTATCAAGCAACTCGTATCGGGTTTAAGTAATCTGACATTTCCAAATTTAAATGCGAATCCTGTTGATAATCTTATTCAAGGGATAGATATAACCCTTTCTGCCTTGGATCAAAGAAATTTTAAGGTAAATGACCCTACTAAAAATGCTAACTCTCTAGAAGTGAGTGTTCAATCAGTTGCATCGGATATTTTGCAGTTAGGTGATGGTCTTATTGCTGAAATAAAATCTGCCCTTGTAACGAAGGGGAATAAATGGAGTACAGCATACGAAAAAGGTGTTAATGATTTTTTATCAGTATATCGACCGTTCTTAGTGGCTGCAATTGCTTATTGTAAGTTAAAAATAAAAGATCTTAGTTAGTAGGGGGGGTATTAGTATCAGCTAGGGGGCCAAGTATAGATATCAGTATTATCTATAGCACTAATGTGGAGAGATAGTTATGAGAAATTTTAATTTTGGCTTTAAGAAAAACCATCAGCTTGCACAACACAAGACGTTTGAATATGCGGTAAATAGTATCATTAAGATGCTTGAGGAGGAAACTAGAAGTTTACAAGACGATGTGGATTTAACGCTTAAACAAGCGGTAACAGTACTAGAGCAAAACTCTAAACTAGACGAGAAGCGTCTTTTAAAAGGCGATAAGGTCTGGGCATGGTTTGACTCTGTTGTTTTAGCTGCCATGTCTTTATTACCCGGCGGTACACTGGTTTCAAAAACGCTTTATAAGGCATTTGTTATGAATGACTCCAATGCGCAGTTTGACGCTTGGCGCGCTGGCGTTGGTGCTGATGGTGAGAGAAATTCAGTGATGTGTGCCATTAATTATCTTTCTACCGGGGATCAGGATGCCACGGGAGAAGGATCAATTACTTTTTTGGATGGATATTACAATGGGGTAGCAGCGCCATGCAAGATTGAGGATGTTGGCGGTGAAAAGTATGTAATCAATAATGCCCGATGTCCTGGTAAGACTCGATGGAAAGATGGTCAGCCTACGGAGTTGCAAATAATGCAGTTTGAATGTGATGCTTTTGAACCAGCAAAGAAAGTTTATGATTATTTGCTCTCAACTAAAAGCCGTTCAGAATGGGAAGGTAAGCTGAAAGAGTTAGAGAAATGCAATATTGTACGTGTCATCAATGTAACTACCGAAGCAAAGCTGGTTATGAAGACAAAATCATTGTTACGAATGCGTGAGCTTATAGCGAGATCAGAGGAAGGCTCTTATAAGCTAGAAGCCTTACGAATAATGGTGCATCGAATCATTGGTGAAGCGACAGATGCTATTTTTAATGTTCAGAACACGCAAAATATTATCGGTCAGAATGGGTATCTAAGCAACGATGCAATTTATGGTAAGCTTCCTGCGTTAAAAGCCATCAAGGGCCGTTTGCAAAGTAATCCTCTGTCTGCGCAAGACAATCTTTTGCAGCGCATTAAAGGCCGAGCGCTAACAGATACTGATAAAAAATATATGAATATTTTGTGTATGCTTAAAGCGTTTGCATATGAAGAAGGACAATGGAAATCTGCTTTGGCCGTTCTTAATACTGGTCCTAATGTGTTAGGTGATTTAAGGTTGTCATTACCAAAGATGAAGCTTTCAACGGTGGAATGGCAGAATCCACTAATGAAATGGTTCCGTAATATTGTCTATGGTCGCAAAGGGATACTACGACGTGTTGCGGTCTCTATTGTACCAAAGGCTTTATACTTTATTTATAATCCAACTATTACTTGGCAAGGTAAAGATAAAGCTTGCAGTTTAATGGCAAATTATATGTTTGATTTTGTCGTTTCATGCTGGGTCAATGGTACATCCAATATCGAAGTACCAACGCAAGAAAATATTCGCAGATTGCTAGTAGGTATTATTGATGGTATTCAAACGTATTCTTATATTAGTGATAGTGTTACCAGTAATAATTGCTTGGCAAAAAGCAATATACGCATGGATGTGTCAGAGATTTTGGGGCGTCCAATGGTTATGGCGCTTTTGTCTGCCTATCATCAGCAACGGACCGCTGTAGATCCTACTTTAGATGAGTTAATGAATCAGGCGCTAGACGAAAAGGATAATTTGCTTGCTTTACAGCCTAGATCGCACTCTTATTTTTCCCTTAAAATGGAGCAGGAATTTAAGCGGTATGTCGAAGGTATGTTGAATACTGTTGTAGCAGAAGCGCAGAAACAATCAAAAGCACAACAGCCAACTAATCCGGATCAAGTACTGGAAGATGGACGACAATCCTTAAACCATCATATTATTTCTGGGAGTAATAAAACACCTGAAGCATTTGGTATTGTAATGGACGCCATGGATATTCGTTTAGGCTTAAAAAACCAACCAAAATCAGCAAAGCCTGAGCAGGATTTGATGTTGCGACAACTACAGTTGCATGAGTCTTACGTGAATCACACGCAAGTTAACTCAAGAGACTCTTTAAATGAAGTGCTATTGTTGTTAGTAAAATGTATTGAGTCTTTAAGTAAGACATCGATTCCAAAGGAAAAATATGCAGAGATGAAACAAACCATGAAGAGGTGGTTTAACAATGAGAATATAGTGCAATAATATTAAAGAGGAGGATTGAGGTAATAAGCATGCCATTCCTCCTCTTTTGTTGCAATGTATCCTAGGGATCGATTTGCGCCTGCCTTAGGCTAACACTAAATTTTAATTTGCTATAATTATAATCGGCTACCTACTTGCATGAGGCAATAACCACGGGCAACATCAATGGGCAAAACAACACACGTTAAAAGCGACTTAAATACCTTTATTCAAAAGAGAAATGAGGTAGGTGAGTCGATTATGTCGTTGTTTGCGCAAGTACAGAGTGACCTTTCGATTGCGCATCTACGTTATGTCTATATTGATAAGAGTGGGCGTTATTTCAGTGTTAGTAATACACCTGATGAAACACAGCACTATCTTGATAATGATATTTTTGTTATTGATCCCTTTTGCTTTTACGATACATTGACCGCGATACCGCAGGCGGGACATATCAAGGATATAACATGTCGTGATAATAAGTATCTTGATCTTTTTGTAGAATGGCATGATTTGGTGGGTATTCGCCAGCCGATCTATATAAAGCGCGAATTTGCTAATGGTGTGGAATGCTTTGTTTTAGGTCTTTCTGACGAGGTTGAGGATGTGGCGTCCTTTTGTTTAAGGCACTTATTGGAGCTTCACCAGCTTTTGCCCGTTTTTTCGCAGTTAATTAACCCCTATCGGCAGCGGTATATTGAACACAGTCCTAACTTAGCAAGTTTGCGTGAAGATATTAACTTAAAGGATGTTGTGAGGCAGCTAATGCGTGAAGAGGATCAGCTTTTTTGGCTGACGAAGCGAGAAAAGCAGTGTGCAGATCTTTATATTCGTTGTAAATCATCGCAAGAGATTTCTTCCATGTTAGGTATCTCCGAGAGAACAGTTGAGCGGCATATTTTGAATGTTTTTCATAAGACTGGTTGCCACTCTCGCGCTAAACTTTATGAACGTTTGCGTCCATTTATCTAAATAAATCATTATAAATCAATATAATAAGCAGTTACTTTTTCTGCGTAACGGCTACCGATGTTTATATTGGATCGATAATTGTACAGTTGTCTTAAAGGTCAAGAAAAGCAGAGGTGGAGCCATGAGACGTTTAAAAAGAAAATTAGCCGAGGTGCGTGATGAGGTGTTGGGTGAATATAGAGATGTGCCTGCGGAACCCGTGGTTTTTGTTGGTGCGTCGCCAGCAGCTGCCCCTCAGCCGCCTCATTTTGCTCCAGGAGGAGCTGCTGCAGCTGGTGCTCCCCCTGCAAGTTTGCCTGCTTGTGGTTACGCTGCAATGCCTGCTCCGGGTGCACCAGCTTGTGGTTACGCTGCAATGCCTGCTCCAGTTCCAGCAATCGCTGCTCCTAGTGGCGGTAGCCCTGCGGCTGTTCCTGCAAGAGGAGGTGCGCCTTTGCAAGCACTGGGTAGGGGTGTTGTGCAGTGTGCACAAGGCGCGTTTTTGGCAGGGGATATTGCTGACAACACAGCGACTGTCGGAACTGCCATTTACGATATTGTCGCCTCATATTCTGGCGCAGTTTCTGCTTTGCCAGCAGAGACTGCTGCCATTGCTGTGCCCATGCCATTTATATCAGCTGGGCAATCATTACATTTAGCATTTCATCCGCGTACACCTCCATTGGCGCGTGCACAACATGGAGCCACCGCTGTTAGAGATGGTTTGGGTGCGACACGATGGGCGTTAGCGGCTGCAGGGGTGGCTGAACCTGCGGCTGGTGTGGCCGCAGGTGCGGCCGGTCTTACCATGGTATTGCAGGGCGTTAATTTTGCTAGGAGTACTTATACGCTGTATGGAGCAGTAAGAGAAGACTCTGCATTGGGGAGCTTGAAAAGAGATGTAATGGCCGGAAGAAGTCAAGCAATCGATACAATGATCGCTGCTGCATATCATGCCCCCAATATCGAGATTCAGGGGCGAACGCTATGGGAATCCCAAATGCTTAATGAGCGTTTTATGAGGATTAAATTTATTATCGATCAGCTAAGGCGAGAAAAGAAATGGAAGATGGCGTCAGCGTCTGGGGGTATGGTGCAAGCTATTGTTGGATTTTGCCTAGCGGGTGCAAGTTGTGGTTTGGCTGTTGCTTCATTAGCAGGTGCGGCTTGTCCACCAGCAAGTTTGGCATTATTGGCGACGGGTGCCGCAGTTGGTTTAGGTGCGGTCGCCATAACTGCAGCCAAAGAAATGGCGCGAGTTTATCATTATCATTATCGTTGCGAGGAGTTTCGTGACCGTGCTATGCAGCAGATTGATTTCTATAGTCGGCGTGGTCAGCCACATATAGCGAAACATTTATCGGATTCATTAAGGCGAATGGAGCGGTTAACGGGCGTGCTGGTGGGGCAGAAGATGTTTGGTTGTCTGCAAAAACGTGTAGGCATGTTGCGCTATAGTTCTGAAGTGTTGGCTAGAATTATGTATGCAGAGTTGTTAGCAGAATCTTGGTTTTTTATGAGGGGCCCTCGTCCTGATCCACAATCACCTGAGGGGTTGTTTCATGCCCTTTTGGTTGCGCTGGGTTTTAAGTTTGGTGTATTCCAAGTTGGGCTAACTAGAGCTCCAGACGGTAGAGTTTACCCTCCTTACGATGGGGCGGATCCTCATGGAGCAAATTTAGTAGGCGGTTATGAAATTATCCGCAGACGGTTTGCTGGGGCTCATTTTGCTGGCGGACCATTTACAGAAAACTATGAGAGGTTAGTGGAAACTTTAGCAAAGCAAGTTATGAGGGGTAGGTAAAGCTAATTTGCAAAGGCGCAACTCGTTGCGCCTTATTCGCCTTATTTTATGTGTCTGTGTTAGTTAGGCGCTTTGCTTTTTTTAGGGATTACTTCAGATGGATTTTTGCTAAGCAGTAAAACGGTCGCCAGGGTTTTGGCGTCCTTGTTATCTTTGTTAATAGCTTGTTTTAAGTAATAAGCCGCTTGTTCATAATCTTTTTTAACACCTAGCCCTTGTTTATACATAATGGCAAGGTAGTAATCTGCTTCGCTATTTCCATGTTGCGAAGCAGATAAAAATAGCGGGAAAGCGCTATAGTATTTGTGCAAGCAATAGAATAAGTAAGCTTTGTTGAAGTCATCTAGTTTTATATTATTTAATACTATATCTTTTACCGTTGCTTTTAGATGTGTGGAGTAGGTGTTTTCTTTATTGTTTTTAGTGATAAAGCCTTGCTTTTTCCACTGTGAAATTAAACTTGCAATATTCTGTTCGCTATTAAGATCTTTGGCTGATAAGTCGCGTGAGATTTTATTGTTGCTCATTAAGAAGAATTCTTGATATAGATCCAGGTAATCTGTTGGCACGGTAGCATTTGCTAAAATTTCCATTTTAGCGATAGCCTTATGTATAGTTGCTTTTTGCGCGTTATAGGATGGCCAATGGACCGTGATGTTTGTGTTGATATTTCCTTTAGGTAAGTCAACAGAGATGTTCGCGCCAAAGGATAATTGGTTGGAAAGCAACTGGTGTAGGACAATATCATTTAGGTTGGACCAGGCTTTACGTGCTTGGTCGCCTTTGATGGCAGCAATGGTGTTTAACATATGTTGATAAGCGACCACGTTGACATTGTTCATGCTTGTCTTAATAGACAGGTTATTGGCTTGTTGGTTTAAGGCTTTTATGCTTTTTGTTGTAATTAATAAGTGTCCTTTGGCTAATGTGCCTTGTTGGTGATTAATGATCTGTGCGCGAAAGCCAAGAATGCTACCTTCTAGTTGTTTATCTTTGTTAAAAGTGATGCTGTCAACGCTAAGTGTGTTGTCTTCGCTAAATAGTCCGTCTCTATTAATTAATAGTTTGACGTTTTTGATGTCAGCTTTTTCTTTGTTCCCTTGCTCGCTCATGTCTACGCTTAAGTGTGGTGCGTTGGCATTAATATATAGGCGTAGGTTTTGGCTTAGTGTTGCAAGATTAAATGTGTTAATTCGTTTTTTTAAAGTAAGCTCAACTTTATTAAGATAAATTTTACCAGCATTAGGGACTTGTAAAGTGCCTTGCTCTAGTATTGCCGTGGCAGGGGAGTGGTAGGGAATATATAAGTGCAGCATGCCCTGTAATTTGTTATCCAAAGCGCTCAGGTGTCCGCTGGCCTTGGTGCCAAAATATACATGATCATTTACTAGGTGCAAAGGTGTGTTATCAATCTTTAGCTTAACGGGAGGTTTGTTAGCAATGTGAATAGTAGCTGTGCTGTTAAACCACCCTTGTTGGTAGCTGTCTAAATGAATCTTTGCTGTTGTCTGCAGGTGGTTGGCATTATTTACCGCGGCGCTGACTAGCTTTTTGTTGGTAAAGCTCATTACTAGTGGGAACGCATTAATAACAATGGCAATGGTAACAAGGGAGTAGGTTAATAGGCGACGAGCTTTCATTACGGAGTCCTAATATCTTTCAATCGGAGCATTATATTTTCAGTATTTATTTGTGTCAAATTGCGCTGAGTGTGCTCATGACGGGTATTTTCTTTACATTTAAGTTAGGTGATTCTAGCTATTTGCAAAGTGGGTGTGGTGGCTTAAATAGGTGGTCTATCTCAGATGCGGCCTTAAAGTAACATGATAAACTTTATAACTAACTGAAAAATATGGAAATAAAATAAATAATCGATTATTTTTGCATTATCGATTATATAGAGCTATTATTTGTGCACTTGAATAAATAAATACAGAAACTTAGGAGCTAGAAAATGAGCCATATAGAATTACCAACAGATAGTGAGATTAACCCAGCAGATTTAGCATGCATCCAGCAGTACCCACCCCTCAATATTTACAGAGCACTAACGATTATGCCAGGTGTTACCATTCCTTGGACCGACATGATCAAAGCCATTTACGGGTTTAGTTTTGATGCGCGATTACGTGAAATTGCAATTTGTCGACAAGCGCATGTTGCTAGTGCTGAGTATGAATTATTTCAGCATGTTAATGTTGCTAAAGCGAATCAGGTGACCGATAAAGAGTTGCAAGTTATTATGAATGAGGAGATTGTAAAATCTTTAGATGATGAAGCTAATCTTATGTGCGCGGTAGCAGATCAGATGGAAGTGGATGCAACAGTAGATGACGTTGTCCTAGATGAGCTCATTAAGCGCTATGGGCAAACGCAAACTGCTGAGTTGCTATTTACCGTAAGTGTATATTGCACTGTAGCAAGACTAACAAAATCACTGCGAGTTCAGATGGAAGGTAGAAGTCCGCTTGAAGGTGAAGAAAATCCTTGGGAAAAGTAAATTTTGAAAAAGCAAACACTAACACAAACAGCGTATGAAAAAATCAGGCATTCTATTATCCGTGGTGATTATGCGCCCGGAGATAAACTTGCTATCGAGCCACTAAAGCAACAGCTAAAGATTGGTGGCTCGCCGGTAAGGGAAGCGTTAAACCAGCTGGCAGCAACAGCTTTAGTTGATGCAACACCCTGTAAGGGGTTTAAAGTTGCTAAGTTTTCGATGGAGTATATTCAAGATGTATATCAAACGCGCTTGTTGTTAGAAGAAAGGGCTTTACGTTTATCGCTTAAAAATACCGATGAGGAGTGGGAAGGGAGTCTTGTGGCAGCCTTTCATCGGCTATCAAAGTTAGAAAGCAATGAAAAATTCCTTGAAAAGCCCAATATTGAAAAATGGATGGGGCTTTACAATACCTGGCATTTTACGCAGTTATCTTGTTGTAACTCGAAAAGTTTAATGAAGTTAATACGTCAATTATTTGCAGATTCTGAGCGTTACCGTTATGGACGCTTAAAACAAGCGGTAGAGCTCACTTGTTTTAAAAAGATGATTGCTGATAAGCACTGTATGCATGAGATGAAGTGTAAGGCGTTATTGGCGAGGGATATTGACAATGTCTTAGCAATACACCAAAGGGAGCTTGATTCAACTTTGGTGGCTGTTCAGCAGTATTTAATTTAAAGTGATGTGATGAGATAGTACGGTAAATATAAGTGTTTTTATCAGGAGTTTCGCACTTTCAGTGCAAACCTCCTTCCTGGTTATATTTCGCCTATGCGAGACTAGCTCGCATGGACGGCGATTCAAGGGGAGAATCCCGATTCTCCCCTTGAAAATCCCCATCGGGATTTGTTTTGTTTCGCACAAGTGCGAAACTCCTAAAGACCAGAAGTTAGTTTCGCACTTTCAGTGCAAACCTCCTTCCTGGTTATATTTCGCCTATGCGAGACTAGCTCGCATGGACGGCCTGTGCCCGTTAGGGTGCGATTCAAGGGGAGAATCCCGATTCTCCTTTATATTAGAGAGGTTTAATGATGAGTAAATTAATTAATGCTGTAAGAAATAGCAGGCGTGATGAGCCTGTTTCAAAAGATGAATTGCTAGCAGATTTTGCTGGTGTTTTTAATGCCTTGCCGGGCAATGCATTGAAGGGTGACAATGCCCCGGTGGAAGTTTTTGGTATGTTGCTTAAAAGTCGCAAGATAGCAGAACTATTTATTCCTTATTGGGGGAAGACAAAACATTTATTGGACCTAACAATACGCGAGCAGGAGTTGATTATTTTGCGCAGTGCCTGTTACTACGGTTGTGATTACGTTTGGGGGCATCATATACCGCAAGCAAAAGAAGTAGGTGTTAGTGATGATGAAATTGCTTCACTTCCTTATCCACCGCAAGAGCAGCCATGGTCTGAAAAAGAAAAAGTGATGTTGCTAGCTGTCGATAGTATTATTTCTAGCGCTAATTTGTCAGAGTCTTTGTGGGAAAAGCTCTCGCAACATTGGTCGACAAAGCAGATTTTAGATATGATTACGGTAGTCTCGCAATACGTAATTTTCAATTCAGTTAACAATATTTTCGGTACGCGATTGGAGAATGACAGTTTGCCCTTGCTGCCGGATGTATAATCTGTAGTGAAAGTGGTGGTAAATCTCACGTAAAAGCATCATTGAAATTTATCATATTAGGTATTATATTTTAAAAATAAATACCCTGTTTGGATGTATAAGACATGCAGCTAAGCCAGATAAATATACGTCTCCTAATTGCGTTAGAGGCCTTGGTGTCAGAAAGCCATGTCAGTCGTGCTGCGGAAACAGTGGGGGTCACGCAAGCTGCTATGAGCAATATCCTAAAGCAGTTGCGTGAATTATTTCAAGATCCAATTTTGATGCGCACGCCTAGTGGCTTACAGCCAACTAGGTTGGCTTTGCAAATTACGCCCTCTGTTCGACGAATTCTATCGGATGTTGAGTCTTTGGTTGATGGGGTGTATGAGTTTGACCCTTATCAATATAAAGGTAAATTTGTTATTGGCTTTTCTGATATTTTAAATTTTATTGTTTTGCCTAAGTTGTTTAATCATATTCAGCAACTTGCGCCGCAAGCTACTATAGAGATTAAGCAAGTGGATCACGTTGGTAAAAGTGATTTATTGGATAATGGTACGATTGATCTTAGTATGGGGGTTCAGGCGGGAGTGGATGAGAATACACATCATGAGGCTCTTTTTGAAGATGAGCTTATTTGTGTTAGCAGTAAAAGCAATCCTATTTTAAAAAGGAAGTTGACTTTGTCTTCATTTTTAGAGGCAAAACATATCGCTTTTGTACGTAGTCCGCATATGGCCATTATTCAAGTAGAGCATAGCCTATCTGCGTTAGGTAAAAAAAGAATAAGTCCGATTATCTTGCCGGATCTAGTATCCGTTTTTCCTTTGCTGGATAAAACACATCTTCTCGCTGTATTATCAACGTTTGTCACTTCTTTTATGCCAAAGTACTTTAAATTACAGACCCAGGCACTACCTTTTGATACGCCAAAATACCCGATTGCAATGTTTTGGAATGCACAGTTTGATAAGTCAAAAAAGCATATTTGGTTGCGTGATCAGGTGCGCTTGGTGATGGAGAAAATTATTAAAAGTCATTCAGCATAGGAGTTTCGCACTTGTGTGAACCTCCTGCAGCATAGAAGGCGTTAAAAATAAAACCGCAACAGATGTTGCGGCCCTATTATAAGTTGTGATAGTTAGTGAGTGTTGCTACTACTGCTTGCGCTGCCACCGGCAGAAGCTGCTGTTGGCGTGGCTGCCTTCGGGGGCATCATCATGCTATCTGTTAATAATCCTTGCAAATGCGTGTTTGATTCATCCTTTAAGCAATAGACCAAGTCCTTCAATGTGTTGTTTACATATTTAATGACTGTTGTTGCATCTTGACACCATCCATCGAGATACTTTTGTAATTGTGCCTGCATGGTGCTTATTTCTCTATACCATTTTTTGGGATCCCTTATAAATGGGCAGTAATGTTGCTTTTTAGCAGAGTATACCCTGGTAGTTTTAGCAGCTGCTTCTACATCATTGCTGTACATAAAGCTCCATTTGGTTAGTCTTCCGTAAATAAAGGCCAGTACTCTAAGTGCGTATGTATGTTTTGTAATAGTTGAATTATCATCAATATACTTTAGAAATCCTTGGAACTTGTCATTATTTTCTTTTCGCCATTCGACGGGTGAGCCGAGATAAGTGTTATGTCCATGAAACCACCATAAATAGACTTTAATGAGTTTGCTAACGAGCATGAAGTAGTGATCCATTCTAAATGCTGATAAGTATGCCATGCGCGCTTGGGGTTTTTTACGAATAAGTTCAGCTAGGCTGCTTTCTTGTATCCATAAGTTTTCTAAGTTCATGGCTCGCTGTAGCGAGTTTTCTTTCAGGTAAAGTCCTCTTTCTCTAAGCATGCCTTCTAGAGCGCAGGTGCGTATTATATAGTGTGAGTTTCTTATATTGGCAGGCATGTGCGCGCCACCTAAGTCAATTGCACCTTTTTGTCCAAGATTTGGGCTGCTATGTCCTTGACCAGCATGTTTTACTAAGCCAAAGCTTAGTGCGCCATTTCCTTTGGTAATAACATCTTGGTCTAGTAGGTATCGTTGAATTTCCGATCTTAAATTGTCCTTTCTATCATCGAAGTCGATCCATACTGTTTCTGGCGCTCCGAAGGTGTAGCACATTGCGCTACCAAAGACACCCATCAGAGTATCTATCTTTGATGTGTGTACCCCTGATTTAGTCATTGCTGCTTTCAGTTTTGTTCTATATTCTCCTCGCTTAAGCATTATTTTACATAAGGTTGCCAAGGCGCCACCTAGGCTATGGCCAGTGATTCCTACAGCATTAATATCTCCTCCATTACTTTCTTTCTGGAAGATGTGCTCAAGGATAGCGGTGATTGAGTCAGTACATGATATTAACGTTTTAGCAAAACCGTATCCTACTTTAGTATCTTTGACGCCCGCATAGGTAATCGACGCATCTCCAGTAATAAAACGTGTGGCTGTCATTCCATCTTCGCCTAGCCAAAAACTTCCAGCACTTTCCATATCAGTCACCCAGTCAGCATTTCCTCTGCCGTCTAGGTACCCTTCCTTGCCCCCGCGGCCAGCACTACCGCTGCGACTACCGCGAAAGACTATAGATAGTTTCTTTGCGCTTTTATCATGCATAATATAACCAAAAAGACTACGCTGCCCCCCTTCTGTTTCTTTGCGCGCTGAAATGCCACTCTCGCCCTCAAAGCAATAGAGATCTATATCACCGGCGGTGGCGCCACAGCTAACGCTATTATATTGTTGCGTAGGAATAATGGCATAACTATTTTCCTTAGCGCAGTGATAAGTGTTTTCAATGCGAGCGGCAAATTTGGGCGCTTGGAAATAGATATGTTCACCGGGGCCGCCGTTATAATAGGTGCTAGCACGCGGGTCAACAGCGTCATACTGAAAAGCGATAGGGTCAAGGCTAGCACGACCACCATAGGGGTCTTTACCTGTTGGACTGCCGTAGCTAAAAGCTTGTTCCCTTAATACCGCAAAAAGCTTTTTGCGATAATCATCATTGCCTATAGCCTCTGTAAATGGATCAATACGCCATTTAGTGGTTTGTGCGTATAAGTGATAGCTTAAAATGCACAAGTCTGAATAGTGTTTTACATCATTGATGGCTTGCAGTTCACTGCCAAGCGTTTGTCCGCTGCCAATGGTGTAGCCATTGGCGCATTCATCTGAGCAGAATACATTTCCGTCAGAAACAGCCTTCATATTACAGTTCACACATTTCGTTATAGCTCTAGTCACTTTATATTTCCCCCCCTTTTTTTTGTTGTTTGGTGTATCAGAACTGGTGTTTGCGTTGCGCTTCAGAACTGATATGGGGAGTGTACTTGTTGTTCATAAAATAGTCTATTTGATGTTTGTTGCGGCGACACAAAAAAGGCATTTTTCTATTGTTAATCAATATGATATCTCTTGTCCCTGTTACAATTCCATGATGGCGCTTTGTAATAAATGAGGAGGTGAGCCTTAACGGGCGCAGGCATTATATTGCGCCCGTTAGGGTGTATTGCCTTATGCACTCCTAGGAATCTTCTTTGCGTATTTAAAAATGATTTGTAGTTGGATCTGTTTGTCATCGGATAGGAATAGTTGCAAATCTTTCTTGTCGATACCAATTAGGTCAATCAGTCCGCCTAGTAGTTTTGATAAATTCTTATGAAATAGGCTCATTTCCGGTGATTGCAATTTGAAGGAACCATTGTGACTGCTGACAAGTTTTTTATGGTTTATAAAGACAAAAGAGGCAATTCTGAGTCTCATGTAATCACCATACGTGGCTTTATTTTTATAGATAGTTTGAACCTTATCAATATATTGGGCTTCCTGAATGCAGAAGGTTTTATCTAGAGCCTTAATTCCCTGAGTAAATTCGACACTTTGGCCATTTTCATTTACCGTATGAAGAAACATGCCGTTTAAGTTAACGAGTAGTTCTTGCTGTTTCGCTAAGCGATCTTTGCTTTGTTGTTTATGCTGATACTTATCATAGAACTTTTTCGATAAGCTTTTTACAAAAAATGGTAAAGCACAAAAGGCGAGGTGCGGTTGTGCCAATGCTGCGCCTGCAACGCCAAAGCATGCACTGCTTGAAGGAAGGTCTTTATAAGCGCTCTCAAAACAGGATTTGTATTTTTCTGCTAGAAAGAAAAGCATCTCTGAAAACATTGCTTTTTCACCTGCGCTGCCTAAAAATGTAATAAGCTCATTGCTAAAAAGTGGGATAGACTGAGCAATAGTTTTGGCGGCATTTTTTTGCTTTTTATTGTAATGCAGGGTGTTAAAAAATGATTTAGAAAGATCAAAAGCAGAAAAGGCGCAGCCTAAATTGCCTAGTACCGCGCTTGAGGCATCAATTAATCCACCTATGGTGACAGCTATTTCAGAGCCGGTGTAAAGACTTTCCATTGAATATTCTTGTCTTTCGTCAAGTAGTTCTTGTTCTTGCATGTTTTGATAGGGGCAATTTAACTTTTGTAATTGTATGTTTTGCGATTTGTAAACAAGGTTGTTATCAGGCTGGAAAAAGCAAGCCTGCTCGTTAGTGAAATTTTGTTGGTTGCCCTGGAGTCCTTGATTGTTGATGTGGTTATTTTCTTTTGTATATTGATTGTTACTCATCTGCTTTACCCCTTGTTGTTTATGTGCCTGACCATTTGTAATAATTTTAACGCGTTAGCTGGTATTTGTATAACAAGTAATTTCAACAGTCCTATTTATTAATTTTATAGTAGTATCTTTAAAAATTTTATATTTTCAATAAGATATGATGGTGAGCTTCTGGGGGGAGTTTTTTTCTTTAATTGGTATGTTTTTTAAAAATGATTTCAGAAAAAAAATTTGGAAAGTAAATACTGCAGCTGTGTTTTTAGCAGTTTATGCATCATTGATGGCATTTTGGAGGTTAAAATGGAGGGGTTGTGCCCCTGTTGCAATGGCAGGGGCGAGAAATTATATGGCGGTTAAAATCTTGTGGTGTTTATTCAGATTCACCAAAGCGATCATTGATTAATGTGACCAATGCTTCCATCGCATCGTCTTCATCTTCTCCAGAAACAACCAGTTCAATCTCACTGCCACGACTGGCAGCTAATACCATTACGTTCATAATGCTTTTTGCATTGACTTCACGTCCGCTATAACGAATAAGGATTTCGCTACCATAGCGTGAGGCGGTGTTGACTAGTTTCATTGCGGCGCGGGCATGTAGTCCGAGTTTGTTAATAATTTCAAGTTTTTTTGTTTTCATAGCATATTCTTTTTGAGTAGTTGATGTTGGCGTACATTAAATTCCTTTCCTGCATCGAAACCTTGTAATTTTAGCTGATAGTTCTTAATTAACGTCTCGATTAACAAAGCCAGGGCGCGTCCTGTTAATGCTGGGAAAATAATCTTAGGAATAGTAATGGTATGAATTTTTTCTTCTTGTATTAAGGGTTGTAAAGGATCCATGCTAGATGGCATATCCTCGGGTTCAATTAAGTCAATAATTAATTGCAATTGATGTTCAAGGACAACAGCGTTATCACCAAATATTTTTTTGATATTGATAATGCCCATGCCTTTGATCAGTAGGCAGTCGTTTAGCATGGTGGGGGATTGACCGATAAGTTCTCCCTGTCTTTCGAATATATCAATGGCATCATCACTCACCAACTGGTGGTCGCGGTCTATTAATGCCAGGGTTAATTCACTTTTGCCTATGTTGGGATGGCCAGTCATTAGGACACCAAGCCCATTGATCACCATCATGTTTCCATGTCGTGTTATTTTATTCATCCGTTTTAATCACGCGTTGGTAAAGTTCGTCCTGTGTTTCGGCGGTTCTTAGAGCTTTGCGAAAAGAAGCTTGATTTAATTTTTCAGCCAGCATGGCAAGAATATTAAGATGCTCTTCATTCTGCTCATCGGGAACCAGTAGAGCAAAGATGATATCAACTAAGATATTGTCTTCGCGGCAGTAACAGATAGGCTCGTTAAGCACGATGATCACACATAAAGGCTTCTCTAGGTTGCTGATGCGTGCATGTGGTATCGCAACTTCGTGCTCCAGTGCGGTAATACCAAGCCGTTCTCTTTTTTGTAGCGCTTCTAGAATATCTACCTGCTTTACTTGTGGCGCAGCGCAGTTAGCTAAAATGCTGATTGTTTCAAAAAGTTTTTTCTTATTGGTAATCCCCGAGCCATCGCGAACGATAAGCTCGGGGGAAGTAAGGCTTGCGATATTCATGTATGTTAATGCGCTTCGTGTTTTTCTTTATAGTCTGTTAACTGTGAATGTAAGTTTTTAACGAGCAGGTCGATGGTTTTATACATATCATCTGATTCAGCGTGCGCATTGATAACGGTGCCAGGAACAGCAAGGTGTGCACTTGCTTCTTGGCGAATTTTGCTGACTTTTAAAATAACGTGAATATTGTTTATCTTTTCAAAATGGGACAGCTTGCGCTCCATTTTCTTTTGCGTTAGTTCTTTTAGTGCGGGAGAAACGGTAATACCTTGGCCGTCTATTTGAATATGCATGGTAGATCTCCTTCAGTTTTTTTTGGGAACGTTACAGGTCAAATTCATGACCTAAATAAACCTCGCGAACAGTTTCGTTAGCTAGTATTTCTTTTGGTGTTCCTGTTGCCATGATGCTGCCATCGCTGACGATGTAAGCACGTTGGCAGATATCCAAGGTCTCACGGACATTATGGTCTGTGATCAAAACACCAATGCCTCTTTTGTGCAGATGGTTAATAATACGTTTAATATCAACAACTGAAATTGGGTCGATGCCTGCGAAGGGTTCATCCAACAAAATAAATTTTGGATCCATCGCCAGGGCACGTGCAATTTCAACGCGTCGTTTTTCACCACCTGAAAGGCTAACACCTTTTATGTCTCGAATATGTTCGACGTTAAATTCTTGCAATAAACTTTCACATTTTGCCGTCTGCTGCTTCTTTGTCAAGTCCTTGCGGAGTTGCAATATAGCCATGATGTTTTCGGTCACTGTAAGCTTTCTAAAAATTGACGTTTCTTGTGGCAGATAACCAATGCCCAAGTTTGCTCGCTTGTGCAAAGGAAGGTCGCTGATATTCATATCATCGAGGTAAACTTCACCACTGTCGGGTTTTACTAAGCCAATGATCATATAAAAGCTGGTCGTTTTTCCAGCACCGTTCGGCCCTAATAAACCGACGATGTTATCGTCAATGGTTAAGGAAACGTCTTGCACAACTTTGCGGTTTTTATATTGTTTTTGTAAGTTTTTAACAGTTAATTTAGGCATTGCTATTGTACATCTTGTGGCTGTATTAAAAGGGTGGTTTTTCCTTTTCCTTGCGGTGTTGTGGATATGACGGTCTCGCTTTGTATATCATACCAAATATGTGGGCCGCGGAAGACATTTTTATCTTGTATCACTTGCCCTTTGCCTTCCAGCAGAGCTTCCTGCTTTTGTGGGAAATAGGTGATTTTTTTGGCTTGCGCATAGAGTATTTTTTTACCTTCATTGGGTAGTGTGTGATAGTGCGCTGGCTTGCCATAATCGACAAGCTTTTCTATTTGCGAATTTGATTTATCGAGATTGAGTATCACTTTGTCGCCGGTAAGCTGTGTTGACCCTTGAATAATGATGACATTGCCGGTGTACGTGGCGAGATGCTTGTCTTGTTCAAAGACAATTTTCTTAGCGCTAATGTGATAGGGTTTTGTATGATCGCTTGGTAAGGCAAAGCTAGGAATGCTTACTAGAATCAGTAGAGCTATCAGTATTGTTAATAGTTGGCGCATAAATTCCCCTAGAATGAGATAATGACGTCAAAATGTTGCGTCTCAAATCAGCAGTCATCCCTTTGCCTTTAAGTATTGATCCTGCTCTTGTTATGGTAACGTTTTGATCACTTTCTGCAAAGGATTTTTTTGGGTAAAGTGTAATTTTTGAGCTTTTAACCGTCGTCTGAACGGGAGAATCTGTTTCAATTTTGTGCAATATGGCGTGGTTCGTTAAGTACACGGTTTCGTTGTGTAAGCTAAGCCCGTGTTTAGCAGAAAAGGTCCATTCATTGCCATTATCACAGTAGACCACGCCGCGTGGCTTTGTGATAACAAGAGTGTCGTGGGACTCTAGGTGGGTGACCTTGGGCGCGTTTAATTTGCTTTTGAGAGCACCTGTTTTGCTGTAATCCCTATAGTGCACATTGAACATCAGAGAGTCAGGTTTATTTGGCGAGTTATGTCTCACGTAGTTCAATAAGTTCTGATGTGACTTTAAAACGTGGTTGCTGCTTATTATGACACCAACGGCCAGTAGCGAGATAAAGACTGTGCTTTTAATACTCATTATAGATTTATACCATGACCTCGGCCAAGTTGCGAATATTTAGGATGGTATCAGCGACTTCACGTACCGCTGCTTGTCCACCTCGACGCGCTGTTTTCCAGTCTGCTTGTTGTTTTACCACGGTGACGGCATTGGCTGGTGCGATGCTGAGATTAACTTTTTTCATCACTGGAAGATCGGGTAAATCATCGCCCATGTAAGCGACCTTATCGGCTGTTAGCGATAAAATGTTCATAATTTCATCAAAAGCAGATAGCTTGGATGCTATGCCTTGGTAGACATGGGTGACACCGAGTTCAGCCATACGTATTTCTACGGCTTTGCTTTTTCTGCTGGAGATAATGGCAACGTCGATGCCAGCTTTTTGCAGCAGTTTAATGCCTAATCCATCTTGGGTATGAAAACCTTTGAGCTCAACACCCTCGTTTGAGAGATAGAAGGTACCATCGGTTAGCACGCCATCAACATCCAAAATAAGCAGTTTTATGTTTTTGATTTTATTTTTTAAGCTCATTGTTTTTATCCGATACCAATTCTTAATAAGTCATGCATGTGAATAACGCCAACGACAGCTTGTTCATTATCTACAATAGGTAGCGAGGTGATTTTATTATCACGCATTAAGGTGAGCGCATCAGCGGCGAGTGTACTTGCCTTGATGGTAATCGAGCCTTTGGTCATCACAGTTTCAATATTGGTGTTATGAATATCGTGACCATGATCGATGGTACGGCGTAAGTCACCATCGGTATAGATGCCAAGTAATTTATTATGTTCATCGGTGATAACGGTCATACCTAAACTTTTTTGGGTAATTTCAAGTAGTGCTTCAGAGAGCAGGCAGTCAGGTTTTACATTGGGAAGTTCGTCATCACTATGCATCAGTTCTTCAACTGACATTAGTAAACGCTTGCCGAGAGACCCGCCGGGATGATAACGGGCAAAGTCTTCCATGGAAAATTTTCTTGCTTTTAGAATCGCAATGGCGAGCGCATCACCCATAACTAACGATGCGGTTGTGCTGGCCGTGGGTGCTAAGTTAAGCGGGCAGGCCTCCTTGCTCACTTTAATTGAAAGATGAACGGTGGATATTTTGCTTAATGTCGATTTGGCATTGCTCGACATGCCGATAATGGGAATTTCTAATTGCTTTATTAAAGGTAAGAGATTAATAACTTCAGCCGTTTCACCAGAATAGGAAATGGCTAAGACCACATCGTCAGGCGCGATCATTCCCATATCGCCATGGTTTGCTTCCGCGGGATGAACGAAGAAAGCAGGTGTTCCGGTGCTAGCAAAGGTGGCAGCTATTTTACGCCCTATGTGTCCCGATTTTCCCATGCCAATAACGATGGTGCGGCCAGAAGAATTTAATATGATTTCGCATGCTCTAGAGAAGCTTTCATCAAGCTGATTGCTAAGGGCTTTAATCGATTCATACTCGATATTAATAACGTCCTGTGCATGCGCTAAAAAGTTATTGCTGGTGTCCATATCTTTTCCTGTGCATAAAAAGTACAGTTTAGTTTATGTTAAGCTTAGGGTATCATAATAAAAAGAGTATGTTCAGGAGTTTTGCATTTTAAGTGTTTTTCTTGTAAATTTGCACCATAAATAAACAGCAGAGGTCGGTATGTCATACGATAAAGAATTTATAGTCACGATTGAAGACTGCCATTTTCGCCGCGCCAGTAAGTTAATTTTTAATGGAATTAATATTAAAGTTCCACGTGGCAAAGTAACAGCCATTATGGGACCCAGTGGTACCGGTAAAACAACGTTGCTTCGTTTAATTGGTGGTCAGATTGTTCCTGATAAAGGTCAAATTGAAGTCAATGGCTTGGCTATCCCAAGCTTATCTAAAAAAGAATTGAACAAAGCACGGCGACAAATGGGCTTGTTGTTTCAAGAGGGTGGCTTATTTACTGACATTAATGTTTTTGAGAACGTTGCCTTTTTATTGCGCGAACATACTAATTTGCCTGAAGATATGATTCGCGACCTGGTGTTGTTGAAATTAGAAGCAGTAGGCTTGCGTGGAGCTGAAAAATTATTAACCAATGAATTGTCAGGTGGTATGGCAAGGCGAGTGGCGTTAGCGCGGGCAATTATGTTAGATCCTGAGCTGATGATGTACGATGAGCCTTTTACTGGTCAAGATCCGATCAATCGTGGGGTGTTGATGAAGCTAATTCGTGAGCTAAATGATGCGTTTGGTTTGACCTCCATACTGGTTTCGCACGATGTGCAAGAAGTTATACAGATTGCTGATTGTGTTTTTGTTATTGCGGATGGTAAAGTGATAGGACAAGGGTCGCCCAGTGAGTTGTTGGAAAATACGTCACCCATGATCCAGCAATTTGTTAAGGGGCTGCCAGATGGACCGGTTCCCTTTCAGTATCCTGCAAAGGAGTTGCAGAAGGATTTGAGGGTAGAATGAAAAGTGTATTAACAATTGGGCGCGTAGGCGTCGATTTTTGCCAGCGCGTCGGGCAATCGGGTATCTTTTTATGCCAGACTGTTTTTCGTCGACCACGTTGGGGGCAGGTCTGGTCTTTATTATCTGAGCAAATTTACCGTGTCGGTGTCTTATCTTTAGTCATTATTTTAATGTCTGCGCTTTTTATTGGCATGGTAGTGTCTTTGCAGGGTTATAATATTTTAAACAAATTTGGTGCAACGCAGCAGTTAGGGCAAATGCTTGCGCTGACGGTGTTGCGAGAACTGGGTCCCGTCATTACTGCCTTATTGTTTGCAGGCCGAGCCGGCTCTGCCTTAACCGCTGAAATTGGTTTAATGCGTGCAACCTCACAGCTTGATTGTATGGATATGATGGCCGTTGATCCACTGTGGCGTGTTGTTGTTCCTCGCTTGTGGGCAGGTTTGATTTCGATGCCAATACTTGCGGTGTTGTTCAATGTAACAGCACTATACGGCGGTCGTTTGGTCGGTGTTGACTGGCTGGGCTTAGATGGCGGCACTTTCTGGGCTAATATGCAGACAGCGGTAAATTTTCGTACAGACGTAGTTAATGGTATTATTAAGACCATTGTTTTTGCTGTCATCATCACATGGATTTCTGTTTATCAAGGCTTTTACTCAGAACCAAATTCATTAGGGATTAGTCGCGCAACCACAAAAACGGTTGTTTATTCATCACTGATGGTGTTAGCACTAGATTTTGTTTTAACGGCGCTCATGATGGGAGGGTGGTAGTTTGTTGCGTAAAAGATCAGCAGAATTAATCGTTGGGCTCTTTATGTTGGCGGGGTTAGTTGCGCTGCTATTTTTGGCATTTAGAGTGAGTGGCTTAACACAGATTGGTAACAATCATTATTATCTCATTAAGGCAGAATTTGATAATATTGGCGGTTTAAAACCGCGTTCGGTTGTGTCTATTTCTGGGGTTAAAATTGGTTCCGTAGAGAAAATCAATTTGGTCAAAAATAGTTTTCGTGCTATTGTCATTATGAAAATTAGTGATAAGTACAATAATCTGCCAATTGATACCTCAGCTAGTATTTTTACCGAAGGCCTTTTGGGGTCAAACTACGTCAGTTTGACACCAGGCTTTGAAGAGCAAAATTTAAAAAATAACGATATGATTGAAACAACGCATCCTGCACTGGTATTAGAAAATCTAATCGGTCAGTTGATATACAGTATGAAGTCGGACGAAGATAAACCCAAAGATTCTCAGAAAGGTGAAGAAGCCCCTAAACCCACGTTGAGTAAAAAATGAGGAGTTTACCGATGAAATTGAAAAAATTTTGGCTGACCTTATCGATTCCTTTACTGTTTGTGTGTGCCTTTGCGGTGGCAGCAAGCTCGCCTGTGTCAATGTTGCAAGGGGTGGCTAATAATATGTTGTCACAACTGCGACAGAACAAAGGCAGTTTAACACCTACAACGATCCATCGGATTGTAAATACCACCTTGGTGCCTTATATCGATATCAATCGTATGGCCGGTATGGTGGTAGGCAGAAATGCTTGGCGTGCCGCTTCACGCCAACAACGAAAAGTGTTTGTTAGCCAATTTAAACGCCTAGTAATTAATACGTACTCTAAAGCGTTGGCCTCTTATAACGACGATAAAATTCAAATTTATCCTTTACGAGGTGGCGTCAGTGGACGTTTTGCCCGGGTTAAAAGTGTCTTGATCCGTCGCAGCGGCCAGAAAATCCCCATGAGCTACAACGTGATTAATCGCGGTGGTCAATGGAAAATTTATGATTTTAGTATCGAAGGCGTCAGTATTGTGAGAAACTATCGCTCTCAATTTTCTGGAACATTGGCAGAGGGTGGGATGTCAGCACTGATTCAACGTTTACAAAAATACAATCGGGGACGCTAATGGCGTGGTCGGTTGGAGAAGATATAAATTTTGATAATGTTGTTAATGTGCGACAACAAGGTCAACGTCAGATTGATAAAGAATCAGAACCTAGATTTGATTTCTCAAGGGTGAAGCAAAGTGATAGTTCCGCTTTGTCACTCATGCTATCTTGGAAGCGTTATGCGGCTGGGAAGTCTAAAACGGTTTTATTTGAAAATGTGCCAACATCTTTGGTTACATTAGCGACGATATGTAATGTGACATCAATTTTAGGAATAGAATAAAAACATGGATAAGTTAATAATTGCCGGTGGTGTTAAGTTAGATGGTATGGTACGGGCCTCGGGAGCAAAGAATGCCGTGTTACCGATATTAGCAGGGTGTTTACTGATTGATCAGCCTGTTAAGTTAAGCAATATTCCCCACTTAAACGATGTAACCACCATGATTGAATTATTAGGACGCATGGGTGCACAGGTTACTGTCGATGAGCGGATGCATATTGAAGTGGATTGCGCTCATATTACCAATTTTTACGCGCCTTACGATTTAGTCAAAACTATGCGCGCATCGATCCTTGTGTTAGGGCCTTTGTTGGCTCGTTTTGGTCAGGCGGAAGTATCCTTGCCCGGCGGTTGTGCCATTGGTTCTCGACCTGTTGATGTTCATATCGCTGGTATGGAGGCGATGGGGGCAACGATCTCTGTTGAAAATGGTTTTATTAAAGCGAATATTGATGGCCGTTTACAGGGTGCTGAATTAGATTTAGGTAAAATTACTGTCACCGGTACAGAAAACTTAATGATGGCTGCAGCACTTGCACAGGGGCGAAGTGTTATTAATAATGCCGCGTGTGAACCTGAAGTTGAAGATCTTGCTAACTTCCTTAATAAAATGGGAGCACGTATCTCCGGTGCTGGTACAGCAACCATCATCATTGATGGTGTTGAGCGTATTGGCGGCGGTAGTTACAGCGTTTTACCCGATCGGATTGAAGCAGGAACCTATTTAATAGCAGGTGCAATGACGGGTGGCCGTGTCACGGTTAGAGATATACACCCTAAGACCTTAGGCTCATTGTTAGAAAAATTGCGTGAAGCAGGTGCCCATATTCACATTGGTAGAGATTGGGTTGAGCTTGATATGAAAGGAAAGCGTCCCAAGGCTGTTGATGTTGCTACGGCGCCTTATCCAGAATTTCCCACTGATATGCAGGCACAGTTTATGGCGCTAAACAGTGTGGCAGAAGGTCGTGGTATTATTACCGAGACCGTTTTTGAAAACCGTTTTATGCATGTGCCAGAAATGCAGCGTATGGGTGCTGATATTCATCAAGAAGGCAATCATGTTATTTGCCATGGTAAAAAACAATTAAGAGGCGCGCCCGTTATTGCCACTGATTTGCGTGCGTCAGCAGGTTTGGTACTAGCCGGTTTAATGGCAAAAGGAAATACCATTGTCGATCGTATTTATCATATTGATCGTGGTTATGAATGTATTGAAGAAAAGCTTTCTATTTTAGGTGCACGCATTCGCCGCGTTTCTTCTCACTCTCTTAATAAGGATTGTGTCTAGCTTACCAACCCGCGCGGTAAACTTGACCGGTCTGTCGTCCTTCAACACTTTTAACAAATGCTTGCGCTACTTCAGCCGCTGGAACGGGTTTGTAACCACGAAAATAGGCTGCGTATTTATCCAGTGATTCAGTGACAACGGTTGGGCTTACAACATTGATGCGAGTTTCTTTCGGCATTTCAATCGCTGCACATTTTACAAAGCCTTCGATGCCGCCGTTCACCATACCTGCAGAAGCGCTGTAAAGGATGGGGTCTTGATTTAATAAGCCCGATACTAACGTGAAGGAACCCTTAGCATTAATATGCTTTAGACCTTTTAATACCAGGTTAACTTGCCCCATTAATTTATTGTTAATGCCTAGAGCAAGATCTTCAGCACTAAACTGCTGTAGTTCGGTAAAGTGAACACTACCTGTTGTTGAAATTAATGCGTCGAAACTACCAATGGCATTGTACAGTTTTTCAATCTGTTTAGTATCAGCAATATCAACTTGATAATCACCTTGGCTATGCCCTACAGAAATAATATCATGCCGCTCTTCTAGTGCGCTGACGACTGCTTGGCCAATGGTTCCTGTTGCCCCAACAATAATGATTTTCATGCTTTAATCCTTTCTGTAGGTGTTTTTTTATTATTTCATGCAGTGTTTTGAAAGTCGAACACTATTGAATGCATGCAAACATTATTTTTGCGAAGTTTTACGTCAAAATCACTCCCTAGTTTAAGAATTTTTTAACAATAGTGCGATATATTATATATTGGTAGTGCGAGATATCGCACATTAAATTTGATGGTTATAAGCAGGAATATTGATATGCGGGTTAAAGAGGAGAAGCGGCGGGGGCGTCAGAGAGATGAGCATGAAGTGGTGTGGGTTGAAAAGTTATGGCAAGACTTCAGTAAAAGTAAAAGCCTTGATGCTTTAAAAAGTTTGTGTCAGCAGTTTGATATTACCTCAGCAACAGAGCAGAAAGACTTGCTGCAATCAGTTAAAGATATCAGTTCCTTTGTAATACATCCGTGGGATCCTCCTAGGCCGGGTAATTATGTTCTTGGTGTTTACTCAGGGAAGGACTTTAAATATAGAGCTATATTTAAACCTAGTTTATACCGAATCAACCAAGATCTATTATTGCAGCGGTTTGCTGAGATTGTCGGTTTATCTAATATTGTTGTGCCTGTTATCCCTTTTGTTATAGATTTCTCAAAGGTTAAATATGAAAAGTCATATGCGCCTAAAGTAAGCAAAAAGCGAGATGAGTATTCTTCTTCTGTTAAGAAGTTTTGTATATTTAATTTAGCGTCAGATAAGAGTATTAGTATCAGTACGACGATCAATCAAGGCAAGATCCTTGGTTCATATCAACCATTTGTTGATGAGCAGCGGGATTTACTCCCTATTAACCAAGCAAAGATATTGCTGCTAGCTTACTTGGTTGGGTTGCGGGATTTGTCGGATAACGATGTGGTTGGATCGAGAATTGTTGATCATGAGGATTATGGTACGATATATAAAAATCAACCCGATCGCCCCAATGTTAATTTGCCTATCTTGGAACTATGGAAGGATGTTGAGTTAAGTAGCAAAGATTTATTACAGTTAAATAAAATTTTTTCACAATTAAATATAAAAGAGACTGTAAAAAAAGTAAGAGGGTTAAAGCCAGCAATATTGGTTGAGGATGATAAGGATGTCCCGGCAGGCTTGTATAGGCTCGCCTCTTTTAAAGTTGAAGCTTACAAGGATAAGTATCAACGACTTTCTTTGGATGAAATCAAGGCAGCGTTTATTGAACGCTTACATATGGTAGTAAGATTCCTGGCTAGTTTTAAAGGACATTATGCCGATGCTAGTTTTAAAATCAGACTTGCTGATTTTTATTGTCAGCTGGATTCTCGATACCACAATGAAGTTCATTTGTTTGATCAGTGTCAGCAATTTGTTCGTCCTTTTAGCCCGTTTGAAAGAGCAGGTTCAGCGTGTCTTTCACCACGTAATTTGTTAATTAAGCACCAAGCAGATATTTTATTGCAGTTAAATTATGTTGAGAAATGGTTGGTGGAAGTGAATGCTGCTGTGGATTTTCTGGTGCATCAAGCATCCGTCGGTATTGGTTCAGTTAGCGATGATTATGGTGAGTTGTCTTGCCGGAGATTGGAGGACTTATTTGATGGTTGGGAGGAGCTATGTTCCTCTACCGATATAGACCCTGGGTTTAAAGAATTTTCTGAACATGCTGCTGAGGAATTGTTAAAACGCTGTAATTATTTGCTGGAACAAGCACAGGAAAACTTTTTAGCGTTTGAAGATGGTGATAGGCTTTGTGTGGATGCTAACAGTGATGATGCAGGAGATGGGAGTGATGAGGAAGATGAAATGGCATTATTGTTTGCGAGCCCTTTAGATTTTGGTAATGACAAAGAGGCATCATTTGGTGCAGTTGGTAAGAGTGATGCGCTATATAAATATAATACAGATCAAGCGGAGCAAAAGAAGAAGAATGAAAGTAACGAGTTGTGTCAAGAATTAAAAGGGCAGTTCCAAAAGTTAGGTGAGATTATTGATGCGTCGCGCGCTCACTTAAAAAAAGTCCCCGTTGATTTTGACAAAAGTATTTTAAAGCCAGTGGAGCTTGGGCGCTCATACTCAGCACCAACAGAAGGGCGGCGAGAGAAAAAGCGTTCGGACTCTGATGATAATGCTAGCCCATCTTCTTGTGATTCCCTACCGTCTCTTTTAGAAAGCCGAAGTATAGTCTTTAGTCCTCTTGCTTTGCCAACAGGAGGTGGGGGTGGTAAGTTGCTGTCTGTGAGTTCCAAAACTGGGCATACTTTATTTACAGATGATGCTGGTGTGAAAAGTGGTTTGCCTAAACCGCTTGCTAAGCGATCAGATATAAAGAGTGCGGGTAGATTAAAATGCGACGGCGATGCATTAAAGACTGGTACTAAGATGTCAAGTCCTTGAGGCAGCTTGTGCTAATTTAAAATGCCACACCAATGATTTGGTATGGCATTTTGTAAAAGCTCGTATCTCAGCCTATGGATAGGCGGCCCCTACTGTGCTATTGATTGCGTTGTATCACCAAATAAACGTAGCTGTTATTGCGCGCCACTTTTAATAACAAACGTTTTTTAGCATGCGCGGCCGTTTCCATTAGCTTATGAATGGAGCTTATCGCTTGGCCATTGGCGCTAACAATAATATCACCGGGTAGCAGTCCAGCCAAAGCACCTGAGCTATTGTCTTTTAAATCTAAAACTAAAGCACCTTTTACTAAAGTACTATTGGGTTCTAAATCGCTGAAGGCTTCAAGCCGCATGCCGGACAAATAAGGAATATAGTGCTGCTTTAATAATGCCTTGGGGTTTCCTACAACAGCATGTAATATTTTTTCTTTATGATGACGCATGACGGTAATATGAATTTTTGTCCCGGGTCGCATAATGCCCATCATATTATGTAGCTGTGCGGCACTTTGAATGGGGGTGTTATTGACTTTGGTAATTATATCTTCGTTTTTAACGCCCGCATTATCGGCAGCTGATCCTTCAACAACTTGCGTTACAACCACACCTTTGTCATTTTTTAAATTTAAAGCGTCGGCTAATTCAGGCGAAATATTTTGTGCCATCACGCCCAGTAAGCCAGGCGTTACTTTGCCATATTTAATCAGTTGATCAGCAACACTCTTTACCATATTGCTAGGAATGGAAAAACCAATACCAATATTGCCTTTGTTAGGAGCAAGAATCGCAGTGTTAATACCAATAAGTTTTCCATCCATATCAATTAACGCACCGCCCGAGTTGCCGGGATTAATGGGTGCATCAGTTTGAATAAAACTTTGGAAGCCTTCAATTTTTGGTGTATCACGATTTAGTGCGCTAATCACACCCGATGTTACTGTTTGTGTTAAACCAAAAGGACTGCCAACGGCAACGGCAAAATCACCAACTTTTAATTTATCAGAATCACCAAATTGCATTTGTTTTAAGTGGTCAGCGTGGATTTGAATCACGGCAATATCAAAACCATCTTCTTCACCGATTAATTTTGCATGGTAACGACGGCCATCTTTTAGCGTGACAATCATGACTTTTTGATTTTTTACCACATGGGCATTGGTGATGATATAACCTTTTTTGGCATTGAAAATAACACCAGAGCCAACAGCCAGTGCTTTTGTTGGTTGCTGTTTATCTGCCGGTAGTGTCGCTTGACCAGGCGTCTTGGGTAATACTTTTTCGACAGCAATATTCACCACTGCAGGCGTGGTTTTTGCTAACATCGGCGCCAAACTGCTGATCGCTTTTCCGTTAGCGGACGTTGGTAAATGGGCAAGGCCAGTTAACGGTAAGGCCAAAGCCAGTAAGGAAAACGTGGAAATTTTTAAGTAATGTTGTAATTTTCTCATTAGATATCTCTTTGTGCTTTATTTAATTCTGCCTAACTTCGTTATCTCGTGGTTTGACCACGGGATCCATTCCTTTTGGCTGTAGCTCGGATTACGCCACATAATCTATTGTTTTAAAGTTGACTAGTCTACTAGCTTCTTAGCGATTTATCCATATCAGCGAGGCTATTCGGCCGGTGGGTTTGGGATCATGGCGGTGGGAGAAAAATAAATCATTATTAAAAAATGTACAATACTGGCCGCCAAAAACCTGCTCTATGCCTAGCTTTGCTAGATTGATGCGTGCAAGGTGATATAAATCAGCAAATAAGCGGTTCTCACGATAGTGGAAGGCGGGCTCATACGCTTCATTGTTCATTAGATAATCTTTTTTAATGTCTTCATTTATTTCGAAGGCTTTTTTGCTAATAGCAGGACCGAGCCAAGCCATAATAGTGTTGGGTGATGAGCTCATGCAGGCAACGGTATTATCAATCACGCCAGCTAGTAAGCCACGCCAACCTGCATGGATAGCGGCGACCTCTGTGCCGGATTCGTTACACAACAATATGGGTAAGCAATCTGCCGTCATTATAGTGCATACCGTTTGTGCTGTGTTTGTATATGCAGCGTCCGCTGTTAGCACCTCTGAGGTGCTAGCGCTCAATGTGATGCACTGGGTTCCGTGGACTTGTTCTAACCAGCAAGGAGGGTTAGGTAGCGCAATAGTTTCGTTCAATTTTTGTCTGTTTGATGCGACGCTTTGTGGATCATCTTCGACATGTGTGGCTATATTGCCAAGGGAACGAGTCGTAGTATAAGCATGGATAGTGGGATGGGCTGGCCAAGACGCTTTTATAAAATCATTGGTTTTCATCGTGGTCTCTTTGTAAAGTTTCAATCAAATGGTTGATGTCTTGCGGTAAATCTGTTTTCCATTGCATATATTCATTGCTGCGTGGATGCTCAAACCCGAGTTGAATAGCATGCAGGGCTTGCCTGTTAAATTTTTGCACTTCCTCCCTGGCGTAGTCGGCAAGTTTAGAGGAGAAATTTACATTTCTGCCGTAAGTAGGGTCGCCAATCAAAGGGTGACGGATATGTGCCATATGGACGCGGATTTGATGTGTGCGCCCGGTTTCAAGTTTTACGCGTATATGCGTGTGCGCACGGAAGCGGTGGAGCACACGATAATGTGTGACTGCTGGTCGCCCACTGTTGACCACTGCCATTTGAGTGCGTTTATTGGGGTGGCGATCAATATCTGCTTCTATGGTACCGCCGCCTGTCATGACACCATTGACGACTGCTTCGTATTCACGATTAATTTGTCGCTCTTTCATCGCTTTGCTCAGGCTATTATGGGATGCTAAGTTGCGTGCAACGACTAGCAATCCAGATGTGTCTTTATCTAAGCGATGAATAATGCCAGCGCGGGGCACGTGCGTCAGTTCAGAGGCATGGTGTAGTAGGGCGTTGACTAAAGTATTATCAGGATTGCCGGCGCCAGGATGAACAACTAATCCGGCGGGTTTATTAACAATAAGTATATCTTCATCTTCATAAATAATATCAAGCGGTATTGCTTGTGCTTCCCAGCGCTCGTCGTCAACTAATGTTGCCTTGACTTCAATGGTTTGTGTTGCTTGTACTTTGTAGCGCGTTTTATTTTGTGTTTCACCATTGCACATAACGTGATTTTGTTTAATCCAGTTTTGATATTGCGCACGCGAGTATTGTGGGAATATTTTAGCCAGCGCTTGGTCAAGACGTAATCCGTTACACGCGTCAGGTATAATGCCGCTGAGTTCGATTTTTTTTTCATTGTTCATGATTGTGGGCTCGATTGTCGTTAGCGTATGCTGATGTAATAAATTTTCGTTTTGTAGAAGGTTTGTATATAATGGCATGGTTTTTTCTATTTACCAATCAAAGATGAAGGCTCTATGAAAAAAATACTCTTACTATTGTTACTTGTTTCCATGATTGTTGGTTGTTCGGACAAAGATCACGATCAATTTGCTGCTTTTAGAGGCCATAAAGCCGTAGATATTTATAGCAAGGGTGAAAAAGCGTTAGCGGAAAAGAATTATGATGATGCCGTTAAATATTTTGAAGCCTTAGATGCGTTGTATCCTTTTGGTGCGTATGCACAACAAGGTCAGCTTGATATTATTTATGCTTACTATATGGATAACGATATTCCTTCAGCGATTGCTGCTTCTGATCGTTATGTACGCTTATATCCACGCGGTAAGCATGTTGATTATGCTTATTATATGCGCGGTGTTTTAGGTTTTAGTTTAGGTTTATCGTGGTTGCAAAAACATGTGGGTGTTGATCCAGCGCCGCGAGATATTAGTAGCTTGCAACAATCATTTTCTTCCTTTGCTATTTTAGTACAGCTGTATCCAAACAGTCCATATGCACCCGACTCCTTGGTCAGAATGGCTTATATTCGTAATTTAATGGCGAAACGAGAAGTCGAAACGGCTGAATTTTATATGGATCGAGCTGCCTATGTTGCTGCCGCCAATCGTGCTAGTTATGTTGTGCAACACTTTAATGGTTCGCCGCAGGTTGCTAAAGCCTTAGCTATTATGGTGAAAGCTTATACCAAATTGAAGTTGGCTAAACTTGCACAATCTAGCTACGATGTCTTGCAGGCAAGCTATCCTAACTCGCGGGAGGCGCGCCGATTGAAAAACGCTTAGGGCATGCCGCTCGCACAAAAGGTGGCCTTTTAGGTCACCTTTTACGCCGTCTTATTCATATTGGGATGGCGTTAATTCCTTTACTTTATTATGCTTACGCCGCCTCACTGGCAGCTTATTTACATCTTACACCCGCTTGGCTGGTAACGATTATTGTTTTAGTGATCGTTGCGTTTGAAATTCTACGTCTTCATTTTGGTTGGATGATTTTTGGCTTGCGGCAGCATGAGGCCAAACAGCCTGCTTCTTTTGCTTGGGGAGCGTTAGCGATTGGTGTGGTTCTTATATTGTCGCCTGGGCGTGAGTTTGCCATTCCTATTATTTGGGCTTGTGCATTTGGTGATCCTTTTATCGGTGAATTGCGCGCTTGCCAGTGTCCGCGTTATTGGGTCTTTGTTTTAGGTGTCTTGTTGGTCATTGCTGTTTGGTTGATCGCATTTATGTGGTTGGGCACGCCATGGTGGTGGGCGCTTATAATGGGGCCGGTAACGGTTATCGCTGAAAGTATTTATATAAAGTGGGTTGATGATAACGCTTTAATGATGCTTGTTCCTTTGGTGTTAATTTTGATCACACAGTTACTTATATTATGATGACTGCCTTTAAATCTATATAATTAAGACGTTATACTGATAGTTAGGTCATGGGAGGATCTGATATGGATGTCTGGGTTTGGGTCATTATATTTATTGCTGCAGCGGGTGTTTTATCTTTTAACCGGGCGTCGCTTTTAGTCTGGACAATTGCCTTTTTTGGCTTGCTATTTCTTTTTTCAATATTTAGCCTTGCGGGACCTTGGTGTCTGACTATTTGTTGGCTGATTTTCCTGGTCATTATTATTCCTTTAAATTGGATACCCTTTCGTCAGAAGCTGATTTCAAAACGTGTTCTTTCTATTTACCGTCGGTTAATGCCCAGTATTTCTGATACAGAAAAGGAAGCTTTAGCAGCAGGTAATGTTGGTTGGGAAGGTGAGTTATTTTCGGGTATGCCAAATTGGGATACGTTAAATGCTATTCCCAAAGGGAAGCTAAGCGATGAAGAGCGAGCTTTTATTAATGGGCCAGTTGATGACTTGTGTCAGCTGCTGAGTAATTGGCAAATCAATCATGAGCTCTATGATATTCCAGACAATGTTTGGGACCACCTAAAAAAAGAAGGCTTTTTTGGCCTTATTATTCCAAAAAAATATGGCGGTAAAGAGTTTTCCGCTTTAGCGCATGCGCAAATTATTACGAAGGTGGCGACGCTGAGTATGGCTGTTGGCACCGTTATTAGTGTGCCAAATTCTTTGGGTCCGGCAGAATTGTTGTTGCATTATGGCACTGAAGAGCAAAAAGACCATTACTTGCCGCGCCTGGCAAAGGGAGAGGAGATCCCCTGTTTTGCTTTAACAAGTCCTGTTGCCGGTTCTGATGCGGGTGCGATTGAAGATTACGGTATTGTTTGTGAAAAAGTAATAGCAGGCAAAAAGCAATTAGCGATTTCATTAACGTGGAGCAAGCGTTATATCACGTTAGCTCCCATTGCAAGTTTGCTCGGTTTAGCGTTTAAGTTATATGATCCCGATCATTTGCTTGGTGATAAAGAAGCCTTAGGTATTACGTGCGCATTAATCCCTGTGAGCACAGAAGGTGTGGTTACGGGTCGGCGTCATTATCCTTTATGTTCTGTTTTCCCCAATGGACCAACGCAAGGTAAAGACGTTATCGTTCCATTGGATGTGGTGATCGGTGGACGGGAAGGTGTCGGTCAAGGTTGGAAAATGCTGATGCAGTGTTTGGCAGCAGGGCGCGCTATTTCACTGCCCTCGATGGCTTGTGGGGGTGCAAAATTAGCAGTTTATACTTGTGGTGCTTATGCTCGTGTTCGTCGACAATTTAACACTTATGTTGGTTCGTTTGGTGGTGTGCAAGAAGCGCTAACGCGCATTATGGCAAATGCCTATTTAATGGAAGCAACGCGACTCTTCACGATTACAGCTGTTGATCGTGGTGATATTTCAGCAGTTGCATCAGCGATTAGCAAATGCCATGTGACAGCCAGCGCACGACAAGTTATTGCTGATGCTATGGATATTCATGGTGGTAAGGGAATTTGCATGGGGCCCAATAATTATTTGGCGCAACCTTATATTGAAGGTCCTATCAGTATTACCGTTGAAGGTGCTAATATTTTAACGCGCTCGATGATTATCTTCGGTCAAGGCGCTATACGTTCTCATCCTTACGTTTTAAAAGAAATACGTGCTGCAGAATGTCAGGATAATGACAAGGCCTTAAAGGATTTTGACGATGCTTTATTTTCACATCTAGGGATGATTTCTAGTAATAAAACGCGTGCCTTTTGGTTGGGGCTAACGGGTGGTTTTTTAATGCCAACGCCTGATCGAAAGTTAAAGCGTTACTATCGCCAGTTTACACGCTTTGCCGCTGCATTTGCTTATATCTCTGATGTGGCGATGATTTTTATTGGCGGCAAATTAAAACGGATGGAGAAATTATCAGCTCGCTTAGGTGATTTATTAAGTTTGTTATATATGGGCTCGGCGGTATTAAAATTTGCTGCCTTAGAAAATAATCCTGAGGCGCATCCAGTGATTTGTTGGGTCTGTGAGGATTTGTTATTTAAATTGCAATCTCAGTTAAATGCCTTTCTCTCGAATATGCCAAATCGCTGGTTGGGCTGGGGATTAAAGATTGCTGTTTTTCCATTAGGTTTACGCATAAAGCCACCCAGTGATGCTTTGGGTCATCAAGTGGCTGAGCTTATGATAGAGCCATCCAGTGTGCGATCGCGGATATCACAGTATGTCTATGCAAAAGAAGGTAATGATAATCCCATCGCCGCTATGGGAGAAGCTTTTCGTCAGTCGATAGCGGTTGAACCGTTATTAAAGACAATTAATAAAGCGGAAAGGAAAAAGAAAATTTTCGGTAAAACCTTTTTGGAAAAAGTTCTATCGGCTGTTGACATGGAAGTCATTAGCAAAGAAGAAGGTGATCAATTGCTAGAGGCGCATGAGTGGCGTATGAAAGTGGTTGATGTCGATGATTTTGAAAAACATGCAGGAAAAATAACTTGATAAATATACTCAAAGCACTTGGAAATTTTGTGTTCTGAAAGTGCTGTATGCTCTTTCGGGTACCATCATCCCGCACTTGATGCGGGATCTAGCGGTTAAGGCGCATTTTTCGGATCCCGGATCGCGTCCACCGAGTTTTAAAATGCTTAGGGTTGGCTTAGACAAAAGGGAATGTGTCAATGGAAAAAGTGTGGTTGAAGAATTATCCTCCTGGTGTACCTGAAACAATTGAATTGGATAATGAAACATTAGTTGATTATATTTCACGGCAATGTGAACGTAGTCCTGAGCTATGTGCATTTGAAAATTTTGGCTGTGAGATAACGTATGCAGAGTTTGAGAAAAAAAGCAAAGATCTTGCGGCGTATTTGCAAACAGACTTAGGTTTAAAAAAAGGGGATCGCTTTGGTATTATGCTCCCTAATATTTTGCAATTCCCCATCGCGCTATTTGCGGCTTTACGAGCTGGTTTAACGATCGTGACGCTTAATCCGCTATACACCTCGCGTGAGATTGTGCAACAGTTAAAAGATGCTGGGGTTAAAGCGATTATTGTTTTGGAAAAATTTGCTCACGAATTAGCAAATGCGTTGCCATATGTTGATACCAAACATGTGATTGTCACTAAAATAGGTGATTGTTTGGGGAAATTTAAAGGTGGAATATTTAATTTCGTTTTAAAATATATTAAGCGAGATGTGCCCGACTGGCATATTCCTGGTGCGTTGATTTATAATAAAGTAATGGAGAAGGCGCAAAATTTAAGTTTTTCTCCGGTGGCTATCGATAGTAATGATATCGCTTTTCTGCAATATACTGGAGGGACTACCGGTGTTCCCAAGGGAGCAATGTTAACGCATGGAAATGTCGTTGCCAATGTTAAGCAGTGCTTGGAATGGGTCAAGCGTGATCTTGAGATTGGTAAGGAAGCTATTATTACCGCTTTACCGCTCTATCATATTTTCTCATTAACAGGCTGTTTGTTTTTTATGGGGATGGGGGGTAAAGCATTATTAATTACCAACCCGCGTGATATTAAACTATTTGTCCACTTGTTAAAGAAATATCATTTTACTGTTTTTATGGGTTTGAATACTTTATTTAATGCCTTAATGCATGCCCCTGGGTTCGATAAAATTAATTTTGATTCGTTTAAACTTTGCTTTTCTGGTGGGATGGCATTACAAGAAACTGTAGCGCAAGAGTGGCGAAAAAAAACAGGTTTAAAAATTACCGAAGGTTATGGCTTAACTGAAGCTTCTCCTGTTGTTTGTATTAACCCACTGCATGCTAATAAACACTTTGGTAGCGTCGGTCTTCCTATACCTTCTACGGAAATTAAAATTTGTGATGCGCAAGGAAATGAAGTTCCGGCAGGTGAAAAAGGTGAGCTCTATGCGCGCGGGCCGCAAGTGATGAAGGGTTATTGGCATCGCCCTAGTGAAACAAAGCTAGTGTTAGATGCAGAGGGTTGGTTAAAAACCGGCGATGTGGCACGCATTGATGAAAAAGGTTTTGTTTTTATTGTTGATCGCAAGAAAGATATGATTATTGTCTCTGGTTTTAATGTTTATCCAAATGAAGTTGAAGCGGTTATTATGAGTCATCCTGGTGTGGGTGAAGTCGCTGTTGTGGGTGTGCCAAGCGAGCGCAGCGGTGAAGCAGTTAAGGCAGTGATTGTAAAAAAAGATCACCAGTTAAGCGAAAGAGATATTGTTGATTACTGTCATGAGCGATTGACCGGTTATAAGGTTCCGAGTCGTATTCAGTTTGAAAGGGATTTGCCTAAATCTACCGTAGGTAAAGTATTACGGCGCGCGCTTAGATAGGCTCGCGAATGGAGCTGTTCAGCATACCTTTTTTCACTGTTTAATCTTCAAGAAGTGTTTTTGCGCTTTTGAAAAAATCTAGCGAGTCAGGATTGGCAAGCGCTTCTCTATTTTTGACTTCTTCACCATGAATAATTTTTTTGACGGCTAGCTCAACAACTTTGCCGCTAATAGTGCGCGGTAACTCAGGTGCGGCGAGAATACGCTCAGGTACATGGTGTGGAGATGTATTTTTACGAATGGTTGTCTTAAGTGATTTAATTAATTTATCGCTCAGGGGTATGCCATCGCGTAGCACAACGAAAAGAATAATGCGTTCACTACCTTGTAATTGCTGACCGACAGCCAAGCAATCAATTATCTCATCAAATTTTTCAACTTGCTGATAGATTTCCGCTGAGCCTATGCGAACGCCACGTGGATTAAGCGTGGCATCGGAACGGCCGTAGATGATTAGGCCGCGGTGTTTTGTTATTTCAGCATAATCGCCGTGAGCCCAAATATTGTCGTACTTACTGAAATAGGCTTTTTCATATTTAGCGCCATTTTCATCATTCCAAAAATAAATAGGCATAGATGGGAATGGAGAGGTGCAGACAAACTCACCTTTTTCTTCAATAATATCTTGGCCCTCTTCATTGAAAATATGCATGTCCATACCCAGACCCATGCACTGAATTTCACCGCGATAAACTGGTAAGATCGGGTTGCCTAACACAAAACAGGAGACAATATCGCTGCCGCCTGAAATAGATGAAAGTTGCACATCGCCTTTTATTTCTTCATAAACATAATCAAAACTGCTGGGTAGTAAAGGTGATCCGGTTGTTAGTATAGTTCGCAAACTGGAAAGCGAATGTGTTTTATTGGGTTCTAAATGAAATTTCGCACAGCTCTCTAAATATTTAGCGCCAACACCAAAAATATTAATTTGAAAAATATCGATTAAATCGAAAAATAAATCTGCTTTGGGATGAAAAGGGGCGCCATCAAAAAGTATTACGGTAGCGCCAACCGCTAAACTGCTGATAAGCCAATTCCACATCATCCAGCCGCACGTGGTATTAAAAAAGATACGGTCATTGGGATGCAAATCAGTATGTAACATTAGTTCTTTTAAAAGCTGTAGCAGTGCGCCACCAGCACTATGAACCATGCATTTTGGTTTTCCTGTTGTGCCAGAGGAGTATAAAATATAGACTGGGTGATCAAAAGGTAATTGCTCAAAGTTCAGAGCCACCTCTTTTTCTTGTAAGCAATCTGTAAAAAGGCAGGCGTTATCGAGTTTGCTAATATCAGGTTTTTTTTCAGCGTAAGGAACGACAATAGTTTGTTTTAAACTTGGTAATGCATTTTGCAGTTGACTGATGGTATCAATATGACGGTGTGTCTTTCCTTTGTAAAAATGACCATCGACCGCAAACAAAACGGTTGGTTCAATTTGTTCAAAACGATCAAGTAGCCCTTGCAGACCAAAGTCAGAAGAGCAAGAAGACCAGATGGCACCGATACTGGTAGTGGCCAGCATGGCGATAATAGTTTCAGGACGATTAGGTAAAACGGCAGCAACACGATCATTAACGCCTACACCCAGTTTGCGTAAATGTGCTGCCACACTGGCAACTTGGTGATATAGTTCTTTATAGCTAATTCTTTCGTCGTGATTGTTTTCGGACGTAAAAATAATCGCCGTGTGATCATCTTTGCGTTTTAAAAGATTTTCAGCAAAATTAAGCGTGGCGCCAACAAACCATTTAGTATCTTGCATTTTGGCAGCGCTTTCTTTTATTTGCGTAGCGGGTGTTGAAAATAGTGCACCGCAAAAGTTGGCGATGCTTTGCCAAAAATTTTCTGGCTCTTTAACAGACCACTGATGTAATTGTTGATAATCTTGGAAGTCTTGGCCATATTCCTTGTTTACGTATTGCATAAATTTGGCCATATGGCTGTTGTGTGTGAGTGCTTGATTGGGTTTCCACAGTAGCATGACGTTCCTTTTTATCTCTTTATTTAAACTAACTAATATTACCCTATTGAAAACAACCTATCCAAGTGATAATGTAGCGTCACCTCAATATAGGCACGTAGCTCAGTGGTAGAGCACCACCTTGACATGGTGGGGGTCGTTGGTTCAATCCCAATCGTGCCTACCAAATTAACCCCTTGGTATTCTTTCAGCGACCGTATTGAATTAATCTCTATTAGCGACTGAGCAAGCCTCTTTTCGGCAGTTGTGTTGGAGTGGCGGATAGTGTTTGTTGTTTAGGATGAAGTTTTTATTAATGTAGTATTGAGTATTATAAATACTCGATACTCCGGTTTTATAAACTTTTTTAAGGTTAGTTTTAAAATATGCTATAATGAGTATCATGAATACTCGATCTAGAACTAAAATAAACCATCTTCTGCAAAGGTGGCCAAAAGGCGTCGTTGGGACACAGCGATGGCTCGATACGCAAGGTGTTAATCGCTTCTTAGCACAGCAGTACTGTCGTAGTGGCTGGATAGAGCGAATAGGGCAAGGGGCTTATCAGCTTGCAGGCGCTAGGCCAGAGTGGATGGGGGCGGTTTATGCATTACAAAGCCAGCTCAAGTTTTCGCTTCATGTGGGTGCGCAAACTGCTCTAGAATTGCAAGGTTATCGCCAACATGTGGCCCAAAGCCAGGGCCAGCCAATATGGTTATTAAAAGGTTCTGGAGAGCAGCGTAAATTGCCTCAGTGGTTTACGTATAATTTTGAAAAACAATATAATGTTCGCTTCCTAATGCGTGCCATATTTGATGATAGCCAACTGGGGTTAGTTTCATTGCCAGTCAATGATTATAAATTAATTGTTTCTACGCCAGAACGTGCTGTATTGGAATATCTTAATCTAGTCCCGAATCATTTTTCGTTGGAGCAGTCACAATTTTTAATAGAAGGTATGATGACGTTACGGCCTGAGTTATTGCAATCATTACTGGAGCAATGTACGTCTATCAAAACCAAGCGCTTATTTTTAGTATTATCTGAGTTTGAGGAACACCCTTGGTGGAACCATTTAAATCTTCAGGGAATAGATGTGGGTCGAAACAAACTAACCATCGGCAAAGGCGGTTATTATTATCCGCGTTATCAATTATCATTACCCATTAAGCTTAGCAGTCATGAAGGTTACCATAGCGATGATGAATCATTACCATGATGTATATTTGCAGCAAGTCAAATTGCTTGCACGTTTATTGATTTCTGTGAATCGAGAAAAAGACTTTGCTCTAAAGGGTGGAACAGCTATCAATTTGTTTATTAGGGATCTGCCTCGTTTATCGATTGATATTGATTTAACTTATCTGCCATTGCAAAACCGTAAAGACTCTTTGCAAAATATTGAGAAGGCATTGTTACGGATTCAAACAGACATTGAGCGTCATAATCGAGGTGTGGTCATTAATCAAAAGCGCGCTAAAAATCAACAATTACAAAAGCTGATCGTTGGGCAAGTAGAGCGAATAAAGATCGAGCCTAATGAAGTGTTGAGGGGTAGTCTCCATCCGCCTCAGTTAAGATCGCTATCGCCTAAGGCGCAAGAATTATTGGGTCTATCTACTGGCGATATTCAAACGCTCTCTTTTGAGGATTTATATGCCGGTAAGATTTGTGCGGCTTTAGACCGCCAGCATCCACGCGATTTATTCGACATTGATTTGCTGTATCGGCATGAGGGAATTACAGATAGCTTGCGTAAGGCGTTTGTTATTTATTTGGCAAGTGGGCCGCGTCCTATGCATGAGTTGCTAAAGCCAAATTACTTGGATCAGAAAACTGTTTTTCAAAATGAATTTTTGGGAATGACTTATGAAAATATTAATTATGATGAGCTGGTCGAAGTAAGGAGTCGATTGGTTAAGGATATAAATCAATCATTGACAAATAATGAACGCCAGTTTTTGTTGTCTATTAAAAAAGGCGAGCCTGATTATAGTTTGATGCCATTTGAAAACTTGGAACAACTACCAGCTTTGCAGTGGAAGCTTATAAATATTCGTAAGATGGATAAAGCAAAGCATAAGGTGATGTTAAATAAATTAAGAGAGGCGCTGGGGATTTGAGCGCCTAGCACGTCCCTAGAAAGTTGAAAACTTACACCTCAACATAATTCATTATGCTAAGATCGCCAAGATTGACGAGTAAGGCGATGATTGCCAAGGTTAGGAAAAGCGCTTTTTGTTTTTTACTATTCGCTAGCTGCGTATAGCGGGTAAATGCAATGATGATAAGAATAATGCCAAGGATGCCGAGAAACATCATCATACACCAGCCCAGCAAACCAATAAGCAGCGCAAGTACGGCAAGGCGGATAGGGCCCATTTTTGCCGGTGCGGTATTAACTTTGCGTATTTTTTGTTTATAAAGCTGGGTGAGAATCGCGATAGCTAAGTATGCGATGATCAGCATGGGTGCAAGAAACAAGCCGATTTCGGCATAGTCAGCCGCTGATATGAGGGCATGGCCAATCACGCTGTTGTTTGGCCATGAGCATGCGGTGGTAATGGCGTGTGTGCTATTGCAGTGAAATATAAGATTATAAAGACTATTTAGCGCAAGCAATGCTATTGGCGCTAGACAAACGAGCGCAATAAACAGTGCTCTTATCAGTATACGTTTAGCCGTTGGGTTCATTTCATTAGCCTTTAAAAATTTGATCAATTTTACATCAAATTAGCTGTGCGGACGAGAGAAAATTTTCTTTTGTTGCGAGCTGTGTACTTTTATTCATTCTGTGGTGACATAACTAATGCGCCTATATCTATCATTCTGTGGTCTGCTTTAATATAATGGGCGTTTTGTTCAGATATAAGGTTTTACACTATGCCACAAATCACACTTGCCGATGGATCTCAAAAGGCATTTTCACAAGCGCTCACTGTGCAAGCAGTGGCGGAATCTATTGCTGCCGGTCTTGCGCGTGCGGCAGTTGCTGGTGAGGTGGATGGTCAGCTAGTTGATACCTCTTTTCCGATTGAGCAAGACGCTGATGTTAAGATTATTACTGGTAAAGACGATGCTGGTTTGGAAGTGATTCGCCACTCAACCGCTCACTTGCTGGCGCAAGCTGTTAAGGCCTTATTTCCCAGTGCGCAGGTGACCATTGGCCCGGTGATTGAAAATGGCTTTTATTATGATTTTGCTTTTGAACGTGCGTTTACACCGGATGATCTCAAGGCGATTGAAGGCAAGATGAAAGAGCTGGCCAAAGCTAATTTTACCGTCGAGAGAAAAGTGTTAAGCCGCGAAGAAGCGATTAAGCTTTTTGAAAATATGGGTGAGCACTACAAGGTTGAAATTATAAAAGAAATTCCTGAAGGTGAAACTGTCACTGCTTACCAGCAGGGTGATTTTATCGATTTATGTCGCGGCCCACATGTGCCACGCACAGGCCTTTTAAAAGCCTTTAAGCTGACCAAACTCGCCGGTGCCTATTGGCGTGGTGATAGCAATAATGAAATGTTACAGCGTGTCTATGGCACCGCGTGGGCCGATAAGCAGGATTTAAAAGATTACTTACATCGTCTGGAAGAAGCCGAAAAGCGAGATCACCGTGTGTTGGCCAAAAAGATGGATTTATTCCATTTTCAACCAGAGGCGCCAGGCAATGTCTTTTGGCATCCCAATGGTTGGACAATTGTGCGCGCCATTCGCGACTATATCCGTCAGATGTTGATTAAGGCGGGTTATCAAGAAATTAATACGCCACAGTTAGTGGAT
Organism: Gammaproteobacteria bacterium; assembly: GCA_030425685.1. Taxonomy (GTDB): domain Bacteria; phylum Pseudomonadota; class Gammaproteobacteria; order Coxiellales; family Coxiellaceae; genus JAUIAD01. Next base: position 187,164 of record JAUIAD010000002.1, on the reverse strand, counting down.
GGCAAATTATGGGAACTTTCTGGCCATAAGGCCAAGTTTGATGATGATATGTTTATGTCGTCGTCTGAGAATCGCGAGTATATTATCAAGCCGATGAATTGTCCTTGTCATGTACAGGTTTTTAAACAGGGTGTGACAAGTTATCGTGACTTACCTATCCGCTATGCTGAATTTGGTTCTTGTCATCGTAATGAGCCTTCAGGCACCTTGCATGGTTTAATGCGTTTGCGTGGTTTTGTGCAAGATGATGCGCATATCTTTTGTATGGAGTCACAAATCCAAGAAGAGGTTAGTGCTTTTATTGATCAGATTCACACCCTTTATAAGGATTTTGGCTTTACCGAAGTTATTCATAAGCTATCAACCCGCCCAGAAAAGCGCGTGGGTAGTGACGAAGTTTGGGATAAGGCTGAGAAGGCGCTGGAAGTGGCGCTCAATAACAAAGGGGTTGAGTGGGAGTTGCAGCCGGGTGAAGGGGCATTCTACGGACCTAAGATCGAATTCTCACTACGTGACTGCTTAGGGCGCGTATGGCAATGTGGCACCATCCAGGTGGACTTCTCGATGCCAGAGCGTTTAGGGGCGCATTATATTGCTGAAGATGGCAGTAAACAGCCGCCAGTGATGCTGCACCGCGCCATGCTGGGCTCAACCGAGCGCTTTTTGGGCGTACTTTTGGAGCATTATGGCGGCAAGTTACCGCTGTGGTTGGCGCCTGTGCAGGTCGTTATTATGAATATTACCGACCGCCAAGCCGAATATGTTCAAAAAATTGAAAAAACTTTGCAAAAAAGTGGATTTAGGGCCAAATCGGACTTGAGAAATGAGAAGATCGGATTTAAAATTCGCGGTCATACTATTGCGCGTGTGCCCTATCAGGTAGTTATCGGCGATAGAGAGTTAGAAAATGAACAGCTTGCTGTGCGTGGGCCCGATGGTTCAGAGTCTACTGTAATGACACTGGACGATTTTGTTGCTAAATTGAAGGCAGAAGTAACGGTTTCTAGTGATAGCTAGGTTGTAACGGAGGAAAAAAAGATCAGATCTAAACAAACACGTATCAATACTCAGATTAGAGTGCCGGAAGTTCGGTTGATTGATAAAGATGGGGAGCAAGCGGGTGTAGTCAATACACGTGACGCTTTGTCCCGAGCGCAAGCAGAAGGTATGGATTTGGTAGAAATATCGCCAAATGCCAAGCCGCCCGTTTGTCGCATTATGGATTATGGCAAGTATCAGTTTGAGCAAAATAAGCGTCGAGCGGCTCAGAAGAAGAAACAGAAACTTGTTCATGTGAAGGAAGTGAAGTTTAGACCTGCCACGGACGTGGGTGATTACAACGTTAAGTTGAAGAAAATTAGAACCTTTTTGGAACGTGGTGACAAAGTGAAGGTGAGTTTGCGTTTTCGTGGTCGTGAAATGCAACACCGAGAATTAGGAATGGAACTGCTAAATCGCATTAAGGCTGATTTGGGTGATGCTGCCGTAGTAGAACAGCAACCAAAATTGGAAGGTCGTCAAATGACGATGGTCGTTGCTCAAGGGAAAACTGAGCAGCGTAATAAATCGGAAAATCAGAAAGAAACAAACGAATAGGGTAAGAAAATGCCAAAATTGAAAACGCATCGTGGTGCTGCCAAACGTTTTAAGCGCACTGGAACGGGTAAACTAAAGCGAGCTTCTGCGAATCGTCGCCATATTTTGACGAAGAAAGCACAGAAACGTAAACGGCAGTTGCGTGGGTTGAGTGAAGTCAATCCTAGCGATGTGAAAGCTGTGGAAGCAATGTTAAACGATTAAATGTTAGGAGAATAGTCAAATGGCTAGAGTAAAGCGCGGGGTAATTGCAAGAGCCCGTCATAAAAAAGTTTTAAAGAAAGCAAAAGGCTATTACGGTGCTCGTAGTCGCATTTATCGTGTTGCTAAGCAAGCGGTGATTAAAGCTGCTCAATATGCTTACCGTGATCGTCGTCAACGCAAGCGTCAATTCCGTGCTTTGTGGATTGTGCGTATCAATGCGGCAGCGCGTCAAAATGGCATGTCTTACAGCCGTTTTATTAATGGCTTAAGCAAAGCAGGTGTTGCGCTAGATCGTAAAGTATTGGCTGATATTGCCGTTAACGATAAGCAAGCCTTTGCAAAATTAGCTGAACAAGCAAGATCTGCGATTGCAGCGTAAGTTCATCGATCAACTCATTAAGATAAGACACTGTCATTATGGAACAACAGTTAACGGCTTTATTAGATTCTGCTAAGTCAGCTATTGATGAAGCTGTTGACTTGGATGTTCTTGAAGATTTACGTGTTAAGTATCTTGGCAAAAAAGGCCAACTCACTGAGATTCTCAAAGGGGTTGGCAAGCTCCCGCCTGAAGAAAAACCCAAGATTGGTAAAATTGTTAATGTTGTTAAGCAAGAGCTGCAAGCCGCATTAACGCAGCAAGAAAGCCACCTGCGCTCGCAAGCGTTGGCGAGTAAGCTTGCCGCTGAAAAAATTGACGTGACCTTGCCCGGCCGTTCTGATGAGATTGGCAGTTTGCATCCCGTTACACGAGTGAGTGAACGTGTCATTCAATTATTTTCAGCGATGGGTTTTCGTGCGGCTACCGGTCCTGAGATTGAAGATGAGTTTCATAACTTTGAAGCTTTAAATATCCCGGCAGATCATCCTGCTAGGGCAATGGCAGACACTTTTTATTTTGGCGATGGTACCTTGCTGCGTACCCATACATCGCCAGTGCAAATTCGTGAAATGAAAAAACATGGCGTGCCTATTCGTCTGGTCGCATTAGGGCGAGTGTATCGCCGTGATTCTGATCAAACACATACGCCGATGTTTCATCAGGTCGAAGGCTTGGTGATTGATCGAAAGTGTACGTTTGCAGATTTAAAAGGTGTGTTGCAAGATTTTTTAGAAAAATTCTTTGAAACAGATTTAAAATTACGATTTCGTCCTTCTTATTTTCCTTTCACTGAACCCTCCGCCGAGGTTGATATCTACAAACCAGCCACCGATGATTGGTTAGAGGTGTTAGGCTGCGGCATGGTGCATCCTAATGTATTAAAAAATGTTGGCGTTGATCCTGATGAATATACCGGCTTTGCTTTTGGTATTGGTTTAGATCGCTTAGCCATGTTGCGCTACCAGATTCCTGATTTGCGCTTGATGTTTGAAAACGATATCCGCTTTTTAGAACAATTTTAATCGCCCAACCGATAGAGAGTTAAAGCATGCAATTTAGCGAACAGTGGTTACGACAATGGGTTAATCCAAATAACACGACCGATGAACTCTGTGAACAACTTACCATGCTTGGTTTGGAAGTTGATGCATGCAAGCCGGTGGCCGGTGATTTTCAAGGCGTGGTGGTTGGTGAAGTCGTAACGCGAGAACAGCATCCAAATGCGGACCGTTTAAGTTATTGCCAAGTAAATGTTGGTGAAGAAGCACCGTTATCGATTGTTTGTGGTGCGCCCAATGTGCGTCAAGGCTTAAAAGTGGCGGTAGTTAAAGTCGGTGGCGTTTTACCCGGCGATTTTAAAATTAAAAAAGCAAAATTACGCGGCGTTGAATCGCACGGCATGATTTGTTCGCAGCGCGAATTAGGATTATCAGAAGAACATAATGGTATTTTAGAATTACCCGCTGATGCGCCTGTGGGTATGGATTTCCGTGAGTATTATCAATTAAATGATCATATGATCGATATTGATCTGACGCCAAACCGTGGGGATTGCTTAAGCTTACGTGGTATTTCGCGCGAAATTGCGACGCTGAATAATCTTGAGTTAGCTTCTCCCGATAAATTAGATGTGACGCATCAAGTTGAGTCTTCTATTACGGAAACATTTCCTATTACCCTTTCACAAGAAGCGGCTTGTCCACGTTATGTTGGTCGTGTTATTCGTAATATCGATGCCAATGCAAAAACGCCTTTGTGGATGCAGGAGCGTTTACGTCGCAGTGGTTTTCGTTGCATTCAATTGTTGGTGGATTTAACGAATTATGTATTGTTGGAATTGGGTCAACCGATGCATGCTTTTGATTTGCAAAAGCTGCAAGGTGGTATTGAAGTGCGTTATGCCAAAGCGGGTGAAAAAATCACCTTGCTTGATGAACAAGATATTACATTAAAAGAAGACACATTAGTGATTGCTGATGAGCAAGGTCCGCAAGCAATGGCTGGTGTTATGGGTGGGCTTGATTCTGCAGTTGATGAGAATACCCAGCATATTTTTCTTGAGTCTGCATTTTTTGCCCCTAGTGGTATTAGTCGCGCATCACGTCAGTACGGTATTCAATCTGATTCTTCTTTCCGTTTTGAGCGCGGTGTTGATTTCGAATTACAAAAAATTGCTGTCGAGCGTTATACACAATTATTATTAGAGATTGCTGGTGGTGAGCCAGGTCCGGTAGTTGATGTTGCTGTGCCAGAACATTTACCTAAACTTGCCGATATCATGTTGCGACGTGATCAGATAAAGCGTTTATTGGGCATTGAAATTAAAGATCAACAAGTCGAGCAGATTTTAACGGGGCTTGGTTTAACGGTTGCTTCACTGGAGCAAGGTTGGCAAGTCTCTGTGCCCAGTTATCGTTTTGATTTACGCATTGAAGCTGATTTAATTGAAGAGTTAGCGCGCCTTTATGGTTATGAATCTATTCCCGGTTGTTATATGCAAGGCGAATTAAAAACGCCGATGCAATCGGAATCTACTCTACCGCATTTACGCATTCAACGTTTGTTGGTTGATGCAGGTTATCATGAAGCGGTGACCTATAGTTTTGTTGATGAGAAAACACAAAAATTATTAGACCCAGAGCGAGACACTATTGCATTGGCAAATCCGTTAGCAAGTGATATGGCAGTAATGCGCACAACCTTGTGGCCAGGTTTGATCAAAGCGTTGCAATATAATCTTAACCGACAAGTGTCACGTGTTTGTTTATTTGAAACTGGGTTGTGTTTTATTAAAGAGGGCGATGCGCTGTCACAAGTAGCCAAACTTGGTGGCGTTGTTGCTGGTTCTGCACATACAATGCAATGGGGACAAAAAACACGCGGTGTCGATTTTTTTGATGTTAAAGGTGATATTGAATTATTGTTGTTGCTATCTAGTTTGCAACATAAAGTCAGTTGGCACCCTTCAGAACATCCAGCATTGCACCCAGGTCAATCCGCTGCACTATATCATCAAGGTGAATGCATCGGTCTAGTAGGTGCTTTGCATCCTAGCATTGTTTCCGAGTTAGGATTAAGTTTGACCCCATTTGTTTTCGAATTAAATTTAAACATCTTAGAAAAAACAACATTGCCTAAATATAGCGCTATCTCAAAATTCCCAGCGGTAAGACGAGATTTAGCGGTTGTTATTGATCAAAATATTTCAGTAGCAGAATTAGAAAAAAAGGTACTAAAATTTGCCAGGCACTTATTGATCAAGCTGCGAATTTTTGATATATATCAAGGTGAAGGTATTGAATTTGGGAAAAAAAGTGTAGCTATGGGCTTGACCTTTCAGGACCCATCCCGCACTCTAGTAGATAGTGAGATCAATGAAATCATAGATCGAGTTGTGTCAGGATTACAGCAAGATCTAAACGCAATTTTAAGGGCATAGACGATGGCACTCACGAAAGCAGATATAGCAGAAAATTTATTCAATGATGTTGGTTTAAATAAGCGTGAAGCGAAAGAATTGGTCGAGGTATTTTTCGAAGAAATTCGTGCATCACTTGAACAAGGTGAAACCGTAAAGCTCTCCGGCTTCGGTAACTTTAATTTACGTGATAAAACAGAGCGTCCAGGACGTAATCCGAAAACAGGCGAAGAGATTCCTATTACCGCTCGTAGAGTGGTTACATTTAGAGCAGGGCATAAGCTAAAATCCAGGGTGGAAAAGAATGTCAAACCAGAAGGACAAGACGAAAGCTAAGCAGACGGTTGAATTACCCCCAATCCCCGATAAGATTTATTTTACCATTGGTGAAGTGGGTAGGCTTTGTAAATTAAAGCCGCATGTGCTGCGTTATTGGGAGCAGGAGTTTGGACAGCTAGCGCCGTCTAAACGCCGCGGTAACCGTCGTTATTACCAGCACAAAGACGTGGTGCTAATCCGTCGTATACGCACCTTGCTGTATGACCAGGGTTATACCATCGAAGGAGCACGGCATCAGCTGATGGGTGGATTGCCTAAAGACATTCAAGGAAAGAGATTGTATAATGCCGTGCAAAATGCGATAGGGGATTTAGAGCAAGTCGTTACTGAATTAGCTTAGCCAATTATGTGTAATATCTAGTCAATTATCCAATTGTGTTTTTATAGGATCGGGGCGTAGCGCAGCCTGGTAGCGCACTTGCATGGGGTGCAAGGGGTCGCAAGTTCGAATCTTGCCGTCCCGACCATTATTAAAAACGGCGTAAGATTGGCCACAAATGGGGCCGCCTATCCATAGGCTGAGTTCTTAAGTTTTTAGGTAATATGTTGTGTATGTGTTAATCATCAAGCTAAAGGATTTTTCATCTGCTCATCGTTTGATCAAAGGTTATAAAGGAAAATGTAACCACCTGCATGGTCATAATTATTCCCTAAATATCAAAATTGGCGCAACAGCGCTCGATGATTCCGATTTAGTATTAGATTTTAAAGTCGCTCGCAAGGCCTGTGACCACTGGGTGCAGGACAATATTGACCATACGACCTTGGTTTGTGAAGAAGATACGGCGTTGCTTGAATTTCTTAAACAAGAGCAGCAGCGTTACTTTTTGCTGCCAGGTGGTAAGAATACGACGGTAGAAGCAGTGGCGGCGCATTTATTTACCGAGCTCTCGGCTATTATTGAAAAAGAAAATCAGCGGCATGAGAATGATATTGCTTTGCTCGAAGTGGAGTTATGGGAGAGTAAGACTTCGGCGGCGGTTTATTGTCCTGGGCAGGTATTAGTTAAAGGTGAGAGTTGTGGAAGTTGATTTGCGTGAAACGAACCAAAAGAACAAAAACATGCAAGAAAAAGATTTTTTAATTATCAGTGAAACATTTTATAGCATCCAAGGCGAAGGTGCTTGCATAGGAGCGCCCGCTGTTTTCTTACGTTTAGCCGGTTGTAACTTACGCTGCCCAGGTTTCTCCTACAAAGACCCAGAAACCGGCGAGCACTTAGGTTGTGATACAAAGTTAGTTTGGGTCAAAGGCGATCGCCACAAGCTTGAAAACCTTCTCGCGCAATGGCAGAAAAATGGCTGGCTAGAAAAATTAAACCAAGGTGCGCATTTAATTATTACCGGTGGTGAACCCTTGCTACAGCAGCCGGGCTTAGTGGCATTTTTAAAACTACTAGACCAAAAGACCACGACAAAAGTAATGATTGAAATGGAAACCAACGGTAGTTTTGCAATAGAACCTGAAATATTACACCGCATCAACCAATTTAACGTCAGCCCTAAGCTCACCAATTCTGGTGAGACCAGAGAAAAAGCGTATAACCCAGCTGTTCTCAAAACATTAGCAGAATCGAACAAGGCGGTCTTTAAATTTGTGGTGGCGAATAAAAATGATATCCATGAAATAACCTCACAATATGTTAAACCGTTCGCCATTCCATCACCAAAAATTTGGTTAATGCCTGAGGGTGGTACAAAAAAAAGCATCAATGAAAAAAAATCATGGTTAATCGAGCTTTGTAAGGAGTACGCAATGAACTTCACTACTCGTCTACACATAGACATCTGGGACGAAGCGACCGGCGTTTGAGTCAATAATATCGGCTAGAACTAGCGTCATCCTGAGCTTGACTCAGGGTCTCTTGATGAAGCTGTCAAGCCCAAAAGATCCCGGCAAAAAAAATACCCAAAAATACCAAAAAAAACTCTGCGCCCTTAGCGCCCCCTTAGCGACTTAGCGTGAAACAAAAAAGCTTAAAAAAACATTAATCCCCCCAACCAATTGCAGCCACCCAAAAAATGCATATAATGTACAAGGATAAGGGATTTCCATCATCAGGAAAAAAACACAGGATAATGGAGGTTCTATGTCAAGAGTCTATATTTCGCAACGCGCCTATGCCAATGCCGTCAAAGAAACGGTTACAAACCAGCTAACAGCACTTAATGATGATGAATTTCGCGATAAGCTATGCGAAGAGAAAATTTTATCGGATAAAGCCATTAAATCATTTACTGAGCTAAAAGATTTTACTGAACAGGCGATGGATTTTTTCGCGACGTTTAATTGTCTAACACAGCAAAAGGCTTTAGAAGAAAAAACCAATAAAATCGACTACTCATTAATTGCTGACGAGAAAGATAACCAGAGAGATGATCTCGATCAGCATTTAAGTGTGCACTGGAACACCTATAGTGACATCGTAAAAATGTCGCTAATGATAAACTCGCTGATAATGATAGAAGTAAGTTCATGGGTCAATTATGGCAGATTGGTAAGTCGATGTTTTGTTTTGCAGGGCATGAAGTACTCAGCGCGCATGCAAACATGCTTGAATATTCTTAGAAAGTTAGATGCTCAATTTCAGCAGTATTTAGAGAATGACAAAATCACTTTGCAACAAAAGCTGTTGCAAGTAAACACATTGATTCAATTTATTAATGGCTCCATTCTTTCATTGTTAAAGCCTTTTCAAAAAAATAGTAATGTCTTTAATAATGCGGGGGCGAAAAAAAGCAGAGATAGTGCAGTTGATGCTGCTGTACAACAATATTTGTCGGTGCTAACTGGAGGTTGTATCGACGCAGTAAAAGACTATCTCGATAGGTTTAAAAGATACGAAGAGCAAGTTTCTGCAAAGATGAGAGAAGAAAAAAGCGCTGAGATAAAACATAATGAAGATATTTCAGGTGAAAATAAAAATGATCAGAGTAATATATCTGGTTACATGCAAGGGTTCGATAGTAAATATAATGAGATTTGCGCGCTTATTGATAGAGGCGATTTTCTAGAAAAGAAACATGAAATAGAAGAAAAGCTTGATGTACTGGATGGTTGGACGACTCTCAGCATTGCGGCTATTGATAGTGATCTGCAAAAGTGTAAGAAAGCGTGGTTGTCCCAACCAGTTGCCAGTATTCAAGCTAAGTTTGATGACGCTTTAGATTTTTCGCATTTAAATGACGAAAAATCTGCAGGCAATAGTTTTGCATTGCTGGAAGAAGTAAAAAAGAATATAAGTGCAGAAAAGTATGCAGCCGATTTCTTTGCAATTTTAGATGACTTTGATAATGGCGTATGTCAGGCGTATCGGCAAGCATTAGGTTTTGCCATTATCGATAAAGAGAAATGGCTATTGCAAGTTGCATATTGGAAGTGGGATACATACAAGGCTGCTGGTGTAGTAAGATTTCTGGCAAAAACATTTAAAGGTGCTCCTTTGTTTAAAGCAGATCTTTTAACGTATGTAGAATCATTGCAAAATGAGTTTCAACCGTTTAGGGATCAATGTGCAGAAGTCGATGGTCAAGTGACGAAAAATAAAAACAGATTAAGAGAGCAATTGCAGTTTGTGAAAACAAGGCAGCGGCAAGAACCAGATCGTAGAGATCAGCTTCGACGCTTGGCTGAAATAAAGAAAGCATTCCTGCAATTGCAGGGAGTGGTGCAGTTATATCAAAGTGAGCTTTCTCCTTCCGTCAGGCCACAAGCAAATCGCACATGTTTCTTTGTGCGGGTGTTTAGATATATTGTGTCGCTATTCTCGTGTTGTCGTTGGCGAGCGAGAGTAGCTGATAGTGCAATAAATTTTAATGCCATTAATGTAGCATTTAGCGTTTTTGCTGCAGCCATAAATCAATTTGAGAGCAAGCTAAATTCAAAAAAATATTCAGATACCGACACACAGAATTTTAATCTGAAACTTGCCAATTTTAATCAAGCGGGAAGTGATTTTATTGGTATGTTTCCTGGGCGTCGAAGCAAAGAGCAAAATGTGATTGAGCGTTGTTTTAATGGTTTTGCGCTGTTGCAACAATGAGTTTCATGCCTAAGTTAGTAGAATCAGCGTAACAGACCTCACCAAAGATATCTGTTGAAATCTGAGATTCTTCTAGACATCAAGTTGCCCCGGAAGATAAGCATTTGTCAAAGCCCCTCATTAACTGAAGCGCAATGGCAGGATATTATGGACGACTACAAGGAAAGTGGTTTGTCACAGCAATTATTTTGTAGGCAAAGAGGAGTTGATTTTAATGACTTTAAAAATAGTCGTATTAGAATTGACTATCGCAAGAAGCAATCTCTTTTAAAAAGCGTACCAATACCTAGCAGTAAAAGTTTTGCTGAAATTAAAGTAGCCTCTGCGCCTGTAGAATCTAAGAAGTTAAGAATCACACATCCTTGGGTATTCTAACCGAAGTTAAAGTGCCTCCGTTTATGGGCTAGAGCCAAGAAAATATTATCTTATGGATCCAAGATGCCATTATATTGAAACTCAAATGTTGAGGCGATGTAAAATTAATATTGTTATATGTCTAACATGACATCAAAAATCACAATTAATTCGCACAGCACATGTCGTTAACAGGACACCGAGATAGCTTAATTAACATATTTTTCCTAAATACATCCATTAGGTATTCTTCTGTCATGGTTTTCTTGCGACACCTAAAAAATAGCCCTCCATAACCCGTTCCATTATGTATACCATTCCCATTGGAAAAATATTTTTTATAAATTGTGGATGCCAACTCTTCATCTAATATTTCCAAAATAATTTTAGCCTCACCCACCAACATCTCGCCATCAATCTGAGATATGCAGTTTGATATAACGCGTTTTGTTCTTTCCTGGGATAATCGATCAAGCTTATTCCAGCCTGGCGTTGTTTTTTCCACAGTCATTACTATATCTTCCCTGAGAAGTTTGATGAGCCTTTGATTTATTTCTGCCTTATCCTTATCGGATAAGTGGCTTTCTGATACCAGTTTAAATAACATCAACGCCTTATCAAATCGAATTTTCTCAAAACGAAGATCATATTCACTTCTTACTTGATGAGCCATGTCTGAAATCGATGCTACTTTTTTTGCCAACGTATGCGTTACATCAACAATAAATTTGAATAGCATATTGGGTTCTGATTCATAGTCATAACAAGGGTCTTTAGAGCCGAACGTAAATGTGCGTATTTGAATTAAGTCGTATTTTTTATATACTTTAATGTCAGACATTAATTTATGCCAATATGCTGTAACATCATCGACAGTTTTAAATTGAGCTTGACCCTTATTGGGGTCAAACAAGGTATAAGTTGTCTTTCCACTGCGACTATGTTCATAAATGGCTATGGCATGTCCGTCACGATCGTTCCAAACCTTATCCCAAATTTTGGCTATTTCTGAAAGGTTATCCTCATAGTACTTTTGTGAACTTTTCATGCTATTTTCGCAAAAATAGCCACTTATTTTTGGATGATTAACTATTGATGTTGCCTCTTGAGTAACTAAGTTATTTCGGTCATTGTTAAGAGTCAGTAATTCCCACTCTTTTTTATCGCTTTGTCTAAGCACGATTGGCCTGCAGTTGAAATTTTCTTCAGTGTGTTGTTTTAAAAAATCAAATACATCGTTCTTATTGGATCCTCTAACTGTAGTTATTATATCAACTAAATAAGTACTATATGATTGTAAGCAAAATAGGTGTATTTTATCTCTATTTGCTTCGCTAAAACTTGATGACTGTAATGCCTTAATTTTAAGTGAGGCATGATAGAGATCTGATTGATGAAATTGACAATAAAGCGAGGTTGTTTTTGCAATTTTTTTTAAGCAGTCAGGTGCAAGTGCTTTTTTTCCAGATGGATCAATGAATTGATTGTGTTTTAAAAACTTAATTCCGCCTATTCCAAAATTACCTTTTAATTGAAATATTCCATTTAAGAAATTTACTTTATTCAGCAATCGTGGATTGACTTTTATTTCAGCCACAGCGTCTTTGAGTTTTTTAATTGCAGCCTGGTGTTGATTAGATATACCTTTTTCTTCCATGGCAAAACGATAATTCAGTGCCCACAATGCCGTTAAGCCAGCGCAAACACCGTGCGGATCGAGTTTTGGTTGGTATTTCATACCAAAAGTGTTTTTGAGAAATTGAAATAGCGTATTATTATATTTTCTTATTAGCTTATTTTGCTTAAACTCATCTTCTTTAAACATGGCTTAGCGTTATCCTGATTATTATAATGAATTAACAGCTCGCGACATACGCGGCAGTGCTGTTATTTGCTTGTTTGCCATCAATATATCTTGTTAAATCTTGTAGTGTGAACTTCTCGTTATTTCTCGTGCCAAGTATTGTTGAAAACAAATGTGTTACCAGCTTATCTGTTTTTGGGCTATTTAGCGTATCTAATAATTTCTTTGCCGATGATGTTACACAATATTCTTTTTTACCTTGTCGTGTGCTTAAGCACTTTTCTAAAAATTCAGCAGTAGTGTTATCAACCAAACAACTATCCTGATAGAGGGGGCTATTACCAATCTCAGTTGGCGCTAGTACAATGACTAGTGTAGCCCCATCACTTATTTGGATATAAATATTAAAGTTCAATCACCACTCCTGAGCCATTGCTACCTTTTTGCTGTAATGCTATTAGCTGTTTATTTGGCATAAAGTTCTCAAACGTAATCTCACCCTGGCTTGGGGTATAAGTTTCATGCTTATCATCCACATAGCCCGTGACGTAATCTACTTTCACCTGACCAGAGCTTTGCTTTATAAAATCAGTCAATTTCAATGGGTGCGGGTTATCGACACTCTGAGCATCATCAGACAAGTAATACAGCTTCCCTTTGTGCAATACCTTCAGATCGTAGACACGCCACTCACCGCCGCTATTACTCACCTTTATTTGAACTGGTGGATAAGTAGGTGTATTCATTTCAATATTTGCTAATGCTAATACAGGTTTTGTATAAGCGATAAAGACAGAGCTAATTATCCCTGCTACTAACTGGAAACCATTCATATTTATATTGACCTCTCTCACTAACCCATTAATTCTTTCATAATATAACGGCAAAAAGGATCAATATGAAACGTAGTTAAATCATTAATATACTATAAAACAATATACATATTGCTGTTAGCACGTCTACGGTGGAAAACCATAGTGAAGAGCCAAGTCCTCACACGCCTCATGAATGTTGAAATTAAATGAGCGCTATCCTTGCTGCTCCAGTAGGTCTCATGATGAGTTAGCTTTTTGTAACTGCTTGCACGTTCAATTAAATTATTTTCAAAAAGTCTTGACAGGGTTTTACCGGTTATTTTTTTATTTCAGCATGCCACGTATTTATCCTATGAGCTGTAAGACACCGTCCTTTAGGTCGGTGATATAAAGCGCTCTTTTCGTTATGGCTCTTAATTGGGCGTGGATTGGTTTTTGATATATTCACGCACGATGCTGATCAGAGCTCCACCGCAGCTGGCTGCAAAATAGCTTGGCGACCATAACACACGTTTCCAATAATATTTTTCAATCTGCCAGGAGTTTCGCACTTTTAGTGCAAACCTCCTTCCTGGTTATATTTCGCCTATGCGAGACTAGCTCGCATGGACGGCCTGTGCCCGTTAGGGTGCGATTCAAGGGCAGAATCCCGATTCTCCCCTTGAAAATCCCCATCGGGATTTGTTTTGTTTCGCACAAGTGCGAAACTCCTATCTGCTTGGGATTTTCTTGTCTCAAATAACGTGATGAAATGCCTTTTAAACTGTTAATGAGTTGCGAGAGTTCAACTTTTGGTGGGTATGTAATCATAAGATGAACATGATTGTGTTCACCATCGAATTCCTCTAGAGAAGTTTTAAACTGTTGTTAACAGTAGATTGTAGGTTAGGGTGGATTAAATTTAATTGAAATATAATCCACCCGGTTTTGTCAGAGTTAGCTAGCCTGGATATTGCTAAGCTGACTGGTTAGTTTGCTAAGTTGATTGTTGAGCCGACGAGACTGCGCGCTAAGCCCATCGATATCATCGTAAAGATAAGCAATATGCTGTTTAATATCACGTCGAGCACGCCAATCCAGTTTAGGTGTTCCCAGCTGGTTTCTTAATTGGTTGATTTGATCTTTCTTTTGCTGAATTTGTGCATGTATATCGCCAAGGTGATCTCTTATATTATTTATTTGCCCTTGCAAGTTACGTGTTGCTTGGAAAGTGCGGTAGCCACTTTGGTAAGCATTGCGGAAGGCGTTTACTTGATCACTTGCGCAGAAGCCAGGCATGGGTCTGCCGCTGCGGCCTAAATTATAACCAGTGTCGGCGATACAGTATTTGCGCAGTCCACGGCGCCAAGCGGCATTGAATTTACCAGCTAAATTAGCTGGGCAAATATTGTTAAATGTGCTGCCATTAACACCCAGTTGATAAGCTCTTCCTGGTGTACAGAACTTTTTTGCTCCGGCTCGCCAACCAGCAGCGTATTGCTTGGTATCCACAGTTAGCTTGAATTTAGCACAGTCTTGTATGGCGCTATTCAGATTGCGCTGGTATTTGTCTTGGCTGCCGTCTTGGAAGCCTACCTGATACCAGTTCATGCTGAGACATTGTTGACGGTTAAGGTGGGGTACGCAAGAGGCAAGGCCGCCCGCAACACCAATTAGTGCAATTGCTTTTAAAATATTTAGTGAACGGTTCATTATTGATTGCTCTCCTTTGCTGGTTATTTTTAACGGAATTCTACTGTATGGTTATTATTTTTTCAATTTATTGGCTGTTTTTTATTACCAATAGAGAACAAGAAAATGCCAGCCAAGCAGGTCAGTAACGATCCTAGTAGAATGCCTTGTCTGGCAATGTTATCAAAGGCAGTACCGGTAAAGGCGAGTGCAGAAAAAAACAAGCTCATGGTAAAGCCAATGCCGCTTAAAAAACCTAGCGCAAGCAGGTGTCGGTAATTGCTATTCGGGGGCAGATTGGACATTCTAAATTTGATTGCTAACCAGCCAAAAAGAAATACACCCAGTGTTTTGCCAATAAATAGACCTAAGGCAATGCCAAGTGGCACTGTGTGCAATAAGTTGTGAAATGAAAAATTGGTAAAGGGGACGCCGCCATTAACAAAGACAAATAGGGGAATAACAAAAAAGGCTACCACAGGGTGCAAGGAGCGCTCCAAGCTTTTGGCGGGTGATATTTCGTTGGGTCCCGCTTGTATTGGTATCGCCAGACCAATAGCTATGCCTGCTAGAGTGGCATGTATACCCGATTTAACAACAAAAAACCAAATGAGTAAACCGATGCAAGCATAGACAGCAATATTCTTTACATTAAATATATTGGCAATAATTAACGCCAGCAGTCCGCAGAAGCTGAGTATTAGTGATAGCCATGAAAGTGTATCGGTATAGTAAGCGGCGATAATAATAACAGCAATAATGTCATCAATAATTGATAGAGCGATTAATAAAACTTTTGTTTCATTAGGGACGCGTTTCCCTAGGAGGGCAATAATCCCCAGTACAAAAGCAATATCCGTAGTGGTTGCTATCGGCCAGCCACGCATTTTGATGGGGTCGTGTATGTTTAAAAAAATATAGATCAGAATGGGTATGACAATGCCACCAATAGCGCATGCGACAGGAAGTGTTATTTGCGATAGTTTTTTTAAGTTGCCTTCAAAAATTTCGCGCTTAATTTCAAGCGCAAGTACCATAAAAAAGATTGCCATTAAGCCTTCGTTGACCCATAAAATTAATGGTTTGCTGATCTTATAATTGCCGATGCCAAAGGAGATAGGGGCATCGATGATTTGACTATAATTATATTCAAGTGGTGAGTTGGCGATAAGTAATGCAATGGCTAGTGTGCCTAGCAGAATAAGACCCGCTAATGCTTCAAGCCGTATAAACTTCTTACTGTCATCCCTGTCCATGGAGTTATTATAGGGTTAATTTGCTTGGGTGTATACCTATCTGTTTGGCTGTGCGTCAGCCTAGGGGAGGGAAGTTATTTGTGGCTACTTACTGGTATTATGTTCCGCGCATAAACCCCTTTGCTTGCCAATTTACACGAGGTAGTTAGATGCAAAGGGGTTATGTAGAATGTTAGGTCATAACAAATTACTGTATTATTTCTCACGTTGAGAAAAAAGGTATCCCACAACCCCGCCAAAAAATATCATTGGAAGGGTTACAATTGGCAATAGAGTCCATGTCATTTCTTGTCTCCTTGACAGTTATGCACAAAAGGGGAAGTGACGCTGCCGCAAACAGCTTTGCAGGGGAGACGTCCATATCATTCACTTCCGTATGGTTTTCCATTAGTAAATATAATATACTCTTCACTATTGTAGGGATCAACAGCTGCACGAAAATTAATTCTCCCTTAAGAATTTTTCTTGTTAAGTATTACGATTTGATTTTGATGCGTTTATTGCTGGAGGACGATATGGACCACGGTAATGCCAAAGAAGTGAATATCGAAAAATTTATGTTTGATATTGCTTATGGTGAATATTTAGAAAAATCCTATCCTGATATATATAGCGAAGGCGTAAAGTTAGCGATGGAAAAATACCATTGCACCGCAAAGTCGTTTTGTGCCTTTTTCTACGCTATTGGATTTGTTAAAGGTAGGCTTAAAGATGTGCTGCAAACAAAACATAAGCGGCTGCATTAAGCTTTTTTTCTAGTTGAGGTTAATATGAAAATTTGGACCGTAGATGCTTTTACTAAAAAGCCTTACCATGGCAATCCCGCTGGTGTTGTGATTGTCGATGAGTTTCCTGCTGATAATGATTGTCAACGTATGGCAGCGGAAATTAATTTGTCAGAAACGGCGTTTGTTAAGTGCTTGCAAACGGATGTATTTCATATTCGTTGGTTTACCCCTAAGGTTGAAGTTAAATTATGTGGGCATGCTACTCTAGCAGCATCGCATATATTATTTCAGGAAGGTCGTATTCAGGGTGATATGATAACATTTAATTCCCTAAGTGGAGAGTTGTTAGTTTATAAAAATGATTCTGGTATAACCTTAGATTTTCCATTACAGAAAACAGGCCCAGAGATAGAAAAAAATGTATTCGAAGAAATATTGTTGCTAGACGTTGTTGCTGTGCAGCAAGCTTACGATGATATTATTGTTGAGTTACGTCATGAAGATATGGTTCGTCAGTTGGATGTTGATATCGAAAAGATTAAATCCATTGATTGTCGTGGTGTGATTGTAACGGCAGCAGCTGATAAAGCGTATGATTTTATCTCGCGCTTTTTTGCGCCTCGCGTAGGTGTAGATGAGGATCCTGTGACAGGTTCTGCTCATTGTAAATTAGCTGAGTACTGGCAGAAAAAACTTGGTAAGAATACGTTGCGTGCTTATCAAGCCTCACAACGAGGTGGTGAGTTGTTGCTAGTGGTGCATGATAATCGCGTTCACATTACTGGTAATGCCGTTACGGTAATGCATGCTGAATGGCTTGTATGACCTTCTGCCCTATAAATACAGTGTTTTTCGCGCCAGGAAATACACTTAAAAGCTTGCTATACTGATAGTGTTAACAGAAGTGTAATTCAAGTTGACTGATATCAGATTGCTGGAAGTTAGATGGATAAGAAAAGCGTACTGATCGTTGATGATGATCCTGACATACTTAAGCTGTTAGAGGGCTTTTTATTAAAGTATGCCTTTGCGGTCAAGACTGCAGATAGTGGTAAGGCAGCATTAGCAGCGATTAAGGATGAACGCTTTGATATTATTATTCTTGATTTGGTATTACCTGATATCTTTGGTGCTGACTTATGTAAATCTATCCGTCGTTTAACGACAACGCCCATTCTTTTATTAACCGCTTCAACTGAGGAGCAAGACTATATCATTGGGCTAGAGTCGGGTGCAGATGACTATATTCAAAAAACAACTGGTTTACCCGTTATCTTGGCAAAGATAAAAGCAATTCTACGAAAAGAAGATAAGCAAGCGACAAAAGGTTCGAATATTGTCGCTTCCTTTAAACTAGCTACTTTTTCAGGTTGGCGCTTTAAGCCCAGCGAAGCAAAACTAACCTCGCCTGATAAAACATCTATCTTTCTCACTGAAAGCGAGGTGAATGTCTTGATATTGCTATTAGAGCACTCCTCTGAAACCATAGCGCGCGATATTATTGGTCGCCGCCTGGGTATTGTCAGTAAAGATCCATTCTATCGCGCTGTTGATATTATTATTTCACGGCTGCGCAATAAAATGAAAAAAATATATAGCAAATGTAATTTAATAAAAACAGTACGCAATAAAGGTTATCAATTAAAATCTGGTGTTGATTATGACTAAGCGCACAAGAGGGCATGTGCTAAAAGGAATATTTACTCACTTTCGTCCGATCATTATTGTTCTGATTATTGTTCATTTCGTTTTTATTGCTACCACGGTTATCTTATTGTTTCAAAATTTGGAGGCATCCTCAAAAAAAAATACGGTTGTTGAGGCGCAAACAATTTTAAAAAACTTTGTGATTGCGGATGAGGATAAGCAGGTAACGACAAGTTACGTTAAAGCTGAAAAAGAAAAGATAGAGGCACTTTTCTCATCTATTCAGCTTGATGCCTCTTATAAAAAGCCAAAACACAGTATATTGATTGGTCGTCACGGTTTTGTCGATAAGGATACTATCAGTCGTATTGATCATCAGCTTGATCGAGAAAAACGTGTTACACTATCTGTGCAGCTAAATAATAGTATGTTGTGGATTACTATTACATCACCGCTGCGTAAATCCATTAATCATCCCGCTGCGTTGGTGATGCTTTTTACTGGGGTGGTTTTTCCTTCCATCATTGTCGCTGGCTTACTGTATTTTTATTTTTTAATGTATCAGCGTAATGTTGTTGATACGCTTGTTACCGCAATTGATCCCTCTGGAGAGAAAAAGTCATCGAAGGTTGATGGTGATGAGCATGATGAGAAAATAGTAGAGCTTAAAAATAAAATTGACGAGATGTTTTCACAAAAAACATTGATGCTAACCTCTTTGGCGCACGATATTAATACCCCCATTCTTAAATTGCGCTTACAAGCAGATGATATAAAAAATGAAAAGCTGCGTGCTGGTATTTTTAAAGAAATAAATTTTATTCAGACGGTTATTGAATCATCCTTAACGATTGGTAAGGGTGCTGCGGTAACAATGAATGAGGAAAAGTTTGACCTTACTAGTAGTTTAAAAAGACTTTATGATAATTATTTTGTAAATAATCAAGCTGTCATTTTTCATCTGCCGGAAAATATTATGTTGGTAAATGGAGATCCTGCTTTATTGCATCGTACAGTGGTCAATTTTATTGAAAATGCCATCAAGTTTGCCACGCATGTTGATCTCTACTTAAAAAAGCATGGTAAGTTTGTTGAAATCATTATTGAAGATGATGGTCCGGGCATTCCTGAAGAGGAGATGGATCGCCTTTTTAAACCTTTTCAGCAGCTCTCTCGTCATCGCAAGGGGGCAGGCCTGGGTCTGGCGATTGCGAAAAAGATTGTAGAATTGCATCGAGGTAATTTAACCATTGAAAACCGCAAGAAGCAGAGTGGGCTAAGGGTGGTGATTTCTTTGGGGCTTTTATAGTTACTTCTCTGAGGCTGAATAGATGTCGCTGCTAACTAGTTAATTTTAAATAAATAGTTTCCGTGCGAAATTTCAAATTCAAGTTATATTATTAATAGATGACTACACATACGTCATATCGGCAAAAGCCGGAACCAAAGCGCGCTTTGCGTGCTGATGCAATGTTGTTACGTGCCGATCCTGCGCCAAGCGCTGGATGACAATAGTGGTGAGTAGTTACATTAATTGTACCATTAGTTTTTTGCGAGAGTAATGTAATGCCAAAATCAGACAAAGATCGCATCGTTGCCCACCGTGGATCGCCGCGGGATGTTCCAGGGTATGAGTCTCGTATTCAAAATTCAGAAGAAGCATTTACCTACGCTTTAGGTAGTATCGGGGTTAAAGCAGTAGAGTGTGATGTCTTTCCGACAATTGATAATGAGATTGTTGTCTTTCACGATGAAACCTTGGAACATATTGGCTCGGTTAAGGCGCATAAGGACTGTTCGGCTGCACAGCTTGAGGAGTTAAAAAAACTACCGATTTACCGGTGGAAGCATACTGACTTGTTAAAGTATGCGAGAACCAAGACGAAAACCGCGGTGGGTTTTCGTGAGGTACCAATTATGACCTTGAAAGAGTTGTTGCGCCTTGTAAAGCAATATCCGGGTGCAAAAATATTTATTGAGGTTAAAGGAACGTATTACAGTGAAAATCATCAATGGGCTGGTGTCGCCAAGGATATGCCAAGATTAATTGCTGAAACCGTCAGAGATGCAGGTTTTGATGCCAGTAATATTGTTATTATAGGCTTTAATCGTGAACTGGTCATGGCTACAAATGCGGCTTTGGGTGGCAGAGCCAGTGGTGCGTTATGGTTATTATGCCAGGCGACGCCTACCTATCGACCCTCGGCGCAAGAGAGAGAAAACGATAGAAAGCTGGGCTACACCTATATTGATGCTAATCAATCAAGAGATATAGCAAATTGGTTAAATCAACAATTAGCAACAACTAGTGGTTTAGTAACGGGTGTTGGGTTCGAATATAATTTAAAAGAAAATAAAATCGCTACGTTTAACGAGACGCTAAAACAGTTGGCTGAGCTTAATAGAGCAAAGCCCTGGGAAACGTTTGCCTGGCTGTGGGGGCATGAAGATCGCCCGGGTTTAGTTGTTAAGTTATTGCAAGGCACTAGCCTTGATTGGATTGCAACGGATTTTGCTGGGCCTGTTTTTAAAGATCTAAGTGGGCAATAGACATTTCATTAGTTAGAAGTAGCTCAGACTTGGCTGGTCAGGCGTTTGATTGTCAGCACGTTGTCAGATTAAGTTTGAGCTACTTGCGTCATTTATATTTTTTAAACTAAGCTATAACGCATTTTGATTTTTCATCCACTTCAGCTTGTTGCTCTGCTTGAGCAGTTCCCGTTTGCTGTTGTTGTGCCAGAGGAAATAGGCTGCTGCTATTGCCGGCCGCATTAACATTGTTGGTTAGGGTAGATTGATAGTGGGTATAAATTTCTTCTTTCCTTTGATCTGAGAGTAAATCCCAGTGCTCGCTAGTAGTTAAATCAGGTCGGTTTAACTGTTGGCGGGCTTGTAAGCGTTCAGGTTTTAATAGTAATGAGATATGACACTTAAAGTCGTCTGCTAGGGAGCTTGCAGGCATATAAGCAGCTTCTTGCTTTGCATCTAAGCTTGCTTGCCCAATTGTTTGCTTAGCTTCGTTTTTTGCTAAGATTTCGTCGAGCGGACCTTGTAAGGCATCAGGTTGTGTATCTTCAACGGTATATAAGTTTTTAAAGCCTTTTTCTTTAGCGTACGCCAGCATTGTTGATCCGCTGGAATTATTTTTAGATGCAAAGGCATCATCAAAAATATAAATATCATCGTAATTTGTTACCCCAGCTTTTTCGGCGATATGCGCGTAAAAATCAGGTTTTCTATATCGTTGATGTGCTATTTGTGCAAGTGCATATTGACTGACTGCCTGGTCTGATATTTTTTGCTTGGTAATATCGTTGTGTTTAGCTTTTTTAACATGCTCTAGTTGTGCGGTATAATCTTTATGTGAAGTTGTAATGGCTTTATCTTCTGCTAATCGGCACCAGTTATAAATCAGGTCAACAGTAATGCCGTTATCTTGCAAACCTTTTTGGATTTCATCAAGCATTAAGTCTCCATCACCCGTTGCAATAGCAATATAATACCCATTCTCTCTAAGTTGGTTAATTTGCGCAACGGTTTTAGCTCCACCGGTAACGAAATACCCATAGTTTTGAAAGCGACTTGGGTTTTCATAAGGATCTACACCTTGGGTAAAATATTCTGCAAGGTTGATGGGTTCATTTGATTTTTTTGTTGTATCTTTAAGGCCATCAAAAAATAAAGTGCCTCTTAAGTCTAACACTATAACGCCATTTCGCATTATATTCTCCTGGGTAAAAATTAATTATAGGCAAGCACAATTTAGTGCTTGAAAATGATTAAAGTTATCAAAGAGAAAATAATAGTATATTTCCAGCTTTTCTCTGTTCAATATTTCAGAGTAGCTGATGTAAGAAAATATAACAAGTTAACACAAAATTAATTGAATTTTTTCACTCGTAGAATCTGTCTGTTAGCAAAATGGAGTATAACAACTCCCCTTGGAAACGCTTGGCGTTGTTATTTCAGGAAGCTTTAGCGATATATCCTCCATAAGTTTCAATATATATTTGTTAAGATTAATTTATGCAGTGGTAAAGAAGGTAGTGTTATAGGGGTAAAGTTTGTATCTTCCTAACAGAGCTACTGGTCGACAAAATAAGTGTTAAAAAAAATTGTTATAAGGAAGGGTATTGGTGAGTGCTGACTGTATATGTTTTACTTGCAGTGAACATGTGAGATCAGTGGCTTTGGTAATAATGCCACTAATTTTTCTTCACATTGAGCCTGAATTTCAGGGTGGTAATAGTGATTTGTCGTTAATGTGGCGCAATGTTGTAGGTGGTGTTCGTCAATATATTCAAGACCAGTTTTATCGGCAGCATGAATATCATAATCCATTAAAAAATACTTAGCTTTGTCTGTCTTTAATTCAGATAAAAATTCACTTTCATTAAAGCAATGTTTAACTTTGGTATCAGGATGTTGCGAAAGAAAATGTTCAAGTGCATGATCCCACTGCTGATGGCAAAGAGGGTCATCATCAAAAATAATAATATTACCAAATTTTGGTAGGGTGATCGAATTAATCCACCAGGTTGGTGCTTGAGCCATTTGAGGAATATTTAATAAAATGGTCGTGTTATTCGTATTGTTTTTTACAATATTAACGTTTGCTTTGCAGCGAAGTAAGTCTTCTTTGATTTGAATCAACAAAGCATCTTGGTCGAAAGTTTGTAGTAAAGCAGTGTTGATGATTAATTGGCAGCTAGTTGAGTTGCACTGAGGTTTTGTATTAAGCTGAATATGGATGTCGTTGCCTTTATTTTTTGCTGCAATCAAGGCGCCGGTCACCTGATTTAACAAGTTAAGAAAAATTTGTGAATCAATAGTACTTAAACAGAACCAAGCGTTATTTTGCTTAGCTGATAGTAACAGCTTTACTTGTGGATGCTTGGCAGCATGCAGTTCAATAAAGTCCAATACAAAAAGTGAGATATATTTGTAGTGTGTTTGCTTCAATAGGGTTGTGCTACTTTGTTCGCTGGCAAGGTCTTGTAGCTCGAGAAGTTCAATGATTGTTTTTCTAATGCTGGCAATAGATTGGTTGTATCTTTCCCACTGTGTTTCGCTTAATAGCGTAGAAGCTTTGGTTGACATCATGGTTAGTATTGTCAGTGGTGTGCGAAGATCATGAGCCGCTTGACCGGATTTAATAAAAAGATTTTTTCTAGTTTTTGTCTTTTGTAGGGTGACTTTTATTTTTTGTTGTAGAAAAGATGAGAACTTTCTAAGTTCATAAAAGTGAATTACCCTATTTTTTTTACCAGGCTTAGCTTCCGTGACATGTCGTCGACTTAAAATCTTAATGGTATTAAAGTCATTGACAAAAAGGCGTGTAAAAAGAAGGCTTAAGGAGAAAAACAGGCTGATAAAGGGGATTAATATACGAATATTAATATTGAAGAGGTTGTTAATAAATCCTGGGTTCTTTGAAAACACGGCGGCGTGCAGGCAAATTAGAAAGAAGAGCAGGGATGAAATACTCATACCCCAATATAAAATTTGCGCTCTAGTGCTATTGATAGCATAGAGCCATTGCTGCTCTTTGTGCTGTTGTTCTTGGTAGAATTGATAGGCTGCATAAATAAGAATTAAGTAGCCTAATACAGTAAAGAAATTGATATAGCTGTTCAGGTAAAGTAGGTGTTGTGTACTTTGCAAATTAAGTTTAAACAGCTCGGCGATGATAATAAGAATAAAGCCTTCCGCGAGCAGAATAAGATATACATTTTTAAGCATCGGGAAACAGAAGATTATCGCTATAAAGACGAAAATATCAGTTGATATAGAAAATGCCAGCCAGTCATTAAACGTTGAGAAGAATATATGATGTTTATGAAATACTAGGAGTAAAATAATAGTTAGTAGCAAAGTAAATAAAGCAGGCAGAAAAGGTGCCCACTTGCGCCATTTTGTTTTTGAACGCAGCAATAAGTAGCGTGCTAGTGAAAGCCAGGCGGCTAGTTCAAGAAAATAAGCTAGCACTCCTAAAAATTGATAAATAATTTTGTTGCTAAATCTTAAAGTGCCTGGTTGAATAAGATAAAGAATTAAGAATAGATGGAAGATAGCTTTTAAAAATGCGGATAAGGATAGAAAAATAAAGATATTGCGCCAAGAGAATAAGAGTCTGCGAGCTTGGCGAAAACATAATATAGAAAATAATAAGGTAGCTATTAGAAGGATAGTTTGATGAACGATAGGTGCCGATGTGGCGAAAAATGTTTGTTTGCTTAAAGAAAAGTTTAAAAGTAGCGTGTAAGCCAATGCTGCTAGTACCAATATCGCGGTGTGTTTTAAGAGTGGATTTTTAGTCATCATCTACTCCAAACGCTTGCTTGATTATCGGTAGTGTGATCTTAAAACAGCTGCCAATATTAATTTTTGAAGTGATATGACAATATCCACAATACTTATTTAGTGTGGTAATTACATAGCGTAAGCCAATCCCATGACCACCAGCTTTAGTTGATTGAGATTTTCTAGCGAGGATGTCTCTAATTTGCTGCTTACGCATGCCGCAGCCTGAGTCTACAATTGCTATTGTTATTTTTTTTTCATCAGGATTGCATTCTATGTTACAAGTAATTTCTTTCTTTGTGGTATTTTTCGAAGCTTCGATAGCATTATCAATAAGGTTAGCAAAGATGCGATAGACATCATGTTGTGGGATAGTGCTTATTGCCTGCGAAGCATGGCTGTCGATGTTAATAGTAATTTGAAATGATGGATACTGTAATTGCTTCTCTTGGATAAGCTCTTTAATAATTGCGACGGTATAAGCTTTTTTCTGTTGTTTGCCGGCATGTCCTCTAATATTCGTGGTGCCACTTTCATTGAGTGAGGATATATCTTTGCTGATGGCATTAATACGATTTAAGGCATTTTGATGCACGCGTCGTTGTTTATCTGTTAATTGCATAGTAAAGTGCTCAGATGTTTCTGATAATGTTCTTAGCGGCTGCTGTATTTTCTGCGAAATTTGCTCCGCTTTTAAAAACAACTTATTTTCAAAGGCCGTTTTTTCGGCAATAAGCGCCATTTGTTTTTTAAGGAAGTTTCTTAATGTTTCCAGTTCAGAAAAATAGAGCGTTGAATCTTTGCTATAGGACTCAGGTTCACTAGAAAGCTTGGTGATATAGCGATCCAGTTTTTGATAATCTCTAGTAAATAGTCTTGATAAAGATAAAGTGATTAATGAAAGCAGTGTGATAAATGGGACAAATACAATGGCATTAATATAGTAATCATCATGCATTGCTTTTACAAGATGCGGAAACATAAAATAACTAATCCCGGTGAGTAAAAATAGCAGGGCAGCAATACTGTTCCCCCAATTAACAATTTGTGCATGCGTGCTATCAATACGATAAAACCAGGTTTTTGGATTTTGATTTCTCTTTTTGAGCAGCATAAATAAACAATAGATTGTCAAACATAAGCCGGTTACCCAAAAAACATGCGCGACAACAATTTGGTTAAAATACTGTTTGACCGTAAAATCTTTGGTTGTTGCTAAGATGTCGCCGATTACCATTATAATATAGCTGATAATTAGCAGGGTGATGGTGTTATTTTTGGCGAGTGGTAGTGCGTAGATAAGCAGTGCAAATAGTAGTAAATCATAAGTTGCGCCCGTAATCGACCAAATTGAGAAGTCTTGTTGTTTGTACTGCAGATAAAAGGTAATGGCCATTTTTACCATCACTAGCAATATTGCTATTGTGGTAATTAGTGAAGGTATCACCATTTTAAACTTTACATCTCGTGAATAGCGTATTGCCATAGTCACAAAGATAGTCCAATAAATCGGACGAGAAAGAAATAAAAATGTGCGGATTATATGATAGGGGTAATAGTACCACGGGTTATGGATAATATTGGGCATGTAAAAAAATAGAATTAATAAAGTGTCAGCGATAATGCGTACGGAACTTGCAATAATTATAGCAAGAAAAAACAATTTCCATATGCCGTGAAAATGGCGACTGACCAGGCTGCTCATGATAATGATGCAAATGGCAAATACAATGCCGCCTGCTAGGCCGGCAACAGGAGGTTCGTCTGGGTTATTAATAAGCGTTCCCATAACGTACATAAATAGCAGGATTAACAGGCCGGCGAGGAGTGCTGTAAGGATTTGTCCCCATATGTTCTCTCGCCCTGTGGTAAAAAATTTTTTAATCGGCATGATATTAGCGTATTGATATGTTGCATTAAAATCAAGTTTTGCGCTTAATATTGCAACAGTTTATACTGAAATGTATGGATGCAAAACATATACTTATTGTTGAAGATGATCAGGATTTAACAGATATGCTGGAAGATATTCTAGCAGAAGCGGGCTATACGGTTGCTATAGCATTTGATGCAGATCAGTGTTTTCAAGCAATAGAGAACGAGCCCCCTGACTTGATTATTTTAGATATTAATTTAAATCTCCCGGATATTAATGGTTTGGACTTGTGTCGTGAGCTTAAAAAATTGTATCCGACGCCTATTTTAATTTTGTCGGGTTCTAATGATGAAGTCGATAAGATTGTTGCTCTTGAGCTGGGTGCGCATAACTATCTCACTAAACCCGTCGGCACACGTTTGCTGCTGACTTATATTCGTACGACATTGCAACAGAGCATGCAGTTAGCCTCACGTGAAGATAAACAGCAAGGCCCCGTGAAATTAGCAGCTAAGTTATTATGTTTTGATCGCTTTGTCATGAATCTCGATTCTTTTACACTTTCTTCAAGTGACGGAGAAGATATACCCATTAGTTCCGCTGAATTTAAAGTATTGCAAGTGCTGGCAGAACATCCCAGGCATGTGTTATCACGGCGACAATTTTTAGATTATATCCAGGCTAGTGATGAAATTTTTGAACGTAGTATTGATCGCTTTATTTGTTATTTGCGGAAAAAAATTGAGGCTGATCCAAAGAACCCTGTGGTTATCAAATCGATCTATGGTGAGGGTTATTTGTTTGATGTTGAGGTCAGAAGAGAAACAGTTTAATTATAATTTTCTACAAATCATAGTCTTACACAAAAATCTCTCGGTGCTAAAATTAGCAAAAATGGAAAAGTTTTGCCTTTCCTGGCTCCCTATAATGCTATTACTTTGTCAATGAGGAGGCGAAAAATGAAGAAGAAAGCGAGTACAGTGAAAGAGCACTTAGAGCGTATTAACCGAACGTTGGTCTACATTCAGAATCATGTTAATGAGACTATTTCTTTGCATGATTTGCAACAAGTGTCGCACTTTTCTCGCTATCATTTTCATCGTATCTTTACCGCCTATACGGGTGAGACGGTCAATGCTTATGTAAGACGATTGCGCATTGAGCGTGCGTCACGGCAGTTGTTGTATAGCAAAGATAGTGTTACGCAAGTCGCATTAGATGCAGGTTTTGAAACGCCTTCTTCCTTTTCAAAGGTTTTTAAAAAAATAACAGGTTGTACACCAAGAGAGTTTAGAGAGCGTGGTTCTTTAACAGATTACGGTGAAGCCTGTTCTGATAAAAATAATATTCGCGGAGATGTTTCAATGAAACCAATAATAAAAACAATTGAGCCACAAAAAGTGATCTTTATTAGAAGAAGTGGTAACTACTATCTTTCAGCGCCAGCAGCGTGGATTGCGATGGGGAATTATGTTGAGAGTCATGCTATTTCACAAGAGAATATAAAATTGATTGGCATTACGCATGATAACCCGGCTATTACTGATGAGGATAACTGGCGTTTTGATGCTTGTGTGGCCGGTTTGGCTAAACCGACTGCAGATGGTGAAGTTGGCGTGCAACATATCGCGGGTGGTAAATATGCGATCTTTGAGCATGTCGGTCCTTATAATACCTTGGGAGATACCTATCGAGAGATCTTTTCACAATGGTATCCTAATTCAGGTTTGGAGCTTCGCGATGAGCCAACCTTTTCTCTTTATGTTAATCGTAGCTTTAAAACGGATTATGGCAATATGGCTGCTGAGGAGAAAGCATTATTGATTACGCATGTTTATGTGCCTATTGAATAAAAGGTCGATTTATTGATTGTTAGCGATTAAGTGATGGGGTGGTGTGCTATTCATTTCGGTAACGCACCACCCTATGTTTTTAGTACGATTTGCACTTACCATTTTTATAATAAACTTTACACTTCTTGCCCGTGTAGTGGCCAATCAGGCCGCCTGTTAACGCGCCGCCAGCAGCACCAATAGCTGCGCCTGTACCACCGCCGGCAATACCACCAACGAGAGCGCCTGTACCGCCACCAATAAGCGCACCTTGTTCACCTGAGGTCAAAGGTCGGCCGCAAGCGCTAAGGCCGATTGCTAAGGTTGTTGCCAGTCCAAATAAAATAAATTTGTTCATTATTACACCTCCTTGTGATGTTTTACCTTGCGTAAAGGGGTCGCTAATTATGGTATAGCGAGCCCATATTTAATCATACCCTAAATTTCAGTAGGGCGGGTGCTCTTTCATCAGTTTCCAATAGCGGTGCTTTATGCTATGATGAAATAGATTAAAAAATAAACAAAACTGCTAGGTTTAAGGTCAGATCACTAAAATGGATTTTACTGTCTGGTTAAAACACATAGGCGATCGTGTGCACTTGAGATACAAAGAGGTGCGCCAGGGTGTTAGTTTTGTTGGTGAAGTTACTTCTTCGTTAGCTTATGGCGTCACGCATCCTCAGCGTGTTAGTTTTCATGATACGGTAAGTAAGCTTTATTTCTTTTCCTTGGGTAATTTATCGATTACCTTATTTTTCTCAATTCTTTTTGGTGTGGTCATAACGTTGCTTGCTGGATTGCAGTTATCGATGTTTGGCGCACTTATTCATGTTTCAACCGTATTTGACTTTATGATGCCGCGTCATGTGGCGCCTATTGTCGTTAACTTGATTATTATTTTTAGTGCTGTTCGTTGGTTGTCGAGAAATAAAAAGTCCGAGCTAGAAGGCAGTCAGCAGACATATGCTTTTTCCTATGTTATTGCTTTAATGTTGTCTTCTGTACTTTTGTACATATGGTTTTTTTTGATTAGTGTGATGATGAATCTTTCACTGATTGGCTTTTTTAATATAAGTTTTCAACAGTACTACCATGATTTGCTCGTTCGGTTTAAAAGTGGTGGTCTTATTTTCGGTATGGTTAAGAGCTGTATTATTTCAATTGCTACGGCAATGGTTTGTTTGTATTACGAGGACAAGGTGCAGCAAGCTGATATTGATGCGGTTGTTAGTATGTTATTAACGGGTATTGTTGTTATTATCCTGATGCAAGTATATATACAGTTGTTATATGGATTTATTTTTTAAATAGCTCGGATGCTACTATGGAAAAAAGTAAAAAAAGTTTGGTGTTGGGTATCTTTATTTTTATATCGCTAGCACTGATTATCGCTGTCTCTTCTTTTCTTTCTTCCTATGGCAGGCTTCGTCATGAGAAAACGTATGTCTTGCGTTTTACCGGGGATTTAAATGGTATTCATGTTGGCACCGATGTTGAATTTCGTGGAATAAAAATCGGTGAGGTGACAAAAATACGTATCTTTGTTGATCCCGATACGGGTTTGTTGACCATGCCTATTTGGGTGCAGTTTTTAAAGCGTCTTGTTATTAAAAATCAAGATGAGCCAAAATTTACAAGAATGCGTTTAAAAAATTTAATTAAAAGAGGTTTGCGTGCGCAGTTAAAGACAAGCAATATGCTAACGGGAGATCAAGTGATTACCTTGGTTTTTGCGCCTTCATCGCCTGTTAAGATACATTACCCAGATGCTTTAGAAATACCAACGATACCCGCAAAAAGCAATACGGAAATGTTGAGGCAAACACTTAAAACTGCTCGTAAGACATTGGCAAGTATCACTAAGACGATGGATACGACCAACAAAACAGTTGCGAATATCAATAAGCAGGTTCATCCGATGAGTGTGCAAGTGAATAATCTAATCGCGACCCTTGAAAAAGCAGTGTACAATATTAGCGTGCTAGCGGAATATTTATCAAGGCACCCTGAGGCTATTATAAAAGGGAAATATAAAGGCTCATGAAAAATTTAACGGTTATAATTTTGCTGTTAGCGATGTTAACGGCTTGTAGTAGTAAGCCCGCTACCTTCTATATTATGAATCCACTGCCGCAAAAAATAAATAAGCATAGTAGTTTGCAAGTCAGTGTAGATACAGTGAATGTTGCTTCGTATTTGCAAAAGGCACAGATTGTGACACGCTTGTCGTCACAGAGTTTAAAATTAGCGGAATTTAATCGTTGGGCAGAGCCGCTGCGAGAAAATATTACCTCTGTCATCATTGAAAATTTAAAAGTCATTCTGCTGACGCCCTATGTTTTGCCTTATCCCGCTTATACAGCCAATGATTCTAATGTGCGTGTTGTTGTTAATGTCACTCGCTTTGATACGAGCGAATCCGGTATGAGTGTCTTAAATGCCAATTGGCGTCTTATCAACCCACGTACGGGTAAAATAATAAGAGCCAGATCGATTAAATTAAGCAAGCCCGTTGTTTTTAGGAAAAAATCAGATTATGGCGCAATCGTAGCAGCCATGAACTTTAATTTAAAACAGTTATGCTATGCAATTGCGCGCTCAATTCGCCGACGTTAACAGATGTTAACGTGCAGGGTAGGGGTAAGGCGCCGTAGGTGTTGGCGCGGGTGCAGCGCGCGACCCTGAGCGAAAGTGATCTTTCATTCCGCCTAAAACTGATCTTGCACCACTTTGGCCAGCAGCGTGTCGTTGGTGCATACCATGTGCTGCTGCTGACTGTGGTGTGACTTCCCCTTTGGCTCTTGCGGCTCTATCCGCTGCTTTTAAGGCTTCTTTATGTGCTTTTTCTTCGGCTTTTTCGGCTTTGTCAGTTTTTCCTTTTTGACGGTATGAGCGCGCTTTTTGCAAGTTTTCCTGCTCCTTTTTCGAGTGATAAGCGGCTCGTCCTTTATGCCAGTGATCGGGAATAAATCGTCTCTCTAGGTGAGGGTGTTGTAAAAACCCTTTCAGCCCTTGGAAAAGTGCCCAGACATCGTCGCGTGTTTTGTGCTTAAATAGTGGGTCTTTTCTGCATAAGTTTAGTACGGCGAGATAGAAGTCATCACTTTCTGGATTGGGTGCAGTGATGGTCTCATCTCTATCTCTTTTAATGCATAACTCGCCGTCGGAGCCCACCACCACCATGCCATGCATTAACCCCAGTGATAAGGTGGTTTTATATACCGCTTCAAGCTCAAGTTGTCGCCCAATTTCAATGGGGTCATCGCTAGGATGAAATGATTGTACCATGCTCTCTAAGCGCAATAACTTATGCGCTAACGCTGCGCGATAATACATGTCTGCTTGCGGTGTTGAGTTGCTGGCATTTGACCATGGTTTCATGCTGTATGACAGAGCGACATGAAATTGGTGAAGGTTTTCCATATGCGCGAGAATATTGCCTCCTACGGCACTATCAAGGGATGAGACAGCTGACATTGGCATGCCTAGTGCTTCTGCAATAGATTCTTTTGACGTAACGCTATCGGTAAATGCTGTCATAATCGATTTAAATTCATCGCGTTGACGATGTTGGTGGAGAAAGTGGCGCCCTGTTTTATATACCATAACACCTAGCGCTAAAGCGGCACCAAAGCCTAAGAGTACAGCGGGTCCTGCGCCAACCGTGGCGGGAGCGGTTGCTAGCGCAATGATGCCGAGTGTTAATGTTGCTATCCCAGCAGCTAATTTAATAGCGGTTACGCCCATGTCTACGGCATGGCGACGCTCTTGCCATCGTAAATTTCGCTTTGACCAGTCTGTGAGCGCTACTAATTCTGCTGCTTCTGTTTTAGCTACTAGGGTTGAATAGGCCAATTTACTTTGTACAAACTCCGTTAGCGTCTCTTCGGCGAGAGCACTTGCATCGCCTCTGAGATTACGCTCCATGCGTGCTGCAGAGACAGCAGCATATTTTTCTAGCGCTTCAATCATAATGCCGTGGGTGGCATCGGCTCGGCTTTGCGCGTCATCGCGAATTTGACGATGTTCTTTTTCTTTCTTAACAAATCCGCCTATCGCATAAGTCTGTCGAGCCAGTGTGGCGCCGCTAGTAGCTACGCCGATACCAGCGGCGGCTGGTCCGGCGTAGGCAGCGACTTCTAGTGCGGTAGAGCTCACTTTGCAGTCGTTTGCCATTTTAGCAAACCAGCGTGTTGCACTTGTCCAATCTTTTGTAATGCTTGCTGCATCAAAAGCCTGGTCGGTGTAGCGGCGCGAAACATCTGTCATGCCGACGCCCGTTTCCACTGAGCTCATAAAATCGGAGAAGCCGCCCATAAAATTCCACCAAGCGGCGCTATCTGCGCCGTAGGGCTCAAAGCTATGCTCCCATTCAGGTGCTGTGGGATAATGGCTGGTGGCAGCGCCCGCTGCGGCCATATCGCCGGTTTGAGTAAAGTAATATAAAACATCTGACACTGCAGCTCCGGTTCCGTAGACTTTTAGTGCGCCAGTAACAAATGCGCTGGCATCCGGTGCTTGTGGAGGAATGGTTTGTCCACGTTGCTGCGCACTGATGGCTTGGGCTCTTGTTTGCCCGGCTTGTTGGTAGCTGGGTTGTGAATGTTGTGGATGTTGGCGCATTTTATTCTCCAAAAGTTTCTAGTCTGTATTTGTGGTTCTGCAGTTAAGAGCTTTGGGTGATTGTTTGCGCTTTGTTCCCACTGCTTTGATATCACCCGCTTGAATCTATGTTGTTAGTATAGGTGTGTGTGCCTGTTGAATCTTCCTCGTCTTGTGGTCATATTGTGTTAAACTTACAACAGGTTGATTTATAAGTGATTATTTTGTTTGCTTAATGGCTAGCTAACGGATTTTGAAGAGAGGCTTATTCCTTCGCTATAATGATACTAAGGCAGTAATACACAGGAAGTGTGTTGGAAAAATATAGATCGCTTGCTACAACCATAACCTTTTTAGGAACGTTGGTTATCCTTTTCGCTGCAGCGTTGATTGCTGGTAGTGTCTATTTTATTGCTGAAAGTTTCTTCTTAAAATCAACTGAATCGCACTTGCAAAGTAGGACAGAACTCATCTCCAATGATATTGAGAATGCTTTTTTAAAACTCGAAAATGATCTTGTTGTACTGTCTAAAACGCCACCGATACAAGGGATTGTGCGCAATAAGTTAGGTCAAGAGCAAAGCGTCAATGAGGGTAGTAAACGCTTGCTGTGGGAAGATCGCTTGTCGACAATTTTTACGGCGATGTTAAAAGTGAATCCTGATTATACGCGCATACGTTATATCAGTGCTGATAATAATGGTAAAGAAATAGTTAGTGTTAATCGTGCGCGCGATGAGGTCTTTCGCACCCATGAAGATGCATTGAAACGCATCGGGGATAAAAAATATTTTCAAAAGGCGATAACGTTAAAGCAAGGTAGAATTGGTTTTTCTCGTATTGATATTAGTAGTGATGACGCTAAAGAGGGGGCTGCGTTAACGCCCACCCTAAGAATATTTATGCCAGTTTATACGGCTACTCAAACAATATTTGGCGTCTTGATGATTAATATTGATATGAATAAATTTTTGCGTGAGATTTTGATACGCTCTTCAATTAAATACAATATCTATTTGTATGATCGTTATAAAGATTTATTTATTTATAATCAGCAAGAGACAACGCTGGCTTATTACCCTAGTTCAAAGTTGGTGACACTGCCGAGGATTGATAATAAACTTTTTGCAAATAATGCCGAATTTATTAATTATGTTGTGAAAAACAAAAATAACTTTACAGTAATAAGCCCTGTTTATGCAGATCCAGAAAAGCAGTATAGAATATTAACCCTAATTAATTCTATCCCTTTAGGCTTAATGGTGCGTGAGGATCGCTCCGCTATTAATTACATTATCTTGGATATTATTGTAATAGCTTTAATTGCTTCTTTGCTGATTTATTTTATCACTAAAAAGAAGATGAGTCGTTTATCTGATTTGGCTTTGGCAATTGCAAACACTTCTCCAGGCAAGCAAGATAAAATTAAGTTGCCAACAGAGCTTAATGATGAAGTTGGGATGTTGGCTAGAGCGTTTGAAAAGAAATCGAAACAGTTGGAAGAGTTGGCATTGTATGATGCTTTAACGGGGCTGCCAAATAGGAATAATTTTAGCACCTACCTATTTGCTGCGATAAATCGGGCCAATCGTAATAAATATTCTGTCGCTGTTGTCTACCTTGATATCGATAAGTTTAAAGAGGTTAATGATAATTATGGTCATGACTATGGTGATGCTTTATTGGTGAAGTTTGCTAATAAGCTAAAAAGCGTGGCAAGAAAAACAGATTTTTGTGCTAGGCTTTCAGGTGATGAATTTGCTGTTGTTGCAGAAGCCAGTGATGGTTTGTTAGCGGTGAAAAGAATCGCTGGCCATTATGAAAAGGAATTGTCGAGCACATATAGTATCAAAGGGCTTTTGCTGAGTGTTACCATTTCTGGTGGTATTAGTTTGTATCCAGAGTTTGCGCAAGAGCAAGAGGTATTGTTAAAGCAAGCTGATCATCTGATGTATCGTTCTAAGCAGGAAGGCAAGGGGATTTTTCATTACTATAAAGATCCCGCAGATATTCCAGGTGATGATAGCCTTTCATAGTTAGCTATTGTAAGTATGATATAGGTTAATTAACTCTTTGCTATTTTGGCAGCCAAGCAGTTCTTGCAGGTTGGCAATATGACCTTCAACGGTGCGGTAGGAAATTTTTAATTCTCGTGCAATTTCTTTGGAAGATTTACCACTCACTAAACTCGCCAGACATTGCGCCTGCTGATCCGTTAACGTAATGCTGCTTTGACCGTCTTTATGGAATTGGTGTCGTTGCTTGTGACTGATTTTTCTTTTTGAAGTTGGCTCCAATGCTTTTACTATTTTTATAGTATGTTGTTCTAAGTTACCTTCAGCTGTGTTTACAGAAACAGTTGCCAGGCGTTCATGGTGTCGGTCTCGTTGATCATGTAAAGATGACAGCATGTTTTTAAATGTCTCTTTATGCATAGTAGGCATTATGCTTTGTTCATAACGAAAAATTTGTGTTTCTAAATCGACATCGACAAAGACGACAAATTTATCGTTGAAAAATGCGCGGACAATGGGGTTGTCAACGATACACGGATCGCAATTAATAATGCAAAATGGCTGAGATTCACACTGTTGTAGTAATTGGTGATAGTGTTTATAAAACTGTTCGCTGCCATCTTTGCCAAGAGAGTTTTGTAGGGAGGTAGCAAAGCGATGCTCAAGGCCAAAATCAAGGTCGACTAAATCCCAGCCAAGCTTTTGACTGAGCGCTTTGGCTAGCACCATTTTGCCAGCCCCTGGGTGTCCGATAAGAAAAATATGTGGGGTCGCTGTCATCGGTTTTTCTCGCTACGTTAATTGTCACTAGAGGGGCTATTATAGTTTGTTAAATAGTGATTTTGAACGCGTAGAAATACGTGCTATCTCGGTGCCGCCATGCTTTAGCGTTCCTATCGGTATTTTACAATGTAACACGATAAAGCGGTGATTAGGGGTGGTATCTATTGCTCATTTTGCAATCAAATGATATATTTTATATATACATCACAGCGATATATACAATGTTATCAAAGGGGGACACCGCAATGCCTAGAACACCTGTTTTTGTTACTAAAGCTGATTTTAAATCTGGCAGTAGCAAGTTTTCAGATCTTTATTTATTTTCTGTGCATCAGTTTTGTAGCTCTAGCTGCAATGGTACGGATCATGCTCGTTATTTTATTAGTGCTCATGGTGGCCAAGTGTCGCGTTATGAAAATGAAGTGAAAGGCTTTGTTGTTCCTGATAATGTCGAGTTATATTTTTATAGTAAAGAAGGGAATTCTACCTATGCTAGTATGCGTGACTTTGGATACCTAGGCCAAGAAGACCCAGCAGAGATCTATGTCGGCGGGGAATCGGTTACTAATTATAAGCTTTCTAAAATGAATAAAAGCGCTAAGGGTAATGAATATAGTAACCGTTATGGATATAACTATTCTGATCTTGAAAAATTTTTAACGGAGCAATCGCCGGATGAGTCTATTTTTTTAATGGATTTTGTGACAATTCGTAATCGCAATATGATGTCGGGCTCGACCTTATTGAGTGATGCTGTCAATGCGCTTAGTAAGCGAGCAAAATCAGGGGTGAAAATTGCCATTCACTGTCATTTTTGCCGTTCTGGCAGTCAGCCGGCTTATGACCTTGATTCAGCAGCAAAAGCACTGCAGCGTGCCAAAGATGTTGTGGAAGATAGAAATTTTCTAAAAGAGAGAAGAAGTAACGCCAATAAAAATACCTATATATACAATAGAAAGCCTAAAGGACCGAAAGGAATCCCGTCTGATTTAGTTTTCAATAAATCGAGTGATGCGATTGATGATATGACCAATAAGATCAGTGGTTATATCGCAGAGCAGCTTGCTTCAATGCCTTCTCTCGATGCCTTGCAAGAAAAAGCCGATCAGTTAAGTAATACAGCTGATCTCTTTAGGCGGACGCCGCCATCCAATAAGGACTTGGTGTAGTGCGGGTCATAGCACAGCCTATGAATGCCCCTTTTTCGGGGCTAATATATCTTCAAAATATATATTGACATATATGTATATATTACATACAATTCATCCAATGAGAATGCATGACATGAGGGGGGTAAAATGCATATATTTGGGTTGCAACAACAGGTACAAGTTCGCCCCCAATCAAGCTGTGTTTGCCTGCGTAACCTAGTGTTTTCAGCCAGCAAGCTTGAACAGTCCTTTTGGCGGCGCTCCTTGCTGCTAACGATCAGACCATTAACTTTATTGAAGTCCTATTGTCGTAGTTTAGCGGAATCCTTAGAGGCTAAGCTAATCAACTTGATCAGAACCGCGCAATGGTCGACTTTCCAGCGTCACTTCAATTCCTAAAGACACTTTCCTAAGCTCTTTAGAGCTATTCACATTGCATTTACGATAAAACAGCATGCTGTTATTTTTAACTAAGAGTAGGGGTTGGAACTATGCCTAAAAACGCATTTGAATTGCAGATGAATAACGACCAAGAAGAAATTAAAATAGATGCCTATGCGCGCGAAAGGATGAGAGCGGTTCACTTTGCAACCACGGGAGTGATGCCATCGCATGGTGAAGCAGCGTTGGCGAGCAGTGATTTGCCCGGACAAGACAGCCGTTATTGGCATAGAGCTGATACGCTTATGGAGCATTTAAAAAATAATACGATAGACACCAAAGCGTATCAGGCAGTGGATTGGATGGATACCGTTAATACGTTTGCTCCTGGGGTTAACGAAAGTAAGTTTAAAGGTGTTTATAATGGTCCGTTAGCAGTGCCGGTGGAATTTTCTGGCCCGTGTGCAGTGATAACCGGTGTCGGTGGTGCTATAGATTTAGCGGCGACTTGTCATGCTATCGCTCAACGCCTAAATAAAGGGGAAAGCAACCTTGCACAAGAGGCGCCAGGTTTCTTGTCATCTTTATCAAATGCTACTAAAGGAGGAATGCTGGCGTGGGAGACGCTTAGTTCGGATGTTTTTGCCAGTTCGTTTAAGCAGTCATTGCCATTGGTAGGCATGATACAAAATATTTTCTCGTCTCTCGCGATGGAGGCGTTAACTAAGTGGCGCATGCCTAAGAAGATTGCTGACTTGTACGCTAATATTCAAGTTCTGCATGCTGTTGCCAGTGTTTTTCAAGTTGTGAAAAATGATCCTTTTTGTGATGGCGATGGGGGTGTGTTACGCGTTGGCTGCAAGATTTTATTAAATAAATTTAAACGCTCAAAACACTATGGCCAGTTTTTAAGGGTAGAGCAACATACGATGACGGTCGTCGCGATTGTGGCATTTGCGGTGGCATGTTTTGCGCCTCCAGCTGGTGTTTCTATCAGTACCATTGCGATGTGGTTAAAGAAGTTGGGGCATTGTGCTTATAGCACAGGACGGTTTTTGTATTCGTCGACAAAGGCGGCAAATTTGCTGCTTTCGTGGGAGCAGTCAGTGCTGCTGACCGGTGGTGGTGATGATTTTCTTGGGGTACCCGCAATGAGTTGGTTGCAGGGGGTAGCAACCACGGCTAAACCTGTTAATCGTCGCAATAAAAATGTCATTAAGAGAGGGGCTCAATATGGAATGGCTAAACTTATTTCAGGCGGTATGCGCATTAGTGATACCGGGCGGCGTGCAATCTGCACTAGGTCGGCTCTTGCATCGGCGGTGATAGCGCGATTTCAAGCGCAGCTTAACAAGAGTGAATTGATATCAAGTGAAGCTAGGGTTTTATCCAATATATTAAATGGGGTTGTCACAAATATTTGTAATGAAAGCATGGTCAACACATCTGAAGATATTGCTGGTGAATTGTATAAAGCAACGCAATGGATATCAATAAGTTAAGCACCAGCTTAGGTTGAGATTTGTTTAGGTAAGAAACTTTCACATGGTAGGTGTTTTATAGCAGATTGACTCATGACCATTTTCATTTCGCTGTCGCGTTCATTGACGTTTGTTTTTGCTGTTAGTGCAAAAACGATATCGGAGCGAAATTGTTGGCGACTTTTCGGGGGTTGGTGTCTATAGTTTTCAGTAAAACTTTTTTCATCTGGAAACTCCTCATCTAGTGCCTTTTTAATTCTTGCCAGGATGGTTTTTTTCGCTTTGCTTTTAAGCGCTTGTCGCTTATGGTCTGCCAGGTATTGGCTGAAGAAGTTGCCATGCATGCGAAAACTTTGTGGGTCACCATGGCTATGCAGTCATGGTTCGCTGTTTATGTATTTCTGATTGCCAAGCGCCAGTAGTTTATAGATTTTTTTACAAAGCTCACCTTTTGTTGTGTCAGTTATTTTATTGTTAAAAGGAGAGTTTGCTTCACAAATACGTTTAGCTAGTCGTGCTGGGTTAAAGAATCTCATACTTTCTCCTGGGGCTAATGCTCTATTACGCTACGATGGCTCATCATTTCATATGAGCAATTCTATAAAATATTTTCCTCAAAGAATATCCTTAAAAATGGGTATTTTTCTTATAAGTTAAAAATTCAATAATGAATAATGGCAATGCCTTCTTAGTAAATAATGAGAGATGGATTCTTGGCTAAATCTTTAAAGAGATATTGTTTGCTTCTCAAAATTATTTTTTGCAAAGGTGTTGGTGCGTAGCTGGTAAGGTTTATTCTATTTAATATGTAAAATACCGAAAACGTTTTTAAAATTTTAATAAAAGATTAATAATAAAGTGTTAGTATCTTCGCTCACCGTATTTATAAAGATATTGGTGCTTACATTTAAAAATAATAAAGGAGAGAATTTTAATGAGAAGAAGAAAGAGCACTCTTGTAATAGTTGCTTTATTGCTTGGGTCAGAATTAATTAAAGTTGAGGGTGTCCCTTGTTCAAAGGGGTTGGCTTTGGCGATAACGGCATCTTTTCTCTGTATTGCTTCTGGTTCCGGTTTTGGCTATTTGTCTTATAAGCAGCATCAGGATAATGTTTGCGATGGGAAAAATGAAAATAAAAATATTGAAGTATGTTTAACAGGGGAAACTGCTTTGTCTGTTACGCCAGCTAAAGAAACTTGTACAATTACAACAAGAAGTGATGGTACTCAAAGAAAAGATTGCAAGATAGAATGTGATAATGGCAGCGAACCTAAAAGATTAGTGTCACTAAGCGAGGAGTTGGGCTTGCGTAGCCGCTACCCAGGGCAATGCAATGATAACCAAAAAAAATATGATCGTCAGAGCGGAGTTATAGGCAAAAAAAATATGTGCGCTAGCGGCTCAGTTAGTGATGTGGATTTTGCTACTAACACATTTGTATCAGAAAGAGATTTGTGTGATAGAGATTCGACAACCATTGGCGTATTAACTGGTTTTGCTGCAACAGGGTTAACTGCAGTTTTATCGACGGCTGTAGGGCTATTTGGTAGTGGCGCGCAAGCAGCTTGTACCAATCCAATAAAAGACTGCTTTAATAGAGTCTTCAATAGGTGTAGGTAGTTTTCCCGCCTAATTTGCATACCATTTCATGATATAGCCTCGCTTTCTATTGATGTGGTAAGGAACGTTTAAGTGTGTGTATAAAATAAATGTCTTGACCCTGTGAGCAGAACATCATGGTCAATTGTAGGTGGGTCCAAGTAGCAATGGATAACTGCAATTGGATACATAGCAATACTAAGCGCTTTCTTAATTTGTTGCAAAGGTTATTTATCATCAAAATACCCCTATTATTGTAGTGATCTCTAGATTTCAGTGCACTCATATGCGCACTTACTAATAGAGTGCTCACTTCTTCTGTGATTGGGGTATTTTGAAATTAATCGCCTTGCGCAGCGACAGTCGTCTATATCTATAAATTAAGTGATTATAGAAATACAAGCTATAGTTTAATATTCTGTGAGGGGGTGAGGGATGCTGCTAAGCAACAGGTTGAGGATGATGGTGTTTGTTCTAGAACACCTGTAGATCTTTGCAAGTAGCTGTGGTGTCAGGGTGGGCTATCTCTCGCAAGTATTGTTGTTTGTAGCAGTTTTAGAAGTGGCTGTGACAGTGCTAGGTGTTTTTAATTTTTATTGTTTTAGTTTTTGGGTCAGGTGTAAACATAGGATGTTGAGGTAGAAAAACTAAATCAGTTAATTAATGAACGTGCTAAACAGGTTGGGATTACTGTATTCACTGTTAGATGTGAATGCGCTATTATTGATGGCCTACTTAGCTAGGAATAAGGCAAGGAAATCAATGGCCGCCGACAAAAACACCGATAAAAGCAACAAACCGCACGACACCTTCTTTAAGCAAATGATGCATTATAAAAAAGTACGTGATGAAGTCCTGCAATCCTATTTACCATCAGCGTTGCAAGATGCAATCGATTGGCAGCGACTTAAATATGAGCCCACTAATTTTCAAACCGACTATTCAAAAGAATTAATTGCCGATATGGTATTTAAAACAAAAATAGCGGATAGTGATGCCTATATCGCTATTTTGGTAGAGCATCAAAGTCGACCGGATGAGTTAATGCCGTTTCGTATTTTGCAGTATACGTGCGAGGTTATTAATCATCATTTAAAAAGTATGGAGGACGATAAAGATAAGCGCATACCATTAGTGTATCCGATCGTCATTTACCATGGAAAAAAACCGTATAACTATTCGAATGATATTTGTGATTTGGTTGATGCGCCAAAAGCGTTGGTCAAGGAATGCTTCCTTAAGCCCTTTAAGCTTATAGATCTAACTAAAATTAATGATGAAGAGCTAAAATCAAAACTGTGGGCCAGTGCGATGACGATGGCTCTTAAGCATGTTTTTGATCGTGATATTGCCCCTCGTCTTGGTGATATATTTTGCATCACTACTAAAACTTTTAACAAAGGCGAAACGCAGTTGAGTGCAATTGTGGTAGAATATATACTAAGGAACGCAGATACGCCTTCGAGTGATCAAGTTAATCGTATAATCGAAGGAATAGAGTCTAAAGCATTTGGAGAAAAAGTCATGACCATTGCAGAGCGCTTAGAAGCCAGAGGTGAGGCCAGAGGTGAGGCCAGAGGTGAGGCCAGAGGTGAGGCCAGAGGTGAGGCCAGGGGTGAAGCCAGGGGTGAAGCGAAAGGTGTAGCCAAAGCTACTCAGAAAATAGCACGCAATATGTTAAAGGAAGGCGTCGAGCCTCAGTTTGTTTCAAAGTTAACTGGGTTAAGTCTTCAACAGGTTGTCGAGCTACAGGCTGAATTGGAATCAGTTTGATCTCAAGCCTCTAGCGATTGGACAATGAATAATTACTGTCCATTAAAGTAGCGGTTGGGTTAACACTGCTCAACTCCATCTTGTTTTCATATCTATTGATATGGTTAGGAGCTTTTCCTAGTTTCATTGCGACCCTGTCAAAAACTTAGGAAAATATCTTCCAGAATGGCAACTGATAAAACTTAACCCTAAGCGCCTAGGGCCTGGTAGGCCTTTGCGGTGGACAGTTTCTCATCTGCGAAACATGGCTGCAAATCAGTCATCTGTAATCATACCCAATAGTACAGAAAAGTATAATAATTTCTGTTGGCGTTATATAGGGAATAGCTTTATTTATTTTGGCGGCGCTCTGGCGATACACGCATGATATTATTTTTAATAAATGCTCGTTAATTAAATCAGAATACAATGCATTTAAGAATAGCTCACCTTTAGTGAAATGCATTAAAATTATTTATGCACTATTAAATATTGCAACACTTGGCTTGTTTTCTCTGATCACTATTCCGCTTAAGATATTTATTCCTGTAGATATTGAGTCTCAATTATGTAAAGAGAGCAAGGAAGACAACCCAGTTAATGAGTATGAAAAATTGAATGCTCCATTATTTTCATCCTAGGAAAGTATTAAAATGAAGGCGGGTTTGGCTTTTCTTTCACTTGCTTATATTCTCAAAAAGCTTATTCTAACACTACCTATATTGCTAACCTATGATACATTTGTTGCGCTAAAATCTATTTTCACTGGTAGTTTATTTTTATCAAAATCCTCAGAGATCATTTGTCCTGAAAAGCCAATACCATCATTGCAAAAGCCCCTAGCTGCTGGAGCGCTTTACACCGCAACAGGAGGGTTTGGCCTTTGGGTAGCAATGTCGAGCACTGCAGTAGCTATAAAAATTTCGCTTGTCATTGCTGCTTCCGCATTGGCGGTTATATGGCCTGTCGCACTTGGCTTAGGTGGGTTTTTATTATTGGCTGGAATTTCAGCTTATATTTGTAGGAAGTATAACTTCTTTGGAAGGAGTGGTGATGCGCACGATGGGGCTGATAATAGCAAGCAATCTTTTTTCTCTCATGCTTAAGAGGGCTCTCTTTTCGCATGCTTCTGAAACAGAGCTATGATCTAAATCGATAGTTGCTCGAACATCTGGTGACGCTGTGTCACTAATAAATAAGGCCGTTGCGCAACCACCTAGAAAAACAACATCGTTGTTGAGTGTTTTAAGTCGCCTTGTAACATAGGCTAGCATGGATAAGTTTGCTGAGGCATTGCTATTTTTTTTTTTAGCATGTAGTTTTTCCTTCAATATTTTTTCTGCCATATTGCGTTCTCGTGCTCTACCGAAGCGTAGGGCATCAATCAGCGCTAGTAAAGACCAGAGATTTCTGGGCAGTGATCTGATAAGTATTGCAAAATATCATCTATGGCACTGGCTGCGTTGATTTTACCATTGCTGCGTAAGAAGCGAGGGGCGTTCGATTTTTATAAGTACACCTTAACTAAGACGCCAGCTAATTTCAGCAGATTCTGCTTTTCGCGTACGCTATCTTTAGAATCTTGGGTTTAAAGCTATATCCCTTGCAACGGAAAAACGAGAAGATTGGCGGATGCCTGACCCATATGAGGAAGCCATCGCCCAGTGATGTCAATGGGTATTAGACAGCATGTGCCTTGTTAGACAAAAGGCAAATAGAAAAAGAATGGTGGTGATTATAACTTACTGAGCTTTATTAGGAATTTGGCTCCCCGGGAGAGATTTGAACTCCCGACCAAGTGATTAACAGTTACAAATCCGCCACTTTTACTGCTCTTAACAAATCTTAATTATCATCTATAAAACATATAGTTATTGACTTTTCTGCGCGTTTAATGTTGAACAGCGATTAATCAAATGTACTAAAATTTAATGCCAAAAGTAGCACCGGGGTAGCACCAGCATAACGGTGCTACCCACGAGTTTAGAAGGGAGGCATAAGCATGAAAGAGAATCGCTTCATTTTACCAAAAAGGCACTGTTGGCGTTTTCGTTACCACCAAAAGGTAAACGCAGTTATTATTACGACACAAAGTGCCGGGGGTTGGTATTGTCCATCACACCAGCTGGTACGAAATCCTTTCAGGTCTATCGCAAAATAAATGGAAAGCCAGAGCGCATAACGCTGGGAAAGTTTCCAGAGCTAACCTTAGAGCAAGCACGTAATTTAACAGCGGAAGTGAATGCCCAAATTGCTGTGGGTGAGAATCCTAATGAGGCTAAGCGTTTGAAGCGTGCTGAGATGACCTTTGGCCATTTTTTTAAATATTATATGGATCATCATGCCAAGCTCCATAAAAAATCCTATGAACGCGATGAGGAGTTATACCGCCGTCATTTGATTGTTTGGAAAAATAGAAAACTCTCTTC
Organism: Gammaproteobacteria bacterium; assembly: GCA_030425685.1. Lineage (GTDB taxonomy): Bacteria > Pseudomonadota > Gammaproteobacteria > Coxiellales > Coxiellaceae > JAUIAD01. The sequence continues at coordinate 142,703 of JAUIAD010000002.1, read as the reverse complement.
TTTTAAAAAAGAAGAGCTGCAAAAATTGCATGTTAAAGTGGGAAAAGAAAACGGTATTTATACGGCTAACCGCTTGCTTGCTTTACTGCATGTAATGTTTAACAAAGGGATTGATTGGGGTTTTTGCAAGGAAAATCCAGCTACTGGCATCAAAAAATTTAAAGAAAAATCCCGCGATCGTTTTCTTCAGCCTGAGGAATTAAATAATTTCTTTAAAGCAGTTGCAGAGGAAGAGAATGAAACTATTCGTGACTATGTATTAATTAGCTTACTAACGGGTGCGCGTCGCGAGAATGTGCTTTCAATGCGCTAGGAACAAATTAATTTTACGCAAGAAACTTGGCTTATTCCAGATACTAAAAACGGTGACTCTCATTTATTGCCATTGGTGCCTCAAGCTATGGATATCCTGCATTACCGCCGTCAACTGGTAGAGTCGTAACTTATTGATTTTTGATTGCTAACACTATGGATTGGGTTTAGCCTGCTAACCCCTCGCCTTGAAATCTCTATTAGACGGTGATATATTCTCTATTGAACGCTATATAAATCTCTATTGGACGGATAACAATTCTCGATTAGACGGACTAAAATTCACAATTGGACCACAAAAATGCGATATGAACGATACTCAAGGGCCATTATCAGGGAGGCCTTATCTGATACACCTGTCACTTTCCTGATGGGGCCAAGACAATGTGGCAAAACCACCATTGTCCAATCCTTGATTGACAAGAGTTGGAGCTACATTAACCTAGATGATCAGGCTCAATTGGCCATTGCAATGGCTGATCCCATTGGATTTATCCAAGGTTTATCAGCTAAGCATGTCGCTATTGATGAAATACAGCGTCTACCGGAATTACTGCTTGCTATTAAGCAATCTGTAGATGAAAACCGCTTGCCAGGTAGGTTTCTGTTAACAGGTTCATCAAATGCTATGTTGTTACCGCAGGTATCAGACTCTCTTGCGGGTCGTATTGAATCTATACCATTGGGAACATTGTCAGAGTGTGAGATCAGGGGTGTGAGCCCAACATTTTTGTCCAGACTGTTGGCTTGCGTTCCCCCCGAGTCGAGCGAGACAAGAATTAAAGACAAGCTCATCGAACGAATCGTTATGGGATGTTATCCTGAACCTATACAGCGGAAAACAGAAAAGCGCGTTAGCGCGTGGTATAGGCAATACATTAACTCACTTGTTCAGAAAGATATCCGAGATATCCAGCAAATTAGCCATCCGGACAAGATGCTGAAGTTACTTAGATTAATGGCCTCTTTTTCGGGAAATCTGGTTAATCTGACAGAGTTAGGCAATAAACTCGGTTTAGATAAAGACACCGTTAAAAAATATATGGGCTTGTTTGAGGCCTTGTTTTTAGTCAGACTTCTGCCAGCGTGGCACTCAAATTATTCTAAGCGACTTATTAAAACACCTAAGTTGCACCTGACAGACACAGGCTTGATTTGTGCAGCAACAGAAATTAATGCCGATTATTTGCGTAACAAACCTTACGCGTTAGGGTCATTGCTTGAGACTTTTGTGATTAATGAACTAAAGAAGCAAGCCGATTGGATGGAGCAATATTTAACTTTTCATCATTATCGTGATAAGGATAAAGTCGAAGTCGACTGTGTTATTGAAACCGCAGCAGGCGATTGTTTTGGAATTGAAATTAAGGCCAGCGCCACATTAATGAAAGCGGACTTTACAGGTCTCAAACGGCTCCAAGCTGTTGCAGGTAAACATTTTAAGATGGGTGTATTGCTTTATGATGGTGATCACACAACTGCATTTTCTGATAACTTGTATGCAGTTCCTATAGGCGCGCTATGGTCAACGAAATAGGTGCCGCCTTTTATCTAAAAGTCCAACTCTCGAGGAATTTTCGATAGTTAAACGTTCTATAGAAGCTTTATGCTCACTGAAATCTAGACCCGAACTAGGTGCCAACCAGGTGCCAAATTCGGCACCTGGTTGGCACCTAGTCGTTGAACACAGCAGGTTCTGATTTCCGACGTAGTGAGTCTGATTTCTCAGGTGTCGTATCTTAGATTATTAGTACGAAACCTTTTGTCATTGTTGTCACTGCTGTTACGAGCAGGCGGGGTAAGGGCTGGAGGGTGACAAGTGTGTGCTGTTCTTGTCATTTTACTTTTGTTGCCAGCAAGCAGTGACTTCACGTGTGACAAGTGTTTTTTGGCAATGTCATCACTTATCTTACCGCCTTAGGTGACGATCCTTATAGTGCAGCAATGGTTGACCGCTTTGAGTCTCAAGGAATCCTCACAGACTATATACTTACCATTCCAAACGCTATACCGGGATTATATTTAATCCATAATGATGAAGAAGGTGAGCGCTCCCTTTTCTATTACAGACGACATGCGCCTGTTAAACAAATTTTTTCTGACCAGTATTATCAAGAAGCGACGCAAAATATCATTCAATTTGATTATTTTTATTTTAGCAGCATTTCAATTGCTATTTTACCACACAATCAACATTCACGATTAAAGGGCTTAATTAGCAAGCTTAAATCTACAGGCTGCCAAATCGTATTTGATACTAATTATCGGCCTATTTTATGGGAAGGTCATGAGGCTGCACGCACAATCGTTACAGAATTTCTTCCCTTTATTGATATTGCCTTACCTACTTTCAGTGATGATAAGCTTCTTTTTGGTGATTCTAGCCCAGAGGAATGTGTCAAACGTTACTTTCGATATGGTGCAAAAGAGGTTGTTGTCAAGCGCGATACCAAGCCAATGATTTTAGGAATCTCGGGTGGTGTGGAGGAGGTGCCCGTCACCCCGGTAAAATAGGTTGTTGATACATCTTGCGCAGGTGATTCTTTTAATGGTAGCTACTTAGCAGCACGTATACGAGGTCTGCCACCGCAGGAAGCAGCTCGTTGCGCACAACATGTTGCAGCAGCAGTTATTCAACATCCAGGATCAATTATAGATAGACATTATCTACCAGACATATTTGAAAGCTAAAATAAATCCCTAAATTAACTACGATGCTGGTGTTATAGCTTTGTCTTTGATGATCAGCAGTATCGACAAAACGAGTGCGAATACAGATAACGCTAACATAAATAATAGAAAATTATGGAACGAATACCAATATGCTTTGAAAATAGTATTCGCTACTATTTTATCCTTAACTTGCAAAATACTGTGTGTGCTATTAGCTATACTAAATAGTTTTCTGCCACTATTTAAATTAAGGTGACTTTTCAGCAGATAGCTTTTACTAAAAAAACGAATCGTCAAGCTAACAAGTGCAACACCTATTGTTGAGCCTGCAATGGCGCTTGTAAAAAAGATGCCCGTTGCGCTGCCGTGATGTTTTCTTTCAATAATTTTATTCACTGCGTATATAGTTGTAGGAAAATGCATCCCTGTTGAAATACCAAAGATCAGCAGGCTAAGTATAATAAGCAGTATGCTTTCACCTTTTGACAAGATTAACATTCCAATAACTAGAATCATTCCTACTAGCGACCACAGCAGTAAAGCTTTATATCCAGCGCGATCAATCATTTTGCCAGTAAAAGGTGAAACAAGAGCAATGAAAACGGTCATTGATAACATAGTAACACCCGTTTTCATGGTTGATAACGCTAAGATATTCTGCAAGAAAAGTGGCATTGCAAATAATAGTGCTGCTAAAAACATCATATAAATCATGCGGACAGCAAGAATGGTTAGATAACTCATATTAGTGAGTATGCTGGGGGAAATAATAGGGTTAGCATGGTAATGGCAACGCCTAATAAATAAAACTAAGAGCAGCAAACCTGCAATACAAAAAGCTAACACTTGCCAAACTAATAAGTTATCAATCTGGTTAATTGCGTATAATATCAACGTAAAGCCAACTAAATAAATCAAGCCACCAAGATAGTCTATGGTGGGTTGCTTACTCTCTTTGATCGCTTTAACTGAAGAAACCAAATAATAGGTCATGCCAAATGAAATTAAGCCAAGCGGGACATTAATTAAAAATATCCACCGCCAACTAAGGTGTGAAACAATTAATGCGCCTAGAATAGGTCCAGATGCCAAAGCGATACCGCTTAATAATACACCGCCGCTTGCGGCTAACCCACGTTGTTCAGGAGGGAACTGCTCTAAAGTAATAACATAGGCTAAACTCATCGTTGAAGCCCAGCCTAGCCCCTGTGCAAAGCGAGCCGCGATTAATGTATTAATACTGCTTGAGAGACCAGCGATCAAAGAGCTTACTGAAAATAAACAGACACCCAGTAAAAATATTCGTTTTACACCAACAATATCGGCTACCTTACCAAAGATGATGAAATTTACTGCTGCAGCTAAAAGATAAGCTGCTGCTATCCACTGGACTTGATAGAGAGAAGCAGAAAAGTTATTGGCTATTTTGGCCAAGGCTAGGTTAACAATAGTTGCATCTAGATTAACCAGTATTATCATAATGCCGGTCGCAAATAAAACTAACCACTTCCGTAAAGGTGAATTACTTTTATTATTCACTGTCGCTTAAGCCCATATCTCAGATAATTGACATATAATACCACAAACCTTAGGTGAGATTTCTTGCTGGAAGCCGTTGATCACCTTTTCGTGGGCTTGTTAGGGGCATAGGGTGGTCTAATGTTGTGTGTAATGCTAGTGACACAGTGTCAGGCAGGTTATTAAGCGGGAATCTTATCGCATTCCTGCTCAACCGTACTAATAGCCTCTTTGATTTTGTCATAGAGTGTGCTTTTTCCAAGCCCAGAGATTTCTGGGCAGTGGTCTGATACATATTGCAAAATATCATCTATGACGCTTGCGGTGTTAATTTTACCATTGCTGCGTAAGAAGCGAGGAGCTTTCGATTTTTCCACGTATAACTTAATTAAGACCCCAACTAATTTCAGCAAGTTCTGCTTTTCGCGAGCATTATCTTGAGAGTCTTGGAGTTGTATTTCGGGTTCTTTGGTTTCTTGTAACGTTTTATTACCAAATAAGTTAATAGCAGCGTCGATCAGTTTTTCTGGTACTGGCCATGCGATGCGGTGACACTCTCGTAAGAAATCTCTTGGTTCTTGGTAGCCGTAGTTGATATTGGTTTTGAAGAGTGTGTAAAGCTTAAAAACTTCGCTTAGTTCGGGTGGGATATCTTTGGGGTAAAATTTTTGCTGTTGGTAATGGCTTGGATCAAGACCGGAAATAATTAGAGCTGCGTCTTTTTTGCTCCAATACTTCAGTCTGATGAAATAGGTGTAATCGGGTTCCGTGTTGTTCACATGCTTTCCTGCTTGTCGATTTGGTGGTGCTTTGAGTGTGAAGTTTAACCAAGGTAGTATTAAGCATCAATAAGCTGGATTAAAAAAACCGATTGAAAGTAGCACCAGGGTAGCACCGGCGGATTTCTATTTCGAAGGGAAGTCTGTAAATTATTGATTATTTGGCTCCCCGGGAGAGATTTGAACTCCCGACCAAGTGATTAACAGTCACCTGCTCTACCACTGAGCTACCGGGGAACGTCGTGGTGAGCTGTATGGTACTGACGTTGATCGTTGGGGTCAATAGTTCCGATAGATTTTTTTTAAATATCATAATGTAAAAAATAAAAACAGAGAAAGATCAGCGGGCACGGCTTTATCATGCTGCGCCCGCAGGAGTAGGGCTAAGCAACGAGTTCGCGAATGCGCTTAGTTGCCATCGCTAGCTGCTCTTCGCTAGTTGCGCAAGATAAGCGTAAAAAGCCAGGCATGCCAAAGGCGGTGCCGGGAACGGTGGCGACATGTGCTTGTTCAAGCAGGTGTGTGGCGAGCTCTATATCCGAGGCCAAGCCTAATTTTTCGATCATGCCTGACATGTTAGGAAATAAATAAAACGTCCCATCGGCTGCGCTGACTTCAATACCATTAATGCTCTGTAAATCGGCTAAAACCTGATCATGACGATTTTTAAAGGCATTGATCATGTACATTAAATCTTCACGACCTTTGCTTAATGCCGCGGCGGCTGCAGCTTGTGCGATCGAGCAAGGGTTTGAAGTGCTTTGTGACTGAACTTTTTTCATTGTTTTAATCACGTTAGCCGGGCCACCAGCGTAACCAATTCGCCAGCCTGTCATGGCATAAGCTTTAGACACGCCGTTAAAAACAATGGTGCGATCCCTTAAGTCAGGGCAAGCATTAAGGAAAGTACAAAAGCCATTATCTGACCATAAAATATACTCATACATATCATCGGTAGCAATCAACACATGCGGGTGTTTAGCCAAAACTTCACCTAATGCTTTAAGTTCGTCAAAGCTGTAAGCCATCCCCGAGGGGTTGCTAGGGCTGTTGAGCATAAAAAGCTTCGTCTTTTCAGTAATGGCCGCATCCAGTTGTTCTGGTGTAATTTTAAACTGTTGATCATGTGAAGCTGAGACAATCACCGGTTTGCCATCGGCAAGCATGACCATGGCAGGGTAAGAAACCCAGTAAGGAGCAGGAATAATAACCTCATCCCCTTCACTAATAACCGCTTGGCATAGATTGTAGAGACCTTGTTTTGCACCGGTAGAAGCAATGACTTCGTCTTTGCCATATTCAAGCTGGTTATCGCGCTTAAATTTCTGGATAATGGCTTCTTTAAGTTCGGGCGTGCCATCGACTGCGGTGTAACGTGTTAAATTATTATCAATTGCGGCTTTGCCGGCCTCTTTAATATAATCAGGCGTATCAAAATCAGGTTCACCAACACTGAGGTTGATAATATCTTTGCCTTCGCGGCGAAGCTCAGTAGCGCGGGCATTAACGGCAATCGTGGCAGAAGGTTTAACACGGCCAACTCGAGTAGATAACTGACTGTTCATGGATGCATTCCTTAAAAGGTCTATTTGAAGGTCCGATTATATAGCACAAACGCTTCTACTATTATAGTAGATTGCGTGTGTAGATGATTTTAAACTGTGTAAAAAGTGTCTAGAATGAGTAAAAAATTTCAATTAAAGTCGAGTTTTAAACCCAGTGGTGACCAACCGACAGCGATTAAAAAAGTGATCGAAGGTTTGGAAGATGGTTTGGCGTATCAAACACTCTTGGGTGTTACCGGTTCTGGTAAAACCTTTACCATGGCCAATGTCATCAACCAAGTGCAACGACCAGCGATTGTAATGGCGCCGAACAAAACCTTGGCGGCGCAGTTGTATGCAGAAATGCGAGAGTTTTTCCCTGATAATGCCGTTGAGTATTTTGTTTCGTATTACGATTACTATCAACCGGAGGCTTATGTGCCAGCGTCTGATACGTTTATCGAAAAAGATGCTTCTATTAATGACCATATTGAGCAAATGCGCTTGTCAGCTACCAAGGCAATTATCGAGCGACCGGATACAATTATTGTCGCTACGGTATCGGCAATTTATGGTTTGGGTGACCCTGATTCCTATTTAAAAATGGTGTTGCATTTAAGTCGTGGTGAGCAAATCGATCAGCGAAAAATTTTAAATCATTTAGCCGAAATGCAATATAAACGAAATGATGTTGAATTATCACGTGCTACTTATCGTGTGCATGGTGATGTTATTGATGTTTATCCAGCTGACTCGGAGCGTGAAGCTGTTCGCGTTGAGTTATTTGATGATGAAGTCGAAAACATTAGCTTCTTTGATCCATTAACAGGAAAAGTAGAACGCAAAGTACCAAGGATAACTATCTTCCCCAAAACACATTATGTCACACCCCGTGAACGTATTTTACAAATGATTGATGATGTCAAAATCGAATTAAAGGATCGTTTAAACGTATTAGAAAAAGCCAATAAATTAGTAGAGCATCAACGTTTAGCACAGCGAACACAGTTTGATATTGAGATGCTGTTAGAATTAGGCTATTGCTCAGGTATTGAAAATTATTCGCGTTATTTATCTGGACGAAATCCAGGTGAGCCACCACCGACATTGCTAGAATATTTGCCCAAAGATGCCATTATGATCATTGATGAATCGCACGTCACGGTGCCGCAAGTTGGTGGGATGTATAAAGGTGATCGTGCCCGTAAAGAAAATTTAGTTAATTATGGTTTTCGTTTGCCCTCTGCTCTAGATAATCGCCCTTTGCGTTTTGATGAGTTTGAAAAGTTAATGCCACAAACCATTTTTGTTTCTGCAACACCAAGCACGTATGAAGCTGAACACGCTGACCAAGTGGTAGAGTTGCTGGTTCGTCCTACGGGGCTTGTGGATCCTGATGTGGAGATACGTCCGGTGGCGACACAAGTGGATGACTTGCTGTCTGAAATCCAACAGCGTGTTAAGAAAAAAGAGCGCGTATTGGTGACGACCTTAACAAAACGTATGTCAGAAGATTTAACGGAATATTTTTATGATCATGGTGTTAAGGTGCGCTATTTGCACTCTGATATTGACACCGTAGAGCGCGTGGAAATTATTCGTGATTTACGTTTAGGGACGTTTGATGTGCTTATTGGTATTAATTTATTGCGCGAGGGGTTGGATATCCCTGAAGTTTCTTTGGTGGCAATTTTAGATGCTGATAAGGAAGGGTTTTTACGATCAGAACGCTCATTAATTCAAACTATGGGGCGAGCGGCGCGAAACTTGCATGGTAAAGCTATTCTCTATGCAGATAAAATTACCGGCTCAATGGAGCGCGCTTTGGCAGAGACAAAACGTCGTCGTGATATTCAAGAAGCTTACAATAAGAAGCATAACATTACGCCGAAAGGGATTGAGAAAGCGGTTAAGGAGATTATTGAAGGAAGTGAAGAACACGCTGAGAAGGGGCGTTTTAGAAGTAAAGTGCAAGTGGTGCGTGAAGAGCAAATGGAATATTTAGCCATGCCGCCGAAAAAGCTGGCGAAAACTTTGGCGCAGATGGAAGAGAAGATGTTGGCGCATGCGCGGAATCTTGAGTTTGAAGAGGCGGCGAAGTTGCGCGATCAGATTCAGGCTATTCGGGATGCTTCTTTTTGATTTTGTTTCGCGCAAAGAGGCTAAGGGGGCGCAAAGGGCGCAAAGTAAAATTTAGTTATATAAAACTTTGCGCTCTTTGCGTCCCCTTAGCGTGAAACAGCTCATTTCAATAAACTATCCACCCGATGCGAGAGCTGCTGGAAATCCCCAGGTTTTTTATTGTCTGTTTTTAAAAGTTGTGCTGCTGAGTGAATAATTTCAGCTTTTTGTTTGGCGATCTCTTTCTTGCTAAGCACATGATGTTTTTTCACATGATGGTGTTTTTTAGCAGAAAGGTGTTGCTGCTTTTGGCGAACTTTTTCAAGATACTGTTGGTGTTGTAAAAACGCATAGGCTTGCGACACGGTGATATTTTTTTGCTTGGCATATTTTGCTAAATAAAAGATTGCCGGTTCTGACTTACCTTCATGATAGTAAATTTTCGCAAGCTGCAATAACGACGTCGTTTGCTGTGGGTTAGCCTTAATGGCTTGTGTAAAGAATTTTTTAGCGGAAAAGAGATTCTTAGCCATGAGTGAGCATAGCCCCGCATTTTGATAAGCAGTGCCCATGGTTTTGTGGTTAGTATCTTTTGCGGCTGTTACAAATTCTTTAACAGCAGCACGAAAGCGTTTTTGCCGGCATAAAAAGGCACCGTAGGAATTATGTGTTTTGCCGGAGTAAGGGGCAATGTTAACGGCATGTTTGTAGGATTTCTCCGCTGCGGCTATTTGTCCTTGTGACTCTTGAAAGTATCCCATACTGTACCAGCTGGCGGGTTGGTTGGGCGCATTTTTGGTTGCCGCTAAAAATTCGCTTTTGGCAGTGGGGATATCATGCTGCTTCAAGGCCTGCATGCCGCGTGCTAAGTGATCGACTTTTTGCTTCGGTGCTTGCGTGTGATTAGCATTGCTGTCTATCGGCGGAACGTTGTTGGAAGGGTATTTTGGCTGACAGCCGCTTAATAGTACAAAAGAAGAAACAAACGAAACTAGTAATAGTTTTTTGGTAGCATGCACAGGCTGACTCCTTAGCTCAATAAATTCCTTGCAGGGAATTATCACCTATTTCTATGCTTTCGTCTATATCGCTTGCGCTTGATTGTGTGCGCTTTCCATGTAAAGGGGGTTGTCGATCGGTAAATAAATATACTCATGTGAAAGGTTTTGTAACCGCATGCGTAATAAGGCTTTAAACTGCCATGGCTGCTTTAGGATTTGTTGATAGTCAGCTAACCATTGACTGTTGGGGAGTGTTTCTTTTAGCTGCAAAAATTGCTTTTCACTTTTATGGCTGACAACGGTCCAAAAGTGCTCAGCGGCTGTTTGATAATAAGCCGATAAACATTCTACCCAAGCGCCAAGATGGTATTGATAGGTGCTGTGAATAAGCTTATGGCAAACGGCGGTACGATCATTGCTAAATGTTGCTGAATCAGGATAAGGCATTATTGTTAAGCCCAAAGCTTTTATATCTGGTAAACAAATACGTAAGCCGCCAAAGTCGCGTGCAATCATGCTGACCGGTTTGCCGTTCTTAAAAACGGCAATGGTATTTTGTTGATGTCCTTCCAGGGCGATGCCATATTTTAAAAACAGTAGTAAGTAACTCGATAAGACAATTTGACTGTAGTGGCTAAAATAGTCTGTGGCGCCGGCTAGATCAGTAACGCCACTTTCTTCCATTAACTCAATACAAAGCGGTTTGTCACTAACTGGCGATGGTTGAAAAAGAGCAGCAACGACAATGCCTAGTTCATCTTTGGCGATGTAACGGTAAGGGTTGTCGCGAAAAATGACCGATAAATTTTTCGCAATGTTATCGGGGAAGCCGTTCACATGAATGCCGACTGTCTCTTGTAAAATCGATAAAGTGTTTTTAAGTTGCTTTTCTCGTTGGAAGATCTCTTTAAAAAGTGCGGTAATTTGCGGACCATTTTCAGTGGAAGCGGGCGAAACAGTGCGTATAGCGCTGGTTGCTTGTACAGCGACGGGTAGTTTGATATGCGGCTGTGAAAAAGATTCTGTCGGTGCCATGGTACGAAAGGATAATGTGGGGCGGGTATTTAAGAGCAGCCCTTTAAATAGTAGTAGTTTCTTTTCTTTAATTAAATGCTTAAATAGTACCGGTAATGTGTGTTTTGCTTGCCATGGATGTATCGGCAAAGGAATAAAGTCGTTGGGGTTGCATCTTGTTAACTCAATACGAAAAACCCAACGGGCTAATAACTCTGGGTAATGGGAGAAAAACCAGTTGCTATAATGCTGGTGATCAAAGCTGGTTTCAATATAAGCTATATCGCGATGTAGGGCGCCGATGACAAGGGGAACGGTTTGTTGAAATTCGGCAGAAAATTTTTTGTTTTCTGCGCTAGAAAACCCTAATTTTGTTTTATGACAAGGGTGGTAAGGGTGTCCTGAAAAGGCCGCCCATTGCTCAAAGAATAGGGTTTTATCGATGGAGTGATCTTGTTGATTAATCCATTCACAGAGTCGGGTAAAATGATGCTTTTTAGCGGCTGATTTTAGCGTTTTATGGCGCTTTTGTTGATGCGCAAGTGATAAGGCGTAGTTTTGCGCTTGATTAAATATTTCATGGGTAAAGTGTTGCCATTGTTTTTTGTCGCTTTTGATAGTCAGTAGGGGTTCAATTTTCTCTAAAAAAAATGCTAGCGAGACAGGATCTTTGGTCATTGCTTTTAAGCGGTGATCATGAGGATCGATTAGTTTTTCCCTTTGCAGAGCTGTTAACAACTGAGCAATAGTTTTTTGCTCTGCAATCTGATCACAAGAGTGGGGCATGGCTGCATCCGTTTGTTATTGCATCTCAAAATGATAATGGTTCTCATTTTCAATTGCAAGCGGGTGAGGCTATGTCTGGTTATCTATTAATCGTTATGCTTTCTTGCTTATTTTCTTCATCGGAACTTATATGGGTATTGACTACCGTTGATGATCGAGTTTGTGTGAAAAACGATACGCTATCAGCTTTTGCAAGAGTGCCATTTGTTGAACTTGGCTTAGCCAGGTGTTCTTTAATGTCACGAAAGCGCTTTGTGAGTTCGCTTGAATACCCTAAACGGCACTTAAATTTCGTTTGTCGTCTATTTTCAGTTCTAGGGTTAAAGATTGACTCACGATTAAATGGGTCTTCAGCTTTGTGGGTGGTAAACATTTCCCTAAGGGTAGAAAGATCATAAGTACGTTCAGAGTCGGCTACTATTTCTCCTGTGTCAGCATAGACTTTATATAAAGTCGCGGGGTTTTTGAAGCGATCAAATGTTATGGGGTCATCAATTAAGCTTTCTATGCAGCCGAATTTATTGCTTAGCCCAGTGTTGTCGTATTGCTTTATTTCTTCTTCAGAGAGAAGGCGTGTTTCCATTACTTTAGCGTCATAAGGTTCTAAAAACGCGGTAAACTCTCTTGCAGACATCTTGTCGCTTCTATGTGCAGGTATATATCCTTGATAAAACAAGTGATCATGTTCTTGCCACCGTTGCCGTTGACTATCAATACGCGCTGGGAAATTAAACTGGTTTAGCAGGGGGTGTTGATTACTTCTAGTGGCTTGTCTTGATGCTATCTGGAGTTGATTTTGTCTACTGGTTGAGGAAAACAGCCCAAAAATTCCTGCTGCAAAGAGCTTGTATGCGGTAATTATGCTATTACCTGTTACCAGTAAGACGACGGCGGGAAATATTATGACTGATGCACTAAGATTATATAGATTGTTTATTGTTTGCCTAACGATAAAGTTGATAGAGTTGTTATTGTTTATGTGCATACGATGGAAGAAGAGGTCTGGTTGTGTTAAATAACTTAGCTGCCACAGAAGATGGCTAAAGATATTGGTATCAGTACGGAAGCGGTGAAGTAGTGCATTCAATTTAAAGATGTTTAAAATGCCGAAGGTTACGCCTATTAAGTAGGAAATAATAAATACTGGGGGGAAAAACACAAAGGCAAAGGGGATGATCAATATGATGTCTGTAGTATATCTAGCATAATTATTCAGTAGGGATCTTCTAGATATCGTTGGGTTGCGCATGCTAACTATTCCTGCTTGTTTTTTTGTAAGGGCACGGCCTATGGATAAGCGGTCCCATTTGAGGTCAATCTTCCACCTAAAATGTTTCCAAAGTGCGAACTGAAGCAAGTACGCTGCACGCTATGAAAGCATTTTAAGCGAAACCTTGGCTCACAAATGGAGCCGCGCAGAACATAAAGTCATATACCCTGAGCTTTTGTCTTTTTTCAACTCTAACACTGCGAAATTAAATTAAGCTTAAGCAGGCTTAAATTTACTGCTATATTAGTATTTTTTGTTGGTTAAAACTATTTTTTTCTTGCACGCTCCAAGCCGATCAATAAACAGGTATTTGACACCAAATACTGCTACAATGCAGTATTTATTTGCACACAAGGAGAGCGGCGTTGTTTCATGTACTGGATATTACTCATATGGTCTCGACAATTGGCTATATTGGTATCTTGTTGATAATATTTCTAGAAACAGGGCTTTTTTTCGGCTTTTTTCTTCCTGGCGATAGTCTGCTATTTGCCGCTGGCTTATTGGCGTCGCGCCATGTGTTTGATATTAGGTTTTTATTGCCTGCGGCCTTTGTTACCGCTATTGTTGGTTACCAGTTGGGCTATTGGATTGGTAAGCACTTGGGACGATGGTTGATGAAGCGCGAAGATTCTTTTTGGTTTAAAAAGAAGTATATTGATCAAGCGCATGACTTTTATAAAAAGCATGGTGGGAAGGCGCTTATTATTGGTCGTTTGCTGCCTATTATTCGTACCTTTGTGCCCATTGTTGCTGGAATGGTAAAGATGTCTCGCCAGCGTTATTTTCTTTACAATGTTATTGGTGCGGTGGTTTGGGTGATTGGTATTACCTTGCTGGGTTACTGGTTAGGAAATGTTGTTCCTGGTATTGAGCATTATATTCTGCCGGTGATTATTGCGATTGTTTTGCTTTCTATTTTTCCTGCCTTATGGCGATTTGCTAAGGCTTTTTTACTTCGACGTAAATAGCATGAGTATTTGATAATAAGAGATCCTGTCGGGCGCAACATCTTGCGCCCTTTTTTTTGCTTTATTAATTAAAAATTAAATAAGATTAAATTTACTTGAGCATGTAAAAAATGCTGTGAGTTTTTTATGTTTATACGCGTAAATTTAATAATGACTTAATAAATTACTGGTATAAACCTAAGTGGTTACTAGGTAATTATATTTTTCATTTACTAAGAAAAATAATAGCCTTGTAGTGATTTAGGATTATAGATCAAGGGTGGTTAGGCTGTGGTTTATCCTTGCTATTTGGCTTTGCATCCTGGGTTGTGGAATGACGTTATATTATAAAATTATTAAGTGAGAACAGTTATGCGAACGCAAAGTCAAGACACTAGCTCGAGCGCTCAAACCCGCGAGACGCCTAAATCTAGGCACTTTATCAAGGCGGATTTACCGAGAACGGGTTTTTTTGATATTGCACTTTCGACCTCGGGATTATTTGCCTTTGTTGATCAGCTGCGTATTTTGCGTGCATGTGTTGGCAGTGATAAGCAAGAAACTTACTATAAGGCTTTGCAAGATGAAAAGGCGACAGATCCAATTGGCATCGTGGCTTTGCCGATTGCGCAAGGATCACAAAATGAAAACCCAGCTCCGACTCACCCACAGGTCAATAATGATGAGTGCTATATTGCTGATTTATGTTCATTACCGTTGCATGATATTTCGTTAATGATGGCTTTTGCTATGTATTTGCGGGAGGCTGAAGATCAGGGTGTTGTGAATATGGGGGGCATAGTTTTTTCATTTATGAGTCGGCTTGAAAAAAATGGTCGTGCTAGTGAAGTAGTGCCGACATCAGTAGTTAATTTTATTAACAAATACATTACACCCATTGTTAAGGATGAGCCAAGTAAGGAGAAGGCTGCTGGTAAGTTGCAAGCTGTTTGCTTGAGAATTTTAACCCTTTGCAATGGAGCTAAGATTGCGTATCAAGAGGCAGCTGATAAAGTCAAACAGAATGAACAGGCTGGTGTTAAAAAAACGGCAGAAATGCTACAAGAGTTGTACATTGTAAAGCATCTTGATAAGAGGATAGTGTTAAAAAATGGGTTCGAGTATGCTTGTTCTGAAAGCAAAAATGAGGTGATGGACGCCATCGTACACTTTGATGCGAAAAAGTTGATGGTTTTGGAGTGTGCTTTGTATCACTACGCTTCACGTCTAAAAATAATCAGCAAGCAACAGGCCCCTGAAAAAGTTGATCTAAATAAACAGTGGGAAGCTTGTGTTACTATTGCTTGTAAAGAAATTGCTATCAAAAGAGCGCGAGATAGAGGTTCTCTTACCGCCTATTTAAAGTCTTATGGTGGAGGTGAAGCTGAATTTATTAAGAAAGTAAAAGATATTGTATTGGAAGAGAAATCCTCACCATATTTTGGTGGTGAGGATGCGGAATCTTCATTGCAACAGCTATTCCCAGATGTTGATAATGCGGATAAGGATGCTGTGCTGGCTTTTCCTGTGGGGGGTGATAAAAAAGCTGTTGAGGCCTTACAAAAAGCAGTAGCGGCGCGTATTAAGCAAATGTTATATGTGCAGTTAACGGTGTTGTTACGTGCAGTTGCCCCTAAAGAACAGGATACTTACTTACCTAGTGAGTTACTTTTCGATTTATGTCGTGTTACCGATGTTGGTAGTGTGCAAAATGCTTATGAGGTGCATTTATCGTCGACTATTAAGAAGGGGTTTGAGCAGTTTGGCGATGTGCTTAAAAATGCACTTGGTTTAAATAAGGAATCGGTTGAGAACTTTATAAAGAAGGTAGTCAATCTCTCAGAAACGACAAAAGCAAAGGTAGCTGCGGAAGAGGAAAGGTTAAAGGGACTTTTCTTTGCTGGTAGAAGTGATCGTTTTGAGGAGTTGAATGAGCAGTTTCAAAAACAATTAACGCAAGTAAATGGTGAAAGAGATGAGGTGCAAGTTCAAAGGGATAAATTGCAAGAAGAGCTAGCGCAAGAGCTTGTTAAGGGGAAAGAATTATCGGGACAGCTTGCAGCAACAGAGGAAAAGTTATCTGCCAAAGATAAACTTTGTCATCAGCAAGCAGCAACAATTAAGCAGCAATCTTCAAAAATACAAACATTAAGTCGTACGAATGAGCGGCTGGAAGAGAAGCATAGAACAGAATGTGCTGCTCTACAGCAACAGGTGCAAACAGCGGATAGTCAGAAAGATGCTTTGGCTCGTAGTTTGGCGGTTGCTAAGAAAGAGCTTGATGAGCAGGTAGATGGTAAGTGTAAACTTGAAAGCCAGCTTGCTGCGAATGTGAAAGAAGCAGCAGAAATTAAGGCTGCTATGGTAAAACAGACTGAAATAACTGCAGTGCTTAAAGAACAGCATCAAAAAGATCATGATGGCTTGATCCAAGAGCGAGACCAAGTGCAGATGTTGCTTGATCAAGCGCGTTCTGATAATGGCGAATTGGAGACGCAACTAGCAGCTGCAAAAGAACAATTGGATGAGCTATCTGCGCAAAGAGCATTAGAAGAAAAAGCGAAGACAGGTTTGCAACAACGAAATAAATTGCTACAGGAGCAGCTTGCGGTAAGTCAAGCGCAAATTGTAGTGCTGCAAAGTTCTCAAGGCGTTGGCGCTAAACAGTCCTATAGCGCTGCACGTAAGCAGCTCGTTCTAGGTAGTGTTGGCACTTTGTTTGTCGCGGGTAGCGGAACGGTTGCTGTAATTGGATTTGCTAAGATTGGTCTTATGGGGTTATCTACGGCTTTATTAGCTGGTACTGTTGCTGGCCTAGCTGTTATTGGTTTGGGTCTTTTGCTTTACGCTGGTTACTGCTTATGGAAAGCGAAGGGTGCTGCAACAGCAGATGTAGTACCAGATGAACCACCTAGTCCTACAGCATCAGTTTCCAGAGGGGTTTAAAAGAGTTTGATGTCAGGGATGTTTGCGAGCGCAGCATGCTGCGCCCCTACATTTCTGCGTGTAGTGTGTGCTTACTCACAGATATTTTAGAACGCGTAGGGGCACAGCATGCTGTGCCCGTTTTGGTGTGAATAGCTACAGACTTTCGGTGCCACGGATGTTTACGGGCGCAGCATGCTGCGCCCCTACATTTGTGCGTTTAGTGTGTGCTTGCTCATAGGCATTTTAGAACTTGTAGGGGTATAGCTTGTGTTCCTCTACGGGTTCTAAAAGTCATATGTCCTGAGTTGTTACGCAGGATCTAGTTGCTAGGCTCGCTCTACTCTTATGGTGCCAGCTTTTAGCATGAGTTCTATTTATTGCTGTATCCACGTTTAGCCTTGGCATAATCGAAATAGGTATAAGTTTTTCCATCAATGCTCAGCATCTTGGTTTGTAAATGGATGGTATAGCTTGTGATGCTAGGATCAATGTCTTTGCCATTTGGGTCAGTAGCCAATTGGAATTGCAAACCCGTGGCGGGCTTTGCCGGTTCAAAGGCAACTTTTAATAGATGGTAATCTGATTCTGCTTTACCCTGCTTTAATGCTTCCAGCAAAGGGCGTCCGTTAGTGCCTGGCAATTGCAAATGTAAAATATGTGCGATTGTAGGCGCAACGTCAACATTACCGCTTGGTAAGTTGTCTTGGTAGGCGGATTTAAAATCGGGTCCAATAGCAACAAGTGTATTATGAACATCAATAGGGCTAAAACTACCGTGCATGCCGCGGTCTGTGCCTGAGCTATTAAACTCAATCCCTTTCATGCCACGAATTTTAGCGTTAGCAATATAGCTGCTGCCGACGATAATATCAGGGTTGCGGCCTTGGGCATTTTTAATATGTACGAGTGACATTGATAATGTGCCAGGGACTTGGCCATAGCGATCATCGAGGAAAACAGCGCCAAACTCTTCACGGCTTTGTAAAAAGCGCACTACTTTTTTAACCAGAGAAGGATTATGATCAACAATATAAAGGTAGGTGCTGCCACCATTGCCTGCTACTATAATGGCATTGTGCGGCAGGGGTGACGGAATGCGATAAGTGGGGGTGGTATATAAGTGTCCCAGTTTCTGTTCACGGTGACCGTAGCTGTCATTTACTTTAACGCTTTCACCACAAATGCTACCGTCTTTATCTTCACGAATAGGATAGACAAAACGGCCATCGGATTTGATACCGGAAAGTACGGGGTCATACTCACAACCATTGCCATCATAGGCTAAAAAACCTGCGCGTGTTAGTAAATCTGCAGGGCGGATGTCTCCTGATACCGAGTAACCATTGCTATCAGGGCCGCTGGGCCCACCATTTAACACGGCACGGGTAGGAAACTGTGTCAGTGGTCCGGAAACATTACTGTGCGCATGATCGGATGCAATGATTAGGTCTGTGTTGTTTGTTAAATTTAGAGCCTTTAGTTTTTCTAGCAGCTTGCCTAGTAGCTTATCCTGATCTTTTAAAGCGGTAATGTAGCTTGCACTACCCACACCATAGTTATGTTCCGTGGTATCAGGGTTGCGCATCCATACTACTGCTAAGCGCGGCTTCTCGTTGGGTAAAATTTTATTTAAAAATGTATCCATTAAATAGGTGTTGGATTTGCTGTAGGGTGATTCTGCGGTGGCGCTTGCATCTGGCGTGACATTGTCGGGGTAAATAAATTTTTCACTCAACCCAAGCGATTTGCTGTTGATCTGTTTCATCGTTGCGACTTTGCCAAATGCTGTAGGATCACCATTATCAGGAGCTAGTGTGAGTGCACCTGGTTTGAAATTGTTAGGGGAGAGTTTGGGGATAGGATAATTGTCTTGTTGTAGCTTTTGCGCAAGTGCCAGTGGGTAGACATGTTTTTCATCGATAATGATACCATTCATGCCAGACTTTTCTTTATAGTCTTGAAAGAAGGCGGCGCCGGACTTGCCAACGGTGCTGGTTTTAAGTCCTGCTTTATGTGCTGCTTGGAATAGGGTGCCAACAAAGACTAAGGGGTCTTTGGCATCGGGGCGGTTTAAATCTTTAAGCACTTTATAATCTTCAGTAAAGACGGGGGCTTCAAAGTCAACTGTTTTGTTAGCGGCATCCTTGCCCCTGGCGCTAGGATGCCAGAGCGTGTTGCCGTAAAAACCGGTCTTGCCAGCAAAGTCTCCGGTTGCAAAACTAGAAGCATTCATCATCGTAAAAGTAGGGTAACTCGAGTGGTTGTCGCTAAACCAAACGCCCTCTTGGGTTAGGCGATATAAGTTAGGGGTGACTTCTTTTGAAATTGAATCCGGTCTTAGCCCATCCCAGACAAATAAAATCACGTGGTGTTGATTGCTCGCCTTGTCGGTTTTTTTTGTTATGGGGTGGTGATGATGTCTGTGGGTATTGGCAAGTGAGGTGTTTAAGGCTGAAAAGGATAGACCAGCAGCCATTATCGGTAGTAAATATCGCGAAGCTTTCATGATAGCTCTTCTCCTTGCGTTAAGCTTTTTTTATTCGCTAAGAATACATTTTATTCTTTGTCTTTACGTTTAAAAGGAATAACGTTATTAGGAATTGTATTTTCCATGCGTTCATTGTTAGCAGCTAAAGGGCGTAACCCAAGAATAACAGCGCGCCCATCGAAAATCAGGCACGTGCCTTGTTGACGTTTTTCATTGTCAAAATAATCAAATTCATAATGGCGAGCAATTTTAAGTTTACCTTGATCATTGCGCTGTAAGGAAAGTTTGAGTAAATGCGTTGTACTATCGAGGAATTGTAAATCTCTTTTTTCACAAGCCTCTTTTGCTGTGTTAACAGCTAATTCTTTCGCGTGCATGGATGCTTGCCAGTACCATATGGCTAGTGCGAGTAGAATAATTAATATAATGCCGCTAACAGATAGCATATTTCCCTCGATACTTAAATGGGTGCTTTATGTCGCACCGTTGCGTTTATCCCTCAGCTAAGCGTAAGGATAGTTCCCCGCTTAAAAACGCTTTTGTTTCGTTATTTTCCGTCAGTAAAATTAATTCACCTTTATCGGAAATGCCTTTCATAATGCCTTGAATCTGTTTTTGTGGGGTGTTGAGTAAAACACGTTTTCCTATCATGGCATCATACTGCTCCCACTCAGACAGAAAGGGTGCTAGCCCTTCTTGTTCAAAGCTTTTTATTTTTAAAACAAGTTCATCCAGTAACAGCCCAGCTAAGCGGTTTCGTTGCGGTGCTGAGTTGGTAATCTGTGAAATATCAACCCAGGGTTGATCTATTTCATCTGAAAATGCTTTTGGTAAGCGGATATTAACACCTATGCCAATCACAACGGAGCATTTAACATGCGGTTGCGAGGTCATATCTAATAAGATACCGGCTAGTTTTTTACCTTGCCACAAGACATCATTCGGCCATTTTAATTGCAAACCCTTAAGAATACCATACTGTTTTAGCGAATTTATCAGCGCCAGGGCAGTAATTAAGCTAAGGCCCATGATTTCAGCGGGATCTTTGCTAAAATGCCATAATAAAGAAAAGTAAATATTTGTGCCAAAGCTACCAACCCAACGGCGCCCATGTCGTCCGCGCCCTTTTTCTTGGTATTCGGCAAAGCAGGCTATATTTTTATTGGGTTTGCGTGCGCCTTCTAGAAGTAAATAATCGTTGGTAGAACCAATGATATTAAGAGTAGTAATCTCATCAATAGAAGTCTGGGAGTCTTTACTTAAAGATTGTTTGATGGTTTTAAGGTCAAGCAGTTCAATTCCCTGAGGAATACAATATCCTTTGCCAGTTACAGCATAGATCTCTATACCTAGTTTGGCGAGCTGCTTTCTTGCTTTCCAAATAGCGCCACGGGTAACGCCTAATTGTTCGCCAAGTTCTTCACCGGAATGAAATTTACCATCGCCCAGTAACACCAGTAGCTTGTAGGCTGTGCTGCTTTTATTCATTTTGCATCAATTAATTTTTTTTCGTTCAAAC
Organism: Gammaproteobacteria bacterium; assembly: GCA_030425685.1. GTDB lineage: Bacteria > Pseudomonadota > Gammaproteobacteria > Coxiellales > Coxiellaceae > JAUIAD01. Next base: position 121,800 of record JAUIAD010000002.1, on the reverse strand, counting down.
TCGGCGCAAATTATCGCATCTATTTTGATGGCTCGCAATCTTAAGAGCTAATTAATCTTGACGCTTTGTGTATTTTATTTCGATTTGTCTATTTTATTTCGGTACAATCGCTGCAATTTTTTTATTTGCAATTGTCAAGATAGGGGATGTCGTTTTGCGAAAAGGTTCTAGGGTAGATGAAAATGCGCCGCTAAAAACTCGTCTGCAAGTTAAGCACTCTCAGATAATTATTTCCTTAGTCAATATTGAAGAAACACTCGGTCCTTTTTCGCTGAGTTGGCGCATAGCTGAAGGGTTAACGACGTCGGTTTTGGTTATTACCAAATGTGCTTCATCGCTGGGGCAACGACTTTATAGTTTATTCGACTTATTTTTTAATAAGCATTATGTTTTTTCTGAATCAATATTCAATCCCATCCCTGATCCAATTAAATATAGTATTATTTTTCTTTCGGCCTTAGGCGATTCACATATGAATGGCTTAACGCGAGGCTCCTCAACGCGTAGATTAGTAAAAACGCTTTTTGGCATGTTGTCAGCGGTTAAGAAACCATCTACGTTTGTTACCTGCCGTTTAATGGCGTTGAAAATCTTTGTATTTTTTTGCGGCGTTATGTCGTCTATTTCCGCTTCTTTGGTTACCTTCTTGGGGATATCAACATTAATTGGCCATGCTACTGATAATTTTTGGGGAAAAATGATTCCGGGTAGTTTTGCTGCGATTGCAAACTTTATGAGTAACATATCTTACCGCGTGAGAAAAGCCATTGATAACCTGCGTGATATTGTTAATCGTAAATTACGCCAGCCGACAAAGCTTGAAGTATTGATTATTCTTTTAAGTTCTGGCGCCTTTTTGGGGCAGTGTCAATACGGTGCTGAACATTCTATGCGTAACTTGTTAGCGCTTTTGGGGATTTATAATGGCGATCCGGATGCGGGTACCGATGTTGATGCAACTTATGAAAGTTGGATTCTCTTTTTAGCCGATGTTACGTTGCCGACCTCATTTGTCAGTTATATTTTATCGCAAAGCGTCTCTATTCTATCAGAACCACCACCTGATAGTGAAAAAGAGCGACAGATCACCCTCAAGGATATGAGGTTAGCCTATATACGAAAAATCAAAAGCAGTGAGGAATATTTAAAATATTCATGTTGCCACCCAGTACGTTGGTTGCCACCATTTACCGGCCTATTTATGGTGACGTTGGGGAACTTTTTTATATTTTTTGAAATGCTAGGTAATGCCTTAAGCACTTTTAATGGAACGAATGGTTTAATTGTGCGTTGGTTTACTGATAATCACTGGGTGGTTGGGCCAGTTTCACTGATATTAGTGTTTACCAATAGTTTAATTTATTGGAAGTATAATATTATTGGCTGGAAAGATACGATGATACATATGTATGTAATGTCGCAACTATGGTCTTTAAGGAAATTAGGTTTTTGTAATAGCGACGACCAGTTGATCCTATATGAACAGTTGGGTAAATTGGTTTTTCCAGACCTAGAAATTGGCGATGAAAATGACGAAGACCCAGCACCTGATATTATTGTCGATAAGGTGCAAAATTTATTAGATCAACCAAATGAAAGGCTGCTTGAAAATAAGCAGCATGCATCAGATCAAGACGATGAACATGAGTATCAATCTATTGATCAGCAAAATAAAGACAGCTGGTGTGAACGTGTTATGAGTGTATGTTGTTCCTTTTGGAAGTCAAACGGTTCAGCTAGGGTTCCTAGGCCGGGGGATGCATTGTTAGCGGATGGTGAGAGTACAATTTACACCCCAGTCTAATATTTTCGAGCGCTAAGTTTTCTCTACTCTTGGCGATCTTTGCGCCCCCTTAGCGACTTTGCGTGCAACAGGCGTAGCTACTAACTCGCATAAAAAAATTAACACTATAATTAATTTTAATTTAATCTTTCTTTGCTACAATTTGCCGTAAAAGGAAAGGTAATATACGTAAGGAGCTAAATTTTAAAGATAAGAAGATGATATATGCGCCCTTCAGCAAGTGTTAAAGATAGTTTAGAACCTCCTGTGCAAATCAGCCGCCAATACTCTCTACAAACTGAACATGAAAAAAGAATCAGTCTAATGACTAACTATTTGTTAGCACGATGTTCTGTTCAAAAAGTAAATTTGCAGGCTTGGGAAATCCATGAAGAAAAGAATGCTATGCCGCAAAGAATGAGTTTGCATAAACAGTATTCTAAGACACTTTCACTTAAAGAATTTTCCGCTGCATTGCTTTCAAGTCTGACTATTTTAAAAAAAGGTCCTGAGCAAAGAGGTGTTCGGGGCATTGTTAATATGCGAGAAATAGATGGCGTTAACCCTATTGGTGACCAGGGCGGGTCAATTGCTGGTGTTGAGCTTGTTGAAGATAAGTCTCTTGATCGTGTTGATTTCATCACTTTGACGGATATTATTGATAACAGAATTAATGCTATCAGATCGATTGCTTCATGGCTGAAAAATGATGAAGATGCTGAGCAAGTGGTTTTTTTGATTAAGAGCCCTTCAGCTTATCACAAATGCTATTTTGAGGTTGATAATAAAGAAATAAGTGCTGCACTTAGAGCGTTATTGATAAATGTAAAATTAAGTTTAAAGATAAGGTTTAGCGGAGGATTTGAAGATATCGATCAGTCTTTGCTTGATAAATATAAGTATACAGGTGATTTTGAAAAAATAACGATTATCGCTAACTATAGCGAAAACAAGGCAACGATGTCTACACGTGATCGCGGAAGGCATCACCCTCCAAGCAAGTATGGTCAGTATTTGCAAATCGTAAATAGCCAACAAAGCTCTGGCCCAGGTGATGGCAAAGCAATGGCTGTTGCTAAAAAGAAGCCAAAAAAAAGCGTTGAAAGTAAAAAAGCTTGTAGCACAGCCAGCCAAAAGAAAGGTGAAAGTGGCTCACGCAAGCAGTTAGCTGATAAGCTTGAAGAAGATGATGAAAAGCAAGATTCAGTTGCCTGCAAATTTGTACGAGTAGAGCCGGTGAGTATTGCTCGATGTCAATTTTTTCCTAAGGAGAATGGTTGTGTCGAAGAATATCCAAGGGGTACTGTGCAAGTTACCCGAGTTAGCGTTCGGCGACGATCAACTTCACCACGAGCAAAGAAAGCTATTACTTTTCAGCGCAAAGTTATGGATCAAATAACTAAATATTGTGAAGCACAGAGTATTGTGATTAAACAGAGTGAAAAAAACAAGGTGTTTGAGGCGTTGCTTTCTATAAAAGAAGATTATCCTGGGGTCAAAAAAATAGATAATGAGCTTTGTGAGATGCTTCCGAAAGCGCTAAGTCATTATCATTCTTCCTGTTGGTTTTTTTGTTGTCGTACCAGTTTGCAACTTAATGCTAAATACATTTGTAATAACCTTGATTTATTTATGCCTGATAGCGGTGTTGCTTGTCGTTAATATAGCTTGGTAGGGGCTGGCTTAAAATAGTTATATCAGGAGTTTCGCACTTTCAGTGCAAACCTCCTTCCTGGTTATATTTCGCCGCAGTCTATATTTTAGTCAATTACTACACTTATTGATTACCGTAACACGCAAAAAAGCTATCTTACTGTTAAAAAAGCCCCTTATTAAGAACTGATATGATATACTCACGGCTTTTTTGGACAGTGGTAGCCAGTAAAATGATAGATAAAATCCGTAACATAGCGATTATCGCCCACGTTGATCATGGGAAAACAACTTTAGTAGATCAGCTTCTACGCCAATCCGGAACGCTGGGTGAGCGAGCCGCGCCGGTTGAGCGAGTGATGGATTCTAATGATTTAGAAAAAGAACGTGGAATCACCATCTTAGCAAAGAATACTGCCATCAAATGGGATGATTACCGTATTAATATTGTCGATACCCCAGGGCACGCTGACTTTGGTGGTGAGGTTGAACGCATTCTCTCCATGGTTGATTGCGTATTATTGCTGGTTGACGCCGTTGAGGGTCCAATGCCACAGACACGTTTTGTCACGCAAAAAGCATTTTCGTGGGGCTTAAAGCCAATTGTGGTCATTAATAAAATTGATCGCCCCGGTGCGCGCCCTGACTGGGTGGTTGATCAGGTGTTTGATTTATTCGTTAGCTTGGAAGCTACGGATGAGCAGCTTGATTTCCCAGTTATTTATGCCTCAGCACTGAACGGCTTTGCGATTGCGTCGCTTGAAGACGAACAGACGGATATGAAGCCATTGATGAGCACTATTATTGAAAAGGTAAGTCCGCCGCAAGTTGACTTGGAAGGACCTTTTCAAATGCAAATTACTGCGCTGGATTATTCAAGTTATGTTGGCGCTATTGGTACGGGCCGGGTTAAGCGTGGGCGCGTTAAAACCAATATGCCTGTTTCTATTATTGATGCTGATGGAACAACGCGTTCTGGTCGTGTTTTACAAGTGCTAGGTTTTATGGGTCTTGAACGGGTAGAAGTGGAAGAAGCCGAAGCGGGCGATATTATTGCCGTCAGTGGTATTGAGAATATTCGTATCTCTGATACCTTATGTGATCCAAAACAGGTGGAAGCATTGCCGGCATTAACCGTCGATGAGCCAACGGTCAGCATGACATTTCAGGTAAACAACTCTCCTTTTGCGGGTAAAGAAGGTAAATACCTTACCAGCCGACAAATTTCCGATCGCTTAGATCGCGAATTAATTGCTAACGTTGCCTTGCGCGTAGCGCCAGGTTCTGATGCCGATAAGTTTATCGTCTCTGGCCGAGGTGAATTGCACTTATCTATTTTAATAGAAAATATGCGTCGAGAAGGTTATGAGCTAGCTGTTTCGCGCCCTGAGGTGATTACTAAAGAAATTAATGGTGAAGCATGCGAGCCATATGAGTCTGTGGTGTTAGATATCGAGGAAGATCATCAAGGTTCCATTATGCAGTATTTAGCAGAGCGTAAAGGTGAGCTAAAACATATGGAAATGGATGGTAAAGGTCGTGTCCGCATGGACTATATTATTCCAACGCGCGGCCTTATTGGTTTTCACTCAAAGTTCCTAACGATGACCTCTGGTTCAGGTGTAATGTATCACGTTTTTGATCATTATGGTCCTGTGAAAAAAGAGGCGATGCAAGGAAGGTCTCGTGGCGTATTAATTGCCAATGATAAAGGTGTATCAACAGGGTATGCATTATGGAACTTGCAAGAGCGCGGTCAGCTATTTATTGATCCACAAACAGAAATGTACGAAGGGATGATTATTGGTATTCATTCACGTGAAAATGATTTAAATGTTAATGCCGCTCGTGAAAAGCAACTAACAAATATTCGTGCTTCAGGTTCGGATGAAAACATCATGCTAACGCCACCCATCAAGTTCACACTGGAGCAGGCGCTAGAATTTATCGAAGATGATGAGCTAGTAGAAGTAACACCAGAATCCATCCGGATCCGTAAAAAACTACTAAAAGAACACGAAAGAAAAAGAGCCTCAAGAAGCTCATAATCTTTCTATCCAGTAAAGGACGCCAAGATAAAACCCCTTAGCGTCCTTTGCGCCGCTTAGCGCCTTTGCGTGAAACAAATCACAAACAAGCCCGAGCCACCTTCCCCTCAACTTTAGCCTCTTCACGACAAACAAGCCGCCTAAAAAACCCAAAATGACATAAAGGCGATATCATTGCAGAGCGAGAATTATAACCACGAGCCTTCTCGGCAATATCGCCTGCCTGCATAATCGCATCGACAGTATCAGTGTGAGAACCAACAACATTACCATTGTGATCGGCTTTGACTAATATATTGTTATCCAATTGAATATAGTAATACACCTTCTTAATATTTTGCGCAATTTTCGCGGGATAAATATTAAAATCCCCCATCACAACACTAACCGCAGTTGGGTTCGATTTAAATAAACCCTGAGAGAATTGAATAAGTTTGCTAGGATCTTTTGATTTAGCAAGATCATAAGGGAGGTGCAAATTAGTAGCATTAAATAAAAATTTCCCCGTGTTGCTATCGCTAAGAGAAAACTGCTGCACTCTATCGTATAATGAAGTTGTTGTTAAAAGCCCGGCGATGGATAATTGCTTTGCTTTATATTTCTCAGCATTAAAAAACGTGGCAATCCCCATTGAGCTAAAACGAGAAGAATCTGCAGTCGCAAAAAAACGTTTAAGCGTCGGTTGGTCCTTAGCTTCAGAAATAAAAAGACCAATATCTTCTGGCTGAATAGGTGCTTCGGCTAAACCGATCATAGAAACGTGCGGGTTGTAATACAAAGCTTCGGCGAGAAGACGAACAATTAAACTAATCCTGCTACGGTATTGTGAAATTGATTCGATCTGCCCAAAGCCATTATTATAACGATGTTTTGTTGCGTTCCATAAGCAGCGCATCATCATATTAAAAAATAAAACTTGTCCATGAATTAAAATATTGTGATCTGACACTTTGGCTTGTACTGGACTTTGGTTCTTTAATAGAGGTGAAATATAAAAACTCTTAACTTCGTTTCGCATGGTTAGCTCCTTAGCGTGTTCTTGAGGTTTTATAGTAGGAGCTTTTTTAATTGGTTAAAAATTGATTGTTTCTGTTAGGGTGATAGGTGGAAGCTATTATTGGTGTGGTGAGGGGTGAGTTTTTGATGGCATCAAGCCTGACCGTTTGGTACGCGGCGGTCGCAGTGAAGCGGCGAACGCGGCGATTTAATGGTATTGTTTTTGTTAATTAAATTGAATTTCTTGCTCTATTAAAGAAGCAATGGCTTGATAGCAACATTTTTGTGGGCTTGATTCGCGCCATTGCATGCCTATTTTTCGTGAGGGTGATGGGTTTTTGAAGGCTTTAATCATAATGTTGTTGTCTTGTTGAGCCGCTTTTAATGACAGCCCTGGTAGTAAAGTAATTCCAGCATTAATGGCGACAAGGTGGCGCAGGGTTTCTAAACTGGTCGCGCTAAAATCATTTTTATCGATGGTTTTTGTCGACGGACAAACGGCTAAGGCTTGATCTCTTAAACAGTGGCCTTCTTCTAAAAGCAGTAATGTTTCATTTTTTAAATCGTCCAAAGTAATCGATTTTTTAGCAGCTAAAGTATGTTGTGTCGGCAGCGCAAGGTGAAAAGGTTCTTCAAACAATAATTGCGTTTCAATGCCGTGACCTTCAGAGGGTAGTGCTAAAATAATGGTATCTAATTTTCCTGATAGCAGCTCCTGTACGATGGTCTCCGTTTTCTTTTCAGTAATAAAAATTTCTAGCTGGGGGAATTTGTTTTTTATTTTCTGCAAAATGCAAGGAAGTAAATAGGGGCCAAGCGTGGGAATAATGCCAATACGCAATGTCCCTGAAAATGGGTTTGAGATATTTTGCGCCATCTCTTTCATTATTTTTATTTCAGAGAGAATTTTTTTTGACTGTTCAACCAGTAGTCTGCCAGCTGGTGTGATCAGTACTTGTTTATTATTTCTTTCAAAAAGCTGAACATTAAGTTCATCTTCTAGTTTTCTTAATTGTACGCTAAGGGTAGGTTGGCTGACAAAACATTTTTTAGCGGCATTGCCAAAGTGTTCAGTTTCTGCAACGGCCACTAAATAATAGAGTTCTTTAATGTTCATGCGTGGCAACCTCTAGATCAATTTAATAAGAATGCTACTATAGCAGGGTGGATTACCTTTGGTAACTGTGTAAGCCACCCAAACCTACTTGCTAAGCCTACGGTGTTACTTGCCCGCGTACCTCGCCTTTAGGATTTAAGTCTGTATGAATATTAATATACACTTGCTGTGTTTTAAAGGCTGCTTGTTGATTAGCGGGGATACGCCAAGAACCACCAAGGGTGCCAGTTGAGCCTTTAGGACATGGTCCTATTAAGCTGTTGCTGCCGCAAATAGTCTGCAATACCGGGCCAGCAGTATGGGTGGCGCCCAAATGGAAATGTGACATTGTCGCTGAGCCGCTTAGGTTATGGTAGTGAATAGTAAACTGCAATAAATGCGTCTGTTTATCATAATGAAAAGAGGCATTGCCACCGGCGTTTTTCGGTGTCTGCGGGTTAATAGAGGCAGTCTCTTGTGCTGTCGACAATGCGTCATTAAAGTTTGCAGCTAAGCTGAAAGGTATTATGACAAGCAAACCCGAAAGTATCGCGGTGGTTTGTATAAATTTTTTCATTGTTATTTCCTTTTATTAGATAAAGCCACCAGTTACATTAATCGCAGTGAGGCAATGTGTACAATTAATTTTAACTATCAGTATCATAGCTAAAATCTATTCTAGATCGCTGCTTAATTGACTTTAGAATTTGCAGTTTTGCTTTGTATCGAAGCTGCACTCCTCTATTTTTGAATCAGATAATCTTTTTTATAGCTGAGTGTTTGAATTTTTTTTAGTGGTGATGGTAATAGTGATCATATGATCTGCAGTATCATTCTTAAATTTTAATATGCTCCTTGATCCCTTGGGAGAAGGTATGCGTGTAGCACCTTGCGTTTTAATTATATAGCTGTTTTTAAATTTAGAAACTGGTAAATAAATTTGTGTAATCTGGGCGTTTTTATTCTCAGTATGGCTAGTCTTTTTTGGTGCAGTATATGTTAATGTAAATTGATCTTTTGTTTCATCAAAGTGAAACTCTATGTTATGACCAGCAATGTATTGCGGATATGGTCTATCGAGAGCATCAAGCTCATTCCAGTTGACGACATTACATTTGGAGTCATAAGTCTGATAATCTTTACACTGTTGACTAACAAACTTCTTGGGATCATAGACAATTCCTTGTTTGCTAGGGTCATCGGGTAATCCAGATGGCCAAGCAGAAAACTTATAGGCCGGGTTATTTGAATAGGTCCACACCATCCAAGATATTTGTTTTTGGTCTGCTTTGTCTAGTAATGTTGATATTTGCTCAGGCTTAACCGATGAGGCGCCAAACTCTGACATTAATAGTGCGCTGTTGTTAGTGTCTTTTTGTTGTTGTGCAGCATTTAAGGCGAGATCAAAATTGGGTGAATAGTAGTTATGAAAACTAAAGCCTAAATTTTTTCCATCTTTTATTTGCAGATCGGCAATTGCAGTAGGAACAGCTAAGCCAAATAAACCTGATGGTTCATAGAATGTAATTGTTGATGGATTAATATCATGAATATGGGTCATTATGTTTTTATAAAAAGGCGTGAGAATATTAACATCAAAGTTCTTGCAAGCACCGTCTATATTTATTCTTCCATCAGGGCTTATATTCATGCAATTATTCCAGTCAGAGCCAACAGAGGGTTCGTTCATTAAGTCATATCCAATAACGCTTTCTGAATGTTGGAAATATTTAACGACATGACCTACCATTAAGACATAGTTATCCTGCAAAGACTTGTCATTTTGCCAAAAATGGTCAAAGTCTTTATCAAGCGTTTTGACAACATATTTTTTTTGAATATAGGCGCCGCCAAATAAATTTTCTGGGAAACCTACGTTTATTGTGTTGCTCCAAGGTCCTCTACCAAGCGCTGCCCAAGATGGTGATCCAAAACCGCCATGTTTGTTTGAAAAGGCATCTTCGTGGAAATCTATCATTGTATAAATATGATGTTTGGCTAAGAGATCAATAGTTTGCTTTACTTTTTTTAGATAGTTATCGTCATAAGTGGCTACCCCATTTTTAGGGGGTGATGGCTCAATGCCTTGCCAAAATACGCCTAAGCGTATGACATTGAAGCCATGATGCTCGAGAAATTCAATATTTCTTTCATCAAAACCATTGCTGTCTGCACCAGGATAGTAAGGCTTTAAACGGTTAACTTCATTAACCCCATGTAATATCACTGTGCGTCCAGCGCTATCGTAAAAATTTCCATATTGACTGTGCAATTTATCCAAATGCTCAGCTGATGGTAGAAAAAAGACTAAAGATAATAGGTAAATTAAAAATTCCATTATTACTTATTCTTGTATGTTATATATTATATCACTCTACTAACTAAAGCTTCCTTGTGCCACATTATCATAGTTAAAGTAACCGCTACCAAAATCAGATGCGTAACTATTGCGGCTGCTAAAATCAGAAGCATTGCTGTCCAATGAGTTGGATCTGCTTCTCAGCTGTGAATGATTGTCACTAACAAATGACCACTCAGGTGATGATGCTTTGCCGCTAGTCGTCATCACATCACCATAGGCTTCATAGCGCCGTATATAACGTTTTCTTAGAAAGTAAATAAAGCCAGCTTCAAAAGTGTGGGCCACGGCAGAAAAGGTGAAACCCATTGCGGCACCAAAAACAATATCGGCGCTAAATTGAGCGGCATTAAAGGAATTATTAACCGCCATTTCTATACCGGAGCTAGTGGCTGAATAGCTTATTCCACCGATAGTGCCTCCTAGCATTTCAGCACGAAATCTAAAATTACGTATTCCTTTTTTGGCAAGAGCGTAAGCGTGCTTTTTCGTTACCGCTGTTCCTAGGCCGCCTGAAATGGCACCAGCAGCAGCACCAATGCCCATATTGGTAAAGAAGGCATTGGTATCAAATTTTTCTTCATTAATAGCGGTCTCCACTCCATAGCTAATAGCAGATGAGGCGGCACCACTTGCTGCGCCAATCGTTAAAATATAGTACCAAGCGGGTGCAGCTGCGCCGCTGGTGACAACGGTGGACACAACGACAGCGGCCGACACGGCTGCGCTTACTGCAAAGCCAATAATGCCACCTTTCGTAAACAAACGGGTAAAGCTGTTTTTTAATGACGTGGCGAAATCAGAAAAGAAGTTATTACCTGACGGATCCAGACGCATAATAGGGTTGCCGCCACAGTAGGCGTAGCGATTAATTGTTGGATAACTATCGCGGCTAATAAAGTGTTGTAAGCGAGGGCTATAATAACGTGCCTTTAAATAGTAAAGTCCGCTTTCGCTATCAAGATATTCACCTGAGTATTTAAAAGGATCGTTTTCAATACCTTGTTTTGCCACTTGTTGTGTTAATTGTCCGTAATCATCATAATCAAAAAATTGATTATCTGATGGGTTTGTATATAAAGCAGCAATGACGGTTCCATGACGGTCATAGCCATAGAAGCTCGTTACATTGTTAACCGTGCGAGCTTCCCGCTTTAGTCCCATTAAATAGGTGGCGTATATACCTGTCTGATCTTTTTCAGCAATTAAGATATTGTCATCATAATAAAATGAAATTTTAGTGCCATTGTCATATGTTTTGCTGGCGCGTGTACCATCAGCATAATATTGATAGGTGGTTGTGCTCACTTCACCACTATTTGAATTACTACCGCTAAAGCGGATTAGTTGGTTTTGTGCGTTGTATTCATAGGAATTACCTTGATCATCACTCAGCATATTGCCGTTTTCATCATATTGAAAGCCACCTCTGTGGTTAAATTTTTTTAGCTGATCAAGATCGTTATAGCTATTTGCAGCCTCTTGGTTATCATTTTTTAGTGTATCATTATTTCCAGATATGATTTCAGTATTTAAGACATTGCCAGAAATATCTAGGGTGTAGTTGATCTGTTTTTCTAATGTCTTTTCGTCTTCCAGTGAGTTTACAGCGTATATTTTTGTTTGTTTGAGATGATTAGTGGCGATATCGTAGGTGAATTCGCTTTCTTGCTCTTTGCCCTGTTGACTTACTGTTTTGGTTTTTACATTGCCATTGTCATAATACTGATATTCGCTGTAACTAATTTGCTGGCCTTGCTTGTTTAATACATTGATTGATGATACTGCATTTAGGCTGTTGTAACTATATTCTGTGGTGCCGATTAATGCATCTTCATCGCTATTGCTGCCGTTATAATCCTTGCGTCGCTCTAATTGGCCAATGGAATTATAATGGTAGGTGACTGTTGCTTTTGCTGAGCTCGCTTTGGTTATGCGATTCATGCTGTCATAGTGGTAATCCGTTTTGCTGATGATCTCGTCATTGTTTAGATTTTTTAAGGTCAAGCTTTGCAGATTGCCATTGTTGTCATAAGTGCGCTCAACTTGCCGTTGATCGGGGTAGGTGGTTGATTTTATTTTTCCATCAAGATAATACTGATAGTGAATAGTGCTATTTTCTTCAACTTTTCCTTTTGCGTCTAAATAACTGATGCTGGTGGGCTGACCTAGGTTATCGTACTCTGTATAAATTCCTTTGTCGTTATTATCCGTTGTCTCGGCCTTGGTTAGCATATTTTTTCCAGCAATAAATTGATATTGATATAAAAAGTTATGCTTTGCCCAATCGATTTTCTTTTCAATATTGCCATCTTTGTCGTAGTAAAAGTGCTGTGTATTATTGTCTGGGTCACTTTGCTCTGTAATTAAGCCCGCAGCATTATAGATGGTGCTATAGACTTTATCTTTTGTGGTATTGGTATTGCTTAGTGTTTCTCGAGTCACTTTTCCTACCAGTGGATCATATTGATAGTGTGCCTCTATAAATTGATTATCATTGGCTGCTTGCTGTTGCATGGTGACTGTTTTTGCTTGTCCAAATGGCGTGTATTCAATGCTTTGCTGTAGTTGGCTGTTTACCGTTTGTTGTTGGCGAATTTTTCCAAAGCCGTCGTAAGTTATATTTTTTTCCTGTGTTGTATTGTTGCTGTTAAATAAATTGTTGCTTGTTGTTGAGCTGTTTGCTTCATTAATAACAGCGCCATCAATATTTTTACTGGTGGTTTTGGTAAATAATTTTTTGCCATCGCTGCCTTGCAGATAACTTGATTGGGTATTATTAATATCATTGTATTGATAATGTTGCTTGCTTCCATCGGGGTTGATAACCAGTTGTAAGCGGCCTAAGGAATCGTATTCATTTGTATAGGTATGACTGTTGCCATCCGTCACTGTGTGTGCTTTGCCTGTATTATTATAGGATATTGTTTTAATAGGGTGTAATTGGTTGGCGCGCAGGCTTTCTCCGTTGTCAGTGCTATTGTTGTATTCAGCAATTTCGCGACCTAGGCCATCATAGACGGTTTTTTCTTGTAAACCTGTTGTCGGGTAGTCTACGGTTTTGCTGGTTGGTGTGTAGGTTACTTCTTTAATGGTGGTTGTGCTGCCATTCTTGGTGATGGATTGTTCTTTGGTAAGACGGTTAAGATCATCGTAATGCATTGTTACTTTATTGCCTTCGGCATCTTTTTTGCTAACTTCCAGCCCGCTGACCGCATCGAAGCTATCTGTGGTGCTGTTGCCTAGTTGATTGGTGGTTGTTATTTCATGTGTGTTATTACTGCTATTTTCACCGTAGTGATAGGTGTTTTCAATGCTGGCAACAGCATGTTGCGAGACCGTATTTTCGTTATGATAGTTGTTAATTACTTTTTGTGATTTGATGGCGCCTTTATAGTTTCCGCTTTGGTAATACTCAAAATCGGTGGTGTTGATTAGCTGCATATTGCCTGCTTCACCTGAGTATTTCAATTGTTTAGCCACTTGGTAGGGGCCTTGTTCGCTATTAATAATATTTTCTTCTTTTTCCGTTTTGTGGTCAGGTGTGGTGATTGTTTTGCTTAAGGCCATATGTAGGGGGTTGTTGACACCAGATTTTTCATAGGAGGTTATGGCGGTATTGCCATTAAAATCGGTTTCTTCTTCGGGCTGTCCATAGTCATTGTAGTGCATGCTTCGTGTCATGCTGCGTTGACCCGTGCGCCCAAAGGAGATGGTTTCTTCTTGCGGTGTTTGATAGTTTGCTTTTAATGTATTGTAGGGCTGGCCTTCATCGGGGTAGTGATACGTGGTGGTACGATCATTGTTAGCATTTAGTTTATCTTTTATTTCTGATTTTATTAATAAATGTAAATGATTGTAGGTGTTTACTGTTGTTAGGTTGCCTCGAATGATTTCTGCTTCATAGTTTTCACTATTGCTGCCTGTTTCTAAAAGTTTATCTTCACCTTGCATGGTGTATTTTGGATAGCCGGTAAAGTTTTCTATATTGCTTTTGCTACTGCCAAGGAATTTATATTTTGTCACCATCGATGGTCCTGTACCTGGTGACTGTATCATTTCATTGATATAGGGAATGCTAGCTGTTGTGCCTTGTGAAGTTTTAATGGGCATTGATTGGTATCTAAATGTTGTTAAGGCACCTGTGGGATAGCTTATTTGATCGATCAATCCATCTGATTGATAGCGTAAGCGTGTTTGTCGTTGTAGGGGGTCTTTTATTTCTAGCAGTTTATTGCTGCCCTTAATATAAGTAAACGAGTCGCTCTTTTTTGGAAGATGGACGATCATCCTTTGGTTGTTATTGTCAATCTGTATGGTTTGACCATAGCTGTCAATAATGCTTTCTAGATTGGCTTGTGTGCTGCTGCTTTCATTTTTATAATAAAATTTTATATGGTTGCCAAACACATTGCTTATTTCCAGTAATCGCCCATTGTTATCAAGGTATTCATCACGCCCATCTAAGACATAATGCACTTTGTATTTATAAGGCCGCTCTGTGCCGGGTATGTTCTCTTCATTGTCTAAACTGGTAAATTGCAAATCCTTTTTCTTATAATATTTTAGCCCGGATTGCTCCGCATAGCTGGTATTATCAGGTTGGTAGGTGCCGCCATTGGCTAGATGCAGTAGTTTTTGTTTTGTGTCGTAATAAGTAAAGGTAAAAGACCATCCTTTCGCAATATCGTAGACATCGTCCTGGTTGGTTTGCGTGTAATGTAAGGATAAATCCAGGTCTAAACCATTTTTACCGGGAATTTTTGCTGCTGGGAACGTTAAGCTTAGGCTGCCCGTTTGCGGATTAACATTTTCGTTAAGCCCGGAAATCTGCATATTGAAAGCGCCTGAAACCATTGGTTTCTCGTCAGCATTGACGGCCATGCAGGTGCTGCAAGATAAAATAATAATTGCTGATATAAGGGTGTTGCGAACTTTTTGGAAGTTCTTTACTGTCGTTTCTTTCATAAATTACTCAGATATATGTTGTAGTGCTTATTACCTTCCCATTCAAAAAATACTAGTAGAATAATTGTCAAATTACTATCTAATGTGTGCATTAATTACCAAATACGGTTATTTAATGCGTATTATATGATCAAATATGCCATTTTCTTAATTTCATTTTAAGGTTTTATCGGATAATATATGTTCAGTTATAAGGGATTGGTTGAAGCGAAATAGGAGGTCATTAATAAGGTAGAGGTTTAAATGAAGTACATAGCATCGATTACCCTTTTAGCAAGCATGGCTTATATATTACCTAGTCAGGCGCATTTTTATATTACCGTCCATAACTCTTTGGGTCAGCGAAGTCATGTCAATATGCGTCAAGTAGGTTCGCCACGTACTGATATATGTACTTATAGTCATTCGGAACAAGCAAGCGATATTGTCCATAGCGCGACAGCCACCGTCAGTTCTTACAATGCCAGTGGCAAAGATTCGGGTAAGACTGATGCGACCTTTCAAGTTAGCGATAAGTATGAATATTATCTTGATAATGCACCCTGCAGTTTTCGTGTTCAGCAGGGTTATTCTTTTCCTTGGGATACCTATTGGAAAATAACGCCGAATCAATCATCGAGTTCAGCGCATCCTGTAAGTGGTGGTCCTCATCGTGCTTGTGTGATGTTCTGTCATGTAAATAAACATTCTAGCGATCCTTGTGATGGTAACATTATGCATGCTCATGCGGATGGTAGTAATGCTGTTGTTAGCATAACCATGAGCAACTTCGATACTCCCCAACCTATTGTGCAGGTTGCGCCTACGATGACGCAAATACCAATTCTAACCAGTGATAATAAGATTTTTTATCGTGTGAAAATTCATAGTGGTGAATTAAATGGATATGATTATTCTTCTCCTATGCAGGTGACACCGATTGGCATTGTCAATGATCCGATTGGTGGGCATTTTCATGTCGCTTTTTTTCCTTACACTGTTTATGAAGACAGCACTGTTAAAGGTATGCCTTTTTATGTCGTGCCTATCTCAACCGTGCATTTAAATAACACCCATAATTTGTATGGACCTGTTTCACTGAATGAAGATACTGAGTTTTTATACGAGCAGAAAACACCGACTGAGGGTGTTGAAGGTTTGCCGTTAAGCATTGTGGAGGCAATGGCGTCTCGTATTAATCCGAAGTTGGCTACTCCGTTCCCTGAGATTAATGAAAAGCCACCGGCTGGTCATATCACGCTGCCAGAGCATCCTGAGCTGCTGACGAAAAAAGAAGGCTTTGATTTACGCACTTGTCAATTGGTAGTTGAAAATAATCAGGCGACGGTATATGCCAATGGTCTGAATCAAGCGCCGATTGGTTTACGTTTGATTGGCTGTAATGCGGCACCTCCAGAAGGTATTTTAGACCGCGTATATTTTCGTCGTGATGATGGTAAGCCATCACCGGATGTCGGTCCTATTTTAACAAATCGTTTTGTGAGTAAAAAAGAAGGTGGGTACTCCTTTATGTCACATACCCGAGGTCCTTATGTTGCTAACTTAGCGGTAGTTCAGTCGTTGAAAAAACAAAATTTCAAAAGCACCACAGCAGAAGATCCCAGCACCACTTTTTATTTTAGCACGACTGAGGTAAAGCAGCAGCGACTGGAAGGGCAGGTTTGTGAAAAGGTTGTCAATGAGCAAACAGGTGAGGAAGAAGAGCCAGTATGTATCACTTCATCACCCATAACAGCAACAGGCATTAGTCCCGAAGGTGATGCGACGCATCCGGGTTTGCAGGTGGTTAGTGCGACTAAAGATAAAATTGATTTTAACCATCCTATTTTTAAACCTTTTACGGGTACGCAAACAGCGGGTGAGCATGCAGGGCCGATGTGGGTTGATTATGATGTGATGGAATCTTTTGGCTTAAAGATGCCTTTGATTTATGGTATTCCCAATTATTCTGCGCCTGAGGTGGGTCCTTATTTTAATGGTGTGACGGGTAATTCAATTACTAGTACAGATGAAAATGGAGTGCCTAGTTCTGCTTTTCAATCAGCTACGACATTAACGTTAAATATCGTTGATATTTATGGGAACCCGTTTAATAAAGTTGTTAACAAAACAAATTAGGTGCTGACAGTTATGCTGTCATCTCTATCACTTCGTGCTGTCATCCCGCGACTTGATCGCGGGATCCACGGGCCTGGCTGTATACATTGTCACTTCGTGCTCGTGCCGTCATCCTGCGGCTTAATCGCGGGATCCACGAGTCTGGCTGGATACATTCTTTAGGATGCCTTTAGTGGTATCGCACTTCCATCGATTACTGTGTGTATTTTTAGTTTTTTCGGTAACTTGCTTTGCTTAGCGCTAAAGCGACTTTAGAACGCGGTGTTTGTTCAAGGTAGTCGCAGATTAGTTTGCCAGCTGCGGTTAGCTTGTTAAGGTCAATGCCGGTTTCTAAGCCCAGGCCGTTAAGCAGATAAACAACATCTTCCGTGGCAACATTGCCGCCAGCGCCAGGTGCATAAGGGCAGCCGCCAAGGCCGGCAACGGCGCTATCGATCGTGCGAATACCTTCATCTAAGCATGCGTAGATGTTTGTTAGTGCCTGCGCGTAGGTGTCGTGAAAATGGATGGCGAGTTGATCTACCGCAATATGTTGCTTGACCGCTTTAACCATATTTTTAGCTTGCTTTGCTGTGCCAACGCCAATGGTATCGCCGAGTGAAACTTGATAGCAGCCAAGATCAATCAGCTTTTCGCTTAATGCGGTGACGGCGCTGAGCTCAATATCACCTTCATAAGGGCAGCCTAGGGTACATGACACATAGCCGCGTACCATAATATTTCTTTCTTTAGCAAGATCAATAATGTTTTTAATCCGTTCCAGGCTTTCGGCAATGGTGCAGTTAGTATTCTTTTTTGAGAACGTTTCTGACGCTGCCGTAAAAACAGCAATTTCTTGTATATTGGTGGCGAGCGCGTCTTCTAGCCCGTGTTCGTTAGGAACTAGAGCGCTATAACGCACATTGGTGTTGCGCTCTATGCCTTGTATAACGTCGCTATGATCGGCCATTTGCGGCACCCACTTAGGCGAAACAAAGCTGGTTGCTTCGATCACCGGTAAGCCTGATTGCGATAGCTTATTGATAAAATCAATTTTCAACGCAGTGGGTATATTTTTAGGTTCATTTTGTAAACCATCACGTGGGCCAACTTCGACAATGGTTACTTTTTCCATATTAGCATTATTCCTTGTTTTTTTGCTGCTAAAAATATTTTGCCGCTAGGCATGGTAGTACTAAGATGCGCTTGCTAGTGCTTCCTCTTTATCTTTGCTGTTTGATTGAAAGGGTTTTGCTTTATCTGCTAGCTCTTGCGCTCTTTGAATAAGCTTTTCAGTGTTAAGTTTTGTTAACTTGCCATCTTTTAATAAGCGTTTGCCGGCTACCCAGACGTCGCTGACTTGCAGACGATTAATGGCATACACCAAGTGTGACATGGGGTTGAAGATTGGGCGTGTTAGATAACTGCTAAAATCAACCGCAATCATATCAGCGGCTTTGCCTGGTTCTAAAGAGCCGATCTTATCGTCTAAGCCAAGTGCTTTTGCGCCATTGATCGTGGCCATTTCAAGTGCTTTAGCGGCAGGAAGGCATGTGGGGTTACCACTTACTGCTTTGGCGATTAAAGCGGCGGTTCTTAATTCGCCAAACATATCTAGGTCATTATTGCTTGCCGCACCATCAGTGCCGATGCTGACATTGATATCGGCATCCAGTAACTTATTAATAGGTGCAAATCCACTAGCTAGTTTTAAGTTAGATTCGGGGCAGTGTGCGACGTGTGTGCCACTATCTTTGATCTGTTTGATTTCATCGTCAGTCATTTGAGTCATATGTACGGCAATTAGTTTTGAATTTAATAAGCCTAAATCAGCCATACGTTGAATGGGGCGCTTGCCATGGTCTTGAATACTTTGTTCGCATTCAAAAGCTGTTTCATGTAAGTGTAGGTGGACAGGTAAATTAAATCGCTCTGATAGCTCTTTTACTTTTTTAAAAGAGTCATCGCTTACAGTGTAAGGGGCGTGTGGTGCGATGGTCCAAGTAATCAGTGGGTTATCAGGCTGATTTTCTAGTATTTGTAAGGCTTTGCTAACATAGGTCGCCTCATCTTGGGCCCACTCGGTTGGTACGCTCATAATAACGCAGCCTAGGCTGGCACGTATGCCTTCTTCCATGGCGACTTCGCCAGTAACGCTTGGGAAGAAGTAATGGTCATTAAAGCAAGTGGTGCCACCGCGAAGCATTTCGGCGATTGCCAGGCGGCTGCCAACGATGACAGATTCAGCATTGATAAGTTCTTTTTCTGCCGGCCAGATATGGTTATTTAACCAGTCCATCAGCTCAAGGTCATCAGCTAAGCCACGAAATAGGTTCATCGGTGTGTGTGCATGGGTGTTAACCAGGCCCGGCATCAGGACATGGTCGTTGAGATCGAGAAAGTCTTGTGCGTAAAATTGCTCTTTTGCTGCATCGGCCGGAAGAATGTCTTTTATAAGACCATCTTTAATCGCGATGGCGTGGTTCTCGAGAACGATATTTTTGGGGGCGATAGGTAAAATCCAACGTGCGCAGATAAGTTGATCAACGGTTTCCATGAGGTGGCTCCTATAAAAATTGCAGAGTAATTGCACAATTTAACGATGCTAAGGTTAGTTTCCCTAACTATTAGCTGTGCCATTAAAAAATTAAATTTTTGGCTGCCAGGTGTTGGTTATAGCTTAGGGATTACTGGGGGACATAGTACCCGATTTCTCTTTAATATGCTATAATGCATGGTCTTGCAATAGAATTATAAGTTGTTGTTTTTTCGAGGAATTATTTTTATGTCGCAACCGGCAAGTGAGATTATTCAAGTCACTATTGAAGAAGAATTAAAACAGTCCTACCTGGACTATGCTATGAGCGTTATCGTTGGTCGTGCTCTCCCCGATGTTCGTGATGGATTAAAACCTGTGCATCGGCGTGTTTTATTTGCGATGAGTGAATTAGGGAACGATTGGAATAAACCTTATAAAAAATCCGCCCGTATTGTTGGTGATGTGATTGGTAAATATCACCCGCATGGTGATACCGCTGTTTACGATACCATTGTGCGTATGGCGCAACCATTTAGTTTGCGTTACATGTTAGTCGACGGCCAGGGTAACTTTGGCTCCGTTGATGGCGATGCTCCTGCGGCGATGCGTTATACCGAAATTCGCATGTCGCGTTTTGCGCATTATTTATTGGCAGATCTTGAAAAAGAAACGGTCGATTTTGTTCCTAACTACGATGAAACCGAAATGGCGCCTGTTGTTATGCCAACACGCGTGCCAAATTTATTGGTGAATGGTTCGTCGGGTATTGCGGTTGGTATGGCCACTAACATTCCGCCACATAACTTAAGTGAAGTTATTGATGCAACCGTTGCCATGATAGATAACCCCAATGTCACCATTGATGATTTAATGCAGCATATCCCTGGGCCTGATTTTCCAACCGCGGCGATTATCAATGGCCGTGCAGGTATTGTGCAGGCATATAAAACCGGTCGTGGTCGTATTTATGTGCGTGCTAAAACAGATATTGAAACCAATGAGAAAACTGGTCGCTCGGCCATTATCGTCAGTGAGCTTCCTTACCAAGTGAATAAGGCGCGCTTGTTGGAAAAAATTGGTGAGTTGGTGCGCGATAAACGCATTGAAGGCATTTCCGGTTTGCGCGATGAGTCTGACAAAGACGGTATGCGCATGGTGATTGAAATTCGCCGTGGCGATCAGCCGGATGTGGTTTTAAATAATTTGTATGCCTACACGCAATTGCAAACTGTTTTCGGTATTAATATGGTGGCTTTAGATAATGGCCAGCCGCGTATTTTAAACTTAAAACAATTAATTGGTGCCTTTATTCAGCATCGTCGCGAAGTGGTTACACGACGTACGGTATTTGAATTACGTAAAGCGCGTCAACGTGCGCATTTATTAGAAGGCTTAGCCGTTGCGTTAGCCAATATTGATCCGGTTATTGCTTTAATTAAAGCGGCAAAAACACCAGCCGAAGCGAAAGAAAAACTATTAGCAACGGCGTGGTCTGGCGGTTCTGTGGCGCAGCTTTTGGAAAAAGCGGGCGCGAAAGAAACGCGGCCTGAAGATTTGTTAGAGCAATACGGTCTTTTAGAAGATGGTTATCATCTGTCGCCGGCACAAGCGCAGGCCATTCTAGATTTACGCTTGCATCGTTTAACAGGTTTAGAAGTCGATAAGATTCATGCTGAATACAGTGACCTGGTTAAATTAATTCAGAGTTTAATTGAAATTCTTACCGATCCAGATCGTTTGCACCAAGTAATACGTGATGAACTAAGCGAAGTGAGAAAACAATTTGGTGATGAGCGTCGTACACAAATTCTTGATACCAAAGAAGACTTTACTTCCGAAGATTTAATTACCGAAGAAGAGGTCGTGGTTACCTTGTCGCACGAAGGCTATATTAAATCGCAATCCTTAAGCAGCTACCAAGCCCAGCGCCGTGGTGGTCGCGGTAAGATGGCGACATCGGTTAAAGAACAAGATTTTGTTAAAAATATGCTGGTAGCCAGCACGCACGATACTATTTTATGTTTTTCAACACATGGTAAAGTGTATTGGCTCAAAGTCTATAAAGTGCCGCAAGGTGGTCGTACCGCGCGTGGTCGTCCGATTGTTAATTTATTACCAATTAAAAAAGACGAACGTATTTCAGCGATTTTGCCGATCCGTAATTTTGATGATGCGCATTTTGTCTTTATGGCATCTTCTCGTGGTACTGTTAAAAAAGTAGCGTTAAGTGAATTTGCACGTCCACGCCCTAGTGGCAAGATAGCTTTAGAATTAGCAGATGGTGATCGCTTAGTCGGTGTTGATATTACTAACGGTGATAAAGAAGTTTTATTGGTCAGTGATGCTGGTAAAGCAATTCGTTTTCACGAGAAAGACGTTCGTCCCATGGGGCGTAATGCGCGCGGTGTGCGTGGTATTCGCTTACTGGACGATCAGCAATTAATATCGTTAATTATTGTGCGTCCTGATACTAGTATATTATCGGCAACGATTCATGGTTATGGACAACGTACGCACTTAAAAGATTACCGTCCAACTGGGCGTGGTGGTCAAGGTGTGATTGCTATTCAGGTGACCGAACGTAATGGTAAAGTCGTTGCGGCCTCACCGGTAGCGGATGATGACGATGTTCTTTTGATTAGTGATCGTGGCACCTTGGTGCGTACACGTGCAAAAGAAATTTCATTAATGGGTCGAAACACGCAAGGTGTGCGCCTGTTAAATCTTACCAACGGCGAGTCTCTGGTTGGTATTGAGGCTTTGGCAGCAGATCTTGAAGATGTTGCCTCAGCTGATCATGATAGTGAATAAGCCTCACGCAAAGACGTAAAGGTCTCGCTAAGAACGCAAAGCTTTTTTCTCTCTATAACGCTTTGCGCTCTTAGCGCACCCTTGGCGTCTTTGCGTGCAACAAATAATAAGGAAAAAAAATGTCCCGCGTTTTCAATTTTAGCCCCGGTCCAGCTATGCTCCCGCTGGAAGTTTTAAAACAAGTACAAACTGAATTACTCGACTGGCACGGCACAGGTATGTCAGTTATGGAGCTACCCCATCGTGGTCAAGCATTCAAAGACGTCGCTGCAGAAGCAGAGCAAGACCTAAGAGACCTTATTAACATCCCTGCAAATTACAAAGTATTATTTTTACATGGAGGCGCACGCAGTCAGTTTGCTATGGTGCCGATGAATTTATCGCGCGATTTTTCAAGTATGGCGTATTTAAATACCGGTGTATGGTCAGGATTCGCCTTACGTGAAGGGGAAAGATACGGTAATGCTGTTTGTGTAGCTAGCGGGGAAGCAGAAAAGTTCACCCGCATCCCAGATGAAAGCGCTTGGAACATCCCCAGTAACGCCGCTTTTTTGCATTATGCCGAAAACGAAACGGTAAATGGCACGCAGTTTCACCATACTCCAGATAGCAAAGGTTTGCCCTTGGTTTGTGATATGTCCTCTAGCATTTTATCACGGCCAATGGATATTAGTCGCTACGGCTTGGTGTATGCTTCTGCACAGAAAAATGTAGGTCCTGCTGGCATTACGTTGGTAATTGTGCGCGATGATTTGTTAGAGCGTGAGCCGCTGGATTTTACCCCGAGCATGTTTCGTTATGATTTACATGTTAAAGGCGAGTCGATGCAGAATACGCCGTCTACTTTTCCCTGGTATGTTGCTGGCTTAGTGTTTAAATGGATTAAGCAAGAAGGTGGTTTGCAAGTTATGGGCGAGCGCAATCAGCGTAAGTCACAAAAACTTTACGATTTTATTGATGAAAGCCAATTTTATCATAACCCTGTTGCTCCTAAAGATCGCTCGTGGATGAATGTTGTTTTCACGCTAGCCGATGATTCTTGTGATAAAGACTTCGTCGAAAAAGCCACACAAGCCGGTTTGACACATTTAAAAGGTCATCGTTTGCTTGGTGGTATGCGTGCTAGCATGTATAACCCGATGCCGGAAGAAGGCGTTGATGCTTTAATTGCTTTTATGCATGAGTATGCAAAAAAAAGATAACAAATCAATACGGGAGAGGGGAATATGCCGTTAGATTTAAGTGTGTTAAAAAAAGCAGTAATCTCCCTTGAGGAGGCGATTATCTATTCCAAGAACCTTCCATTAGGTATTAGTGCTGATATTGTTCGAGACTCTGTTATCCAACGTTTTGAGTACACCTATGAGCTAAGCTGGAAAATGTTGCAGCGTTGGACTAAAGTAAATATTAGTCCTGAGGATTCGGAGCCGCGCACAAAAAAGGATTTATTTCGTCTTGCGGCAAAAAAACAAATGATTGTTCATCCGGAAAATTGGTTTGAATTCTCGGAAGCGAGGAATCATTCAGCACATACTTATAATGAAAAAAGTGCTAATTATGTATATAAAGTGGCGCTTGAATTTTTACCTGCCTGTAAACTATTGCTGAAGGAGTTAGAAAGTCATAATGATTGACTTAGATCAAAAATCGCTGGAGTTGGTGAAAAAAATCATGTCGAAGCATCTGCCGGGCGTCACCGTTAAAGTATTTGGTTCGCGTGTTACTGGAAAGGCTAAGCGCTATTCTGATTTAGATTTGGTGATTAAGGGAGAGGAAGCAATACCAATGGAGATGCTAAATGCGATTAAATTCGACTTTTCTGACTCAGACTTGCCAATCTTGGTTGATATTGTTGATTGGCATGCCATTACGCCTGAGTTTCGTCAGGCTATAGTGTCTGTTTGGCAAGACCTTTAGGTATATTTTAAATATTTAGTAGCTGCCAAGTCTTTTGTAGAAACTATTTACCAGGATAGGGGTATTTGATTTCAAACTAAAGACTTGGCTCAGTAACTGTTATGATATGCAGCATTCTTGAGCATTTTTCATATCGGGTGGTGCCAAATCAACGCCGTCACCAGATGAGAATGCTCCTAGGCTAGCTAACATGGTTGACATCGAAGGCATGTTTCCAGTGGGGCTCGCTCCAGTTGTGCCTTGAAGCATGCTTCTCATTGATCCTCCGCCTGGCAAAGATTCCATGACGTTCATCATTTTATATGACATTGATTCAAGGGATGGGGGAATGCATGATTTGCAAGGAGAGTTGGGCAATTTAGCAGCGGCATTTGTAAAATTTATAATTCCTAGGCCAGGTGTTTTATTTGATGCTGCCCTTGTTGGGATTCCAAGTTTTGTAAATGCTTCTTTCAGCTGATCGATCACGCTTTGTGTTAAATCTTGCGTGAAAATGAAGGCTGTATTTTTCTTTGTGCTAAAACCAATGTCAACTGCTTGTGGGGTCGCGATGGTATTAATGAAATGTCTGAGCTTTTCTTGAGATCTAATCCAGTTTTTCTCCATGATAATGGATTGGTGATACGCTTTAGGTATAAATCTCATTAACATTTTTATGTTAGCTCCATTTGTTAGTGCTAGGTTGGTTTCTATATCATAGTTGTGTTAAACCACATCGTCTGCTGCACGTGGGTCACGTGCCTCTTCTGGTAAAACATCATTGACAAATTCTCTGGGAATAATCGTATCGCAGAGAGAAATAACAAAACCTTCAAAATCAGGGTTGTTATGATTTAGTCTATGAAGCATGGCGTTAGCTTGTGGCAAATGCCGATCAGGCTGGCCAGCATGTGCTTGTTGATGTTGAAAAGCCTCATTTAATCCTTGCAAATCAGGGCTCAATCCTACTAATAGGGCTATAGCACCCTGGGGATTTCCTTGTCTAATTCGATTGGCCACAGCTGCGCCAACTTGAACCGCAAAATCATTAAGAACTAATCCAGTCTTATAGGCATTTTGCATGGCGCTTACTTCTTGAACTAGGCTGCAAACGGCCGTTACTCCGGCAATAAAACCAAGTATGATCGCTAAAATACCTAACCATGCAGGCGCCGAACAAAAGCTAACGGCTAAATAGGTAATGCCAGCGACAATGCTTGCAAGCGAGGTGACCTTTGAAATGCAGTAGAATACCCAGTCAAATATATAGGAGATCTCGCTGCTAACACTACCCTCAGGTTTTAAATAAAAACTCTTGTAGTAATTGACGAGTGCTTCGGCTGCTGCAGGATCATGGCCATTTTCCCTCAGTGCTAGTCCAAGCTCTGCGGTACGATCTGCAATAGCTCGTCTACGGCGCTGATTTCTTCTCAGATTTCGCCGTCGAGTTCTGTTAAGTCTGTTCCTGTCTTCTCCATATTCGCCGGGTAATAAATCCACGCCGTTTGTGACAATATCTTTTGTGACAAACATATGCGGGCCGCTTTCCATAAAGTTTGGGGTTCCGCTGGGGCAGGGGTTGCCAAAACTGTCGGGTACACCAGACCAATCGCTAGAATGATTAGGGTGGGCTGGTCCCCATGATCCAAATGCGCCTAGGGTTGTTCGCGCCAGCGCCCAGCTAGCATTGGCAGTACTTTTAACGACTGCTTTACCAACAGACCAAGCGCCCCAGCGGCCATGTTCTCTGATTTCATTGCACGCCCAATTCCAATTTTCACTGCTTCTACCAATAAGGTTAGTGAATAGATAAACCGCGCCTAAGTCCTTTAGCCATGCGTTTGCTTTTCCTCCCCAGGGTGTCAACACGTCACCGACAACTTGCTGTGCACCCCGTCCGAACCAACTTGAATTAGTTGCGGTGCTATAGACTTTCCAGTTTGCGATCCATCCACATCCATCCAGTAAGGTCGTTGCAACATTTGCTAAGCGACCGATTTGCCAAAATAAACGGGATCCCCGTCGATACATATGGGGGTTTTGTGAAATACCTCTGACTGCTTGGTCTACTATTTTTTGATCTATATCAGGCATAAGAGCACCTCTTTTTAATTTGATAGAAGTTTCTAACCCCGCAAACCTCTTTTGTAATACGTCTTCGCTTATTGAAAACAGAATGTTTTAAATTAAATAAGCGATAACAACTTTGTACTTGCTATTATATCTACGCATTGCTCGATCATTATTCGGGAAGTGTTCGGAAATTGTAGTATTCTTATTACTAAAAAAAATTGATAGGCTTGAGCGACAGGTTGGCTTTTTGTTTTTACTATCAGTTAGCGTTTAAGTATTTTTTTAGTTCTCTTTCAGCTGTTTGTATTCGCTTTGTACCTTCTGTGGGGAATAGGTTGTAACCACTAGATGCTAATGAGCGTGTGCGAACTCTTTTGCCAATCATCAGTAGTAAACCAACAAAGGTTAGGGCGATAACAAAATTGACTAGTTTCGAGCTTAAGTTTCTATGTTTTGAAACTGTCTCATTGCATATTGCAATTCTATGCAAACAGTCTTGTTGTTTTTTTAAATCTTTTGTTGCGACTAGTTCGTCCAGTGCTGATATAATGATTTCAAGGTGATGAAATTTTCTTTGTTTTAGTGTGAGTCCTGGACGATTGATATCATTGATATCATCCATAAATGTTTTAAGGTGTTCATCATAGAGTTCGATTTCAATGTCTACTTCTTCTAACTCATCTTCTTCTAGCTCATCTTCTTCTAACTCATCTTCTTCTATATTTCCTTGCTGTGTTTCAGCGTTAATATTCACCGCGTGGTTTGCTTGGTTCTCCTCGGAATAGGCCGGAAAGACAGAATTATCAGAATGTTTTTGATCTTCGAGATCGTCTGCATTGTCAACATAGTTTGGGTCGTTAAGATCATTAGAGTAGTCTATTCCGCTGACCAATAAACTGTATGCGTCTTTTTGTTTTTGCTCCCACTCTTTTCTTTTATCTTGTTCGCGTTGTAATTCGGCTTGTGTTTCTTTTAATAAACTACTGTTAAAATTTATCTCTTCTTGTGTTGAATAGCTGTTGTTAAACTTCACCGATTTCTGTGCCGAACTATCGTTAAAATCTGCTCCGGGTGCTGGTATCGGGCTGTCAGTTGTAAGTAGTGAGCTTAGCTTGTTGTAATAAGTTTGTAATGCGCTTAAGGCAACTTGAAGGGAGATAGGTATTTCTGCAGTGGGTGGTGCTTTTCCTATGCTTGTTCCCATATTGGAGTCCTTGTTTGTTCGTATCTGTGTATCTATTAGTCTATATTAACGAATTTTCTTTGCTTAAAAAACGATCTGAACTGCAACATACTGTTTCGATTTAAGCAACAATACTATTTTCCTATCTGTCAGGAGTTTCGCACTTTCAGTGCAAACCTCCTTCCTGGTTATATTTCGCCTATGCGAGACTAGCTCGCATGGACGGCCTGTGCCCGTTAGGGTGCGATTCAAGGGGAGAATCCCGATTCTCCCCTTGAAAATCCCCATCGGGATTTGTTTTGTTTCGCACTTGTGCGAAACTCCTGTCTGTTTCTGTCTGTAGTTGATACAATGTCGCGCTATGAATAATGAAGTTTCCGTTGAATATAAGGTTCATGCCGTTACCAAGCTAACGGGTGAGATTCGTGTGCCGGGTGATAAGTCGGTTTCCCATCGTGCATTAATGCTGGGCGCGATTGCGCAAGGGCAAACTACCGTGCATGGTTTTTTGAATGGAGCTGATAATCTGGCGACGCTTAATGTTATGCGTGCGCTTGGGGTTAATATCGCTCTTTCTGATGATCAAAGTGTGGTGCAGATTGAAGGAGTTGGTTTACATGGGTTAACAGCACCGACGCAGGACCTGGATTGTGGCAATGCCGGTACGGGGATGCGTTTGTTAGCTGGGCTGTTATCTGCGCAATCTTTTGATTCGGTACTGGTTGGTGATGAGTCGCTAACAAAACGGCCCATGGGACGTGTTGTTAATCCATTGCGTATGATGGGGGCGATGATTGATATGA
Source organism: Gammaproteobacteria bacterium (assembly GCA_030425685.1). Classification (GTDB taxonomy): domain Bacteria; phylum Pseudomonadota; class Gammaproteobacteria; order Coxiellales; family Coxiellaceae; genus JAUIAD01. The sequence goes on along the minus strand of JAUIAD010000002.1, from coordinate 93,495 downwards.
GTGACAAGGGCACCCCGCCTTTACGTATTGGTGGTGGTCAGGTGTTAACTGGGATTGAATATAGTATGCCGGTGGCGAGTGCCCAGGTTAAGTCTTGTTTGCTATTAGCCGGTTTGTACGCAGAGGATGAAACCACGGTGATAGAACCTGGACCGGCGCGCGATCATACCGAGCGGATGTTGTTGGCTTTTGGTTATCCTGTCAATGTAGAAGGTCAGCGCATCACTATTCGTTCAGGTGGGAAATTAACAGGGACAAATATTGAAGTGCCAGCCGATATCTCTTCAGCGGCGTTTTTTATGGTGGCGGCCAGTATCACACCAGGCTCGCAGATTATATTAAAATCGGTGGGACTAAACCCAACCCGTGTTGGTGTTCTTAATATATTAAGAATGATGGGTGCTGATATTCGCTTGCACAATGAGTCTAAGATGGGTGCGGAACCCGTGGCGGATATAGAAATTCGTTATGCGCAGTTAAAAGGGATCGAAATACCGCAAGATCAGGTGCCGCTGGCCATTGATGAGTTCCCCGTTATTTTTATTGCTGCCGCGTGTGCCGAAGGTGAAACTGTCCTGCGTGGCGCCAAAGAATTGCGTGTTAAGGAGACAGATCGTATTGCCGCCATGGCTGAGGGGCTACAAACCTTAGGGATTAGCGTGCAAACTTTTGAAGATGGGATGCTTATCCAGGGCGGTAAGTTGGGCGGTGGGCGTGTTAAAAGCCATGATGATCATCGCATTGCTATGGCTTTCGCGGTGGCCGGATGTGTGGCCGCTGATGAAATTATCGTCGAAAACTGCAATAACGTGCAGACATCTTTCCCTAACTTTGCTGATCTTGCCAACCAGATTGGTTGTTGTATTGAATAGGAATTACGTTGATGAGAGAACAAACAGAGACACATGAGATACCCGTGATTACCATTGACGGCCCTTCAGGGACCGGCAAGGGTACGATTGCCAGTTTATTGGCTAAGAAGATTGGTTGGCATGTATTGGACAGTGGCGCCATCTATCGGGCTGCTGCGTGGGCCATTATGGAAAATGACCTAGGTCCTGATGATGAGAATGCGATTGGCGAGCTTTTGAAGAGTCTGGAGATTAAGATCCGCCCAGAAACCAGTCGTGAGCCTACGCGTGTGATCTGTGGTGAGCAAGATATAACCGAGGAGATCCGTACGGAGGAGTGCGGTATGGTGGCCTCTGAGACCTCTTCTTTGCCTGTCGTACGGGCCGCGCTATTGCACTGTCAGCATTCCTTTCGCAAATTGCCAGGTTTGATCGCCGATGGGCGCGATATGGGCACGGTTGTGTTCCCAGATGCCGGTTTGAAGATCTTTCTTGATGCCTCTGAGAATGAGCGCGTTAAGCGGCGCTTTAAGCAGTTGCAAGCGAAAGGGATTAGTGTTAGCCTCGGCCACGTCCGAGAGGATTTGCAGATTCGCGATAACCAGGATGCAAACCGAACGATTGCACCAGCGAAACCTGCGGAAGATTCGGTGATTATTGATACAACCGACCTGTCTGTTGAGCAGATTTTGCGCAAAGTACTGGATTGCGCGCGCAAAACTGTATTATAATTGCTAATTGTAAGGGCCGGCTTTTTGGCTGGTTTTTTGGCGCTTCTTTCTATGGGAAGCAATGTTTAACTAACCCCTCATGCCTCCCAGGTATGATTAACTGAAGTAAATAAAATTATGACCACAGAAAATTTTGCAGAACTATTTGAAGAAAGCTTAGCAAGTACTGATTTGCGCCCAGGCGCCTTGGTGACAGCAACGATTGTTGATATTCGTTCTGACTATGTATTAGTAGATGCGGGCTTGAAATCTGAAGGCGTGATTCCTAAGAACGAATTCCGTGATGAAGAAATAAATGTTGGCGATCAGGTAGAAGTGATCGTTAAGAAAACCGAAAACGGTTTTGGTGAAACCAAGCTATCACGTGAAGAAGCACGTCGTGCACAAGTATGGATTAAGCTTGAAAAACTCCATAACGAATCTGCCTTGGTGAAAGGTATGATTATCGAGCGTGTTAAAGGTGGATTCACGGTTGAGTTGGATACCATTCGCGCATTCTTACCAGGCTCATTGGTTGACGTGAAGCCTGTTCGTGATCCTCAATACCTTGAAGGTAAAGAGCTAGAATTCAAAATCATTAAAATGGACAAGAAACGCAACAACATCGTTGTTTCCCGTCGTGCGGTAATGGAAGCTGAAAGCAGTGTTGAACGACAAGCACGCTTAAGCGAATTGCAAGAAGGGCAAGAAGTGGTTGGTATTGTTAAAAACATTACTGATTACGGTGCGTTTATTGACTTGGGTGGTGTTGACGGCTTGTTGCATATCACTGATATGGCGTGGAAGCGTATCAAGCATCCAGGTGAAATTTTAAATGTTGGCGACGAAATTAAAGTGAAAATCTTGAAGTTCGATCGTGAGAAGAACCGCGTATCCTTAGGCATGAAACAATTAGGCGAAGATCCATGGATGAATATCGCACGTCGTTACCCAGCCAATACACGCGTATTTGGTAAAGTGACTAACATCACCGATTACGGTTGCTTTGTGCAATTGGAAGAAGGCGTTGAAGGTTTGGTGCATATGTCTGAAATGGACTGGACCAACAAAAACGTTCATCCAAGCAAAGTGGTACAAGTGGGTGATGAAGTTGAAGTGTTGGTATTGGATATCAACGAAGAGCGTCGTCGTATCTCTCTAGGTATCAAGCAATGTAAACGCAACCCTTGGGATGAGTTCTCAGATAAACACCAAAAAGATGAAAGAGTGAAAGGTAAAATTCGTTCTATCACTGATTTTGGTATGTTTATCGGCTTGGAAGGTGAAATTGACGGTTTAGTGCATTTATCTGATATTTCATGGTCTGAAGAAGGTGAAGAAGCCGTTCGCAAATATAAGAAAGGTGATGAAGTTGAAGCTATTATCTTAGCTATCGATCCTGAGCGCGAGCGTATTTCTCTTGGTATTAAGCAGTTGGATTCTGATCCATTATCAGAGTTTGTTGAAGCCAATAAAGACACCGTCTTAAAAGCAAAAGTTGTTTCAGTTGATAGCAAGCAAGCTATTTTACAACTGAACGAAGAGCTTGAAGGTGTTATGCGCATTGCTGATTACAGCTATGACCGTGTTAAAGATTTACGTGAAGAATTAAAAGATGGCGAAGAGCTTGAAGTTAAGATTCTTAACGTTGATTCTAAAACACGTGCGATTCAAGTTTCTCACAAAGTGCTTGAAGAGCGTCCAGATGACTCAGGTAGTCGTGTTGTTGGTGATACACCAACTAAGACTACGTTGGGTGATTTGCTAAAAGAACAAATGAAGACTAAATCTGACAACTAGTCCTTGTTTTTTCTGAGCAAAGGGGCCTATTTCGGCCCCTTTTTTTTGTCTAATGTCTGTAGCGGCTCTGTTGTTGCCATGAAATGAATAGGCTAAAATGGCACTTGTGGAAGTATTCAGCAAGGAATCCGTATGAAATACATTGCCTACTTTTTTTGGTTTCTTATTATTGTGATTGGCATTACGTTTGCTAGCTTGAACTCACATACCGTTACCTTTAACTATTATATTGGCATATCTACTATTCACTTGCCTGTTTTGCTGTTGATTGCCTTGATTTTAGGCGTATTGCTGGGGGTGATAGCGATGTTGTCTGTCGTTATTCGTGCTAAGCATGCTTCCCGCCAATTGAAGCAGCGTATAAAAGATACAGAGCAGGAAGTGAATAATTTACGTAATATCCCTATTAAAGGCGGTCATTAGTTATGCTGCAGTATTTGTTTTTATTATTGCCAGTAGCCGCCACATGCGGATGGTGCTTTGGGCGCCGTAAGCCGCGTGAGTCTTCAGCGCGTATTACTTCTAATATGCGTAGTGATTATTTTAAAGGTCTTAATTATCTTATTAATGAACAACCCGATAAGGCGGTAGATGTTTTTATTCGTTTGTTGGAGGTTGATACTGACACGGTTGAAACGCACTTAGCGTTGGGGAGTTTATTTCGCCGCCGAGGTGAAGTGGATAGAGCGATTCGCGTGCATCAAAATTTAATCGCGCGCCCACAACTAGCCAAAGAGCATCGTTTGCAAGCCTTATCGGCATTGGGGCAAGATTATTTAAGTGCTGGTGTATTAGATCGGGCTGAGCGATTATTTTTAGAATTGGTTGAACTGGGTGAAGAAAATCAGTCGAGTTTGAATTTTCTATTACATATTTATCAGCAAGAGAAAGATTGGGAAAAAGCGATAAAAATAGCGCAGAAGATTTCGAATTCTGCTGCTAATATGAATATAGCGATTGCGCAGTACTATTGTGAGTTGGCTTTAGAAATGATTGAAAAGGGTAGAGTTTCGCAAGCGTTAAGTTATTTGAAAAAAGCCAATAGTACCGATGCCGCCTGCGCGCGCGCTAGTTTAATTAAGGCAACAGTTGAAATTGATCAACAGCAATATCGTGAAGCCATACGTACTTATAAACGTGCCATTACGCAAGATTCTGATTATATTTCTGAAGTGGTGTCACCCTTAATCTTTTGTTATGAAAAAATTTCTGCCGAAGATAAAATGGTAGAATACTTTAAAAACTGTTTGGAAAAATATCCGCGTATCTCTTTAGTAGTTGCTATATCGGACTATTTAAAGAAAAAAACAGGTGACAAAGTTGCCATAGAATTTTTAGCGAAGGAAATTAAGCGCCAGCCCTCATTACGAGGCCTAAGTCATTTAGTGCAAATTTATGTAGAACATTCACATGGCGATGCGCTTGATAAGTTAACTATTTTGGGAAATTTTATGCAACGATGGTTGGAAGACAAACCTGTTTATCGTTGTGTGCAATGTGGATTTTCAGGGAAAACACTCTATTGGTTATGCCCTAGTTGTCATCACTGGGGGACATCAAAACCGATTCAAGGCTTAGAAGGTAATTAATTTAAAATGAATTCAAAAATTATTGTTGCGCTAGATTTTCCTGATATTAACAGTATGCGCGCGCTGGTAAAAAAGTTAGATCCGGCATTGTGTCGCGTTAAAATAGGTAATATTTTATTTACCCACTATGGGCCAATGCTAGTTGAAGAATTAATGCAGCTAGGTTTTGATGTATTTTTAGATTTGAAATTTCATGATATTCCGCAAACGGTGGCAGGTGCTTGTCGTTCGGCAGCAGAGCTCGGCGTATGGATGACTAACATTCATGTCTTTGGTGGTGAAGCGATGATGCTAGCAGCACGTGAAGAATTTGAGCAAATAAATGGGCGTAGGAAGCCTTTGTTGATTGCTGTGACGGTGTTAACAAGTATGGAAGAAAGTGATCTTGCTGCCTTGGGGGTGCAGGATGATATACGCACATTGGTACCACGTTTTGCAAAGCTAGCACAAAAAGCGGGTTTGGATGGTGTTGTTTGTTCGTCGCAAGAGGCGCAGCTATTACGTGCCCAATTGGGGAATGATTTTATTTTAGTTACCCCCGGTATTCGTTTAAGCAAAGAGAGAACAGATGATCAAAAACGTATTATGACGCCCAAGGAAGCGGTGGATGCGGGTTCAGATTACTTGGTAATAGGTCGGCCTATTACGCGTGCGGATAATCCTGCTGAAGTACTAGAAACTATCGTGAGCAGTATTAACACGTTATAAATGCAGGTGCTGGGTTTGAAAATATCTTTTTACACAAGGAGTGTGTGAATGAAAAAAATAGCCGTTGTCTTTACTTTACTTTTACTGACGCAATCGATGTGTATTAGCGCGAAACAAAAAACGCAAAAGCGTGTCAATCACCACCATTATCATCGTCATCATCGCTCTTATCGTCATCATCATGCCTCAGTAGGGCAGCCTCTTGTGGATAATAAGAATCCTGTTATGAATGAGCAGCAAGCTGCTGCTAGTGCGCAATATGTCTATTCGCAGTTAAAACAAAAAAACGTTGCTATTATTTTCGATAAATCAATTCCTGCCGTTGCCAATACTGCGGCAAAGTTTGCTGATGTGTTTGTTCAGCAAGGTGGAACAATAAGTTTTGTTAGAGCTTTTAGTCATAAAAAAGTGACCCTATCGGCTGAAAATGTTAATTCGTTACCAAAAGTAATATTTTTGTCGGCCGGTGTGAGTGAAGCGCCAAGTATTGTTAACCAATTAAAAGCGCTGCGAGTCCATTCAACGATTATTGGTTTTACAAAGACAACGTAGATAATGAATGTGTCTGTTTAACTACGGTATTGCTTCAAAGATCTAATGCATTAAACTATTATTTTTAAAAGTTTGATAGAAGATTTCTATGAAGCGTATTTTGGTTTATGGGGCTATTTCACTGACTTTTCTAGCCACTAATGTTAATGCAGCAACGAAACATCATGCGGGCTCACGGCATCAGCGACACGCAGTAGTTTTAAATACCGTTTATTTAAATTCAGCAACAGCTGCAGAGCTGGCAACGTTAAAAGGCATCGGTAAGCATCGAGCGCAGGTAATATTAGCCTATAGAAAGCAGCATGGGCCTTTTCATGCCGTTGATGATCTTGTTGAGATAAAAGGGATCAGTCAAAAAAGGTTGCAGAGATTAAAAAAACGTAATGGCAATCGAATAAGGTTAAATCACTAGATTGGCTGGAGCTATAATATCTTTGGGGCGTGGTAAGCTGCGCCCTTCTTTGAGGAAGCGGCCACTATTGGTTGGGTAATTTTCCTGTGGGAATTGCTGCAGCTGGGTTGTTAAGATACAATCCGCATATGGCACATGTCACCATAAGGAGAGCCAAATTCCATGACGGACTTTATTACCAGTAGTATTATCGCCGTAATAGCCTGTTTGTTTTGTATTCGCCTGCTGCGACCGCTGGCGATTCGAATAGGGTTTGTTGATCGGCCAACAGAACGCAAGCGGCATGATCATAACACCCCTTTGGTGGGTGGTATTGCTATCTTCTTTGGGTTTTGTTTCTCACTTTTAATGTTGCACACCTCCTTGCAGCCTTATCGCGGGATGCTAGCAGGCATCTCTATTTTAATATTGATGGGGGTGGTTGACGATTTTCGTGATCTTAGTTCTAAGCTTAGACTAATGGGGCAGGTGTTAGCTGCATTAATGCTAGCTGCTTGGGGTAGCGTGTTATTAAAACATTTGGGACATCTTTTTTTTACTGGCAACCTACAGCTTGGTATGTGGGCATTGCCAGCCACTGTTTTTTTAGTCGTTGCTAATTTAAATGCCATGAATATGATCGATGGGCAAGATGGTTTGGCTGGCGGTGTAGCTGTTGGACAAGCTGCATTATTGTTATGGTTGGCATGCCGTTTAAATATGGCGGCAGAGCAAAAGCTGTTGGTAATTTTAATTATGCTGTTGTTAGTGTTCTTAAATTACAATATGCGTTTTCCTTGGCATAAGCGCGCCAGCGTATTTTTGGGGGATTCGGGTAGTACGTTTATCGCTTTTTTGCTGGCTTGGTTTGCGATAGATATTTCACAGCACAATATACATATTGTCAGCCCTATTATGGTGTTGTGGATTATGGCCTTTCCTTTGTTTGATATGCTGAATGTAACTTTGCACCGTGTGATGGCGGGTAAATCTATTTTTAAAGCGTCTCGAGATCATTTTCATCATATATTGCATTTAGCAGGAATAAGAACGGCAACGTCAACTTACTTATTGTGTGCTTTCTCAATAGGGTTAGGATTGATAGGGTTCTTATTGGCGTGCTATCAAGTTTCTGATGGCTGTCAGTTTATTATATTTATTGCCGCGTTAGCCTCCTATTTGGGAGGTGTTGAGCTTATTCGCTATTATGCAAATAGAAGGGTTTTAACTCAGCAGTCATAATGAAAGGTATCAGCGCAGTGCATAATGTCATACAACCTGAGCTGTTGCGAAAATTAGTCGGCTAGTTGGTGGCGAAATCGGGATTGGTAAATAGCTTTTGTAGCATTTGGTAAAACTCGACGTTGTTTTTAGCCCCCATTTTCTTTCTGGCGTTGTAAATATGATTTTCAACCGTGCGAGTCGATAGATGTAATTTTTTAGCAATCTCTTTGGTGTCACAGCCTTGGCTGTAGGCTAGCAAGCACTGGTACTGTCTTTTAGTAATAGACTTTACCAGCTCATTAGTGGCGCCAATACCATTGAAAGATTTATTTTCTTTAGAGATTGGAAATTGAAACCGCTGTGCGCAAGATTTTAGTTCTTCAATATCAGGCGATAAGCCTAGCCAATGTAAAAGCTTAACAATTAGCGATGGGTTTGAGTAATCTTTTGATGGAATCGCATGGGGTGATAATTCGGTAAAGATATGTTGGGTGTTCTCAATAAATTGATCGCCAAATTGTAGCAGTTGATTCACTTTCGTTAGTGCTTCAGCAACAAAGCCGGGAGACTCACATTGTGTTCCAAAGGCATAGGTGATCACGCTTTTTCTTTCTACACGTTGAATCGAAATACATTGTCGTAAGCCTAGGTCATGCAAACCTTCAATAACGCGCTTTTTTATAAACTCTGAATTAAAGATATTGTCGTAATGTGGTGATCTTATGCTGGTATATAACTCTTTTGGTTTAATACTTTTTAACGATAGTTCGAAGGCAATGCAATCAAGGTTGAAGAAGCCTTTTTTAAAGTAACGCGTTAATGTTTCAGGTTCATTAGATAAAACACGTATCGGGCGCTTATCGACCAGCGATGAAATGCTCGCTGAAAAGTGAGTGATACCGTAACTGTCTTCTAGTGGCTTGCATAGCGTCTGAATTTCATCGAGGTACTTTTCAGATCCATATTTAACAATATTAGTATAGTAAGCCACAGTTCTTCCAGTTGTTAGGTAATGGTTAGCGCAATATCTGCGCAATCGTACCGTGAGAAAGCGGTTGTTGTCAATAGAGATATTAGAGTAATAATACTATATCTTAACTAAAATCAATGGTCGACTGAGCTATCTCCAGGTGGTTGCTAAATCCGAATTAATAAATAACTGTTGCAAAATGCGATAAAAATCAGCGTTACTTTTGGCGCCGATTTTTTTTCTTGCATTGTAGATGTGATTTTCAACTGTCCTGGTTGATAAGAAGAGTTTTTTCGCTATTATTTTAGCGCTGTCCCCTTTGCTGTAGGCAGCCAAGCATTCAAGTTCGCGTTTGGTAATTAATTGCAGCGGGTCTTTCCTCATTTCTCCCTGAATAATGGGTTGCTCGTCGTCTTTTTCCTGGCGCTTTGGCAATTGGTAGTATTTGCCACATTCTTGTAATGATTGTGGATCTGCCGGTAGCCCCATCCAATTAAGTAATTTGCTGACTGGCTTAAGCCTTATTATTTTATCGCTATTAACAGCATAAGGGGTCAGTTCATCGAGAATGGTCTCTGTTTTATTTATAAACTGATCACCAAATGACCTGATCACATTAATTTTAGAGAGAAGCTCGGTAGCAAATCCTGGGTGATCATTATTTGTACCAAACGAAATATTGGTAACGGTATTATTGTCGATTTTCATCAGAGTGATGCACTGTGTTATTCCCAAGTTCTTCAGGGCCTCTATGATGCGTTTCTTTACAAAGAGGGACTTAAAAAAGCTGTCATAATAAGGGGAGCGTACACTTGTATAAATTTGACCTGGGACCATTTTGCGGCGAAAAAGGTGGAACGCAATAGTGTCCAAATCGAAATACTGTTTCTCAAAATAGGTTGAAAAGGCATCAGGTCGATTGCACAGGGCCCTAAGGCTTAATGAGCTGTGATTAAGGGTAGTGATACCAGCTGAGAAGTGATGGATATCAAATTGCTCTAGCAGTGGCTGGCAGAGCCGCTGGATCGTGCTTAGGTGCTTGATAGAACCGTTTTCGATCATATTGCTATAGCAGTTCATTATTTCACTCCAGAAGATTTAAATTTATACATACAGTCTTATATATGCGCAATACTACGTAGAAATTAGATTTGTGTCAAGGTGATGTGTCTTGAAAATGGTCATTATTAGCTTAAATATGATCATAATATGAACATATTTGCCGGGTGAAAATACTCAAATACTACTTATGCAATATGGTTATATATTGATCAATGATACGTATTGTTACACTCCTTTAATCTTTAATTAATTTCTTGGCGATATAATGGAAACAAGTAGGCTAAAAAGGAACTTTGTGAATAGCTATGAGAACTCAATCAGGACACGGTGACCGTTCACCCAATGGCGCAGCTGCCCCTCAGGGTGATATTCGAGAAATTCCAAAACCCAGCAACCGAGATGAAGATCCCCTGGATTCGCAAGGTGATATTGACAGTAAAGTTGAACCTGACTTAGAGTCTATTTTGCCATTACTCCCTGGTAATAAGGCAGAAAGAAAAAAGAGGTGGTGTCTTTGTCTAGCTATCCTTTCTTTTTTTAAATATATCTGGAATAAAATAAAAGCTTTATTTAACTATCTTAGGACCTGGGAAGGCATTTTGTACTTTTTTAAGGTTATGTCGGAGGCGTCAAATACTGGTATTGTCTTGCAGGCAGTTTCAAAATGGTTGCCGATAATACTAGTATGGGGCAAAGGAATAATACCGCCACTGGCAGCCTTCGCTGATATTTTAATTTATATATTTAAGATTTTGATTCGTTTCACCCTTATTCTTGGTCGGAAGTTGGGTGTTGTTTTTGATGTGGAGAAAAATGGTCATCATCGTTTTCAAAATTGGGCTGATGCTGTTGCGATGGTTTTTTTCTTTATGGCAGTGTTATTTTTTGCCGGTGCTTTTGTCGCGGGACCAGTTGGGCCGGTAGGTATTGCTATTGGTTGGTCTTTTGCGATGGTTGGTTTATTTATTGTTGGCTTGTTTGATGAGTTTTATCAGGTGGTGTTGGCCAATAATGCTTTATTGAAAGCAAGGTGTTCTGATATAGGTAGCGCAGAACGATTTGATTTATTAAAAGAAGATCGTAAAGCGGCGATAACGTCAGCTGTATTGTATGGTTGTCTGCTAGGTGGTTTATCACTGTTATTAATTGCTGGGCCTTTTTGCTTGTTTGTTGCTAAAGCCGCTGTTTTTATTTTAGTGGCAGTAGCGATTTCCCGATATCTGACGTCGCGCTGGCAAGCAAGAGTTTGTAAAGATCTCAAAGAGTTAGATGGTCAAGAAGGTACCCAGAAACCTGTCAGGAAGCAAAAGAGTAAGAAAGAAGTGAGGGTGAGTGGGTCAGGTGCATCCTTTTTTAGAAGGAGGTCGTGGTCGTTATCGGGAGATAGTTTAGAAGAAAAGAGTGAGAGTAGTATCGATCTACCCGACAAAGAAACAGTAAAGTTTGAAACTCAGTCTGCTGTGTTGGTTTAATCGAAAGCTCTCTGTGGCCAATCTACAAGTTGTTTTTGTAAACTTATGCCAGTGCTGGGCTTATCGTTTTGGCGATGGTGTTAAAAGAATTCATTTCTTCAGCAACAAAATCTAAAAATAAACGTAATCGTTTCGGTAAATGGGTTGCGTTAGCATAGAGTGCATAGAAGTCAGTGCTAAGTGTTTTATAGTCACTTAACAAAGGCATTAGCCGCCCTTGGATAATATCATCGACAACACAATATTCAGGTAGCATCACAATACCGACATCATTGATGGCGGCGTATTTTAGCGCTTGCATACTAGTGGCGCTAAGGTTGCCGCTGACAGCTATGCATAGGTCTTGATTTTTATTATCAATAAAAGACCAGGTCTTTTCTTTTTTATTAACTAGTGTTAGACAGTTATGTTTGTCTAGTTCATCAGGTGTGTTGGGTTGCCCGTATTGTTTTATGTATTGCTGTGAAGCACAGACAATCATTTTTTGCGATTTTAATTTTTTGGCAATTAAACCAGAGTCTGGGAGGTCGCCCATGTGAAAGCCAATATCAATGCGATGTTTAACAATGCTTTGATACGTTTTACCCACAAATAATTTAAATTTAATATCGGGGTGATGATGCGTAAATTTATTGATAATAGAGATTAAATGTTCTTGACCAAAACTGCTGGGCGTGCTGATTCTTATCGTTCCCTTTGGCTGTGTGTTTAAATCTGAAAGCTCAGCATAGATGCTGGAAAAATCATTTTTCATCAATGAGGCGCGTTCATATAACAGTGAGCCAGCCTCAGTCAGTTTAAGGCTCCGCGTTGTGCGCGTGATCAGTTGCACCCCTAGGTTTTTTTCAAGATTTTTTATTCGTTTGCTGATAATCGATTTGTGTATTTGCATATGCTCTGATAAAGCAGTAAAGGTTTTGTGATCTATTAAATAAGTAAAAAGTACAATGTCTGGTAAGTGGTCAATAAATTTTTTCATACCTTAATGGTATCATTTTAGGGGGTTGATAAGTTGATACGCGTCAACATAATTTTATCTTAAGGATGTTTTTATGCGGAAAATACATTCGTTTAAGGTTTGCTTAATTTTGTGCTGATACTATAGCCCCTGTGATAATGCATTGTAAATTATTTAGGTTAAAAGTATGCGTAGTACGATATCAGCAAATCCTACCTCACCGGGGCGAGTAAAGCCCAGTATGGAACCAATATCGCCGTCTAAATCTAATGGCTCAGGTTCGCCATCTAATGGCTCAGGTTCGCCTAGTAGTGTAGGGAAAGACAGATCTCCAGGAAGAAGGCAGCGGGTTCGCACTGGACGAAATAGTGCTGGCCGCCGTTTGTTTGGCACTATTGAGCATAAGGGGCAGCAAGCTGAAAGTGGCTTAGTGTCGGGGGCAAACGCTAAAAGGAAGGCGGAAGCTGATGCTGCGGGTGGCCGATATAAGCTACAGAAAAAAGAGCGCCATAGACTTGTGCCATCTTTGGGTAGTAGGGTTGCAGAGGAAAAGAAAAAAAATGCCACTGCTAATATTACCTCTGCCACTGTCTCAAGTTACCATTTAAACTCTACATCTAGCCATTATAATTCCAGCTCCAGCTCCAGCTCCAGCTCCAGCTCCAGCTCCAGCTCCAATCATAACACTAGTTCATTTTTTAATGCACCTACGCAGCGACAAGTTAAGCTTGATGCAAAACAAGAAGCAGAAACTAGGCAACGCCTTTCTTTTTTGCGCAAACTAAACCAAGTGCTCCGTGATTTTAAAATTGATGCCGCTATCCCTGCAACAATTCAAAAATATGCTTCTAATAGAGAAATAAAATTATTAGCAAGAAATCTTGAGTTTTTGTTTTATTCTGATTCGCTAACGTTTGAAGTGATGACGTTTATGATGGATAACTATCATTATGCTAAGCAGATAGCTGAAGAGGTTGTTATTCTTGATAAAGCATGGCTAAAAGATAATAAAATAATGTCCAAGGTGTTAATGGATGCGGAAAATATTTCTTATGTTGCAAGGGGCTTGAAAACACTATCAGGTAAGTCTTTATTAGATGATGCCAATATAGAGTTCATCACTAACTCGCCGCGCCATGCTGCCTCTTTAGCGGATGCATTGGAATTATTAAATGAGTCAAAGATAGATTCGCCAAAAGTTAATAGCGCGTTGTCTAACTATCCATTTATGGCCAGATCGATTTCCTATGCTGCAAAGTACTTAGGAGATCAGCGTGAGGAATATGCTGATTTAATTTTATCGCCAGAATTTGAGCCTTTGCATAAAATGCTTAGACCACTATCTGAGGTTGGTTTGATTAACGGGCCAGTGCTTGAATATATTTTTGATTCGCAAAAAAAATTCTTTCTTGAAAATAGTGATGACGCTTACTATGTCCTTGAGGGGCTGCGCTATTGTGGCGCACTTGGTTTTCAAGAGATTCAGGTGTTACCATCTGTTGAAAGCAAATATTTCCATATGGTACGCATGAGTTTGTACAAGTGGCATACATACAACCCAGGGCATATGCCCTTGGATGTTTTTCAAGGCATATTAGCGCAGCAAGGTAATATCTACTACACTGCCTGTGTAGTGATAATTTTAAGGAGTAATGGGGTTTTTAATGCGCAAACCTTTGCTTTAGCAAAACAGCATGGTGCTTATTTTGAAGCTATCAATAGCGGCATAGATTCTTTAAGGCGTGGTAACTGCTTATCTTTGCAGAATGTTATAGCTGTCATGTCTCACCCCGATAAAGCGTTGGAAACTGCTGAAAGTTTAGGTGGGCAATTTAATCAGCGGAGTCACTATGCAGCATCAAGGCATCGTTTTCGCTATATTTGCAAGGTGCTTAATCAGGTGCATTCTACCAAGGTTGTAGATATAAACGGTAAAAAAGAAGCGGTCAAGCATGGTCCTTTAGCAAAGTTGCCCCCAGAATTAATCACCAGGGTAGCTTCTTTCTTCTATCGCGGGCCTAATATCAATGATGAAAGTATCAAGCAAGCGCAAGAATTTATGGAAAGTAAAAACTCAGCACCGTAATACAAGTAGTGGTTGTAACGAAGTTAATCTTGCCATGGTTTTTGCCTTGTTTTGCTAGTGTTTAGTAGTTTAAAATAATGCTAAAACACTGAAGGATCAGCAAATGACACTACGAAAGATTCTACCATTATTTTTTTTATTCTTTATTGCCTCGTGCAGTGAGTCTACGCCGCAATTATCACCTTTGCCGCTAAATGCTGTTATAGTGGCTTTCGGTGATAGTCTAACCTATGGCACCGGTGTCACACGACAAGATAGTTACCCTGCTGTATTAGAGACATTGATTCATCGACGTGTTATTAATGCTGGTGTTCCTGGAGAACAGTCAATAGGTGGTGTGGCGCGGTTGCCTGGTGTGCTTGCGAACTTTCATCCACAACTTGTTATTTTATGTTTAGGTGGTAATGATTCTATTAAACGGCTGCCAGCCGATATTACTGAGAAGAACTTACAAAAAATGGTAGATATGATTAAGCAGGCGCATGCTGAAGTGGTGATGTTAGCCGTACCGGCATTAAAACTTAGCGCAAAACCACCAGCATTTTATAAAACCATTGCTGAGCGTAATCATATTCCTTTGGCTGAAAATTTAATTCCCAGTATTATGAAGGATCGTAGTAATAAATCAGACTGGGTGCATTTTAATAAAAAGGGCTATAAATTATTAGCTGAAGGGGTGGCGCAATTGTTAGCGCAGTCAGGTGCTATTCAAAAGTAACTGGTTGCTATGTGTTAAATAAAGTTAGGGGTGCGCAATATGGCACCCCATTTATTTTTTATTATTGAAACAGTCTTTTCGTGTATCCGGAAGTAATGGGGTAGCGTCGATCTTTGCCAAAGGCGCGTTGTGTTATGCGGATGCCAATCGGTGCTTGTCGTCGTTTATATTCATTGCGGTTGACCATGTGAATAACATCTTTAACAGTCTCTAGATTAAAACCTGCTTGTGCTATGGCTTGGGGGTCTTTGTCTTGCACGATATATTCTTCTAGTATTTCATCTAGGATAGGGTAAGCAGGCAGCCTATCTTGATCGCACTGATCGGGTGCTAATTCTGCTGTCGGTGGACGTTCTAATACACGTTCGGGAATAACAGGAGAAATAGTATTGCGGTATTTGCAAAGTCGATAGACCATCGTTTTATACACGTCTTTTAAAACCGCAAATCCGCCAGCCATATCACCATACAGTGTTGCGTAGCCAACAGCCATTTCACTCTTGTTGCCTGTGGTTAAAACAATAGGTCCTTTTTTGTTGGAAATAGCCATTAACATCGTGCCGCGACAGCGTGCTTGTAGGTTTTCCTCGGCGGTATTTGCAGGTAAGTCTTTAAACTCATGTGATAAGGCGCTCATAAAGGCTTCAAATACCGATTCAATTCCTATAATAGAATAAGTAACGCCAAGCGATGTCGCTTCAGCTTGGGCATCTTCAAGACTCATGGTAGACGTGTGTCTAGACGGCATCATTACAGCTTGTACCCGCTCAGCACCAATGGCATCAGCAGCAATAGCTAGTGTTAATGCGGAATCAACACCACCCGATATGCCAACAATGGCGCCGGGGAAATTATTTTTTTCAATATAGTCTCGTACGCCGAGTACCAGTACTTTATAAATTTTTTCTTCATCCAAGGGTTCGGCTGGTGTCGGTTGTTTGCTAAGTATATCAAGATTGTTATCAATATCAAAAACAACTTTCATTAAATCTTCTTGGCAGTATGCGGCTTGTTGGCATTGCTCGCCCAGTTGATTAAATGCCATCGAGCCGCCATCGAAAATTAACTCATCTTGTCCGCCAACAGAGTTAATGTAGACAATGGGTACCTGATAACTGCTGCTTTGTTTTTTTAATAAGTCACGGCGCGCATGTGCTTTATCTTGCGCAAAAGGGGAGGCGTTGATAGACACTATTAATTGTGCGCCAGCGTCAGTGCTTTGCTTGATGGGCTCATCAAACCATAAGTCTTCACAGATAACCACTCCGATTTTGACGCCTTTAATATCGATAACACAAGGTGAATTGCCAGGAGAAAAATAGCGTTTTTCATCAAAGACGGTGTAATTCGGTAGTTTTTGTTTAGCATACGTCGCAATAATCTCACCGTTTTTAATCACAGCCGCCATATTATAGAGCTTATCGCCAATCTTATCTGGGTAGCCAATGACAATCGTGGGGTGTTTGACGCCGTGACGTATTTTTTCCAATGCCTGGCGTGTTCGTTCGTAGAGTGCTGGGCGAAATAATAAATCTTCGGGTGGGTAACTAGTAATGCTAAGTTCTGGAAAAAGGACCAAGTCGGCCTTATGATCATGATAGGCTTTGTTTGCTTCGGCAATAATTCGTTCGGCATTATCTTCAATATCGCCAAGTAGTAAATTAAGTTGTGCAGTGACAACGGTAAGTTTATTCATCTTTTATCCTTGCTAATCAATTAAAAGAGCGGCAACGACATTTCTTCCTTCTGCACTTAGCGCACAGAAGGTGCGGCAAGCAGCGCCGGTATCCATTGATTCAACACCAAATCCGGCTTTATACAGCCGGGCAAGCTGTGCTGTTGGCGGTAGTTGAAAGGCTTTGCCTGTGCCAAGCAGAATGACGCTCGGTTTAAGGTTTAAAATGGCTTGCAGATGTTCATCCTGCAGTTCTGAAAGGTTTTGCGGTGGCCAGTCGGTAATTAGCGTATCGCGCGTAAGAATCAAGCTCTGGCAATATTGTGTTTCATTGATGGTAATAATGCCAGGTTCGTAGGCTTTAATTTGATAGTCGCCTTGTGGTGAGTCTTCAGTTAGTTCCATGCTTTTATGCCTAGGCCATTGTTGTGTCTGAGCTAAATATATCATAGAAGACTTCTTGGAAGGAATTGATTTGTGAACCCTGCATAATTAATTGAAAAATGGTGGTATTTTGAATATCTTGAGTTTTTTGGATTGATACATTGTGTGAACATTTCCAGTATATTCTATAAACATTGCCTCCCTATACTGTATTTATATCTTAAGGGGCATTTAACAAGTGGGAGCAAGATAATGAGAACACATGTAGCAGAGTCATTCCAATACCGTACAGCGATGGAAAAGATTAAACAGGAATGTGAGAGTACTGCCACAGTAATATCTAACAAGCTTAATACCCGAACTCGCCAGATTTTAGCCCAATATAAGCACGACGCTGAGTTTTCCCAACAGCTAGATCAAGCCGCAACCATTTTTACGAAAGTCTTTACTGGTGCGCTAAAAGCAATACCAGGGTTTGGTGGTTTTTTTAGTATTATTTGTGATATTGCCAATGACCCAGTAAAAGGAGCGTACTCAGCACTTAGAACTGAATATGCCGGTAATTGGGATTTTATGTCAAATCCTAACTCAGTCATGAGCCCTTTAACCACCAACGAGAAAAAGGGTGGTACGGCTGGTTATGCTTTACAAGGTCGTATAGGTCGTTTTAACAATGACCCTAAGTTGCGTTTTGAGCAATTTGAAAGTGATATGACAGACTTGCTTGGTAAAAATGTTATTTTTCCTGATGGGAAGAAAGCCTCAGGTCCTTCGCATACGCAAGTAGGTTTTAAAGGGCATTCTGTTTCTAGCGTTAAAGAAAATGGTTACCGTTTTTCAAAAATGTGGGCGACACTACGATTAGGGACTTTAAAAAATTTAGCGCAGACACATGAAGATGACTGGACTTGGCATTCTATTTCACTTTTAGTAAGAAGTATGTATCGTGATTCTGATGGGCGTAAGGATATTGCAAATGGTGTTTTTTATGCTGAAGATGCGCAAGGTCAATCATATTTAATGCGCGGTAAAAGAGAGATTGAATCGGTAAAGCCTGAGCATGGCAGGTTAACAACTGATAATAGTAACTTGTCTCGTTACTTAACTAGAATGAAGGACACTAATTTTTATGAGGAAATGAATAAGCGTGTTGGTAATGAACTGATTAATTCAGCCTGTCGAAATCGTGTAGAAACAACAAAAGCCTTGTTTATGGCTTATGAGCATGAGGTAAGGGATAAACTTGAAAGTAGCTTAAGTACTCATTTTCGTACGCTAATGAATTGGAGCCGCAACCCTCGTGTCACGAAGGAAAAGGCACTATCAATGGCTAAGAGTCAAGAAATAGAAGCGGGTATTTGTAAAGGTTTATTTGTACTATTGACTGGTGGTACGGCATTGTTATTGCCAAAAGGTATTTATGATATCAATACAAGTGTTGATACCGATGAATGTGCGCATATCATGATTGCCGTCGACTTATTTTATCAGATTTTAACAGCGTATATGGATGAGGCATTTGTCTGTGATAAATTACCTACTGATGCTAATGTACGTTTGTTTGCAGTTGCTTTTTCTGATGCTTATACCTCTGCTGTACAGTACGTTGGTAATTTGGCAACTAGACGTAATGAAAGAAAGGAGTTTATGAAGCTATTAACAACATTTATCAAGAATGATCCAACGATATTCGCCTTTATGCAGGCTATTGTTGCTAAGGAAATTGATCGCGGTTACACGGCTGATTATTTTAGCGCTTTAGGTCTTAATGAGTATGTTAGTACACCTCCAGGTTTATCTCAATTTTGTAATAGCATGGTTTTTGGAATTTACGATGCTAGCAAAAACTACGATGAATGTACGCGTGATTATCAATTGCGAAAAATTGTTGTTAGCATTGATAGTGTACTAAATGAATTGCGTAGTCGAAATGAAGATAAGTTTCAAGTGGCTGGTGGCTATCAAGCTCCAGCACAACAGCAGGCAAATGACCATCGAGGTGATTATCAGTATGATGTATTAAAGCCATTTGAGACTGATATGCAAGGATATAGAAGTTCTGGTAAGCGATTTGATGACTTTTATGAAGATTCGGCAGTAGCAGGTTTTGGGCATACGCTTCATGAGTATTTAGTTGAGTACAATCAAAGCTCCATTGAGTTAATTGAAGACGAGTCAGTGAGTGAAAAACTAAGTCAGCATATCTATAAGACGAATAAGATCTTAGCAGCTTTGGTGAGCTTGGTGGGTAATAATGTGCTTACGGGTGATTTGAAAGTGCAGGATCCTAGTAAAATTATGGCGCTAAAAGGAAGGGATGCCGGAGATGATATGAATACATTAGGAGTTGATTTTCGTCGAAACGTGCTTGGGGATGATGTTGTCGAGAAAAGATTTAGTAAATCACGGGAGCAAGAAGTGCGTCAGAAAATTTCAACGGAAGAACTGAAAGCACGAAATGAATTGCAGCAAAGTTTTCAACAACAAATGCCACGAAGCCTTCTTAGCGAGCGGGAAGCAATGGGGCGTAATGCGCTTGCTAACCAGCAAGCAGAGCAATATGCAAATATGCTCAATACATTTAGGAATGATGCTGTGTTTCAACAGGCTGCACCTGCTCGTCAACCTACGGCAGCGCCAAGAGTAGGCACTCAGCAACGTTTTTCGCTTCGTAAGCGGGAAACAAAATTGCAAGGCAGATCAGGCTGGTTGCGTACCACTGGGTAAGAGAAGGTGGTAGCTCAAAGCAGTTATTAGGCTTCATCATTCTGGGGTTTGATTGGCACTGTTCTTCAGGCAAGCTGCCTCCACTTGGTATTAATAACTGAAGGGCTAGTCACGGTCTAGCCCCAGTTGAAATGAGTATTGGCAAGATAAAGCCTTTATTACACTTTAACTCCACTGAGAAATAATATTTTGGAAAAAGGGTACATCACTGTACCTAGAGGACATTTCTATTTGTTGTTTTAAATCCAAACTTTTAACACGCATGTAGTCGCTGTATGAGGTCCTATGTTTTTCAGGGCTAGTGCGAAATCGACGAAACCTTTTTTGTTCTAGTTCCTCTGTATACAGTGCCCTTGCTTTTCTGTCCATTTCAATGGCTCTAAAGCCTGGAATATCACCGTCGCGCACGGCATCGGCAAACCTGTTTTTATCGGCCCTAGAGCGTCTATACCCCATGTACGTGTGACCAGCGGCATAAGCAATACCAACAACTGCGCCGGCTGCTATAAAGAGCCCACCTGATAAGGTGGAGCCCGCAGCAGTAAGTACGATAGCGCTAGTATTGAGCCCCATCTTTGCGAATGCGGCTAAGCCGTGTCCGGCAAAACCTAATAGTTCACTTCGAGTTCCTTGTGAGAAGAAGTCTTCTACTACTAAGGCTGCGTGAAGAAGTTGGTTAAGCTCAGCTGCTTCTGAGAGAGTTAGTCCTTTTAATGGTCCAGAGTACATTTCAGGTGTATAGGTTGTAAATTTTCCGCTACTATCATGGTTATAACAAAAGAGTTTATCCATGCCCGTCACTTGACCCCTTCCTGATTTTACGGCGATATTCATGGCGATACCCAAATATTCGATACATTTTTCTAGTTTTGTTGAGTTTAGTGCAGCATTCTTCTTACGCTTATAGCAGTAGCGTGCTTCACTCATTACTAAACCTAGTTCTGCGAATGCGCCAACAGCTCCAGAAATAGGTTCCAGAGCGCCACCCAGATAATTGACGCCAGCCGTAGCATGAAAATCGTGGACTGCCATTGCGCAACCAGCACCAGCAGAAATGGCATTTAAGACAACTTGATCATATTTTCCTTCTGTTAAGGCGTCGCGCCCATCTCTGATAGCGGAGAAAGCGCCAAGAGTACCTGCAGCCCCCTGGACGCCTTCAAGACCTTTTTGGTAAGTGGTTTGATCGCCTATCGCGGAAGTTCTGAAAATTTCATCTTGTGGTGTTGCTTGCTCTTCATGAATGCTGGCACCACCTGCGCGCCATGAGTCTGCTTCTGCGATATCAGCTGCGCAGACATTTCTTGCTCCATCGCCTGCATCTGCAAGAGCATTGCCAATTCCACGTCCATTATAGGCTGTTGTTTGGTCTCTTCTCCTGTGACTGTGTCGGCGTCTTTTCTGACGGTGGTCGTAATCACGCATTGTTGTCATCTCCTCTTTAAGTAATGTGGGCTAAGAATAATGACAAAAAAATGTCTTAAAAATAGTCATTGTTTGTATCCAAAATGTATGCAAGGATAGATTTGGGCGAAATATTTCCGTTAACCATTTGATTTTAAATGTTTTTATGTTCTCAAAACTAATGAGTAACTGGGTTAGGAGGGCTGATTATGGTTTTATGTTCAAAGCTTAAAATGGTGTTATAAAAGTTGAGGGTCTGGCTTTTTTACTGCTTCCTTTCTTTTTTAACAACATCCTCTTCAAAGACATAACCCGAACCATAAATCGATTTGATAAATTTTGGGTTTTTAGGATCTTCTTCGATTTTATTTCTTAGCTTCCCTATAAAGCGGTCAATGCTGCGGTCATAGGCTTCTTCTGCCTCAATATAATCCAAAATCTTATCGCGTGATAAAACACGATAAGGGTTTTGCAGAAATAAGTGCAAAATCTTAAATTCAGTTGCAGTAATACGGATAGTCTTACCGCTATCGCTGTGGAGGGTTTGATGGGCAAGGTCTAAGGAATAAGGGCCAAAATCAAGGCGTGTTGTAACGACTTTAACCGGCTCTTCAGCATTCTCCGTGCTGCTTATAGGCTCACTGGGAGGGTTAAACGTCGTTTTAACAAAAGAGAGTAGCACGCGTGGGCTAATGGGTTTATTGAGGTAATTATTGGCACCTAACTCTAGTGCTAACAACTTATCCGTATCATCATTCGAACCCGATAAAATAAGTATCGGAATAGTCAGTTTCTTGCGGAGCTGGCGACAAAGATCTAGGCCATTACATTCAGGAAGGTTGAGATTGATATCTAAAATCACCAGATCAGGGGTGTTGTTGTTAATGCTTGCTTCGCATTCTTTTGGTGTTGTCGATACAGTGACGCTGTAACCAGCATTGGATAGGGTTAAGGAGAGAATATCACTTAAGTCCTGATCATCCTCAACAATTAAAATATGTTTGCTCATTGCTGCAACCCCGATGTCTCTTAATCAAATATAACAGGAGTTTCGTGCTTGTGTGAAGCTTATATATAACAACCGAGGAAGGATATTGCTACTGATCAGGTCTGCATGACATGTGCTAATTTTGAGCTATACTCAAGTCAACAGTGACATTCGGCATGTATTGTCCAGCGCGAGCGGGGTGCTGGCATCGGTCGAGACAAAAAAATATAACATATTGTTTTAAAAAGAAAATATCGACACGTTTTTAAATCAAGACGCTTGTATATGCTATAATTTGTATATAAGTGGAAATGATTTCATGCTTTGATATTGATATATCTACATAGGGGGGGGGAGAAATGGTTATTAACAAGAGTCAACGCAAATCAGTAGGTTTTACGCTGATGGAATTGTTGATAGCAATTGCGATTGTTGCGATTCTAGCAGGTATTGCAATACCAACGTATCTTCATTACACCAAAAAAGCGTACTACAGTGAAGTGGTACAGACAGCTGATCGATATAAAGTTGCCGTTGCTAGTTGTTTAGAGCAACGCGGTGGTACTTTAGCCGATTGTGACGCGGGTGCTTATGGAATTCCGGCAAATATTACATCTGGGGTAGGGCAAGTTTCCACTGCAACAGTAGCTAATTCAGTGATTACGGTAACGCCGCAAGCTACGCATGGCATAGCTGCAGCCGATACGTATGTACTGACGCCGACATATAGCACAAATGGTATTACTTGGACAGCGACGGGTGGTGGTTGTACGGCAGGACTTGCACCTAACTGCTAATAGAAAGAGCATAGGACAATGGAGCATGAGCGTTCGCAGCAAGATGGTATCAAGTTGGCTGAGTACTTTGCTCAAGAGGGATTGTTAGATGTTGGAACCGCAATAGAAGCATTGCAAGAGGCAGAAAAGCGTAAAACATCTTATGTTTTATACCTTGCAAAAAGCAAGTTTATTAATGCCTATAAACTTGCTTTTTGTACGGCTAAATACTACCAACTACCTCTCTATGATATTTCCGTTCATAAAGATGAACTGATTAGTTTAGATTATTTGGACTTCGATAGTGTTAAGCGTCAGTATGGTATTCCCATTTTCCAAAAAGGCGATACACTGCATATCGCTGCTGTTGAACCAAGTGTTATCGACTTTAATCGCATACAGTTTTTAACAGGGCTTAATACAGAATGTATTATTGTCCAATGTGATAAATTACAAGAGTATATTGAAGAACGTTTGCTACCACATCGTGAAAAAAGTGAAAAACAAGCTGCAAGCAGTTCATTGTATTTAGCAACGACAGAGCTAGATAAGGTGCTGTCGGATGTGTCCATTACACCAACAAAAGAAGAAGTGATTTCCATTACCGAAGAAGATATTAATGATACGCCCGTGGTTCGTTTCGTTAACAAAATTTTATTGGATGCTATTCTGTCGAAGGCGTCGGATATTCACTTTGAGCCGTATGAAAATTTTTGCCGAGTCCGTTGTCGCCGTGATGGTATTTTATATCCTATTGTCAATACACCAAAAAAACTGTCGCAATCTATTGCTGCGAGAATTAAAGTTGTTGCTAACTTGGATGTTTCAGAGCGTCGTATTCCTCAAGACGGCCGTTTTCGTTTAAATATACCCAATCGAGAGTCAGTAGATATCCGTGTTAATACTTGTCCGATGATATACGGTGAAAAAATTGTAATGCGGTTGCTAATGTCAGGTGAGAGTGGTTTGAGTGCTGATGAGCTTGGCATGGATGAGACGCAAAGAAAAGATTTTTTAAATGCAACTGAGAATTCCCAAGGCATGATATTGGTGACGGGTCCTACCGGTAGTGGTAAAACGGTTACGCTTTATAGTGCATTAAAAATATTAAATAGTACTGAGCGAAATATTTCAACGGTGGAAGATCCCGTTGAAATATTTTTAGAAGGTATTAATCAAACGCAAGTTAATATTAAGACAGGTATGAGTTTTGCAAAAGCATTGCGTGCTTTTTTACGGCAAGATCCAGATATTATTATGGTGGGTGAAATTCGTGATCTCGAAACAGCAGAAATTGCAGTAAAGGCAGCGCAGACGGGGCACTTGGTTTTATCCACCTTGCATACAAACAGCGCCACGTTAACCTTGTCTCGTTTATCCAGCATGGGGTTGGAGCCTTTTAATATTGCGAGCACGGTATCACTAGTCATGGCGCAGCGCTTGGTGCGAAAGCTATGCCCGGCATGCAAAAAACCTGATCCTAATCCTGACGAGACATTGTTAAAGTCAGGCATTAGCAGAGCAGAAGTTGGTGATGATGTTGAACTATACATACCTGTTGGTTGTAGTCAATGTTCGCAGGGTTATCGAGGCCGAATTGGTATTTTTGAAGTAATTCCAATTTCCGATGCTATGACGCATTTGATTATGAAAAAATGTGATGCTATTGATTTTCAAGAGCAAGCTGATAAAGAAGGGCTTACCAGGCTAAGAGAAGCTGGGATAGAAAAAATTAAGCAGGGAATCACAACAGTGATTGAATTAACACGAGTGTTGGTATCATAAGGTGGGGACGATGAAGGATGAGTTCTTAGTTAAGTATGACATGTTTACTTGGAAAGGGCATAGTAAGACCGGGCAGACTATGGCCGGAAAAATGCGCGCTGAAAGCATTGAAAAAGCCACCATTTCCTTAGAGTCCAAAGGTGTGGCTATTTCTGAGTTGAAAAAAATTCCCACGTTACTAATTCCAGCAAAAATTCAGAAAAAAATTAAAAACCAGGATATCATGTTTTTCTTCCGGCAATTGTCAACGATGATTTCAGCAGGAATTCCGTTGGTACAGGCATTAGAGTTCGTCGCGAATGGTGTTGAAAAAATAAAATTTTGCTCTTTAATAATGAGTTTAAACCGAAAAGTCTCATCGGGTAGTAGTTTAGCCGATGCTATGTCTTTATATCCAAAATATTTTCCTGCCTTGGTGCGCTCTTTAATTCGCGTTGGTGAGCAGTCTGGAACTTTGGATACTGTGTTGGATAAAATTGCTGCCTATCTTGAGCATAATGTTATGTTAAAAGGTAGGGTGAAAAAAGCGATGTTTTACCCCGTGCTTATTTTTGGAGTAATGTTGGTGCTTTCAATATTGTTACTAGTTTTTATTGTGCCAAAGTTTCAGGGGATGTTTGCTTCATTCGGCGCTGATTTACCAGGACCGACACAGGCTGTTATAGATCTTTCTAATACTATTGTGAAGTATTGGTGGTTGTTTACTTTGGTTATTGCTGTTGTGGTTATAGCGATTTATTATTGGTATAAGAACTCGCCTAAATTTCGTTATTTTTGCGCGCGAGCGTCCTTGCGTGTCTTTTTATTTGGAAATCTAATTAAAAAAACATGCTTGGCTAGAGTGTTTCAATCGCTGTCTATTACACTTTCTGCTGGTGTTCCTTTAACGAGTGGGTTGGAAAGTGTTGCAAAAGTATCTGGAAATTTACTTTATACCCAGGCCATTGAAGATATCAAGCAGCATGTGAGTGCTGGTGAGCAAATGTCTGAGGTAATGTCGTTGTACCCTAAGTTGTTTCCACCATTGGCATCGCAGATGATTTATATCGGTGAAAAATCTGGTTCAATTGAGTCGATGTTAAAGAAAATCTCAGATTATTATACGGAAGAAGTGAATACCATGGTTGAGGCTTTAAGTACTTTGATTGAGCCGTTGATGATTATTATGTTGGGTTTACTTATTGGTGGCTTTGTTATTAGCATGTATCTACCTATATTTAAAATTGGTACCTTGGTTTAGTAAGGTGAATGATAATGATATTTTTTCGTTATTTAAAAATAAAAGGGTTTACCATGGTGGAGCTAATGATGGCTGTTGCCATTGTAGCTATACTTGCCGCTATTGCAATTCCTACCTATAGGTATTATGTCTTAAAAAGCTATCGTGCAGAAGCGTTATCAACACTGCTTTCAATGCAGCTAGCGCAAGAGAAATATCGTACTTTAAATGCTTCCTATGGAAACTTATCGCAAATTTGGTCGGGTGTATCAACAACGTCTAATAATAAATACACCTTATCGATAACTAATCTATCGGGTACAACCTATACGATGACAGCGACGGCTATTGGTGATCAGAGTAATGATTCAGAGGGTGGTACATCATGTGGAACACTGACATTGTCTTATGCTAATGGTGCGACAACAAAATCTCCGGCCGCTTGTTGGATGGAAAATTAATGGACGAGTTAAAACAATTAATATATAAAATTAACGATGTTGAAACACTGGCGAAAGCCTATATTCCTTTTATCCAAACGGGAGGGATATTTATTGAAACAGAGGATCTCTACAATTTAGGTGATCAGTTAAATTTGTCACTACAACTGCCAGATCAAAATGAGGTGGTTAATGTTCCCGTCAAGGTGGCTTGGATTAGTTTTCACAATGATCGTAATACGTTGGATCGTGCTGGTATTGGTGTATCTCTGATGGGGGATCAAGCGCCAGCGCTGGTCAAGCGGATAGAAAAGATTATTCAGTATAAAGCTTAAATTATTGCTCTGATGACTATCTTTTGACGGATAGCATTTGAATTTTATTTTGGCTGCTTAGGATCACTTTACTTTCATCAATTTCATTGACGCTCATGTTATCAATTAAGTCACCTTTGTGATAAGGGTGGTCGTCAATAACAGCTAGCCTGTTGTTGTTCATTATCATCGTGCCATTTAGGATGTGATGTTTTAATTTGCTGATGGCTAACCTTTTCTTTTGGAGTTGTGCTTGTTGCGCAAGCCTTTCCTGTTTGGCGTGATACTTTCGATAAATGTAGGTGGTGCCAAAGCTTGCTGCAGCGAGAGTGACGACCGCAGATATGCAAATTAGATTTCTGATAATAAGCTTTTTGTCTCGTTGTGGCTTTGGTTTTTTCTTTTTGGGTGGTTTGTTGCTGGACGTCTTTTTTTCGCTTTTGCTATCTTCTAAAGCTTGTTGTGCTTTTTGTAGTGCTTTGCTAATTGTGCTCATACAGAAAATACCTCTTTGGCACAAGTTTCAATAATAGAATGATCTATGCGGCGAAGTTCGCTGGCAAATCCTGCTAGTAGGGCGCGATCGCATAATAAGTTAATTTCGCGTGGTGAGCCTTTGGTAATAGAATAAATAGTATGAATAGCATCGTTGCTAAACGATACACGGGGTGGTTTAAATTTTCGTTTGTTGGCCACCTTAAGTCTGTGCTGAATATAGTCAGCAATTTCTTTTTCGTTTAAAGGCTCTAAGTGAAATCGCACAGCGATGCGTTGATTAAGCTGTCTGATATCTGGCGATTTAAGCACCTTGTTGAGTTCAGGTTGGCCGACTAGAACAATTTGTACTAGTTTTTCTTTTCTTGTTTCTAGATTGGAAAGAAGTCGGATAGCTTCTAATTGTTTAATGGTTAGGTTTTGCGATTCATCGAGGATGATGACGGTATTGTGACCTTGGCTAGTTTCGCGAATCAGAAAGCTATTTAAAGCATCAACAAGCTCAAACTTTGTGTTTTCTGTGGCTGATATTCCAAGTTCTTTATTGATTACTTGTAGCAACTGCAAGTGCGAAAATTTTGGGTTGAAAATATAGGCAAAATTGGTTTTCTTATCTAGCGAGCTAATTAATGTTTGGCATAAGGTTGTCTTGCCAGTGCCAATTTCGCCGGTGAGGACAAGAATACCTTTGCGTTCATCAACACCATATTTTAAATTGGCGAAGGCATCGGTATGACGTTGGCTGCAAAAAAAGAAGTCAGGATCAGCGGTGAGGCTGAAAGGTTTTTCCTTAAACTTGTAATAATCCATATACATAGTTTAAATTATACGTCTATTATAGTCATTGAGCTAGTATTTGGCGGTTTTTCTTTTAGTTTTCGCTGTTAAAACTGACATTATTTTTAATGTCGTTATAGTGGCTGAGGTAATATTCAGCCATAGTGTTATCGCCTTTTTTACGGCTAAGCTTGGCCAGCTGCATCCAGGAGTCTAATTGGTTGGGGTTGTTTTTAATAGCTAGTTGGAAATACTTGATCTTATCTTTTTCATCAACGGAGCAAAAGCCAGCGTTTTCGTAGGCAGAAGCAACGTTAAGATAATCGCTTTCTTTTGTGGCCAATAGAAATTGGTCAACCGCTGCTTTGTAATGTTTGTGGCGGCATAAAAATGTACCGTAGTTGTTATGTGCAGCGCCATCTCTTGGCGCAAGTCGTATTGCGTATTGGTAATCTCTGGTTGCCTCGGTAATATTGCCGGTTGCTTCTTGAAAGTAAGCCATACCGTACCAAGCAGCGGGTAGTTCGGGGGCTTGTTTTAGCGCGAGAAGAAAGCGCTCTTTGTCAGTGCTAATTTTATTTTCTTTTAAATAATTAATGCCAAGCTTAATATTGCTGATGGCCGCACCTTTGTAATCCAGCGGTTTTTTAGTGTGAACTTGCGTAATCTTCTGGCAAGCGCAGATTAAACAGGTCATGATCAGGAGTAATGTTATGCGTGATATGACGTGTTTTATGGCGTAGTTGTTCATATTCGTGATCCATTGTGTGATTGTTAAGATCCGATGGTTTATCAATAATGTGTGGTGTTAGGAAGATCAGCAGCTCCTCGGTGCTAAGGTTGGTATCGTTTTGTTGGAACAGTCTACCAATCAAAGGAATTTGACTAAGGAAAGGAATTCGGTTTGATACATGGCTCTTAGTCTTTTTGTAGATGCCGCCGAGAACGATGGTTTGTTTGTTATCGACTAAAACTTCCGATTCCTCTTCTTCCGTATCGATGGGGAAGGCCTGGCCACCCAGAGCTGTGTTAATTGGCGCCGAGCCTGGGCGGTCATTACTAATCTTGATTTGCAAAATGACCTTATGATTTGGCGTGATTCTGGGTGTTACCGTTAGACCAAGAACAGCATCTCTATATACCAAGGAGGTAGCACCGCTTGAGGTAGCTTCTTGGTAAGGTATTTCAGTACCGACTTTGATATAAGCAGCTTTCATATTGGAGGTGACTAGTTTAGGTGATGAGATGATTTGTATTTTTCCAACACGTTCTAGTGCAGATAGTTCTAAATCTACAAAAGTATCCCCAATACGTCCCAGCGCTAGACCGGCAGTAGCTGGAGGGCCAATGTTACCGTTTTCTAGGTTGTTAGCAGGTAAATTGAAGTTTAGGCGTTGTGGAATGGGAACGCTGGTAAGCGGCTCTGTTAGCGCCGCATTGGCACCCTCAAGGGTACCAGAGAGTTTCTGCGTTGGATTTGAAATACCCCAGCGGATGCCTAGGGAGCGTTCAAAAGGACGTTCTATGCTTACAATGCTGGCTTTAATCATTACTTGCTTAACGGGAAAGTCTAATTGCTTTACCAGGCGAAAGACAGTGCTTAAATGCTTAGGTGTATCGCGCACCCAAACGGCATTAGCGCGATCATCAACCCCAATGGCACCTCGTGAGGATAACAGGTTGCCTGTTTCAGTAAGTAACTTTACGATGTCGGCTGCCTTGGCGTAGCTTAAGCGTATTACCTTGTTGTTGAGCGGTTGTAGATTAGCGAGTTTGTTTTTATTTTCCATCGCTTTGATTTGTGTCTTCATGCGAAGACTGGCAATCTTCTGCTTTGACTCAATTTCTTTCGCTAATTGCGCTTCAATTTCACTGGCAGGAGCAATAATTATTGCTTGGCTAATATGTCGTTTTGCCAGTCCTTGTGAGGTGATAATCGCTTCTAATGCCTCTGGCCAAGGAATATTCTTTAAGTGTATAGACATTGTGCCTTTAATATTTTCACTAATAATAAAGTTTAGATGAGTAAATTGAGCAAAGAGCTGGAGTAGTTCGCGTGTTGGGATGGAAGAAAAGTTCAGCGTAATGAGCTGTGGTCCGGTTGAGGAAGGTCGTAGTTCTTCCGGTGTAGTATCATTTTGTACGTTAGTATCAAGATTAGGTTTTGCTTCCTCCGTTGCCGGTGCACCTTGATTGTCTTTGTTAAGCTCAGGTTGGGTGTTTAATTTGCTATCATTCAACTTAGTGTAGGGCGTATAGAGTGGTGGTTTTGAACCATTCTTTTTTAAAAATGAAAATAGATGTTTGTTCTTAATGTGATGAAAATGGGTGTTGCTAGTATGCTTAGGGCTTGCAATAGATATAGGCAGGAATAAGGCTATTAATACTAGAACAAGTAGTCGCTTCATGCTATTCACTATTACCTTGTAATTTTTAGTATCCATACTCTTTGAATATCACCTTCTTGCTTTATCAGCTTAACAGAGTTATTCGTAATGTATGTAATGGTTGCTCTTTCGGAGCCAATTTTATCACCCTGTTTTACTTTAAACAGGTTTCCATAATTATCTTTAATGATTGCCCATATATTATCACCCAGTTTTACCGTTCCAATCAAGTGCATTTGGTGTATAGAGGCCGGTTTTTGTTGACCTTTTGGTAATTTAGCGGGTTTTGTTTGATTGCTTGTTGATGTTTCAAGAAATGGGTTGCGCTTTTTTTTGTTGATGTAAGTTGTTTTTTCAATCTTGGTGGATGGTAAATTCTTATTCGTTATAGCAAGGCTTGTAGAACTTAAACAAAGCATTGCCAATAGTGTAAAGTAAATACTACGACGGTAAGCGCGATGGGGCATCTTTTGACTCCTTGGCGGTTGCGCAATAAATAGTTAGCTCCATAATCATATTGAGTCTAGGGTCAGTGTTGCTGCGACTCATGATATTGCTATTGTTAATGACAACAATAATATTGAGGTTGGCTAACTCGCTTAAAAATGCAGCGATATTATCGAAGGTGCCAACAAGAGCTACTTCAACAGGCAGTTTGGCGTAGTATTGTTCCTTGATTAAAGCTTTAGGTTTAAAGTAAATAA
This sequence comes from Gammaproteobacteria bacterium, assembly GCA_030425685.1. Lineage (GTDB taxonomy): Bacteria > Pseudomonadota > Gammaproteobacteria > Coxiellales > Coxiellaceae > JAUIAD01. Next base: position 62,329 of record JAUIAD010000002.1, on the reverse strand, counting down.
ACTGCAATTGTAACTCATAGCCAATTTGCGTGATTTTTTCTAAGAAGTCATTAGTCTTATTGATATCTAACATTTGCTCGCGAGCAGCTTGTATTTTTTCCTCCATTTTTTTAATCTGTATTGCCTGTTTGCTCAGTTGATTGAGATAGTTTTTTTTGCCGAGATAAAGATGGCTAAGGGAGCGAGTGTTTCGTTTGATAGACGATTTTTTATTTTTTTGCATATAGCTGAACAGTAGTGACCAAATGACAATAATAGCTAAACAAGCAATCAGCAATAGTTTGAATTTCTTTTCATAGCTGAAATCGAGGAATGATACCTTTTTCTTATTATTTATTTTGCTCATGGTTTTCTTAATGTTGTATTTGCAAGATTAATGCCAAGTTTTATCTCAAAGTTTATTAAGTCATTTGAGGACTTTGTTTGTTGCAATGTGGCGTAGCTAATAAAGTTTATTGCATTGAGTTTTTTCATAAAGTTATTGACTGAGCTGATAGAGGGGGCGTGGCCTTCTATCAAGATAATGCTTTCATTACGTCTGATTTTATCAAGTGTAATGCCTTGTGGCATATCTTTGACAATATGGTTGAGAAAAGCAATCGTTAAATAGCGGTTGGAATTGATTAAGTCTACTTTTTTAGTAGCTTTTTCAAGCTCTTTGCTGTGTGATAAGGCATTTTGGATAACGGCAATTTGTTGATTTGCTGCAGCAATTTTTTTATTGAGAGAGTCTTCTTTACTGCTGAGTGAGGAGGAACCTCTGGAGAGAATAAAGCTCATAATAATGCATATTAATAACGTGATTACGCCCAAGCTAATAACAGTTTTTACCATTAAGCTTTTTTCTTCAGCTTTTTTGTATTTTCTCCAAGGTAATAAATTAATATTAGCCATAATTAATATTCCGTAGTGCTAAACCAAATGCCATCACGCAAGCGGGACCCATTTCAATAATATTGCTGCGATTAAGATGTGAAGCAATTTCTATATTGCGAAATGGATTTAATATGTTAGTTTGAATGTTGGTTTGTTGAAACAAAGCTTGTTCTATACCTGGTATTAAGGCGCAAAATCCACAGAGCTGGATGTCATTAATAGCAAGATCCATATAACGCTTGTTAAATCCGCTAATAGCAAGACCAATTTCAGCATTGATCTGTGATATAAGTGTGGTAAAAGGATCTTTATTAAGCGACTCTTTTTTTTCAAAAGGGTATTCTGTTAGTTTGCTCGCCAGGTCTCGCATTGCCTCAATAAGCCCAGGTATTTCAAAATGATGATAATAAGTATGAAGACGTTCCTGACCTTTTAGAGTAATAAAGGTTAATGAGGTTGGATTGACATTAATAGTGGCTGTAATTTTACTGTTATCAAGATCGAGGCTAAAATTGGTGGCTTGCTCTAAAGTAAAAAAATCAACGTCTAATATTCGGCAAGTAGTATGCGTAGCGCTAAAAGCACTAAGCGTTTCTTGCATGGGCTTTTTATGCGCTGCTACGAGCATGATGTTATGCACTTTTACGTTTTCTTTTTCACTATGCTCAGTTTCATAATAGTCCATATACAGTTCTTCATTGATATCTTCAAACTCTTTTTGTGCGGCATTCCACACTAGGTTTTCAAGTTGTTCTTCTGAATCTGAATAGGGTACTTGTAAGGGCTTTAGATTAACAAAGATACCTGGGGTTGCCAGTGAGCTATCGCATTTGCGAATTTTTGCTTGTTCTTTTAGCTGGCGAATAATGCCGGGTAATTCAACCATGGCGATAGAGCCATCATGTTGCGTTTTTTTTTCGGGTATCGTAGTCGTGGCGAAATTGCTAAGTAGTGTGCTATTACCCTTTTTAGCTAGCTGCATGCAGATAGCTAAAGGTACTGATGAAATATCAAAACCAGCAATTTTAGGCTTGTTTAACAGTAGGTGGCGACTGTAATTAATCAGCTTTGCGAGTCCGTTCAATGTGATCCTCACTTAATCAAAAGTATTCAGTCAAAAAGATGCTTTGATTAAATTCTACCGAAAACAGTAAAACAATGTGCATCCTGCATATTAATTGCCTAAAGCCGTTCCTACTATTCTGGCTTTATACTAAGATTCCAGATCAAAAACTGATGCGTTATATCTTAATATGCTATAATTTTATAGGATATTGATTCTAAAGGCTACATTACACAGACTTGCAAGGGATATGCAAACAATGCCGGTGCCACGAAGAAGACATCCATATCTTGGCTTTACGCTGCTTGAGCTTAGCATTACGCTAGCCATTATAGGTATTTTGGTTGCCGCGGCAGTGCCTATTTATAAATTCTATATTGACCGAGAGCGTTTAAGAGGCGCGGCAGAATCACTTTATCAGCATTTATTAGAGGCACGTTCTGAAGCCCTTAAAAGACAAGCCAATATTGTTTTTGTTCTCCAGGCTGGGGGCAGTTGGTGTTATGGTGCAACCACAACTTCAAGCTGTGATTGTGCTTCTAGTGGTGCTTGTAACTTGGGGCAAGTGTCGAGTACCACTTATCCTGGAGTAAGCTTCAATATTGCCTCAGGAACTTTCCCATTAACTTTTTCAGGAAATAAAGGCTCTATTAATAATGCTGTCACTGTTGAAGTCAGCAATAGTCAAGGCACGATTACGTTAGAAGCGAATACCATGGGTTCATTAAGCATTTGTTCTGATAACGTTCAGGGGTACCCAGCATGTTAATAGGGAAAAGAAAAACGCTAGGGTTAAGTATGGTTGAGCTGATGATCGGCCTCTTTATTGGTACTTTAGTCATAGCGGGTGTTATCTATTTATTCTTCTTTTCATCTAAACACAGTGAGGAAACTTACAGTAGTGCGCGTTTGGACTCTCAATTGCAGTTGGTGCTTGAAACGATGGCGCGTGATTTACAAAGAGCAGGTTATTGGGCTAGTGCTGAGACCAGTTCCACTAACCCCTTTATGGTATCAGGCTCTACCGATATAAGTATTAATGCAGGAAATAATTGTATCTTATTTACGTACGATGCTAATAATAACGGTAGTTTGGAGGCGATTAGTTCTTCTATTGATGATGAGCGTTATGGTTTTCGTTTAAATAGTGAGGCGATTCAATATCGCCCGCGTGGAGCTGCTTTTACGTGCACGGCAGCAAGTAATCTTTGGCAAAATTTAACAGATGTCAGCATTGTTAAGATTACCCAGTTCCAAATTACTTTAAATACCGAGGTTGTTGACCTTGATGATACCGGTCCAGGTACAGCGACGATTGCTGTCAGATCGGTAACGATTTCTATTACTGGTGAATTGCAAAACGACCCGACCGTGACGCAATCACTCCAAAAAACAGTGAAATTATATAATGACAAATTTACCCCATAATGAAAAAGGATTTTCTACTATTATCTTAACGGTTGTTATTTTAATAGCGGTAACGTTGCTGACTATTGGTTCAGCACAGTTTATTGTGACCAAGTATCGACGGGTGAATAATCATTTTCGTTCACAGCAGGCTTTTGAAGTCGCACAAGCTGGCCTTGATTATGCAATAACTTATATGAATGAAAACTACGCGTCATTAACAGATGGGCAACAAATTACTGGCTCGACATCTAATTCGGGTACTTACACGGTAACAGTAAATTTTATTGGTGGCAGTAAAGATTTAGTTGATCTGGTTTCGGTGGGTAATAGTGTTGATGGTTCTGCTAGCCGGACAATTTCACAAAAAGTAAAATATATTTCTGCAGGCACCTCGGGTGCACCCACTCTTCCTGTTATCGGAGGGGGAAGCTTAGATATGGATAGTAACTCGCGTATTTATAATAACTATGGTACGCAAACAACTATCTTAGGAGGTACGGCAGGCTTGAGTAGTAATGCTAGAACATATAATGATGGGGGGCTTAGTTCTAGCCAGGGGAATATCGACACTGATATTACAGAGGCCGATGCAACACTTGCATCAATGACGGCAATTCAACTTCAGAATCAATATTTAGGCGCGTCGATTACTAATCTTGCTAGCTCAGCTACTGTGACTTACACCTACAGTAGTGATCATGATTACAGTGGTCAGTTAGATGGTTTGCAGGGTGTGTCTATATCTTTAGTGCAAACAAATGGTGTAGCAACTATTTCATCAAACACGGAAGTGGGTACTTCTGCCAATCCAGTTAATATTTATGTCGAAGGTGATATTGAGATAAGTAGTAACGTAGAGATTTATGGCAATATAATTGCTACCGGTAAAGTGACATTGGATTCAAATGTTGTGGTTGAAGGTTTGGTTTTCTCATCTGGTTCCCAGGGTGTTGAGATAAATAGTAATGCAAGAATTTACGGTGCATTAATTTCTCGTGGTCTTATAGAGCTCGATAGTAATTCACGGATTTATTATGACCCGGATATTTTGGATGAAACATTTAACTTTTCAACAGGCAGTGGCAGTTATGGAAAAGTCCCTGGTAGCTGGAAGGATTTTATATAATGAAAAAAGTTACTCGGCAAAATGGTATTAGTATCATCGGGGCAATGATTGCGATGCTGATTTTAGCAATTGGTATTATTGGTTTAATCCAGTTACAAAGTGTGGTTATTCGCAATAAAGCTATTGCAGCACAGCATTCCGAAGCTATAGTATTAGCTGAAAATAAAATTGCTGAATTTCGCAATTTTTCTAAAATACCTGTTACGTCGGGCTCTACCGCCTATGATGATATTGTCTCTGGCACAAGTTCGGTAACACGTAATGCGGTTTCATATACGTTATCGTGGACCGTTACGGAAGTGGTTAACCCACCGCATAAAGTAGTCAGTGTTAGTGTCACTTGGACAGACTCCACCAATGAAAATAGGACCGTAACATTATCAAGTCAAATCTCACCGGTTGATCCTGTTACCAGTGGTCAAACCTTAGAGGGTGTATAGGATGATTTTGCGAATATTTTATTATCTTTGTTTTTTATCTATCTTGTGTTTTACCACGAATGCCAGTGCAGCCATATATAAAAAAGTAAAAAAAGATGGCACCATTACCTTTTCAAATCAGCCTATAGAGGGTGGCGAGAAAGTTGATTTAAATAAATATCCCGTTTCAACTTTTTCAAAAACGCCTCCGGCAAAGGGTGAAAAGAAAGCGTCGACACAGCAAATGGATGAAACTGTTGTCGACGATAAGGAAAAACCTGCAGATGCACCTGAAGAAATAAATCCTGCTGAATATTACAAAAAATTTGAAATAGCATCACCCAAAAACGAACAAACTTTTCAAAATCAACGCAAGATCCCGGTGTTAGTCACCGTCAACCCTGATTTTTTGCCGGGCTCAAAAGTACAAATTTATGTAGATGGAACTGCGTATGGTGAGCCAGCAGCTAAATCAACATTCACTTTAAATAATTTAGATCGCGGTTCGCATACAATTTATGCTGAGCTTATTGATAAAAATGGTGCGCTTATCCAAACGACAAAAACGATAACCATATACGTACAGTATGCAAGAGTAGGGCCTCTTAGTCGCTATGAAAGTAGTTTTTTAATGTTAGAACGGCCGGCTAGTATTGGAGGATAGCAATGGATATTTTTCAGTTACTAAAATTAATGTTCGAGCAAGGTGCTTCTGACTTGCATATTTCTACGGGTGAAAAACCCATGATTCGCGTTGATGGAGATTTGCGCCGTTTGGATCACGCTGCTGTTTCCAAAGAAGATGCGCAAGCCATTTTGGAGGCAGTGTTACCTCAGAAGAATCAAAAAGAATTAAATACAGTATTAAATACCGATTTTAGTTTTGAGCTTGAAGGGCAGGCACGTTTTCGTGTTAATGCATTTATGCAAAAAAATGGGCTTTCGTTTGTATTTCGTGCTATTCCATTTGAAATTCCCAATTTTGCTGATTTGGGTTTGCCGGAAAAATTTAAAGAGCTGTGTCACCTGGAGAATGGTTTGGTGCTGGTGACCGGACCAACGGGTTCTGGTAAGAGCACCAGCTTGGCATCAATGATTGACTATATTAATAGGGAGTCTGATGCTAAAAAACATATTCTAACGATTGAAGACCCCATTGAATTTGTCCACGATAACCATAACTGCCTGATCAATCAACGCGAAGTGGGGCAGCATGCTTCAAGTTTTTCAAATGCGTTACGGGCGGCTTTGCGTGAAGATCCGGATATCATTTTAGTGGGTGAGCTGCGGGATTTGGAAACGATACAGCTGGCATTAACGGCAGCAGAAACGGGCCATTTAATTTTCTCAACCTTGCATACAAACTCAGCTTCAAAATCGATCAACCGTATTATTGACGTTTTTGCTGAGTCGCAAGCAGAGATGATGCGCACAATATTATCGGAATCTTTACAGGCGGTGATTTCTCAGCGCTTATTAAGAAAGCCTAGCGGTGGGCGAATTGGCGCCTTTGAAATTTTAATAGCGACGCCAGCTGTTCGAAATTTAATCAGAGAGCAAAAGGTGTCGCAAATACTCTCAGCGATGCAGACAGGACGCCAGGATGGCATGATCACCATGGATCAGTCGCTGGAGGAGCTAAAGCGTCAAGGGCTGATCTAGCGTTGTTATACCTGTAAATACATATTATTAATCAAGTTCTTACTGTAGGGTTGCGAACCCTTATCTACTAATTCTAAATTATCCAGCCAGCTACCTAGATTCCATGGTCAAGCAACGGGGTGATGGTGCCTATGGGCAGCCTTGAGACATCACCACCTTGTGGCATAAGCAGGCTAGAAGATAAACCCTTGCAGATTGTAAAGAAATTGACTATCATACCGGGTTTTTAACTCCTTGCTCTATTGGCTACGGCTAGAGGGCTACAACATCCGAGAGGGGAAACATGAGACACTACGAAATTGTCTTTCTTGTGCATCCTGATCAATCTGGTCAGGTACCTGCTATGCTAGAACGTTACCAAAACATTATTAAACAAGGCGGTGGTTCTGTACATCGTTTGGAAGACTGGGGACGTCGTCAGTTAGCTTACTCTATTAATAAGGTGCATAAAGCGCATTATATCTTGATGAACATCGAGTGTGACAACAAGATCTTAGAAGAGTTGGAAAGCTCATTCCGCTATAACGATGCTGTTTTGCGTAACTTAGTATTAGCACGTAAAGAAGCGATCACTCAGCCTTCAGAAATCATGAAAGGTGCTGATCGATCAAAGTCTTCTCGTCGTGATAAATCCTTCAAACCAAAACGTGATGAAGAACAGACTGAAAAGTCTGATCCTAAAGAAACATCTGTTGAATCTACAGCAGAAAATGCTGAATAACTAAACTGAGGATATTATCATGCCATCATATTTTCGTCGCAAAAAGTATTGCGCTTTTAAAGCAGAAGATGCAAAAGAGATTGATTATAAAGATATCGAAATGCTAAAGGATTACATTATGGAGTCTGGACGCATTGTTCCAAGCCGCATCACTGGTACGAGTGCCAAGTATCAACGCCAACTATCGAAAGCGATTAAGTTAGCACGTTACTTAGCCTTGTTGCCGTATTGCGACATGCACGATTAACGCATATGACTAAGATCGGTCAATACCTGCTAGGAAGTAATTTGCGCGCCAGCTTTGTTGCATTGCTGTGCGCGTTGCTTCCTTGGCCACTATCGATTACCGCTGCCATTATTGTCAACTTTGTGACTTTGTCAAAAGGGGCAAAAAGTGGTTTGGCGGTGTTGGCATGGGTGGCGTTACCTTCCATCGCATTGATGGTGTTACGCCAGGTAAGCATGTATGACTTCACACTGATTTTTGCTCTTTTTGCTTATCTAATTGCTTTATATTGGCGTCGATTTCCCAATTGGCGACAACTGATTTTGGGGTTGGTGATCATTGCAGCTGCGGTCGTGTTGGTCGTGCACATGATTCATCCCGATGTAAAGCAAATTTGGCAGAGTGCCTATAACCAGTTTAAGTCTTCAGCGAATTGGCCGGAAGTGTTTAAAGCGCATCAAGCGGAATTGGACAAAAGTTTCCGTTCAATTTCCTCTATTTTGACCGGTTTAGCTGCTGCATTTGCTGTTTTTATGTTGGCCCTAAGTTTATGGCTAGCAAGGCATTGGCGTAATGAAAAGCTAGGTGACTATTGTGTCCACAAAGCGTTTTCTATTATTGCTTTTTTAATGTTTGTGACAGCAGGCTTTGTCAATGCGGGCTGGTTAGTTGACCTGCTGCCATTGGTGCTTTTGCCATTTATTTTTGGCGCATTAAGCTTATTGCATGCAGTGGCTGAAAAGAAAAACTTTATGCGTATTGCGTTAGCATGTTTTTATGCTTTGTTGATTTTGTTTACATCGTTAATGGTATTTGTTTTGGTGCTATTAGCGGTTGTCGGTTTTATTGATAGCTGGTTTAACTTTCGCCAGCGTCAATCATTTTGCATTAAGAAGGGGTAATCCTATGAAATTAATCCTACAAGAAAAAGTAGTCAATTTGGGTAACATTGGTGATCAAGTTAATGTTAAGGCAGGTTTTGGCCGTAATTATTTAATTCCTACCGGAAAAGCAGTGCCTGCGACACCTGAATTTATTGCTATCTTTGAATCACGTCGTGCTGAATTTGAGAAAAAAGCAGCGGATGTATTAGCGCAAGCTAAAGAGCGTGCTGAGAAATTAGCTGAAATGACGATTAAACTTGCCGCTAAAGCTAGTGAAGAAGGCAAGTTATTCGGTTCTGTATCACCACGTGAAATTGCTGAAGCAATTACGGCGCAAGGTATTGAAATTAACAAAAGTGAAGTTTCTTTACCTGAAGGTCCTATCCGCCAAGTGGGCGAATACGATGTTGCATTGCAATTACACAGTGACGTTGCTGCAACCATCAAAGTAACTGTAGAAGCTGCAGAATAAAATAACTCCCACGCTTAAAACATCAAGCACCGGTAGGGGCGCAGCATGCTGCGCCCTTGCGCCGATCTAAACAAGCATCAAAGTTATCACTTTGCGCAAGTCCACAGGGATGATAGACTTACACCATGTTAGAAGAACACGATATACCCCCATCACCGCCACCGCAGGGAAAAAAGTTACCCCCGCGCGTGCCACCGCACTCAAACGAAGCTGAGCAATCCGTTTTAGGTGCATTAATGCTTGATAACCGCGCATGGGATCGTATTGCTGATCGCCTGAGTGCGGAGGATTTTTATCGTAATGATCATAAATTAATTTTTCAAACCATGGCACGTTTGGTAGAGCAATCAAAGCCGCTTGATGTGTTAACCATAAGTGATATTTTAAAAACAACCTCACAGTTAAATAATGCCGGTGGTGAAGCGTACCTTTATGAATTGGCAAAAAATACACCCAGTGCTGCTAATATTGTCGCCTATGGTGACATCGTGCGAGAACGTTCGGTATTGCGGCGGTTAATTGCGGCAGGGACTGATATTGCCGAAGCAGCCTTCAACCCTGACGGCCGTGAGATCAAAGAGCTGTTAGATGTTGCTGAGCGAGAAGTTTTTTCTATTGCCGAACAAGGCAGTCGCGGTAGTGGCCCGGTTGATATTGGTACGTTATTAGCAAAGGCTACGGATCGTATTGATACTTTGTATCACTCAACCGATCCGCTGACCGGTTTGTCCAGTGGCTTTACTGATTTAGATAATATGACCTCAGGTTTGCAAGACGGTGATTTAATTATTGTCGCTGGTCGTCCTTCCATGGGTAAAACGACGCTCGCCATGAATATGGCAGAGCATGCGGCGATTCGTAGTGAAAAACCAGTGTTGGTATTTAGTTTGGAAATGCCGGGTGAATCATTGGTAATGCGTATGATTTCTTCACTGGGTAGCATTAATCAGCATAAAGTGCGTACTGGTAAGTTAAGCGATGAGGATTGGCCACGTGTTACGTCTGCTATTGAAATGCTGTCAGGGACAAAATTATTTATTGATGACACACCAGCGTTATCGCCTACAGAAATGCGTGCACGTGCACGCCGTGTTGCGCGTGAGCAAGATGGTATTGGTTTAATTGTTATCGATTATTTGCAGTTGATGCAGATTGGTGGCAAAACCGAAAACCGTACCAATGAAATTTCTGAAATCTCACGTTCCTTAAAAGGTTTAGCAAAAGAACTAAATGTCCCGGTGATTGCTTTATCGCAGTTAAATCGTGGTTTGGAGCAACGTACCGATAAACGTCCAGTAATGTCAGATTTACGTGAGTCTGGAGCGATTGAGCAGGATGCGGATTTGATTGCCTTTGTTTATCGTGATGAAGTTTATAATCCAGAAACCGCCGATAAAGGAAAAGCGGAAGTGATTATTGCTAAACAACGTAATGGTCCGATTGGTAAAGTGTTTTTATCCTTTTTTGGCCAATTTACGCGTTTTGATAATTATTCTTTTCAAGACGTTCCCTCTGATGTGCCTTTTGGTGAGGTGCAAATGTGAGTCGAGGTGCTATTGCGCGCATCAATTTGGCTGCTTTGGAATATAATCTTGCTCGTGTTAGAGAATTAACACCCCACAGTAATTGCTTAGCGATGATTAAAAGTAATGGCTATGGGCATGGGTTGTTAGAAGTGGCGCAAGGCTTATCTTCAGCCGATGCTTTGGGTGTTGCCTGTTTGGAAGAAGCATTAGCATTACGTAAAGTAGGTAATAAACTACCGATTGTCGTTATGTCAGGTTTTACACAACGAGAAGAAATCCCTTTTTTTTTGCAACATAATTTAACTGCTGTTATTCATGACGCTTGTCAGTTAGCGATGATGAGTGATATACAAGAAGAAAATTCGCTTTCTGTTTGGCTTAAAGTGGATACCGGGATGCATCGTTTGGGGTTTACGCCGGATGAAGCGGTTAAAGTGTTTTCGCAGCTGCAAGACAATAAGGCAGTAAAAAAGCCGATGTGTTTAATGACGCATTTTGCAGATGCTGATAATGGTGATGAATCTTATACGCACCAGCAAATACAGTGTTTTTCAGAATTTTTAAATATAATTTCCCCAGATAAAACGGTGAAAACCAGTATGGCCAATTCGGCGGGGATATTATTTTTTCCAAAATCGCATGCTGATTGGGTGCGTCCAGGCATAATGTTGTATGGTGTTTCTCCGGTAATGGGTCGATGTGGTTATGATGAAGGTTTACGGCCGGTGATGTCCTTAGAAGCTAGATTGATTGGTCGTAAACATCTGAAAAAAGGCGATGCTGTTGGTTACGGATGTACATGGCGTTGCCCAACAGATATGCCGGTTGGTGTTGTTGCCATGGGGTATGGGGATGGTTATCCTCGTCATGCAAGAAACGGCACGCCCACCATGATTGGTGGCAAAGTGTGTCCGTTGGTAGGGCGTGTTTCGATGGATTTATTAACGGTAGATTTGCGTGTGGCGCCTAATGCTGCGGTTGGTGATACTGTAGTTTTATGGGGTGAGGGCTTGCCGGTGGAACGAGTTGCTGAGTGTGCGGATACGATTGCATATGAATTATTATGTAGTATCACTCGGCGTGTTAAATTTATAGTTGAGGATGGCGAATGTCAGTAACGAATGTAGAATTGGCTAAACGTGTTAGGTGGAAATGTCGGCGTGGCATGCTTGAGTTAGATGTTTTAATTTCAAAATTTTTTGAGAGCGAATTTACTAATTTGTCAGCCGAAGAGCAGGAATTATTTGCAGCATTTTTAGAAGAGTCAGACCCTGAATTGTATGCATGGTTGTTGGGGCATGAGAAGCCTGAACATGATCGTTATGCTGGTCTAATTGAAAAAATTCAAGCCTTCTTTGAAGCAAAATAACAGCAAAAAAACTGCAAAAAAAACGTAGGGGCGCAGCATGCTGCGCCCGCAACCATCCGCGGCACTCCCTGTTTATAGCAGCGCACACCTAAACGGGCACAGCATGCTGTGCCCCTACGGGCTCTTAATTGGCTATGAGAAAAATCAGACTAAACGCAGCAATGTAGGGGCGCAGCATGCTGCGCCCGGAAACTATCCGCAGCACCAGCCCGCTTTAGGCTTAACATATTGCCCCCTACATCTTCCGTTTGAAAATATCCTGCAACTGCGAGCCCAGCTGATTATTAAATTGCTGTGGTTCAGGCTGCTTTTTCTTAGGCTTTTTAGCTTTGCCAGGATTGGACTTCATCGTTAAGGAAATCCTTTTGCGCGCCGCATCAACCTCAAGTACTCTTACCTTAACAATTTGCCCCACTTTCACTTCTGACTGCACATCTTTAACAAAATGATCAGCAATCTGTGACACATGCACCAGCCCATCCTGATGCACACCGATATCAACAAAAGCACCAAAGTTAGCAACATTAGAAATAACCCCTTCTAACTCCATACCAACTTTAAGATCTTTAATTTCATTAACACCTTCAGTAAACTTCGCCATTTTAAATTCAGGCCGGGGATCACGTCCTGGTTTTTTTAATTCATTTATAATATCGCAAATAGTTGGTAAGCCAGCAGCGTCACTCATAAACTTGCGAGGATCGAGTGAATTTAATAAACCTTCGTTCCCCATAATATCGTTAATAGGCTTACCCACGGAAGTAACAATATCGCGAACAACGGAATAACTCTCTGGGTGGACCGCCGAGCTATCAAGTGGCTCTTCTCCACCAACAATACGTAAAAACCCCGCCGCTTGTTCAAAGGTTTTAGCTCCTAAACGCGGCACAGACTTAATAGCCTCTCTATTTTTAAAGCGGCCATGTTCCTCACGAAATTTAACAATATTGCTAGCGGTTGTTTCATTTAAACCAGAAATGCTCGTTAACAGCGGAATAGAAGCGGTATTAATATCAGCGCCAACGGCATTGACACAATCCTCAACCGTAGCATTAAGTGATTTTTCCAATTTTGTTTGATTGACATCATGCTGATACTGGCCAACACCAATCGATTTAGGGTCAATTTTAACAAGTTCTGCTAAAGGATCTTGTAATCGCCTAGCAATAGAAACAGCACCGCGATAAGAAACATCCAAATCAGGAAATTCCTTGGAAGCTAACTTAGAAGCTGAATAAACCGACGCACCTGCTTCTGAAACAACAATTTTTGTCATGTTCAAATTAGCATTATTTTTTATAAGCTCAGCGGCTAAGTCATCCGTTTCGCGCGAAGCAGTGCCATTGCCAATACTAATTAATTTAACATTAAATTTTTTGCAAAGTGTTGAAAGGGTGGCAAGCGCTTTATCCCATTGCTTTTGCGGCGCATGCGGGTAAATAACCTTGTATTCTAATAACTTCCCCGTTCCATCAACGATAACAGTTTTAACACCGGTACGATAACCTGGATCAAGCCCTAGAACGACAAAGTTTCCTGCCGGTGCTGCCATCAGTAAGTTTTTTAAATTATCACGGAAGACATGAATGGCTTCTTCATCAGAACGAACTTTTAACTCAACCATTAATTCAAGTTCAAGTTTAGAATGTAATTTGATTTTCCATGCCCATTGAATGGTTTGCCATAGCCAGTGTGTTTTTGCCAGTGACGTGCTAATAGCAAAGGACTTACAAATGCGATGCAAACAATCTTCGGTAAACTGTTCTTCAGGGAAATCAATATGCAGTTGCAAGATGCCTCCCTTGCGCCCACGAAAAATAGCTAATAAACGATGTGAAGGGATTTTTTTAATATTTTCATTAAAATCGAAATAATCTGAAAATTTTGCACCTTCCTCTTCTTTACCTTTTGCAACACAGCTATATATCGTTGCATGATTCCAAAAAACAGCGCGTAGTTCTTCAATAAGATCAGCATTCTCAATAAATTTCTCCGCAAGAATATAACGTGCACCATCAAGCGCTGCCTTAGAGTCTGTTATTGCTTTTTCATTATTAATGTATTTTTCAGCTTCTATTTGCGGGTCTAGCGTAGTATCGGCTAACAGAGCTTCAGCTAAAGGTTGCAGACCGGCTTCAATAGCGATTTGTGCTTTTGTGCGCCGTTTTGGTTTGTAGGGTAAGTATAAATCTTCAAGGCGTGTTTTGGTGTCAGCACTGACAATCGCTTTTTCCAGTTCGGGTGTTAATTTTCCTTGTTCGCTAATTGATTTCAAAATAGTTTGTTGTCGCTCATGCAGCTCTTTTAGATAAGTAAGGCGCTCAGATAATTCGCGCAGTTGATCATCGGATAAGCCGCCTGTTGCTTCTTTTCTATACCTTGCAATAAAGGGTACCGTGGCCCCTTCATCGAGTAAGTTAATCGTAGCATCTACCTGGGTATTTTTTACACCAAGCTCACTAGCAATAATCTGTGCAATATTCAATTTGTTCTCCGATGAGTCTTTGTTAGTCCTAGTTAGGAGTGTCATTGTGGTGAAAACACAAAAAAAGTCAACCAAATTATTATAAATCACTATAAATCATGTAGATATAGTGATAACTGTCAGGCAAAGCTTAGTAGAATGTTCTATATTGTTTACAGGATTTGAGCTTACAGGTGAAGGAAGATGAGAGACGAAATTGCCGAACAACTGGCGCGCGAAATTAATCCCACCGTTCAAGCAATCGATAACGCTAAATTCTACACAAACATGTGTATTCTCAGTTATCAGATTTATGCACAAACCACTTTCTGGAAGATTGATCCTTTTACAGAAACCTTGCAAAGCGACACCTATCGTCGGCAATTGTTTGAGGAGTTGCGCGGGCCGATAAGCTCAAAAACATTCGGCCGTAAGGGGCTTGATGCCATTTCATATTTTTACGATGCGGTTGATCCGCGCATAGGTGTTTACTATCGCGGTGGTGGTAGTGAGTATGTCTATTTTCAGCCGCCACAGTACACGCAAAAAATATCAGAAGTGTATTATTGTGCACTTGAAAAAGATAAATATGTAATGGAGCGATGTAAAGATTATCAGTCAGGCTCAGTGCATATTTACTGCTTTGAAGGTAGTAGCGGTTATTCACCCCGTCATCGCGGTGAGACTGTAGATCGTGTTACCAAGCTGCATGGGCAACGAAGTATTTTTGGTTTTCTCGCACATGATAAAATCAATAAAACCTTGACCGTGACATTTCGCGGTAGTCGCAGCGGTAATTTTCTACGTGGTGCAAAGCAGGGTTATTTTAATGGGTTGGGTAATCCAGATTGGATTAGCGATATGGAAAGCTCCGGTAGTCTCGGGTTAGGCGGCTCTGGCTTAGCAAGAGCGCGTGAAATTACCGGCGACATTGATGGCGGTGTGGGTTTTGGTTTTGCTTCTGTTTTATTATCTTGCTTACCGTGTATTGCTTTTATTTTAAAAAGAATTTTTCAATTTGAGCGTGGCGATGAAATACAACGAGTAGCGATTACCGGGCACAGTCTAGGTGGGGCGCTTGCATTGCTATGTAAGCTGGCTTTTAAATATGGCTTTTTTAGACAAGCTATTGCAGATGTTGCGCGCCAGTGGACAAGAAGACCCATTGAGGAAATTCTCGAGGTTTTTGCTAATGCCGATTGTTATACTTTTTCAGCACCAGAAGCAGTTGATAACGATGTTGCCGCGGTAGTGGCAAACTCGATTAACGAGATTCAGCGTTATTATATTTCTTCCGATTTCGTCACATTTTTGGGGAAATACCTTAGTTTAGCTGGCGTTAAGCATTTAGGTGTTAAGCATTCCTATGATACCTCTGTTCTATTTGGTGATGTTGGTGTTAAAGAAGCGCATATGCCAGAAAAAGTACGTGATTTAAATGTAGTGAAATATGTTAACGCAATTCAGGAGTATTTACGTCGACGCGGCTATAAGCTGACTGAAGCGGCACAGAATTTATTATTAAGTGTTGAAGAACTATGGATACAGAAGTCTTCATTGAAAGAATTAATTGAAGCTAAGCCAGAGGCTAAGCAAGCTTATCTAATGGCATTTCATGTAGATTACTTTTCTTTTCTTTTTTCAAGATTAGTCAATGTCTATTTAGGGCATCACCACCATCGCAAGCGAAGAAAGCTGGCGTTTTGGCAAAGTCGAGAAGAGAAGATGGCGATAAATTTTGAGACTTATAATAATATTTTAAGAAGATTGCAGCGTGATAGTTCCCGCGTTAGTTTGGCAGAAAATACCAGTATTACCATGGTGGCTTATACACAAGTGAAGCTTGATGAAATTGCTGAAATATATCAACATACTAATCCATTCTTGGTTAAGAAGGCGGAGCAGTTCCCATCTTTGTTAAATCGAATTGAAGTGTCAACGAAGACTTTGCAGCTTTTAAATTTTCTCACAGCGTATTTAGCTAAATATTCGGGTGCAAGTACCGTTGTCTGGTATGTTATTAACAACTTGTCTGATTTTCTATCCTGTATTATGCCAGATCCACGGGTGATTCGTGATGAGGTGAATAGGTTGCGGGAGGAGCGGCCGCCTGAAGAGGGTGATTAGTTTGATGGGCCTCTAGCTTCGCTGGTTTCACGCAAAGGCGCTAAGGGGACGCAAAGTGCGCTAAGATTTTATATTGATCGTTGCGTTCTTAGCGTCCCCTTAGCGCCTTTGCGTGAAACCAACGAAGCACAACATTAAGTATATACACCGTATTATCCCGCCGCACCAACCACAGATTCCAAAAAAGAAATCCGCTTCCTTAATATCTTTTTAATATTTCTATTGTATTATAGCTTTTTTTAGTTAAATGGAGACATCGATGAGAAGAGATGGGAGAAGAGACGAGCGAAATCATAGAGCACGGCAGAATCAACATCAACGCCGCTATACCCTGGCAGTTAGAATATGTCTTTTTATGAGTGTTATTTCAGCTTCTTTGTTATCAAATATTAGATCCTCAAAGCATATTATTAACAATGCTTCTAACGACGTTGCAGGAAATCGTGGAACATCTGAGTTTGAAAAAGAAATTAATATGATGTTGCAAACATGTTATGATGCCGAAAAATTATGCTGCCAAAACAAAAATAGTTGTGATTTGTCTGGTAATTCTGCTAGTAATGGCCGCACTATGTTTGGCGCTTGTGAAAATGGAAAGCATGTACCTATGCAAGGTGCATCTACTTCTGCGTCGTTAGAAGAAAAAAAGCAACGCACACTATGTCATAAAATTAAGCAGTCTGCTGCTAGCGGTGGCGGTGATTTTAATGTTGGCTTTTTAGCAAGTGAGCAAGGTACCAGTGAAGAGTATCAGAAAACACTCACAGAATTTCGACAAGATACAACGCCTAACAATGCTATGTAACGTAGCTATTATTAAGCTTTAGTACGGGCGTAACCTGTTGCGCTCGGCACTAAGGATTGTTAGAGATTAATTTTTTCCTCACCCAGTGCCTTGGCAATCAAATCACGACTTTGATCCCGCAAACGAATAATTTCTTCCCACTCATTTTTTTCTGTCTTGAGGATGGGAAGAACGGTCATGGTGATTTTTTTAGGTCGTAGTAAAATATGTCCTTCTGTTAAGATGTCGCGTGTTCCCGAGAGGGCAATGGGGTAAATCGGAAGGTTTAATTCAACAGCTAATTTAAAAGCGCCTAATTTAAAAGGACGTACGCCTTTTTGATAGCCAAAGGTGCCCTCCGGAAAAATCATAATTGAGAGGTCTTTTTCAACCGCTGTTTTCAATTGATTAAAATCACTTTCATTTTCAGCAAGATTAAATCGATCAACTAGAATATGTTTCATTCTTCTCATCATGCGACCAAGTAGAGGGATTTTGGCTAGTTCTTTTTTACCAACAAAAATGGCATTGCTTGGCAGCTTTGCGATGAGTGCAATAAAGTCGATATAGCTTGCGTGATTGGCGATGAAAACAGCAGGGTTTTTTTGTTTAATTTTTATATTTGTTTTAATTGGGCAGAACATGCAGGCTAATAGAGTGCGCGTAATCGCTTTTAAGCTAAGTGCTGACAGTTTTCTTGGTAACAGAAAGACAACCAGGATAGTGGGGATAAGTGCAATAATGCCTAATATCGCTGCATAGATGGTATAAATAAATTTAAAAATGGTGCCGAAAAATTTCTTGACTCTTGCAGCAATGCTGGCGGTAAATAGTTTGGTTACTTGCAGCCATACTGGTGCATGGCGGTGTTTTAATTGATGGTTGAGATAACGTTCTTTACAGCTGCTACGGCGTAATTTTCCGCTTGATGTTTTGGGTATCGTTCTTGGCGCTGTTAATACGACATCATCAGGTGCAATACCTACTTGCTCACTCATGCGTTGATAGATTTCTTCGATAATATCAGCGTTGGCTAAATTAGTACGATCAGATTTTTCCGCAACGATAACTAAATTTTCGGTGCCGCGTTCATCCATGCGAACACCAAAGGCTGCCACACAGCCTTTACGAATACCCTGAACCTGTTCAACGATAAGTTCCACATCGGCAGGGTAGTAGTTCCTTCCAGCTTTTATAATTAAGTCTTTTTTTCTGCCAGTAAGAAATAAATCGCCATCGACCAAGTAGGCAAGATCACCAGTTTCAACCCAGCCATCGTGCATTACTCTTTCTGTTGCTTCGCTATTATTATAATAGCCAATCATTGCTGAGGGGCCTTTAAATTGTAGGTTGCCGACAGTGCGGTTGGGTAACGGGTTATTATTATCATCGACAACACGGATTTGATGGTGTGGTAATGCGCGACCGCAATTAACAAATTCATAGTGGAGAGTTTCAGTATCTGTTACCGCTAGCGCTTTTCCTTCTGTTTCAAAAACGGTTTTGTCTATGCGGTCTATTATGGCTTCTTTACCAATAGCAGGGAAGGTTAGTGCGACGCTGGATTCAGCTAGGCCATAAACAGGGAATAAAGTTGTTTTACTCAGTTTAAAAGGTTTTAATTTTTTATAAAATCGTTCAAGGGTGCTAGGATAAATTTTCTCCGCGCCATTTAAGGCTAAGCGCCAGCAGCTTAGATCTAATCCTGCTAAGCGTTCATCAGCAATCTTTTTCACGCAAATCTCATAAGCAAAATTAGGTGCAGCTGAAATTGTGCCACGGTAATAATGAACGGCCCATAACCATTGTTCCGGGTGAGCAAGAAAACTCAGTGGTGATAATAAAACTAACGGTGCTCCATAAAATAAAGAACCCAAACAAGCACCAATCAAACCCATATCATGGTATAACGGCAGCCAGCTGACGATAACATCATTAGCTTGTAAGTTAACGGCGGCCCCGTAGGCATGAATATTTGCTAGTAAATTTTGATGTGTTAAGGCGACGCCTTTGGGGTTGCCTGTGCTGCCAGAGGTGTACTGAATAAAGGCGATATCACTTGGGTCTATGGTAACAGCTTCAAAGGTGCTATCTTCTTTCATTAAAGACGATACAGTTTCAACATCAATTAAACTTGGCACAAAGGCTTGTAATAATTTACTTAAACCTTTTGCTTTTTTAAACGTTATTAAAAAGCGTACACCGGCATTTCTTAAAATAATCGCTTCACGTTTAGCGTATTCTTCCACCTGTGATGCTTGCAGTGGTGGGTAAATGGGAACAGGAATGCCGCCAGCGAGCAATACGCCAAAAAATGCGAAAAAAAACTCGACGGATGTCGGTAACATAATCGCCACAGTTTCACGCGGTTTTAAACCACGCGCAATTAAGCCAGCAGCCAACTGATTGGCTGAATCATAAAGGTCACCGTATTTTAATATTTTTTCAACACCAGTATCACCGAGTAGATATAAATAATTTCTTTCCGGGTCGTTTTCTTTATATAAGAATAAAACTTCTTGTAAGGAGCTTGCTTTTTTTACATCAAACTCAACGCTTCTTTGTTCTTTGGGTAATTCTGGAAATTTAATTTCAATATTCTGATCGCGTGTTTTTAAAATAATATTGCAAATATCTGAGAGCGTCTGTGCTTCAACCATCGTAGCGGTCGGTAGGCTTACATTTAAGGTTTTTTCAATACGGTAAATAAGCTCTGATTTTTCTAGGCTGCTAATGCCCAGTTCTTTTTCCAGCGAAGCGGTAAGAGAGACGACAGGGTAGGCGCGTTCGGTATGGCTTTCCATAAGAAAATTGCGGGTAATGGCTATTAACTGTTCTCTGAGTTTTTTTTGAAAAGCATCCATAGCATTCCCAACGACATCATACGCCTTTTAACTGTCTCATTAATAGGTGTATGATGTCAATCAGGTCATATGTTAGTCAACGCGTTTGTACTTGCCTACAAGCTCCGCAATCGCTAATACGTGATGATGCATGGCGACTTGCAGCTCTTCTCTGCGAATACCTGATTCGACATTAAGCACTGTATCTAGCGCAAATAAAGTGAATATGTAGTGCTGTGCTCTATCGGGTGGGCAGGGGCCGGTGTAGGTCGTTTGGCTCCAGCTATTTTTGCCAACGCGCGTACCCTTGGGCAGCAAACTAACGTCCTCAGGCAAATGTGAAATATGCGGTGGGATATTAAAAAGTATCCAATGGTCCCAAGTGGTTACTGGGGCATCAGGGTCATCCATTATTAGTGCAAACGATTGCGTCCTTTCCGGTACGCCGCTCCATTTAAGTTCAGGTGAGATGTCTTTGCCATCGCAAGTATATTGCGCGGGAATCATATCACCGTGTCTAAATGCAGAGCTCGTCAGTTCCATTGACATTGCTTCGCCTCCTTGCTTCGCGTGTCTTCTACATGACAGTGTCTCCTAATAACTCTCTCATTTTTGCTTGTATCATGTCAATTGCGATGCGGTTTTCGCCGCCACGAGGGACGATAATATCAGCATAGCGCTTGGATGGTTCAATAAATTGCAAATACATTGGGCGAACGGTTTGCTGATATTGCTGAATGACGCAGTCTATGCTTCTTTCTCGCTCAACGGTATCGCGCTGCAGTCGACGCACAAAGCAAATATCGAGTGGCGTATCCATAAAAATACGGATATCCATAATGTTGCGTAATTCCGGTTCAACGAAAAGTAAAATGCCTTCTAAAACGATAATGCGGTGCTTACCCACTTCGCGTGTTTTTTTACTACGCAAATGTTCAGAGTAGTCGTAGATCGGCACCTGGACCGTATGACCGGCTTGTAGCTGCTCAAGATGTTGATGCAGCAGATTGTGATCCAGCGACTCGGGGTGGTCATAGTTAATCTCTGCACGCTCTTCAAACGGCATGTGGCTAAGGTCTTTATAGTAGGAGTCTTCGGAAATAACAGTAACCTGCTTGGATCCTAGTTCGTTATAAATCGTGTTAGCGAGCAAGCTTTTTCCTGAAGCTGAGGGCCCAGAAATGCCAATAATAATAACGTTATTTTTCATGAGAGTTAGCGTCCTAATTTTATGAGCACGTACAGTGCGCCAGTGCCGCCATCTTTAGGCTTTGCCGAGCAAAATGCAAGCACTTTCGGGTGAGTACGTAACCATTTGTTTAGCAGGGTCTTAAGGATAGACCTACTTTCTTTCGAATAGAAGCCTTTTCCGTGTATAATGCATAACCAGCGTTTATTTTGCTCTGAACAGCTGTTGAGGAAGTGGTCGACGCGCTCCACGGCTTCATCAGCGGTCAGGCGATGGAGGTCAATACTGGCTTCAATGGTAAATTGGCCGTTTTTAAGTTTGCGCTTAATTTTATGTTGTAGGCCAGTGCGGAAAAAGTCACTATAATCGTCTGGTTGCAGCCAGTCTGCAGGGGCTAATTGTGATAAGTCGATATCGTGCGGCGTGGTTGGTGACGATTTGGGAGCAGAATACGTTTTTTCTTGTTCTTTTTTTAGCAGATGTTTGTCTTGTTTGAGAGGCTTGGTGTTTTTTACCGCATCGCGGAACAGCTGTTGATCGTTTGGATCAACGTCAGGGGTGGGTTGTGTTTTTTTCTTGCTCATCTTTGTATAGTAACGGAGATTGGCACTATCCTCCAACAATAAAATTTAGGAGTTAGGTAGGTTTGCAGCACAAATTGAACTATAAAGAAGCAGTCTCAGAACTGTCCACCATTGGCGATTGCATTCGCTGGGCAGCTTCGCGCTTTGCTGAGGCTGAGTTGTATTTTGGCCATGGCACTGATAATGCCTGGGATGAGGCGGTGGCTTTGGTAATGCAAACCCTGCACCTTGATCATGAGCTTGGTAAGCAGGTATTTAGCGCGTGTCTAACAAGCAGTGAACGCCAGGCGTTGATGCAAAAAATTAAAGACCGAATTGAGCAGCGCATTCCAGTGCCTTATTTAACAAAACAAGCGTGGTTTATGGGCTTGCCCTTTTATGTTGATGAACGTGTGTTAATTCCGCGTTCGCCATTTGCTGAGTGGATTGAGAATGGCTTTGCGCCTTGGGTTGCTACAGACTCTGTTGAGCGCATTTTGGAAATTGGTACCGGCAGTGGCTGTATGGCGATTGCTTGTGCACATCAATTTCCTGGGGCGCAGATTGATGCCGTTGATATTAGCAAAGATGCGTTAGCAGTAGCGCGGCAAAATGTTAATAAATATGGATTAGCGCAGCAAGTGCGTTTACTGCAATCCGATTGCTTTGTCGCGCTTGCGGGTGAGACCTATGATATCATTATCAGTAATCCACCCTATGTTGGGGATGCGGAAATGGCAAGCCTGCCAGCAGAATACGGTGTTGAACCAGATTCAGCGTTGCGTGCGCATGAAAATGGCTTGGCAATTGTGATGACTATTTTGCAGCAGGCGAAAAAGCATTTAAATGCCAATGGAATATTAATGGTTGAAGTAGGCAATAGCGATGAAGCATTAGCGGCTCGCTTACCTAATGTACCCTTTACCTGGGTGGAGCAATCCAATGGTGGGCATGGTATTTTTGTCCTAACCAAAGAGCAGTTAGACACTATATGATGTATGGAATTTTTATTAAGAGGTAAGGTATGCCAGGAAACAGTTTTGGAACATTATTTACAGTAACAACTTGTGGTGAAAGTCATGGCCCCGGTTTAATGGCTATTGTTGACGGCTGCCCACCAGGCTTGGCTTTATCTGAGGAAGATATTCAAAAAGCCGTTGATCGTCGTAAAACGGGTAAGTCACGTTACACCTCGCAACGTAAAGAACCTGATGCGGTAAAAATTATTTCTGGTGTTTTTGAGGGGAAAACGACGGGCACACCCATTGGCTTGTTAATTGAAAATCAAGATCAGCGCTCACGTGATTATTCGAAAATAAAAGATCTTTTTCGCCCTGGGCATGCAGATTATACCTATTTTAAAAAATATGGTATCCGCGATTACCGTGGTGGTGGTCGCTCCTCAGCGCGCGAAACGGTGATGCGAGTAGCTGCTGGTGCGATTGCGGAAAAATATTTACAAGAAAAATTATCAATTTCAATTAAGGGTTATTGTTCAGCCATTGGTGATATTGCTGCAGAGACAATTGATTTAAGTATTGTTGATGATAATCCATTTTTCTTTCCGGATGCAGAAAAAATTGCTGCATTAGAAGAAGCTATTACCCAGTTACGTCGAGACGGTGATTCTATTGGTGCAGCAGTATCGGTTGTTGCCAAAGGTGTTCCTGTTGGTTTGGGTGCGCCGGTATTTAATAAATTGGATGCCGATATCGCGCAGGCTATGATGGGTATTAATGCAGTAAAAGGAGTGGAAATTGGTGATGGTTTTAATGTGGTTGGCCAACGTGGTTCAGAGCATCGTGATGAAATGACGCGCGAGGGTTTTTTATCAGATCACTCCGGCGGTACGTTGGGCGGAATTTCTAGCGGGCAAGATCTGCTTGTTACCATGGCGTTTAAACCAACGTCCAGTATTACCACGCCTGGAAAAAGTATTGATCTCAATGATAATGAAGTCGACGTTGTGACCACTGGGCGCCATGACCCTTGTGTTGGTATTCGTGCGGTACCCATTGCCGAGGCCATGTTGGCATTAGTTTTAATGGACCACTATTTATTACATAAAGCACAAAACTTATAGAGGAAAATAATCATGAATTCTGCTTATGATATAGCAGTCGTCGGTGCCACCGGCGTTGTTGGTGAAATGATTTTTGATATATTAAACGAGCGAGAATTTCCCGTAGGGAAGATCTATCCGTTAGCCAGTGAGCGCTCGCTTGGTAAAAAAGTAATGTTTGGTGGTAAGGCGATTGCGGTTGAAAAACTTGATGATTTTGATTTTTCCAAAGCACAAATAGCCTTCTTCTCAGCCGGTGGCAGCATCTCTGAAAAGTATGCGCCGCGTGCTGCCGATGAAGGTTGTATTGTTATCGATAATACTTCGCAGTTTCGTTATGACCCTGATGTGCCGTTGGTTGTTCCTGAAGTCAACCCAGCAGCAATTGCTGATTATCGTGAGCGAAACATTATTGCCAACCCTAATTGTTCAACCATACAAATGTTATTAGCGATTAAACCAATTTACGATGCGGTTGGTATTTCCCGCATTAATGTCGCGACGTATCAATCGGTATCAGGTGCCGGTCGAAAAGCAATTGATGAACTGGCCAATCAAACGGCGGCGTTGTTGACGTCAAAAGAGGTTAAGAATGATATTTTTCCAGCGCAAATTGCCTTTAATGCCATTCCACAAATTGATGTATTCCTCGATAATGGTTACACCAAAGAAGAAATGAAAATGGTGTGGGAGACGCAAAAGATTTTAGGTGATAGTGATATTTCAGTAAATCCCACCGCAGTAAGAGTGCCAGTATTTTTCGGTCACTCGGAAGCCATTCATCTAGAAACAAATCAGCCCATTACTGCTGGTGAGGTAAAAACCTTGTTAAGTCAGGCGCCGGGAGTAGAGCTAATTTCTGATAGGGAAGAGTATCCAACGGCTATTACTCACGGTGCAAATTCAGACCCGGTTTTTGTCGGTCGTATTCGTGATGATATTTCCCACCCAACGGGAATTAATCTGTGGGTGGTTGCTGATAATATCCGCAAAGGAGCAGCTTTAAACGCCATACAAATTGCCGAACAACTAATAGAAAATAAATTCTACGTTTAACGATAAAAACATGGCGGCGTTTAAATTAACTAAAAAACGAAACAAACAACCGTAGGGGCGCAGCATGCTGCGCCCGCAAAAGAACTGATGACAACAACAAGCAAAAAAATAATTCTAGGCATCACCGGCGGCATAGCCGCCTACAAATCCGCAGATCTAGTAAGACGCATCCGCGAACAAGGTGCCGAAGTCAAAGTGGTAATGACCCAATCAGCGCAAGCCTTTATCACACCCTTAACCTTGCAAGCGCTTTCAGGAAATCGAGTCCATACTTCATTATTATCAGAAGAAGCCGAAGCCGCCATGGGGCATATAGAATTAGCACGCTGGGCGGACTATATTCTCGTAGCACCCGCAAGCGCTAATTTTATCGCCCGTTTAGCCAATGGTATGGCCGATGATTTGCTAGCCACACTTTGTCTTGCCAGCGAAGCACCGATTGCTATTGCCCCCGCGATGAATCAACAGATGTGGCATCATGTTGCAACACAAGAGAATGTCGAAACATTAAAGTCACGCAATGTTACTATTTTTGGTCCAGGTGAAGGTTCGCAAGCCTGTGGTGAAACAGGATTAGGGCGAATGTTAGAACCTCTTGAATTAGTGGATTTGTTGGCACAACAGTTGCAAAAAAAAATCTTGCAAGGAAAAAAAATTGTTATTACCGCTGGTCCAACGCGTGAGCGACTGGATCCCGTGCGCTATTTAACAAGCTATAGTTCTGGGAAAATGGGTTATGCTTTGGCTGCGGCAGCAAAGCAGTTAGGAGCAGAGGTTGTTTTAGTTAGTGGTCCAACACATCTAACGGCTCCTAATGGTGTTAAGGATATTCAAGTAGAAAGCGCACAAGCCATGTATAAGGCAGTTATGGCAGTTGTCAGTGATGCAGATATTTTTGTCAGTGCCGCAGCGGTTGCTGATTATCGGCCTAAAGTTGTTGCTGCGAATAAAATTAAAAAAAGCAATGAGGATATGTCAATCGCACTGACTAGAAATCCAGATATTATTGCTGAAGTAGCTAAATTAAAGAATAAACCTGTAGTGGTTGGTTTTGCCGCTGAAACCGAGAATGTCATTGCAAATGCTAAAATAAAAATGCACAAAAAAGGCTTGGATATTATTATCGCGAATCAAGTTGGGAATGGTGTGGGCTTTGCGTCGGACAACAATCAAGTAACGATTATTGGCTGCGGTAGCGAGCCTATTGAATTGCCGAGCATGGAAAAAGTTAAGTTAGCCAATAAAATTCTATCGTATTTAAGCCGCACCCCTAATGTATTGAATCCCACAAGCATCACGTAGTCCTCGAGCGTATCGCATTCGGCCAGAGCCTTGTAAACCGCCTATTGATCACCTAACCTCTTCGTAGGGGCGCAGCATGCTGCGCCCGCAAACATCCTGTAGCAGCAAACCCTTACGGGTGCAGCGTGTTACACCCCTACGTTTTTTTAGGTGCATCAAGCGCAACAAGCAACGACAGCTTCAGCACAGAAGAATGATGAACTTAAGGAAGCAATCGAGTTCCCGCACCAATCATCGCGCACCCGGTAGCAGTTGTGCAGCAATCGCCGTCATTGTCGCACACTAGACAACAGCCTATGCAGATGCAACAGAATGCTATAACACCAACTGTAACACCCGCAATGCCACCACTAGACAAACCGTTACCACTAGACAAACCGTCACCACTATCTGTACTGTTATATCCAGTTTGATTCTGGTTAACTAATTCCAAGCTAGCATTTAGAAAGCTGGTAGTGCTGTTGTCTAGCTGAGGAATTTCTGTTGCTTCAGTCAGTTGTGCCAAAGTGAAAAGACCTAAACCTAGTTTGATGGCAGCATTGCCTATTTTGTTTCTCATAAATAGCCTCGTTATTAATCTGTTTAAGTCCTTGGTATTTTTCCCTGTTGAAGGTGTAAATTGTACAGCATATTTATTAATGTAATATTAAATGCGAGTAAAGATATACTTGTCTGCTATCGGTGGATTTGTAAAGTTGTGGTTAGGGCTTGTGCCTCGCCGGATTCACGCAAAGACGCCAAGGAAACGCTAAGGTCGCGGTGAGGGATATAAACCTTAGCGCCCTTTGCGTCCCCTTGGCGTCTTTGCGTGAAACTCCCGCCACGCTAAGTTCAATTTATAAACATTAAAACACTCTGTTTCCACATCTTAATATTAAATTAATGCAAAATTGCTAGCCTGCAAAGCAAGTGGAATTTGGCTTAGCTCTAGAAGGTAGCGGCAAAGTTAATGCTTTAAAGCAGTAATAACAGTTACTGCTAATCCATCTGAAAATAGGATATATTCAATGAGACTATCAGACTTAAAAGAAAACCTAAACGCACAAGTGCAAATACTAGCTGAAGAAAAAAATAGCGAAAAAAATTTTGCCATCGAACTTAGCTTTCTTCGTCAGTACCTACAGAATTTCCCCAATGACACAGACACACTCTCTCTGCAACTAAAGCTACTCAAACAATTTTTAGCTCTACGTTGGTGGCGCATACAAGGTACTGCTAAAGAGTATCTCCATACGCCTAATGCGTTAATAAATCAGGTAATGCTAGCTATTGCCGCGTTAATTTGTCAACCGGGTGAGAATATCTGTCAATTGTTAATGCCAACATTACAGCACCAGATAGGTGGTGTGGACTTATCGTTCACACAAGAGGATGGTGTTTTTCCCTTAGCAGACTATATAATAGATGAAACAGGAACGCAGCTAATATCTATTGAGACCGCCTTTGAACTTGCAAAAACAGATACCAATTATATTTTTCCGGACTACCAAGAAAATCCCAAGCTAGCTATAAAACTATCTGGGTTTGATTTGTTAGCGATAAGCGAGGTGGCAGGTGAGGCGAGTCATAGCTATTTTAAGGCACTATTTGATTATCATGTAGAAAAACACACCGCTCATTCACTCGGTTTACAGCTACAGGCGTTTGCAAAAGTTATTCAATCAGGTTCCATTGGTGGACAAGGAGAGACGAAGGGGCACGAGACACAGGCTAATACAAATACTTGTGCTAATGCCATTTTTGCTATGTATCATCAGTGGCAGGCATTAAAAGAAAATAATACGGCGCTCTATAAAGTAGTTTGCAGTTACTCTATTCCTTATTATGGGGAAGAGGCAACGCTTGAAAATTTATTGGTGGTATTATTTTCCGGTCATCCTGAATGTGAAGTGTCAGAGCAAGAAAAATTATTGGCAAGGAGTAAGGTCCCATTAAATTGTACGGCACAAATTTCGGATGGATTGCTGCAATTGCTGCAAGAATATCCGGCATTATTTTATAAAAATCTAAGTGTCGATGCAGCTGAAGCAAAAGAACAAAAGCATGATTTTTCACAAATGCATAATAATTTATTAGCATCATTACCAGGGCGTAATGAATGCCTCGTGACGTCCGTTGAAGCTGCTAGTGAAAGTGGATTAAAAGAATTTATTTACCACCATGTTTGTGCAGCGATATTAGGGAAAGTTTCCGATAAAGACTCATTTCCCTATTTAGTGTATCAAATGGTAGATGGTAACCGTGTTGTTCAGCATAAATTATTTCAGCAATTTGTGATAAGCTACTTTAGAAATAGTCAAGCATCTCAGGTTAATAGTGATACATTGCGTGAATATTTAGAGTTGTGCTTGTATCGTTTGTTGCAGATGGCGCGTAGCAGGCTGATACAACTTGATTATGATCAGTTTGTTCCGCAAGCGCTAAAATGTATTTTTCCAAGTTATAATTTTCTTCACCTATGTCGAGTATTGCCGTATATCGAGAGGGAGCAGCGTATTCCGATAGTGTTAAGTATGATAAAAAAAGGGCATATCTCAATTTCTACTGACAGATCGACATTAATTCATATTTTAAAGGCATTGCCTTCGCGTTCGCATTTGAAATTTTTAACAGAGCTTGAGTATAAGTATTATAGTTTCGATGATAGTGACTTAAGTGTTACCTGTTTGCAAGAAATAATCAACTTGTTAAATTTAAAAGATACAGCGTTATTTCTCGCATCCTTGCCGAAAGATCTGTTAGCAGAAATGCTGTCAGGAAAGAATTGTTTGACGGGTAGCAGGTTGTATCAGTTGCTGCCGTTTTATCGCAGTCTTTCATCAGAAAAAATATTGTTAGTTTTGCCTTATTTAAAAGGGATGCTTGGTCAGAATCCTCGTGGTGAAATAATGGAGCTTGCTGCGTTGCAGGAGATTTTTTCGCAAATTCCCTTTGCGCGCCGTGCTTTGTACATCGAAGCACTTTCTCCACAAGGCTTGATTCAACTAGTGGGGGATGATCATTTCTCGCTATGTTCGTGCTTAGCCCGACTTCCAGTTGCAGTGCAAAATAGAGTTATTTTGCGTTTGGGAAAAGATATCGTGAACTATGTTAATAATGTAGAGCAATTTGTTCAGTTGGTTCACTATACATCTGCAGATGCATTGAAAACGCTTATTGATAATATGGGTGAAAAATTTTTTAATGTGTTAGATAACGACGGGTATGAGTCTGGGTTTGCTTATGTTTCACGATCATTTAATAACCGTAAACAGATATTGCATCAGATCTTTGAGCAGATGCCGCAAGATAAGCGCCTTTCATTGGCTAAGTTATTTGTGCGTAAAGAAACCCGTGTTATAGGGGCTAGTTATAGTAATGATATTAGTTTTGTATTAGAACATTTGCATGTAAATAACCGCATTGCGTTTTTGCAGAGTATCGATTTTGATTACTACTTTTGTCCGCAGAAAGCAGATGAAATTTCATTTCGAAGGCCAGCAGATTTGTTAAAGGTTCTAGTAATGTTACCTAGAAGAGATCAGTCGTTATTTCTCAAGCAGCATAAACATTTTTTGCAAGCGTTCGATGCGGGGCTGATTGTTAGCTTGGTTAAGCAGCAGTGGCAAGTAAGACATGATGGTGGTGAATTTGCTGAAATTAAATACACTCTCGCGGAGCAATATAAAATTGTCCTTGAAGATGTTGTAGAAGATGTTGGTGCGGTTATTGATAAAAAATCAAGATATCTTATAAATTATTTATGTCAGTTTTCTACTACGGATGAGAAATTGGCTTTTCTAAAGGCGCTGCCTCGTGATAATGTGATTGCGTGTTTAGCAAGAGAGTATCGTAATTTTGGTTTTGCTTGCTTAGCTAATTTTTTTTATTTGTTTACGCTGGGTGGTGGTCGCATTATTTCAGGGGGAGAACAAAGTTGCTTGGCATTTTTGTTATGGCTCGGCGACGATATTCTGCAGGTGTTAAATAATGATGTAAGTTTTGTCCTTTTTCCATTGTTGAATCAATTATCATCATTGGGGTTGAATGAGTATGCCAATACGTTATCAAAGGAAGCGCTTGCAGAGATTATTACGCATTTCTCGCAACTAAAATTGGTGTTGGAAGGGATAGAGCAGGAGCGGCGATATGCATTTATAATGGGGCGATTGGGTGTGGGTAAAGTTATGCAACTCGCTGGTTTTGAGTTGCTAAAGCTATTGCAGCTCCTGTCGCCTGATGAGGTTATCTCATTTTGCTCTTCTTTAGGTCCTGATTATATTGTAAGGGAAAGTATTGTTGGTGATGTATTTTCCGTGTTTCCACTTACGAGCATGCAAGAACATAAAGATGATCCTTGTGATGCTGTTTTTTTAAGAGCGCTTGATTATCAACATCGTCCTGGGCTTGAATCTAAATCAGAAGATGTGCTGGACCTAAGAGGAAGGGTGTATTTTTTTAGCTGTTTAATTGCAGCTGTGTCTTCTCGTCAGAGGTTGTATTTCATTGATAAATTTCTACGTTGTGATACTTATTTTACGCTACCTGATCATGTGAAAATCCTTTTGGATCTTATAAATGCGCTATCGCTTTCTTGTGATGAGCGAGTTCAGCTTTTATCGCTGGTTAAAGTAAAGCAAAGTCTCTTGCAGGATAAGTATCGAAATGAAGATGAAAAAAAATCTCATGAGATATATTGTTGTTATGGTGAGAGCGTATTTTTATATTGTGGTAATGTGATGCAAACAGCAAAAACATTATTAAAAGAATATGTCGATGGCAGTGCGCCGTCGCCATTGCCATTAGCCCTAGGTCGACTTTTTAAATGGCGTACGAAGTCGCGGGTGTTTGCAGCAAATCAAATATTGGCGGGTATGCAGGATGGGAGTGTTGCAACCTTGTCGCAGTTGATTGAAGTCCTATTAGATAGCTTGTCTAGCTATCCAGTAAAAGACGATGAGCCTAGTAAGCTTGTCGCATTTAGGAATGAAGGCTATAGTTCTATGTTATATCGGCGAATGGATTATATTTGCACACTGTCAGGTTTGGGGTTTTTGCAGCAAATTATTGATGATTATAACAGTAGGCTAAGTAGTGACTCGAATTTTGTTTCGGTTGAGATGAGTATCAAGTCACCTTAGGTTAATTACTCACCTTGCGTTAGAGTGTGCATTGACCCATACCTGCCTGTATTGCAACCCCTGAGTATCTGTGATAATTTTTTTAAGTAGCAGGGAAAATAATCACAATAGGCGGTCGCATGCAATACACTCCACAATGTAATTTAGACCTTTTAAAACAGCACTATAGCGATAAAACTGAAGTTATCACTTCAGATCTTTCTTCTATACTAATGTCGCCATTTCAATTGGCAATGGATATCGCTGCTGCAATCAGTGATTCCTTGCTGCATGCAGTTTTTGACCTAATTTGCCAGCCAGTGATAAAGAAGCATGCGGGCTCAACCTATGAATATTGGATTGATTACGATTCTGTTGGCCGGGTATCTTATATTAAGGCAATGAAAATATTTTCGTTATTGAAGCCCGAGTTGCAAAAAATTCAAAATTGCCATTTGCTGATTGCGATTTCTCAGTCGGCTCTCTGTGATGATAATACGGCTCTTGTTAAGTATATTCAGACTTTTTTGCCGGAAATAACTATTCATTTATGTAGTGAAGAGGTGCTGACTAACTTAAGTTGTTTTGAATCGGTAGAGCAGAGTGACTTTTTGCAAAAGAGTGAAAAACTTGCTGCGCCTTCACAGCAGCAATCCTTGCAAGCAGTAACGACGTTTCCAGCCTATATTTTCGCAGCGTATATCTCTAAAGATATTGAGGATGACTCTCCGGTGTTGGGTTTGCTTGATGCTGATCAGGATGCTGAAGTGATTATGAACTATGCTTGGATTGCGACGCATTTAGATGCCTTGGGTTTAGCAAAAAATATTTTTGAACAAGCGTATGCACTTTCTAAAGACGATGCCAATAAAGTGAATTATTTGCTATGTTTGCAAGCAGTCAGAGTAGGGCAGCAGCGTTATCAAGATGTAATGCAAGAGGATTATCCACCGGTATTATTGAATGAGAAAACCAAGGATGCCTTATGGTACTCGAAGGCTTATGCTGGTGTGTTGTCTCGAGATTATGATATGGCGGGTAAATATTTTGATGTTTTATCGGTAGATGAGAGTCTTACGCCGTCATCGATAGAGTCTTTGTATCGCTTGAACATATATGCTTTATATCTTTTTCATCAAAAATATAAAGATAAAGCGTTGTTGCTTGAAAATATCATCTTAAGCAAAATTGATGATTTTGAAGATAAGAATACTACTTTTATTAAGTATATAAACTCATTAAATTTAGCGCGTGTTTATCGTGCTAATAAAGATTTTGATGCCTCGTTGCGATATTGTGATATGGCCTATGAGGCTATTCGCGGTTTGAAAACAGAATCTGATCATGTGTATTTTAATTTAAATTATGCAGCCTTGTACGAAGGGAATAATGATTTAAATAAAGCTTTTTATGCCTGGTTGCGTGCAGCTTTGCATTGGCAAAGTATGACCTGTCCGTTGTCCCTGGCGTGGCGCCCTCAGGCGATGTTGCTGGGTAAAGCTTTTGAATTTTCGCAACCGGTAGATCCAAATAAAATAAATCAGATTTTTATTGATAAGCTGCAGAATTTGTCTAAAAAAATTGATTTGCAAGTTAAAGCATCAGTGGAGAAGCACCCGGTATTTTGCCGTTTGTATCGTCATAATGTTGATTTAGCTGAAGCGAGTTATATTGGTAATGCGGAGGTAAGTTATTTACTGCTCTCGCAACCGGTAGAGCGATTGTATTTTCCACATCAGCAAGGCGAGTTGGCAGTTTTGTTGACGGCTATTCTTGAAAAGCTTACTAGTGTTGCTATTCCACATGAGGCGACTATTATTATTGACTCTAATGAAGGTTTTGGTATTTCGCTAACGGAAACAGAGTTAAAGGCACGTTGTTTTGCGTTAGGTATTTCACATTACCAATATGCAGGAAAGCTAAAGCAGGTAGATGAAAGTTTTGGTAGAACCTTAGCCGTTACTTTGTCTCCAGCAATATATCAGTTAAATGATGAAGAAGGTATGTTTCTAGCGAGTTTTAAGCGCTATATGGATGATGTGGAGCTGTCGAAGGAAGAGTACGAGGTGGCGAGTCATTTGTCGGAAACAGGCGCTATGCCATTTGCTGCATTGCAAGATGTTGCTAAGCCTTCTGTTATTAAAAAACTATACGATAAGAAAATTATCTGCTATGTTAACGGGGTCCACCATTAACGAATACAGGTTATCTGGGCACTCACTCTAATGGGTATGGTTATTATGCCGTACCAGTTATCTATCTAAAGACAATAAGCTATTTTAGAAATGGCTTTTTCTAAATTCTGTGCATTATATTTTTCAACAATTATAAAGGTGGTATTAAAGTATGCTAATTACTATTTCAGGCACACATTTTAGTGGTAAAACAACATTAATTCATGACTTTATTAAGGCTCATCCAGAATATGGAATGTTACAAGAGCCATATTTTAAAATGGCTGATGAAAGTGCATCGCAAGCGTTTCTAGCCCCCAATCTTGAGGATTTCGTAGAGTTACTTGATACTAGCATTGAGCAATTAAGTGAGAATATCCATCAAGATAATCTAATTTTTGATCGTTGCCCCGTGGACTTAATTGCTTATGCAATGTGTCATGCAGAAGAGGAAGATGTTGATTTAAATACACATGAGATATCTGAACGATTCGAAGAAATTATAACGCTTTTGCAACATATCGATATGATGATATTTTTACCGCTTGACCCACACTCACCTATTGTGTACCCAGGAAATGATCAACAATATCGCCTAGCTGCTGATAGAAATTTCAATAAAATATTTAATGAAGATGCCTTTCATTTATTGCCAAACTACAATAACCCCAAAATTAGAGATCTAAGTGGAGGTTCAAGTGAAAGATTGGAGAAATTGGAACAGTTGATTCTTGAATAATAGGTAAGCACACATGCGCATGCGTCTATGGAAAAATTGTAGGGGTGTGTTTTAGCAAGGTAAGGGGTTAAGCAGTGAGGCTCTGGGTGGCACAGCAATTTGCAGCCCAGCTCCTGCCTCGCGGCTCATAGCATGCTAGAATATTTTTTTAAATGCGCTCTGAGTTCAATCTGTCAGCTATTTTGGCAAAGCGAATACTGTCCACCTTGTTTTGACTGCACAGAGCAGCATTGCGATAAGCCGCTTGAGTATGTAAATAATTTTTGTCATTAGCCGCTAAGAGAAACTCTTTAACGGCTGTTTGGTAATGATGTTGGCGACATAAAAATGTTCCGTAATTATTATGTGAGGCGCCATTATGTGGATTAAGCGCAATAGCATGGCGATAATCTTTTTCGGCATCGTTGATATTGCCTGTCACTTCTTGAAAATATGCCATGGAATACCATGCAGCAGGCAAGTTGGGGGCTTGTCGCATGGCGAGTAAAAGTTTTTCTTTTGCATGAGGGTAATCTTTCTTTTGTAGGTAAAGCATACCTAATTGCGCACTGCTCATGCCACCACCTACGCCAACATAGTAATTTGAGGCATCATCTGTTGTGCCCTTTAATTGCTGGCAGCCTGTTAGTAGGCCAAGCATGCACAGTGAAAGTATTGTTGTTAATAGTATTTTTTTCATTTCAAACTATTCCATATAGGTCGATGATCACCTATTCTAACCGTAACAACTCTTTCTTTTCAATTGAGTAAAGAGGTCTTTTATTTGCTTATGGAAGTTTGTGTTTGCATACATAGCTAATCTGAGTTCATTAGAATGCTAATGTTGAAGTTTTTTCGTTGTTAGCTGCTTTAATAGAAAAGATCAATACTTGCGTAAAGAAGAAAGCTTTGAGTAGATTTTGCTGTGTTATTTTAATAATAAACTTTCAGCATTTTCAATAGAGTCAGCCGTGCCAAAGAGGATAACAATATCACCTGACTTTAACACGGTTTTAGGATTGACATCTTGCGGAGGGCGGTTGTTGCGCCTGATTGAAACTATTTTGGCGCCTAGCGGTTCAAGCTCTAGCGCGTTAACGGCTTTGCCAACGGCAAACGCATCTTCTGGTAGCGTTAGCGGCTGTAGATATTCATTTTCAAGTTGGCTTTCGTCATCAGAAGACATTTCACTGCGGAAAACTTTTCTTAAAATATTATATTGTCCTGAGCGCGCGTGGCGAATTAAATCGGTAGCCTGTTCAGCTGAGACATCGATTTCGCGAAATAAATGATAGGCAATAGCAAGGCTTTCTTCAAATGTCTCTGTAATAATACGAGTAGCCCCGTGTTCTTGTAAGTCTTTAGATTCACTTTCATCGCGGCAGCGTGCAAGAATCGGCAATTTTTTATTTGCTAAGCGAACCTGGTCTAATATTTTTTTTGCTGCTCTAACATCAGAAAAGCTAATGACCAATGCTCTTGCTTTTTCAAGATGTAACATTTTTAAAATATCGGGATCGCTGCAGTCGCCATGGATAACCATTTCACCCGCTAACTGCGTATTTTGGGTAATGCTGAGGTCATTATCAACAGCAATGTATTCAAAGGATTCGCGTTGTAAGAGCTGAGCAATGTTCTGTCCAATACGGCCAAAGCCGCAGATAACAACAGGTTTGCGTAGTTTTTCCGTGATTTTGGTGATATCTAATTGCGGTTGTTGGTAGTCTTTGTTTTTAGCGTTCCTAAAGAAGAAGCTGGTTATTTTTCTATTATATTGAATGATGATGGGTGCGGTGGCAATACTTAAGATTAAAGCGCCTAGAACAACTTGACCATAGTCATTAGGGATTAAACGGTTTTGTGCAGCTAAGGTTAAAATAGCAAAGCCAAACTCGCCACCTTGTGCGAGTGTAATACCTGTTTTAAACGAAACGATTTTGTCATATTTAAACACGAGGTTGAGGAGGATAATCAAAATAGCCTTGCCGATAACAAGGCCGGCTAACATCAGTAATATCCAATACCAGGTATCTCCCCATGAAGAAATATCTAGCAATAGCCCAATGGAAATAAAGAATATCCCCATTAATATATCGCGAAAAGGGCGAATTTCGCTTTCAATATTGTGACGGAATTTCGATTCTCCTAGCAGTACGCCGCCAATAAAGGCGCCTAATGAGAGTGATAGCCCGATATGGAATGTCATCCAAGCGCTAAACAGTGTGACCAGTAAAGCGGTTAAGGTAAATAACTCACGAATTTTTGTGCCCATGATCATTTGGAAAAAGGGGCGTAGTACATAACGACCGACAATTAGCATAATGGTAACGGTAATGCCGCCTTTGACAATACTCCATAAGATGGTTAGGGCAATGCTGCTTTTATGTGGGCTGGATAAGCTGGTAATTAAGATGAAAAATGGAATAACGGCTAAGTCTTGGAATAATAAAATACCAATCGAGTTATAGCCAAATTGTGAGTTTAAATCACCTTGATCGCTAAGTTGTTTAATAACGATAGCGGTAGAAGACATGGTAACGATGCTGCCCATAATGACAGACTCAAGCATCGTCATGCCAACCCAGTTGCCTAAAAATGTTGTAATGCCCAAAGTAATTACAACTTGTAGTCCGCCGAGCACAAATACTGCTTTTTTTAGTGCAATGAGTTTTGAAAGGGAAAACTCAAGTCCAACCATAAACATCATAAAAACAACGCCGAATTCAGCTAAGTTTTTTGTGTACTCTAAATGCTCAATCCAGCCCATGCCATTGGGGCCGACAAAGACGCCTATGGCTAAATAGCCAAGTACCGTGGGCATACGTAGATAACGGCATATAATCGTTGCAGTGATCGCTAATGCAAGGACGATAAGGATGGATTCAAATATCGATAAGTGCATGAAATCCCTTTCCTATTTTTGGAAATAGCTATTGTCTATTTATCATATCACTAGGCAGGTGATCGCGCAAAATACAGTCTATGTTTTAAGTTATTAGCGGCAAATCTTTTTTGATGATTCGTTTTGAATTGTGATATGATTTCTCACCTTCAATTAAGAATGACTTTTACATAGGTTGTTTTTTGACCGAGTTATGCGCCCGTAGCTCAGCTGGATAGAGTATCTGGCTTCGAACCAGACGGTCGGGAGTTCGAATCTCTCCGGGCGCGCCAAATTCTCCAAACAAATCAACCACATAGACCGTTTTCCCCAAGATTTAGATTGTTTCTTTTGTTGCCATGTACCAGAACTGTACCAAGACGGTCTGCAGCAGCCTTTAAATGATCGCTTGATAAGTGTGCGTAACGCAGCACCATTTCAAAACTGGACCACCCTCCAAGCAGCTGGAGTTCTTGTAACGTTGTTCCATTTTGTACATGCCAGGATGCCCACGTATGACGTAAGTCATGCCAACGAAAATTTTCGATTTGAGCTCTTTTGAGTGCCAACCGCCAGGCACGGGTGTTGCATTGCTTAATACGCTCACCTTTATATGTAAAAACATGCTCTGGGTGTGCACCCATTTGCTCTTGCAAAATTTTCATGGCTATCTCGTTCAATGGAACTGAGATAGCTTTGTTGGTTTTAGCCTTGTCCGGATGTATCCAGGCGTGATGATTCTTTAAGTTTATATCACACCATTTTAAACCCGTCACATTCGACATACGTAGCCCTGTTGCTAGAGTAAAAGTTGCCATGCTGGCTAAGTGCGGTGGCAGTTCGCTTATAAGTCGATCTGCTTCAGCCATTGTTAGCCATCTTATTCGACGTTTCTTTTCACTACGTAGTCGAATATTGGGTGCTGACTCAAGCCAATGCCACTGTGTCTCTGCTTTACGTAGGAGAGCACGGAGAACTTCTAGCATGCGATTAATAGTGGCCGGTGAAACATTTTCAGCTTCTTTTGCTGCTATAATCGATTCTAGCAGTTCACTGTTGATCTCATGTAAAAAGCGATCGTCTAAATAAGGCGAAAGCCATCTTAGGTGCATTTTGTCACATCCTAAACTACGTTTATGAGTCGACTCTTTTAACCAGCGCATGACGGCGTCTTGCCAAGTATAAGCAGATTGCTCACCAAGCTTCTCTATCCGCCATAGCTGGGCTTTTAAGCGGTCATGCATTTCTTGTGCTGCGACTTTGTTGGAAGTCCCAGTGCTTTTCTGTATTCGCTTTCCTTTGTGGCTAAACCTAATCCAATAGATTTCGCCTCTTTTGCTAAGTGCCATTTGGTATTTCTCCTCTGAATGACACCCTGCGATGCTCTAGTAGAATAAAGTGATCGCAGGTAACTGACAAGATCTTCTTCAATAAATCGCCATGAGCGTCCTACTTTGGCTCCGGGAAGTTGGCCGCTTGCCGCACGACGGCGTGCGGTTTCTATGTTAATGCCCAAAAATTTCGCGGCGCTTTTAAGGTTAAGGGTTTTTGAGTTTTGTGTTTGCATAGAAATGTTCCTTGATGGCCAGTGTTTTTAACATTCTATTTTCTAAATAGAAAAATATCAAACGATACGTTAAAATTAATTGAAATTATTTATCGTATCGATACTTTATATCGCGTATAGTTGCTCTTTTTGTAAATGTTTAATAGCCTTCGAGCCAGAGAACAGATAACTACTAGGAGTGCCTGCATGTTGAAGCTGATTCATTTTTTGTTTGGGGAGTTTGATAAAAGTAGAGCAGCTGATATGGTATTAGCGCTAGCATTTTTTATTAGCCTATTTAGCGCTACTTGTTTCTTTTTCGATTCACACCAAGTGCATATATTTGGTTATGCGGTTCACTTTCCCGTTGGACTGTTGTTTTTTCCACTGACCTACGTGGTGAGCAATATTGTACAGGACAGAAGTGGGCGAAGTGCGGCTAACACTATGGTTGCTTGCTCCTATGGCGCGGATATTATTTTAGTCATGATGAGCTGGGTGATCGCCCATGCTGGGGATCGGGCGGATTATTTGTCTGTGTTTAAGGACCTCCCTCTTATCATGGGTGCGACATTTGTATTTATTGCAATTAGTTCGGTTATTAATATTGTCATTTTTGAGCTCCTAAAAGAATGGCGACGTCGAAGTACGATGGGGCTTTTCGTTAGTTTCTTTGCATCTATTACCGTTGCTGAATTAGCGGTCAGTTCTATGTCAATGCCGTTACTATTTTTCAAGCAAGGTTTTTCGCATCAACTGGGTTTAACGATCACCTTGATTGTCACTTACAAATTAGTATTTAATGCGGTAGCGACGATAGGGTATGTGCTTTGCAAACGAGCGACGTCAAATTTGACAGAGATCGCTTAAGCCGCCGTCTATTTTAAGATCGTGGCCAGTAAGAAAACGATTGTCGACAAACATTTTTACGGCAGCGTAAATATCATCTGTTGAACCACAGTCGCCGGTGTAATAAACGTCGGAGTAATCTCTCTTTTGACCGTTATACTTTTTACGGATCATCGGCGTATCGATGGTGGCGGGTGAGATAGAATTTACTTGAATGTTATACGCTGCGTTTTCAATGGCTGCGACTTTGGTCATGCTCGAGATAGAGGCTTTCGACGCGCTATACGCGAGGAAATTTTTCATGCCACGATGAGCCGTAATGCTGGAGAGATTGATAATTTTGCCGGATTTTTGTTTGCGCATAACGAGAATTTCATTTTTGAGGGCATTAAATGTGGCTAAAAAATTCTCTTGCCATTGTGAGGAGACTTCTTCGGCGGTAAATTCAGTGAGATCTTTGCGTTCACAAGATACGCCCGCGCAATTGACAGCAAGGTTAATTCTGGGAATTTCTTTAAAGAGCGAGGCAACTGTGTTAGCTTCGCAAAGATCAGCTTGGACAAAACGAATTGATTTTGCGGAGTTTTCAAACGGACAATGATGACGATCAATCGCAACAACCTCGAATCCGCTCTTCGCAAGCGAGACAGTCAGAAAATGCCCGATGCCAGAGGCGGCACCAGTAATGATGGCAACTTTGCCCATAAAATATCCAAATATATATTTAAAAGTATACTACAGTTAACGATTACGGATTGCAAGCAGGCCAATGGTCTGGTTTACTGCTCCTATGGTTTACGCATTGCGACCAGGCAGCATAATTTGCCTGGGCGTGAAGACTATGTTTTACCACAAAAGCTGCTAGCGAGAAAGCAGCTTAAATACTTCAATCAGACTGAAGTTAGCTTTATTGAAGCCTGTGATACCCTGAATAAGGCTCAATGTTATCGTAAAAGCAGTGAAAAAGTGAGTAAGATTGTGATGGGAGAAACAATGTTGGTGAGCATACAAACCAAAGAGGGTGCAATGGCTTTTGAGTTTAATGAGCGCCATTTTGCAGGTTTAATGAAGAAATACCGTTCAGCCAAGGAGGTAAGGCGCATGGTGTTTGATATTTTTTCATAATAGAGAAGGCAATGGCTGAAAAAATAAAAGAATACTCCTCCGATTACGCAACAAAGCTCGCTTATGTCTTGGCTAAACAGGCTGAAGAGGTATGTAAAGGCTTGGTGACCTATGTCAGCGAAGTAACGACTGAAAAAGATACCACAACGAAAAACTGGCTTTTTAATGGCAAGTTACCTCGTGAGCCTAAGCGTATTGTTATTGCCGACGCGATTGGTACGTCAATGCGTTATCTCTTTGATGAGTCTGTTCGAGTTAAAAAGGTGACTAAACCCGAAGTCGAAAAGGTTGAAGGTTGTTATCTTATACCACTGCTTAGTGAAGACGATATCTTTCGCATTTTTGAAAAGGCAGTTTTCCCTATAAAAGAACGAATCCCGGTGATGGTGCCAAATTTTGATAAGCTTATTAAGCGCTTCGGTAAAAATATTTACGCGACAAAACTACAAAACAGCAACTTTCAGCCCTATATCTCTGATGACTCGATCTTGATTTGCTCGGAAAAAATTATGTTGGAAGAGTATAAGTTTATTTTAGTGCGCTCTGAAGGAAAAAGTTTACTGCGTCGCGTTATCATGGGTGATTCGGGGCAACTGCAATTGATGCATTACGATCAAAACGGTGATGAAATCCTTGAGTCTATTCAGCACTACCAGGATGCGCTGTTGGTCTTGTTTGCCATATCGCTTTAGGTATTAAAATTAATGGCCAATCTATTTAATCAAGACGATATTTCAGATAACAAATTTGAAAAGATAAAGTTTTCTGAAAATGTTTTGGGAAAGAAATTTTTTGACTGTGAATTTGTCCGGTGTGATTTTACAGAAATAACGCTAGAAAAGTGCCAATTCACAGATTGCAACTTTATTGAATGCAATCTATCCCTGATAAAGGTGACGTTGAGTGCTTTTATCAATGTTGCTTTTGATCAATGCAAGATGGTTGGCGTAAACTGGACGGCTGCTAAATGGCCTCAATTCAAGTTGGAAAGCCCTATTAGCTTCTATCATTGCAATATTAGCGAGTCTAGTTTTTATGAGCTAGGTTTGTCTCATTTGGTTTTGGAGTCATGCAAAGCGCACCATGTTGATTTTAGGTCTGCTGATGTCTCACATGCAAGCTTAGCTTACACGGATTTTATGGGAAGCTATTTTGGTGAAACCAATTTAAGTTCCGCGGACCTGGTTGGCTCAGAAAATTATTCAATTAATGTGTTGGAAAATGAAATTAAAGGCGCTAAATTTTCATTACCCGATGCGGTGGATTTGCTGGGCCCGCTGGGGATAAAAATTATTCAGCCTGAGTAATCATAGAAATATTGTAAAAACACCTCTTTTAAGGTTGACATAATTCGCCTTTGTTTCTATTATCCTTTAAAGAAACAGCGCGGTATTTTCTTCATAGCGTTGTTAGTTATCATCATAGGATGCTAGATATGAGCGCTATTTCTGAAGGGTGCGTCACCGTGCCCTTACAATTTCACTTAAGTAAATTCAAACAAAAATCATTGGTTGATTTTTTGTGTTGCCATAGCAAAATAAGTCACGACACACTAGCAAACTGTTTAGGTGTCACGAAATCTACGCTCAACCACGTTCGCAGCGGTGATGCATTTTTAAATTCAGTATCAGCTGAGCAGCTTGTTCGTTATTTTTGTATTTTTTGCGGGGAATAGGCACAAAAAAATAGTATTTTTAACGGTACCTGCGATGCTCAATCATTAGTGCAATAATTTTTGCAGCACCATTGTCGGTAATACGCAATGATCTCCAGTCATTATTTAACGCTTGCAGTTCAAAGTCACCTTTATGTGCCGTATCTAATTCTCGATACTTACGAAAAACCACTTTATTGGTCTCATTGATAACTGCCAAGATATATTGTCCAGGCTTTGGTTCCTGTTCGGGGTCAACAATAATAACATCGCCGGGATAAAAATCAGGTGCCATGCTGTCATCATTGATTTCAGTAGCAAATGTTTTTGGCCCCGCTTTCTTGGAAGATTTACCTTCTAAAAATATCTTATCATTAGCGGTTGAAAATGGGGTTGTGTTATCTAAGCGTGACTCTAGTAAAGTATTCAATTCCTTTGCGTCTGTGAAATTGATAACTGGAACACATTTTGGGAGTAGCTCATGTAATAACGTCACTTCTCCGCGTGGATTGTCGGTTAGGCCTAGTAGATAGGAGGGCGCAACCTTGAGTGCTTTAGCAAGTTCTTGTGCTTCTTGAGGTCCAGGACTGCGACTGCCGTGCTCCCAGTTACCAATTCGACCAGCAGATAGTGTTTCCACACGTTCAGATAGCTCTTTGAGTGTTAAGCCTTGGTCTTTGCGTGCCTGTGCAATTCTTGATCCTATCAATGATTTATGACTCATTCAAAATACCTTTCATTTCTCGTTGACATTTAACGAAACGGAATATAGCATGTCATGCATAACACGATACGTTAAAATATGTTTGAATATATTAACGATATCGGAAGAGTATAACACAGCACGCTAAGATTGCTAGCCTGTGCACGCTCATATGAAAAGGACTGAAATGGGATTTAAGATTAACGACTTTGAAATCAGTGCGCTGCTGGGTCTCCCTGATATACAGCAGTTGTTATACATTCTTGGGATTCGTCGGTACATGGATTTCACTACTGGGATCGTCGGTATTGCGCGAAAAATCAGTTATCAATCTTTGAGTGAAGTCCTTTACACCAATCCTGCACCAGGTATCAAAGGGGAAAGTCGCAGTAAGCAGCAAATTCAACGTGCACTCGATGGGTTGGAGAAATCTGGGCTTGTAAAGCGTGACCCTCTAAATTGTCCCAAGCGGGGTCTAGTTTTAAAGTGTCTTTTAGCATCT
This sequence comes from Gammaproteobacteria bacterium, assembly GCA_030425685.1. Classification (GTDB taxonomy): domain Bacteria; phylum Pseudomonadota; class Gammaproteobacteria; order Coxiellales; family Coxiellaceae; genus JAUIAD01. The sequence continues at coordinate 18,934 of JAUIAD010000002.1, read as the reverse complement.
CAAGATAACTTCAACCAAAATAAAGCCGATTCAAAGCCGGTTCAAAAACGCGATGTAAAGCCGATACAAAGTAAGTCGGTAAAATCATGGCGTTATCTGGAATTGGGTCAAAAAGGCAATGCGATTAAATCAACAAAAGCCGATACACCTCCGGTATCCGGTAATATAAATAATCTCTCTCTAAAAAAATCAATAGGAATATTAATTCCAGAAAATTTTCAACCATCAGCTGTGACGATTACTAAAGCAAAGCAACACCAGTGTCCAACCGCAACTTGCAGCGATGAGTTACTAAAATTTATTTCGTATCACCAGTCGAAAGGCAATCGCCGGTGTGATTGGAATGCAGAGTACTTGGGTTGGCTGATGAGAGCTAAACAATATCACCAGGAGAAAAACTATGTTAAAAGCAAAAGTGTTAAGCAAGAGAGTGCATATCGTCGACAATTTGTTGACGGAAAACAGTTGTCCGCTGTCGATCGCGTCCTCAACGCCAACCAAGAACTTGTCGGACGACAAGGTGAAATCATCGACCATCACGGATAAAGATATTGCCTGGCTTTGGGTAAATTTAACGAAAGCCTTTGGTTATAAATTCTTAAGAAATTTTGGTGAGAAAGATAATGGTATTTGGCTTGAAGCGCTAAAAGATCTAAGTCGTGAGGATTTAGAATATGGTTTTAAGCGTGCAATTAAAACAACAACGGATGAAGAGCGTGAGAAGTACGAAGCGTGGCCGCCAAACGTTAAAGAGTTTCGACTGTACTGTGAGCGGCGCTTAAAAGATTTTGGCTTGCCAGAACCACATGCGGCTTTTGAGGAAGCGCAAAACAACAATTACATGGGTAACCCATTCTGGAGTCATCCATTAGTAAAAATGGCAGCTAAGCAGCTGAACAAGTCAGATCACTATGTTGTGAGCACGGACTATCCGGTTTTCAGAAAAATATATGACTTCCTTTGTCAGCGTTTTATGCGAGGTGAGGGCCTGTGTTTAAGCAGGCTGCCGTAAAATATGGCAATTTATAAATCGCTTTGAGTTGGTGTTGGCGCACCAACTCAAGGCTAACCACAAACAATCTAACAAGGAGATTGATCATGGCTGATGGTATTGTATCAGATAATAGAGAATACACTATCCACTTAACGAGAGAACAATATAAAAAGCATCAGCGATTGTTTTATATTGGATCACTGATGTCGCAATATTTGTGCCATGCTTACTTTGTCGATCTGGATAATAAAAAGTTAAGTTATTGCGATGCGTTAACAGAGATTACTAACCATGTAAAGCATGGGGAGCACTATTCAAGCTTGTGGGATGAGTTAGCTTTTGAGCTACAAGAGATCTATCACAAACATTAATAATTCTACGGAGTAGTGATGATTAGCACATTATCAATGAGAGAAAAGCAGTGCCTGTATTGGGCGGCAAAGGACTTATCCTTGAAGGAAACAGCCGAGGAGTTGACGCTAAGTGACGAGACTGTTAAAAGGTATCGTCGCTCAGTGTTGCGAAAACTAAATTGTCGAACAATGACCGGTGCTTTATTTGTTGCGATTGGGCAGGGAGTTATTTAGCACTATATGTTTTGTATTGTTAGATCTAATAATCGATAAAAAATATTAAAATTTCTGTCAGCACTGCTGACAGTTTCTCTCGCTAGCTATAGTTTTCGTCAAAACAGCAGTAACTAGCTATTGCATGATGCGAATCAGTGCAGCGTTTGGTTATTGCTAGAAAAAGATTTTGTCATGATACCCCCCTAGGGGGGATTTTTTAATATAAAAAATATATTAAGCTGATCGAAGTATTAAACAAGATTAGTAAAATGAATAAAGATTACCTTTTCACAAAACTTGGCAAAGTCATACAAGATGCTTTAGAGGATGATGCAGTTACCGAAATCATGCGTAACCCTGATGGTATATTGTGGTTTGTTCATCGCGAGAAAGGTGTTATTGAAGTCGGGCATTTATCAGAACAAGACGCTTTGTCTTTTGTGCACTCACTAGCGCAGTATACCTCTCAATATCTTAATGCGAAAAAACCCTACCTGGATTGCTGTTTACCCTTTAATGGCGAGCGTATCAATATCACTATACCGCCAATGTCAGATGGCGTTTCATTTAATATCCGAAAGCGAGCAAAGGTGATTTACACCTTGGGTGATTATGTTAAGCAGGGGGTTATTACAAAATCTCAATCAAATCTTCTAAACAAAGCAATACGAGAACGAAAAAATATTTTGGTTAGCGGTGGCCCGGGAACTGGCAAAACGACACTTACAAATGCACTACTGAATGAAATACATGCTGTCGTGCCGAGGGGCCACCGTGTTTTATTGCTAGAGCAAGTACCTGAGTTGCAATGCAATGTGGCTAACTGCAAACCTATGGTCACAACGGACCACACAGATATGCAGCGTTTGCTGTGGATTGCAATGCGCAATTCACCGGATCGCATTATTGTGGGTGAAGTACGAGATGGCGCTTGTCTTGCGATGTTGAAGGCATGGAATACCGGTTGTCCCGGTGGAATTGCAACCATTCATGCTAATTCTGCCGAAGCGGCATTGCAACGTGTGTTGGATCTCTCGCTAGAAGCAACACATCATGCGCCATGCACACTCATGAGCGAGGCGCTTGATGTGATTGTGCAGCTTAATTTAGATCCAGTCTCGTCTTCAGGTCGACGCGTCACGAGCATTATCAGTGTGGATGGTTACGATCGTATAAATCAAGAATTTATAATGACCAACATGGAAGAAAGAACATGAAAAAATTAATATCAATGCAAAGAATAATAGCCTTAAGTGTATTGCTGATGCCATTGTCATCGTTTGCCGCACAAACGGGCGTGAACTCATGAGAGCGGATACTAGGAAGTATTATTCAGTCATTAACGGGGCCAGTAGCATACGCTATTTGCGTGATGGCAATCTTTTCTTGTGGCTTGATCATGGCCTTTGCAGATTTGCAGGGTGGTGCTAAACGTTTTGTTCAGGCTGCCTGTGGCATTTCAGTGGCAATATTTGCTAGTTCTATATTGATTAATTTTATGGGCTTTAATGGATCAGTGCTATGAGTTATATGATGGTGCCAATCAACAAAGCCATGCTTCGTCCCTTATTGATAGCGGGTGTAGAAAAGCGTTTGTTGGTGCTTAGCAGTGTACTGTGTTTTCCACTAGTGGCAGCAACTCATTTACATTTTCCAAGCTGCCTTATTGGAATCGTACTGTTCGTTGTTTTGCACCGACTACTGATGAAGGTTTCAAAACATGATCCGCAATTAGGTTTGTTGATAAAGCGCGCTAGCAGATATGCTTGGAAACCGTTTTATTATGCGAAAAGTCATCCCAGCGTGATAGATGTTCGTCCAGTTAAAAGTTTGTTGTGAAGTTAGGAAATCGTGATGTTTTGGCGCAGAAAAATAAGACAAGATCAAATTCTAAAAAACCAAAAAACCCGAGGTGTTAATGACTTGTTGGGATATTTGATGTTGGCAAATGACAATACCGTTTTGCATAAAGACGGTGCGTTATCTCGTCATTTTATTTATCAAGCACCTGATCTTGATTCTTCGACGGATATTGAGTTGGCGGCGCATAGTGACACATGGCAAAAAGCGTTAAGTTTTCTTGGTGATGGTTGGTTGGTTGAAACGAATGTTATTACCAGCCCGTATCGAGAGCAGTCCTCATCAGCATATTTTCCAGACGTAGTGTCAGCACTGATTGACGATGAGCGATCATTGCAGCTTCAATCTGATGCCTACTTTAAATCAAATTATTATCTTTCAATAACTTGGCGACCGTCTGACTTAGTGGATTCAAAAGTTAAGAAGTTTATGCTGAGTAACAAACCTAAGACAAAGGGGTTAGAAGAAAATATAGCGGAGTTCGAAATCAAAGTGGATGAGTTTGTTGGCTTTCTATCTCGATCCAATCGTCTAGAGTGTTTGCGCTCTGGTGAGCTGATATCATTTTTAAATCGATGTATTATCGCCGCTAATGATGATCTGGTGGCACCTTATGAGGGAGCTTATTTGGATACCTATTTAAGTCACCAAGATTTAGTGGCAGGATTTTCCTTAAAGCTAGGTGATAAGTACATTAAAGTCCTTGCCATCGATGATTTGCCGTCACATAGTTATCCTTGTATTTTAGATCTGCTTACAATGTTCCCCGTGGAATATCGTTGGTCATCGCGTTTTGTTCCTTTAGATCCCTTAACCGCAGAAAAATATTTAAAACGCTATGAGCGCAGCTGGTCTACTAAAGCGATGGGATTTATGGGTGTCATGCGTGAGTCGATGGGGATGCCTGCCAAGCTTAATCAAGATGCACAACAAACGGCTGAGATGATTCGTGAGGCCAAGATTAATAATAGCTCTGGTGCGTTAAGGTATGGCTTCTATAACAGTAATATTATCTTGATGCACAGTTCACAGGAAAAGCTCGATGAAATTGCAGATGATATAGCGCAAGAAATTCAGCGCTTACATTTTCGTGTCAGAACAGAGTTTGTCAATGCGTCAGAAGCCTATTTGGGTTCCCTTCCTTGCCATGGCGGTTATAACTTACGAAAGATGTTAGTTGACACCCAGTTTGTCAGCCATGCCTTGCCAATGAGTCAAATCTATCAAGGTAAAATGAAATGCCCCTCTCCTTTATATGGTGATGCGCCAGCATTGCTGTTAACTAGCACCAAAGGTAGTAGGCCATTTTGGTTGAATTGTCATGTAAATGACGTTGGACATACCGCTATTTTAGGACCAACGGGAAGCGGCAAATCAACCTTGATTGCCGCACTGATGGCAGCGCATTGTCGCTACGAAAATTCTCGCGTTATTGTATTAGATAAAGATAAATCACACAAAACAACCATTCAAGCTTTGGGGGGTTCCTACATTGATTTAGCAAAAAATGCCTATGCACTTGCGCCTTTGGCCAGAATTCATCGGAATAATATGGATGCATTGGTCAAAGCCAGTCAATGGCTCAGTGAGTGTTGTGAAATACAGGGGGTCGTTATGACCCCTGAACGAAACAAACTATTAAGAGAATCGATCAAGCGGTGTGTTGATCAACCCGATGGATATAAGAATATAAAACATTTAAGTATTCAAGACCCAGAACTTCGAGAGGCCTTAGCTACTTACTCCAAAGGTGTATACGCTGAACTACTTAATGGAACAAAAAGCTTATCCGATGACAATAGTGTGATTGGGCTAGATATGTCTACTTTGGTTGGAAGCACTTCACAGAAGCAAGATTTGAGATTGCCGGTCATTCGAGCTGTGTTTAATGAGTTAGAAGCTTTGTTTATGGATAAACGGCCAACATTGTTAGTGTTGGAAGAGGCGTGGAGTTATTTAAAACATCCCATGTTTTATGAAAAGCTAACAGATTGGTTTAAAACGCTGCGTAAGGCTAATGTTTCCGTTTTTTTTGTCTCGCAAGACTTATCGGATATTGCGGAATCTAAGGCAGCATCTGTGATACAAAATTCTTGTATGACGCGAATATACCTGCCCAATAGCTCGGCTGAAGAACCTGCAGTTAAACATTTTTATCAGCAATTTGGTCTCAATGAAAAACAAATTCATATTATTAAGTCTGCTCAGCCGAAGCGTGATTACTACTATAACAGTGTGCTAGGGAATCGTTTATTTACTTTAGATTTAGGTGAATTAGCACAAAGCATACTTTGTATCTCAGGTGATAATATTAAGCGGTTTCATGAGATCTATTCCTATGATGATCAAAGCTGGGTAGCTCGATGGCTTGAGCATCAGGGCTTAACGGATTGGTGTGATTACGTGAATAAATATTATGCGGGAGTGATATCTTGAAGCGGTATGTTTTAACGGTATTGTGTTTACTACCTTTTGCTGCAAGCGCCTTTATCTTTGTCGATCCAGTTAATTTAGTTCAGAATACCACAACAGCCGCTAACTCGGTTACTTCTTTATTAAACCAAGCTGATATGATTAGGCATCAATTGCAAGTGTATCAGCAAAATTTTACAAGTCTACAACGCTTTCACTATCGGGATATTGGTAATTCAATTCGTCAGTTGGATAGTATTACCCAACAGGGGCGATCTATCTCGTATGCGATGCAGGATATTGATACTAAGTTCAAGCAATACTATCCAGACTATTCTCATCAACAAGGGGCTATTAATTATACCCAAGCCTATCAAGGCTGGAACCGAACCAGCATGACAACCTTTAGTAACTCGTTGCGTGCGATTGGTTCTAATACAGAGTCAGTGCAGCATGAAGACCAGCTGATGCAGCAACTTAAATCACAAAGTCAAAATGCACAGGGTCGTATTCAAGTGATGCAAACAGCCAACGAAATGTCAGCAGAAAATGTCCGTCAGTTAGAAAGCCTAAAACACTTAATTGCAGCGCAGTCAAATGCACAAACGGCTTACATGGCGCAACAAGTTTCGCAAAGTTCATATCGTGAAAAATCACTCGATCAGTTGGTAAAGCATTCTTCGACACAGTTTCCACGCTACCACAATAATCCAGCATTTGGGAAGATCAAGCGATGATGGATACTGGAACACTCGATCAAGTCGCACAACAATTCTTAACTGTCTTTCAAAATGACGCTGGTCTAATAGCACAAGTGGCTAAGGGATTGTTCTTCAAGCTGGCAATGATACAGCTGACGGTGACATTTCTTTGGATGAGTCTTGTCGGAGAAAATCTACAAAAACTACTGGTTAAATTTGTTCAAGTAAGTCTTGCCTTTGGTTGTTTTTACGCTTGTATACGTTATGGAGCAGGTTGGGTAGCTGATATTATCAATGGCTTTATTGAGTTGGGTCAGCGAAGTGGTGTGATTTCCATAGATCCAAGCTCCATCATCGATCAAGGTCTCAGTATCGCTGGAGCTATTTTACATGCTTTTTTTGGTTGGGGGTTATTGGGACATCCCTTTGTTTCTTTTGTGGGTGCGGTCGTTTGCATTTCTATTGTAATTATCTATGCGTTATTGGCGGCCGAGTTGGTGGTCATTCTGGTTAAGTCTTATTTTCTAATTAGCGTGTCGAGCCTTTTCTTTGCATTTGGCGGTACTGAAATCACGCGTCCGATGACGATTAATTATTTTAAAACCGTTATTGGTATCGGTCTACAGCTAATGACCTTATATTTTCTGATTGGTGTTGGCCAGTACATTGGTCAGGATTGGGCAGCAATGACAGCGCAAGCGGCTCAGCAACACCAGCTTATGCCGATGTTGGTCATATTGGCTGCTGTGATTGTTTATTTCATGATTGTTAAAAACGTCCCAACCTTTATTGCCGGACTTTCAGGAGTAGGAGGTTTTCGCAATTATGGTTCAGCAGCGGTGGCGATGGCTATTCAATCTGGCATGACAGGTGCCTCACACCTTACGTCGGTTAAAAAAATGACGGGTTCTGTTATTCAAGGTGGCGGTCAACTGGGTCAAGCCATAGGGGGATCATGGCAGGGTAGTTCAGGAAATTTTTGGCAGAAAGCGAGGCAAGCGACAGGTCACCTTGCTAGCTCAAGCTTACATGCGACAGGCGATGCTGCCATGCAACGGAATATGAAAAATTCGTTTGGGCAGCGAGTGAATAGGCATATTGTCAATCGAGTTAGGCAAGCAGGTAAGAATGAATAAGGTGTACTATGATGGATAAACTGTGGAATATGATCAAGCGAGATGAATCCCCGGCCTTTATGATGTTTTTTTATGGTTGCGGTATTTTCGCCTTTCTATTTTATATTTATTTGCCGTTCAAGCTTATCGGGTTGATGTGTGTTGGTGGAGTCACTTGGGCTACATTTTACATCTTATTTCAATATGGAAAAACAATTCACTGTGTGCACTATGTCAACATGATACTTGCTGTGTTAGCACTTCACTATCATTGGCAATGGGGCTTTACATTCTTTAGCTGGCACTTAGAACGCTATTACTGCTGGATTTTCCTTGCCGCAAGCATTGTAGCTTATTTAGTAAGTCTGATATCGATATTGTTTAGGAGAGAAGAGAGTGAAAGAGCAAGTGATTAATCCGTACTTAGAATCCAAAAAATTATGGAACGATATGTACGGTGACATTGAAATGAAGTTGGTACGAGCTAACTTGGTAATTATTGTGTTGTGCTTGTTGCTTGTGATAAGCACCATGGGACTGATCATTATGTCGATGAAAAGTCGAGTTCAGCCTTATGTTACGGTTCTTCATGGTAATGAGCTGTTAACGCTGACTAAGTTCGATCAACCTAAATTAGCTACGTTAAAGCCAAAATTGGCAATGTTATTGGGTCGTGAGTTTATACAAAAGACGCGAGGCGTAAGTATTGATGCTGACATTAACCAATCTAATTTTATTTATGCCTTATCCATGACCTCAGGTGCAGCCACTGGCGTTGTGAAAGATCATCAGAATAAGCAGTCCAAAAATATCGTCAATTTACAGATAACCAGTGTCATTCTGCAATCACCGCATGTGATCGATATTCGTTGGTTGGAAACAATGCGTGATCCTAAGACGGGTGAAAGACTTAACAGCCAGCATTATTCTGCTGAATTAACGTTTCAGTTTCAGCCAACGTCTAAAAATCAACTCATTGCTAAGAATAATCCGCTGGGATTTTATATTACTAATGTTGCATGGAGCCAAGATAATGTTTGATAAAAAATTAAAACACGTCATCTCGATGACAGGTATTTTGGTGATGGTTAGCAGTTATATATGTTTAGCAGGCTGCACAAGATCAATTATTCACTATCAACCGGATGATTTTATTAATCCTAATAAAGTGGTGGTAAAACATGTTAAACAGAAGCTTCCTAAGGTAAAAATCGCAGCAACCTACAGTATTGGTAACGATCCTGACGTTGAAAAAGCTTATCAGCATTTTCTAGCGACTGGGCACATGGAGAATATCGAATCCAAAGGCTTTAGGACGTTAGCGTATAGCGAGCATCGCCATCCCATACTGGCATGTGCGCCTCTTCATTTATGTGTGGTACAACTCGAGCAAGGAGAAAACATTAATAATATAGAGTTAGGTGATTCTGCTCATTGGGCCGTGTATACGGCCCTAATGGGCACGGCAAGCCGAGGATCCTATCAAGTTGCTATCAAGCCACTACAAGGAAATATTAGTACCGATTTGGTGATTACTACCAGTAAGCGAACGTATAACTTTGGTTTGGTCAGTAAGATGGGGCAACCCACGCAAGTGGTAAACTTTTACTATCCGCAAGAGACCTTGCAAAACGCTGTTGAAAAGACACATCAATTCGACACAAGGCGCCAATCCTCAACTTTTGAAAATGCTGTTGTTAGCTCTAGCCCTCTGGTGGCGATGAACCACTTAAATTTTGATTACACCTTGCGGGGGGATCGGCCTACTTGGGTACCAACGAGGATTTTTGATGATGGTGATAAGACCTTTATTCAAATGCCAGCCGTTGCTGAGCGCGGTGATCTGCCGGTCTTGTATTTGTTACGAGATGGCAAAGTGCAGTTAACCAATTATCGCTACCGTCAACCTTACTACATCGTCGATGGCTTATTTAAGACAGCTTATTTGATTTCTGGTAAAGGTCGGCAACAAGCAAAGGTCATTGTACAGAATGAACATAACTTATGAGTTGCTGCCATTGATAAGGCATATGAATTGAAAGAGGGTTAAATGGATAAAAGTAAATTTTCAAAGATATTTCCAGACCTTCCTAGAGGCATTGGCTTATCAAAACAATTCCTTTGGGTAATGATTGTAGGATTGTTGGTTCTAATGATCTTGTTTTTATATTTCTTGCATCATTATCAGCCGCAACCGATGGCGATTAAAAAACAACGGGTGCAGATTAATCCTAGCGAGGCGGTAAGCATGATTGAAGCGATTCGCTCACAGCCTCGAAAGCACGAGCCTGTTTATCAACTACATCGCGAGGCGCGTCAAAACTCAGTTCAAGCCAATCCTGAGGATCAAGCTTTTTTAAAGGCAGCTGCCAGATCATCGATTTCCGTGTATCATCAGACTAATCATCGTGGTAGTGACTTTGGGCCATCTTCAAATAATGCATTCTCTCATACAGATGCTGGACTGAGAATGCCGCAAAATATGCATGCCAATCTCTATAAGGAGCAGAACCAGCAAACCGAAAAATCAAGTTTCTTGAGTGGTGCAGCGAAAACTACAAGCGCAATGATTCACTCACAAACGCAAGTAGCGCGATCACCTTATACTTTGTACGCAGGAACGATTTTGCCTGCCACCTTGGAGACAGGTATTAACTCAGATTTGCCGGGCACCATAATCGCTAAAGTGCGACGTGATGTATTTGACAGTGTGACTGGTAATTACTTGCTGGTTCCTCAGGGGAGTACGCTTATTGGCACTTATGATTCGCAGGTGGCTTATGGGCAAAAGCGGGTGCTGATAGTCTGGAGTCGATTAATTTTTCCAAATGGAATTAGTCAGAACTTAGAAGGACAACAAGGTGTCGATTTGATGGGATTGGCGGGTCTGCATGATAAAGTGGATAACCATTATGTTCGGCTCTTTGGTTCAGCTTTAATGTTTAGTGTCTTTGGTGCGGCCGCACAACTTAGCCAACCACAGGCTACTGGCACCACGTTGAGTCCATCGCAAATTGTCGCGGGTGCCGTTGGCCAGCAACTTAGTCAGACGGGTGCGCAAATGGTTGCCAAGAATATGAATATTCAACCGACGCTAAATATTCGCCCTGGAGCAAACTTTAATGTGTTGTTGGCACGTGACTTAATCTTGCCAAGTCCCTACGGCGTAGTTCAATGAAAAAGGGTCTGCGCCAATTTTTAATGATTCTGTTTGTGCCAGCTAGTGTTATCAGTATTGCTTACGCTGCTGGGATTCGGATCAATTTAACACCATCGATGCCTTTGGGGCTTTACTATTTTTCAAGCAGCATGCCTAAGCGTGGTGATATTGTCGCGGCTTGTTTACCTGAAAATATTGCCAAGGAAGGTCTCAAGCGCCACTACCTATTCTATGGCCACTGCCATGATAATGGAACGATGCATAGCATGGCGGTGCTTAAGCAAGTGATTGCTGTGCCTGATGATGAGGTTATTGTCGGTAATACGGAGATCATGGTTAACAGTCAAATCTACACAGCGCCGCAGCAGACTACCGATTCCAACGATTTACCCATTAGGCTTTTTATTCATAAAAGTTTCTACGACTACGCAACAGGCTATTGGCTGTATGGTAAAAACGATCCAGTGCGTTCATGGGATTCACGTTATTACGGCGGCATTCCTCGTGAAGATATTATAGGCGTATTTAAACCACTTTGGACGTTGAAAAAAAGTGGTGACTGGCACGGTGACACAGAGGCACCAGGTGCGTCACCATGCCAGTCACCACCATGCAAAATCAAAAACCCAGCAAACTCGCAGCCTAGAGGGGAATTCGTCTCCTATTTCTCGCAAGCTCCAAATTTCCTGACCCCGCACCCTCAACGACTAAAGTCAGAGGTTACGGGGTCAGGAACCGGAGACTAAGTATAAAGCTGCGAGTATTGGGAGTAGTGAGTGTTGAGGGTGAAAGTGGGTGGGGGGAGGGGAAAGTACTGGTGAGGAGGGTGTTAATTTCTAGAGAGTAAGTAGGGCAGGAGAGGTTGCGACGGTTTTATGAAGGAGTTTTTGTGAAGAGGTGTTCTATAAAAATTACCGAGCGTGATTTACATATTTTGCGTGTCATTAATCGATTTGGATTTGTCGATGCTAGATTTGTGTCATTGTATTTTAATTGGCACAAGAAGCTCGCCTATCGGCGGTTAAATAAATTGCTCAAAAATAATTTTCTTGAGTACGAATGGATCTTTCAAGGGTTGCCGGGTGTATATCGGGTAACTAGGGGCGGTGCTGAATTGAGTCAAGACCATTTGCAACCCATTCGAAAAATAAACCTTGCCACTTATGAGCACCAGATCCAAGTCATGAATCTTAGTTTGCAGCTACTGAATGAATATGGTGGTGAGTTCGTTAGTGAGCGCGATCTGCGTCACCATCTTGGTATCAATATGAATAACTCAAAGGTTCATGTGCCTGATGGCGCGCTGATTTTAGGTGATGAGAGAATCGCTATTGAGGTGGAATTGAGTGTTAAAAGTCAGCGGCGACTTGAGAAGATATTTCGGCAATATCGAAAGGATTTTAGTTATCAGGCAGTGTGGTATTTCTGTGGTAGTCAGGAGGTTAAAAATAAGCTCGATAAGTTGTCAAAGCAACTTGATCTGATTAAGACTCGTTTACTTGAAACTCCGTCATTCCGCACTTGATGCGGAATCTATTTGTATGAAACTCAGAATTGGATCCCGCATCAAGAGCGGGATGACGGTGCTCTAGTAAAAGCAGGTGTTAGTGAAATGATTAAAGAAATCGAAAACAACTTATCAAGACAACCAAAAAGTATTGCTATCATTCTGCTAGTTCTTCTTATGGTTTGGAAAGTTCCGGTAATATTGGTGCTGTCATTAGTATTTCTGCCCCTTATGTTGTTTGGTAAAAGATTGAAGTGGGGAATGGTGGGTCTTGCTATTGTGTTGTCTGTAGCGATGTGGCTATTAGATGACATTGGTTTTGTCAAGGTAATAGATCAAAACACTGTATTCTACCAAGCTCTATTTCGCTCTCGTTGGGTGCAACTTAAACACCCATTTATGTGGTTATCTTCAATGCCAGTAGCAATGCTACTAAGCGCAATATTTTCACTCCTGCTATCAATAAAGAAGGGGCATCGAGATGAAATTAAACGTATTGCTAAAGGTGAGTTGAATGAGGATGATAAGCTCAGTGAAAAGCAAATCTCAAAAGCACTTACCAGGATCAAGACAGCTCATCTAAAATCTGGGTCGATCTTAGGTATCAATACGCGGACAGGGTCACCCATTTTACTCTCTGATCAAGATGCTAATTTACATACCTTAGCCATAGGAACAACGGGCTCCGGTAAAACGACAACGGTATGCAATATTATTGAAAGCGCCATTGATCGACAAATGCCTGTTTTTTACGTGGATGGAAAAGGGGATGGTAATCTTGCCAATAATCTAAAGGAATATGCTGGTTATCAGCAACGACCCTTTTATATGTTTTCAATGTGTGGGGAAAGTGTACGGTACAATCCCCTAGCTGTGGGTGGTATTACCTCTAAAAAAGATCGCATTGTGGAGTTGCGTGAGTGGTCCGAAGATCATTACCGGAAAATTGCTGAAGGTTATCTGCAAACGGTGTTTTATGTTTTGGAGCAATGTAGTCAATCAAGTGATCTTATCACGTTAGCAAAATACCTTTCTCCTGATGCGCTTTATCATTTGGCTAGACAATCGAATAATCAATCCGTTTTAACCCAAATTGAAAAGCTGGAAGATAAAGAAAAACAAATCAGCAGCTTAATTGCTGAGATTGAAAATATAGCTAATAGCGAAATTGGTTACTTGTTTGATTGTCAGGGAGACGATCAAAATGACGTTCTCACCTTATCAAAAGCGCTGGAGGAAAATGCTGTGGTTTATTTCTGTTTAAAGCCGTTAGCCTTTCCTGCTTATGCGTCAAGTTTGGGTAAGTTGATTATCAATGACCTGAAATCGCTGGCCTCAATGCAACTCGAAAAGCGTGATAAGAAAACCATCTACACCATATTTGATGAATTTTCCGTGTTTGCCGGTGACCAAATAGTCAATCTGATTAACCAAGGTCGCAGCGCTGGGATTCATGCGATTCTATCAACACAGTCACTGGCTGATATCAGCCGATGTGGTGGGGAGGCGTTATTAGGTCAGACTCTCAGCAACTGCAATAACTATATCATCCAGCGCCAAAACTACCCGCAAGATGCAGAACAGTTAGCACATATTATCGGTACGTCTGATAATTTTCAAATAACCTCACAAGTTGATATGCGAGCAGGCACCACTGGAGTGGGTTCAGTACGGGCTACTAAAGAATTTATGGTTCATCCAGATAAAATTAAGAGATTAAAGCAAGGGGAAGGTATCGTTGTTAATAAACAGAAATTCAATGTTCAGTACGCACAATTCCGTCAAAGCAGTATTACCAGCTGAGGTAGCTGATGAGGATCAATTAAGAAGTCTGTATTTTAGATTAGAAGAATATAAACGTGAATATTATCTAAATTTGCAAAGCAAGAAAAATCTAGAAGCGTTATACAAAAAAATTATAGATGACCTTGAATGCTCAGTTGGAATAAATGAGGATCAGTTAGTTCAACTACCGTTAAGTGCAAAGTGGATGACTATTTCAGTGAGGTCAGCAGGATTGCTGTCGACACTAATTGGCGTTTTTTCGCTGCTTATCCCAATGTGTTTTTCTGTTCCAGTGTCACTTTTTATTGTTGCGGCTTATGCCACTAAAAAATCATTTGAAGACGCAAGTAAAAAAGAGCAGGGTTTAAAAATTCAGGCTGCTGTATTGTGCGGTAAAGAGTATATTTTCGTTAAATCAGGCCTTAAGAAACCTGGGGCTTTGGTGGCTCCGGTAAAGGTATCGAAGCCATCCTCTAAATATTCAATGGGGGGAGCTATTAGATGTGGTATTGGTATTGTTGGAAGTTCGCTTGGCCTATATCGATGTTTTGTCAGTCTGATTGCGGGTAGTTTAATCGCTACAAATCCTGTTGCCTTAGGTGTCGGAGTGGGTATTGCAGCATTGGTAGTTATTGCCTACGTCGTACTTTCACAAAAACACAAGAGGAAAATAAATGAAGTTGAGCAAAATCTAAAATTATCAGATCATGTAAATAGATTGTATGAATGTAAATACTTAGAAAAGATTTTTCATTTTGGTGCCGCTAATCACCACTAGGGTAGCTAAGCTAGATTATAATGCAGTATCTTAAATAACTATTAAATTTTTATTAGTATTGATCCATTGAAACTAGAGTTGTATATTTGTTTGCATGGAAGAAAAGTTAGTATAGTTATACTGCACTTTGTGGATGTATTACGATAGGATTATTTGAAATGGATGTTGCTTCAGTAGATTTAATTTCAACCGACCCTGACTTATTAGAGTCAAGACATTATATTTACAATAAGTTAGATCTTACTAATATATGTAATAAACTTGTAGATGTCTTCTGCTGGAAGCCACGGCAGGCTGCAGTTATTAGTAAACTTTATCGTAACTATTTATTTCTTATACGAAAGTATTGCAATACCTCTTTTCAGTTACCACCCTCGCATGATATCGATGATTTTTGGCATCAGCATATTTTAGATACCATTCAATACAAAAAAGATTGCGATGCTATTTTTGGTCAATACCTTGAGCATTATCCTTACTTGGGTATTGATGATAAAACGGATATGAAGGATTTAAAAAACTATTTTGAGCGGACTCAAACCTTACACCAACAAGAGTTTGGTAAACCGATTTACGTTGTTCGCACTAAGTGGGATAAAGTATCTGCTTACAGCAAGCAGGTAATAAAAGGTATGTAAGACCTTTTGTCTAAGTTATATTGCAAGGAGTAATACTATGTCTATGATGAAGATGTTTTCTAAAAAACAAGAAATCGCTGAACTTAAGTATATAAAGGTTAAGAATAGAAAGTCTTCCTTCTTTTCAAGTAAGGACGATGTTGATAAATTAGTGGAAGAGTCTGCTGAGCATACTGAGAACTTAGCTAGACCAGCAATGTGTTCTGGGTATGGTAAATAAATATTTCAAAAGGAACGTGAATTATGAGTATTCTTGGTGATTTTGGTTTATATTGGATCCCAATAGCAGTGGCATTTTATTATTCATTGGAAAGCTTTATACTTAAGAGATAGTTGCAGGCTATGTCCTTTTTTATACTTTGGAACTATTAATTTCATTTTGTAATGATTTACCTTGGTTTTGTGTTTTATCCTTTTCATGCTGAAGACTTCTGATTTGATTAAGTATGTCATGGCTAATGCTAGTTTGTAGTTGCCGCAATGCTTTTAGCTTTATATGGGGTGCTTTTCGTTCTTTAGCCGTTTCATAATCAACATCGGCTAATGATTCAAAATTCATGACTTTCTTATTAGTTAAGTTTTTAAGATACCCGGTCGATGTATAAGATACTCCTGTTAATTTGTAGCCATTGGTATATAAATTATATAAGCTATTTAACTTAAAGTTGATATTTTTATTAATGTTGTTGTAGTTTTTAACATAAAAACTCCACGATCCCCGTACTTTACTCATTGCATCCATAAGAACAGCGTGCTGACTATGTAGTCTATCAATATTTTTGCTTATTTGCTCTTCTTTTCGATAAAGAAGGTTTACTCTTTGCTCTTTAATTAGGTGCAACTCGTGTCTGTAGTCTCTATTAGAACTTTGGTGAAGGGTAAGTAACACCCCAAGTATAGTCGCAGAGGGTACTAAAAACACTTTAATCCATGACCATTTGCTTTCACGTTTTCTTTGATCTGTATAGATCTTTAAGACGCGAGTTATTTGAGCATGCATTTCTGATTGTGAATTCGCTAACTGTTTGACTAAATTGGAAGTCTCGTTGCTGCTTTCGTCGCTCATACACTTACTCATATCGTTTACTTATGTATCTCGTTTAGCTGCTTCCTATGAATCACTCCAAAATCGCGCATAACACTAAATTGATAAACGCAACACACATAGAACTTAGTCCGAATTTAATTAAAAGTATAATGTCGCTATTGATGATAAATAGGGTGCAGCCTGTGATCATGATTGCAGTAATGATTGACAATAGAATAAAACGTATATCTTTAAGGTCGTTGTGTATTAAGTTCACTTTATTACCCTTTTTTAGTATTTGAAAAGCACGCCCGGTGTCTCTTTACACTGTTCTACGAAATCAGCTTTATAAGGGGTGTCCATAAACGTCTTGACAATCAGGCACATTCTACCGGTATGATAATAGGGGTCTTGTTTGTATTGTCCAACACAATATTCCTTACGTTTTAATAAGTATGCTTGTCGCCTTGCATCTTTTATTGGATTGCGGGTGCCGCTGTTAAAGTCTTCATATCCACACATCTCTTCTTTATGGTTTTTGAAGTATTGAAGAGCGTTTGCTATTCTGGGCTTAACGTATCGATTAAAATAGGTTGAGTAGTGTAAGCTCATATAGTGAGAGTTTCTTTGGTAAGGAGTATTCGAGATAAGGTCTCCCCAGGATGAGCGCTTGTCATAGTAGCGGGAACAGTACTTGTTACCCACCTGCATAAATGCAATTTGTTGAGCCTCTAAGTGGTGGTTTTGGCTCGATAACGGCTTTGCCATCACTTGACAAAGTGTTGGATCATTTTGGTGAGTACGGAGTTGGTAGATTGCCATTGGCACTAATGCTTCGATGTATGCGCTTTCAGAGGCTGTGTCGTTTTTAAAGCCAATAATTTTAATATTTATTGCTTGCTGTATTTCATTCTGTCCTGAATATATATCTAGTGTTTTTCGATAATATATTTTTTTGTTATTTATGATTTTTTGGTAGTGCCTCCAATCTGTTGACAGGTTAAATCTTTCTGCCAAATTCAAACCTATTAATAAATAACCCAATAACTATGTCATGCAATTTATCAAGTTTAGAAAAACAGATGGTTTTTCTTGCAAGTCGTTTTATTCGTGTGCGCAGCGTTAAATGTTTTCTTTCGATAGCCTGAGTATTACGCTTTCCAACGAAATGTTTGGATTTTGGTAAGTGCCTTTCATATGAGCCCCAGTCATCGGAGTAGTAAAACTCAATGTCAAAGCAACTTAATTTTTTCTGAAGTGCCTTAAAGGCAGAATCTTTTCTCGGCCCAAAATGATAGGCTAACACCGTATGTGTCTGATGATCAATAGCGTGCCATAGCCATCTCTGCCGGCTTTTCTTTTTAACAAAGCTCCACATCTCATCGAGTTCTGCTTCTTCAACTTTTACTATGTTGACAGTAACTGACTCATTATTTTTGCATTTTTTATCAAGGAAAGTGTTGTTGACGCTTTCCAACTTTTCACCCATTTTTTTTTAATTCTCGAATAACCGTATTGATACCAACACCAAGCACCCTGACCGTATCTCTAACACCACTGCCGTTTATGGCCATTTGAATTATTTTTCTCTTTATTTCAGGCAGCCTGCCTTTGTGCTTGTAATCATTAATAAATGTACGTTTTCTGCAGCATGTATTTTTGCATAGGTAACGTTGCTTACCTTCTGGTGTTAAACCAAATTTTACTACAGTTGATTCGTCGCATTCTGGGCAGAGCACATTTATTTTTGGCATGACTTATTCCTTATCAAGCTGAAAAGGAAGAGATATTATCATATCAACAGTTTGGAGGCACCACCAAAGAGTGTTATTCGTCAATTTTCATTGTTGTCGAATCTTGAGCGTTCACAGCAAGCAGAAATTAAAACCGTGGCTCATATCGATGAAAAGAGGCATCACTTTGATGATTGTAATCGGCCTCTTGAATCCAGTTTTTTGCGTGATAGTGATCAGCAGGAGGTGGTACGATTTCAATATAATGCGTTTGGTGAAACCGTGGCGAAAGGTGATAAAGACTCATCAAATTTATCTATGCCGTTGTATCAACGCTATGATAATACGGGTTTTCGTTGGGCGGACAACCGAGAGGGCGGCAAACCGGTGGTACGTTATCGCGATCTGATGGGCAAGGAAACGGTACGGATTCGTTCGAATAGTGTTGATTTAACAAAGGAGACATATGAAGCGCTACCGGCGTTGTTGGATAACTATGATCTTAAACAGATAGAGCAAACGCATTCTTGGCGTGACCCAAGCGGGCGCTTACTGCGCAGTGTATTTCCTGCGTATTATAAAGATGACCCTAATCATCTGGCTCTGGATGCGATAATGGTGGAAGTCACTAATGCGCTAACGCCGAATGACAAAG
>JAUIAD010000043.1 GCA_030425685.1 Gammaproteobacteria bacterium | reverse complement strand
CAAAATCAATGGGCTTACGTTTTTTGGTGGAGGTTGCCAACTGTTGGCAGTGGGGTTCTATTCGCTCAATTAGTTCAGCATCACTGAGGGTGGTGATGTTATGCCATTGAAGGTTGGCTAACTCTGCAGCCAATAGGTAGTGACCAACGGTTGTTGGTGGCAAGGACAATGCTTTAGCTATCTTGCGGTTGGTGAGTTTACACTCAAAATGAAGACGTAACGCTTCTCGTAATTTTTTCATGCTCAATCGCTCCTGACTCATTAGCAGTGTCTCCTTAGGTTAAAAAAGATCACTGCGGATTGTAGTTGATCAGCAAGAGAAAATACGACTATTTATCAGTTTGTTAAAGTGTTATGGACACCGATTATTGTCATGGTGGACACCATTTGCTGAAAACAAGCTGAAAGTGTCCAACATCACAGTAAAAGTTAACAAATGATCAATTTATGATTGGTGTCCACCATGAATAATGGGTGTTTAGCATGGGGGTAATACGCATAGATACGCTGCAATAAAAATAGATATTGTTGTTTACGGATTCAATGGCGGGAATGATGTCGTTGCTGGAAGGGCCCTTTTTTACAAAACCAAGAATGCCAATCTCTTTCAATATTGCTACCGTAATGGCGTTAATAGCTGATGAGTAAGCAATAATCTTAGCATCAGGATGAAATCGGATTATATCCTCCGCTGAAAATATTCCATTGCGCTTCATGTCTAGGTCTAAGAGAACGACAGGGTTGTCATTAATATGTTTTTTGTAAAGCGGCAATGCATCAGACCCATCTTCGCCAGAGTCAATAACATTGATGTGCTCATAATGAGAGAGTTGGCCTTGGATTATACCAAATCTTGATACGGGGTCGTCGTCTATTACAATTACGTCGATCATTTCTTACATTTACCTCGGCTATCATACTAATTCTTAACCTTCCTTTTACCTTCCCTTTACTTGCTTCACTTACTTAATATAGCCTATTAAGGCTATTATCCTGGGTATCAGTGCTTTATACGAATACGCACTATGGGATATATTGTACATCTGATCACCGGGGAAGCAACCTGGAAATTAATCTTTGTAATCTATTGATATATAGTTTAAAAATCACATGTGTGGGTAAATTATTCTGGGTTTTTGTGCCGCTCAAAATCGTAGAATTGCGACTTACTACTGTTTTTTGGCTGCAATACCACGTGATATGGGGTGCCTTGGAGGCATTTGTGACCTCGCTGTTATATGAGCATACCGTTAATCATGGATGTTATGAATCTTCTTAATGGGGTTTTGTGGAAGTTAAACTTGTTATATTTTGACTTCAATAAATCCTATTTAATTTTTTGTTAATTTCTATTTAAAAAATATTTGTAAAATTCAAAAAAAAAACCAAAATTTAATGAATAAATTAAATTGCCGTGCTAAATTGCAAGGCATATACGAATACGCAAATAAAAACTTAATGCACTGACATGTTAATTGGCCGTTAGTGTAAGTTGCTCGCAAAAATTTTGCAGGCATAACCAAAAGAGGTTATTTATGCGTATTAAAGAGAAATACTATACCTGTAAAAAAATAATTTTCGTTTTAGCTTTGTCGTTCATTTTTGATTTTCTAAGTTCTGCTGAAAATTCACAATTTTCAATAAACTCATGTTTAGGAGGAAGAGCATGAGGCATCAACAACAGCAGCAGAGTTCACGTAAGCCGTTATTAGATAGCGGTCACTTTCAGTATGGTATTGGTGTAGCCGAATCAGACGTGTCAGAAGATAAAAATGATCGGTCTTATCGTATCTCAATTGTAAAGGCCGTTGATTTTTTTCAATTAACGCTTCCAAGAATCCTCTCTAACTACGTGTTTCCGTGGCGAAAGCTACATTTAGTCCTCAATGGTATGTTGTCACCCAATTTGCAACGCATGGGTCGTACGCATTCATTTTGGGATGGTGTTAATATCAGTAGTGATAGGTTGTGGCCAGTTGTTTTAAGTGTGTTGCTGCTCAATGATTTCGTTAACTATTCATCCCATTCTGACGTGCGCTATGAGAATACGCTGGCTAAAATTTTCTTTGGGTTTAGTGATAATGAGAATTACCAGTATGGATCGCTTGCTGCTAATTTGGGTGCTAACAGCGTTTGGAAATCTTCCTGTTGGACAGGCATGGCATTGCTTTATACCGCTTTCTTGTTATCGGGATCTATTAATCTTGCTTTACACAGCTGGCATCGCCGAGATGAAAATATCTCAGCTATTCAAGCGCTAAATTCATTGGAGTGGCATCTTCTTTGGAATCCACAACTTGGTGCCGGTCAAAGAACATTGCTCATCACAAAAATTATTCAAATATATGGCGATGCCAATCCGATTAGCAAATGCCGTATGCTGCTTACTCTATCCAAAGTTTACGATTTAACGGATGATCAAAACTTACTCTTACCAGCTACCAAAACGCTGACGGATATTAGTCAATACAATTATCACCACTTGTACCAGCATCCCGCAGATATCATCCCAATGCTGCTGGCTAACTATCAGCAATGGGTTCGTGGGAAACTGCCTCTTCGCCAAGGACGCTTTTTGTACCCACTTTTTTATTTAGTGGTATTACCTTTGCAGCTGCTGGCTAAATGGCATTTGCTGTTGTACCCCATACGAAAATTCTACCAGCACGCACAATTTCATTCCGATAAAAATGATTGTAATGCTAAAAATCTTATCTGGGCTTATGTCAAAGAAATTGGACGTTACGCTTGTGTGGCTTGTCAGTTAGACTTTGTGGATTATCAACGTGCATTGACAGGGGATGACTGTTTAACGGCATTGCTGTCATCGCAGCGCGATATTGACGTGTTGATCAATACGATGAATAAATTGACATCCCGCTTTAGTGTTAAGCTGCTGGATTTATCACAACAGGATTGGCAGCGATGGTCTGAAGCGGATTTGTCTCGGCTTTTTAATTTGCTAGCCATTCCTGCGTTATCTCAATTTACCAGCATTCAGTTGGCGAATGAGTTGACCGGTCGCACGGGCCTTTTGGCTTATGCGATTGAAGCGCTTTCAAATTATTTAGGGCAATCTCAGGTGGTGAATCTGGATGTCCGGTATCAGTCATTTAACCGCGGCATGTTTTCTTATCTGTTACAAGGGTTGAATGGCACTCATTGGCGAACGATGTCGTTTTCACAGGCGATGCTTGATGATAATGATCTTGAGGCGTTTGCGCATCTCAACCTTTTAAACGTCAGTACGTTTGATATTTCAGGCAATGCCATTACTGCTTATGGCTTTAATCAATTGGCGCGACGCTTATCTGTCTCTCCCTTGCGAGTCGCTAATTTTTCTGACAATGATATTCAGCTAAGTGATTTATCGGGTTTACACAATCTATTAACAAACGTCTATCTTAAAGTGCTGGATATCTCTGCCGTGGATTTGTCGTTTGTGAATATCACCGCGTTAGGCGAGTTGTTGGCTTCATCGTCACTTCACGCGTTCTATTGTCGCGCCTGCCAACTGAGTGATGCTTTGATTGAACAGCTATCATCTTATTTGTCCCTGTCATCTATCAGTGAATTGGACTTATCGGGTAACCCATTTGCAGTGTTTGGCTTGGATGCTTTGGTTAACGTGTTGCCGAGTTCTGCGATAACGCGTTTGGATTTATCATCGAGCGAGCTTTCAGATCGACACATAGAAAAAATAGCCAACGTATTGCGCGACAGCCATTTATCGGCATTGATTTTGGAAAATAATGTAATTAGCGGCCAAGGTGCTGCACAGTTGTTTGCTGCTGCTGTCAACAGCTCATTGAGCGCTTTAAGTTTAGCTGATAATCCGTTAAGTGAGCACTTTGATGTTTTGATGGATGCCCTTAAGCGCTATGAAAACTGCTTGAATCTTTTAAACATTAACCGTATAGGTCTCACAGAGTCATATGCCGTAGCACTTTTAGAGGTGTTAGCGAAAAGTCAGCTGACTCATTTATCTTTATCAGGGAATCGGTTAGGAGCTGCAATCGGTCTGCCTTTGGCAAAACTATTACGTGCCGCGCCTATTACCACGTTAGATATTCGTGACGCTGCTAATGCATTTTATGATTTTAATAGCTTCCTATCGGCGTTAACAACGTCATCTCTGCAATGGCTTAACGTTGAAGGTATTCCCTTATGGGATGAGCAGGCGGTTTCCCTTTCGTTATCGTTAGTTGATCACCTGCAAAATCCAGGAGCGTTAACAGAGGTAGAGTTAGATCAAGATTTTGCACGAGCTTTGCAGCGCGTACAGGCAACAACACCATTGCAAGTGTTAGTGTTTTCAAGTTTAGGCATATCCGAAACGAGTTTGCGGGCTTTATGCCGCATTCGATCGGCTATTGATATCTCCATGATAACAGAGCAACTGCCAACATCTGGCTGTCAGCTATCTGATATAAATATAGATCATTCGTCTAGGCGACAATTAATGACGTCTTCTATTATTTCCAGTGACTGGATGAACGATCATCGGATGCTGGCAATGGCGAGTTTAAGCGTATTGTTGTGGTCGGGTTTGTGTCTTGATTTAAATGCAGTTCAGCTTCCATCCAAAGCGATTGCCGCGTTAGCGAGCCTCACCTTGGCGGGAATGATTTTTTTACTGCTCAATGAACAATCTGATTTATCTGTTGGTTTAATGGCAGGGGCTTATTTTCTAAGTGCATTGACACGACGTGTCATGCCCATCGCCAAACAATACCTACCCGAGCGATTTTTTAAATCCGCTAACCATTTTTATACGGAAGCAGTTATTAATACGGCTTCAACCACGCAAATTACAGGGATGTCACGATTATGAGACAGACAACGCAAAAAGAAACGGTTCACTTTATCACGGGTAAAGGCTTTGGTATACAGCATTCATCCTATGCGCAAATCGGTGATATATTACCGGCAAAGGGGCAGGGGCAAGCGGAGATTGATTTTTTTGTTAATGTCACTAACAATAATTTAATTTGCCGGGATCACCAATATGCCTTTCAGGAACGTAATGGGTTGTTATCTTTGTATTACATTTATAACGGCTTGGGCGATCCGTCGAGTCCCACTCATTGGTTATTGCCTACAAAACAACTGAAAGGCTTAAATCCTGCCGGTGGCGCTTGGCCAAAGGGGCAAGGTGATCAACTAACGGTGGTTGAGGAGGATGGACATGAGACGCTATTTTTACGTGACCCTGATGATCCGCGTTATTATCATGCGCAACAAGGCGAGCAGGGCTTAGCGTATATTGGTTTTGATGAACGCACTAACCAATGGTACCGTTATTTTCCCGATACCGCAGCGACAGAAGTGTTTCGTGCTGATGGCCTATTGTCTGAGACGCGCGATAGTCATATGAATATCAGTCGTTATGAATATAGCGGCCAGGTACTAACGGCTGTTGTTGGGCCTTCTGGCACACGTTATGAGTTTCGCCGCAGTACTCGCTCGGACAAAGGTCGCGATGAATATTTATACGTGGTTAATAAAGCGGGTAGTGAAACTTTAGTTCACAAGTACGTGTTTGATAAGACGAATCGTTTAATGACGTCGACCAGTTATTTGGACGGAACCAAAGAAGGTCAAACCTACACCTCAACTTATGCCTATATGGATCAGGCGCAAACGCTAGTAAGCGTTGACCAGGATGATGGCTCACGCATCGCTTTTACACGCATTAGCGGCCGCATTAATCGTATTTATCTCGGTCATGAGGTGCATACGTTTAATATTAATTACGAACGTGATACGGTTTGGTTGCTGCAGTCCAGTGGCTATCAAGTGTCAGTGCGTTTTGATGAGCGTCAATTTGTGCGTGAGATTAAACACTTTACGCTACCTGGCGTTAGGTTAAGTTCATCTCCTCATGACGATTACCAATATGAATATAACGATTATGGTCAGCTGACACAAAAAACATTTCCCGATGATAGCGTTGAGTCGTTTCGTTTTGATGCGGTTAAAAACCTGATATCAGAGCATGTTAATCGACAGCAAGTTAAAACACGTTATTATTATAGTCGAACGCGTACGGTAAGACCGCGATTGAATACGCGCGTGGAGCAAAGTCATCTCGGTAAGGGTGAGACAGCCATCTTTTATGTCTATGATGAGAAAATCATTGATCCAAGAACAGCGTCTGAGTTTGATTTTTATATGACGCTGCGTTATGTCATTTCACCGCTAGGTGATGTCAATGAATTTCAATACGATGATAGGGGGCAAAAGATCCTGCAGCGAAAATTTTGCCGTGATCGTTTTTCCTTAGTATCTCACTCCTACGGTTCGACCATTAGCATGCGAGAAATGCAAGACTGGGTGTCGAAGGCATCGGTGCAGCACGTCAATTTAGCCACTTTTGAATATGATGATAGGGGTAATCGTCAAGCCACGTGTCATTTTGCAACGGTTGATTCATCCGGTAAAGGGGTTGAAGATGAGCAGATGTCCTTAACGCGTCGACAATTTGATGTGCTTGGTCATGTGAAACACGAAGACATCAAATACCAAGAGGCGAAAGATGAGTCTGCTTTTGCTACACGCGATTCTCAGCACGATATGTTGGGACGTCTGAAGCAGACCGTTGATGGTCAGCATCATACAACAAAGTATGAATATAAAAACGAGCAAGAAGAAAAAGGGGTGTATTATGTACGAACGATAATTCATCCTAATCAGTGGGAATATATCGAGTATTGTGATGAGTTTGGCATGCCGATCAAAGTCTATGACGAAAAGCAAATTTGGACCATCGAGCGCAATAGAGCCGGTCGGCGCTATCGAACGCAAGATGTTAGGGGACAGGTTCGTTTTTATATCGATGATTGTGATAACCGTTTGCGCTTTGAGATCGATCCCTTGTGTCATTTAAAAGAGACTGTGTATTCCAAGCAATTTCGCTATACGAAGCTTGTTCGCTACAATCATGCTGTTGATATGAGTGTGGTCGGTAACACTCCGACCTTGCTGCAATTAAACCAATATGTCAAGCAGTTGGCGGATGCTAAAAACGATCGTGTGACTTACCAAATTTTTACGCCAACAGGCAAGCTGCAGTATGCCATCGATGCTCTCGGCTTTATTAAAAAACATGATTATGATTTTCAAGATCGTCTAGCGGCCATTACTGAGATCGCACAGCCCATTAGTCAAGATGACTTAGTGCAGTTCGAACAAAAAGGCGTGATTGATGTCGATGCCTTGCTGGATGACCGTAAAGATCGCGTCCACTCTACCTATTATGATATCGATGGCAATGTGGTGGCGAGCGTTGACCCTGATGGCTACGTCGTTCAATACCGTTATGATGCCGGCGGCAACAAAACCAGGGAGACACGTTATTTTACACCTTACACCTTTGCACCGAGGCCTTTGTATGATGGCAACGCGGTGATTCCCAGTCCGAGTGAGAAAGATGCGTCAACGTATTATTATTACGATGCGCAAGGGCGTACGTGCTTTACGGTGAATGCCGAGAACTATGCGACGAGCTATCACTATTTTCCCAATGGACAGATTCAACAACAACGTCGTTATGCCACCCAGGTTAATCCAGCGCAGTGGGCAGATAAAACAGAGCCACCGAAAGACATGGTGGAAAGTGATCAAGACCTTGTAGTGACGCATCAACAAAATGAAAATTTTAAGGTTATCGTGACAACGCAAAGTGATCAGCGACAGATTGAACAACAGTATGATAGCATGAATCAGTTAGTAAGGCGCTCGGTCTATGATTGTCGAGAGCGTTATGCGCCGGTCACCAGTGGTAAGGCAGATTATTCGCGCCATGAATTATATCGTTACAACAAGCATCATAAAGCAGAAAAGCAATTAACCCAATATGCCGCACAAGAAATCGCAAAGATTGAGGCAGATCCCGACTTAACTCCGGATGAAAAACGTTTTCAGATCGATAAGGTGTGGTCATCGCACGCCAAGGAATTTCAACGCGGCGCTAACGATGAAGTTCAGTCTGTTGTGGATTATGTTGGCGTGGGGACAGGTTTTTATTACGACATTGGGCAGCGCTTACAATATGAATTTAATGCCAGCGGAAGTATTATTGAGTATGAGTATAATAGCTTTGGCGAGATGATCACTAAGCGGAAACATGTCAATAAACTGTCTGAAGGTGACATTGCAGAATACTTAACAGGAGGCTATGTTTATCAAAAGCTGATTGATTTTGTTAACGATCGTCGCGATGACAGCCATGATGTTATTCGCACTTATCAATACGATCACAATGGCAACGTGATTGTTCAAACAGATCCCGAAGGTTTTGTCACCAAGAGAACTTTGACGCCGTTTCGAGAAGTGGAATCAGAGCAGCATCGCTTGCATGACGGAACCGTGCAATACACGGTCGGCGCACAATACAACAAGCGCGGACTGAAGACGCAATCAAAAAGGATGGGTAACGATGGTTTGGTGCTAGCGTGGCAAAAAGAATACTATCATCCGTTAGGCAAGTGCACGGCAAAAGTCGATGAAGCGGAGCAACGATTTCAATTTGATTACACCAAGTTAGGGCTGTTATACCAAACCACCGATCCGGATGGTGTTGTGGTGAAAACCCTAGGCTATGATTTTCAAGGTCGGATTGCTTGGAGCAAAGATGCCTTGGAACAGCAGACTCGCCATGAACGCAATCAAACCGATCGTTCTCATACCATTTATTATCCTGAAGAAAAAACCCAGGAACGCTTAGAGAGTAACGTGTTCTCTGAAGTTGTTAAGCGCACCAATGCGTTAGGAAAGAGTAAGCACTTTAGCCACCATCCCGATGGTAAAGTTTACCAATCCTTTGATGAATTAGCGTCTGAAACGGTAGACGATAATGATTTTAATGGGCGAAGTGTGATGCACCAAGATCCCCAGGGGACACAAACGATACATCATCGTAATGGTGCTGGCCATATCTACTTAACAATTTTGGAGGGTGACCATATAAGGCGTGAAACTACTTTTGTTTTAGATGCCTTAGGCCGACAAATCAATATTGTTGATCCAATGGGTTATGGGACCGCGCAAAAATTTAATCGAAATAGTTTATTAGAGTTTTCCATTTTTGACCCGTTGGAAGGGAGCAGCTTAATCACATCGGATTTTACTTTAATCGTGGGTGAGGAAGCGCCGGTCACTCAGTATCCTACTGTTAAATTAATAAAAGATGGAGTGTATTATGCCATAGTGTATCCAGCTGCTGGTATTGGTCCTTCTAGAGAAAGAATAGATGATATGGATATTGATATTGGTAGTGCGCTGGATCAATTTCCTACGGATAAACCTGAGCTGTTGAGTGACGAAGAGCGATTTCAAATCAAAGAACTGATAAAAATTGTCCCGGGATTGACTACTCTAGGTATTACAAAATCTCAAAGCTATAATGCACAGGGTAAACGCACGGTTGTCAGTTACGGTGATCATTTTGAGGAGGATCAATATGCCGTTACTTTTATGCAGGACTCACTTAATCGTGACTTGGGTAAAATCGTTGACCCTAAAACCCCTAAAAATCCCAATGGATTAGCGCTGACAACGCGCAATGTGCTGGATAAGCTTGGTCGTGTGGTGTGCCATATTGATCCAAAGCAAGGGAAATACTTTCTATTTTATGATTACGCCAATCGTAAGCGTTTTAAAGTCAATGCTGCGGGTTCAATCACGGAGTGGGAATATGATTTTTGTAAGCGTCGTACCATAAAGCGTCGATATGCGAGTGCGATTGATTCCAGTCGACTTAACCCGGATCTTAAAACAGCCGAGGTTGAGCGCTTAATTCATCCTTTGAAGAATGATCAATTTGATGCGGTGTCACGTGATTTTTATGACGCCAATGGGCGGCGACGCTATACCTTGACACTTTGCTACCAAACGGAAACTCATACGATGTTGGGTTTTGTTGTGGGTTATGCCTATGATGTTTCCTCACGAAAGGTATCAGTGAGCGGTTATGGCAAGCCCATTCAAGTTAACGACATTTCAACATTGACTTTAGCCGCCTTAGAACAACAAATAGAGCCCGATTTAGAGAGTGATCGTACCACCTATTTTATTTATGATGATGCTGGAAGAATGCGTTATCAGATTAATCCCAACCACGGGGTGTATGAAGAGCGTCATGATAAAATGGGTCGGATTATTCAGAAGATTCATTACGCTAGACCGGTGGAAAATCCAGCGGCAGTGGCGCAGCGACCTGTTGATGAAATCAAAATTGAGCAAGATGCCGATGATAGTGTGACCTACACCTATTATAACGTGTTTAACAAACCCGATTTTGTGGTTCATCCGAACGCATCAATTACCTATTATCGATATAATCTTCGCGGTGAGCAGATAAGAGAATATCGATACGATACACAAGCAGACTTGCCAACGGATTATATCGACTTAAAAGCGCTACTCTATAATAGGTATGCAGGTGAAGGTTTACCGAGGCTCTACCAAAAGATACTGGATAAGGCTGGCAGAGAAATTCTGACACAAGATCCGACTTATGCGCGTGATCTTTATACGCATACGGCGACCGGTTTGTTAACAACGCACACCGATCGTGTTTCTCGCACGTCCTCTTTTAAATATGACCGCGCTAAACGATTAAGATTTCATGTTTCACCTAAAGTGTCTGTGACGACTGTTTCGAAAGACCCGCAAGGGCGTCTGGCTTATGTTTCACAAACTCGGCACGTTTATCATCGTAACGATTATGATGAGAATAATAACGCAAAAAAACTTTGGCGCGATGTGGCGCCGCCTGAAAAATTTGAATCCAAAGAAGATAATTTTGAAACCCGGCAAATCAGTGTGGATTATTCTGCGATAAACACGCCAACCCAGACCACGTTACCACAAGTGATGTTAGATGATGACAGTAAAACGACGTCGATTGAAACATTGCCGGTAAAGTTTAGCGATGTGCATAAGAAAACTGTTGTCAATGCGAAAGGTGAAGAGGTTTGTAAGCAAGATAAAGATGGCCAATGGCTGTATTTTGTTTACGACTCTGCGGGGCGTCAAATTTATCGAATAAAATCCGATGGTGCTGTACGCGAATATGTTAGAAATGCCTTTGGTGAGCTCCAACAGCAAATTGATCACGCTAATAAATTAACGCTGGACTTGACAGCCTATCGTCAAGCGGGTTTAACGGTATCGGATGTGTTGGTTAACTTGACAAAAGATCCCGTTAATCAGCGTACGGTCACGTTTAAGCGCGATAAACTGGGCGATAAAGAAGTCGTTTTGCGCAGTGCGGTGTTGTGTGTACTGCCTACCATGAAGCAACCGAAACACAGTCGGGCACAACCTGAAACGCAATACACCTATGATGCTTTTCGCCAACCGATTATTGTCCGTAAAAAGCGATTTCCCGATCATCCCAATATGGATTATGTGCTCTTTCAATGGTTTGATAGCGATGGCAATGTCGTGGCCAGTGCGCAGAGCGTTATTAGTGCGTTAGACCCGCTTGATCCTGCGCATACCGGCAGTGTATTTAAAGTGAAAAGAACGCTTTTTAATGGTTACGGTGAGAAAGTTTCGCAGCGTGAATATTCAACGCCAATAAAATTATCGCTCAATGAGCGGATTTCATTGGATGAGCTGGATCAGTTGTGTGTTGAAAAAACTGAAGATGTTGTGGTGGAATTTGAGCACTCTGTTAGAGGCGAGTTAAGGCAAAAAATACAGCGTTCCGTGATGCGATCTACTATTACCAGTGAACACCCGCCTACACAAGAAATGAAGCGAGTAGATGTTGTAACATGGTTTCATTATAACAAGCGTGGCGATTGTTATATGAAAATTTTACCGAATAATCAGCGCGAATATACCATTTATGATGCTAGAGGCCAAGTGATTGGGGTTATTGGCGGGAGAAGAGATGCGTTTGATGAAAGTGGCGACAGCGTTTCGATCATGCCGTTTACAGTCTATCTATTGAATGCGCATGGGCAGCGAGCGGTATCGACGCGATATTATTATGGTGCTGATGACATTATCTGGCCAAAGCGTGAAGATGGGTTAATGCCGTTGCCAGTACCTAAAAAAATCTACCCAGCACAAGACCAAGTAAGTTGTAATCTCTTTGATGGTCGCGGTTTAATGCCGATAACGCAAAAGCCCGATGGGCATCTTGTTTATAAAACGTTTCATCCTTCAAAGAGTGTTATTCGTCAATTTTCATTGTTGTCGAATCTTGAGCGTTCACAGCAAGCAGAAATTAAAACCGTGGCACATATCGA
The DNA here is from genome assembly GCA_030425685.1 of Gammaproteobacteria bacterium. Taxonomy (GTDB): domain Bacteria; phylum Pseudomonadota; class Gammaproteobacteria; order Coxiellales; family Coxiellaceae; genus JAUIAD01. The sequence continues at coordinate 485 of JAUIAD010000043.1, read as the reverse complement.
TGAAAAGAGGCATCACTTTGATGATTGTAATCGGCCTCTTGAATCCAGTTTATTGCGTGATAGTGATCAGCAGGAGGTGGTGCGATTTCAATATAATGCGTTTGGTGAAACCGTGGCGAAAGGGGATAAAGACTCATCAAATTTATCTATGCCGTTGTATCAACGCTATGATAATACGGGTTTTCGTTGGGCGGACAACCGAGAGGGCGGCAAACCGGTGGTACGTTATCGCGATTTGATGGGTAAGGAAACGGTACAGATTCGTTCGAATAGTGTTGATTTAACAAAGGAGACATATGAAGCGCTACCGGCGTTGTTGGATAACTATGATCTTAAACAGATAGAGCAAACGCATTCGTGGCGTGACCCAAGCGGGCGCTTACTGCGCAGTGTATTTCCTGCGTATTATAAAGATGACCCTAATCATCTGGCTCTGGATGCGATAATGGTGGAAGTCACTAATGCGCTAACGCCGAATGACAAAG
>JAUIAD010000012.1 GCA_030425685.1 Gammaproteobacteria bacterium | reverse complement strand
CGCGGCGATAAGTAATATAATCGCCGCGACCCCCGCGTCTCTTGGCGTCGTTGCGTAAGATCGGCGTAGCAAGATATTCTTTTAAATCTCTTATGTAAATCTGTCAAACTTTAATCTAAATTTAACTCCACTATCCGACACCCAATAATCCTAAAATAGGACCTCGTTTTTTACCTAAAATTTAATTTTTATTTAATGAAAGTACTCAATATATTTGATAACACAAGCAAATTTCTTGATGGGATAAAATTTCTTTGCTATAGTAATTCACGTTAAATATTGCTAAGCATGTTAAATCCGGATTTGTTTTTTTAGTAGTATTAAGTGCAGAATTCGTTTTAACGGACAGGTTTATATCCTCACGTTACTAGCTTTTCTCAGTTCTTCATGGAAAGAGGTATAAAGTTTTCGATGCATTCTTCGTGTCGATGTACTTTTATTCATTAAGCTGCAGCGAATTCTTTTTTTAATCACTGACAGGAGAACTCTATGCGATTGACTGCTGAGACGACGACAACAACTATTTTCAAAAAAACGTTAATTGTTTTTACCGATTCCATTACAGCACTCAATATACTGACCAAAGAAATTGGCTTCCTAGTATTATCTGTCAATTTTTTATAACTACCTTCTCCTACTTTAACGCTGCACTGCAACGTTTGTTTCGCCACTTAGGCTTTTCATAACATCTTCATGGATTGAAATCTAAAGCGTTTTATTGCTTTAACGCTTTGAGGTGCACTGCTGCGTCAAAAATACTGAGAATGGTTGGATATAAATATTGATTAAGGATCTGATATGCGGGAAACGACAAATACAGAAGACAGACAAGATTACGAAGAAGTAAATATTTACCCTGTGCTAAAGGGTGCGCTAGCAGGGCAGCAATTGGCTCAGCTATTAAACCCTTTTTCTGGGGTCGATCAAGACCAATCTAAAACTACACGTAAAAAAGAGATTGCAGCGCGAACTTTTCTTCTTGAAAACAAACTGCAGTTGGAAATTTACCATAAGTCACTGTTACGTATTATAAATACCAAGATGAAAGCAAAGGACTTTAAACCGGAGCTATTAAGTCAGCTTGCTGATGATTATTTTCTACTAACAAAATTATTACATTACATTAACCGACATATCTTTTTTCAACGTGCGGCAGCTGTTAAATATGGTATTGATGCTACGTTTTGGCAGCATGATTACGCTGCTTTTTTAGATGATCTAAAAATGTACTTTTCTGTAACAGCTTCATTTCGCCAGGCTTTCCTTTCATTTAATTTTAACCGACTATATATTTTACGTGAAAAACAACTTGATACAGGTTTTCTACATTTTCATGACACAAGCCATTACGAGCAATTTTGCCAGAGCTTTCAACCTCTCATTAATAACGTCTATCATCACCTTGCTTTTGATACTTATGCGCCGCGGTTAATAACCAACACAGTGATGCAATTAAAACATGCCTTTGGTTGGGGTGTTTCTGCTGAGGAGGGTTCATTATCCCGTAAGGCTAGAGCAGCGGCTTACTGGAAAGAACACTGGTTTCAGTTTTGGAATGATGGTGTTTGGTTAGGTGTAGGTGTTATTACTTTTCCTAGTGTTTATCCGCATTTGCATTTTGGCTTTCCTTCGGCTTTGGTCACTGTGGCGCTTTATACTTTTGATGTAGTCAATATGACGGTTAAGTATTTTCTTGATCGCGCTAGGTATAAACGAGAGCTTAGGCGCCTGCAGAATGCTATTGATGCTGAGAATAATCATAAGAAGATTGAATATCTAAACTTGCAAAAGGAAGCTATGCTCGCTGAGTGGCAAGCGGTGGAAAGTCGTTTGTGGACAAGCTGGATGGTGACCTTTGGCTTGTGGGGCGCAAAACTGATGGGGATACCGCTGATCTATATTCATCAGGTGTCATTGCTGACAGTTTATTTAGGTTTGTCGGGTGTTGTTATTCTAATTGCTACCGCTTTAGCTATGCAGCTGAAGTCTTTCTATTTTCAGTATAAAGATTGTTGCAATGAAATAGAGCGCTTAAATAAACTTGCTAATTCTGATGAAAAGGAAATCCAGCAACAGAAATTTTTAAAAAAAGTTATCATTGCAAAGGCTGTCATTGTTTCATTGTTAGCAGCTGGTGCTTCTGCTGCAACTTTATCATTGCCTTTTGTATTATCTGTTAGTTTGAAAGCATTGTCGTTTGCTGTTGGCTTAACGGGTGTTATTTCAGTATTGGCTGTTTGTTTTGTTTTTATGATGCGTAAAAACTTCCAGGAGTACAAAGCAATTTGCAAAGAGGATTCGGCATATATTTCTGAGCTTAATAATTTGAAACTTTTAAGCGATGGAGGAGCTAATAGCAACCAACCTCGATTAAAAGAGCTTTGTACTTTGCGTGCTGTTTGTTTAGAAAAAAAACTGTGGGTGAAGGCAAAGACAGTGCTCTTTGTGGCAGCTATGGTGCTCGCGATGCCAATTGTATTTGCCAACCCTGCTATAACGATGTTTTTTGTCGCGATTGCTGTAATTGCGGCAATATACCTAATTGGATATTTTCTCAATAAGCGCTGGCGTAAAAAAACAAAAGAAATACCGAATCAACTATCTGACTTTAAGAAACAGGTTAAAAAAGCTAAAGAAACAGTTGCAGCAAGCTTTCCTGCTAATAATTCCAATCTTCCGCAACGCTCGAAAATTACTTATATAGAAGACCCCGTTGCTGCTACCACTGGATCAGGTGAAGATGAAATGCAAAGAGATGCAAGCGGTGAAATTAAAGCGGTTAAAGCTGTTGCTACAAATGATGATCCTAGTACCCAACGGAGAGTTGCGCCGGTCTCTAGAAAAAAAGCCAGCCAAGTCAAAGGTGATACAGGCGCTTTGAGCCATAAGGTAATAAGCAATGATGCAAACACTGAAAGAAAAGTGAAGGTTAGCGTAAAGCAGGAAGTTCTCGCGGCATTAATTGGCCGTCAGGATGATGAAAAGCCAGCTGATCTGTCGCAAACAGCTAACTCTGGCGTTGGCGCTGATGCATGCGATAAAGATATCCAATCAATTGCAGCTTGTTCATCTACAGTTTTTGCAAAACCAACGTATTCAAATGATGCCACCAATACAATCAGTGGAATTATTGCAAAACATGCAGGCTCTATTTCTTGTGCAGCTTCTGATAGAAATGGGGCTGCGAATGATAGTGTTGAACCGATTAGTGCCATTTTTGCAAAAGGAGCCACCACGTTGTTTATCCCACAAAATGTAACACCAGGCACCTCTTCCACAGCAGCTCCTCAGTGTAGGAGTAGGGCAAATAGCGTACCGGACCTTCGTGTATAATAATATGCCTACTCAATAAAAAGTTTTACTTTATACTTCGTTAGGCACATGGGCTGTCGCTACATATTGACTGGCTGATTTGCAATTAATATGCTGATCATCAAAGAAGATATCGGCGTGAAAGGCATTGAGGAAATGCCCTTTCTCCAGCCCGCCTAGAAATAATGCTTCATCGATGCGAATATTCCAGGTACGTAGGGTTTGGATAACGCGTTTATGCGTCGGTGCTTGGCGAGCGGTGACCAGTGCGGTACGGATGGGGCATTGCTCGGCTGAGAAATGGTGCTGTAAGTTTTGCAGCGCCGATAGGAACCCTTTAAAGGGGCCGCCCATTAAAGGCTGGTCTGCCAGTTCATTTTCATTTTTGGTAAATGCTTCTATACCATGGTGTTGAAAAATGCGTTCTGAGTCATTTGAAAATAAAACAGCATCACCATCAAAAGCAATACGCAGTTCGTCATCTCGTTCTTCTTCCGGTGTTGTATTTTTGGAAGGAATAATGGTTGCTGCGGCACATCCTGCGTCAAGTGCACGTTTTACGTCACTAGGATTAGTGGATAAAAATAAATGAGAGCCAAAAGCTTGCACATATTGGTAAGGGCTTTTACCGCTCGTAAAAGCTGCTCGGGTGACATTTAAACCATAATGCTGAATGCTGTTAAAGATACGTAAACCGGTATCAGCACTGTTGCGTGATAAAAGAATGACTTCGACAAGGTCAGATTGCTCATTAATTTTAAGAAATTTTTTTACCAGGTTAAAAGCGACACCGGGGAGAAGAATGTCGTTCTCATGCTCAATCTGATACTGTGCATATTTTTCGACCCCTTGGTTTTCAAAAACCGAATTGCTTTCGTCTAAATCAAAAAGTGCTTGTGAAGTAATGGCAACGACGAGTTTGTGTGAGATATCTTCGGGCATGGCTTTTCCCCTTTATTAATATTGGCAAGTTGGTAAAAAATTGCCATGAGTTTTATTTTACCAGCATTAGCCTTTATTAACACCTTTGTAGCTTAATTGTATTTTATTTGAATTAGAGATGATAAAATAAAATAATATTCAGGATCATTTGCGCGTATAAGGAGCAAAAAAATGTACAAGTTAAAGGAGCGCTCCCAGCCACTCTCCAGAGTGATTGCGGATAGTTTTGTGTTGTTAAAGAGTGCTTGGGGACCCAATTTAGGCATTATAATTCCTGCCGTGGTGATGCTCTTTTTATATGCCATAGCAGCAGCTTATATCTTTGGTGGCATGCTGCCAACAAGTGCCACGGCAATGCATAGCGGCACAGCAGTGCATGCGTCATTGTCTGTGGGGCAGGTTGTTGGCATGGGGATAGCCGCACTTGTTTTTTTATTGCTTGCGCACGTGGTTGTTGGTGCGTTGGTCAAATCAAACTGGAATATTGCTACCAGTGAACACGCCAGTCTGGGTAATGCCTGGGGCATGAGTTTTAAGAAAATACATGTGTATTTATTAAAACTTATTATTATGTTTGTCGTGATTGGTTTGGTTGATTACTTTACATTAGAAGTGTCAAAGCTTGGTATGACATGGTTAAGCGTTATTGTTGCTATTGTGTTAAACCTTGTTGGTATTTATGTTGTGGTGTCGCTGTTGCTAGTTGAAGCCTGTGCTGTTGTTGATGATTCTGGCTTTAGTGCTATTGGACATTCTTGGCGCTTGGTAGCTAAAAACTGGTGGCGTGCGATGACCTCGGTGTATCTTTCTAGTATTTTTTATATTGGGTTATTTTTCTTTTTTCTTATCGTTGCGATGTTTTTTTTCGCACCGGCAATGCTGTATGGCGTCAGTCCTGATAATATGCATCAATTAATGGCGCATCATGCGGCGCCGATGCCCATGTGGATACAGATTATAGCGGGTGCTTTTATGGTTATTTGGGGAATCGCTTTTTCACTAACGTGGCCTGGCTTTATCTCTGGCAATATCGTTATTTTGCATAATGATTTAAAAGAACGTAAGAGAGATTTAGCCTCTCCGGAAACAGAGGATGAAGGACACATAGAATCCAGATTTTAACACCAGCCGGTGTTTTATAGTGTAGGGGCGCAGCATGCTGCGCCCGCTTGTATCCGTCAAAACCCGTGTTCGTCAAAACCCATCTATTTCAAATATTGTGAGCAAGACTAACATCCCCAGCATAAACAAAATCCCAAGCAACAAACTGCAAACAAGCCGGAAAATAAAGCGCCAGTTTAATAGGATGATCTTCCGTCGAGGAAAAGGCACACCCATAACGCTCTAACTGCTGCTGATAGCTTTCTTTCTCTTTTTTAATAAAACTAGCCAAATCCTCATCCTGAGGTGTTGATGTTTTGTAATCAATAATCCAGCGAGTGCCGTGTTCATCAATAAAGGTACGATCAATAATACATCGCGCTGGTTTATTATTTAAAAGCACAGTAACGGCATATTCACAATGGGCATCTCGGTGTTTGCTTAAAATCCATTGGCCAGTCTTGTCGCTTAAAGTATTCTCAATAGTGGTTTTAACTTTTTCACAAGCTTTATCTAGTAAAGTATCTTGTAAACCTAATTGCTGTAGTCGTCTTCGCCAATGTGGTATCAATAGAGAAAGTTCTTTTGTGTTTGTGGCAAGATGTTGTAATGACTCATGAATAACGGTACCGATTTGTTTGGCTGCTGTTGATAAGGTCAGTGCAGGTTGATTTTTATCGCTACGCTCATAAGCCATAGCGCTTTCTAACAGAGCTAGAGGGTTTTTCCACTCACTTTTTATACGAGTTAAGCTTTGTAAAGACTGTACGCTTATAAAATTTTGGCTATCAGTTTCGCTGTTGTCTTTAATGATATTATTTGTAAACTGTTCTTGATAAAGGTCCCAGATCATAGCAATAAAGCTAGATTTACTCGGCTTTTTAAACGCATTTTTCTTTTCGTCAAAATCAATCAGCGATAAAAGGTGTAATGTTTGTTTGGCGCGTGTAGCAGCAACATAAAAAAGCCGCTTACTTTCATGATGTAATTTTCCAACTTCAACCTGTTTTAAATAGGTGTGAATGGGATCATCAAGCTCGCGTGCTGATTTAATGGGGGCAAGAATAAGATCCGTGTTTCCTTGTGCGTTGATGCGCTCTAGCCACATTAGTAAATGGTTTGCCTCGGAAGGGTTTTGTTTTTGTAATTCAGGCAGTATAACATGGTCGAATTCCAAGCCTTTGGATTTATGAATAGTCATAATTTGCAGGCGCGTGTCCGCCGATATTTCACTCTCCGCATAAAGCTGATCTAGCTTGCTTTGCAGTAGCTCAAGACTAAATTCGCCCTCAATGGACTCTAATAAATTAAAGAAAGCTTGTGTGTTATTAAGCTGTGAAGCTTCTGTCAAAAATGCTGGCCCTGCAAGTGATAACCAGGTGCCTTTAATCCATTCACTTAAAGCGCTGCGCCCTTGTTGATTAAAGCTGGCGGTGAAAATGGCTCTAATGCGATTAAGTCGTTTCTGTCCATCGTCACTTAATTGTGGAATAGGTCTAGCCGTTGCAATGACTGACCATAGAGGCTGTTGATCTGCTGCTTGTGCGAGAGCGTGTAGATCATGTAATGTTAGCCCGCAGCAAGGACTGCGCAAAACGGCCAGCCAAGCAATGCGATCACCAATGTGCAACATGGCGCGTGTCAGTGAAATAAGATCCAAAATTTCCATGCGATGCGCTAACGATTCAATTTCAATGGCATTAAAGCGTATGCGCGCTAGATGCAATGCGGGGATAATATCTGAGAGTTGCGAGCGCGAGCGTACCAAGATAGCGATGCTGCCGCTGTGGTATTCTTCAATAATGGCAACAACTTTTTCGGCTAACAGAATAGGGTTGTCTTTTAAGGCACTGTAATAATAAACACTATTTTCAAAGGTTGAATCGTGTGTGGCAATGGCTTGGCTGTAGGGAACAGCACCACTGCTAATATCCGTATGCGCAGGAAAGACAACAGAAAAGGTTTGGTTGATCCAAGAGACAATATTGTCTTGCGAACGAAAATTCAAACTTAATATCAGTGGTTTTAATGGGATATTAGCGATACCTTGCTGTTGTGCACGTAAAAATAATCCGACTTCGGCATTGCGAAAGCGGTAAATAGATTGCATGGGATCACCCACGAGAAATAACGAACGACCATCATTAGGTTGCCATTCAGCCACTAATTGCTGTAGTAAATTAAATTGCATCACAGAGGTATCTTGGAATTCATCCACTAATAAATGACGAATTTGGTAATCTAAATAAAGTGCGATATCGGTTGGCTCACCTTCGTCACCCAGTGCACGTAACGCGCCTAAGGTTAGTTCAGTAAAATCAATAATACCATAGCGGCGAAAAATAATAGTAAGCTGTGCCACTAGCACCGGGAGCAGTTGGATTAGCGCTTGAATAATAGTCCATTGTTGCTCGCTAAAAGATAGCGGTGGGCAAAGGCGAATATCGCTTAAGGTATTTTTTAAATGGTCATTTTCTTGTAACTCCCCCAGTAATGTTAACATGCGAGCTTTGTAGTCTTTTTGATCTGCAGGAAAGCCTGATCGCTTATCGATTATTTTGCGCCATTCATTTTGTGTGGTCAGCAGTAAATTAGCCATAGCTAGCCAGTCGTCAAAATATTCAAGTTCACCCGCTGGGAACGCATCTAAATATTGCAAGCGGCTTATTGGATGGTTTTTATTGCTTTGAGCCACATTTTTCCCAGCAAATTGTGCTAGTTCTTGTAGCTCGTAAGTGATATCGGTTGGTATAGCATTTTCAGCTGCAGCCAAGGTTTCCGCAACAATATTCTCTAATGCGTTCTCTAAGTGTATTTTTAATGAGGTAATATCATTTCCATGCAATACGATATGGCTTAGCCATTGATCGCGGCGTGCTAATAAATGTATTAATAAACGAGATAACTGCATGGCATTGTTATCAAGATGCAGCAGCAGTGTTTTTATTGCTTGCGACCAAGCGGACTCTTCATCGATCGTTGTCATGAATTCTTCTATGGCTAATTCATAGTAACGACCAATATCTTCAGAAATAGAAGGCTTAACGCCAAAGCGTGAAAGCAGTGGTGTTTGTGCGCTAATCATCGCCGAGAGTGAGTCAATGGTTAAGATTCTTAGCCGGTTAGGATTGGCAAGTAGGTGCCAATTATTTTTGCTATCAACGTCCAATACTTGTTTTGCTAGACGCCAGGTGAGTTTTTTGTACGACTCTTTCGGTTCCGGGGAGCTGTGGGCAAATTCTAAGGCGGCAACAATACGCTCACGCATCTCAGCTGCAGCTTTACGCGTAAACGTAATGGCAATAATTTCTTCCGGGGAATTAACGGCCTTGGCTAATAAGCATAAGTAGCGCTGCGATAGGAGCTCAGTTTTACCTGAGCCAGCAGGTGCTTGCACAATGTAGGAGCCATAGGGATCAATGGCTTGTTGGCGAGCCTGCCGATCCTCATTTTCTATCGTTAGTGTGTCATTACTCATTTGAAAAATCCTTCGTCTATCAACCCTGTTGATTGAGTTTAATCTATGCGACAGATGGCGTTAAAGTCGCAGTGTAAACAAGCTTGCTCATTAACAGGGTCAACAGCTGCTTGGCCATTACAAAAATCATCACTTAAATTTTCTAAGGTGCTTTTCCAGTGCGATTTTAATTCCTGCCAGTTAAAGTGGTTTTCTTTTATTTTTTTCAAAGGAATTAACTTTGCAAAGGGTATTTGTGTTTCATCACCAATAATACCTTTAAATTGTAGGGCGCTATTTTTAACAATACCATAAGCAAGACCAACACTTTGTTCACTACCATAAACGCAATATAAGGGGAGCTGTGTTTGTTGCGGACGATCGCTGAGCCAATCATAGATAGTATTATTGGCGCCAGTTTTGTAATCAATAATAAGTTGCTGCCCATCATTAAGTTCATCAATACGATCAATTTGAATATTCAATGCGAGCTTGCCAATATGAATATGGCGTCTTGTTTCTTGTTCGCGTACTTTAAATGCGGGGCGCTCTTTCTCCAGGGCGAGCCAGTCAGCTAATAAGTGTCGCAGGCGCAGGCGCTCTATCTCAACGTAGGCTGAACGATAATTTTTCAAAGAATGAGTAATGCTTTGTTCTACTATATCGTCTAATTGTTCTGCTGATTGGTTCAGTAAGTTATGCTGTGTTTTTAACGTTTTCCAGATTCTTTCTAGCGCCTCATGCGTAATAATGCCGCGATCTTTGGCGCTAATGCCAATTTCAGCGTTACCCATAGCGGTAGCATTTAAACGAATGCTGACAAATGCACGAAATGGGCAGATGGATTGCTGTTGTAAAATCCAACTGCCGCCTTGAATTTTTTCTGTTGCCGTTACTGGTGGGCCACAAGCATCAGTGATCGTTTCTAGCTCGCCTGTTTTAAAAATTTTATCGCTCAACGTTTGATGTTCAGCAAGTGAAAGTGTATCCAGCGTTATGTTGTTATAATGTAAAATTAATTGGCTGGGGGTTAGGTTTTTATCATCTTCATGCAGCGGTGCGCTCAGTATGGTTTCAGTGGTGCTTTGTAATAGCTGTGCTTGAATTTTTTTACTATAGTCGAGTTCGCGCGCAGCTGAGGCGTGTGGCATGTTGTTATCACGTTGTAACGCAATCGGTAAAAATGGATTGGGATTGGCAGCAGCCGGCCAGGTTTTATTATCCAATCCCATAAGCCATAATGCGTCGAAGGCATTACCGCTCGCTTCTAGGAGCCCAAGAATTTGGATAGGCTGCTTGTCGGTCTGCATTTGAAAGATAGTTTGTTTGCACAGTGTTGCAAAGATGTTGCAAGCATCTGCTTTATTTTGTGGCGGTAAAATACGATCTAAAGTGGAGAACTCCTCTAACAATTGGTTAAAGCGTTCGTTGACTTGGTATTCTTGACTGTTAAGTGTACGCTCCCCAGGCCAGCCTAGTGTAGTTAGAATGTCATAGAATTTTCTTGCCCAGGCATAAAAAGGCTTTTCCGCGCTGTATTCTTGTTGTAAAGCAAAAAACGCTTTAAAACGTTCAGCAACGGATGCTTGTTTTGCGGTATCTGTTTTAAGGCGAAATAATATGGCTTCGATCTCTTCAAGCGTTAATGTCATTTTCTCTGCATCACGGCATATAATATCGGCTTGCGCGGCGATACTTTTTGCTTGCTGCGTGCTGTTAATGTAAGGCGATAGCAGAAGTTGGCTTAAGTCTTCTGTTTTAATCTCTTTATGAAAGCAACGTAATATCGTTAATGCACTTTGAATAATAGGAAATTGCGCCAAGGCTTGGCCTGCAGAAATATCAAAAGGTAAGGTTTCTTGCTGTTGACCCGGTATAATATTGTGCGCGGCAAATACTTCGCTAAAAATGCGAATGACTTGTTGCCGATCTTGCGTTAGGGTCGGGACCACGCAGGCAATTTTTTGTTTTTTATTATGTTCCCATTTCTTTTTTGCCCACTGAGCCATTGTTAATATTTCTGTGGATTTATTGGTAAGCTCGATGCGCTGAATGGATTGTGATAGTGATTCGCCGTTGAAGTATTCTAATTCGCTCTGCGTTTCTATTTGTGCAAATAAACTTTTTGTTATGGGTGGAATATCTTCAAAACCGACGAGGATTATTTTTTTATTGAGTGTCACTTGTTTGTTTTCAATGCTAGTGCGTACTAAGCGACTAAGTTCGCAGCTGGAATGCCATTGTTTGTCTTGTTTGAGTTGTTCAAAAATTTCCGACCATTGGAGAAAGGTCATGACTTCCTGGTTGTCTTGTGCTGCGACAGTGGCTGTTTTTATTTCCCACTGGGTTAATGTCTGCCAGGCTTGTTTTGCCAGTTGAGCAGTATTGTTGAGCTGCAGGACAAGGCCATCATTATCATTGTTGCGGATAATGGATTGCCAGATAAGCTGCTCCTCAAAATCAGACAGCAGCATCCCATGTTGAAGATGATCTTGTAAATACTGTTCACGCAGCCAAGCATTTAGCGGTGCTATCTTGGGCGTTGCCCACGATTGATGCCCCGCCTGTATTTGTAATTGATCAAATTCCCGCAGCAGGTAATCCGCAATACGGCTGTTAGGGGTTAAAACGGTAATGTCCTGATTTAGCGTAGTTAAAAGCTTACAATACATAGAGGTATATATCCCTTGTACGGATTTGCCATGAATCCTTAGTTGACACAAAAATTTGTAAGTTGCACACAGACTTACTGCATGCGGTGGTAACTGTCAATAAATTTTTTCTCGATGATTGTTTATTTCTTGTATTCATTACAACTATCTGTTTTTAAATACTTTTTTATTTTTGGCAAAATTGCCGACAATCTGTTGCGAAGCCTATGATATCAGTGTTTTGACGCCTCTTCTGACAAATTACCCACAAAGTTATCCACAGAAATTGTGAATATGTTTTAAAGAATTCGAGAATGCCATTATTTGGTTAGTTAAGGTTAAGGGTTACCATTTAAATGGTCTTAAAAAAGGACAAATTGGTGGTTTAGTAATAGAAATTGCTTATAAAACCCATGCGGTGGTCTAATCCTGCTCAGTTCAGTTGTTAAAAGTGCAGTGCTTTTCAATTATTGGCAGTTTTGTCAGCTGCTTTAATACTACAGTGACTAGCCTATTTGTTTCAAAGCGAATGAAAAGTTTAAATTGCGAACATATTGAAAAAAAATAGAATATTATCGAAAAAAATCTTAATAAAGAGTAAAATGCATACAAGCTGATTCTTAATTGTATACATTGAATTCTAAAGAAACACCACCATATGTGTAAGATATGATTGTAACCTATAACATCGGCTCATTAGCTGCTCGGTTAAAGCTTGCGGGGATTAACTATCTCAACGGCGGGGTGATTCAACACGATTTGTCGTGGAGAGTGCAGCGCCTTGGGGAAGACGCGCTGCCGCACACGGATGCTGTTTACGAAAGTGATCGAGCCCAGGTTGTTTTTGACATTGCGTCTGGTAATTATCGCATAGTGGCAATATATCAAGGTGAAGAAATCGATTGTGGCGAAGTTGTTTTAAAGAAAAACACGCTTACTGACTGCGTATTTATTTTTAATCAAGCGGGCGAGATGGGCGCTGATGGTGACTATTTTGCTGACCCTGATGTGGATGTTGAATATGAGCGGCGTAAGGTTGAGCGCAGTGAGCAAAGTAGCTTTGGTCCGGCAGATTTACCAGTCAGAGACCCTAATCCCATTAGCCCCGAAGGGCAGGGGGAAGGTTTTCAATCACACCCTTTACTAAAAAATTCAGCGCAATTTGATGGCGTGGAAGCCAATATGACGGTGCAACCGTCTGAAAATCGGCAAGCTGTTGAAATGACGTTGCAAAACCAATTACAAAATCAAGCGCGCCCCGATATGTTGCCCAACCCTAGAGCGGGAGGGTAATTGTTATGGTTACTCTCGCACAAGCCATTATCGATCAAAATGAACCGTTAATAAAACGTTTTTTACAGGGTGGTGCGCCTGTAAATGAATTTGATGAATATGGTTTTACGCCATTGATTGAAGCTGCCATTGTTAATAACACGGCTATTTCTCGTTTGTTAATTGATGAAGGTGCTGATGTTAATAAAAAAGATATGGTGGGAAGTACCCCCTTACATTGGGCGGTTGAAAATTCAAATCTTGAGTTATGTAAATTATTATTAGCCCAAAAAGCAGATGCCAATGCGTATAATAATAACGGTGAACCCTTACTGGTTAAACCCATTTTACGCGGTGATCGTGAATTAAAACAGTTGCTTTATCAATATGACGCTAGTCCTGCATTTGCGATGGATTTTATCCATGCTAAATTGCTAGGGCATCGCTATGATTTACGCAGTAGCGTGGATATTGTTTCGCCTAGTGGCAGTTATGTTGAAGTGGGTTTAGAAGGGTTTTTTCTCGAGTTTTCTGTTAATTTGGTTTCAAACTCATTAATGCAATATCTTGAAAATTATTCGGCGAAAGCAGCAAAGCCTTATTTTCCTATTATAAAACGTGTTGCCGATGCGATGTCGGTTGCGGGAGAGCTGATTCACTATCAGCAATATCAGAAAAAGATTAATCAACATTTGGATCGCATTAATTATCTACTTAACAGCGAATTATTAATTATGCCCGTTAATTATGAGGGGCATGCGATTACTTATATTCGCTACGGTGATATATTGGTGAAATGCGATCGCCGTAAAAAAGAGTTGATGATGAATGGTATCGTCTTTTATAAAATGAAAAACCCCACTGCATTAACCAAAAGCCTTATCCGCACGATGATCTATGAGAAAAAAGATGAGCAGTTTATTAGTGAAACGTTAGCCAAACAGTTACAGTTGGAGTTAAAAGCACGCATGATGATTGCCCCACAAATGACGGGTAATTGTTCGTGGGCTAATGTGGTGGCGTGTTTTCCAGCCGCTTTTTATTTGTTGAGTGAGAATGTGGGCAATATGGATGGTGGTTTGATTGATTATCAACATATCTCTTTAGTGGCTTATCATCATTGGCGTGAGTGGGATAAAACACGGGCTTTGCATTACTTTCTTAATGCTTTTGATGATTCTAATCGCGCGCGAAAAGCATCTATCGCTGCTATTTTAGGCGTTGTCTTTTTTCAACGTTTTCATCATCAAAATAGTGGCTGTTATCCAATAGCGCAACGCATTCTCAAAATTCTACGTCTACCTGAATATCAGTATATTCTTAAAAGCTATATAGAGCATTATTGTCACCGCAAAAAAACGTTTGCAGGTGAGAACCTTAAAAAATTAATTGAAGTTTGTGATAGCTTTATATAATCTGTTTAGTTTTCAACCATCCTTTTAAGCCAATGGTGACCTCACCAGAATTGCCATAGCAAGGGCATTTTGCTGGTAAATCAGTTCGTTGTTAACATATAATTAAAGAAGTATCGCGATGCTAAACAAACTATACTCAGGAAGAGGAAGGTGATGAAAAAAGGAATTTTTATAGTCTTTTTGTCCTTGTTTTGCGCTAATTTTGCTTATGCCAGCAACTCTCAAGATCAATCCCGCACTAATGCTCCACGAGTTCCGACCTTTTACGGTACGGGCCTTTGTCATACCAAAGGATTCCATTGCGTTAAGGTGAAGGGTGGGCAATCTTGGAAGCGCATGTTTCCCAATGAGCGCGAGCGTGATTTGGTTCAGCGGTTAAACCGCAGTGATACCTACCTTTATTCTGGGCGAAAACTGGTCGTTCCTGATGATATAAAAAACACCACCCTATTTGATGTCGCCCCCTATCCATTGCAGGTTAAGCCAACAGGTAAAAATTTTATCATTGTTGATCAGCATCGTTTAGCGTGGGGTGCTTATGACAAAGATGGCAAGTTGGTTAAATGGGGCCCAATTTCGTCCGGTAAGGATTATTGTCCTGATATTAATAGGTCATGCCGCACGATTACGGGAGTGTTCTACGTCTTTATTAAAAAAGACAAAGGCTGCCGGTCCTCAGTATTTCCAGTTGGCCGCGGTGGTTCAAGGATGCCTTTCTGCATGTTTTTCTATAAAGGCTATGCTTTACATGGTTCCAATGAGGTTTTTGGCCGTCGAGCTAGTCATGGCTGTGTCAGACTATTTACTAAAGATGCTGAGTGGCTCAATAAAAGCTTTGTTGAATTGCCAAATAAACATGGCGGTTTAGGTACGAAAGTGATTCTACAAAAACTAGTGACAGTTAGAAAAAGGCGGAACCATGCAAAAAATAGAAGCTACTAAAAAAACAAATTGTTTGCGGCAGTGTTTTGCCATTGCAGCCGGTGTATTTATAGGGGTTGCGTGTATTAACACTGCTACATTAGCCAGCAAAAAAAAACTACCTTTTCCCTCGGGTTGTTTTCAGCGTGGTTACTCATATAAATACCATGTTTTAACGCTTACACCGACGGCTAAGCACCATCCGCAGAGTTTGTATTTTATAAAAAATATATCAAGCAATAGCGTGAAAATATCACAGATACGCGTTAGTGATAAACCCTATATAATGCATAATGTCACTACCATTAAACCACATTTGTGGTCTGCACTAGCGACAGATATTAAAGTGTCAAAATTTATATGCACACGTAAAAGTCGCCACGATAAGCATGACGATATTATCGACTGTAAAAATGTCTTGTCTATTTGTGAATTCCCTCATTCCCGTTTTGGTGAAAATCATCGCGGTAATTATTGGGTAATGACCAATCGTGGTAGTCATACTAACCTGCGCAATGCAGTGCGCTATCACGGTGTATTGCTCGTTGATCCTAAGCGAAAAGATTATTAAAAATAGGCTATAAATAAGGCCGGTTTTGCATAATAAATGAAAACAAGGAAGTAGTGCGGTGATAAAAAAAAATAACTTAGTAAAAAAGCTCCCAGCTCTTGTATCTGCTCTAATGTTCACATCGTTTAGCTATGCTAATACCGTCTTTCAGGATTATTATTCGGGACATTACACCCTAGTTAAACCGATGCTTGAAAAAATGGCGCAGCAAAATAATCCCAAAGCACTTTTTTGTTTTGGCGAAATGAAGCTTTACGGTTTTGCCGTTGATCGGAATTCTGCTGAGGGTATGAAGCTAATTACCACCGCAGCAGAAAAAAAATATTTGCCAGCGCAGATGTATCTCGGTCGCTATTACTTTGATAGGAAACATGATTTAAAGAATGCCGCCATATGGTTTCGTAAAGCAGCGTCAAATGGTAATACCAGCGCACAACTTTATACCGTTTTAGCGTATTTTTATGGCTATGGTGTTAAGAAGAATGAAGACATTAGTCGACGTTATGCCATTATTACTGCTAAGCAAGGTATACCATTAGCTCAATACGAATTAGCTAATATTTTTCTTGAAAGTAAGCATCGCTCGGACCAGAAGATGGGGGCTGTATGGTTGCAGAAAGCAGCACAAAAAGGTTACGCAGATGCGCAATTTAAATTTGGTATGAAGCTGTATAGCGGTGCTAAAAATATTCGTCAAGATAAGAAACAGGCGCTGCATTGGATACGCAAGGCTGCTGAAAAAGGGAATGCTGACGCTAAAAAACAATTACAAATGTTAAACGCGCAAAAAGAACAGAGTGTTATAAATCAAGGAACGCAAGATGTTGCTGAGAAAAATAACAACCCTAAGAATACTGCTTGGGATTTATTGAAGGCAACATTAAATAATGCGAATGTTACTTTAACATTACCAAAAGTAATGACAGCTAAAGAAGGTGCAAAAACTATAACGCCAAAAATAATTCAGCTGACTAAGGGCGATATTTTAAAAGCAGATTACCGTCTGGTTGAATCCAACGATATACCCATTAATGAAATTATTACTTACATCAGTAAAGTGCGCTATCGAAAAGAAAATAACGAAATTCAAGCGCAAGAATATGCCTTTAAAAAACCGTACGGTGCAAAAACAGATAAAGAAGCATTCCGCATGTTATCGCGACAAGCGAAGTTTGGTTATCCGCAAGCTTTATTTAAGTTAGGTCAAATGTACGAGTATGGTATTGTTGTTAAGAGCAATTCAGAAAAAGCATTTAAATTATTTGAACATGCAGCTGCCCAAAAATATTTAAAAGCAGAATATACGCTTGGCCTGTATTATTTACAAGGTAGGGTGGTGCATCCTGATGCGCAAAGAGCCGTTGCGTTATTTTACCATGCTGCTCTAAAAGGAAGTGTGCCAGCTCAGTTCGTGTTAGGTAATATTTATGAGTTTGGTTTAGGAAATAAAAGTGAGTCAGATTACGTTAAGCCCAATGTAATGCGTGCTAAGTCTATGTATAGCTTAGCTTCTCATCATGATTTTGGCTTAGCGCAATATCGGTTAGCGCAACTTTATTCAAGCGGTTTATTAAATCCTTCTGATAGATATGAAATAACCCAGAAAAATTTAGCGTTGGCAGAAGGCTTGTATAAAGAAGCTGAAAAAAATGGTGTTAAGAAAGCAACCTTAGCTAGAGCTTATTTCTCATTGATGAAACCGCATAATAGTCAAGAAAATACGATGATGTTTAAAATTGTTGAGAAGGCGGCGAAGAAAAATGATGAGGCTAAGTTATTGTTAGCCATTTTATATGATCGTGGTGTGGGTACAGGTAAAGACGTTTCTGAGGCGATGGATTTATTCGAAGAGCTTGCTGATAAAAATAATGCCATTGCTGAGTTTGCTTTAGGGACGCATTATATCAAAGATGATGATGAAGATGATGGTATTGAGTTGTTAGAGAAAGCTGCACAGCAAGATAATCCTTATGCACAGTTTAATTTAGCGGTTATGGCTAAAACAGGTAAATATGTTAACCCCAATGAGGACTTTTTGTCTTTATTAAATAAAGCGATTAAGAATGGTTATGATCGTGCTAGTGTTTTATTAGCGGATTATTATCTAACGGATCATGAGCAAAAGGGTATGGTGCGTAAGTCTGCGGCAATTTATCAAAACTTGGCGAAGAAGCAAGATCCAGATGCAGAGTTAAAGTTAGGTTTGATGTATGAAACGGGTGTTTTATTTTCGCAAAATAGCCAAAAGGCGTTGTCATGGTATGAGAAATCTGCTCGACATCAAGATAAGGTGGCGCAGTATCTGGCGGGTTATATGTATTTAATTGGTAAGGGGGCGACGCGTAATGCGAATACAGCGCTTACTTATTTTAGCCAAGCTGCTAAGCAGCGCTATGTTCCTGCTGAAGTTGGTTTAGGGTTTACCTATGAAATTGCTAAGCAGAATTATGCTAAGGCTTTTCCTTGGTATGAGAAAGCGGCGGAAATGGAAAATCGTTTAGGGCTTTATAATCTTTCTTTGATGTATAAATATGGTAAGGGTGTTGAGGTTAGTGAGCGTAAGGCGCGTAAGTTGATGAAGAAGGCTGGGGATGTTTGAGGCGCTGGAGTTTTTTGGTTTCACGCTAAGGCGCTGAGGGGACGCAAAGGGCGCAAAGTTTTTTGTTGGTGATATAGTGTAGTCGTTAGGGCTTTCGTCATCCTGAGCTTGACTCAGGATCTCTCGATGATACTGCTATACACTCGTAAGATCTGAGTCTTCGCCGGGATGATGTTGATATTAATCTCCTAAGCCCCAGCTCTCACGAATAAAAAAAGCGGCGATAAGAAAGGCTGCTGCATAAGCCCCAAGTACTAACAGCATGCTAAGGCGATAATGATGCGCCTCACAAGCATGGAGTAGAGCACCTTGGCAATGAAAGTCTAATAAGCGGCCAAGCGCCGGTTGGAAAATAGCTCCTGAGATAACAACGGCCATATTATTAAAGGCAATCGCTGTGGCTCGTTGTTTCGGTGAATTAATTTCTTTCACCACTGTAAATGCTAAAGCCTGCCCCGAGCATGCAGCACCGGCGATAAATACCAGGGCCATTAATAAAGTTGTAGAGCTAAGTTGGAACTCTAAAAAGATGCCAAAAGCAATAAATCCGATTAACGCACTCAGGCGCAATGGCCAGTTACGTGTTTTAAACTCTGTTGATAGATAACCTAGTATAGGGCTGGCTAAAGCGAGACCGAGCCACATCATAGAGCTAATCAGTGCTGCTTCAGGTTTAGAGTAGTTGTAGGCATGCTCTAAAAATGGCACTCCCCAAAGTGAGGCAAACCCTGACATGGGTGCCCATAGTAAGCAGGAGTAAAGAGCAATTAGCCAAGTCTGTCGATTTCCGATTATATTAGTAAATGAGAGCTTTTCTTTATAGTTTTCGTAGGCAAAATTTTCTTTTTTATAGTTTAAAATTAGCCACACAATAATTGCTAGCGCAAGGCCGATGCCGCTAAGTACAAACATCGTTGTTTTCCATCCGAGATGAATAACGGTGTAACTTAGTGGGATCTGGCCAGCCATTGCGCCAAAGGCAGCTAGCATTTGTGTTATACCGGTAATAAAAGCAAAATATTTTTTAGGAAATAAATCTGCCGTCACAACCAATACTGCAACAAAAGCAAAGGCAGAGCCAAAACCCATCAACATCCGGCCAATCGAGCCGGTAATGATGTTATTAGATAAACCAAATGCTAAGCAGCCCAAAGAGCAAATAAGAATGGCAGTAGAAATAACATAGCGTGGTTGCAGGCGGTCGAAAATCATTCCCGAAGGAATTTGCATTAAGGTATAAGTGTAGAAATAAAATCCAGACATTAACCCTAAACCAAAGGAGCCGATACTCATTGCTTTTTCAAGTTGCCCGGTCATCACGCTTGGTGAGACTTGTACACCCATTTCAAAGAATAAGAAAAGCGCAACAATCAAGTAGGAAAATACAGCTTTAGAGCGGCTTGGCTTATCAATATTATCTTGTGCATGCATCACATAACTTTCCATGAAGATTAAAAATAGCCAAGCATTATAACTAAATTAGCTGCAGGAGTGGTAGAGTAGCCCCAATTTAATTGCCCACAGTTGGGTAAATTACTGTTGTTTTGGAAAGATAACTTGAAAATCCAAGCCTTGCCCGCCTTCTGAGGTTTCTAGCTTAAACTCGCCGTTGTGTAGCTTAATGATTTGTAAAACAATACCTAAGCCTAAGCCACTGCCCGATGCTTTAGTGCCGATAACACGAAAGAAACGTTCAAAAACGCGTTCACGTAGTTCTTCGGGAATACCGGGCCCATTATCAATGACTTGCAGAGTAACGTGAGTGTCATCCTGCGAAATTTTAATAACAACTTTAGCGTGTTCAGGGGAATAACGAATGGCGTTATCGATCAGGTTGCGAATAAGAATACCGATGGCGGTAGGTTGTCCCATCATCATTGGGTGTTCTTCTGGGGCAATTAATTCAAGGTCAATATATTTGGCAATCGCTTCTGGGGCGAGCTGTGCGGCAATATCAGTTGCTTCTTTGCTAAGGTCAAACTCTACAGCCTTCTCTTTGTGTGCTTCTGGCGTCATGCGATTGAGCGTTAACAGTTGCTGCACCACATGGGTGCCGCGGTTTACGCCCGCAAGTACTTTAAGGAGGGCGTCTTTACGTTCTTTGGGTTCTTTGGCGCGTAGAGCGATTTGTGTATGCGTATTTAAAGCGGCAAGCGGAGTTCTTAGCTCATGGGCTGCATCAGCAGTAAAACGTTTTTCACGGAAAAAAGCATCCTGCAAGCGAACAAATAGGCTATTAAGTTCCTTGACCAATGGCTCAATTTCAATAGGGACTGACTCTAGATCTACGGGCTCCAAAAAGGTTGGGGCGCGGTGACGTACTTCTTTGGCCACTTTTTTCAATGTGTCTAATCCGCGACCAACGATAATCCATACCAATAAGCCAAGAAATGGATAAGCAATCAGCATAATAAAGATAGAGTCTTTAGTCAGTTGATTTTCAAGAGTTTGTCTATAATTTGACTGCTCTGCAACCATAAAGGTGAGCTCTGTATTTGGGTCGTAAATGGTATTAACGCGCCAGGAGGTATTGTCGAGCCATAGATTGGTTAAGCCATCTTTACCGTTTGATAGGGGAATACGAGGCGTATTTTTCGAATGTAAAATCAGCCTGCCATCTTCACTCCAAATTTGAAACTTTAAGTTCCTTTGTACTGATGTGATGGCCATCTTCTCTCTATTGGTGAGTGCCATCTTAGCATGATCAGAGTGGTAGGTGTGTCTTAAGTCATTGTTGATTGGCGCATCTAAATTTTTCTGTACAGATTTTAGATTGCGCTTGCCGCGTCCAAAGTCACTAAATAGTGCCTTCATCTGCAGGGTGTCGTGTACCAGCTGAGCGTCGAGCTGTATTTTTATATCTTTATGGGCTAAGAAAAGGTTCCCAATGATAGCTAACGATATAATTAAAGTGACGCTCAGTAATAGGTTGATTAATAAAAAGGTTCGGATCGATGAGGTCATTCGATCTTTTCAACCATATAACCTACACCTCGAATAGTGCGGATTAGTTTAGAGCCAAAACGCTTGCGAAGGTTGTGGATATGTACTTCTAAAGCATTACTATCGATATTCTCACTCCAGCCATAAAGCGTTTGGTTAAGCTGTTCACGAGAAATTACGCGACCTGTGTTTTCAAGTAGCTTCTGCAATAGTGAGAATTCGCGCCGAGAAATCAATACTTTCTCTGTTTTGAAAGAGACAATATGTGAAGCAGGATCCAGGGTAATATCACCGTAGGTAATAATAGGCTTAGCGCGCGACTTGGATCGGCGTTGCATGGCGCGCATGCGAGCACATAATTCATCTAAATCAAAAGGTTTTGTTAGATAGTCATCGGCACCTGCGTCAAGACCATTAACGCGGTCATCAACAGTATCGCGTGCAGTTAAAAGCACAACTGGTGTTGTGATATTGCGTTCGCGGATAAGTTTTAAAACGCTCAAGCCAGAGAGCTTAGGTAGGCCAATATCTAGGACAATAATATCAAAGGTTTCATGGTTAGAGGAGATCACATCAGCTGCAGCACGTCCATCTTTTATCCAATCAATGGTGTGTCCGTAATGTTTTAGCCCAGTGCGTATCCCGTCACCTAAAAATTCGTCGTCTTCAACTAATAGTACTCTCATCGTCTATCACCTTATGATTTGATGAGTGTCCTTACTAAGTTAGTCCACGATATTCCATTATGTGGTAGCCTGGATAACTACTTAAGGCGTGTACATCCGTTTACGCGTCGTGTAGCATGTCTTATGAATAGACAGCTGGGCCTTCCTGGGAATTACTTAAGTGTCTGTTTAAGATTTAGATTCTAGAGCTTTATTTACCTTGAATCAACTAAAATAATTTCATTCGGGTGTATTTATGTTTAAAAATAATTAAGAAAATATTAAACAGTGCGCTATCCGTAATTTACGCACCAAAAGTTCAAAAATAGATCATTGCAAAAATACAGTAAATATTCTACAAAAGCCTAAAATAGCAATTTAAGTGAGCAAATTGCAGTGTATACTTTATTAATTTATAGATAAAGTATTGTCGTTTGCTGATTAAATTTCCTAAAGTTACTGCGCTTGCCCATTGGTAATGTAAAGGAAGTACTCTTTTCCTCTTGTTTAAAATCACCGCTGGGAATAAGTGACTACACAAGTAAGAAACTCCTGTTACTATTTTGTTATTTGCATGCTAAAATGCGTTAAATTTTTTCTAATTGAAAATAACAAGTGATAGTTTTCTTTTTTTAAAGAAATAGTTAAATGGTATTGACTGGATAATACCAACATTGTAAAAAATTGAATGATACAAAACCTCTCTATAAGCTTAGGCTAAGGATTTTAGACGTCATCTGACTTAATTTTGCTCTAAAAGAGCATTTTTCATACACAAATAATGACAAAATAATTATCTCATGTACTATGATATTATATGAGACAAGAGAACTGGACGAATAATCAATGTGTGCAAAAAATGTCACCTCTCATACAATAATTGAAGAACTAGTCGATTATGCTAAGCGTCAAGTTTCACAAGAACAGGCTCCCTTATTTATAAAATTTATCAAACTATATTATAGTCATATGCCGCTGGCGGATTTTAAAAACCGCTCGTTGGAAGATTTATATGGTTCTGCCTTTTCACATTGGGAACTGATGCTTCGGCGAGCACCGGATGAGTTAAAAGTAAAAGTATTTAATCCTCGCTTTGAAGAATATGGTTGGCAGTCAACGCATACCATTATTCAAATTGCTACCGCCGATATGCCATTCCTCGTTGATACCATGCGAATGGAAATTAATCGCATGAATTTAACCATGCATCTTATGGTCCACAGTGGTGGGGTAAAAGTTGAGCGTGATAAAACAGATACGATTGTAAATGTCTTGCCTTATTATGCGCCTGCTGAAGGGGGGCATACTTACGAAGCGCCTATTCATATGGAAATTGATCGACAAACTGACCGCCAAGTATTAACACGCATTAAAAATAATTTAATTCGTGTTTTAAACGATGTGCGTTCAGCGGTTGATGACTGGAAGCCGATGCAAAACCGCCTTGAGCAAGCCATTAAGGAACTTGATGCCAGCAAAATGAATCAAGCACCGGCTGAAGTGAATGAATCAAAATCATTCTTGCAATGGCTGTTGAAAGATCATTTTACCTTTCTGGGCTTTCGTGATTACACCATTATTGGTGAGGGTGACGATATGGCCTTGCAATTAATTCCTGACTCCGGTTTGGGGGTATTGCGTGATGAAACCCATAGTAAAATGTTGCGCCAATATTCGCAGATGCCAGAGCAAGCGCGTAAGCTAGCCTTATCTAAAGATCAGATTTTAATTATTTCAAAAACCAATACCATGGCAACGGTGCATCGTGCCGCTTATACCGATTATGTTGGGGTTAAGCGCTTTGATGAAGAAGGTAATTTAATCGGCGAGCGTCGGTTTATCGGTTTGTATACTTCTGAAGCGTACCGTATGGACCCACGTAATATTCCATTTTTACGTCATCGTGTTACCTCTGTTCTTAAAAAATCAGGTTTGCCGATGGGTTCGCATGCGGCGAAGGATTTATTGAATATTCTTGCTACCCTGCCACGTGACGATTTAATGCAGGCAACGAAAGACGAACTCTTTGAGATTTGTTCGGGTATACTGCATATGCAGGAACGTCGCTGCACGCGATTGTTTGCACGCCAAGATGCTTACGGGCGCTTTATTTCATTTTTGGTGTATGTACCACGTGAAAACTTTAACACCGATTTGGTTGGACAGATAAAAGATATTTTGCAAGAACGCTATAACGCTTGGGATATTACCTATAGTACGTATGTCTCAGAATCAATTTTAGCGCGTATTCACTATGTTGTGCGTATTGATCCGTCTAAAGAAGTCAGTCTTGATGCCGCGGAACTTGAAGAGAAAATTGTTGG
Organism: Gammaproteobacteria bacterium; assembly: GCA_030425685.1. GTDB lineage: Bacteria > Pseudomonadota > Gammaproteobacteria > Coxiellales > Coxiellaceae > JAUIAD01. The sequence continues at coordinate 74,594 of JAUIAD010000012.1, read as the reverse complement.
TATTTCGGAATCTTGGCAAGATAGTTTGTATCAACAGCTGATTGAACGTTATGGTGAAGAGCAGGGCAATGAATTAGTTTCTCGCTATCGCTATGGCTTTCCCGCCGGTTATCGCGAAGTTTTTGAGCCGCGTTCTGCCGTTTTTGATATCGATCATATTGAGAACTTGCCGGAAAATGACTTATTACTTGGGATGAGTTTTTACCGTCCGGTCGGGGCCGCTAAAGATGCTATTCGTTTTAAATTATACCGTCGTAATAACACTGTTCCCCTATCGGATGCGTTGCCGATGCTAGAGAATATGGGGCTACGAGTGATTGGTGAGCAGCCTTATCTTATTACCTTAAAGTCAAAAGAAAAGATTTGGATTAATGACTTTGAAATGCGTTACTCGTCAAAAGAGCCCACCTTCGAAGTTGATGATGTTAAATTAATTTTCCAAGAAGCTTTCCAAATGATCTGGATGGGTGAAGCTGAGAATGACGCTTTTAACCGTTTAGTCTTAGAAGCAGAAATGAACTGGCGCGAAGTTAGTGTCTTGCGGGCTTATACCAAGTATTTTCGCCAAATTGGTTTTACCTTCAGTGAGCAGTATATTGCTAGCACCCTTATTGGTAATAAACTTATTGCCCGTTTGCTAGTAGAATTATTTAAAATCCGTTTTGACCCAGCTTTAAAAAAACGAGCCAGCAATCTGCAGGAAGAAGTTGAATTACAAATTGAGAAAGCCTTAGATGAAGTCGCCATTTTAGATGAGGATCGTATCTTACGCCGTTATTTAGACCTGATCCATGCGACGCTGCGTACTAACTTCTTTCAGGTAACAGAGCAGAAAAAGCCAAAAGAATATTTATCCTTTAAGTTAGACCCGAAAACAATTCCTGAGTTGCCGTTACCATTACCCAGTTATGAAATTTTTGTCTATTCGCCACATTTCGAAGGTGTGCATTTGCGTTATGCGAAAGTTGCGCGTGGTGGTATCCGTTGGTCCGATCGCCGTGAAGATTTTAGAACAGAAGTGCTAGGGCTAATGAAAGCACAGCAGGTTAAAAATGCCTTGATTATCCCCGCGGGTGCTAAAGGGGGTTTTTATCCAAAATGTTTACCGCCTGATGGTTCACGTGAAGAGATTTTGCAAGAGGGTATTGCTTGTTACGAAAACTTTATACGTGGCTTACTTGATGTTACCGACAACTTGGAAAATGGTGAGATAGTCACTTCTGACAATACGGTTTGTTATGACGGTCATGACCCTTATATCGTTGTTGCGGCTGACAAGGGCACGGCTACTTTTTCTGATATTGCCAATAGAATTGCCATTGAGCGTAACTATTGGTTGGGTGATGCTTTTGCCTCTGGTGGTTCCACCGGTTATGACCATAAAAAAATGGCTATTACCGCGCGTGGCGCCTGGGTGTCAGCCGAACGTCATTTCCAAAATTTTGGTGTTAATGTCGACAAAACTGAGATCACTGTCGTCGGCATTGGTGATATGAGTGGTGATGTGTTTGGTAATGGCATGTTGATGTCGCCGCATATTAAACTCGTTGCGGCATTTAACCATATGCATATCTTTTTGGATCCCAATCCTGATGCAAAGGCTAGTTTTACTGAACGCAAGCGTTTATTTGAATTGCCACGCTCTTCATGGAATGACTATGATCGCTCGTTGATTTCTGCGGGTGGCGGTGTGTTTTCTCGTTCGGCCAAAGCGATTTATTTATCCTCCGAAGTACGTGCTTTGTTGGATACCGATAAAGAACGCATGGTGCCCAGTGAATTGATTCAAACTATTTTAAAAGCGCCGGTTGACTTGTTGTGGAATGGTGGTATTGGTACTTACGTTAAAGCCAGTACAGAAACCCATGCTGAAGTGGGTGACCGCAGTAATGATGCTGTTCGTGTTGATGGTAAAGATGTGCGCGCACGTGTTGTCAGTGAAGGCGGCAACCTTGGTTTAACGCAACTAGGGCGTGTCGAATATGAAATGGCAGGCGGGCGTTTAAATACCGACTTTATTGATAATTCCGCTGGTGTTGATTGCTCGGATCATGAAGTTAATATCAAGATCCTTTTAAATGGCTTAGTATCAGCAGGTGATTTAACTAATAAGCAACGTAATGCGTTAATGGTTGAAATGACAGATGAAGTAGCGTCATTGGTATTGCAAGATAACTATCAGCAAAACCAAGTGATTAGTATTGCCGCACATTCATCGTCTAAACATTTAGGTCTGTATATGCGCTATATTCAAGCGCAAGAAAAAGCGGGCAAGCTTGATCGTGAATTAGAATTTTTGCCAACCGATAAAGCGATTTTAGAACGTCGTTCGATGGATAAAGGGATGACGCGACCGGAGTTGTCAGTATTATTGGCCTATAGTAAAAATATTTTAAAAGACGAAATTATCAATACTGATTTGGTTGATGATGCCTACTTATGTGGCATGGTCGAGAATGCGTTTCCAACCGCATTGCGACAGCGCTATGCTAAGCAAATGAGATCACATTACTTGGCCAATGATATTATTGCCACCGAGGTGAGTAACTCGTTGGTCTCTGAAATGGGTATTGCCTATGTTTATCAAATGCAGGATGAAACGGGTGCTTCCATCTCAGCGATCATTCGCGCTTATATGACCGCTTCTAAGGTATTTGATTTACAAGGTTTTTATACAGCGATCGAGTCCTTGGACTATCAAGTAGAAACTGAGGTGCAATACAATATGATGCTCGAAGCGGTACGTTTAGTACGGCGGGCGACACGATGGTTTTTACGTAATCGTCGCGAGCAGATAGATATTGAAAGCAGTATTGGCGAATTTTCGAGTCATGTCAGTAACTTATTCAAACGTTTGCCGAAGCTATTACTGGGTGCCGATAAAGCCCGTTTAGAGGAACAAACAGCTTCGCTGGTCGAAAAAGGTATTCCAGAAGATATCGCTCTAAAGGTAGCAAGCACTAGCCCCATATACCATGCATTAAATATTGTTGAAGCCGCCACGGCGCATGATGTTGAAGTCTTCCGTGTGGCAAAGATTTACTTTATGTTAGTCGACCGCTTAGACCTATTATGGTTTCGCGATCAAATTAACGCATACCCGGTTTCAAATCGTTGGTCGGTTTTAGCTAAAGCCGCGTATAAAGGTGATTTGGACTGGATTCAGCGTGAATTGACCGTTGGTGTGCTTTTGGGTAGCAAAGCGCGTAGTATTCCGGGTAAAATCAATGCCTGGTTTGCCTGGCACGAAGATGCAATTTTACGCTGGCAATCTATTTTGACGGACTTACGCAGTCTAGAAGCGAAAGAATTTGCTATATTATTCGTTGCCCTAAGGGAGTTACTTGATTTAGCGCAGACGAGTACCAGTGTTAGGAATGCGCATCAACAGTCGAGTACGATGGAAAAGGAGAAGGACGATGGAGACTCAAGGAGCAGTGTCAGCGGAGTGTAATTACCCCTCCCACTTTGCCAACGCCCTAGGTTCCAAGATGCACTACATTGAGCAGGGATCAGGTGATCCTGTGCTGTTTATTCATGGTATGCCAACTTCATCTTATTTGTGGCGTAACATTATCCCCTGTCTAGCGGATAAAGCTCATTGTATTGCCTTGGATCTTATTGGGATGGGGCATTCGGATAAGCCGGATATCGGCTACACTTTTTTAGATCATATTAATTATGTTGAAGCTTTTATAAAGGCATTAAACCTTAAAAATATTACTCTTGTGATGCATGGTTGGGGATCTATTATTGGTTTTAACTATGCCTGTCGACACGAAAGCAATATAAAAGGCTTGGCGTTTTTGGAATCGCATATCCGTCCGACCACGGATTGGGATATGCTGTCATTGCCGGTTAAACAACTGGCAACGTTATTAAATCGCCCGGGTGCCAGTTACCGCGCGATTGTTGAGCAAAATTATTTGGTGAATAAGCTGCTGCCTAACGGTGTGTTACGTAAGCTGAGCGCTGAAGAAATAGCGCGCTATTCAGAACCCTTTCCAACCCCGGAAAGTCGTAAGCCATTATGGCAGTATATTCAAGAGTTGCCTTTGGGTGAAGAAGAGTCAGAGGTGGTCAGTTCTATCGAGACCTACTCTAAATGGCTGCAGCAAAGTAGTTTGCCAAAGTTGATGATGTATGCAGTACCTGGCTTTATCACCACCATGGAAACCATCGAGTGGGGCAAGGAACACCTGAAAAATTTAACTTTAGTTGCTCTACAAGATGCTTTGCATTTTGCGCAAGAGTCAGTTCCTGACCAAATGTCAAAAGCTTTGCGTGAGTGGTATCTTCAGCTTGCAATTTAATACGTTTAACTCTACCATTTTTGTGTAGGTATTTTCGTTAAAAACAAAGTAAGGAATAGAACATGAGCAAAAAAGGTATCGTAATTGCATCAGCAGTGGCTGCAGCTTTCGCATTATCCGGGTGTGCTCAACACCATCCAGCTGACGGCAAATCTGCCATGAACGGCGATCAATCAAGTTATCAATCCGGTTACAGCAGTAAATTAGGAAAAGGTAGCACTAACGGTCATATGAAGCATAAAAATGCTAAAAATGGTTACAACAATAAGCATTAATAGCACAATGTGATAATGATTAAAAAACCGAGTATGTTATTTTCCATGCTCGGTTTTTTTTTAGGGAGTAAAAAGAGAGTATGTCGAAGCAGGATTTTACGGAGCAAAATAACGCTAGACAACACTATAGTGGCTTTGGCATTGGTCTGCGACCTTGTCATTATGAAGCTGTTATCAATACCAAACCTGCGGTTGACTGGTTTGAGATTATTTCTGAAGATTTTATGGGCGAGGGCGGTCCCGCTTTTTATTATTTAGATAAGATTTGTGAAAGATTTCCTGTTGCCATGCATGGCGTATCGTTGTCGATAGGCTCCTGTGATGATTTGGATAAGGACTATTTGAATCGATTAAAAAAACTAAGTGAGCGTATTAATCCTTTGTGGATTTCTGATCATCTGTGTTGGACAGGTGTCAATGGAGTTAATATTCATGACTTAATGCCACTACCGCATACACAAGAATCAATTCGCCATGTTGTTACACGGGTTAAAAAGGTGCAAAATTTATTAGGGCGAAAAATCTTACTGGAAAATGTGTCTAGCTATATCACGTATAAAGCTTCTGAAATGAGCGAATGGGAATTCATCACCGAGGTGGCGGAAAAATCTGGCTGTGATATTTTGCTCGATCTTAATAATATTTACGTCAATGCCTTTAATCACAATTTCGATCCACTGACTTATTTGCACTATATTCCCGTTGAAAAAGTAAGGCAATTTCATATCGCAGGTCACGATAATTGCGGCACGCATCTTGTAGATACGCATGATAGTGGTATTATCCCCTCGGTATGGGATCTTTATGCCGCGGCAGTTGAGCGTTTTCCTACAGCCGCAACATTGATAGAGCGCGATGCCAATATCCCTGATTTAGCTCAGTTGCTACAAGAGTTAAAGCAAGCCAAAAAAATTCATGCTAAAAAAATAAAATCAATAAACAAGGAATGTGAGCTCGCTTAATGAATCAATTACGTGAATTGCAAGAAAAAATGCAAGCCTTTGTGCTTGCTGAAGATAAAAGGGTCTTTGATGCCATTGTAAAACCGGCGAATATGGATGTTGAAGAGCGTTTATTAGTCTATCGTAATGGTTATTATTTACGTTTAATTGATATATTGCAGGACGATTATTCTGTATTGTGTCAAGTGATGGGCGAAAAAGCCTTTGCAGCGATGATACGCAGTTATCTACGCACGTTTCCGTCGCACCATTTTTCTGTTAATAGCGTGGGTAAACACTTAGCGAGCTTTTTAAAAAATACCGATGGCTGTCATCGTAGCTTTGTTGAGTTGGCTAAATTTGAGTGGACTTTGGGGCAGGCATTAACAGCGCCAGACGTGCCAATGTTTACCATGGCAGACCTTGCGGCGGTGCCACCCGAATCATGGCCAGAGATGGTTTTAAATTTGCATCCCTCCGTTAATATTATTTCATGCCAATATAATACCCTCGCGCGTTGGCAACATAATAATGAAAACGGTGACGATATAGACGCAGTGCTTTTGGATGAGCCGCAGTTTCATATGCTGTGGCGTTACGATAATAGCGCGCACTTTTGCACGGTATCTCAAGAGCAACGGCACTTGCTGCAGTTATTTCAGCAGGGTAAATGCTTTGCCTTGGCTTGTGAAACGATGTTTGATTATTTTAGTGAGGATGAAGTTGTGCATTGGGTTGCCGGTACCTTGCAAGAATGGGTCGAGCAGGAGGTGTTTTGTTTACTATCGTGAGTATTTATTTTCTTTAAAGAATTAAGCTTAGCTGATTGATAACGTTTTGTATTATTATTATATTCTTAAGGTTGAGTAGGAGCTATAGACCTATTTTGTTTTTATAATATTCAGGATAATTTTTCCTTAATATTTTGAATTGCAATGGGTAATTTTTCTCATTAATACTGTCTTATTTTAATCTCTTTTGTTGATATTTTAACTCGGATCCAATAGATTTTTCTGTTAAGAAGAATTAGATGAGGAATATTAGATGCGAAAAACTACAAAGCCAGTAACAAATGCTTCAGGGGCAGCAGTAGCAGAGAGAAAGAATAAGGATAGATCAGTATTACCCGAGCAATTAGAACAAGCGGTTAATCTTTACCTAGAAAATAAGGTATCTGAACAGAAAGAGCTATTTATTCGCCCTTGGCTTGAGCTTTTTTGCGGAGTGGATAATGCTAGTGATCCGGCAATAATAGCAACAGCGAAACTGTTTGCGTCAATACTTAGTAAACAAACAGAATGTCTAAAAGAGTTAAAGAATGAGCCTGAAAATATAACGCTAGAAACTTTGCCGCCAGCAATTATAGATCAGATTGATGCGGATGTTGAGTATAATATTCCTTACTTAAAACGCCTTATTGCATTTTGGCAGACGGTATTAAATTTCGAATTTGATGGGGACGGGTTATTTCTCAGAGATAATCAACTTGTAGCTAGTGTCTATGATAGTATCTACTCTTTTGCTGAATCCAACCCGGATAGGGCTTGGTTGGCACTTAAGTTTCAATATCTTCTGCAGAAGAACCTTGTTTTAGTAAATAGTAGATCTGATAAAGAGCAAAAGGGCGATGCAGATTCAAGTCACATTAATGATGAGTTATTGATATTAACTTTAGACCCACTATGGTTTTCAACGCGACAAGGGATGACTTCGCTACGCTCGCTTTTGCAGCATAAACCAAATTTTGAATTTTCACCAGGTTTGGTTCTTTTATTCAATACAGTGATTAGAGAATGTAAGGCTGAAAATGATTGGTCTACCGCAAGCAGTATTGTAGAGATACTTACAGAAAGTTATCAACTTGTAGCTAGTGTCAATGATAGCATCTACTCTTTTGCTGAATCCAACCAGGATAGGGCTTTGTTGGCACTTAACTTTCAATATCTTCTGCAGAAGAACCTTGCTTTAGTAAATAGTAGATCTGATAAAGAGCAAAAGGACGATGCAGATTCAAGTCACATTAATGATGAGTTATTGATATTAACTTTAGACCCACTATGGTTTTCAACGCGACAAGGGATGACTTTGCTACGCTCGCTTTTGCAGCATAAACCAAATTTTGAATTTTCACCAGGTTTGGTTCTTTTATTCAATAAAGTGTTTAGAGAATGTAAGGCTAAAAATTATTGGTCTACGGCAATCAGTATTGTAGAGATACTTACAGAAAGTTATCAACGTATGGGCCAAGCTATTGAATCTTTCAAAGAGCTCAACCAGGATCAACTTGAATTTTCTGATAAGTTTAAGAAGCGCCTAGACGAATACCTTGAAGGTTTGGTTGAATTCAACAAAAAAAATTCAAAAAAAGCTAGTGTACTACCATGGATTCTACAGTTAGATCCAATTTGGTTTTCAACCTGGCAAGGAATTCATTTACTTGATAACTTCTTGCAGATAAACCCAACGTTTAAGTTAACTGAATCCCAGGTACGTAAATTAAATGAAGCCGCTAAAGATTGGTCTACAGCAGCAGTGATGTTGGATTCATTTGCTGGCGGCCATCTATTTTTTAGTCCAGATGAGAAAGAGGGTGATATTGGTGCTGTATATTATCGCTTAAGAGAAAGTGAACGACATCTAGCATTCTTGCAAGAAAATGAATCTTTAAAAAAGAAGGGCTGTTCATTTACAAACATCTCCCTTGAGTTAATTAAAAGCGTTAGGATGGACTTGACTATTGGACGCAGATTCAGCAGTGAGCATAATGAATGTCAGTGGGTTGCCAAACTAATACAGGAAATCACAACATCACTGTCTAAGATTGACAATGATGATATGCTTGATGGGGTTATAAGCAGTTTAGTAAAGCTATTTGAACTTGATTTTAAGGCTGCCCCACAGGATCGTGAAGCAGAACTATGGCTTTATTTCTTGGCTAAGTTTGTCGGTGATGGTAGCTTAAGTAAGCAATCTATTAGATTTGCTAGAGCGCTTTGGCAACAGGCAGCAAACAAAGTTGATGGATATACTATTATTCATCGCTTGAAGAACTTTGATAATAGTGAAGAGACCTATGAAATTATCTGCAAGAAAGTCTTGCATGAGCCTGATACAGAGCATCCAGATAGGCGCATTCTAGAGCAGCATTATATAGGAATTACTCGATCGCAAAGAGAGCAGCTAAGAGAGTGGGTCGGTGAAGATGTTCGCCCTGACTATCAGTTCAATAGAGAGTTTCTTTATGATTTAGAGGCCGAACAGTATATTGAGAAAAAGTTTAATGATAATGGCGGTATGAAAACATACTTCTCTGCTTATATACACAGTACCTTTGACCTGGACCAATTGTTGATAAGTGATTTAACTTCTGAAGAAATATTTGATGGTTTTGACAAACTTTTTAAAGGTGCAGCGCCGTACTTAAATGTTTATTTGTGGCGTAATCTGTTATCTCGCATTGACCTAAAGGAAATGAATGAAATTTATCATGAAAAGATCACGGGTTTTTGTGAACTAATAATTGCTAAAATTACTCCAGTTAAGAAGAAGAGCTTTTTTAGTAAATTTGTTGAACCTTCTGTGCTAAATGCTACTAGTCTTGCTGAGCGTGAATTTAAACAAGACCCTGCTGCGATCCAATCTTTTCAAGCCTCTAAACCGAAGCCGTTATTTAAGCGTCATATAATGCGTAATATCCACGATCAAAAAGCAGCTATGCTGCGTGATTTAAAAGAGGCTTTGAAGCACTATGCTGCTGATAAAGTACAGTGGGTTAATGGCTCCTACCAATCTAAAAAGAACTATGCCCTTGGCTTTATCCCTTGGGGCAATAAAATGCCAGCTACTGAATTGTTAGCTTATAATAAGCTTATGGCGGCGATAGACCGAGAAGATTTAACGGAAGTTGTTAGCCTGCTTACTAATGAGGGGTTTGCTAACGGCGTTGGCAAAAATACGTATTCGCCCGGAGGATTTTTTAATTGGTTATTTAGTCGACGTTTCTTTTGGCAGGGTTGCAGTGAGTTTCTTTCAAGTTATACAGACTTGCAAAGTCAGTATAAAGAATTGAGAGAAGGCTTTTCTATTGACTTTATGAAGGTTTATTTGGATCAAGATGAGTGTATTGATGTGTTTGATGAAAAGCATATTGAAGAGAGTTTGTCTTCCGGTCAAAAGAAAATACTCGAGCGATTTAAGAAAAAATCTTTGGCGCCTTTAACTGCGGATCAAGCTGATAAAGAAGCTGAGCAAAAGCGACAACAAGCTAGTGCTGATGTAAGTGCACAACCTAAAAAACCTTTGAAGGTGTCGCATTTTAAAATGCCTAGTGATGTTTCAGTATTCGTGCAAGAATTTTACCCTGTTAAAAGTGATGATAGTATTTTTCAACAATTTAAAATGTCAGATGATGATATTGTGGTAGATCCTTCTCATACGCATGATATTGATTACGGAAACTTTAGAAAGTTTGTTGAAAGACTAGGTTTAGTATCCGCTGATCCTGAGCTTGCTGGTAAGGCGGTTTATTATGGCTTATTAAATTTAAAAGGCGTGGGCAATATACCTTATTTTATAAGTAGAAATGCACAAGGGCAAATCTTTGTGCGTACGGTTGACCCCATGGGCGTGATGGAAAATAGGCAAGTGCTACAAAAATTCTTTTCATTCGCATTCCCTGGTTGTGATTATCGTGACGCTTGTGTTAAGCAAACTGAAAATGCGCAAGAAGTGGGTTTTTATGCTGCGGCAACGCTTTATAATGTGCTTGGGTTAGAGAAGGAGCTTGATTCAATATTGTCTTTTGATCACGGGCATATTGAATTTAATCAACAAGCATTGATGGATCAAAATTTTAGTGCGTTTAATAACAAGTTTTTTGCAGCTGATCCCGATCAACAGGATGCAAAAGATCAAGCGCCGCCGCTTGATGTTAATGGGGCAAGAAGCAAGGTTGTTGATTTGATTCATAGCTTACCTCATCAAATTGATATCACGACTAGAGTTGTCACTACAGTTTCTGAAGCACAGTTGGGTGAAATCCAGGAGTTTAAAACAGTAGATGCTTGGAGTGATGCTGTAGAAGCTAAAGTGAGTGAAGCTTCAAAACCACTGGAAAAATATCTTAGAGAAAAGTTATCACCGGCCGTTTTTAATACTCTTTATCATTCTTTAGGTAAAGACGGAAATGAACGCTTGCAACAACTGAAAAGTATATTGTTTGGTTTGTTAAGCAGTGAGGAAGCGGGTGGGTTGATAGCTTGTTTCTATCGTAATTTTCTCAAGGTGGCTGAAATTCAAGAGTTAAGTGATTTAGGTAAATTTGACGTTGTTATTCATCAATTTTTATCAACGAAGTCAGTTAGTACTATCTATGAAGGGATGAGTCAAGCAGAGCAGCGTGAGTTTTATCAAAAGTTTTATCAGCAAAATGCTGTTAAATTTTTGAATCGTGTGCTTAGTGCAAATATCCCTATTTTTAAGGTTATTATAGAAGAGTTTCGTAAATTGCGTCAGCCTGACATTGGTAGTTTTTTACGAATGATTCCACAGGATGTTGAGCATTATAATAGTATCCGCAATGTTCTTATTAAACTATCAACCTTTGATGGGGCGAATGACCATTTTTGTAAGTTTATCAATACTGAAATGAGTGCTTGTTATCCAATTCCGGCGAGAGGTGTTGTAAAGCGCAAATTAGATTCTGTCATACAGTTGATTGATACTCTGCTGCCAGAGTCTAAGAGTGTTCAGTCTAAGAGTTCTATTGGTCTTGATAAATATGACTATCATTTTAGCTATGCTGAGCGCATAGCTTTAACAAATGAGTTGAAAAGTTTTAAAGAACGTTTTGTAAACATGCTTAAAAGTTCTTCGATGGATTTTAATACCGCTGCAAAAACAGTCACGCAAGCTATCTTTGATCTTGCCGAAAAAGTTTTAGACTATATGTGGGAAGATGAACAAACACAAATGCTTAATCCTATGCATGTAACAGCTCGTTTGCGGCCTTTTTTATGTCAATTATTGGGGGTTGCTGAGGAACGAACCGTATTAACACCTGCTCAAGCGAGAGATCTAGATGACCATTTACGAGATATCATTGAGAAGCGCGATTGTAGGTTTCGTCAGTCTGTGTCTGTCACGACAGCAGCTAAATTAGAATCTATTCGTGGGTTTGGTTGGCTTGTCTCTGAGACGCCACCTAAATTGAAATACTTTGACCCAAGTTTATTTGCGTCAGGGGACATTGACTTTAAAGCGGACAAGTTTAGTGGTGAGCTGTTAGAAAAGGCAGTGCTATGTTGGTATGCCAAGCACTCTAAAGTTTGGGGTCGTAGTTCTACTGATTGGTTGGCGCCTTCAATTAAGAAACTTATTAATATGATTAATAAAGGAGAGTCGCAAGCTAAATATAAAGAAATTTTTATGTTTCTTACCACCATTAATCCTTCCTCAGCCAAGAACGCTTTTGGAAACACTACTAAATCAGGCGGCATATTGTTAGCTTTGTTAAAGCTAGAGCATGACTCGGAGAAGGGTGATGCGCAGTTTAGTCTTGCAACTTTAGAAAGTGCGTGGCACGAATTTAATGCTACTGCTACTGCTACTGCTACTGCTACTGCTACTGCTGCTGATGCTTTTGTTGCTGCAGGTGTTGATACTGGCATACAAGCTAAACCTTTGTCGCCAGACCAAGAGAGCAAAGCACAGCCAAGCTCTGGTGGTGCTGATGTTGCTACGGGCGTGGGTGTGTCTGTCTCGAGTCCAGATGATGGACACTCTGCAGACTCTCGATCTTTACCTGCTAAAAGAGCAGAAGCTCTTGATCCAGATGATCTAAAAGGCGCTCCTCACATAGATAAACGTGAAGTTGTAGCTGTAAGTGATTACAAACTTCTCGCGTACCATAAGGCTATTGATGCAATTACGGATGCTGATAGGAATGATTGGGTGAAGGCAATTTTTGACTGGTATAGTGCGGTTTTCACTTCTGGTGGAGATAGTAATAAACTTACTATCAAACAAATTGGAATGTTGCAGCATATAGTCAGTAGTTATTTTAGGAGCATATCTGATCCGGATAATGTAGATAGGCAAGATCGCACTTATAAGCTGTTCTTTGAGCTTAGCACTAAGCTGGGTGGATTTTATCAAGCCTGTGATGTTAGTAGCTCTTGTGCTAGGGAGTCGGGAATGGGAGATTTTCCTCCTTCAAGTAGTCAACCGGTAGCCGCTTACTAGGATTACGTTATTGCGATTGATTGGGCATGGGATACTGTGGAATACCAGGGAGAAGGGTGTCGTTACCCGCGGTTTGACTAGCGTTGTTGTAAGCTCTTTGTAAAACAAAAGTCTTTGCAACAACGTATATCTCGGTAGAGGCTGCTAGTGTAGCCACCTCTTTGTAGGGCGCACATGCTGCGCCCCTACGTTTCTGTGTTTAGTGTGAGTTTGCACGAAGAAAATTAAAATCCTGTAGGGGTACAGCATGCTGTGCCCGTTTGGGTGTAAATATTAATGAATCGTCCGGTGGCAAGATATTTGCGGGCGCAGCGTGCTGCGCTCCTACGTCCTTTAGGAGCTATTGATCGCTTATCATTTAATTTGTCTTTACCAGTTGCTTTAATGAAAAGGAATAGTTTGGTCAATGTTCGATCAAGAAAATTTTTGTCTAAAATAAAAACTAATATTGTACCGTTAACCACTAGGAGAACAGGAGAATTACACGTATTTAATGCTAGTAACATACGTGCAAATATTGGTCTGAAATAGCGAATTGATCAAAAATAGCACCATTTTGAGATTAAGAAAAAATTAACAATTATTAAATTAGTATTAATATCAAGTAATACATCCTGGGTTTAGCTAGCCTGCCGATACCATTGATTTAAAAACGAGAAATCTTCTTGCTAGTTCTTATCCCTCTATTATAGAATAATTCACATTGTATAAATACGAAGGAATGGAACTCGGATCACGGATGAAATAATGTAATATATTTACCTAAGGTTGATCTGTGATGACTGAGCCAGTTCTTATTGACGAAAGAAAACGCCTCTCTGAATCTTTACTGTGGAAATTCCAACGCGACTACTTTGCAAATCAAGGCGTGCATGCTTGGTCACAACAAGTTCCTTTCTATGTTACCAGTAATCCCTATATCGCTAATTGCTACGCGCAGCTCGTTATTAATTTTATGCGTGATTATATTACTGCTAATCCGGAAGCAAAAGAACATACTTTTTATATTTTTGAATTGGGTACCGGTTCAGGTTGCTTTAGTTTTCACGCTTTAAAACGCATCGTTGATTTACGTTTAGAGTTAGGTTTAGAAGACATTAAATTTTGCTACGTGATGACAGATTTTACCGAAAGCAATTTAGAGTTCTGGCGTAAGCAAGAAGCCTTATCTGCTTTTGTTGACCAAGGTGTTTTAGATTTTGCGATCTTTAATATGGAAGAAGATCAAGAAATGTTTTTAACAGAGCGTAAAATTACCTTAACGCCTGAAAACGTTATCAACCCAACCATGGTGTATGCCAATTATATTTTTGATACCGTTTCACATGATTGTTTTTATATTCATAACGGCAAATTGGAAGAGGCTTTGGTGTCACTAAAAGCACCTGCTGAAGATTATGCTGATGGCATATTAAATAACTTTGACAATTTATCTGTCGAGTACTCGAATCAAAAAGCAGCGGATCAGTATTACACTGATAAGAACTTTAATGCGGTGTTGTATCGCTTTAAAAAATCACTGACTAACACCTATATGCTATTCCCTATTGCCGGACTACGCACCATTCGTAATTTGATGAAGCTTAATAAGAAAATGGTGTTGATTTCTTCTGATAAAGCTTATTCCGGTATGGAGCAGTTGGATCATCTTGGTAAACCAGGCATTAGCTTCCACGGTAGCTTCTCTTTGATGGTAAACTACCGCGCTATCTCTGAGTACTTCCAGCGTGTCGGTGGCGAAGCTGTTTTACAAATTCCGCGTAAAGGTATTGATAGCATCGTTGGTATGAGTGGTGTTGATTTAAAAGACTTGCCAAACTTCCGTTATGCCGTTCGTCACTATATTGAAGAAATGAGCCCGTCGCATTATTTTCTCTTACACCGACGTGTTAGTGAAAACTTTGAAGATTATGATGTGGCAACGTTGGCTTCTCACCTTTGTTTTACCCATTGGGATCCACACATTTTCAAAAAACTGGTGAAGAAAATCTGTGAGGATATTGAGAACACCGATGCAGTGACGGTGAATTACCTGGCTGAGAATATGGTACAGATTTCTAATAACTTCTATTTTATGCCGGGTGCCTATGATGTGATGTTTGATATTGGTGTTTTCTTCCAATATATCAAAGATCATGATAAAGCTTTGCACTACTTTAAAAAGTCTGAATACTATTTTGGTGAGCAATTTGGTCTGCTTTATAATATGGCGTTGTCTTACTATCACTTAGATCGCTATCAAGATGCTTTAGAAAGCTTCAAGAAAGCGTTGAGCTATGACCCAGAAGCTGAAAATGCGAAAGAATGGATCGAACATATCGAAAAGGAACATCCTAGCTTAGCAGCTGTTTAGAGCGCTAACAAAAATCTGTCATCCTGGATAAGCCCGAAGGGCGCTATCCGGGATGGCTTTGTTGCATCAACTGAAGCCTGACTTCAGCCGCCGTCCACCTAGTAGTGGCTTTGTACTACTGTGTCCTACCAAAATAGAGTGCATTTCAGAAAAAACTCTTCCTCTACTTTTAAGAAATTTGTTATGCTCAGCGCTGTTTGAGACTCTCATTCTTTGAGGTATTTTTAACTCCATGTAATTGTGCTAGATTTCACGGTGCTTATACCATTTTGAGAGTCTCTGCTAAATTTCAAGTACCAGAAGATGCTTTTGATGCAACAAAGCCCTCCGGTATATTAGCTGCACTGATTGCAAGTACCATGAATTTCAGTATTTGAGCCAGAGATGGTCCAATGTTTGTTTTCTATATCCGCCGTAATAGGCTTAGGAAGGCGGTTCATTTCTAACTCAACCACCATGTGGCAATCGTCGCAGACAAATATGCAGAAATTTACATGGCGCTGATGCTCGCAACATATCATATAAGCATTCATGCTTTGGATCTTATGAATAAACCCATGTTGAGCCCAAAATTCAATAGCCCTGTAAATAGTTGGCGGATTTATTTTTCCTTTATCAGATGATAGTAGCTCAAGAATCTGATAGGCGCCCATTGGTGCTGTAGACTTTATAAGCAATGATAACACCCGCTCTCTTGGCTGAGTGAACCTATGCTTTCCAGCCTCACAATATCTCTTTGCTCTAAGCAATAAATCTAATTTTTCCAATTTATCAATGCCTTAAATAATTTTAGAGGTTCAGCCTAATGATAAAAAATGACATTTTACTAAATTGACTTCTAATCTCAAAGTGTTATAGTGTAACACTTTCTAAAATTGACACAACCAGGAAAATGCTTCAAATGAACAGATTGCCTACGACAGTACTCTCAGGATTTCTTGGATCAGGTAAAACAACGTTGCTTAATCGTTTGTTAAATAACCGAGAAGACTTAAAAATTGCTGTCATCGTAAACGATATGAGCGAAGTAAATATTGATGCGGAATTTATCAACAGCACGCAAAATCATTTATCTACGACAGAAGAAAAAATGGTTGAAATGAGTAATGGCTGTATTTGTTGCACATTACGAGAAGACTTATTGGAAGAGGTTAAGCAGTTAGCTGCTGAGGGTAAGTATGACTATCTAGTGATTGAAAGTACTGGTATTTCAGAGCCATTACCCGTTGCTGCAACATTTGAGTTTCGTGATGAGAATGGGGACAGCTTGGCGGATGTGGCTTATATAGATAACATGATCACGGTTGTTGATGCAGTAAATTTTCTTTCAAATTATAATTCAACAGAATATTTGAAGAATACAGGTGAGAGCTTGGGTGAAGAAGATGAGCGAGCGATCATTGATCTGATGGTTGAGCAAATCGAATTTGCAAGCACCATTGTGTTAAACAAAATCTCCGATTGTACAGAAGAAGACTTGAGAGTCATTAGATCTGTTATCAAAGGACTCAATACTGATGCTGAAGTCATAGAAACGAATTACTGTGATCTTCCTCTACAGAAAATTATTAACACGGGTAGCTTTGATTTGGAAAGAGCGGAAAACCATCCGTTATGGAGTAAAGAGCTTTACGACTTTAAAAATCATACGCCTGAAACTGAAGAGTATGGTATTACTTCATTTGTCTATCGTGCAAGGCTCCCCTTTGATCCAGAAAAATTCATGCACTTCTTAAACAACGTTAAGTGGCCAGGAATAATTCGAGCAAAAGGTTTTTTCTGGCTATCTACTAGGCCAGAATATATCGGTGAAGTCTCACAAGCAGGTAGTTTGGTTAGACATCAAGGGTTAGGCGTATGGTGGTCTTCAGTAGATAAAAAAGAGTGGCCTGATAGCAAAGAATTCCAAGATATGCTTAATAAACACTGGAGAGAACAGGGTGGTGATAAAAGGCAGGAAATTGTCTTTATAGGATTAAAAGACGATATGGATGTTGACTTTATTAAAGGCGAACTGGATCAATGCTTAATATATGATTATTGGGAATCTCCTGAAAAATACCACTCAATAAACGACCCGTTTCCAAACTGGTTCCAAGAGGAAAATGTTGAAAAGGATTTTTTCGTTGAACAACCCTGAATGAATTGAGAACGAAAAATGTCTGCAAATATTACTTTATTAATGACAGCTGTCATATTTCTTTTGACTGTTGTTTCTGGCTGTATCCCATTTATCCTTAAGCTAAAAAATCCAGGAAAATATAATTTTCCAGTCGGCGAGGCAATTGCTAATGGTGTATTTCTTGGAGCCGGACTTATTCATATGCTTGCTGATGCGTCAGATGGATTTTCAAAATTAGGTTTTGACTATCCTTGGGCTTTTGTTATTTGCGGAGCAACTTTTTTAGTATTTTTATTATCTGAACATATTGGTTTCTTCATGAAGAAACACAATAAAAACCAGTCACTTTTTATCGCTATCGCATCAACCATTATGCTTTCTATTCATAGTTTTTTTGCTGGTGCAGCATTAGGTATCGCAACCAACGTTAGCTTGTCTATTATCTTATTCATTGCCATCGTTGCTCATAAGTGGGCTGCTAGTTTTTCACTTTCAGTTTATATCAATAAAACCAGCTTGAAGCTGAGTAATCGCATTGGCTTATTTCTTGCTTTTAGTCTGATGGTACCGCTAGGCATTTATTTTGGAAACATGCTAACGCATCACTATCTAAGGAATGTGTTTATTCAGCCCATATTTTCTTCTATTGCTGCGGGCACATTTATCTACCTTGGAACACTGCATGGTTTTAAAAAAGTAATTAGCGAAAAAGGGTGTTGCGATTTGTTTCAATACTTTTACGTTATAATGGGGTTTCTCTTAATGGCGGTTGTGGCTATTTGGCTATAAGATAAATTTATTCAAAGCCTAGCGAAATAGCTTTTATTACGTGATAATTTTTAAACCTAAGGCAATTCGGATTTGTAGTTCATGCTTTAATAAGAGGGTATATTTTCATGACAGGTTTTCAGTGGATCTCATTTTCCATTATTTTAATGGTTAGCTTAGTTGGAGGGGCTTACCCATTACTAAAAGCTAATGAGACTATAATGGAACATGATTTTCCTAGAGGTAAGGCTTTCACTTCTGGAGTTTTTTTAGCGTTATCGTTAAGCGTTATGCTACCGGGTGCATTTTCACTATGGGACAAATTTCTATCCCATAAGGCTTATCCTATAGCCACCTATATTGCTATTGGTGTTTTTATACTCTTGTTAGCATTAGAGCATAGGTTGGATCACCTCAAACAAGAGAAAGAGACAGATTCTATCATCATACCCATCATAATGACCATAATGATTGGAATTTGCTCTTTTTTATTAGGCACTGCCCTTGGAATAAGTGACACTTTTGCCGCAATAATGATTTTTCTCGCTATCATTGCACATAAAGGATCAGCCTCATTTGCATTAGCGCTTACTATGGTGAAAAGTAAAATGACTCGCCAACAGGTTTATATTGCATTTTTATGCTTTGCGTTTGCAACTCCTCTTGGGATAATTTTAGGGTCTTTTGTTCATCAATATCTTACGGGGCAGTCAGCGCTTATATTTAAGGCAGTCATAATGAGTATGGCTTCAGGTGTCTTCCTCTATTTAGCAACAACACATGGATTAAGGCACACACCATTTGTCAAAAACTGTAGCAACAACACTAACTTTATAATCATGCTCTTTGGACTATTCATCACAATCGCTGTTAGTGTACTGCTATCATATGCAAAATATGCCCATTAGCTAGTGATAAAGTACGGTTATTAAGCCAATTATAATGAAAATGGTTCCTTAATAAGGAAACCACTGACAATATTTAAAATGTGCTCCACACCGAGAACTTTACTTATCAAACCTCCATGATAAAACAAGGAATGAGCAAAAAAAGAAATAACAAGAATTGACAGAGTATGCGTAACTGCTGAGGATACCGATAAAATTACCCCTTCTTTCGAAGGCGAGTTGTGAAATTGATGAAAAAAGCTAATTTATACCGTAAAACAAAGAAAAAATTTAAAGCAACTACGACTTCAAATTACAAACTACCAATTGCGCCAAACAGGCTGCAGAGAGACTTTATTGCAGAAAAGCCTAGTGAGAAATGTGTCGGCGATATTAGCTATGTCTGGACAAATGAAGGCTGGATGTATTTAGCCGCTGTCATTTTCGGGAAAGTGTTGACGCATCATGTGGAGTTGGCAGCTTTTCAATTGAATATAGGTGATAATCTTGAAAACCACCTGTTTTATGTTAGCTATAGAGATTTTTAATACTCCCTTAATGATAGATTGATAATATCCTTGTTTTAATTTGGTTAATAATTGCCCGGCAATTGGCGCAAGTAGCTGTTGAGAGATGTATCCAATGAGACGTAGGAATAACTTCACAAGCTTTTGGAGCTTTGGCACTAGCAGATCTAAACCTGCAGAAACAAGCCCTGAGAAATCAATTTTTACCTTAAAAGACTTTTCGGCTTTTGTTAATAATCCGACAGAAGCTAAGGGTGTTGAAAAAGTCTTGCTTAGTTTTAATGTCTCTAAGTTTGGTAAAAGTTCTACCCCGGTATTAAAAGAAGCGCTGCAAAAATGCTCTGTTCCAGTGAGTGTCAGGCTAAAGAGAGGTTCTCTAGACGCTGCTACTGCTCCATGGGTTGCAGATGCACTTTCTGACTGTAAGTCACATTTTATGCTTTATCTTGAAGACTGCCCTATTGGTGATCAAGGAGCTAAAGCATTTGCAACGGCATTGTCTAATAACCAGGCCCCAATTACGCTTGAGTTTCATAATTGCAGCATTAGCCATGAGGGTGCTAAAGAATTTGCGAATGTGTTTTCGCGATGTAATTCTCCTCTTAAATTAACGCTTGCTCGTAACAATATTGGCAATCAAGGTGCTATAGCCATTGCGAATGCGCTTCCCAATTTTGATAAATTCCCAGTTACGCTTAATCTTATTGACACCCATATTGGTTATGAGGGTGCTTCAGCATTGGTAAGCTCGTTCCCCAGTTTCAAGGTGCCTGTCACCATGATACTTAATAACAATGTGCTAGGAGGTGATCAATTAGCAAAAGCACTTGCGCAAGTACTTCCTCAGTGCAAAGCTCCACTTACACTATCATTAACCCACTGTAAAATTGGTGATGAGGGCGCTATAGCATTAGCCGAAGCGCTGTTAAGATCTTCTGCCTCAATCACGCTGCAACTTAGCAATAACAATATCGGTGCTCAAGGTAAGCAAGCTTTCCAAAATTTATTAGCTGACAAAAACTACCCTGGAGGGGCAGTGATTCTGGGCTTGGATAATCAAGCGGTTCAAGTGGATGTTGAGGCTAAAGAAGTAAGTAATGAAGTTAAGCAGGCAAATGGTGAGACCAAGCAACTAGATGGTGAGCTTGCGCAAAAAATTCCTGAAATGGAAGTTTGGTGGAAACAACGGGTTGGTGAAGTGCTTTACTTCAATTTTCCTAAGGGTAAAATTGGACGGAAAAGTTGTATGATGGCATATCGGTGGGAGCAGAGGATTGCTAAGGTTCATCAAGAATTACCCTCATGCTTTCCCGCTTCTATTCAGGCTGATCCCATCACTTCAATTATCGAAGGCTATTTAAATATGTCGACCGATTATCTTAAAGAAGCTAAAGAAGCTAAAGAAGCTAAAGAAGCTAAAGAAGCTAAAGAAGCTAAAGAAGCTAAAGAGGCTAATCCTAATGCTTTTTTTGCTGAGAAAAATTCTGATGGAAGTTCTTCTGCTGCTGTAGAGCAAGATAGGGATGAAGGAAATGGGATGGGCTTCGATCAAGTGGGTGTGACAACATCTAGTGGTGCATAATTATGGCCGCATTTATGGCAAAAAGGGCTTTGTTGTCAGAGGTATGGCTTTGCTATATTGGTAAAACCGCATTAATTCAATGAGTTAATTAGATAACGTTTGGAAACGGCCTGTTTATAAATGTTTATTTTTTATACAATATATTTTTTGTATAATATACTCTCATTAGGTGGCTATCTTTATTGGAGAAATATGAAAAAATACATTTTGGGTTCTTTGTTATTAATCGGTCTAGTATCATCAGTGAGCGCCTTTGCTATGGGCTCAACCTATCTACAAGCACATTCAACCTGCAAAAAGCCTGTTAATGTTGTTTTTGTGCCGTCACCTCAGGATTCAATATTGTGTGTTAATACCAGCATGTCGGTTGAAAAGGGTGCGAACTCTTCGGTAATGGGTGCTGCTCCAGATAAAGGGTGCCATTATACGGTTTGTGTGAATAAAGCTAGCGGTGCTTCGAACTGCAAAAATGCGCTGCAAGTTTCCTCTCAGAGTGTTCGTGTTGCTCCTGGTAAAAGTCTTACTGCAATAGTTGATCCAAAGCAGGGTGATGATTGCTCCAACCCTGCCAATCTAACCATTACTTTGTTGCCAAGTTAATCACGTAAGACTTAGGATCTATTGATGCTGGTGTTATGCTTGAGAGATCCCGAATGGCGTTCTTCGGGATGACAGGAATGGCGGTAGATCCATGCTTCAGTTAATATTGGTTCTCAACATGATTTATTAGCTCTCAATAAGATTGACCTCATTATTCTCTTCATCAAACTCAACCTGCTCAATTTTAGTAAAACGGCTGGAAATTTTGCGTGATGATTTATGCACTTGCTCGACATCTTGTTGCGCCTGATCAATATGTTTAGCAAGTTTATCCATCCGTTCTTGAAAACGATCGAAGTCTTTGCCTAATGCGACCAGGTGTTCTTGAATGATATGTACTTGTTTACGTGTTGCTGCATCTTTTAAAACTGCGCGCGCCGTAGTAAGAATGGCCATCATCGTCGTGGGAGATACTAACCACACGCGAGCGTTTTGTGCCGCTTCAACAAGTTCTGGATAATGCGAATGGATTTCAGCAAAAATGGCTTCAGCAGGAATAAAGAGCATCGCACCGTCGGCTGTTTCTCCGGGGATAATATATTTATCGGCAATATCGCGAATATGTTTTTTAATATCTTGTCTAAACTGTGTCTTAGCTTTTTGTAACTCTGCTGGTGTTAACTGCGTGTTCATTAATTTTTGAAAACTTTCCAAAGGAAATTTAGCATCGATAGCAATATTGCCAGTTGGCTCTGGCAGAAATAGGATGCAGTCAACACGCGTTTGATTAGAGAGTTCATGTTGCAAGGCAAAATGCTGTTCTGGTAGCATATTGCGAATCAGTGCATTTAACTGCACTTCGCCAAATGCACCACGTGAACGTTTGTCGGTTAATACTTCTTGTAAACTGACAACACTGCCGGACAACTCGGTAATTTTCTTTTGTGCTTCGTCAATAATGGTCAGTCGTTTAATGACGCTAGCAAAAGTTTCATTGGTTTTTTCAAAGCCTTCATTAAGTCTTTTATCAACTTGACCGCTAATTTCTTTTAAGCGTTCTTGTGTGCCTTTGGTTAGTTTATCGATGGAGTCGCTCATGTTCTTAGTATTTTGCGCTAGCATTGCGATAACTTGTTCACGGACTTCACTCATGCCTTTGTTAAGGCTGTCTTGAATAAGTTTTAGTGATTTTAATTGATGCGCATCAAATGCCTCACGGCGTGCTTGTTGTTCTTTTTGATTTTCCGATAACAGCCGATTGGCTTGGTCGCTACGTTCTTTTAAGGCTAGCCAATGATGTTCCATTTTATTCAGTTTGATAAAATAAAAAACAAAGACAATCAGTGTCACAATCAAGGCTAAGTGTGAGTTAAGAAAAGTGAATAATGATGAATTTGTGGTCATGGTTTTCTCTCTGTCAGTTTTTGGTTATTATGACATAAAAGAACTATTTGGAGAGTGCGAATGTCAGAATCAGCAATTAAATTTGGCTCTATTGGTGAGTGCATGGTGGAAATGTCACACCTGGAGGATGATGACTATCGTATGGGCTATGCGGGTGATACCTACAATGTCGCTTTATACGCCAAGCGTTGCGCACATCCAGATAAAATTCATGTTGATTATATTACTGCCTTGGGTGATGACCCTTATAGTCAGCGCATGCTAGATAAATGGTCTGCTGAAGGTGTGTGTGTAGATTATGTTGCTAAATATGCCAATCGCTTGCCCGGTGTTTATTTTATTACTCTAGATAAAAGTAAAGACCGTCATATGTATTATTACCGCTCAGAATCTCCAGCAAGGAATATGTTTGATGGAGAAGAGGGTAGTGAGCGGTGTGAAAAGTTATTAGATTTTGATGCGTTGTATTTTTCAGGTATTACCTTGGCAGTTTTAACCGATGAAAGTCGTGATAAGTTTTTCGATGTATTGGCGAGAGCGCATCAGCAAGGTACCGTCGTCGCTTTTGATAATAATTATCGTGCGCGTCTGTGGGACAGTGTTGAGCAAGCGCGTGAGGTGTATAAAAAAGCGCTTGCGCACGTTAATGTTGCCTTGCCGTCCTTTGAAGATGCTAAGACGCTGTACAATGACAAAACGCCAGCAGGAACGGCTGAGCGTTTTCATGAGATGGGTGTAAACCTTGCGATTGTAAAACAAGGTGATAAAGGTTATTTGCTGTCAGACGGTAAAAATGTTGAGCAATTCCCAGCGGTTAAAGCACAAGAGCTTGTTGATACGACTTGTGCGGGTGACTCATTTAACGGCGCTTTCCTTGCTAAGTGGTTGACGGGCTCTAGGCCTGCTGAAGCGGCTAATTTTGCTGCTGGCTTGGCGGCAACGGTAGTCTCTCATCGTGGAGCGATTATCTCCAAAGCCGATATGAGAGAATTCCTCTCAATCCCGTTGCGTGAAGGCGTTGAGCGCGATAAATAGGTAATTGTTACACTGTAATACTGTTTTGCACAAATATCGAGATAGTTGTTTCATATTTGTGCATTCTGCGGTATACTAGTCTTGTAAGATAGATAAGACAGACTGTTGGGCCCATCAATCTTCTTATACATTCCTTATATATTCATTTAGAGCAGGTTCGTTTAAGTATTTGATTTTATGGTAATTTATATTGCCGTAAGGCGCTTTAGCGAATAAAAAATATTAGTTTGGGAGGTATAAATGCGGAGAAGTTCAGATTTAATTAGTAATAGTAATAATCCAAGCTCATCTTCAACGTCTATAGCACTGCGAAATCCAAGAATAAAGCGCGTTATTATTTTTGGCGATAGCATGTCTGACATTGGCAGAATGTTGCAAGAGCGCAGTCTTCCTGGTGGGGTATCTGGGGTAAGCCGTACTGGGCGATTTTCTGATGGGCGTAATTGGGTTGATTATTTGTGGCAGCATATGATTGGCTTTAAACGTGATGGTGAAATGTTTGTCGATGGTAATCGCAAGCAGACGAGAAAAAATTCTAAAAAGCATATGCACCTTTCGCGCGATGCGGTTGCAGTTAATCGTTTAGGTGAATCATGCCAGTTGGTGTGTTATGCCGAAGGTGGTGCTGTTGCTAATCCTTCGAAGAAAGGTATTTCTTGGGGAAATTCTATTGCGAGAAAGATGTTAGCTTGTTTGGATGAAGAAGTTGACTTGTATTTGAAAGAGCGTAGCAGTGATGGATTTACGTTTCGTGATGAAGAAACGCTACATATTTTTTGGATCGGTGCTAATGATTTGGTAACGGTAAATTGCTCCACGTCGAGCATTCCACAAGTGTCGCAATCGATTGTTACGCAAGCAATGCGCGTGTTAAAAGCGGTGCCAAAGTCTAAAGTGATGATTATTAACTTGCCAGATTTGCAATATGCTTCACGATTTGTTGGCGAAAAAGCCTCCAAAAGAAGTGATTTATCGATGCGTACGGATATTTTTAATACCAACTTAGAAAAGGAAATTGGCTGGGCAAATCATTCTTTGGGTAGTGATGTGATAAAACTTTATAAAGTGTCAGACTTTCTGACGCCGCGAGAAATGGGTAATCAAGGTTTTGATCCCTTTGGGCATCAAGTTACCTCAACACGTGAAAAGAAGAAAAAGCCTTATTTGGATGTGGGTTCATTGGGTAAGAAAGATTATATTGAGTCGGTATCGTTGCTTGATTATGAGGATATTGGTTTAAGCGAAGAGTCGAAATTGGCTTATACTTTTGACCAGCTCCATCCTACGGAAGCGGCTTATAAAGCACTGTTTGAGTTTATTTGTGATTTTATTGAGTTGCATTTTGAAATCAAAGGATGGTAACTTAAGTAAATAGTAAGTGCTGATGCAAAACGGTTAGTTTAAAACAGGGGTTAACAACTATTTTGCTTCAGTACGAAATAGAGTTCAAAACGTCTTCATTCTCTTTATTTCTCACCCCCCCCCTCGAGTAAAAAGAGAATGAGGCGTTCTTTTTTACGCCTGTTGTGCATGTTTGGGCATTAATGCTTATAGCCTGTTCGGTGCTACGGATATTTGCGGGCGCAGCATGCTGCGCCCCTACGTTTCGTTGCTGGGTGTATATTTTTCACATTAATAATCTAGAGCTCGTAGGGGCACAGCATGCTGTGCCCGTTTGGGTGTGACACATAAATTATTTTAACGCCGCGAGCACCTCTTTCACGTGCCCTTTTACTTTTACTTTGCGCCATTCATTGACTAACTCGCCATTATGAACAATAAATGTACTGCGTATAAGCCCGCGTATTTTTTTACCAAACATATTTTTAATACCAATAACATTAAAAATCTCACAAAGGGTCTCATCCCCATCGCTGATCAATGGAAATGGCAGTGCATGCTTGTCTTTAAATTTATCATGCGAAGCAATCGAATCACGAGAAATGCCAAATATTTGTACATTTTTTGCTTTAAATTGATCGATATGATCGCGAAAATCTTTCGACTCCATGGTGCATCCCGGGGTGCTATCCTTGGGGTAGAAATAAAAAACAACAGTTTTATCTTTGTAATTCGAAAACTTATCATTATCTTTTTCAGTGCTGGTAAAATTAAAATCAGGCACTGCGTCACCAATATTGATCATAAATGGTCTCCTTGAGATTTTACCGATGTAGCTGCGGCATTATAGAGAATATTTGTGTGGACGGCGAATGAATTCGCTGTCTCTTCATGCTATCATTCAAGCATTTTTCGTATATTCAATATCTAAAGTGAGGGTAAGGGATGTTTACTGGAAGTATTGTGGCAATTGTAACGCCGATGCTCGAGTCAGGTGACATTGATTATAGTAGCTTTTCTAAGCTAATTGATTGGCATCTTGACAATGGTACTAACGGTATTGTGGTGTTGGGGACGACAGGAGAGTCGCCAACGGTCGATGATAATGAACGTGCTAAGTTGGTTAAGCATGCGGTTTCGCAGGTTAAAGGCAGGGTGCCTATTATTGTTGGCACAGGGGGTAATTCTACTCGCCATGCCATTGAGTTAACCAAGCAAGCAATGTCCTCGGGTGCTGATGCCGCATTATTGGTAACGCCTTATTACAATAAACCAACGCAAGAAGGTTTGTATCAACACTTTAAAGCAGTTGCTGACGCTGCGCCATTACCACAAATTTTATATAACGTTCCTTCGCGCACAGGGTGTGATTTGTTACCTGATACGATTAAGCGTTTGGCAAAAGTGACCAATATAGTGGGTGTTAAAGAAGCAACCGGTAATTTAGAGCGCGCACAGGAATTGCTGGATGCTAATTTAGAAATAGACTTGCTAAGCGGTGACGATAATACAGCCATGGAATTTATATTAGCCGGAGGTAAAGGCGTGATCTCGGTCATCGCTAATATTTTACCAAAGACCTGCAGTGATTTATGCGCAGCAGCCTTAGCCGGCGATCGTTCCCATGCTGAAGAGATCAATAATCTCTTACAGCCAATGTATAAGATGCTGTTTGCAGAATCTAACCCTATTCCAGTAAAATGGGCCCTTGCACAAATGGGGAGAATTCCAAGTGGTATTCGTTTACCTTTAACCCCGTTAGCAAAACAATACCATCAGGATGTTCGCACTGCGATGCAAGGCGTTGGCATTTTTTAATAGAGCGTAAATTTGGAGAAATGTGAAATGAATAACTTCTTAAAGGTAAGCCTGGTTGCCGGTATAGCAACGGCATTAACGGCTTGCTCGCATGGTTTGCTAAACTCCCATACAAAAGATTATCAACAGCAAGCCAAATCAGTTAGCCCGCTAGTATCGACGCCAACGGCACAGTTGCGACACGGTAGAGACTTTTACCCCGTACCTGCTGGGAAAAGCACAGCGCCTGTCAAACAACCTTCTTTGGTTCCACCCGGCAGTAACCTTAGTCGCTTTGCTAATGGCAAAAAAGTGGCGGCTAAGAAGACCGCCATTACTGTCGCAAAGTGGAGCGAGATCAATAACTCAGAACCTGTGTTGATGCTTTCTGAAAAAGAAAAAGAGGCATGGACAAGAGTAGGGCGAGCATTGCGTGCGTCTAATTATCAGGTGTTAGATCAAGATCCGTCAATGTCATCGTTCTATGTGTTGGATTCTTCAGTAACGAAAAATCATATTACCGATAAAACGCCTATCTACCGTGTCTATTTAAAAGAGCAAAAAGATGGGTCAACGCAAGTAGAGTTGCTAAATGAAAAGAACCAACCTGTCACCACTGCCGTTGCTAGACGTGTATTAGGCAGTGTTCAACAGCACTTAACATAATTCACCAGACTGATTTATCTCAAAAGGGCGCAGTATCTACTGCGCCTGTTATTTTATAAGGGTTTCACCATGCAGTACACCAAGCAAAATTTATTATACAGCGGTAAAGTAAAATCATTATTCGAAACGGATAATAAAGATTTTTTAATTGCTGAATTTCGTGATGATACAACTGCATTTGATGGTGCTAAGCATGAGCAGCTTACTAATAAAGGGATTGTCAATAATCATATCAGCGCTTTTATTATGGAAAAATTAGCTGAAGCGGGTATCCCTACGCATTTTGAAAAAAAACTTTCACCCAACGAATCGTTGGTTAAACGTCTGAAAATGATTCCAGTGGAATGTGTTGTTAGAAATATTGCTGCTGGCAGCTTATGTCGTCGTTTAGGGATAAAAGCAGGCCTGAAGTTTGATCCACCGCTGTATGAATTATTTTTAAAAAATGATGAGCTGCATGATCCTTTAATTAATCAGTATCACGCTATTTGTTTTGGCTGGGCAACGCGCGAGCAGTTGGATCGTATGTATGAGTTAACGCTTAAAATTAATAAAGTGCTAACGGATTTATTTGCTGCAGGCAACTTATTAATGGTCGACGCTAAGTATGAGTTTGGCCTGTTGGGTGATGAAGTTTGTTTAGGCGATGAAATTAGCCCCGATTCCTGCCGCATTTGGGACGTTAAAACGCATGAAACCTTGGATAAAGATCGTTTTCGTAAAGACTTAGGCGGTGTTGTTGCTGCTTACCAAGAAGTTGCCCGTCGTTTGGGTATTGAAATACCCAGCGAGTAATTTTTTAGGAGGGATACCGAAGCGGTCATAACGGCACCGACTCGAAATCGGTTGGGGCCTTACGGTCCACGTGGGTTCGAATCCCACTCCCTCCGCCATTTATGAAAGGTGGGTTGACAGATTTCGCAATCAAGTTGCGGGATGATGTGTTTATTTATTGTGCAAGCTTAATCCCAGAAAGCGCCATTATGTCGCTGAATTCTTGCAGTTTAGTTTTAAGATCATCCTCGCTTAAGTTTCCAACCTGATCTTTGCTAAAGCCTTGTTTAAAAGCATGTACTAGATGCGTGAGGTGCGAAACAGAATATTTGTAAATAATTTCATCTTGTGTTAAGCCATTTTCTTGCAACACTGAAAAATCAGCGATTTCCTGTTTTCTATTATTAAACATTTTCCTAGTAGTCACCGCATGCAATGAAGCAGAGATTTTATGCGCTCTAGTCGTTGCTCTTTTGAAATGTCCAATGTCGTTTTGTAGTGCCTTGTCTGTCACCAGCGTATCATTAGCAACGTTTCTTCTATTGAGTGGGTGAGTGCCATGTTGCCCGATCCATTTTTTAATAGCGCTTCGTTCAAAGCGATGCTTAACTTGGTCGTTACTAAGATATACCGGGTCGCTCATGATATCCATTGTGATTGGGCATACGTATTTGCTAGGCACTTTAATTTGAGGGCGCAAAGGTGGCGCATCAATCTTTTCTTCTCGTGCTTGTCTAGGTTGAGCTCGTTTTTCTTCGGCAGGTAATCTAGCCTGTACTGGTGCTGGCAGGGCTACAGCACGATGACTTTCTAATCGATAGGGTGGTGCTGATCGTCTCTGCCTTGCTTGTGGCGATAGATCTCTATTCCTGTTACTGAAAAAGCTCAGGTTTGGTTGTGGTGCTCGTTTCATTTCTCTTTGGTGAGCAAGTGGTAAATCACCAAAGTCAAAATAAGAGGCGTCATAATCCACGCGCAAGTTAGCACTCCTTGAGTGGTTCTGCCTTTGTAGATTTTCATCTGGCGAAGAAAAATCGTCCAGGCAACTGGCAATAAAACTTTGTATTAAGCTTTGTGTAACTATGTAATCGTTAGAATTAGTAGAGCTAATACTTTGCGCAAGCTGTGCTAGTTGGTAGCCTTCATACGCGTTGCATATAACGTTTATAAACGATTTCAAGTGGTTGTTTGCAGCTGAGCCTGTTGTTGAATATTTTAAAGCTCGGACAGTGAGAATCTTTAACAATGTGGCTCCGCTTAGGCTGGAAGACTTGCTTTCATTGTCAGTATCTTGCTCTAATGAAAAGTAGTCATTCGAGTTATTTCGTCGCATCTATATTCTCTTAAATTGGTAACGGAAAAATCACACTTATCATAACACCTGGTTATTAAGTCATTATTAATAGACAGAAATATGTTAAAATTGTTTAAGGATCGAATGATGTATTAGGGATGATCAATGCGATCAAAAATTGCCATACCTTTAGTCGTTGTATTGATTGCTGCTCTGCTGGTTGGGTTTTATTTTTACAAGCACCATAAAAATGTCGAAAAGTTAACCGATAAAGGCCCCAAAAAGCCCGTTATCGTATCATTAGCCACCGTCAAAAAAGTTACCTTATCGCAACAGGTGACGTCAGTGGGGAGTATTAATTCCCGCATTGGCATAATGATCCGCGCACAAGTCCCAGGCCGTGTTGTGCAAATTAATTATCTTTCTGGACGTGTGGTTAAAAAAGGGAAGGTAATGTTTGTTATCTATCCTTATATTCTTGAAGCAGAGCTACGTCAGGCCAAGGCGCAGCTTGAGTTATCAGAGTATAATTATCGCCAATACACCATTCTACAAAAAGAAAAGGCGGTTTCCTATCAGCGTATGTTACGCGCTAAATCGCAAATGGATTTAGACCGTGCAAAAATAAAAGCCATTGAAGAACGTTTGGAGTTAACCAAGTCAGTTGCGCCTTTTGATGGAATTGTTGGCTTAACGCAAATTAATTTAAATGACTATGTGAAAACCGGTGATGTCTTAGCAACGTTTCAGGCCTTGGATAAATTGCGCGTCGATTTTTCTGTTCCACAAGACTATTGCAAGAGTGTTAAGCTCGGCGATAAGGTATCAATCAGAACAGAAGTTAGTGGTAGTAAAGAGTTTTATGGAAAAATATATGCGATTAATCCCTTAGTCAATCGGCAGACCCGGATGTTAGATTTACGTGCGGATATTAGTGGTGAGAATATTATGCCGGGCATGTTCGCTGATGTGACTTTATATTTTGGTAAAAAAAGACAAGCGCTAATGGTGCCGCAAACTGCAGTGGTCACCTCGCTGCATGGTGATTACGTTTATAAAGTAACAAAACAAGTGCCGAAAAAAGTGTTTGTTAAAGTCGGTGATCGTCGCGGTAATATGGTTGAAATTACTGAAGGCTTAAAAGCAGGTGATGTGGTCGTTAGCGCGGGGCAAATTAAAATTCATAAAGGCGATAAAGTGACCGATAAAAATGCGTTAATTGTTAAGGAGAATTATCGCAATTATGATGGGCCTTAAACTCTTTATCCAAAAGCCAGTGTTGGCGATCACCTTATGTTTGCTTATTGTATTATTGGGTATTACAGCTTATTTTACCTTGCCAGTTCGTCAATACCCGCTGTTGCCTTCTTACATGGTTGAAATCGATACCGTCTACCCAGGGGCAGACCCGCATACCATGGAAGGTTTTGTTACCGTTCCTATGCAGCAAGCGTTGAGTGGTTTAAATAATTTAGACTATATGAGTTCTACTAATACGGTCAATGAAAGTCTGATTACCTTAAAGTTTAAGTTAGGTACTGATGTAGATGCGATGTTGCCGCAAATCAATGCGCGTATTGCCAGTATTCGTTGGAAAATGCCAAGAAATATTAATAGCCCCCAAGTGATTAAAGTCGATCCTAACCAAGCAGCATCTGGCGCTATTTTATATATTGCTGCCTTAAGCCAAAAGCTAAGCAATGAGCAAATGACGGAGTACTTACGCAATAATGTTCTACCGCAGTTTGAGTCGGTGCCAGGCGTAGCGAATGTCGATATTTTTGGTGGGCGTGACTATGCGATGCGCATTTGGCTTAATCCTTTAAAAATGGCCGCGCTGGATGTTTCCGCGGTTGATGTAAGAGATGCGTTGTTAAAACATAATTTACGTTCAGCGTCGGGTTCGCTCAATAGTCCTTTTATGCGTTTAAACGTGATTACAGGCTCAAATTTATCAACCGCGAAAGAGTTTAATAATATTATTATTAAAAGCAATAAGGGCAGTTATGTGAAAATAAAAGATATAGGGCGTGCTATTCTTGGTGCATCGGATTATCTGACCTCTGCATTTTCTGATAGTAAGCCGAGTGTGATGATGGGTGTGATGACAACCGATACGGCTAATTCCATTGAAACCGCTAAGTTAGTGCTCGAGAAATTAAAAAAACTACAAAAGAACTTGCCGCCTGGCTTAATTATAAAAAACATGTGGAATGTAACACAGTTTGCTAAGGCCTCGGTGCGGGAAGTCTATTTTACTATTTTTGTCGCAGCTTTGTTTGTTTTTCTCGTCGTCTTTGCTTTTCTAGGTTCCTTGCGTACTATCGTTGTTCCACTGGTTACTATTCCGTTATCGATTTTGGGTGCCGCTGCACTGATGCATTTGTTGGGTTACAGCTTAAATACTCTAACACTGCTTTCCTGGGTGTTAGCGATTGGCTTGGTGGTGGATGATTCAATCGTTGTCGTTGAGAATGTCCATCGACATATAGAGCTAGGTATGAATCGTTTTAAAGCCGCCGTTGCTGGTGTGACTGAATTAAAGATGGCGATTATTACGATGACGCTAACAGTTGCTGTTGTCTTTACACCGATTGGTTTTGTTCCTGGGGTGCCGGGTTATTTGTTTAAGCAGTTTGCTTTTACATTATCATTAGTTGTTATTATTTCCGGTGTTTTAGCCTTGTATGTATCACCGGTGATGTGTACGCGCCTGATTCCGATAGAGCAATCAGAAAAATCATTACCAGCACGTTTAGATAAACTGTTTGCTAAAGTAAGAAGTCATTATCGCCATCTGTTAACCGAAGTGATGAGCATGAAGTGGCTGGTATTGTTGGTCTATCTCTTTTTACTAGTTGCCGGTTTGCATTTATTTGATGCTATTCCAGGAGAATTGGCACCCGTAGAAAATGAAGGGATTTTAATTGGTTTGGGCATTGGTCCCAGTGATGCGAATTTAGATTATATGATGCGTTACTCAGCAGCAATGAATTATGTTTACAGTACGTTGCCTGAGCAACAAGCGTATGGATTATTTAACGCCATCCCTCTTTTTGGTCCCAATGTGGCAAACTCTTGGGTGTTACTAAAACCACAAAATGAAAGAAAGCGCACGGAAAATCAGGTGATGGCTTATGTGATGAAGCAATTCGAACGCATCCCTGGTTTATTAGCCTTTGCCGTTAAAATGCCACCGATTCCAGGAGCATTGCCCGGCCAGCCAGTTAAGTTTGTTTTAAAATCTGATGCGCCGTATGCACAATTAAACGAGCAAATGGAAAATTTAATTAATGCAGCGGAAAAATATCCTGGTATTCAAGATCCAAACACTACCTTTAAACTCGATAAGATTAATTTGAATATCAATATTAATCGTAATAAAGCGGGACAGTTAGAGGTGCCGGTAAGTGAGATTACGCAGACATTAAGTATTATGTTAGGTGAGCCGATTTTAAATCGTTTTGGCACCTTTGGTTATAGTTATGAAGTGATACCGCAGGTGTTCCGCCGTTTTCGCTTAAACCCACAAGCGATGAAGACTTTTTATGTTCGTAGTAAAAATGGTGATTTGATTCCTTTGGAAAATCTTGTTCATATTACTAAGTCTGTCGCACCGCAGAGTTTAAATGAGTTTCAGCAAATGCATTCTGCTACACTCAAAGCCAGTATCGCGCCTGGATATACCATGGGGCAGGTGTTAGGTTATCTTGAGGGTTATGTTACTAACCATATGCCGAGTAATTATTTTTATGATTTTATCGGGCAAACGCGTCAGTATGTGCAATCGCAAGGGGCGTTGTTAATTGCATTTTCCTTTGCGCTGGTGCTGATTTATTTATTTTTAGCCGCGCACTTTAATAGCTTTCGCGATCCGTTTATTGTGATGCTAAGCGTGCCGTTAGCGATATCGGGTGCTTTGTATGTGATGTTTTTAACGGATAGTACCTTGAATATCTATACGCAAGTGGGTTTGTTGATGTTGGTTGGCTTGATTAGCAAGCATGGTATTTTAATTGTCGACTTTGCTAATTTGGCACAAGAGCGGGGGTTAAGTCGTCTTGAGGCGGCAATTGAAGGGGCGGCGGTACGCTTGCGCCCCATTCTTATGACCACGGCGGCTATGATATGTGGAGCATTGCCTTTGGTATTAGCTCATGGTGCTGGTGCAACACCGCGGCAGCAAATTGGTTGGGTGATTATTGGTGGTATGGCGCTGGGGACGTGTTTGACATTATTTGTTGTGCCTACAGTGTATGCTTTGATTGCTAAGCGCATTGATTGATAGGTTTTATCCCACCACCACAGTCTTAACGTTCATAAACGCATGAATCCCTTCATCAGCAAGTTCTCGTCCATAGCCTGAATTTTTAATGCCGCCAAATGGTAGGCGTGGGTCAGACTTAACAAAGGTATTTACAGCGCAAGTTCCGGTTCGAATTTTATTAGCCGCAATATTTTCACCTCGTTCTAAGTCCTCGGTAAAAACAGCAGCGCTTAATCCATAAGCAGATTGATTAGCTAACTCAATGGCATGATTTTCATTTTTTGCTTTAATCAATGCAATGACAGGGCCAAAGACTTCCTCTTTGAAGGCTGTCATTTCTGGGCCTACGTCTGCTAATACTGTGATGGGGTAATAGAAGCCAGGGCCAGATGGGATTTCGCCGCCTTCAATAAGCGTGGCGCCTTCTTTAACGCTATTGACCACTTGCATATGCACGGTTTGACGTAAATCTTGACGTGCCATCGGGCCGAGATCCGTGTTTTTATCAAGGGGGTTGCCGACGGTAAAGCTTTTTATCTTTTCCACGATGCGCTCTTTTATGTCGCTGTAAATGCTTTCAACGGCAATAATGCGCTTGGCTGCAATGCAGACTTGACCGCTATTATTTAAGCGTGAATTAACACTGGCTTCAGTAGCTTTATCTAAATCAGCATCGCGGAGAATGAGATAGGGATCACAGCCGCCTAATTCTAATACCACTTTTTTGAGATTTTTTCCGGCTTCCATACCAACGGATTTGCCGGCGCGTTCACTGCCGGTTAAGGTGACGCCGGATACTTTTTCGTTTGCAATCACATGTGCGGCTTCTTCATTATCAATCACTAAGGTGCGGAATAGGTGCTCAGGAAAACCCGCCTGTTGACATAATGCTTCAATGGCTAAGGCGGTTCCCGTTGAAATGGGTGCATGTTTCAATAAGCAGCCGTGGCCGGCCATTAAGTTCGGGGCGGCAAAACGAAACACTTGCCACATCGGAAAGTTCCACGGCATGATGGCAAAGATAACGCCATTTGGCCGGTAGGTGACGTAGCTTTTTTGCATGTCGGTTTCAATGATGCGTGGTTTTAGTAATGCTTCGCCATGGTCAGCGTAATAGTTACAAACCCAGGCGCATTTATCTACTTCGGCTTCTGCGGCGCTAATGGGCTTGCCCATTTCGTTGCTCATCAGTGTGGCATAGGTTGCTTTATTGTCTTGCAGTAATTGTGCGGCACGACGGAGAAGCGTTGCTCTATGTTCAAAGCTCGTTTCTTTCCATTGCAGGTAAGCGCTGTGCGTAAGATCGATAATCTCTCGTGTTAGCGCAGGTGAGAAGAGCTTGTAAGACGCTAATATTTCTCCATTTGCTGGATTGACTGTTCTAATAGTCATTATTCATCTTCACTTTTAGCGCGGTGTGTATCGCTTAATTGTGTAGTGAAGCAATGCGCATCGGCTCTTTTCCAATCTGTTAAATAATCATCTGGTGCTGTTCCGTCTAATAATTGCCGTGGCTGCAAATAGGTATAAATTTGATTGTAAGTTTGCGCCTCATTTTTGCTAATGCGACGATGAATATGAGCAGGGTGTAAATTTTCAGGATGCTCGACACCAACCGCGCCTAACACAGCGAGAAAGCTTTTCAGTGTGGCATCATGGAAATTTCTAATCAGTGGGGCGCGTTTATCGACTCTTAAAGCGTAGCGTCGTTTAGGATCTTGAGTAGCAACACCCGTTGGGCATTGGTTGGTGTGGCAGCGTCGTGATTGTACGCAGCCTAACGAGAACATCATGCCGCGGGCACTGTTGC
This sequence comes from Gammaproteobacteria bacterium, assembly GCA_030425685.1. Lineage (GTDB taxonomy): Bacteria > Pseudomonadota > Gammaproteobacteria > Coxiellales > Coxiellaceae > JAUIAD01. The sequence continues at coordinate 38,656 of JAUIAD010000012.1, read as the reverse complement.
AAAGGTCTGCGCCTAGGGTGATTTTGGTGGCAATGTCGAATCCAGAGATGATTTTACCGCTAGCGATCAGCCTTATATGCTCGCGTGCGTTGATGCCGACTAGGCAGTTATGGGCAAAGATCAGGCCTTCGTTGAGTGGTGTGCCGATAAAGTCAGAAAACTCAACGGGTGCAGCACCGGTACCACCTTCAGATCCATCAATAACGATAAAATCTGGATAGATATTGGTTTCGAGCATAGCCTTACAGATCGCCATAAACTCTGTGCGTATACCAATACAGAGCTTAAAGCCCGCTGGTTTCCCACCGCTTAATTCACGCAGTTGTTTAACAAATTCTAATAGTTCTATAGGCGTTGAAAATGCGGAGTGATGCGCGGGTGAGTCGCAATCTTTGCCGACAGGGATGCCGCGTGCTTCGGCTATTTCTTCTGTTACTTTTGCCCCAGGTAAGATAGCGCCATGGGAAGGTTTTGCACCTTGTGAGACTTTTATTTCCACCATTTTTACATTTTTTAAGCGCGATTTTTTCTTAAATTGTTCGGGGTCGAATTTCCCATCCGCTGTGCGACAACCAAAATAACCGGTGCCTAGCTCCCAAATTATATCGCCACCTTCTTTAAGATGGTATTTGCTTAAGCCGCCTTCACCGGTGTCTTGCGCAAAGTTGCCCATATGTGCCCCTCGATTGAGCGCGCAGATGGCTTCGGGAGAGATGGCGCCAAAGCTCATGGCAGAGATGTTTAAGCGTGAGGAAGAGTAGGGCTGTGTACACTCAGGGCCGCCAATAACGACGCGTGCGCATTCTAGTGATGGCTTGGTTGGTGTCATGGAGTGGTTAACCCATTCATAGCCAATGCCGTGGACATCACGTTGGGTACCAAAAGGCATATTGTCTTCGCGATTATTGGAACGGTCATAAACAAGCTTGCGCATTTCAGCATTAAAGGGGCGACCACTTTGATCAGTATTAATAAAGTATTGTTGGATCTGCGGGCGGATGCTTAGCAGTAAATAACGCCAATGTCCCCAAACCGGATAGTTCCTCAGGATGTTGCTATGCGTTTGTACGATGTCATAGATGCCCAGGATAACGAGGGGGCCGATAACAATCATTGCCCACCAAAAATCCGGGTGGAAAATAGACACAATTACCGTGGCAACGAGGAGTACAAGTGCGCAAATATAGTACCAAGTTCTAACGACCATTTGCCCTATCCTTATCTTATAAATTGATACGTATCTTACAATAATAGCTTAAGTTTGAGGTGTTTGCGAAAGTTGGGGCCCGTCATCCCACAATCAATTAAATACTCGTCATCATGACGGGGTTGTGAGCGTTGTGGTGAGGTTTATAGAGCGTCATGACAGGCCTAGGGCAAGCAGTTTGGTTGTGATATACTCTTTTGCCTAAAAAAACAACCGCAGAACAATGATTACACAAGATTTTGATTATATTTTACCAGAGGCGCAGATAGCCAAATACCCGTTAGAAAAGCGAACAGCCAGTCGCTTGCTGGTGGTTGATCGTGCCTCTCAGACGCTAGCAGATCGCCAGTTTGCCGATATTATAGACTTGATCGATAAGAAGGATCTGCTAGTCTGCAACGATACCAGAGTGATTCCAGCGCGGTTATTTGGGGTCAAGTCCACGGGGGGTAAAATTGAGTGCCTGGTTGAACGCATCTTGTCCTCTCAGCGTGTTTTGGCGCATATTAAGTCCAGTAAGTCACCCAAGCCTGGGCAGCGGCTCAAGCTTGCTGAGGCGTTTGAGGTTGAGGTTATTGCCCGCCATGATGCCTTATTTGAGCTTGAGTTTTTGACCGAAAGTTCAGCGCTAGAGACCTTGCACCAATATGGCGCTATTCCTTTACCGCCTTATATTGATCGTCAACCTGAGGGCTTAGATAAGGAGCGCTATCAAACAGTATTTGCTAAACGAGAAGGTGCCGTCGCAGCACCAACAGCCTCTTTGCATTTTGATGAGGCAACGTTAAAGGCTTTAGATGAGAAGGGTGTAGATCGTGCTTTTGTTACGTTGCACGTCGGTGCTGGGACGTTTCAACCCGTACGTACGGATTCGTTAAAAGAACATGTTATGCACAAAGAATATTTGGAGGTCTCCCCACAAGTCTGCCAAAAAGTGCAAGAGTGCCGTCAACGTGGCGGGCGTGTTATTGCGTTGGGGACAACGGTAGTGCGTTGTTTGGAAACCGCAGGGCAATCCGGTGAGCTTAAGCCTTTTCAAGGTGATACGCAGTTATTTATTTATCCCGGTTATGATTTTAAAATAATTGACGCTCTTTTAACCAATTTCCACTTGCCAAAATCAACATTACTCATGCTGGTATCCGCTCTGGGTGGCCACAAGTTGATCATGAATGCGTATGCGCATGCTGTTACGCAAGGCTATCGTTTTTTCAGCTATGGCGATGCCATGTTTGTAAAATAATGTTAAACTGCCGTTCAACATTAGTTTATAAACGTTAGGAGTAATACATGTCATATGAACATATCACAGTCCCTAGTGCTGGAGATCCCATTGTTGTTAATAGCGACGCTAGTTTAACGGTCCCTAATGAGCCTATTATCCCTTTTATTGAAGGCGATGGGATTGGTGTTGATATTACTCCAGTTATGCAGAGTGTGATTGATGCAGCGGTTGAAAAAGCCTATGGCGGTGACCGCAAAATAGAATGGATGGAAGTTTTTGCTGGTGAAAAAGCGACGAAAGTTTACGGTGCTGACCAGTGGTTACCACAAGAAACCTTAGAGGCGATTAAAAAATACGCGGTTGCGATTAAAGGGCCTTTAACCACACCGGTTGGTGGCGGTATTCGTTCTTTAAATGTGGCATTACGTCAAAACATGGATCTCTATGTTTGTTTACGTCCAGTGCGTTATTTTACTGGCGTGCCAAGCCCGGTTAAACATCCTGAAAAAGTAGATATGGTTATTTTCCGTGAAAACTCTGAAGATATCTATGCGGGTATCGAATGGGAAGCAGGCAGCCCCGAAGCTAAAAAAGTGATTGCGTTTTTACAAAATGAAATGGGCGTTAAAAAAATTCGTTTTCCTGAAACTAGTGGTATTGGTGTTAAACCAGTTTCTCAGGAAGGTACTTCACGTCTAGTGCATCGCGCTATTCAATACGCCATTGATAACGATCGTGACTCAGTCACCTTGGTGCATAAAGGCAATATTATGAAATTCACCGAAGGTAGCTTTAAAGAGTGGGGCTATGAAGTGGCAGCGAAAGAGTTTGGTGCAACGCCTTTAGATGGCGGTCCATGGCACACGATGAAAAATCCTAACACTGGCAAAGAGATCGTTATTAAAGATGTGATTGCTGATGCGTTCTTACAGCAAATTTTATTACGTCCTGCTGAATACGATGTTATTGCTACGATGAATTTAAATGGTGATTATATTTCTGATGCTTTAGCTGCTGAAGTTGGTGGTATTGGTATTGCTCCGGGTGCGAACTTAAGCGACGAAGTCGGTTTGTTTGAAGCAACGCATGGCACGGCGCCTAAATACGCGGGTCAAGATAAGGTAAACCCAGGTTCATTAATCTTATCAGCCGAGATGATGTTACGACACTTAGGTTGGACAGAAGCTGCCGATTTGGTTATTAAAGGCATGGCTGGAGCCATTCAGGCGAAAACGGTAACTTATGATTTTGCCCGTTTAATGAGTGATGCCGAAGAAGTCAGCTGCTCTGCCTTCGGTGACTGTGTTATTAAGGCCATGTAATTCCCGTATCTCGCGGGAGGGGTGTAGGGGCGCAGCATGCTGCGCCCGCAACATCATCATATCTTGAATATCTAAGCCGCAGGAGCAGAGTGAGAACCGTGTGATGGCTCTCCATCAGCATTCTCATTCAAGGACGACTCTTCATTAACGTCTGGTTCCAAAGCACTAATAAGCGCAGTTTTAACGCTTTCATTGTTAGAGAAATAGTTCTCGACAATCTCGCTAGCTTCACGCTGATTCTCAGGGTTATCACGCAAAAGGACATGTAGTTCCTCTGTCGCCGGTGCAGTATCAAGAAAATGCTCACTATTATGGGCAATTCTAGCAAGTACAAGCGCTGCGCGGTTTTCATTAACGTTTAGCTTGTTGTTATAGTAATCGCGATTGTAGCCGCTATTTACAGTGTCACCAGTAAAGATGGTGCTAGTGCTGCGCGTGCTAAGCTTTTGCTGTCTAAATCCGTGACGTGGAGAAGGGCGACCAGCGCTAGCTTGGCTAGCTGCTTTTTCGCTCTCAACTCGCTTTGGCGTTTTATCTGAAAATAAACCAAATCCCATTTTTTTATCCTGATTACCTATCTGTTATGGTTAAAATATAGTCATAGTATACACTACGTAATACCATCATACCCTATTGAGCTTAAAATAATCTTAAATATATTCCTAGTTAGGTATGTTCTATATCTATTTGTAATACAAGGAAAAAACAAAGTCAATAAAATGCAATCTTCAGATTTTATAGGAAATATGCTGAATTGTCGTCTAAATTAGAAAGTAGGGGCGTTATGTTTTTAAGTCGCCGGGGTAAGGATAACAGGAGGCCGTTATGTTTAGCCATTCATTAGAACAGAGTCTTAACAATGCGTTTGTGCAGGCAAGGGAGAAGCGACATGAGTTTATTACCGTTGAACATCTGTTACTAGCCCTGACAGATAATCCTGAAGCTAGCCAAGTGCTTTCAGCTTGTGGCGCGAACCTCGATCGTTTGCGGGCTGGTTTGGGCATCTTTATTGATGAAACGACGCCTCATATCCCGCTTAATTTTGAACGTGATATACAACCAACACTGAGCTTTCAGCGTGTTTTACAGCGTGCTATTTATCAAGTGCAAAACGGTGGCCTGTCGGAGGTCACGGGTGTGAATGTCCTTTCGGCGATTTTTAGCGAACCAGAGAGTCAAGCGGTTTACTTTCTTAACCAGGAAGATGTAACGCGCATTGATGTGATGAACTATGTCTCTCAAGGTGTTTCTAAAGAGCATCATGATCCCGGTAAGATAATGCCAGAAACACCGCCCATGGATCCAGGTATTATGAATGAGCCACAAGGTGATGAAAATCTTATTGGCTTATATACAGAGAATCTCAATGACCGCGCCCGCGCTGGACGTATTGACCCCGTTATTGGTCGTGACGAAGAGTTGATGCGTACGGTACAAGTCTTATGTCGGCGGCGAAAAAATAATCCCTTATTTGTCGGTGAAGCCGGAGTCGGTAAAACAGCCATTGCGGAAGGCTTGGCGCAAATGATTGTTGATAATAATGTGCCGCGACCACTAATGAATAGTACCGTTTATTCGATTGATTTAGGCGTATTACTTGCCGGTACTAAATACCGTGGTGATTTTGAAAAACGCTTTAAGGCCGTTTTAAAAGCGTTGTCGCGAGATACGGGCGCTATTGTTTTTATCGATGAAATCCATAACCTCGTCGGTGCTGGTTCGGCAACCGGTGGCACAATGGATGCTTCCAATTTGATTAAACCGTTATTGAGTTCGGGGGAATTGCGCTGCATGGGGGCAACAACCTACGAAGAATTTAGAACGTTTATTGCTAAAGATCATGCTTTGTTACGTCGGTTTCAAAAAATCGATGTTGAGGAGCCAACCTTTGATGAGACTTTGAAAATCTTGCAAGGCTTGCGTTCACGCTTTGAAGATTTTCACGATATTAAATACAGTGATGATGCCTTAAAACGTGCGGTTGAGTTATCGTCACGCTACCTGTTTGATCGTCATTTGCCTGATAAAGCGATTGATGTTATCGATGAGGCAGGAGCGTATCAACGTCTATTAAGCCCTAAGGACCGTAAAAAAACGGTCACACCAGCTGAAATTGAAGCTATTGTTGCTAAGATGGCGCGGGTACCCGTACAAACCGTTAGCGCTTCGGATAAGAGAGTTATTAAATCATTGCCGAAACGATTAAAGGATGTGGTGTATGGACAAGATGCTGCTATTGATGCATTGAGTGATGCGATCAAGCTCTCACGCGCTGGTTTACGTGATGAGAACAAGCCTATCGGTTCGTTTTTATTAAGTGGTCCAACCGGTGTGGGTAAGACAGAAGTAACCCGTCAATTGGCCAATGAGCTGGGTGTCGAGTTAATTCGTTTTGATATGTCTGAATATATGGAACGACATTCAGTGTCACGCCTTATTGGCTCACCACCAGGATATGTTGGCTACGAACAAGGTGGTTTGCTGACGGAAGCCATTAATAAGCACCCGCATGCCATTCTATTACTCGATGAAATTGAAAAGGCGCATTTGGATGTCTTTAATATTTTGTTACAGGTAATGGATTATGGTCAGCTAACCGATAACAACGGTCGGCGTGCTGATTTTCGTCATGTGATGATTGTAATGACCACCAATGCGGGGGCGCAAGACCTTGAGCGAGCCAGTATTGGTTTTGTTGAAAATGAAGCATCGCGTGATTGCATGGGGGAAATTAATCGCTTGTTTACGCCTGAATTTCGTAATCGTTTGGATGCTGTGGTGCAGTTTAAATATCTTGATACCAAAACGATCAGTAAAGTGGTGGATAAATTATTACGTGAATTGCAAAAGCAATTGGAAAATAAAAACGTTGAATTACATGTTGCTAATGAAGCGAAGCGTTGGCTAGCCAAAGCGGGTTACAACCGTAAAATGGGCGCGCGGCCGATGGCACAGCTTATTCAAGATAAGTTGAAGCTGCCATTAGCGACAGAGATTCTTTATGGCAAGCTGTCACACGGCAATGCGGAAGTGAATGTGCGTGTTGAAGATGACAGTTTGGTACTGGATGTCTAGAAGCAAAGGATCCGTGCAGCAGCTATAGTCATAGCAAAACGGTAGGCGGGTTGTGTGCTTTTGGTACACAACCCGTTTTTTTGTCTTTTAGCGTATTAGGACTCAGGTTCTTGCCGTTTTTTACCGCTATCACGATAAACAATACGGCCTCGAGTTAGATCGTAAGGGGTAAGCGCCACGGTGACTTGATCGCCCATTAAGATGCGAATATAGTTTTTGCGCATGCGGCCAGAGATATGTGCATTCACAACGTGGCCATTCTCAAGTTTTACCCGGAACGTTGTGTTGGGTAAGCTTTCGATTACAACGCCTTGCATTTCAATGGAATCTTCTTTTGCCATGGAACTATTCGTCTCCTAATTTTAAATGAGCGTATCATGCCCTAAATCTAGTCACGGCGCAAGGTGTTGTCAGTGATTCTTGCGGGCGCAGTAGCATGCAACCTGTGCACGATAGCGTGCGCCCTTTGCCATTACTTAAGCGAATCGAGGTATTTTTCTGCGTCTAAGGCTGCCATACACCCTGAGCCAGCAGAGGTAACTGCTTGACGATAAATGTAATCTCCTACATCGCCTGCAGCAAAAACGCCGGTGATGCTCGTGGCGGTGGCGTTGCCGTCGGTTCCTGATTTAACTTTAAGGTAGCCGGTATCGTTCATATCGAGTTGGCCTTTAAATATTTTAGTGTTTGGATCGTGGCCAATGGCGATAAATAAACCTTCGATATCAAGGTCCTTAGTTTCACCAGATTTTACATTTTTAATACGTGCGCCAGTGACACCAGAATCATCTCCGAGCACTTCATCAAGGACGTGATCCCATTCAATCTTTACATTGCCATTTTTTGACTTGTTAATAAGTTTGTCGCTCAATATTTTCTCAGAGCGGAAGGCGTCACGTCGGTGAATCACCGTTACTTCAGAAGCAATATGGGAAAGGTAAAGCGCTTCTTCAACGGCTGTGTTACCGCCGCCGACAACAGCGACTTTTTTGCCGCGGTAGAAAAAGCCATCACAAGTGGCGCAGGCAGAAACCCCTTTGCCCATAAATGCTTGTTCCGAAGGCAAGCCTAAGTAGCGTGCTGATGCGCCGGTGGCGATAATGAGGGCGTCGCAAGTGTACTCATTGTATTCACCTTTTAGCCAGAAAGGGCGCTTGTTAAGGTCAACCTCGTTGATATGATCAAAAACAATATTGGTATCAAAACGCTCAGCATGGTTTTTCATGCGTTCCATCAACTGTGGGCCTTGCAAGCCTTCGACATCACCTGGCCAGTTATCAACATCGGTTGTGGTCGTTAATTGACCGCCTTGTTCAAGGCCTGTTAGCAAGGTGGGTTTTAAGTTTGCACGTGCGGCATAAATAGCGGCTGTATAGCCAGCAGGACCTGATCCGAGAATAATTAAACGGTGGTGTTGTGATTCGCTCATGGTAGTGGCCTTCTCTATCATCGTTGAAAGTGCTATATACTACCCCTTCTAGTTATGGAAATAAATCGTGTTTGTTTAGGCAGGTTTTTATACGATATAATAATCTAAATAGTTTTCTAAATTTAATCTTTATAGCGTTGAATGATAAGGAATACCGTGAAAGGGAAAAAGAAAAAACAATCTAGTAAGCAAAAAGAACTCCCATTATCCACTCGCTTGCATATTGCACAGCGATTGCGTGAGGGTGCTTTAATTGTAACCGTAACATTATCGATTTTCTTGTTTATTGCTCTGTTTAGCTATCATCGCGTTGATCCGGGGTGGACGCATGCGACCTCGGCTATGGTGATTAAAAATGCCGCAGGGCGTACTGGCGCTTGGCTGTCTGATTTCTTTTTGGCGTTGTTTGGATATTTTGCTTATATATTCCCGTTGATGATTTGTTATGCGGTATGGCTTTTATACCGGTATCGCCATCGTGCTGAGACGGAGAAGGTGCATAAATGGTTATTATTTAGCTGCCGTTTTGTGGGCTTTTTAATTGTTTTGTTTTCAGGGTGTGCTTTGCTTAGCTTGCATATGCTGTCAGCTTTTTCATCGCTGCCTTATACCACCGGTGGTATTTTAGGCACGCAAATTGCCGAGTCTTTATTTCATAGTTTTAACTTAGTTGGTAGTACACTGATCTTATTGGCGGCTTATTTGATTGGTATTACCCTGTTCACCGGGCTTTCATGGCTGAAATTAATGGATCGTATTGGTCGTTTTGTGATTAATATTGATTGGTCATTGCAAAAGGCGCGTGTGCAATCTTTGTTTGCTCGTTTGCGTTCTTTTATTACCTCACTTATTTCGCGCTCGCCGAAATTAGCCAGCAATACAGGTGCTGATAATAGTGTTGTTAGCGATGTGGTTGTGAAGCCTGAGATTTCAACGGCACCCATTGCGGAAATGAATATTCAGCAGAGTAGCGTTACGACGGATAGCAAAAAAGGATTTAAAATGCCCAATATGGCAGCGCCGCCTAAGCGTCGCCGTCGACAGTCTTCGGCATTGCCTAAGTTATCTTTGCTGGATGCACCACAGAAAAGTCGTTCTAGCACGGTTGATAAACATAAGCTGCAGGAAAAATCCTTGGAGGTTGAGCTTCGGTTGGCTGACTTTAATGTGCAAGCGAAAGTGGTTGCGGTTTCGCCTGGGCCGGTGGTTACGCGTTATGAATTGCAATTAGCGGCGGGTACGAAAGTTAGCAAAATTACTGGCTTGGCAAAAGATTTAGCGCGTTCACTATCGGTAGTGAGTGTGCGTGTTGTAGAGGTCATTCCAGGTAAATCGGTGATTGGTTTGGAGCTGCCTAATGAGAATCGTCAGGTGGTGACCTTGCAGGAAGTGTTGGCTAGTAAGCAATATGAAAACTGTCGTTCTGCTTTAACACTCGCGTTGGGGAATGATATTGCGGGTCATCCCGTGGTGGTGGATTTGGCTAAAATGCCTCACCTTTTGGTGGCGGGTACAACTGGTTCGGGTAAGTCGGTTAGTTTAAATGCCATGCTGTTGAGTTTGCTTTATAAATCGACGCCTAAAGAATTACGCTTGATTTTAATTGATCCCAAAATGTTGGAACTCTCTATTTATGATGGCATACCCCATTTGTTGGCGCCGGTTGTTACCGATATGCGCGATGCGGCTAGTGCTTTGCGTTGGTGTGTGGTGGAAATGGAGCGGCGTTATCGTTTGATGGCGGCGTTAGGGGTGCGGCATATTGCGGGTTACAACTTGAAAGTTAAGCAAGCGCAAGAGCGTGGCCGTCCGATTAAAGACCCTTTGATGCCGCCTAATTGTGAAGATGTGCCTGATCTTGAAGAGCTGCCGCAAATTGTGGTGTTGGCGGATGAGTTTGCTGACATGATGGTGGTGGTTGGTAAAAAGGTGGAAACCTTAATTGCTCGCTTGGCGCAAAAAGCGCGTGCTGCGGGTGTGCATCTTATTTTTGCAACGCAGCGTCCTTCGGTTGACGTGATTACGGGTTTAATTAAAGCGAATATTCCTACTCGTATTGCTTTTCAGGTGTCTTCAAAAATTGATTCGCGCACTATTCTCGATCAGCAAGGTGCTGAGCAATTATTGGGACATGGTGATATGTTGTATTTGCCGCCGGGTAGTGGGGTGCCGGTGCGTGTTCATGGTGCTTTTGTGAGTGATGATGAAGTACATCGGGTGGTTAAAGATCTTAAAGACTCTGGTGATCCTGAATATGTAGAAGATGTGCTCGATTCCTCATCTGGTACCGATGCTAGTGGTTTTACACAAGCTGTTTTTGGTCAGGGTGATGAGGATGGTGAGAAGGATGCGCTATATGATCAGGCGGTTGATGCTGTAGTGCGTTCGCGACGGGTTTCTATTTCTAGCATTCAACGTCGATTTAAAATTGGCTATAACCGTGCTGCGCGCATCGTTGAAGCGATGGAAGCAGCTGGTGTCGTCAGTTCAATTGAAAACACCGGCACCCGCGAGGTATTAGCACCACCACCGGCAGAATAAAAGAAACACCTAACCACAACACCTATGTCGTAATATAAACCGTAGGGGCGCAGCATGCTGCGCCCGCTCTTTACGACGGCACAATTTTTTGTAATAGCGTTGTCTCGCCAAGGCGCATCGTATGAGAAATGAGTGCGGCTAAACCCCGACGCGGGAGGAAAGCAGGGTCTTTTGCCATAATATAAAACGTAGGGGGGCAGCATGCTGCGCCCGCTCTTTAAGACGGCACAATTTTTTTGTAATAGGGTTGTCTCGCCAAGGCGCATTGTATGAGAAGTGAGTGCAGCTAAACCCCGACGCAGGAGGAGAGAAGGGTCTTTTGCAAAGGCGCTCAAGTCCATCCCTGGATCGCTCTGACAAAAACTTCCTGTTTTTGTAAGCTTTGCAAAAGACCCTTCTCTCCTCCTGCTAGTTTTTCACACCTTTACGTAAGCGGTTTAGGCTTGTTTGTTTAATGGCTTTTTCTATAGACCCTGCTTATCACATACCACTTTGCAAATCAGTTGCCCCCATTGCTCATATTTATAAGCAAAGAAGTAGGCGTTTTAACTTTTTCTGTGGCTCCCGCTTCTATCATGCCATTTTCAAGGTATTTGGGAGTAGAGGTGAAATTATTACTAATTAGCTGTTCCCATTGTGTTGATTTGAATGCAAAGAAGGAAACATTTTGCTGCTCTGAGTCTGCAATCGCTTTTTGTATCCATTCATAGCCTTTTAATAGGATTTCTATATCACCGTTACTTAATGTAACGAGATTTTGCATAATGCCTGGTACATAAGTAGCGCTTTTGTGTTGAAAGTTTTCATTGCTAAGGTCTATTAGCGCTTGCCATTTATCCGTATCTGTTTGTAGGAGCTTAACTATTTGTTCGGCTTGATCACCGTGGAATGCGTCAATGGCGCTTAATAGACCAACAATAAATTCATTAAAGCCTGGTTGCGAGGATGGGGTGATATTTGCTAATTGTAGGGCTCTCTTCGCATATTCTTGTAGGAAGTTAATTTGTTTGCCTTGATTAAGTGTTACTAGTAGCTCTCTGACAATTTGGCTGCGGGCAATAAAGCTGTCGCTACAATATTGTGCGCCGGTCATATCGACGTGTCCATTCATGCCGAGGGCGTTGGTTTCCCAGTAGTCGAGAAAGTCAAGTAATGTTGGTCGCTTGGCTTGCTGGGCGAATGCTATTAGTGCTTTGGTTGAGGTGAAGCTTTCTAGTAAAACCGCATGGCGCCAGTGAACAGTGATATCGCTGGGGAAACAGGCGAGTATTGTTTGGTTAACAGCTTTATCTTCGCTGGCTATGGGGTACATGGTTGTTAATGCTTTAGAAACAGTCAGGTTGCTGAATTGAACGCTGTCATGTGGGTGCTTTTCTTCAAGGTGAAGGGCTGCTTGGCGTTTGGCCTCTGGGGTTAAAGGGACGGAGGCGATCACGGTTGCGCGAATAATGCCTTCTACTTGTTTGCGCGTCAGTCGTTGAAAACGACGACACATGGTAATAAAGCTGTTTTTGCTAAGTTGATTATCATCTGGTTGGTTGGCAATAAAGCGAGTATAGGCCTCTTGTGTTTGTTGGCTATTATTGAGATCGAGTTGCTGTAGTTGTAAGCGCCAGCTGATGCGTACCAAGGCGCGAAATACCTCGCGGTTTAGATGCGCAGACCATTTTGTGTTGGGGCCGTTGGGATCTTTAAGGGTATCTGCCTGTGGGGTGAATTTTTTGAAAGCTTGTGACCATTCTAGCTGTTTTAATACTTCTTCTAACAGGGAGGATTCTGTGCCGAAAAATGTTTTTATTTGCGTTGTTAAGTAGGGGTGGAATTGTTCAAGCCAAAGGTTGACGTTGTGGCGATATACTGCGCGGTTAAAGTCTAGCGTTTTTGCTTGTTGGTCGGTGATGAGGGTTTTCTTGGGTTGGTGGTGATATTTGTAAGCTGTTATTGCTGCAACTGCGCACCCTGTGCCTAACGCCCACCATTGCCAGTTGGCTGTAATGTGTGATTTGGCGGCTGAGAATAAATAGGAAAAGGGCTTTGAGGTGTTGTTTTTTGCTTTGGGTGATGATGAGGGGGGTAATTGGAATAATGGCATTGGTTTGTCCTTAATTTAAAATTTGCTTAGTTTAGCTTAGTATTCTTAAGTTAGTCTGAAGGGGGGGTGACGGATCTTTGTGGGTGTTTTTAAAGCCTGTGTTGCTGCGCCGGTTTTACGGGGGGGGTTACGGATCTTTGTGGGTGTTTTTAAAGCCTGTGTTGCTGCGCCGGGTTTACGCGGCGGCGCTATGGGGGCGGTGGCGCGACGGTTTTTTTTTTGTGTTTTTAAATTTTTTGCTTGGGTTAGGGTAGTAGGTGGCTTTGGCATAGGTTTTGTATTCTGTCTGCTAATTGGTCTTTGCTGATATAGCCGTCTTGGGCGTTGATGGTAAAGTTTAGTTGGCGGGACATTTTAGATGTTCTGCTAATGGTGATGGTGCATTGCTCATTGGGGTTTTGTTCGACGAAGTTTTTTTGTACGCTGATGACTTTATCAAGATGGCAGTTGATGGGTAGTTGGTTTTCTTCGCTCATGGTGCTTAAGGCGCTGCTGATGCTGGTTTTATTGCAAGCAATGGGGTTGGGCATATTTGGCACGCCGTAGGTGACAGGTAAGAGCAGGCTGCCAATTAGTAGGGCTAGAATACTGAGAAGCTGCAGTAATGTTTTCATGCTTGCTGCCCTTATATTTATTGCGCAACCAATAATCAATTTAAATATAGCTTATTTCTTAAACCTTGCGAGAATGGTGCTGACGTGGCAATCTAGGCGTTTTGGTAGAGTGTTTGAGGGCTTTTTAAATGCGTTGCTTAAAGTTTTGTTTTTTATTGTTTTTGCCATTGTTTTTATTGAGTGCCAATGCGTTCGCATCAGCGTCTGCCGTTGATAAGTTAAGTCAGTATCTGCATAAATTTAATACTTACTCAGCTGATTTTAGTCAAACGACAGAAACGCATAGCGGTAGAATCGTGCAGTCTAGTAGTGGCAGAATGTATATTATGCGGCCCGGTAAGTTTCGTTGGGAGGCTGATAGTCCTACGAAGCAAATTATTATTACTGATGGTAAACAACTGTGGGTGTACGATGTTGACCTTGAGCAAGCTACAGTGCAGGCGTTGGATAAACGCGTTGCCATTAATCCAGCGATCTTGTTAAGTGGTTCAGTTAAAAATTTAAGCGAACTTTTTACGGTGACCGACACTAAGCAGGGTGATGCTGATGTTTTTATATTGGTGCCCAAAAAGCAGGGCTTTGGCTTTCAGAAAATGACTTTAACGTTTTTAAAGGGGCGTATGGTTGAAATGGTTGTTGTTAATCAACTGAATCAGATTACTCATTTTAAATTTTCCAATATAAAACTTAATAAAAAATTAGCAGAAAGCTTATTTAATTTTAAACCGCCTAAAGGTGTGGATATCATTCGGCAATGAACAACGACGTGGAATTTAAACCTTTAGCAGTACGTTTGCGCCCCAGTAAGATCAATGAGTTTGCTGGGCAGTCGCATTTGCTTGCAGAGGGAAAGCCACTCTATCAAGCTATAAAAGCAGCTCGTTTGCACTCGATGATTTTGTGGGGGCCTCCTGGTGTTGGTAAAACAACCTTGGCGCAAATTATTGCTGATAGTGCCAATGCGCGTGTAGAGCGCATCTCTGCTGTGTTAGCGGGGGTGAAGGATATTCGTGAGATTGTCGCTCGTGCTCAGCAAGCGCAGCAGCTTGGGCAAGCGACAGTGTTATTTGTTGATGAGGTGCATCGCTTTAATAAGTCGCAGCAGGATGCTTTTTTGCCGCATGTTGAGTCTGGGGATATTATTTTGGTGGGGGCGACGACGGAGAACCCTTCTTTCCAACTTAATAATGCGTTGTTATCACGAGCGCGTGTTTATGTCTTAAAGCCTTTGTTAGAAGAAGATTTGTTAGCCATAATCAATCGTGCCTTAACAGATAAAAGAGGGTTGGGGCAGCGCGCGTTGCAAATGGATGATATTTTAAAAAAGCGTGTTATTCAGTTTTCAGATGGTGATGCGCGTCAGTGTTTAAACCTTTTGGAAATTATGTCTGACTTTGCTATTGAACAAGATGGCGTTGAGCTTATTGACGAGGTAATTGTTAATGAGGTCTTAAGCACCAGCGTTAGGCGGTTTGATCAGCAGGGTGAGGCTTTTTACGATCAAATTTCAGCGTTGCATAAATCAGTACGTGGATCAGATCCAGATGCTTCTTTATATTGGTTTGTGCGTATGATTGATGGTGGCTGTGATCCATTTTATATTGCACGACGGGTTGTACGTATGGCTAGTGAGGATATTGGTAATGCTGATCCGCGTGCATTGCATTTGGCCCTCGATGCGTGGCAAACTTATGAACGTCTTGGCTCACCGGAAGGGGAGTTGACCTTGGCACAAGCGATTATTTATTGTGCGTGTGCGCCAAAAAGTAATGCGGTTTATAAAGCTTATAACCAAGCGATGGCTATGGTTAAGCAGCAAGGTAGTCAAGAAGTACCAATGCATTTGCGCAATGCGCCTACTTCTTTGATGAAAGAATTGGGTTATGGTGATGGGTATCGCTATGCGCATGATGAGCCTAATGCGTTTGCTGCGGGGGTGAAATATTTTCCACACGAGATGGAACCACAGCAGTTTTATCATCCGGTTGAGCGTGGATTAGAAATTAAAATTAAAGAAAAGCTCGATTGTTTAAGAGGCATAAAATAAGGAAATGATATGATATTAATGGAAGAAATGATCGCTGTTTTATTGGGTGGTGCATTAGGATCGTTATTGCGCTTTTTGGTTTCGCGCTGGGTTAATGAGCTTATGCATAAAGGGTTTCCTTGGGGGATTTTAACGGTTAATGTTTTAGGCTCTTTTATTATGGGTATTGCTGCGGGTTTGTTTTTAAGTACAAACATGGTTGGCCCTTTTTGGCGTAGTGCTGTTTTAGTCGGCTTTTTGGGTGGCTTTACTACCTTTTCGAGTTTTAGTATTGATACGGTTAATTTGTTTCAGTCGGGACAGTTTATTGCGGCGACAGCAAATATAGTAGTAACCGTATTCTGTTGCCTAGGGGCAACATTAATTGGCTTAATGATTTCAAAAGTAATTTTAGGATAAGAGACTATGTTAGATACAAAATGGTTGCGAACTGATCTTGATACCGTTGCAGAAAAGTTAAAAGCGCGCGGTTTTTCCTTAGATAAAGAAAAGTTTCGCCGCTTAGAAGAGCAGCGTAAAGAGATACAAAATATCACGCAGGAATTGCAATCTAAGCGTAATCAAACCTCCAAAATGATTGGTCAGGCTAAAGCGAAGGGTGAAGATATTCAGCCTATTTTAGCTGAGGTTGCAGATTTAGGTGATGAAGTTAAAGAAAATGAAAAAAAATTAGAAGCGCTTCAGCAAGAGTTATTAGATTTTCAATTGCATATCCCTAATCTTCCTGATGAATCTGTACCTGAAGGCCAACATGAAGAGCATAATGTTGAAGTAAGAAAGTGGGGGAATGTTCCTGAGTTTGATTTTGAGCCTAAGGATCATGTGGCGTTGGGGGATCAAAACGGTTTAATAGATTTTGCCGCAGCAGCAAAATTATCAGGTTCTCGATTTGTGGTGTTGCATCAAAAGCTTGCTAGGCTGCAGCGCGCATTGGCACAGTTTATGATGGATCTGCATGTTAGTGAACATGGCTATGATGAAGTCTATGTTCCTTATCTAGTGCATAGTCATTGTTTATATGGAACTGGGCAGTTGCCAAAATTTCGCGAAGATCAATTTGGTATTGCTGGAGATTGGGATTTTACGTTGATTCCAACGGCTGAAGTGCCGGTGGCTAATTTGTATCGTGAAGAAATTATTTCAGCTGATGAGTTGCCTATAAAACGTGTGGCGCAAACACCTTGTTTTCGCAGTGAGGCTGGCTCGTATGGAAAAGATACCCGTGGCATGATTCGCCAGCATCAATTTCAAAAAGTAGAGATGGTGCAAATTGTAAAGCCGCAAGAATCCTATCAAGCCTTAGAGGCAATGACCGCGCATGCTGAAAAAGTACTACAGTTGCTTAAATTGCCTTACCGTTTAATGTTGTTGTGTGCGGGTGATATGGGATTTTCTGCCGCAAAGACGTATGATTTGGAGGTATGGTTGCCAGGACAAAACCGTTACCGTGAAATATCTTCTTGCAGTAATTGTGAAGATTTTCAGGCGCGTCGTATGAAGGCGCGTTGGCGCAACCCTGAAACGGGTAAGCCGGAGTTGGTTCATACCTTAAATGGATCTGGTTTGGCTGTTGGGCGAACCTTGGTGGCTGTAATGGAAAACTATCAAGATGCACAAGGTATTATTCGTGTGCCTGATGTGCTTAAACCTTATATGGGGAATATTGAGTATATTTAGTAAATACTGTTTTATGCATCGATTTTTTTGATTAGGTATTATTATTCAAAAAGCTCGTTTAGTAACTGATAAAAATGGGGGTTGTTTTTAGCTCCCATTTTTTTTCTTCCATTGTAAAGGTGATTTTCAGCTGTCCTAATTGATATATCAAGTTTTCTGGCAATCCCCTTTGCGGTACTTCCACCAGCATATGCCTTTAAACACTCAAGCTCTCGCTCAGTTAGCGTTTCAAAGGAAGTGTGAGTGTTTCGTTTGATGTCACAGTTGTCTTTGAATAACCTATTGGCATCCATTTTAATATGGCTTCCACAGTCGCGCAGTAACTGGGGGTCTGTTGTTAACCCCATCCGATGTAGTAATTTGCTGACAAGATTGGGGCTCGAAAATTCCTGCGTCAAAATCTGGTAGGGCTTTATTTTGTCAAAGATGGGCTTTGTGTCTTTTAAAAATTGATTGCCAAATTGTTTTAGTTGTTTAATGGCAAGCAAAATTTCAGGCAATATGCCTTTGTGTTCACAGTGAGTACCAAAAGAAAACTGCGTTACTGAATTTTCTTTTACTTGCAGAATGGAAACGCATTGGCTTATTCTGAGCTCTTTTAGCATTTGATTAACCTTCGCGCTAAGAAGCCGTGATTTATAAACATTATCATAATGGGGGGAGTGGAGCATTATGTAGGTATTACCAACTTGCAGGTATTTTCTGCAAAGGTTAAAGGCGACACACTCTAAGTTAAAATACTTCTTTTCAAAATATCGGGTAAATACATCTGGCTGATTGCAGATGCCTAGCATCGGCCAGCCTTCCTCAAGGGATGTAATTCCTGCAGAAAAGTGATGTATATCATACTGTTGGAGAAGAGGGTGACATAATGTTCGAATGAATTCAATATGGTTGATCGAACCAAACGTTAGCATATCTTTATAGTATGTCATTTAGGAGCCCGAGTTGTAGTCGTTAGTAGCATCCTGCCTTTCTAGTCCAAATTGAGGGCAATTCTACTGGTTTTTGTTGGCGGAAGTCAATTGCTGGCTGCTAGGTATGGTACCTAGTGGCTTGGGTTAGTAGGTAAAGTTCGGTTTATTGTTATGCGAAAGCTCTTGAAAAATTTTTTTGTAATAAGCGGTGAATGTACTAGAGGTCAACGAGCTAGGAAACATCAGTTTGCTTTGATGTAAGGTTAGGTTTTATAAGTGAGGGTGCGATTCAAGGGGAGAATCCCGATTCTCCCCTTGAAAATCCCCATCGGGATTTGTTTTGGTTCGCACAAGTGCGAAACTCCTGATGTTATCTGAAACAAGGAAAAAATGATGATATATTTTTTGATGCGCCAAAAATACAAAACTGTTAGTGCTATTTTTTTTATGACGTTTTCATTACACGCTTTTTCATGGACTTATCATCTTCATGTTTATAATCATACTAATTATCCTGCGCATATAACGGCTTCCACCAATATCGATGGAGGGCACGGCGGGGTTGAGCCGCAGGTTAGCGATATACCCGTGAATAAGGAGCAAGAGCTAGATTTAAATACTAAGTTTCAGTGGCGAAGTATGAAATATCAAGCCACTGGTAGGATTACAGTCTCCGGTAAGGTGTTTAATAATAAGTTGCAAAAAGCCATTCCCTATTCATGTAATTTTAATTATAACGGCGAGCATGAAATTGATGCGCTTAATCGTGTTTATGTGTCCCCGGTGACGGATAGTGCGCAGCAGTGGGAAATTTGTAATAATATGCCGGTGGTACGTAATTCCAAAAGTCGTTGTCAAGGGCATCAGGACTGTATTTATTTACGAGGTCAGTCTTGGCAGGGAAGGGCGCTGTCTTTGCAGTCGCAAATGAGTGATTACCAGCCTTTGAATATGGGGCAATGGGTGGGGACGCATAATTCTACTATTTCTGCGCAATACTCCGCTTCTGTAACCAAAACGCCTTTTCCTAATCTTAGCTATAGCGACCCTAATCAGTATTTAAATATCACTCAGCAGCTTAATGATGGTGTGCGTTTTTTTGAATTTGATCTACGCTGGTTTTCTGGCAGACCTACGCTTTGCCATTTTCATCTTGATAAAACGGGCGCGTTTGAGCAGTTTGTTTGTGGTGGCAACTCGGAGTTAGTGTCGGCCTTGTGGGAAATAAATTATTGGCTAGTTAATCATCCGCGGCAATTGGTGTGGATCTATTTAGATATGGGGATGACTTTAAATGCGGGTGAAGTGAAATCGTTAACGAGTCTTTTTGTGAATACCATAAAAAGTCCATTAGACAGCCATCAATCAGCTGTTTTAACTAAGCAAGATTTACAACAACATGGTTATGCTGGTCAACTTCCATTAGGGGATGCGTCTTTTACCCAGTATTTTATTGTCGACACGATGAAAAAAAATATTATTGTTGTCACACATACCGATGATACTGATTCTGCTTTCAATCAATCGCCGGTGGTCTTTAGTAATAGTTTTCTCTACAAGGGGTCTTTGACTTCTCAACTACCTAACGATCACAGTATTGATTCTTGTCGTGATAAACAGTGTCAGTCGTCTGGTGCTGTTTTTAGTGATGTTTTGCATCATACTTTGTGGGGAATACGCGGAGATCAAACTTCGCTGTCGGGTAGTTCAGAAAGTGCTATTACACTAAACGACATCAAAAACTTTTTTAACAATAAATTCGCTGTAAATGTTGTTGCTTTTGATAAGTTAAAAGCAACTGCGCTTGACCCAAGGTTGAGCCAGTTAATTTGGAGTTGGGGGGTAGGGTATCCTTTGGTTCACGGTGATCCAAATGGTGTTGATTATGCCTATATTGATCCGTTGAGCAAAAAAATTATTAACGCGCGACCATCTAAGGTCATTGTAAAATATTTATGTTTTAACGCACCTGAAAAATCATGGCGAATAATGTCTGTATGTAGCAATGGCTGGCAATTTGCAACGCCGGTTGATCGCCAGATGATGAAGGATGTAAGTCAGCTTGTTACCAATCAAACTGGCCCTGTACTAATTAATTATAAAAGGGTGTTGAGCTATTTTGGTAATTCAGGTGTGTGGATGTGGCAAGCTAATGATAAGAGATCTTTGTAGCGCATCAGAGCTAACTCTATGAATAGGTTGAGCCCTTACCAAAAAGGCGTGGAGGTGCAGCATGCTGTGCCCGTTTCGGCGAAAATGGTCGCAGATTCTCGGTGCCACGGAAGTTTGCAGGCGCAGCGCTCAGTCTACACCCTTAGTTTTATGGGGAAAAAATTTAATTTTAATTCAATCCAAGTTTAAGTCGGCTTTCTTCAAGTTCGTCTTTGTTTGCCTCTAATGCTTGCTGCGCTTGATCAAGCTGTTCCTTTGCGTCATCAAAAAGTTTCTGTGCATCACTTAAGTTTTTCTTTGATACTGACAGGTCTTTTCTTGTTTCTTGAAATTTTGCATATGATTTTCTGGTGTGCCATCCACGGAACAGTGATTGTAGAGTGGTGGCAGCGTTATATTTATGCTTATCTTCTTTCTGTTGTTCTTGCTCTTTCAATTCAGTGCCCAACTGTTCTAATTTATCCGTATGACAAAGTAGTTCCTTTTGTTTTTGTGTGGCGTAAGAGAAGAAATATTGACCGTCAAAGTAAACGCCACTGATTTTTTCATGATGCAAAGCGCGACATTGGTTGTTGCTAAGTGGTTGCTGCGATAGAGGCTTCCAGTTTTTTATGCGAACCATTTTGTGGTTCCCCTTTGCCTGCAATAGCTGGGTTCTACTTTTGCTTTCATCTCGCCCTGATTGCCGCAGTCTAGTAGGGAGTGTTTGCTTTAACAATTCTCTTTGTGATTTTTTTGTTTTACTTTTGTGGACTAAGGCCCATCCACCGTTTGTGCCAGGTGTAGGGCTTACAACCTTTGCGGAGGTTTGTTTAATAAGCTCTTTCGATTCCTTTAGATTTTCTATATAGCGAACTTCCGCGTCATAAGGATTTACATTCATTCTTACGGCATGTAATGAGAATGATTTGTGGTTTGGTAGCACATGTTTTTTTATGGCCTCTTTGTAGTTAGGTGGTCTACTAGAGATCATATTTGGGGGAATTGCATGACCATGGATATTGGTGAGCACCGCGGGTATTTTATATATGTTAACCAAATTATCTGTAGGTTTTACTTCTATAATACGATCTTGATAGACGGTTAATGTCTGCCGTGCGATTTCTAATAATTCTGTTGGCACCAATACAAAAAGAACATCTTCAGGTGTAAAGCTGTAGTGAGTTTTAATCTCAGTTACTGCTTTGGAGTCCGTATTTTTTCCAGATAAAATATGCTGTTCTCTTATTTGTGTGAAAGTATCTACTGCATGGTAGCCTTTAGTCACAACTTGTAACTTGGCATATTCATTCGCTGTAAGATGCTTTCTATTAACCAGCTTATCTTGCGCCGCTTTAGTAACAACGCATTGTGGTTGTTTTAGTTTTGCTTGTGGTGGTTTTAATACAAATACAATATTGGCGTTTAGTCGTTGGAAGATTTGCTCCGCTACTTTCTTTGGGTTAGTTACTTGTTCAAGAGGCCAGGCGCGCTCTAAGCTTATGCCGAAGATTCCTGTATATTCCTCTTCGATAGCAACATCCAATGCGGTATCTACTTGCTCTTCTTTTAACTCTTCTAACGATAGATGATTGACGCAAATACATTGTTGCGTGATATGAGATCCAAAAATGGAGTTGATCGGCAGTGTTCTAGGCAGTTTATGCAGTGGGACTAGCCCTTTCTTATTGATTGAAGTTAAGATGGTTTTGTTAGTTTCTTCAGTAAATTCTTCTAAAGATTTTTCAATATTGGTCACCGTGCCGCGCATGCTTACATTGCCCCTTGTATTTTTAATTTTTTTACGTATTCTAACTGAGCACTATTAAAAGAATATTAAATGCTTTGTTTTCTATGGTCTTATTACTCGGAGGAGTGTTTTCTGTAGATTAAATGACATTTTATGTCACTTACCTGTTGCTAGAGTTGCAAAAAAAAAGGGGCCACCTAAAAAAGGCAGCCCCAACCCAATCCCAGGGTTTCTTTAGAGGAGTCGTTAGAAATAGTTACTGGTATCTAATTGCTTGCTGTAGGCAAAGATAACGCTACCATCTTTAATTGTGCTGATAACTTGTTTGGAAATGTTAGGGTCGATCGCGAAACATCCGAAGCTATGGCCAAGGTAGCCATGTTGTTTAACAAATGAAGGCGTGGCGTACCAAGCTGAGTGAACAACGATCGCACGCTTCATTGCATTATTATTTAAACCTTTTTCTAAGCCGGTAAGGCGTAGGTCGCGACCATGTTCGCCATTAAAGGTATTGTTTGTTACATAGACGCCTAGGCTGCTTGCTTTACTATTAGGTACGTTGGAAAATTTAGTTGCCATTTTACCACGGCCACTACCTTTGCCTTGAGCTACTAGGGTGTTGTAAAGCACTTTTCCAGTTTCAAGGTTCACTACCCAAAGACGTTTTTCTGTTGAAGGTTCATCAAAATCAATGATCGTAATTATTTTTTTTGTTACTTTGCCATGTTGCTTTGCCCAATCGTAGGCGCTCAATGCTTTTTTAAGCGCCACAGAAGGAATATTAGTAGTGGCGGCTAAATTTTTCACATCGGTATGACCATTAGCAAAAATAAAGGGTGATGCGGCAACAGTGGTAGCTAAAGTGATTGTGGCGATAAGGTTGGCTTTATTTAATTTAAATTTCATGCTGTTCATTTCTCTCTCTAAAGTTTATCGCCGACAATTGAGATTTAATTTTTATTATATCTATTTCAAAATTGTTAGCGATTATTTTATTTTTTAAATTGTTCCTCCGTTAACAAATTCCAAAAAATATGTTCATATAATCTACAATGTGAACTATACGGATCCGCTGTTCATTTCGTAACCCGTCATTGTTTACAATATGAGCAGTCTTATTTTCCTATGTGAAAAAATAGCTTCCTGATTAGTGCTAATATTGAAAGAATTGCCCTGGTGCAACCGTAACCTATTGATATTTAATGGTTAATTTTTGTGTGCGATTTGGGGTTGATGCCCTTGAAGAATGTGGTATATTCCTCTGCGTGCTTTCAACGAACATCGTTGTAAGAAACTAGCGTATCTTATGTAAGACTGATATTATTCCTAGTCAGTAAGCAGAGATACCTTATCTCTAGTTGGAGAGGTGGCTGAGCGGTCGAAAGCGGCGGTCTTGAAAACCGTTGAGGGTAACCCCCTCCCAGGGTTCGAATCCCTGCCTCTCCGCCAACACTAATTTGCAGGTGGATGCTTTAGCGTGATAAATGTCCTTTTAGTTGATGACCATGATTTGGTCCGAACAGGTATCAGAAAAATCTTAACCGATGTATCTGGTATTAAGGTCGTTGGTGAAGCAAGAACAGGTGAAGAAGCTGTTAAGCTTTCACGTAAGAGTAACCCGCAAGTGGTGTTGATGGATGTTAAAATGCCGGGCATTGGTGGTTTTGAAGCAACGCGCAAATTATTGCGTATGGATCCGGACCTTAAAGTGCTTGTGCTAACTACTGTGAATAATGATCTTTATCCCGCGCGTTTATTACAGATTGGAGCCTCTGGTTATATTACTAAAGGTTCTTCAATGGATGAAATGGTGCAGGCGATTCGTGCTGTTCATTCTGGTCAGCGTTATATTAGTCCTGAAATTGCTAGCCGTTTAGCGTTTCGTCATGTGTCTGATAAAGAAGATTCTCCTTTTGAAACTTTGTCTGAACGTGAGTTGCAAGTAATGTTGATGATTACCAAGGGCACAAAAGTTCAAGATATCGCTGAAAAATTATGTTTGAGTCCCAAAACGGTTAATAGTTACCGTTATCGTATCTTTGAAAAATTGCATGTTAAAAATGACGTTGAGTTAACTTTATTGGCGATACGTCATCAGTTAATTGAATCAGAAGAGATTAAAGATTAACGCTCAATTTGATGCAGCCTCCTTTCTAAAATCTTTACCAACAAAACCTGGTGTTTATCAAATGATAAATGCGGATGGGAAAGTTATTTATGTCGGTAAGGCGCGTGATTTAAAAAAACGTGTTGCTAGTTATTTTCGCCGCCAGCTTGATACTAAAACGCAAGCGATGATTTTGCAGGTTGTTGATATTCAAATTACTATTACCAGCAATGAAAATGAAGCGTTATTGTTGGAAGCTAATTTAATTAAACAATTAAGGCCGCGCTATAATGTGCTGTTGCGCGATGATAAGTCTTACCCGTATTTATTTTTAAGTACTCAGCATAAATTTCCACGGTTAGATTTTCATCGTGGTGTTAAGCGTGCTAAAGGGCGTTACTTTGGTCCTTATCCTAGCGCTGGTTCGGTTCGTGAAAATTTAAGTTTGATTCAAAAATTATTTAAATTGCGTCAATGCAGCGATTCATTTTTTTCGCATCGTAGCCGTCCTTGCTTGCAGTACCAGATTAAACGTTGTACTGCGCCTTGTGTTAATTTTGTTGATGAAGAAAGTTACCGCCAGCAAGTTGATAACGCAATTTTATTTTTAGAAGGTAAAGATGATCTTGTTATTGATAACCTTGTTGTCAAGATGACCTCAGCTGCGGATGAAAAAAATTATGAAGAGGCGGCGCGTTTTCGTGATCAAATTAAGCAGCTGCGCCGCTTACAGCAACAGCAGGTTATAACTGGCGATAGTGGTGATATCGATGTGTTAGGTGTTGCAGAAAAAATGGGGCAGATTGCGTTTACTTTTTTATATATTCGTGGTGGCCGTCTAATTGGCAATAAAACATTTTTTCCTAAGATTCCAGCGCAAACTGACGCGCAAGCAGCGTTAAGTGCTTTTATTCCTCAATATTATTTAAACCCTGTGCGTGCTGGTAATATTCCACAACGATTAATTTTAAGCGTGAGTTTATCTGATCGCCAATGGATACAAGATGCTTTGCAAAATGAATTAAAATGTAAATTGCACATTAGTGATCGTAAGTTAGCGCGCTATAAGCAGTGGCAAGTTATGGCAACGACGAATGCGGCGCATGCTTTGGCGCAGCACTTGTCTGAACGCAACAATGTGTTGGTAAAATTACAAGCGTTGCAGGAAGTATTAAAATTGCCTAATCCGATTCAGCGGATTGAGTGCTTTGATATTTCGCATACGCAAGGTGAAGCAACGGTGGCCTCTTGTGTTGTTTTTGGTGAAGAAGGTGAAATAAAAAAAGACTATCGCAAATTTAATATTGCTGACATTACACCAGGAGATGATTACGCTGCCATGAAACAGGCGCTAACACGACGTTACACGCGTTTAAAAAGCGGTGAGGGGGTATTACCAGATTTATTGATGATTGATGGTGGTAAAGGTCAACTGAGTCAAGCAGCGGCTGTGTTGGAGGAATTGCAAGTTAGTGGTGTGATGTTGCTAGGCATTGCAAAAGGTCCCAGTCGAAAACCTGGTCTTGAACAATTATTGTTGTGGGGTAGGGAGCAGAGTTTGCAATTGTCAGCGGATAGCGTCGCTTTGCATTTAATTCAATTTGTTCGTGATGAGGCGCATCGTTTTGCTATTATCAGTCATCGCGCAAAACGGCATAAGAAGCGCGTCACCTCGCCTTTAGAGCATATTGAGGGCGTTGGTGCAGTGCGGCGACAAAAGTTGTTAAAACACTTTGGTGGCCTGCAGGCTTTGCGTAATGCTAGTGTGGCGGAAATAAGTCGTGTTGCTGGTATTAGTGAGGCGTTAGCTCAGCGTATTTATGATGCGTTGCATTGATGCCTTTAAGATCTGGTTTGTATTTAGAATGCGCTTCTATGCGTTCTGTATGGTAAGGCTCGACAATTTGCTTGACCTTGTTTAGAGAACGTTTAGAATCAGTAAGATGAATATTCCACTGTTGCTGACACTGCTTCGTATCTCGGTAATTCCCTTCTTTGGAATTGTTTATTTTTTACCTTTTTCTTCCGCTCATTTGGTTGCTGCTATTATTTTTGTATTGGCTGCCTTTACAGATTGGTTGGATGGTTATTTAGCGCGCAGTCTGTCGCAGGCTACTGAGTTGGGTGCTTTTTTAGATCCTGTTGCTGATAAATTATTAGTTGCTTTTGCGGTAGTGATTGTTGTTGGTCAGCATTATATGGCAGGGTTGTCTATTGCAGCGGCCGTTATTGTTATGCGTGAGATTGCTATTTCGGCATTGCGTGAATGGATGGCAGAGCTGGGTAAGCGAGCCAGTGTTGCGGTTACGTTTATTGCCAAGTGCAAAACTGCATTCCAAATGGTCGCGTTAACATTACTAATTTTGTACACTCCTGACCTAAATCGGTGGATTTTGTGGCTAGGCGCTTTTTTATTGTACTTATCTGCCTTGCTAACCCTATGGACGATGATAGTTTATTTAAAAATTGCTTGGCCGGACTTGACTTTATCCGGAAAAAAGCAATAATAGGCACCTACAGTGATTGAGGCAAATCACTGATTGGTGAGAAGCCAAGAAGAGAGCGGGAATAGCTCAGTGGTAGAGCACAACCTTGCCAAGGTTGGGGTCGCGAGTTCGAATCTCGTTTCCCGCTCCAAATTTGTATATATCTACCTTATAACTTTAGCATTTGTGGCTGGGTGGCAGAGTGGTTATGCAGCGGCCTGCAAAGCCGTGGACGCCGGTTCGATTCCGACCCCAGCCTAATACCTCAAATGCCCGGGTGGCGGAATTGGTAGACGCAAGGGACTTAAAATCCCTCGATCGCAAGATCGTGCCGGTTCGAGTCCGGCCCCGGGTACCACAAAATACCTCATATGTTCAGTTGGTTACAAGACACTTTCAAAAGCAGTCTCGGTCTCTTTTACCCCTAAAAATCTTCCGTGTAGGGATTTTGTAACGTAAATTTCTGAGTTCGGCTCATTTTTGCTTTTATCTTTGCGCTCTTGAAGGTGTTGCTGCTTGGTGGCGCGAAAGCGCTGGCTGCTGAGAACATGGTATTGAAGCAGCAGCTTATTACAGTTGGTCGACGGTGCAAGCAATCCCCGAAGCTTCGCACCTCAGATCGCTTTATTTATGGGTTTTTAACTTCGTTGATAAATTCAAAACGTTTAAATAAAATAACTGTCATTATAAAGCCATCGACGTTACTAAGCTTTCACAAGGCACTGGTGAAAAGAAAATATCGAAAATTATTTTCACGCAGAAGTAAATCGAAACCGGGTCCAAAAGGTCCGTCGCAAGAATTGATTGACCTTGTATTAAAGATTAAGTATCGTAACCCACGCTTTGGTTATTTGCGTATTGCTATGCAGGTTTATCAATCGTTTGGTGTTAAAATTGATGCAGGCGTGGTTAGGCGGATATTAAAAAAGAATTATAAGCCAAAAGCTGGTGGAAAAGGACCGTCTTGGTTAACCTTTCTTGCCAATGCTAAAGATAGTTTGTGGTCGGTAGACTTCTTTGTGTGCGAGTCAATTCATCTCAAAACTCACTGGGTTATGTTGGTGATGGATCAGTTTAGTAGGCGAGTTGTTGGGTTGGCGGTTCATTCTGGAAATTTGGATGGAGTAGCGGTTTGTTGTATGTTCATTATGATAATTGCTAAAAAAATCCTACCTAAACGGCTAAGTTCGGATAATGATTCGCTCTTCCGATTCCATCAATGGCAGGCAAATTTAAGAATACTTGAAATAGATTAGATCAAAACGATTCCTTATACACCGATCTCACATCCATTCGTAGAGCGCTTGATAGGAACAGTAAGGTGTGAGTACTTGGACCATATATTTTTCTGGAATGAACGTGACTTACAGAATAAGTTGAATAAATACAAAGAGTATTACAATGCTCATCGTGCGCATAGTTCGCTTGATGCTAATGTACCAGAAGAGCAGGGGACTGTTCTTAAAAAAGTAGTGCCAATTAAAGGTTATCGATGGCAGCAGCATTGTAATAGATTATTTGATCTACCTTTAGCAGCTTGAATTGATAATTCGCACAGCACAGGCTATTAAATTTTCAATCATTGTTTTCTCTACCTGGCTAAGCACGGAAATTAACACGAGAGTGCTAGGAAGGAAAAGTTTTCCATGTTGAAATGTATGGTATTATAAAAAATTACCCTTGTAGGTATCAAGTAGGTTTTTAATTATTTTGTTTAAATCAAATTGATTCGCTTTGTTCGACGCCAAAGTTGGTGTGAGTTCGGTATCAATCTTTTTATGCAGTTTTAGTAATTCATTTTTGTCAATCAGTGATGGGGATAGCGCTTCGTTAGACAGCTTGATTCGTACTAGATCTGTTAGCTCGTCATTATTGAAATCAATTATATTATCTTTTAAAGCGTGATCTAGATCAAAAAAGTCACGAATAGCTAGTTTTCTCCTTGTTAATGCAGCGCGGATTTTTTCGGCGTATGCTTCTTTAACGGTTAGGCAGCGTATTTGAAAATCTGCAACTTTATTTGAGTTAAGAAATGGGTCTTTAAGTAAAGTTTTAGCATTGGTTTGTGTTGGAGGTCTGGATAGTTCACTTCTTAATCCTATTTCAACTAATATCTTTCCCTTTGAACTATTAAGTGCGGATTGATAGCCTAGCTCCATGTTGTATTGTCGAGATTCGTTGCTACCGGTTAATGGTTTAGTGATTGTAAAGATCGGTAGCTCTTCGCAGATGTTATTCAGAAACGATTTTACTTCCTTTATTGCCCGACTTCTTTCTCTTCGAGTGGCGTTGTAAGGTATGGGTATTGTAAAATCCAGATCTTCACTTAGTCGGTAAAAATCAGCATGCGCTTTTGCCAATAATGTCCCACCTTTGAAAATGAGTGGGCTTTCCTGTTGGTATAAATATATAAGTACAAGTGAGCAAAGGTAGTCCTTCTCAATCAGGTTTGTTGAGAATGCATGCTGCCCGGCTGTATATTCTACAGCAGCAGTAAATTCACCTTTGTTGTTAAAAAAATGTAATAATTCTTGAGCGTTATTTAGCATTATCAATGATTCTCCATTTTTTATTTGTGATTCCACGAGCGGCAAGATCAGGAAAAAGTGGAATCCAGCTTTGAATTGATTTGAGTTTTCGGCTGAGAGGGAGTAACTTTCTCTCGCTAATGCCTAGTTTCTCTAAAATGTAACCAATTCTCCGTTTGCTGCTATTATTAGCATATTGTTCGGTAAGTAAAATAAAGTCAGAAACAAATTTTTTGTTATCTTTACGATCTTCTACCCATTTGAAGGCATCTTCAAGCTTACCAAAGCGTTTCCAGTCATTAATAGCATCGAGTATTGTTCTCGCAAGGCTTGCAATGTGTGCTTTTTGTTTATTGGGTAATGTAATTTCATTGGTTCCATTGATTCTATTTTTGTTGATTTTAATAAAACGAACGGTAAGATCCCCAAACTTTTTTAAGGCGGATAGCTTATTGTTGTAAACGAGGTACTGGTTTGCAATTTGCTCACTTAACCCATGATAATTGAAGGCGGCTAGCCCGCTAATATAGTACGTTGCATCGTGTATTTGCATAAACTTGTCAATAATGTAGTATTCATTGGGTCGCCAGTAGCCGCCAGCGGGTATTTTTGTTGGAACAAGGTATATGCCGCGTTGTAACCGAAATAGATAGCCATTATTGGTAAGGCGCTGTAATAATTTGCGCTCTTGCGTGGGGTCAAGCCCCAGTTGTTTTTGAAGCTCGCCTAAGCGCACGACTTCTTGGTTCTTTAGCTGCATGAGTGCAAAGAACTTTGAGCCAAGTGGGCCGAGTGATGCTGATGGAATTTTCATATATTTTTATAATAACCCCTTAAAAAGGTATTATCCAGAGAAAAGATGAAAAATATAAATGTGACGATTTTGTGTCGTACTGAAGCAGTGTAGGGCAGGTTTAGGCAGTGTGAGGCGGGTTTTGAGTGTTCGAAGCATCGCACGTTTTTGATTTTAAAGGAAATGTATAGCGTAGGATTTGGCTACGAACCAGGTAGTCGGCAATCAGCACAAGGGATTCTTGATAAATAGGTTGTGTGACTAGAGTCCAATCTGATTAATTTCTGCGTGTAGGAGATTTGTAACGCAGTCACGCAGGTTTAGGTGTGAGTAGGGCAGGTTAAGGCAGTTTTTACCACAAATGTGCATCGCAATGTGTTGATTTAATGTTGCCTGTGAAGAGAATTGCGGTCTTAAAATCCCTCGATCGCAAGATCGTGCCGGTTCGAGTCCGGCCCCGGGTACCAATAAAAATCTCAGGTCTTTCCCAATATCGAGGGTGTAGTGCACCCCTAAAATACCGGACCACTTAATTTAATAAAAATTGAACTAAGTGAGAAAAAGGCAGCATAAAGATGCTGCGAACTTCTCTTTGTTTAAGCAATTTTATGCACTCGCAGGTTAATTGCACCTGAGAAAGTGTTATTTTTACTTTAATTTAAAATGCGACAAAATCATATAACCTAGGGCTCTAGAGTGTTTAATTCTGAAGACTCTTGACTTTCTGGCGCGCTAGATTGCTGGGAAAATATTCCAACAGCGCTAAGATGGCTAGAACTATGCAACATTGGATCAGGTCCTACTGCTTGTTCTATGTCAGACTCCATTTCAGACTTTTGGTCAGCGCTAGGGCCGATAACTTCAGATGCTGCGGGCTGTGAAACAGGAGCAGAGTGTTCAAGATTGAGTGGTACGGCGTTGGGTACGCGTGATACGTAGGTGGGCTCATCACGAGTTATCGGCGAGTTGCTGGGTAGGCATTTGCTTTCTTGAAGAACCTGTCAGTTCTGGCGCCGCCTCAGAGAGTGATAAATAGCTTCTGCTCGCTCAATCCTCGCTCGTACAGCATAAGTAAATCCACAGTGATCGTATTAGCGGAAAAAATACACCTGTTTTTTTTGAACGAAGGCGACCTTATTTCTGTAAGGTGGGCGAACCTTAGCTTTCTTTATAGCGAAAGGGGTCTAAAAGCTGTTTCTTGTCGATAAGCATGGAAATTAGCAGCTAAAATGGAAGCGTTTATGCGGGCTCTATGAGGAGGAAAGAGGTTTGCAGGAAAGTATGTCTAAGAATTGTTGGTATAAAAGTCGACTAAACTACTAATTATCTTTGGTGCAGGACGCTGTATATTGCGAAAAATATTAACATTTGCTTAAATCTACACAGTCTGATCAATAGGTGAGCGTTTCAATTGGGTTGTAACGTATTGAATAGGGTGGAAATTAGTAGTCACTAAGGAGGTATTAAAAAAGAGTAAGTAATTAGAAAGGTAGGTTGTGTATATGAAATTTAAGATGTTAACAATTAGTCTTTGGATGGTAGCTGGATTTTCAGGCATTAATACAGCATTCGCTGACATTAACAACATGCACTTTTATGTTAAAAATGCTTCGGCAACGCATGCAGTTATCGCAGTCAAAAATGCCACCTTTTTATATGGGGCTTTTCATGCCTACCATCACTTAGCCACGCTACCGATGGGGCAAGAGACCTATACAGTAACGCACGGTGATAATCGGATTGATGGTGACTTTAAAATTGCTTATGCGGGCAATCCCGCTGATTATTGCTTGATATCTGTGGAGGCTAATGAAAAGAAAATTTCAATTCATGGGTATTATAACGCAGAACTTAAAAGTGATGGTAAAAGTCTCCACTGCAGCTTAGCTAAGACTTCTTTATCTGACTATACGGTTAATGTTACAGATAGTTCTACTCCGGTTGTTGGAAAATTAGTAAAAGTAACGGCTCGAGCTATTATCACAGCAAGTACGGAAGTTACGAATGGTTTGCCGACGTATCATAAAGATTACCGGATGACGCTCCAATCTGGAACCTTGCCCGGAAGCGGATTTTTTGATTACGACAAAGCATTTGATGATGATCTTTTTGACTATGATACGGGCTATGGTATGGGCCATTATTTCTTAGCCTTTCAGCCTTATAATATTGTTAATACAAGTCATACGAATGAAAATGCTGAGCAGGTTGTTCCTGTATCTGGGTTGCTGACGCAAAAGAATAAAGATCGTGGCGGTATGGTTGGTTTTAGTAATAATACACAGTTTCTATATAGGCAGCTGAAATTAAACCCTGGTGATGATCCTAGTAATGACGCCATTAAAAATATTCGAGCTGTTCAAGAAGAGTTGCAGTATGAAAAAACAGGCGCGGAGTCGTTCGATAAAATTGGTATTGCTGCGTATACGGCTAATTCAGGAGTCGATGTTATTGGTGATAAAAATCCAATGCCAGCCGGCTTTATGGTTAACGGTGATATTACAGTTCATGCTACAGAAAAGTCTCGAACCATTTTTAATAATGGGTTAAATCAGGGAAAAATAGGCATTACTTTAACAAGTACTGCTTTTGGTGGTGATATTCCAGCAAATGATGATACTTTTTATGGTGAATTATATCATCACATCTTTTTCGTTCAATGCAAGTCTTCAGCATGCGAGCACTTCCAACCTATTACCGGTGTTTATAATTCGAAAGGCTATCTCTCTGTAAACACAGATCCGGGCCCCTACGTCGGTCAGCTTGGTGGTGGTTCCTATCATAAACTAAAATCAGAATTGGGCCAAACATACTATGTGAGCGGTATGCAAGAGGGGCAGGGTGATCATACTGTATATATAGCGCCAATGTTGTGTATGTTGGAACAAGATCCTAGCCAGCCAGATGTCCAAAAAGTCGATTGCTCAGGAGTGACGGATTCAGTTATTACGTTAACATTAAAATCAGTAATGCCTGTGCCGGATCCAAACTTTACTGACAAATCAACGCTGGGTTATCCGGCAGGGGATGCTGCATTTAAAATTGTTGATGGAAAGGAACCTGAAACGACATTAAGTCCGCTCGTTTTTAGTATGCAGCTTGCAAGCACTGCAGCATTAAACTATCCATTACTCATTGGTATTCCTCAATACTATGTGCCGCAGGCCGAGAGACCGTTAGGTGTTCAGAATGGCAAGTTTGTCAATTTTGACAGTGACTTTACAGGTGCGAAGGATATTTCGTTACATGTTGTGGATCAATATGGGAACTTGGTGATACAGAAAAAGTCAAAGTACTAAGTGCCAACACTAACTTACAATACTTACCGGGCAATGCCTTCTATGCCTTTTTACACTACTCTGTCAGTTGTATAGGAAAACTTTTATTGTTGACTGCATACCTATGTAATCTAGCATTTAGGCATAAAAGGCATTGCCCGGTATCGTAGCTCCTATTTAGTCTTTTTTATTTATCGGGGTATGGTAAATTAGAGAGCGATGAATTATTAAACTTCGTTGTTCCATCAACACGCTGCTGCGGTGCCTGAGCAGCACCTTCGACAGGCATACTTTGCTGTACTTGAGGCGCATCCTGCTGCCCAGCATTATCCAACCTATTTTCAAGCGCAGTTACTTTTTCGAATAGCAACTTCAACATAACACCAGTCTTATGCATATAACCTTGATGCTCAAGGCTCAAATCACCTTTCAACATCTGTTTGGTGCTGCTTTCAAAATCTTGAAATGCATCCGTAAGCGTATCGGATTCTTTACATGCATTTTCGGCCGCCTCCAAAACAGTTCCACCTACGGCATGCTGTACCTCTGTAGCTTCATCTGCAGTATTTGCAACAACATGTTTATTAAATTCTTGAAGAAGCTCAGACGCGTTGCCATCAACTTGTTTTTGGCGCAACGTATTAAGCGCTGACTCAATAAGGTAAGTCCCATTTCTGATGTAGAAATCTCCATTGGAGTGATACTTCTTTTTTCCTCGTGATTTACCATCTCCAAAATCCAATAGCCCAGGTACTTTTACATCCCTAAAATAGTCATCAAAATACATTGGTGTATTACCAGTTACTTTCTCCCAAATGGCCACTGTCTCAATAAATACTGCCAAACCAGGATCATTATAGACAAACGCATCTAAAGTTTCTTTAAAAAAAGATCTCATCTTTTCTGGAGAATTGGTACCATTATTGTAATACTGAATGGCTGAAGCATAAGCATCTGCAAGCGCCAATGCTACAAGTCGCACATTATTCTCTGTAGGCATCAAAGCTGAAGCAAGCGGCTGATCAATGTATGCATTAAAGACCTGATAAAACAAGTCTATTGCGCACATAAACCTAGCATATTTCTTTGATTCTTGGCTCGTATTCGCATTGTATATTGCCTTTGGGGGCAGCCAAATGAGCCCGGCACTAAACACTGTAGCGACACCCTTCGCGATATAATTTCCCAGCATATCATCTGCTTGCTTATCTTGTGCTTCGGACCATGATAAACGGCTTCTGCCTCCATTCTGCAGTACAAGCGCTCGCGTATTGCTGCTTATATTGTCTTGAATCTTTTCTTTTACTCGGGTTTCATACGTTAAAAAAAGCGCCTTAGTTAGCTCTACCCGATACTCACATGCCTGATCATATCGAGGAACCAAGCGCTCATGCTCGTTTACAGCATACCCAACTCGTGAAAGAACATTGCTCGCTTCATCATCTAAATGCTTAAGTACATTTTTATATAAATCACTGTTTTGTGATGCCGCAGTCTCAGCGGATTTAAATACTGCTTTCACATCTTTCCCTCTCATCAATTTTCCATTACTCGAACGGAACCTTCCTTGAAGCGCATCGCCACGCGCTTTCCAGTCTTTATACATTGATCGGATCATCATGCTCACACAAGGCCATGTCCAAGAAGCTTCATCATATGTTGACAAATTTTTAACTGCAGCAAGTCGCAAAGCGCCCATTGCTTCAAGGGCTCTACATTGAGTAAGGCCTGCCCTCTCGCCTGCAGAAAGTAAACCATTTCCAAGCGTCGTTGTGCCAATTCCAGCGCCTTTTACTGTCGGATCATTTGCATCAACATCTGCTCCTAAGAGCTTGTCAGTCTCTTCTCCAACCTTCTTATTCATATCACTTTCAAATTGCTCATATTGCTGTTTGGTATTCGTATTGAAACGACTCGTTCTGCCCTCTAAACTATATCCAGCTGTTCCATCTTTCTTACCTGTGCTTAACGGGTTCATCACTCCATTCGAGCCAGGCATGACATTCCATCCACTTCCATAATTCATGCGCAAGCCAGAATGAATGCCTTGTAAAGGGTTTTTTGCGATATCAGCAAGCATGGCAAAAAAACCACCCACAATCGGAATCGCTTTCAAAACACTGACAAACACTTCTCGAAACAGCGAGGTTCCTTTATGGATATTAGCGGAATATTTTGCATCTTTGGTGTAAATTGCATTCACAGAATACTGTCGATTTTGCATCTTGTCTGCTATCTCATCTGCAGCGGCTGCGATTTTTCGATCGAGCTGCGTCATGATGTTACGGTGTTCAAACAAAATTTGCACCGACGTATTTGCCGTTTGATCTTCAGCATGAATAGCTGATGCACCTGCATTCAGTTTTCGTTGAACGATTGCTGACTGCTCCCTCAGTAAAGTATTAGGATGCTGTTCGTGTCGCACAGTGCTGCGATGCTGTTTTGCAATTTTAGCACCTTCACTGGTCCCACTCCTTTGATGCGCATTCATCAATCGCTGCACTCCAGAGCAATTACAGCGCTTATAAGTTCCATCTGAGTTGATGTCGTACATTTTGTTACATAGTGAGCATATACTCATTTTCAGTTCCCCTTAGAGTTTATTAACAGTAGAGTTATTATTGCTATAGAATGTTCAGAAATTATCTTAGTATCATGTTAAAAATATATTAACTTTATATATTGCTGATGCAATGTGAGACCCTTCTTGCTAATTGACTGAAAAAGATGAAGTTTAAGGGTTGTTTTACCGAGTTGTTACTTTTGACTTGCTCATTTTCAAATAGATTTTAATGTCTGTGAGCACCGCTATATATACACGTCGACTGTCTTCCACTAAAGAAAACTGATAGTCTGTGGTAAATTCTTCGAAAATATTTATCGTGTGGAGAAGCACGTTTATACAAGTACGAGAAAGTAAAATGAAAGATGTCAAGTTAGTGGGTTGATTATAAATGATTAGACGATTTACTTTACTGGTTTTCCTTTGTTTACCTTTTGTTTCAGTCTACTGTGGGGGCAAGCAATCGGTGCTTGAAAAACAGTTTAGTGCTCTTGAGAAAAAATCAAGCGGTCGGCTTGGTTTGTATGCGATAGATACTGAAACTGGTGTTTGTTATCAATATCATGGTGTCGAGCGATTTCCACTTTGTAGTACTTCAAAAGTTATGGCGGTTTCAGCGATCCTAAAAAGAAGTGAGTTTAATCGAGGTTTGTTGCAGCAGTTAATAAAATACAGGAAATATGATTCTTCATGGTCTCCAGTTACAAAAAAACATTTGCAAAGTGGAATGACGATTGCTCAGTTATGTCGTGCGGCAATAACTCAGAGTGATAATACAGCAATGAACCTGTTGATGAAGCAGCTTGGTGGCCCTAAAGTAGTGACTGCTTTTGCTCGATCTATTGGTGATGACAAATTTCGTCTTGATCGTAAGGAGCCAGATTTAAGTTCAGGAATTCCGGGTGATCAGCGTGACACAACTACGCCGAGAGCTATGGCAAAGAGTTTGCGGCGATTAGTGTTGGGGCATGTTTTAGCATTGCCGCAACGAAAATTGTTACTACATTGGTTGATTAACAATAAAACTGGCAATGCTAGAATTCGCGCAGGTGTTCCTAAAGGTTGGCTTGTTGCTGATAAAACCGGAACGGGTGGATATGGCACAACAAATGATATTGCTTTAATTTTCCCACCCGGGCGTTTGCCAATTGTGTTAGCAATATATTATACGCAAAATAAAAAAGATGCTGCTATGTGTGATGGTGTTATTGCAAGTGCAACCTCTATAGTAGTAGGTGATTTTGTTAGCTCTTTTGCAATAAAAAAAGTAACTTGAGATTAATGTTCACAGAGTATTGATATTAAGTATTGTTTTAATTATTAGTAAATGATACCAGCTTAATTGAGCGAATTGAGCATGGTTTTGGCGGTGACGATCTCTATTGGCTCATACTTTTTGAGCGCTAGCAAACCTGTGTTGCGCTGGCAATTAACTTTGCATTGATATTACTTTCGCCTTTTATAGGTTTGAAATTCTTTACTGGGGCAGGAAATTACTTAGCTGAGAAAGTCAAAAGTAATAGCACGGCACGGCGAGACGGCACGGCGAGAACAATGAATGCAGTAACCCATCTCAATGAGCTTCGTATTTTTAATAGACAGATTTTAGCCCTGTTGGGTCCAAGTGACCGATTTACTCTAGCGTAGCTCATGTTATCCCGATATCATACCGTTGGATTGATTGAATCGATACGTTAAATTGACAGAACCAGATTTTATATTAACTCTGCATTTATATTAGTTTTGATAATTTTAATTGATCCTAGTTGTGATAACGAAACACTGCGCCAGCTATGATAAGTAAAGCGCGGTTTAATTTATGATTCAAAAAGTGAGTTGTTTATGAAAAAAATTGTTTTAATTTCTGGTCTTGCGCTGTCACTTTCTTCGTTATCGTGGGCGTACGCTGATAGCCCTATACCTAATACCTGTTCAAAGGACCCAAATCATAGTGAGGTTTGGCTTTGCCATCAGGATGATACAATCATACCTAATATAACTGAAAAACCAATACCAGACTTTCTACCCTCTGGCTATGAAGAGAACGGTTATCGCTATATCTGCGATAGCGATCCTCAAGAATTCGTTTATTACAGTGATATTGGCGGTAAGCGAGTCTATATCTGTAAGTAACATATCTGCTCGATCTCAGTTCTTCTCTGTGACGGACCACTAAGCTGAGGGGCTAATAATCATAAAGATCTTAATAAAGATTTTGAAACGGGTGTTTTACATTACCGAACTCGCTTTCAATTGCAAGATAGGTTTTTTTAAGCTAACCTGTGATGTTTGATATCTTAGTTTTACTTCTAATGATTTTACTTTTTTGAAGAGTCGATAAAGCACTTCGCTGATTTCTTCACAGATAACAACTTACCCCTTTGAGGGCATTCTTGTGGTAGCTAATTTTCTCATCTTTTTATCTCCTAATCTTGCTAGTAAGATTTTAGCACGCGTAGCCAATCTGTCACCATGAGTGGCCGATTAAGGTGACATTCAGGCAGTGTTAGGCAGTTTATCCAAAAAAGATGCCTCTTTCTGCAAATTTTTTGATTGGCAATGCGGACAACGAGCAACTCTGCGGTAGTTGATATGCACCATCAGCGGATTCTTTGCACTGACATATTGCACTGTAAATCCTGGTAAATTTAGGGTACGATCTTTTCTGGTCATCTTTAACTTCCTTTTAGTTTTAGTTCGACTAGTTAGGATTGCGTATTACCAAACCTATTGAACGTCAACTATCTTTTCCGCCATTCGACAATTATCATTGCCGGTTTTACAATCATTTCCTATCTTCAAAATGTTGAGAACTTAATTGACGAAAACTTTTTTCATTAATGTTGATAATGGT
>JAUIAD010000011.1 GCA_030425685.1 Gammaproteobacteria bacterium | reverse complement strand
CTGATCAATATGGGCAACAGAGTGAGAAAGCTCAGGCAATGTCTACTCCCTATTACTTATAGCCACTATGAAACAAGGGTAAAACCAGTATGGTAAAATTATTAACAGAAAATCATCCCCTGCAGAGCTTTAATTGCTGATAACACTCAAGCGCTCGCTGACGCGACTGGGACAAATCTACTATCGGTTTAGGATAGTCCCTACCAAGCTTTACCCCAGCCTGTTGCAGAACCTCTGATGGCGCCTCCCAAGGTGAATAAAGATATTTATCTGGAAGCGCCGCAAGCTCAGGTACGTAATGACGAATATACTCACCATGTGGATCAAACTTTTTCCCTTGCGTAACAGGATTAAAGATTCGAAAAAAAGGCGCCGCATCAGCACCACAGCCAGCGACCCACTGCCAGCTAGCGCTATTACTAGCTAAATCCGCATCGACCAAACAATCCCAAAACCATTTTTCACCTTCATACCAATGTATTAATAAGTTTTTAACTAAAAAAGAAGCAGCAATCATACGAACACGGTTATGCATAAAACCCGTTTGCCACAGTTCTCTCATACCCGCATCAACCATCGGATAACCTGTTAAACCCTGCTGCCAAGCAGTTAACATTTTTTTATTTTTACGCCAGGGAAAGGCGTTAAACTTTTGTTGCAGATTCTTGCTAGGGAGCTCTGGATAATAGTATAAAAGACTGACGGAAAATTCACGCCAACCGAGCTCGCTTAAAAAACAATCTGTGTTTTTATCCTGCATTAATTTTTTTATTGCATACCACACCTGATTCGGTGACACTTCTCCCCAGTGTAAGTGCGGTGATAGACGCGATATTTTTTCCTTGGCGGGAAAATTTCTACCCTCAGCGTAATCATTTAAATCATTTTTAGCAAATTGTTTTATACGTTTAAGCGCGGCTGACTCACCGACTTGCCAATTAGCCATTAACGATTTATGCCATGTCTTTGTTGGCAATATATTCAGTGAAGTAACTGAGTTATTTTTCTCAGTATTAGCTAAATATTGAATTCTCCGCGGTTTTGCTAAGGGTTTACGGGGCGGCATAAATTGCAGGCAACCTTTACGATAAAAAGGAGTAAATACTTTATAATTGCCACCACTTTTTTTCTCAATTTCCCACGGCTCCCATAATAAATACCCATTGTGAGAGCAGACAGTAATACCCATTGCTTGCAACTTTTCTTTTAGGATGGTATCACGCTTTATTTGCCAAGGTTCATAACAACGATTCCAATGAATTTCTTCAATATGATATTTTTTAATAAGATCAGTTAAAATTATCAGTGGGTCACCTGACTTGATTACAAGTTTGTTTTCTACTGTTTGATTTAACTCACTTAAAGAATGGTGTAACCAACAGCGGCTAACTTCACCAAGCTGCTTTTGCCCACAGTTGATCTCATCCAATATATAAAGAGGCAATACTGCGCCCTGCTTGGCAGCGGCAACTAGACTGGGGTTATCAGATAGGCGAAGATCTTGACGGAACCAATGAATAGTTTTTTTTAAATCCATTTTAATGCTCGAGAGGTTTTTTTATTTATGCAAATCCATCACCCTATCATACCACCCTTAAGAAATGAAAAATATCGCTAAGGTAATTTAGGTTGCAAATAAAACAACAATCTTATTAATTTGCTTTTTTTATAGCAACAGCAGAATGCTTAAGCTCAACAACCACGACGTGAAGTGGCGCATTGCCTACATTAATATCGCGATGGAGCTTAATACCTTCAGCGCGTGAAAGCAGCACCGGCGTATTCTTTTTAAGAGGCACCATTTGCACCTCACCAGATTTATATAACACCTTAAGCTCACCATTTTCCTGCGGAATAACAACTCGAGCTGTTTGATGGGTATGGTAAGGGAGGTATTGCTTGGGACAAATTGTTGTCGACCATACTTTGGCATTGGCGGTATTATAATAATTGACACGATGCGTTTTACAGGGTACCGCATACGCTATTGACACGATTGAACTTGCGATAACAAATGAACTTAATAGAACTTTTAACATTATCTTAATCCACCAGGCGTTAAATTTAAAAAACAGAAAATTTATAGCTTAGGATGGGAAAAATGTCAATTTTAATGATTTGGTGGTATTACTGGAGTAAGTGGGGGGGTATAGTCCGAGGGATGTCTGTTCTTCGCGGCGGCGCGGCGGTTGGGCGGCGCAAAGAAAATCCATAAATATTTCTTTGCGCCGCCCAACCGCCCGCCGCCGCGTAAGAACAGACAAAGCTCAGTCCAAACAAAAAACTCACATCAAAATTAAGACTGCGTCTCGCGATGCTTACGAAATTCGCTATCCACCTTTTGACAATTCGTATCAAACAAAGGTGGATCAATCACCACTTCATACACTTTATCCATAACAACATGTTTAGAGGAGTGATTAGCTTGATCATTAAAAGAAGGCCCCATCACCTCAGAAATAATCGATAGAATACTAGGATCACTTTTAACTTTCTTAATCAGCATTTTTTTATTAGCACACTGCAACTTCTCACGCACGAGATCCAAATTATTGGTCACTGTACGCGGACTTAAAAATACTTTATCGCCGATCTCTTTATATGTCATATCTTTTATCAAATAGGCAAGACAAGACACTTGCGTTTTATTAAGATAAACACCTTCAAACTCACCTTCTAAATAATAACGCTTAGTTTTCTCAACTTTCTCTTCTTCTACCGGTGAAGATTTATCGAATCTAACTAATTTAAAAGAATCGTTTTTAGGTAAAAATAACGTTGATGTGATCGCGGCTTCCTTAGCGGCGGTAATCATTTCTCGGCATTCATTTTTCAATTTTCTGACATATTGATAAAAAAGATCCCGGCGTGACATGAGGTAATCACTGTATTCTTGGCTATCATTTTTACTCGTTAGGACAAAAACTTCGGAATAACCAAAATAGTGCCGCATAAAAACATAAGTTCGCTTATGGCCAGCTACGGCTTTCAGCTTAGCCTGCGCCAGTTTAACCAGCTCTAACTCTTCTGTCGATAGGTCTGAAAATAGTTTGCCGAAAGCCTTATTGGCAAAATCATACTTGCCTAAGTGCAAACAGTAAAACTTATGATCCCAGTAGGCATCTGATAAACCCTTATGATCACAGAGGCTAGAATATTTTAGATTCCAGTTAAACCTGACCATGGTAACCGAAACCAAATCAAAAGCCTCACGTAAAGCAGCCGTTGCTTGCCTAAACTTGTCACAGTTAACACGGAACGGGTGATCTGGCCCTACGCTCTCATGCGCCTTTATTACTCTATCTTTTCGATCCACTTACAAATCCACAATTGTCTATATTAGGCCCAATTCTCTCTGATTTTAAACAATATATCAAGTAAAAATACAAGAATATCCCCTATTGTTACATTAAGATACAAGTGAGCCGCAAATGAATAGGCTATATATTGAGCATTCTGCGCATAAAAGCTTCCCTGTGCAGTAATAATACTGTATATTGGGAGGTCAAAGTGAATAAATAGGGTAGTACTCAATGTCTGTCAATGAAAAACATATTAAAATCAATCTATTAAACAAGTCATATGATTTCCAACAAGCAGCTAATTCGCTACTATTGACTACACCACTACAAAATATGACCCTAGCACGCACATGGCGAGATGGCAGGATTTCAATTATTGATAGTGATGCAAACCTACTGCAATCCTTTTTCAATGAAAATATGGAAG
The DNA here is from genome assembly GCA_030425685.1 of Gammaproteobacteria bacterium. Lineage (GTDB taxonomy): Bacteria > Pseudomonadota > Gammaproteobacteria > Coxiellales > Coxiellaceae > JAUIAD01. Next base: position 96,973 of record JAUIAD010000011.1, on the reverse strand, counting down.
TAAACCAACCCTCATACCAGCAACATAACGAAGGAATCGGTTTATGGAGCGCAAAAGACTCCTATGAACTTGGCGAAATGCAGTCAACCACCCTAGCAGCAAATTTTTCAAATATTGGCAATATACTCTATTATGATATAAAAAATGAAGACTATTATGATCGTATATATTTTTCAAATGGGTGCTACAAAAATAGTATAATAGACTTTGCTATTAATAACTCAGAATACATTAAGCAAATCTGCAAGCAATTTTATGATTCCTATGACCTACTGATAAGTGATAGCATGAAATATCAATTATCTCTGCGCAAACGGCCATTTATCAGTGATGAGTTAAAACAACGAGAACTTCTTGATTGTATCTACAAATTATTTAATAATTTTCTGATAAAAAACCACAACATCTCATTGGGAAAGACGCCAGTCCGTATATTAGCTTTTTTATGCTTTGGAAAAAATAACAAAGATATCAGCAAAATATTAAACTTATCGAAACGAACTGTGGAAAATAACCTGCAAAGTTTAAGAGAAACATTTAAAGTGAAAAGTAGTTTTAAGCTCTCCTATTTACTTTTGGACTCGCCGATTGAAAAATTCATGTATTACTTACTAAACGAATACGTAAAAATTTTTGACGAGGAAAATGACCTTAGTTAGCCATAGCAACTTAGACGTAACGTGCTTTAAGGGTAGAATAAATATCAGTAATGGATAGGTCTCGCGCCTTTAGCAACACCAATAAATGGAAAAGCAAATCTGCTGCCTCGCTGGCAAGCCTTTCTCTACTTTCTTGCAAAGCCGCAATCACAGTCTCAACACCTTCTTCACCGACTTTCTGTGCGATTTTATTAAGCCCTTCATTTAATAGAGAAGTAGTATAGCTGTTTTCAGGTAACTTGGCAGCACGATCAGAAATTTTTTCTTGCAATTTTGTTAGCATTTCCCAACGACCGGTTGACTCAGAATCAAAACAAGAAAATGAAGCTTTATGGCAAGTAGGTCCAACAGGATTAACCAGAACTAATAATGCATCATTATCACAGTCTTGCGTTATAGCAACTAAATTTAAAAAATTACCTGAGGTTTCACCCTTAGTCCACAGCGACTGCTTAGTGCGGCTAAAGAAAGTCACTTTTTTAGTTTCAATAGTAATGCTCAGCGCCTCTTTATTCATATAGCCCAGCATCAAGACTTTGCCAGTATTATTATCCTGTATAACTGCTGGCATTAAACCATTTACTTTTGTCCAGTCTAACGTATCAACATTTAATAAACTCACTGCCTTACCTCAATTTTATTTGTTTTTAAAAATGACTTTAAATCACTTAAAGAAATAACACGTTTATGGAAAATACTCGCCGCTAAAGCGCCATCAACTCTAGCAATATTAAACACATCAAGAAAATGTTCACAAGCTCCGGCACCACCAGAAGCTATAAGCGGAACGTTAGTAACTGAACGCATTTCTACTAGTTGCTCAATATCATAACCTTGCCTAACACCATCTCGATTCATACAATTTAAAACAATTTCACCAGCACCGCGTGTTTGTACCTCACGAATCCAATCTTTAGTTGATAATGGTGTTGGTCTGCTTTTTGCTTCATCGCCCGTGTATTGGTAAACAATATAATTATCTTTTTGCTTAAAACTATCAATACCAATAACGATACACTGTTGACCAAATGCAGCGACTAGGGTATCTATAAAATCAGGATTTTCAATAGCAGGACTATTAATTGAAATCTTATCCGCACCCGCCTGTAGTACTGACCTGGCTTGATCTACTGTACGAATACCTCCAGCGACACAAAACGGAATATTGATGACTTTGGCAACCTTTTTAACCCAATCACAACAAACCGACCTATTGTCACTACTAGCAGTGATATCATAAAAAACTAATTCATCAGCCCCCATGTCACAATAGATTTTAGCTAACTCAACAATGTCACCAACTACTTGATGATTACGGAAACAAACACCTTTTACAACGACGCCATCTTTAACATCAAGACAAGGAATAATTCGCTTTGTTAACATAACTCGAGCGCCTCCAAGGATTGCTGCAAAGTAAAACATTGCTCATAAAGCGCTTTACCTATCACCACCGATGAAACCCCTGTCGTTTTTAATTGAAGAAGATCATTTAAATGCGAAACCCCTCCTGAGGCTTGCCATTGGAACTGCGTAAATTGATTAACACATTGGCGATAAAGCTCTATGTTAGGACCATTTAACATACCATCACAAGCAATATCCGTACATAAGATTGAAAGATCTTTATAGCTTTCATACTGCTGTAACAAATCCCATAAAGAGCGCGTGGTTTTTTCTAGCCAACCTTTAATCGCTACTTCCGGAACTTCATTAATATTCACATCGAAGGCTAGAACAAAACGTTCAACACCATACTTATCAATAAGCGACTTTATTAGCGCAATATCAGTCACCGCTAAACTACCTAAAACGACACGATCTATCCCACTCTGTAAACTTAATTCAATGCTTTTTTTGTCACGCAGACCACCACCACTTTGCACCAATAATTCGGTGTTTTTCTTAATATTCGTAATAATATCAAGGTGGCTCGGCGCACCACTTTTAGCACCATTAAGGTCAACAATATGAATTATGGTGGCACCTTGCGCTTGAAAATCTAACGCGCGCTGCAAAGGGTTTTGCGAATATAGCTTAACTTTATTAAACTCACCATTGTTTAATCTTACGCATGCATTATTATATAAGTCTATTGCCGGGATAATATTCATATCAACCTCGAGTGTAAAAAATCAGCTAGCAATGCCTCACCAAAATCACCAGATTTTTCTGGGTGGAATTGCATACCAAAAAAATTATTTCTAGCCACAATTGCAGAAAATTCTTTTGCATAAAATGTTTTAGCAACAGTAAAGTCATTAATCGGTGCAGCATAAGTATGAACATAATAAGCATAGTTATCGCAACGCTTGGACCTGACTTTATTCCACCCCATATGCGGTAAAACAGCATTGTCAGCATGGGGTAATTTTTGAATGCGACCTGGAATAATGCTCAAGCAATCAACATCACCCTCTTCAGAGAAATCGTATAATAATTGCATACCTAAACAAATACCCAAAACTGGTTGCGTTAAACTCTTAATAACATTGACCAACCCTAATGAATGGAGTTGTTCCATGGCTGCCTTAGCATGTCCGACCCCAGGTAAAATGACATGCGATGCGTTTTTTATGATTTCTTTATCAGCAGTCAAAGTAGCATTGTAACCCAAGCGATCAAAAGCAAATTGAATGGATGAAATATTACTACCACAACCTTTGATAATCGCTATCATAATAGCCCCTTAGTACTTGGCATGGCGTCTCCGTCACGCATAATAGCTTGCTTTAGCACTCGCCCTAAACTTTTAAAAGCAGCCTCAACCATATGATGCGTATTTTCACCTTTAACCGTTACATGCAACGTTGCATTAAGACCATCGGCAAACGATGAAAAAAAATGCTTAACCATTTCGCTAGCAATACCGCCAACAAACTCTCTATTAAATTTTGCATTAAATTGACAATAACGTCGACCACTTAGATCTAAAGATATCTCTGCACTGGACTCATCCATAGGTAACAGAAATCCAAAGCGTGAAATACCACGCTTATCACCCAAAGCCTCTTTAATAGCGCTACCTAAAGCAATACCTGTGTCCTCTATACTATGATGATCGTCAACAAGCCAATCACCATTAACCTGGATATTAGCACTAATACCAGCATGCTTAACAACTTGTTCAAGCATATGATCAAAAAACTTTTGCCCGGTATTAATTTTTATAGCGGTATTACGATCAAGGTTTACAGACACAGCAATATCTGTTTCTTTGGTCTTACGGTGTAGCGATGCTATTCGGCAATTATTAAGCACGCGATCAACAATGCTTTGCCAATTATTTTCAGAATTATCTGCAATACGTAAGCCTGTACACTCCAATCTCGCAGCAAGCTCCATATCACTTTCTCGATCACCAATCACATAAGAATTTTTTTTATCGATGTTTTGCATTAATAGATAATCAGTTAACAAGCCTATTTTAGGCTTACGGCAATCACAGTTATCCTCTTCCACATGCGGGCAAATTAATATGTCATCAAAAGTAATGCCTTGAGATTTAAAAATCTTTACCATTAGGTCATGAGGCAACTGAAAATCACTTTCAGGAAAACTTTTAGTCCCCAAACCATCTTGATTAGAAACCATAATTAATTTATAGCCACATTGCTGTAAACGCTGCAAACTGGTAAAAACACCTGGCATAAACTGTAATTTTTCAATGCTATCAATTTGCTTATCCTCTGGTTCAACGATTAAAGTACCGTCACGATCAATAAACAAATATTTTTCTTGATTCATAATGACCTCAAAAATTCTAACAACTTATCATTTTCATTAGGAGAGCCGATAGTAATACGTACAGCATTAGAAAGACCAAGTGCGTTATCCATCTTCCTTAGTACAATGCCATGTTGCTGACATCGCTCAACTATCGGTAATGCAAACTGCAATAAAAGAAAATTTGCATCTGATGGCCATAGCCTGCTAACAATCGCCATTTCTTTAAATTCGCCCATAAGACGTGCGCGCTCTTTAACAAGGATACCAATATCTTTATTGATTTTTTCCAGCATCTTTGGTTGTAGATACTTAAGCACGGCCTCTGCAGATGTTTGCGCAATAGGGTAAGGCGCTAATATTTTCTTAAGCCAACTAATCAGGGGAGCTTGCGCCATCAACACGCCAACACGCGCAGCAGCTAAACCAAACGCCTTAGAAAAAGTACGCAGTAAAACTAAATTATCATAATCTTTTATATATGAAGCACAGCTCTGCGCTACTGAGAAATCGATGTAGGCCTCATCAACTACTACTATAGCCTTACCCAGTAGGTTTTTACATAAAAATAAAATCGACTCAATCGGTACAATACTACCAGTTGGGTTGTTAGGAGAGCAGATAAAAACTATCTTAGTATTATCTTGGCACTGTGCAATGATCGCGTCAACATTAATGGCAAAACTGTCATCTTGCAATTTCACTTCGATAACCTTAGCCCCTTGCAATTGTGCTGAAACAGCATACATACCAAAGGTTGGCGGAGAGATAATAATACTATCTTGCTGATAACGGCAAAATAAACGCATTAAGCAATCAATGCCTTCATCACTACCGCGCGTAATTAAAATTTCATCATTATCAACAGAAAAATACTGGGCGCATTTCTCTACTAGCGTTAACGGCTGTTGCTCAGGATAACGGTTAAAACCAGACTCCCAAGGGGATTCATTGGCATTTAAATTAATAAGAGCAGCGCTCGCCTCCTTACGAGCAGAAGAATAGGAATTAAAATAACGAAGATCTTCTCGCATTAATTGCTCAACAGTCGACATTGCTTAGCTCCTTTAAATATTTCACTCGCCTTTCTACTGCATTTTTGTGGGCATCCAAACCTTCTGCCTCAGCCATAAACATAGCCATGGGGGCTAGATTATCTAAACCCAAAGAAGTAACTTCCTGTATGCTAATATATTTCATAAAGTCGGCAACAGATAAACCACTCATGCGATTGGCACAACGATAAGTTGGCAACACATGATTAGCACCATTAACATAGTCCCCCATTGTTTCCGGCGTCCAAGGGCCAATAAATATCGCGCCAGCATTTCGAATACTGCTTAAATATTGTTGTGGATTTTCAACCTGCAGGCTTAAGTGTTCAGGCGCATAGCTATTACAAATATTAACCGCTTCTTTAATCTCATCAACAATAATAACGGTACTGTTTAACAAAGACTGGACAATAATATCCTTACGCAACATTGTGTTATTTTGCTTTTTAATTTCAGCGACAATTTGTTGAGAAAATGAAACTGAGTCAGTTATCAAAATAACCTGCGAATCAGGACCATGTTCAGCTTGTGAAAGTAAATCGGCTGCAACAAAGCTAGCATTAGCACATTGATCTGCAATAACCATAAGTTCAGAAGGACCTGCCGGCATATCAATAGAAGCTCCATTAATATCATTGGCAACAAATGTTTTTGCAGCAGTAACCCATGCATTACCTGGACCAAATATTTTATTTACTTGCGGCACGCTCTCAGTTCCGTATGCCATAGCTGCAATGGCCTGCGCTCCACCCACTTTGAAGATTTGCTCAATGCCACAATATTTTGCTGCTAACAATAATAGTGGATCAATATCACCATTTTTATTTGGTGGTGTGCATAAAACTTTTGTTGCGCAACCAGCTACTTTGGCTGGAATGGCTAGCATTAACAAGGTTGAAATTAATGGCGCACTACCGCCAGGAACATACAGACCAACTGAGTCAATAGCAACAGGACGTCGTCGGCACACAATGCCATCATTAGTGTCAACAGTAACTTCTCTGGGTACACAGGCTCTTTGATAATTTTCGATACGCGAAGCTGCTTCATATAAATATTGACACTCTTTTGCTGTTACTAGCGACTCTGCCGTATTAATTAATTTATTATTGACACATATCTCAGATAAACAAATATGGTCAAATTTTTCTGTATACATTAATAATGCATTGTCGCCCTGATTTTTAACGCGCTCGATGATGCTACTAACACTAAGAGTCAAGTCTTGCATTTTCATAGCTGGACGCTGCAAACAACGCTTGCGCTCTAACGGGTCTAACTTTTGCCATTTTATTGTATTCATCATTAAGCCATCATTTTTTCTATGGGTAATACCAATATCGAACTTGCGCCAATCGATTTAAGTTGTTCCAACGTATTCCAAAAAACACCTTCGCGCGAAACCACTTGTACGGACACTTTTTCATCAACACCGTTGAGCGGTGTGATAGTGGGTGATTCAGTCCCAGGTAGTATTTCTTTAATCACTTGTAATGCTGATTGTGGAGCGTGAAAAATAATGTATTTGCTTTCACTAGCTTTTAAAACACCTTTGACTCGTCGTAATAATAAATCTGCAATGTTAAGCTTATCATCTGACATTGTTTTATTAGACTGAATAAGCACCGCTTCACTCTTAATAAGAATGGCAACTTCTTTTAATTTATTTTCTTCTAATGTTCTACCAGAAGAAACCAAATCACAAATAGCATCAGACATGCCTAAACGCGGCGCAATTTCAACCGAACCTGACAAAGAAAGGACTTTTGCATCTAGCTTATTTTTTTGTAAATATTGTTTTAATAAATATGGGTAACTGGTAGCAATTCGCAAACCTTGCAAATCACCAGGAGATTGATACGCAACATTTTCAGGTAGCGCAAGCGACAAACGACAACGACCAAAACCTAACCTTTGCGCAACCTCAAAGTCTGCGCTTTTACCGTTATCAGTAAGTGAATATTTTTTTTCAAATAATGCATTCTCACCAACAATACCCATATCACAAATACCATCCATCACCAGAGTAGGGATGTCATCATCTCGGACAAGCAAAATGTCGATAGGTAAAGATTCGCATTTAGTAATTAACGCATTAGCAAAAATTCGGAATTTCAAACCACACCGTTGTAAAATATCGATGGAGTCTTTACTCAATCTTCCCTTTTTCTGAATTGCAATTTTTAATCTTTCATTTTTCATTTTTACTCTTTCTTTTTACTCGTTTATACAGCAAGTCATAGCCCCCTGCTCCATGTGCAATATATCTGGCAACACGCCCAACCGTACTTACACTGACGCCAGTCTGCTGATGAATCGTGCGATACGGAATACCTTGTTTAATAGGATCCACCACCCGCCAACGATCGGTCATGGCCTGAATCTCAGCTGGCGTACAGAGATCTTTAAAAAAAAGCTTCACCTCTTCTACATTTTTCAAAAGGCTTATAGCTGCAAATAGCGCATCTTCCTGATTTAAATTGTTTTTTCCTGAGTTCATGCTCAACCTCTTTAAAGTGATGTAGTACCACGTTATCACATCATCACGACATCTGCAAATCTTGTTGGCAAAAAACATTTCTATAAACTCTATAAGTAAGTTACACCTCGCACTTTATACTTAAACAACGCTGCATCTAAATTCCATCGGACATAATCCATCTTGCAAGTGAATACTATTTGACAGAAATTCATAAAATCCTGCAAATAACCAACTTTTTAATATTTACTTAAGAACAGAACGGTAAACTTCTACGCCTTAATTTCGCCCAACACCAATAGATATAATGAATACAGCATGAGACCAACACCCAAAAATATAATACCAAGCTTACCTTTTACAGCAATAACTGGACTTTCCGACATAAGCGACAGACGCGCCCTGCCACCCTCACCTCCATGGTTGCATATCCGCTGCGATCAAGGAAAGTTATTTGCGCACGCATGGCTAGCCTGCCTTTTGATAAAACGACAAGAAGAACAATTTGACTCGCACTGCTTAGTTACCATATTAAATTTTTTAGCTGGAACATCTAACTTATACGACAATAGTTTGAGACAATTCTGCCAATTAAAAACTTTGCATTTTATACTGCTATTTTCAGAGTTACCGATATCATTAAATTTAACAGATCTAAGCAAAGCCTTATCTACACTATTGACCATAACTTCCTCACTTGATTTGACGATGAAGACTGACCTGCAATTACAATTAAAAAATTTTTCATCATTCTATCAAGCGTGTAACCAAACAAAAAATTGTGGCATTGAGAGCAAGGAAAGCACATCTGCGAATACCAAACCACCATCTTTTTATACAGGGCGTTTTCTAGAAGTCTACCGCAATGTTTCTGCCATTGGCAAAAGTACATTAGTACAAGATTCACAACGACTTAAAATTATTGATGCAGGAGGCGGCGTTGGTATCGCGCCGACCTTTGATAAGATCCAAAACCACAAACTAATAGATGCGTACAAATATAACCAATACCACTTTATCACTGAAGAACAAAAAGCAAATAATGCCGCCATTCGCTTTATGCAAGGTCTTGAACTATTACCCAACACAAGCTGCGATACATTACCACTCGGGGCAACCTATCTTGGTAGCGGCTCTACAGCTCTGTTTGGTAGCGCCATTATCCCTCATATTTTATTTAACGAAGGGCGCACTACCATTTTTGCTAAAAATATAATAATTATCCCTACCCCCACTTATGGATTATTTGTTTCTCAAACAGAAATTCATGGTGGTAAAATTGCAGAGCTCCCATTAAAACGTATAAATAATTACAAAGTAAACCCGTCTGATCTAACCCAATTAATTAACAAAATTAATATAGAACTACTACTAAAATCAAAACAATATTTGCAAATTAATTTAGACAATATTAAACAAATTCTTACAGCTAAGAAAAAATTTTACCCTTTAATAAAAGAAGTAAACGACATCCTCATTTCTATACATTTTTATTACAACGATAGTGTAAGACTATCTCTTGAACTAGATCGCTTGAAAGAAAAGCTTGATAGCATAGATCCAAGCTTAGGCTCAATGGTCAGATGGCCAGCCAGAGTTCTCGGGATCCTGTTAATTAACCCTAACAGCCCTTTTGGCGCTGTCTATTCTCAGAATGATGTTAATCAAATTGCCACTGTCGCCGAAAAAATGGATATCGCCATAATAGCTGATTACGCACATCATCTTATACGTAGGCCTAGCTATTCTATTGGATCATTTGCAAAATGCTCAAGCATTAAAAAACTGTACCAGCTCCACAGTTTTTCAAAGCACCTATCAGCACCAGGGTACCGACTGGCGTTTATGTATGTCAGCCATGATTTAGTGCAGTCCGTCGGCAGATTTTTAATCCATACCATGCTGTCAAATAGTTTAGATAAGCAACATCTCTTTATTAAAGCTTGTGACGTTGACAAACATATGCATCGATACCTTCACAAAAATGACATGTTTTATGAAAAAAACTTTAACTTGCTCTCTTTACTGGTATCGGGCATACCATTGCTAAAAGATAAAAACTTAATGAAATTTATTACTACAATGCTTACCTCCTGCGGACTCAGCCTAAGTAATGCTGGCGCCATTAACCAATTATTACAAGGCCTAAATAATATTAATATTGAATTCACACCCGAAGCGGGTTTCTTTGCCATATTAAATTTTAACCGCTGGAAAGGGTTTATGATTAATGATATTCAGCTGAATACAGGGGTAGATTTTTATCTCGCTATGTACGCGGCAATAGGTGTTGAAATGCTTCCCAATGAAGCGATGGGGGTTAATAATGATAAAATTTTCTTTCGCTTTCTTTTTGGTATCGACACAAAGGAAGTTGTACAGGCTATTTGGCGATTACATCATTTCTTAGCAAGCTTAACTCCTCCGAATGATAATAAAAAAGTTGACGACTACAACAAATATAGTTTTTTTCATAACAATACGTACGAAGCTTGCGCATTACCAAATGATGACTTACAACTAAGAAGCAAGCTATAGTTGATTATTATGCACTGCTTATAAATAGCAAATGATATTAACAACTCAATTAAGTATCATCTTGCATCAAGTCTCTCAATATGGACTGCAAAGGTCCTTTTATTGTTAAATATGGTTTATTAGAAATACTAAATAAACCTATTTGACGACTAGGCATGATCATTACCCAGGTGTTAAAACCACTAACCCAACCATTTTTAGCTAAAATTAGTGGAAGATGATTGTAATTACTATCAACCTCCCAACCTAATGCCATTGCTGAACTAGAGAAAGTTCTTTTATTTTTTAGCGCATCACTATATACATAACTAGCATGTGCAATTTGATTGGTAATAATATTTTTATTATTTAGTAAATTTAAATTATAACGAAGGAATTTTAGCAAATCGCTTCCATTAGAATAAACACCGCCACTAGGTCGATTGTAATTAAATACCCAGTCATTTTTAATTAAATCACCATTCATCCAATAACTGCTTGCTTCCAACTGTTTTTGATGCGCGTTGGGTGTCAGTGTTGTATTTGCCATACCCAGCTTTTTGGTTATATAGTGATTAACCAGTTGTGCGTATGTTTTACGCTCCACCTTAGCGAGGGAATTTCCCAATAAGCCAAAACCAATATTAGAATATTGATAAAATGTTCCTGGTGCATGTTGTAACTTATAAGTATTTAGCCACGTATAAACTTCATCCGCTTTATAAGCATAGTTATTTTGAAAATCATCTAAAGAGCTGTTCTCAGCTCCCGCTTCACGCGGCAAGCCTGAAGTGTGCGTTGCCAAATCTAGTAAGGTTATTTTTTGTTGCTGGTAATTTGGCGTATGAAATCCAATGGGTAAAAACTTGGATAAGGGATCTGATAGCTTGACTTTTCCTTCGTTAACCATTATGGCCAGAATAGTTGTTGTAATGACCTTTGAAACTGAACCAATTTGCCACATTGTTGTTGCCGTTGGGCGTGTGTTGGTGTTTTTTCTAATCTCGCCACAGCTGATTAAAGCGCTATGATGACCCTTAACCACCCCTACCAATAATGCGGGCATATTTCCCATTTCGAAAATCATGGTCTGAATTTTTGCGGCTAACTTATCTGCGTGCAAACTTGCGTCTGCTTTGCCTAGCACTTTGCATTGGGGTGTCTGAGCTAAGGCTGCCAAGGGAGACAATAAAAGCGCGGTTGATAGCAGGAGTTTTTTAAATGACATTATATTATCCTTAATAAATTATCAGTCCGTTAGCTTAATTGTATTGTATTTGTAATTGCTTTTTCAATAGGGGGTATTGTGGGTGTGTGCTACGGGTATGCTGATAGAGTCTTCAATACTTCATGAGGTCGCGGCTTTACGCGGCGAACGCTTATAACCACTGCGCCGCCGCGTAAAATCGGTGCAGCTATGCGGTTTTTAAAACTGAAAAATCTAGCCATCGAGATAAAGTATAACTATGAAAATAAATTGAAAACGTAAGAGACAGTAAACTGGCTTCCCTGCCAAAAATACAGTTTAATTATTGATAGAATTTAACAAACAACACAGCTAGAAAAACATGAGCAAGAATCATTATCATTCGTATCTTTTTCATCCGCCGATGGTTGTGCATCATCAAGTATAGCCTGCGTCTCTTTTACACTACTAGTTGACTCTCCTCGGCTAACTCTTTGTTCGCCATAAAAGCTACCATCCCAATTATTATTTTCACCCAACACTTCAGCCCATATCCTACCTGCACTTTTTCTTCTTGCTCTTAAATCAAATTCCCTTTTGTTCTCCCCTGAAGTGCTGCTCTCCACCGAGTTAAAAATTGAGTTTCCATTCACTAGTAAATCTTTTGTTGTCTTGATACCAGGATTAGCAGAGCAATAACTAACATATGAATTTTCATCCGCCTCAGCCTGTTGAGAATCATTCGAATCTGTAGAACCGCCTAGAGAAACTGGGCTAGGTCCTCGGCTTGAATGCTCTGATGCAGTGGGTGTTACTTCTTTTCGCTCATCATTTTTTATAGGACCTGCAATCGCTATTTCAACTTGCTCAAGGCCTGCTGGTTGCTGGCTATCTGACCCAGCCATTTCCAATTCGGTTTTTTTTACCATAGTTATCTCCAAATAGTATTTGTGTATTTTGATTATAAGACAGCTATTTCTGCCAATATAAACTTTATATGTATTAAATTATTACTGCTATCAAAAAGTGCGGGCAAGTCTAACACACCAATTTCCTTTGCAATAATGAAAGCAACATTAATTGTGAGCAAATTTAACGGACAACAACCCCTAATGAAAAAAGATACTTACAAGCAATAAATTGATAAATAATTGACTGACTAATCATAAATAACTTCACTTCAAGGGCAACACACAATAAGATAGCTTATTAGCGCTATATACTTAGAGGCAAGAAACCTTGCCGCATAAAATGGAAAATCACAAACTGAGCAGGTACATATGAAAGCAATAGCAGTAACAGAATACGGCGGTCCCGAAGTACTGAAAATATCCGAGCTACCCATCCCTCGACCCATCGACAACCAAATATTGGTTAAGGTATCAAAGGCGGCGTTAAATCGCGCCGACATTATTCAACGCAATGGGAATTACCCCCTACCTGAAGGCGCCTCTAATATATTAGGCTTAGAGTTAGCTGGTCAGATAGTAGCACTGGGTGAAAACGTGCAAGATCTAAAGAAGGGGCAACGCATTTGCGGGCTAGTAGATAGCGGCGCTTATGCAGAGTATTGCCTGATGGACGCCAATATGGCAATCCCAATACCGGGAAATGTTTCCGACGCCGCAGCTGCCGCTATTCCAGAAGCATTTCTAACTGCGCAAGAAGCTGTATTTACCTTAGGAAAATTGCAAACGGGTGAATCAGTTTTATTTCATGCCGGCGCTAGCGGTATCAGCACTGCCGGTATCCAATTGGCAAAAGCAATAGGTGCAACCGTCTACTTTACCGCAGGATCAAAAGAAAAAATATCAAGAGTGCTTGATTTAGGCGCTGATATTGGCATCAACTATAAAGAAGAAGACTATAGTGAAAAAATAATGGCGCTCACCAATAGCAAAGGCATCGATGTTATTATTGACTACATTGGCAAAAATAACTTTCAAAAAAATATGAGTATTTTGAAAGAAAAGGGCCGTATTACACAGGTTGCATTTATGTCAGGGAAGATGGTGGAAATGGATCTTTCTGTATTACTGTTTAATCGTTTACAAATAAAAGGATTGGTCATGCGCCGTCAATCTTTAGAAGAAAAAAGAGAGATTACCCATCGCTTTGTCACACGCTGGCTTAGCAAACTGCTGGATAATACCATTCTTCCAGTAGTTGATTGTGAATTTGACTTTAGTGATGTTCAAGCCGCACATCAATATATGGAAGATAACAAAAATATTGGCAAGATAATACTAAGCATTGCCTAGCAAACGGGCTGTTAATGCTTGTGATTTTATAAAAAAGTTATCAACCTCTTTAACAAATGCTAAACTTATCAACTTTACAAGCTAATGAAAGCAACAAACCATCTTCGGACTAAACAATGACAAATAGCGCCTTTAATAATTGGTATCCTATCGCCTTCTCTTATGACATCAAAGCCAATATAATTTATTCCCTTAAATTATTAAGCGAGCCTTTAATCCTTTACAGAGATCAAGAAAATAAAATCGCCTGCTTGCAAGATCGCTGCCCACACCGCTCAACTCCACTATCACTGGGTCGTTTAAACAATGGCTTAGTTGAGTGCATGTATCATGGCTGGCAATTTAATAGTCGTGGTGATTGCACTTTAATCCCAGCGTTAAAGCAGAATGTTAAACCCCCCCCAAAGGCTTGCGTACCTAAAAAACTCGTTATTGAAAAATATAATATTATTTGGATTTACCAAGGTTCAGACGCAACGGATACCATTCCGCAAGAGTACAATGATATTTTTTCCTATGCAAAACAAAATACGGTACGTTTCGATTATGCCATTGATATTGATATTCCACATGAGCTTATGATTGAAAACTTACTTGATCCTGCGCATTTACCATTTGCACATCATGGCACACTGTCAAATAGAAAAAAAGCGGCGCCAATTGAGTTTGAAGTGCAACAATCAGAGAATAACATTAGTGGTATCGCAACAACTTTATCTGGAAAAAACAGTAAAAAAATTAATTTCCACTTTATGGGACCCCATACGGTTTACTTTGACATCCAGTTTGGTAATAAAGGCATGCGACAAATTCACTACTGCATACCTTTATCGCCACAGAAAATGCGCTTACTAAGTATATTCTACTATAAAAATATGCCATGGCTAAAATGGATACCTTTTATCAAAACCATTCAAAAAAGAATGAGCAAAAAGATAGTGTTTCAAGATATCGCTATGCTGAGTGGCCAAGATGACAATATACAGTTAGGCGCAAAGCCTTGGAATCAAGCCATCAATGCCGACAAGCTCGCCTACAAATATCGACAATGGCTAGAGTCAGAGTTAGAAAAGCAGGACCCTTGGTTTAAAACATTCGATCTGTGACTTAAGCGAGCATACTAAGTTGACGCAAGATCTACCTTAACATACTGATATTTAAGATATTTTACTGAAATCTGCACAGCAAGAAGTTTTAGCGCACATATTGACCACGTTGTCGTGAGCACATATAATACAGGTCATTTTTCACGCATAAGACAGTAGTTAGGTAAATTATGAGTAAACGCGCAGCTGGGTGGACCATTTTTGTTATTTTTATCATAGGACTCACCATAGGCATCATTTTTGCGCGCTGGCAACAACTGCCACTGCATAATGCTATCAGCATCCCGATAGATCAAAATGCTAATGACTACATTAATAAAAAAAATGAAAATGAACTTTTAATTAAAAAAGATAAGCAAGCCAGTTTAGCAAAAAAGGCAATAGCAGCTTATTTCAAGCCATGGGATAACAACCCAACTGAATGTGAAAATTTATTTATAAAAAATGATATTAAAAACGCCATTGCTGTACGTCAAAAGTATCCAGGCTGGGGGATAAATTATCAACCTAACTCGCAACAATGGGTGGCTAAAATAACGGATAATATCGATTTAAACACATTCCCCAATCGAAATAGCAGGGCAATTATTATTAAGAATACAGAGTTACGCGGTTTTCCAACGAGCTTACCTATATTCTCCAACTACGAAGAAGCCGGTCAAGGTTACCCATTTGATAATCTGCAGTTAACATCGTTATGGGTAGGCCAACCCATTCGCGTTTTACAAATTAGTAAAAATGGTGCCTGGATTTATGTCAACTCTTCAGGCACAAGTGGCTGGATAAGCTCGAGAAATATCGCTTTTGTTAGTGATAAATTTGCTAAGCAATACCGAAAAAATAAATTTGTTGCAATCATAAAAGATAATAAAGCAATAAAGGACACCCACGGGCGTTTTCGTTTTATGAGCCGCATTGGCTCGATATTTCCTGAAAAAAATAATAAAATCTATATCCCAATAGCAGATCAAAATCAGCATGCTAAAATGATTGCCGCATCGATCGATACAGCCAGCTATGGACAGTTTCCCTTAGCAGCTACTGAGAAAAACTTCGCTTTTTTATTAAATCAGTTATCTGGAGAACCCTATGCCTGGGGTGGCTTTAAACATTGGCGAGATTGCTCATTAACGATTAAATCTTTATTTTTTACCTTTGGGCTATATTTACCTAGATCATCTGCCTGGCAAACGAATTCAGCAACAAAAGTTGATTTATCCAATGCATCAACCTCTGAAAAATTAGCTTTAATAAAAAAATATGCGATCCCTTATGTTACCTTAATCGGCCTCAATGGACATATTATGCTATACACAGGCACAAAGAATGGTAAATTCTTCGTATTTCATAATAAATGGGGGCTGCATACTAAGAATCTCTTTGGTGATGAAGGTAGAGATATTATAGGTGCGGCCGGCTTTACAACACTAACCGCTGGTAAAAATATTCCATTTATATCAAAACTATTAATTCAAAAAGTTAATAGCATGACATTAATTACTAATCCAAAGGTGGAAATTACAAATGCACCAGTCTATACAGTAATGAAATTTAATGATATGCCTGCCGACATACAATCGGTATATAATAAATACCACCATCATATTATGTCAGTGATGAGAGATACACATGACAACAAGATCTACTTTATTACCGATGATAATGATAAAGTACTATGGAAAAACATTGATAGTTTTTACCAGCAAGAAACTGGAAAAAATACTTACTGTGAACAGTTAGGAAAAAAATAATCACAAGCAAGTATTGTGTTTGATAAATAATTTAGGCAGAAAGCGAATATTATTTATCTCACAAGTGGCAACAAGGGCATTATCAAAATTATTAGACATCAGAATTGCTTGATGCTGAAGTTTGTTTTGCAAAATATAATCGACACCTGTAAGCTCAGTGTCACCTAGATAGTAATCAATAAGGAAAAGGTCAGTATTATTCTTCTGGCTAATTAATACCTGAAAATCATCAATATCATTCGTAGCAATTATCTCCGTCACTTTTGGCACCTGGTCACCTAAACGATCTTTTATCCACTGTAATTCACTAACCTCATCATCAAAAATAACCAACCTCCTCACTGTGGAAATTGGAAATTTAGTTATTACAGAATCAGAAAGAGACTCACAAGGCAGCTGTATACAGATTACAGTTTTTTCTTGCGGGGCTGATTGGATTATAAAGTTTCCTTGCCACTTCCTTATTGTTTTTATCGCTGTATTCAAACCAATACCTGAGCCTTTGCTTTTACTTGATGGTAGCTCACCTCGATAAGCCAAGTCTATTTTAGCTTGTGAAAATCCGCTACCGGTATCACTAATAGCAAGTTCAGCCTGTTGATTTTTTATATCGTGACTTAAAGATAAAACAACCTCCCCCTCACCTCTTATCGCTTGATAAGCATTATCAATTAAATTAGCTACAATACGTCTTAGCAGAATTTCATCTGCTTTTACCTGCAGAGATTGAGCTGCTTTATTCAAACATAATTTAAAATCAACCTGTCTATTTTTATATATCTCTTCTTTTTCATAAAATATTTCATAAATAATTGGTAAGAGCCATTTTTTTTCTAGCGCTGGAACGCTTATGTTTTCCTTTCTAATAACTTCTCTATAATGCTGTAAAAGATCCCCCGTAATGCTATGAATACGATTTGAAATATATTGAATTTTTTCTTCTTGCTCGTTATTAATTTTTCCCTTTACCTTCATTGACAGCATCTGCAAAAGGTTAAGAGGTGACCTGATATCGTGCACTGCTTTAGAGGCAATTTTAAATAATTTTTTTTCATTCTTATATTGATTATCAATTTTTAACAAACTACTTTTAGCAAAGTGGTTAATAAAACTGAGTTCTCTTATATTGCTTTCATCACCGTGATACTCTATCGTTTTACATCTAATGGTATTAATAATATAAGAGAGTTTTTGATTAAGATATTTGGCTGCTGCAATAGATAAAATTGTCGTAACAATAAAAAATAAACATAATATTGGCACCAAGTCGCGCAACTTAAATAAATGGATCTCAGCAATATCAAACGTATAAAAGAATATTGCAATAATCAAACTAACCAACAAGCAGATAGTGGTTGACCACAATGAAACTTGTGGCTGCAAGCTATTAATAGGCAATAACCATTTTTGTACAACAAAATCTCTATCAACATAAATAAATAGTGCTGCTAAAAAGCCAAAAACATAGGCACCCATATTGATCAAGCCAAGCAAGGCATTTGGAAAGGCTATCGCTTGCCATACTTGCACACTATCGGTAAGGTTTGCCCCAGCGCCGCAAAGGTAAGTGAGAAATAACAGCAAAACACTAATGCTACGTGCAGAAGCTGCATAAAGTAGGCATAAAAACATAATCGCTAGTTCAGCGACAACAATTGCATTGTGCGTAGCATCATGAACGGATGCAAATTCACCATGCATCACAGAGGCGAAATATAATATCAACAAACCGATAATTAATGGAATAGCGGCAATATGGAATTTGCTCACTTTTAACAGGTGTCTTTTAGAACTTAATAAAATAAGCAAAGCAATCAAAATTAGCAACTGATAACTAATAACGAGTATATCACTAAAATTATGATGTTGTTGACGCAACACTAATAACTTAAAGTTATTGACAGTATCAACACATTCTGCTGCTAACAGTAATATAAAAAATATTTTATTGTTAGTTTTACTGTGCTTAACAATTAATATCCAAAAAACTAAGGTTCCAATACCTAAAATAGTATTAAATATAAATGGTGAAACGGTCGCCGTACTTTCATCGGCAAATAATGGTACAACACCAAAAAACAAGTAAAACAAAATAATAAGTAAACTAATAGCCAAACTTAATTTAAGTGCTGGCGATATGCGAGCAATTTTATTTACCAAAGCCACTAGTCTTCATTAACCGTTTTTTTGTAAACATCGGTATCAAGCACATAGCCGATACCACGCACTGTTTTAATAATCTTAGGATTCTTACTATCCTCCTCTATTTTTTTGCGCAATCGACTAATTAAAATATCAATACTGCGATCAAACGCTTCTGAATATTCATTGGTAAGGCTAATTAGTTGATCTCGACTTAAAACATGGTGTGGTTTAGTAAGCAAGGCTTTTAATAGCAGGTGTTCCGCTGTTGTTAGCTGAATATATTGATCGTTTTTGGCTAAGGTCTTATACGTTATATTTAGTTTAAACTCATTAAAATGAAATTCCTGTGAGGATGTCGATACTTTTTCTACATTACTTTTTTGACTTAATCGCAATGTTGCATTGACATATGAAAGTAAAACATCAGCAGGAACTGGTTTAACTAGGTAATTATCGGCACCGAGCTCAAGCATATTGATTTTACTAATATCATCATCTTGGCCTGTTAAGACAATCACAGGCGTATCACCTTGCGACTTTATCGCTTTGCAAACAGCCTCACCATTGATATCAGGCAGGTCTAGATCCAACAATACCAGTTGCGGCTTTTTAGCTAGCAATTGTAGCGCCTGCTCTCCTAACAAGGCGGAATAGGTTTGAAACCCATTGTCATCTAGAAAACTCGCAATTTCGCGGTTCAGCCTTTCATCATCTTCAACAATTAATATACCGACAGTATCGCTCATTGACTTATAGACTCCATTTGCAATGACTTTACTTATGATATCAGCATGTATCGTTGACCTACAATATATAGCATTCTAATATTTCACCACTATATGTCGTGTAGTTACATAGTGCAGAATACTTTTTAAAGAACCCTTACCAATAACAACGACTAGACGACTAGACGAATACTGATTGCTCTGAGCACTAGCCATGACAATCAACGAACCCTGTCTCGATCGTATGTTCTAAACCACTTATAAGGATGCCTCATTAACAGTACATGCGGAGAAAAATGCAAATTTGGTGAATATATACTCTTATTTTTGTGTAAAAAATAACATAAAGTTAAATTAAGATTAAGGTTAAGTCATTATCTGGATAACAAACTTACCCACTACTCATCGTCACCTTTAGAGAGGCAAACTATGAAAAAAATAATAAGTGCAATTAGAAGACTACAACTTCCCAGCATCTTTATTTTGGCTCTAGGCAGCATAATCAGCCTGGTAGCTGTTGCCAATGGGAAATTTACAACAAACAACAGCCCAAACCCAGTGGCAAGAGGCCAATATGCGATATGCACCCACATTAATACTATCACGGGCGAACTACCCATGCGCACGGCCAAATATACCATGGACTGCAAAGACGGCCATGGCAACGATGTTAATTGTGTTACAACATCCAACCGTAAGTCTATGGATCTAAACTTGGTAGACAGTGGATCAGGCGGCTGTACTAACCTTACAAACTTTAACCCCAACGTTAAGGCCTATCGTCTACGTAGCAAGACGGATGCAAGCTATATATGCTCAAAGGCAAGCTCTGACAATATCAATGCCACTAAATTTTATAAAATTGATGGAGATGGAACCAGACTATCGGTGGATGCAAGCTCTACTGCTCAAGGTACAAATGTCTTCTGTCACTAGCAAATACTCGTTAACACTATAAAACTGGCTGTATCAACACACGTAAAAGATGATACAGCCACTATCGATATCTATTAAATCGCTCATTTAGACACTTTCGACATACCCATAGTAATTTTAGCACTCACCTCTTTTATGCTGAGCGTTAATATTACTTTACATAAAAGCAAACATAACGCCGAATACAGCTAAATTATATTCAATAAAAAACTCTAATTAACACTCTCCACTTAAGCCAAGCTTAAATTGTTAGATTCCTAATTTTAATAAAACTATAATGCTCCCTTTAAAAAATCTTTCAGGGAGTGATTATTTCAATTTCAAAAGGCAAGCTTATGAAACTATCAGGCTCTCGCATTAACTCACTTATTATTATTTGTCTATTTGTGCCCAGCGTGTTTGCTAGCAAAACTGCAACTGACCAGATCAGTAGCTGGTCTGTAAAAGATAAAGGTCTAGATCAACAAATTACACCGCTATCAAGCACACTCTATACCAGCGCTGACACAAACAAAGATGATTATGTTTTTATTATCAATAAAAATGATAGAGCGCAACAGTACTTAGGCATAGGATCTTCATTTGATGGTACCACCATACATAATATTTGGAATATGGATAGTGCTGCGGCACATCAGAAAGCCAATGGTGATCTTGGGCCTAACGGCAAAGCTGTTTTACAAAAACTGTTTGGTAATGGTGAAAATGATTTTGGTTGGAATTTAGCGCGTGTAACACTTGGCACGTCTGACTTTACCTTACCTTGTTACACTGGCCAATCAAGCGATGATCCCCGTGATCATGTATCCTGTCCTAATGGTAATCCATTTTATACTTATGAAGACATACCTGGTCAATTTAGCATTACCCCAAAAGATAGGCCCATTGACCAAGAAAAAATTACTGTTATTAAAGACGCTACGGATATATCGAATCAAATTGATCCTAGTCAGTCTTTATTATTAATGGGCTCATTGTGGAGCCCGCCGGGCTGGATGAAAGATAGCAACTCATTATTATTTGGTAAATTTAAAAAAGATGATGATAATTTACAGGCGATGGTTAATTATTACCTTGATATTTTTAGAGGTTTTTCACAACAAGGTATTCACCTCTACAGTATTAGCGAGTTTAATGAGCCTGGCATCCCAGCCAGTATTGCACAATACCCCAATACGGATGCATCTTTTGGTAGTCAAAGAAAATTACTGAAAAAATTAAAAAACGCGTTAAACACGATAGATAATGGCATCTTTCGAAATATTAAAGTATGGATGTATGATTTTAATGTCTCTGGCTTTGATCCTAAAAATTTACTCGATGACGATGAATCGTTAACAGACTCAGATGGTATTGCTCTACATAATTATTACTACAATGGTAGTGGTATAGGGCACTTGCAAGATATTTATAATGCAATAGGTGGTGATAACAAACCATCCTCAACAGGACGTAATGAGTTTAAAGGCATTTACATGACAGAGTTCCACTTTAATAATGATCCAGATAATTTTGCCGGTGCAACTGGTGCTGCTCATATACTGGAATTATTTCATTATGGTGTTAGTAGCTATATTAACTGGGCAACGGTGCATGCCTTAGGACGATATAACACCGCGACTGATGAGTGGAATAATAAAAAAGGCTGGGATGCAAACCCTGTCAATTTAACCTCTGAATATGCTCTACAACCTAACGATCTATCATTTAACTATATGGATTATGCACTCGCGGCCATATCAAAATTCGTTTACCGTGGTGGACATGATGATTATCAGAATAATAATGCTTATGTTTTACGAAGCAATCCATCGAACGGCGATAATAATTATTACGATCCAAACCATGATAAGAATGTATCACCGAGCCCTACTCAGAAAACCAAAGATAATTTACCTAAAGTCAGCATGATTGCGTTTGTTAATCCTGATATAGCTTTGCAGAATAATCCTTCCATGGGCAAGCTCGTGGCCGTATTGGTAAACCGAACAGATAGCGATAAAGGGGTAACTATTTACTATAATAATAGGCAAAGTCATTTCCACGCTGTGTTACCTGCTTATTCAACTACTAGTTTTAGCTGGTCATCTAATTTATCTAAGGCGACTGTGAAATTAAAAAATTAATTAGAGGTAATTATTAGTTTAGAAAAAGTGATTTTTTCTCGAAAGTTTTGTTTGATTAATAACAGATATTACTATGATTGGCGTTTTGAGAGAGGACCTTGCTTCTTACTTTGCGTTTGATATACGGTTGACAACATGCGTTTTTCTATGGGCGCACTCCTGACGGAATAATTTAGCCATCAGGATAACAATGCCATCCTCTCTGGGTTTTGATAGCTGTGTTGAATTTCTCTTGCTTATCAGCAATTTTCTTATGAATTGAAAAAGGCACAGCAGATCACCGTGCCTTAACAAAAGATCTACAAAATAGTATTAAAAAGAGCAAGTATTACGATCCGAATCACAATGATAGCTATCATCATCATAAACGGTCCATTGACTACCTGATGGCGTTGCGATACCAGTATAGGTAGCCTTATAAGGAATGCACTGGGTTGAATCATCGTAGTAACAATACACTGTCGCATCAGATGGGGCTGTAAAGGTTAAATCCATTTTAGCCCATCCTACACCGCCCGCAGAGATGCTAAAAGATGTTTGTTTATGCCAAACGCCAAAACTACTCACCCACGTATTATTAACATACACTTCATTGTATGCCGGACAAAGATGAGCAAGTGCGCTACCAACAGAAAACAATAGCAACAGAGGTAATAGTTTAATTTTCTTCATCATAAATTTCCTTGCTGTTATATCCATCATGTTTCAGAGTAATAGATAGTTCCATTCCACTGCCTTGGGAAAAAAGTACGCCCAGTAAATTCAGGCGTTCCTTTACCATAATATGTGGTTATTTCAATTTCACTATTGGTAAATAATGTCGGGCCACCGTTGGTATACTCCATACTTGTACCAGGGTTTCTATAAGTATCTACATCAACATACAGCCCATATAGTTGCTCAGGAAGTAGAACTAAGCCACCGACATTAACTGGTGTAGGGACATTAAGCCCATTAGACGTAACACTAGAATCACAGCCCAATAAACTCCACCCACTAGAGCTACTCTCATTACCAACAACTGTTCCCATTCTATAGTAAACACATATCGTATTTGGAGAACCCGCATTATCTATATTGACATCAAAACTATTAATGGTAATGCTAGGTGACCCTGGCGCTACGTTTTCAACATTAAACATATTGCCTGCAAATCTATTATTTGCACCAAAAAGTGTTGTTATCGATCCAGCCAGAGGAGTTGAAACTGAGACTGTTAAATTTTCGGGAGTATTATCGACACTCGCTACATCGCCCGTTGCGACTGCAACCTTCTGAACTCCACCTGTTGTTCCGGGATTCGAATATGAGAGATTACAACTTGCGCCAGGGCTTAGTGCAGCCCCACAGTTTTCAGTAAATCCTGATGGTAAATCACCAATATTTAAATTAAGACTTGTAATTGTAGTATTGCCAGTATTTACAAGCTGAACTGTACCAGATTCACTAGTAGTTACGTCCAAATTAGTGATAAACCCACCATCCTTTTTGAAAGCAAAGTGCCCTTTCATTGAGATAGACACACTCAAATCTGCAGGGCTATTATCTGCATTATTCCCTGCTGCCTGAATAATGCGATCAACCCCATCATCTGGCCCAGGGTTCTTATAAGCTATACTGCAACTTGCACCAGATCCAAGAGTATTTCCACAATTGTTAGTAAAACCAGTTAAATCTGGGTTGAGCGATACTAGAGAGGTACTCGCGGTGGTAACAGCTGTACCGCCTGTATTTACGAGCTCAACACTTGAATCATCATTAGGCTTAAGCTCTATTTGTGTTACATCCACACCGCCTTGGCGAAAAACCAAACGCCCAAGCCTATCAACAGTTACCCTCAACTCCTGCGGACTATTATCAGCATTAGAAGCCGTAGCCGTAATTAAATGCGGCGCACCATCAGTAGAAGTCGGCATGTTATAGGTTATTGTACAACTCGCCCCAGCAGCCAAAATGGAACCGCAGTCAGTAGTAAAACCTGGCTTTAAAGCATTAGCAATAGTAATAATAGAAGGAGAATTATGAACAGGCGTCTCACCCGTATTAAAAAGTTTAACCGTACCCGATTCAGAAGGATTTAAATCTAAAGTAGTAATAGCGACACCATTCTGACGAAATTCCAAACGACCAAGACCAGAATTACTCACCGTAACCGGCAGACCGGAAGCCACCGTTGAGCAAGCTTGCGCTCCACCAAAAGCACAAACACGAGGAAATATGCGATTATTCCCCACCGCAGAACCGGATTGAATGGACTCTATAAAACTACAACTTGCACCGTTCGCCAAGCTTCCACCGTTGCGACAAGTACCACCCGTAATACTTTCTCTGGTGAACGGCGTGCTTCTAAAGCTAGCTTGCAAAACAAGATTAGGCATATCAGCACCGCTAACATTCGTCACCGTAAAAGTATCCGTGGTCGATGAATTTTGCGAGAGCTCAATACTCGATCGATCAGGCGAAATACTAAAAATTGGTTTGGCCTGAGTAACAGTTGGATGACAAAAAGCCATCAACATAATACCGCCAGCTACACACGCAGATACACGCGCCGGGGTCAGTTTTTTGAGCAAAGATTTCATAATAATAGCCCTCTATCGGTCTAATTTTGCTAGGTAAAAAGAAAGCTTAAAGTGAATAAATGTGCACTTAATAAGCCAGAATGCAAGCGATCGCTAGTATCTTGCAATGTAGCGCCTAATTGCCCTTCACCAGCATAAAGATATAAATATCCAATCATCATTGAAACGTGCGCAGAGAATGCATAGGAATAACCAGCACCCACAGCAAAGGCAAATGCCGCCTTGGTATTATCAGCAAAAGGAACCAACATAGGCGCAGCAGAAGAACCTGGTAAGGGTGTTTCACTATAAGACTTCAACTGATTCCAAGAAGAACCAAATCCAGCAGAGGCATATATTGACGACTTGGTAACAAAATGCCAAAACAAACGGAATTGCCCCAATAATAAAAAGCTTCTTGCTTTATAGCAATATGACAAGCGATCAAAATCAGGAGAAATATTTACCAGTGGCCAAACCGTGCCCTGCAAATCATTATGAAAATATAAATAATCGCCATTAACACCCAAGGACAACGACAGTTTAGGTGAGAGGCTAATTAAATAACCCACTTCCAACGCACCCAGCAAAGAAAGGCGACCATTGTTTTGCGCAACATAGCGATCAAATAATCCCGGCGGCGTCGTTGATAACTGCAGCGTCTGCGTCTTGCCAATTTTACTATAACCAACACCACCAGCTACAAGACTATAATAGCCATTTGCCAAGCTGAGAAACGGAAAACATACAGCTACTATAAAAACAAAAGCTTTGATAAATAATTTCATAAATACATCCTTGCATCTACTGTTGTTAGTTAAATAAAAAGCAAAACAACCAAGTTGACTGCAACGTTATATCATGAATCAAGTAAAATTTAAATAAACAACTGCTATGTTAATATTTCTATGAGGAATTTAACAAAATATTAATGGCAATATAAATACAGCTAAATTAAATTACATTGCCCCCTTCTATCTTTTACAGAAGGGGGCCTCTTTAAAAAAATAATTGATATCAAAGCATAGACCTTAAGCTGACATATTTTCCGGCAAATGCAAAGGCCAATCTTCTGTGATAGCTGACAGATATTTTAAGTCATAAAAAGGTGAGTTAAGTATTGTTGTTTTTACTTCTCTAGAAGTTCCCCACATATATTCACTAAACTCCATTTTTCTGTCTCTAGGATGCGTGCTAGTTTTACGGTTATAAGCATTACGAAACATTGTTGCTACTCGGCGTCTTCCCCATGATTGTTGAGCAAGATCATAATGCTCGTTTCGATCATATTTATTCCAACTGATATACCATTCTTTCTTAACATGAAACATAGCATAATCTGCAGCACGCATAGTGATGGTATGATCTTGTAAAGCTCTAGCATAACGTTGCTGATCAGCCTTGGTGGCATTCCATTTTTTATATTTTTCTCTGGCGGTACATCCCAAACTCAAAGCAGTAACACCCAAAGTACAAATACCAGCGGTTGCTGCACAACCAGTAATAGTAAGAATTAGAGCAGCTGTTTTAAGCGCAGTTTGCACAGCTTCACCAAGCACTTCCGTACGTAATGATTCTATCTCACCGTCTTCCTCTTCCGCCCAAAAGGTTTCTACCGATTCGGCACCTTTTAAAATATGCAATAACTGTAGTGCATCTGCTAAAGTGATATCGCGAAAATTAGTTTGAAAAACACTTTTAAAATTATTATTCAAAGTACGTAATTCAAACTGCCCAGTTGCATGTGCTGATTCAATTATTGCTGAAAGTGCTGCGATGGCACGTCTTAGGCTTGATACTTTTTCAGTATGAACATTAGTCTGTGCTGAACGTGCGCGGTAATTACAATATTTCAAACCTAATTCTGCATAAGCACCAATAATACCGGTTACTGGATTTATTTTTTTAGCGCCTGCGCCTAATGGTGACATGCTACCAGGCAACTTCTTGCGTAAACTATTACACGCTGAAACCGCTTTGCTCATTGCTGAGGTGCCATACAATGCAGCCTTACGCTTATCACCAGCTTTATAAGACTCAAGGCTTTTGCCTAGGCCATCGCAGGCACCAACAATATTGCCACCTACTTCTAATTTAGCACCAATATTTGCAGAAGCACGTTGCGTTGCTAAGGCATGCTCACGAGCCTTACCCAAAAAACTGTCGTTATCCAATTTCTCATAAAAAACAATATTGCTTTCCGATGCTTCCATATTTTGACTTTGTGCAAAGGAATCAACCATGTCGTTAATGACTGGATCTGGCTCAGCTATAAAACCAGCCGCTGTTGCTGCTTTATCTGCTTTTCCATGATAGCCGGATACCTTTTCATGCATATCTGCTGCTCTTGCAGCACTGCGGGTAAAAGCATTACTGTGATCTTTACCCTGCTCGTCACCTTGATTCCATGCTAAGGATGAATGATAACCTGCTTGATAAGCTGATCCGCCTACACCATTATACATTCTTGTTGCATCTCTCATTTGTCTTCCCCCCGGATATTGATGTTTTGTTTTTATAAACGCTGTAACAACGCTATAGGGTTATAATGACAAATAATTGTCTTAAAATTTGACAGTAAATGTATGCAAAATAATACCAGCGGGTATGTTTATAACTACCTGATATATATAGGTATTTTTCTGGCTCAGGCAAGAATATGGGGAATTAGAGGTTTAGGTAGAAGATGAATTTTGAGCTCACGACAAATATTTTGTACGCGCGCATCGTTAAAATGATTAGTAACTAAAATAGCATACTTGTTTAATGCAAACTGCTTAATATAATCAACACCCAATAAGGGGCTACCCTTAATATCATAATCAATAAGGATAAGCGTCTGATCATCAATGCTATTGATTGCCTTTAAAAACTGATCTTCATTATAGCAATGGCTCACGTCAACAGCAGCATCATTTTTAAAATACACTGCAAAAGCAAGATCCCACGTATCATGATAGACCGATTCATCATCAAAAATGATAATGTGATTAAATTGAGATAGCGAAAAATGGTCGATTTTCCATGGCGGTGAAACAAGATCAATCGCAACATGCAGGCTAAGTTCTTTTTTATTTTCACACAGCATTAATTGTAATTTTAAACTTTCATGATCAATAATCTCACTGGCTTTATGCTTAACAAAAGCATAGCCCCCTGTAACAGAGCTAAGTGATATTTTAAGCATGGGTTGTTGATCTAAAAAATAAAAATTAAGCGACATTTTTAAACTTTTTTCAATATCTGCACTAAGCGCAGAAACAACGGCGACCAACTGTTTCATTAATGTAGTAGGACAATGCTGACTAAGCGCAAAGCGTAAATTACGCGAACAGCTAATCTGCGCATGCGGCAATCTTTTACGCAATAAATTAACAATATCAATACCAATAAACTGAGGGTTAGCCGTATAGCTTGAGCTAGCGCTATTGATATCCGATGACTCTTTTCTAAAATTAAGCAAGTCCTGCGCTATGCCTTTAATTTTTACTATAGATTCTTCAAAAATAGCTTTTTCTTTACTAGGCATTTTATTTTCAATATCTTCAGAAAGCATGCCTAATACAGTTAAAGGCGTCTGAATATCATGCGCTGCCCTTGTTGCAATAGTAAACATCCGTTTCTGAATATCTTTTTTCTTGTTCAAAATTAAAATTCGATTACGTAAAATTTTGGCAAACTTTGCCAACTCAAAAAAATGCATCAATGGCATGCGAAAGGACTTACCTTCTTCACTCTTTAAATTTTTGGAAACAATGAATTTAATCGATTTATAGTCACCCGAGAACAAATTAGAAAAAAAGATATTGAGAAACGTAAACAAACTTACAAATGGAACGAGCACAATAAGATTAATCGCAAAGGCTTGCCAAATAAAGTGACTACTATGTTTTACAAAAGTATCATGGATTTCCAACAACAGAAAAAATGACAAAGCTACACTATTTCCCCAATAGATTATTTGCGTGCGCGTACTATCGACAGAGTAAAATAGACGCTTAGAGTAATGCTTAATTTTATAATAGATATTAACAATGGCATAAACAACCAGCACTTTGCCAAACACCCAAAAGAAATACCCCGGGTTAATAAACTGAAAATTTGACTGCGCAAAAGAGTCACCCGGTGTCAATATATCAAGTACCAAAATAGAAAGTAGGCCAAAAATTAATAGTGACAAGTAAAGATTGCGAATAATTGGAATAATAAAAAGCAGCACGAGGAAAAAAGATAAATCATAACACGACTTTATAAGAATCCAGTGTGTTGTTGCTGAATAACCAATACCATCGTACGAAACGTTGTATACCAATAAAAATGAGACCGCAAAAATGATCGTTAAAATAGACGGATAAAATGGATAAAACAATCGCCATTTAGAGCGCGAATATTGAATAATCTGAAGAACAATAAAAATACAAGCAATAAACCGAAATAATAACTCCCCAGTATTAGTGACAATAATGATATTTTGATAGCCAGCAAGAAAGGAGAAACTAATAAATAAAGCAAATAAAAGATTAAAGGCTCTACTAATACCGAATGATATAAAAAACAAACGCCATAACTTTACGGTTTTCATCGTCAGTGCAAAACAAAAACCAGCAACAACACCGTCAAAGATGATCATAAACAACTGGCTGGTGAGCAATATGTCGCCCTTGCTAAAAAGCTTGTATTGCTGCAATAGGTAGATAATAAGATAATATAAAACAATAGCTGCTATTATTAACAACATATTCTTATATATTCCTTTTTTACTAACGGATTTCATTGCTCACCTTTTTAAAAAAACATGTCATTCTAAACTTGGCTTAGAATCTCATCACCACACGGCTATACCAAAAGATCCCAACTTTCGCTGGGATGACGCCAGTGTTAAACTTACCGACTTGAATCCGTAGCGAAAAATGTCACCACAAACTTAGTGCCCTTTTCTACTTTGGAGCTTATCTCACACCTTGCACCCCACTGATGAATTTTCTCCATTACAAAACGCAAACCAATACCATGACCTTGCTCCTTAGTCGAAATGCTTTTCATCTGTAGAATAGAGTTAACTTGCTGCTGACTCATACCCTGCCCTTTATCTTCAATGGTTAGGGT
Organism: Gammaproteobacteria bacterium; assembly: GCA_030425685.1. Taxonomy (GTDB): domain Bacteria; phylum Pseudomonadota; class Gammaproteobacteria; order Coxiellales; family Coxiellaceae; genus JAUIAD01. Next base: position 66,634 of record JAUIAD010000011.1, on the reverse strand, counting down.
TAAAGCATTACTTTGCTCATCACAAGTCAGTCGACAAGTAACTACTTTACTATCTGCATGCTGCGAAGCTTCAACGGCATTTTTGATTAGATTTGTGCACACACGCTCAAAATCATGTGGATCTAGCTTAAATTTAAAATGCCAAGCACTAGTAGAAATATCTGCTTTTAAAGTAACAGCACTATAACTATATTGCATCTCTTTTATTAAATCAGATAATAAAGAAGCAAGGCACTGATAAGAAAAAGAGGCTTTTTCATTACCAGGATAAATACCAGCGTTTTTTTCAAAATCTTTTAAATCATCACCAATATTTTGGATGCGTTTGAGTGCATTTTTATAAACAAGTGTTTGCCTCTCACCCAACACAGCTTCTACATGTTGAGATATCTGCTCTAGCGCTAGCAGTGGCTCATCAATATCTGCTGTAATCTTTTTAGTAATAGAAACCAAGTGATTCTCATGCCTGATTTTTTGTTTAATGCTATTCATTTTAGAACCAAGAAATGTGCTTAGATTTCTCAACTCACGAAAATAAGGTTTTCTAACCGCAGCAAGCGCCAACTCGCCTTCCACGCGATCAAATGAACTAACAGAATCAATAGTGCGAAAGTCCTTCGTAAATAAATTAGCAAACGGTCTAGCAACAAGCGCCACTGCTGTTGAAAAAATAATAAAAATAGTAATGTTAATTTGAAAAATAAATTGCAAAGCATTCGCTGTGGGCAACACCAGCAATGAACGGATACTCGTCAGTAAAAACAGCATGGAAGTAACATTATTAGACCAATAAATAATTTGTGCCCGCGCACTATCAGGACGATAAAACCACTGCTTTACAACGCAGTTCTTAATATCACATAACTTAACTAAACTATAGAGCCGCAACAGCTTACCAAATATCCATAAAAAAACAGACGGTCTTAAAATATAAGCCTTGGGAAATAGAAAGTTCATTTGTATATCTAACACCTCGCCAATACCTGTTAATAAAAAGGAAAGTATCAGCATAAAAATATACTTATTTTTTGCAATGGGAAGCGTATAAATTAAAAATAAAAATACGATCAAAGTATGAATACTACTTACCACTGTCCATGTTGATAGATGATGGCTATGAATTTTGGCAATAAAAAACAAATGCGCAATATAGAAAATAACGGCAATAACAGTCAGCAAGGTAGGCGTAATAATAAGCAATATTCTTTTACGTGGTTTTAACATCCATAGGGCAAGCATACTAAAGGCGCACCAAAATATAGGCTTAATCAAATACAAAAACACGCCAATAAATAAACTTTTTTGCGCTGTTAAGGGTGCCAACTGCTGCCCATCAATCCAATGCAGTAACAATGTTCTCGTTGAAGACAGCGCCAGAAAAAGCCCAACCAAGCTTAAGAATAAAAACAAATAACGCCACATTCTCGTTAAGCGAAAACTAATGATCAATGACAATACAGCTGCACAATAATCAATAATAAGTTCAAGGAAAAAGTCTATGTGGGTAACAATTTTATGAGGCCAGTTAAAACGATCTGACAAGTACATAAATGCCGTTAAAAAACCAGCAATAGCAGCAATAGCAGCAATAACAATATATTGCTTCCATAGCAGCTGGCTGTGCGATCTGCCATCCTTGTTATGCAGCCATTTTTCCATTGACCACTGAATTCCCTATCTACATCCTGTAAGATATCTTACCACAACAAATTTTTACTGTCGCACAGCGGCGAGGCTTCATCACCAAGATCAATGCGCTATTTATTTAAGCGAAAATGTTTACCCTAAACTCACCTGTACGAATACATGCAAAATAGCTCACCGCCCTTAATATACTCCTTCGCATAAACCATATCGCAGATCTGATCTTAATATTGAGTTAATACACATCGCGTAAAATATGCTTACATAAACTGGTGGAAAACGTTTAACCAAATAGGAAAACCATGAGAACACGGACTGAATTACTAAAAACGTTATACAACAACCTTTCCATAGGCAGCCCTAATATTTTAGCCGCCGATGAAATCGACTCAGCCAGTTCTGAAGGTGTTATGGATGAAGAAAAGCGTGCTTTACCTGCTTTTTTTAAACCGGGTGGCACCTACGACCTATTACTAGACAAGCATCCTCAATTTGCTAATGCGGCAACCGCCAAAGAAGCTGAGAACAAAGCCTTTAATGGGATTATTGACGCTATTGTTAAACGATTAGCAAAGGCTAAAGATCGCTTAAGTGGAGGGAATACAGTAGGTATGGAAAAAGCTCTTAAGGCCGTGCAATCTGCAAAGCATCGTCAACGCCGTGAATTTCCTTCTGAAACTAAAACCAAAAGAGAGTTTGATGATATAGGCCGCTGTCATTCGGCATTACGTTTATTACTAAATGACGATACTCAACATCCTCATTCTCATTGGCAGACAGAATATTTTAACCCGCAAACTACTTTTGAATATGACCATAGAACTGGAAAAAATTCATACCTGCGATTATTAACCCTTATTTTTAGAGGGTTAACAGAAAATGATATCGATGCACCAATAACCGCAAACGGCTTAAGCAAAGAGCAGTTAATCGAGGCGGGTATAGAGCAGCTTATTTCAGCGCTAGCGCAATGCCGTCGTGAACATAACTTTGACGGCTCGCTACCAGACTACAACCAATCAAGAAAACCTAGCGATGCACAACGCTGTGACATGGGGTTTCGCGGCGACTTATTCGGACAGCTACTTATCTACAACGAACGCTATATGCAAACGCGTTCTAAACTAGATGTTGCGCTAATTGAAAATTTAATTAAAGAAGAAATATTCTTAAGCTTCCAAGCGTTAGAACAGCAACAAAAAAATAATATTATTAAATATATTGGCGATAAATTTATATTGCAAATTGACCCTGAAGAAAATTCTGCAGGGGCGCAAGCTATTCAAAAATTTATAAGCAGAATAACCAAGCGCGGTGTAATTTATGACGCAGTTATCAATAGAATACAACAAGCTAATCCAGGTGACACCTTATTTAATATCAGCCAGCATTTAACAAACCTCATGCAAAAAGCACAAAATGGGGACCCAACAGCCATACAGGCTTCATCAACACTGATAGCAACGATTGACCAATTTATTCAGCTAGAAGCAAACTCATTACTAGGCACAGGTAGCGCTTATGCCACCATGGACTATTTAAGTAAATTTGGCCATGATACCCTTTTACAACTACATAAAAAAAACCTACAAACTAGTTTTACCAACCATGCCGATAAACGAGAATATACTGCTACACAGCATGGTATCGTCGTCAAAGGCCTCGCGGCATTAAAATACTGTATTGGCAACGATCTTATGCGCCAGCAGACATTCCCCAGCTGTCAACTCACGCAAGAGCGAATCAGAATTTACCAACGCATCATTATGCAGTATGAACTGCGCATTAGTAATATCGAATCAGTCATTAAATATGTGATCGAAAATAGCGCTCAAGGTGGTCATGACAAAACACAAGCACTCGCTGGAGAGTTTGCTTTTATGAACGACCCCATGGTTAAAAGCTCTATCGCCCATGCTGGCACCGAGTTTGTTCAGCATCATCAGCGTGAAGTTAAACAACAGCAAGATGTTACCAGTTTGCAAAGTTTAAAAGCATCACTAGCGCAATTAAAAACAGAACTAGAAGCTGAAAATAACCCTGACATGTTTAGCACCCCAGTGCATATTGCCAAGCAATTATGGGACCTGCTAATGAAAAAAACTTCCTCTAATAATTATTTTATTAGCTCTTATGAAGACGATGATCCAGATCAAGCACTATCGGATTTTTTTGATTATCTGTGTGGAAATCCAAGCAGGGGAATTCTAGGCGTAACTGAAATGGACCGCAATATAGTCATTTATGCTTTTAATGCTGAATATAAAAGAAGACAAGAGGAAGGACCTCGTTATAGTAATATACAAATTAGAAGAACAGATATCTACCAAACTGTATTGAATCACTTACTTATATATACAGATATTCCTATTGACGCAATCTGTTACAAACCTTCCACTCTGTATGTTAATTTAATTGAAGAATGCTATAAAGCCGCGACAATCCCTGCGGAAATGCTAAAAAAAACCTTTCAAGCTAGTGGGAAAGTAGCTATTTTAGAAGATGCCATTATCAATGAATACAGAGATGAATCATTAGCAGCTATCAAGGAAAGTCATTTCTATTACCAACGAATGATAAGAGCAGCAGCTAGCCTAGATATTCGCGCCCCAAACACAAACGAGGAAAAAGCAGGCCAACCTTCAGAAAACTTAGCAACATGGTCAGCATTGGCTGAATCAATTTTTATTCATAGCGGTAACACTGAGCATCATAAAGTTGAAGCCTTAACAAATTTTGTTGTTCTTACCGTTATGCATAACTTAACAACAATAAAATTTTCATTTGCAGATAGAGCTGTTCTTGAGAGAATAGTTAAAGTCTATATGGGTGCGCAGGAATATAATACATCATGTTTCCCTCTTTCTTTCTACCTTCCCATAGACAATAGACAGGAAAATACAGCCGCCAGTATTAGCCAATTAGCCCAACATCTATCAGTTATGCTAAGAACGCTATATACTGTGCGAGTTGGATTTACTGAAGGACAAGTGCGTTTGCTGTCACGATCAAGCGCATTTCAAATTGTTGTCGAGCACCAGCCAAGTCGAATACTTAGAGTGTCTAATTCTGAGCCCAACGAACTTGCAGTAAGCTATGCCAAAAGTGATAATGATATCGGCGTTATATACTTGGAACAAAAACAATATTCAGGCACCAACCTTACTAACGCAACCAGTCATATCCCAGACGATATACGTAATAACTGCCCGCCAATCATACCTGATATGTCACTTGAAAAAATATCAGATATTGATAGCCAAAATCGTCATGATAGCAACTACAACGCATTTTCAAGCAGAAAAGCAAAAAAATATGATCCTTACGGTGCATTTTCACTCACAAACCATAAAGATTTTTTCCACAAAGGAAAGTCTTACGGTGAAAGAGAAGCAGTAATGCAATTACGCGAAATACTCTCAGGCTCAGAAGTTTCAAACTTTTGGCTGATCTCTGAAGAAGAAGAAATAATCATAGCACAAGCTGAACAAAAAAATCAGCTTGAGGCACCAGCTAATCTAGGCCATGCCCCTGACACAAGCATGCCATCAGCCACAACCACTGTATACTGCTCACATGAAGACGATGATGATGAGGGGGGCGAAGATAAAAACCCTAACAGCGAATCAAGGGCACTTCTAGATATCACTGCTTTTTTGCATGAAGAAAAAGATACTACCCAGAGACCATCCTGCAGAACAGGACAAGCACAAGTAGCAGTAATAGATTTACAACCAACACCCAGCAACCAAGCACCCGCAACAATTAACCTAATCACGTTGCAGATGACTATCAGCAATACGATAAAACAAAGAATAATCAATCATAATTATGATTTTGGCGGCATCGTCCCCTTGCGTGAAAGATGGCGCAGCAAGATTAAACCGCATAGCGATGACAATAACACTACTATAGTAGTCTATAGAGGCATTGCACGCATTTGGTCACTACTATTTCATTGTCGAAGCCCGCTTAGATTTATTGAAGCCGAAAAGGTCGCTCGAAAACGATCAGGATGGCGCGGTTTAAGCATACTTTCTTTAGGTGCCTCTTCACGCTCAAAAAGCGCGAAACAACTCTATAAAGAGATCGCCGATGATCTAAAACCATTAACTCAGCCAAGCGCGTAAAGTTGGCTAAAATATATAGTGGATATAGTTAATAATCCAAATGACTGCCTTAATCGCGGCCATAGTATCCCCCGCTACTTTAAAACAGAAGACTGCTTAGCTGAGCGCTCATCATCAACAACAACATCTGCAATTTTATCAAGTATTATCGTACATAATGACCGTATAAATGTTTGCTTATCTTCCAACAGTTTTTTTTCCCTATAAAATTTAAAAATGCTCGGCCTTTGATAGGCATCCATAAGATGGAATCCTGCTATATGCGTAAAAAGGGAATCAAACAAAGCTTCTTGAACCTTGTTTTGATTTTCATCTGTAATAAACGTCGCAAAGACTTTCCTAACATCTTCACTTATTGCAGCTACTTCTTCAATAAAATCTGCAAAGTTTTCTTTGATTTTCTCTTCTGACGGACCGCTCAAATCTATATTTTCTACAATGAGTGAGATATAGGACTCAACAGATTGATTAGCCTTAAAAATTCTAGCTACAAATTTAGCATCAGCTTTATACTTAGATTTAGCACTTATATCGACGAGCTCAACGCCACCAGAGTCAATCTGACATGATTTACTTTCTCTCACAATAAGAACCTCCAAATTTTCTTTCTCATAAAGGATAGAATACCGGCTGTAACTTAAAATAATATTAAACTCACGGAAAAAAAACATGCTTTTTTTTAGTAAATACAACTGAAATGTAGTTGAAATAAAGTTTTTCTTTATATTTTATGGCAGGACAGTTTTACGATAGAGATTTAACACACTGTATTTCGTTTTTGCATAAGATCTTACGCATTGGTCAATAAAGATTTAAAGTATCTTGCTGCTTGCTCAAGTTGCAATTCATTAAACACTTTAACGCCATAATTTTCTAGCGAATAAGCGACGATACCAAGTCCTGCAACTTTTTTTCCTGTGAAATTACCATCATAAATGACATTACCACAGGAGGGACTGCCTGACTTTAACACCGCCATCTTAATATGGTATTTTTTTACAATGTCCAAAGCGAGCATGGCAAGAAAAAATATCATACTTTAACCATGAGAAAAATGACACCCGCTTTTGGCATCCGCTGATTCAATCATATCTGCCTTATTATAAGTAAAAAATCGTAAGCCTGAATGGTGAGGCGTAGCAGAAACAGGACGTAAAAAAGATAAAATTTTAAGACCAAGACCAGCGTTAACACCGCCCAGCACACCAGGTAGTGAAGCCTGCCCTGCAGGAAGGGTATTATCACGCACAGCTTGCCCCAAGGTAACCGCAGCTGCAAGAAACACACGCTCCGACGCAATAGTCTGCTTTATCAAATCCTCCAATTGTGCTAATGCCATATTGCTATTACTAAAGTTTGTAACATGATCAAGCACAGCATTGGACTGTACACACTTGAGTATCTCATTTATAACTGAATCAACCTGTTCTTGCGCAATTTTTTTACGCCCACAACTATCATAAAATGCAGTAGTTATGTTTTTAAGCACAGTGATTTTAGGATGACCGAGGGGTAGCTCCAAGCATGCTCGCATTACCGCATCAAGACGACGATAATTATTTAGCTCATCATACAATGAGCGGAAAGTGGTAGCTGCCGCCTCCCAAGATTGATATGAATGCTTAAAAACATAGTCCGTAGCCCAAAATGAATCACAGAAAACAATTCGACGGTCTCCCCTTAATGCTTGCCAAGCTTTTGTAAACTCCTGCAGTTGAATAGCATCTGAGCGTAGCATAATATTATAAAGTTTAAGCCGGCCTTCGCCCACATTCCTAGTATTATCTAATGATGTTACGTAACCAATATAGTCTGCACCTAAGATAATATACTCTTGCTCTTGAGGACTTTTTTCTTTTAAAGCATTTAAAAGATCACAAGCTGCCTTCCTTTTAGCATCACTTCTTTCATCATTGTGGCCATAGAGACAATAAATGTAAGGTTGTACAACGCTATTATAGACTTTTTGTGGATCTACAAACCTCGCCATTTCATTTAACCAGTTTTGTATTTTTGAGATTTTTGGAACACCTTCTTTCTCATCGTCTAAGTCGTCTGACATATTTGCCGCAACCCACAGTGGTGAAGCGGTGGCTTTTTGTTCCACCAAACCTGGAGAGTTAAGCAATGTCTCTAGATTTTCACAGCTAAATTGATTACCTAGCGACTCTTTTAAGCGCCCATATAACAAAAGGGTACCGGTCTTGTTGTCTGAAAAAATACGTTCCACTAAAGAAGCTGAATTATATCCCATCTCCAGCATACCACCAAATCTAGTAAAATGGTGAAAATCTGAAATCTGAGTAAGCTTTTTAAAACAAGCAAAACTTAAAAGATTATTTCTTTTAAATGAAGATAAATAAAAAAGAAGTTCCTTAGCAAGAAAAAATCTGCTGGCAACTAGGTTCTTCAAAGATCTACTATAATCTTCTGATATCTCCGGATTAAGCCCAATAGTATAAGCATATGCCTCAACTTTTTTATTTAAACGCGCATCATTCTTAATAAAAACAGTACTATGGCCACTTATCCAATCACCGTAATCTGACATATCCACCACAATGGAAAAATTTAATAAGGAAAGCATTAAATTACGTTCTTTTAAATCAAGCTCTTTGTTGATACCTTGGCGAGTTGATAAATAGATATTAGTTAGCTCGTAAAGTTGTTTGCTGGTTAGGCCTTGCTTGGCATTTAACTGTTGTAATAAAGATGATATGAAGGGGCTTGCTTTAGTAAATTGAGCTGCAAGGCGGTCTTTTAGAGAACCGTAGAATTCTTTATACGCGGATGTTAGCTGCTGATGGGTGATTATCGTATCTTCAGGCATATTGTGAAGATTACTTTGCTTAATCTCTGATGGGTACCTCACTTTTAAATACCTCTTAAACTACTTGCTGTTCAAATAGCGATTTTATCTTGTTTAGATTAAGGTATAATGAAATGTGTGCGACGGATCTGCAAAATGGCTTAAAAACCGTAGTTTTACGCCGTTTTTACGCAAAGACGCAGTGGGGGGCAGTGAACGCTACGAGTTTTGTGATCTTTGCATTCACTGCGGTCATTTGTCGATTTCTGTTTTAGCCGTTCTTTTAAAAAATTATATAATGCTGTTTGCTTACAGCGCAGCGGTCAAAACTACCCGCGGCTGCCTTGACATCAAAGCGATGATATTTTGGCGTGCCGATGTATTCTTGGCCACTTTTTGTAATTTTATAGATATCTTTATCGATAAGTTGGCAATCGTGACCATATTTGTCGTGGCAAATACTGACGGTAAAACTCGTATTCTTGCCCACTAAGCTGGGCGCAACTGCTGGGAGAACTTCAATCGTCGATCTGTTGTTGACGCAGAGGGTTACCGCATTATGGAGCATACCAATATTAACATCATAACGAAAATAACGGGTATCTGATAAGTCTTTTTCATTTAAACCGGCAAAATAGCCGCAATGAATAGCATTGCTGTTACAATCACTTTTATCAGCATAACTGTTGCTTGCTAATATTGATGCACTGATCGCAAGAAGTAAAAGTGTTTTTTTCATTAATGTCTCCTAAAGTTTTAGCGTTAAAAATACCAAATAATAAATTAATACACCATTTTAAATAATCACGCTTACCCTAGCACCATCATGTTAGCCGACCTCAATTCGAGATCATCTGCAGCAAATAAGGCTTGCTCTTTTAAAATCACATCCTGAGAATTTAGCATTATACCACTATCATCATACGCTTTGCGTTTAATTAGCGGCGATAACTTTAACTGATTAATCTGAGTAACGACGGATTCATTTTCGTAAAGATTAGAGAATTTGTGATACAACTGATTTAAAGCAGTAAAATAGCTGTTTAAGCAGCCAATGTCAGCATTCACTTTTAACCCACGCGAATTAACCAACACACTATTTAATGATGCACCGTCATCTGGCGATAAGTGGCCATGAGTATAGGGCAAACGTTCGCAGTGCTGCACGGAGGTAGGCAGCGATTTTAATTTTGCTAGATAGATTAGTTTATTGCTAAGCAACCAAAAGGCAACAGCTTGCTGCCAGTTTGTAGTATCACCTTTTTGACATAATGACATAATTTCCCGCTGCTGAAAGATACGGCTGTCCTGTGCTGGCAAATACGATCGCTTTTCATCAAAATGATGTAGGTTAAAAACACGCAGACCCATAAAAGCATAAGCATCCAACACGCCACTAGTGCCGCCAATAACGCTTATATTAATAGGATGCTTTTTTAAAAGATCAATCAACAGCAAGTGACGTAGTTTAACAAACTCAGCGACATTAACGTTGTCACAAGAAAACAGCGGGATAACAGGTGTTAAGGGGTCTTCTTTTATTTCATTGCATTGACCAGCAACAACAATGCTAACACTATAACCTATATTACGCGCTAACCTTTTTATGGTAGCGACATCCGCTAAGGATAAATTTTGCTGCATATTAGCATTTTTTGAATATCGATAATTAATCATTAAAACGGGCTTACCCGCTGACGCCTGCTGAATCTTACTAACCTGAATAAAAATCCAAGTATAAAGAGAACTTAAATGCGGCCTAACGTCATTACTGATATGCGTAAACCCTTTGCTGACTATTGAGGTCATGGTTTCTCGAGAATACAAGCGGGCACAAGCTACCAACCACGCTGTTGTCATCTTCTGATCGATGGCGATAACCTGATCATCATCGGCATGATCAGCAACTGCTATACGCATTGCTTTGGTGCGCGGCCGCGGTTGATAACAAGAGCCGCCATACGCTGTCGAGTTGATGATTTTAAAATGATCTTGCAAACCTAAATGCTGAGTAAAGCGTAGCGCTCTATTGGTTTGCACATTTGTCGGTTGCGAATCAGTGCCCAGATAATATTTCGGTTGGCGCCAAGATAATGCATTAAACACTATTGCAGCAGCTGTCATATGGTATATGTCTCCAGAACTATTAACTGGAGGATTATACACTGCTAAGTCTCTATATTGGTAGGAAGTATCGATAAAGGGATTAAGTTGTTGTGCACCCACCACCAGGGCATTATCGTCTTCCTCATCTTCAAGTTCAGGTGTAAGCTCATATTCAGACTCAAATTCAGACTCAAATTCAGATTCAAATTCAGACTCAAATTCAGATTCAGATTCTAAATCAGATTCATCTGCAAAAATATTTCTATGATCAAGATCGTATCTTTCAATAGAAGATACAATCTCTTCCGCCATCTCAACAACACAATCAACATTATCCTTATCTAACGACATCAAATTATCTGTCAAGGCATAGAGATCATTAGCATTCTGATAATATCGCGGATATTGACCATCGACGACTAACGCCTGATAAGCATCCCAAAAAAAATCCTGTGCTTGCGTAAACTGATATTCCCACAAACAATTAATTGCTTTATTAATTAACTTAACAGCCTTTTTTAGATAATACCGCTTCACATACTGCCCTTATATTTAACATCACAAGATGAAACAACGGTCATTCTAACAATCTAAATCCTTTAGCAACAGGGAAATATCGTTAGCAAAAAATAACCTTGTTAGTCAATGGATAAGGATTTCTAAGCAGTAGGAACTTCTTTTTAAACCTGGAAAACATTAAAGAAACATTAGATACTATTTTCGTCTACACAACAAAACAAACACACCAAAAAATACAACATAAAGGTATGTAAAAATCAACACAACAAAAGAATGCTGCAAGCCAAAATGATCAGCAAAATAGCCTTGTATAAGAGGGACAACCGCGCCACCAACAACCGCTGTACCCAATAGACCGGAAGCGTAACTCGTATGCTCACCTAAACCCTTTAAACTCAGCGCCATACTCGTAGGGTACATGATAGAGGTAAACAAACCAATAAAAACTGTACACCACATCGCTGCCTTGCCACCAACAGACAATGCCGTTAACAATAAAGCAATAATGATGGAAGCATGCAGCGTAATCATTTTAGCAGGCCTAACCACACGCATGATAAACCCACCCAAAAACCGCCCGATCATCGCCAACGCCCAATACAAAGAAACAAAACCTGCGGCTGTCTTTGCTGGCATAGCCGCTATTTGCTTTAGTCCTAAATAGTTTACCAATAAACTCCCTACTGCCACTTCACTGCCGACACAAAGAAATACGGATAACGCACCTAGCAATAAAATAGGTTTAGATAATAAAACTGCCCAAACCCCTTTTTTAGACAGCTTATCCTTATTAATAAAGGAAGGTAGTTTTTTAAAAAATACAACGATAGCAAGAAATAACGCTAGCAAGAACAATAACAAATAAGGTGTCTGAATAGCATGAATGATTTGATGCCTATCTGCAAAAGCAACTGCACTACTGGAAAAAATGAAAAACGCACCAAATAAAGGCGCAACGGTTGAACCTAAAAAATTCATCCCCAACGAAAAATTAAGACGAAAGGATGTTGTTTTCTCATTACCAAGATACGACACATAAGGTACACCCGCGACTTGCATAAAGACGATACCTGTGGCCAATATAAATAAGGAACTTAAAAAGACGCCATAAATATCTAAGTGCGCCGCTGGAATAAACCCCAAACAACCAACCGCCGCAGTCACTAAACCCACTAACAAACCAGACTTATAACCAAACCGACTGATAAAGTATGAGGCCGGGATTGACATTAAACCATAGCCAGCAAAGAAGCTGAATTGCACTAACAATGCTTTGACATAATTAAGCTTATAGAGCTGTTTTAAATGCGGGACTAAAATATCATTAAGTGCTGTGACAAAGCCAACAACGAAAAAAATAGTCACAATGATGGCAAGTATGGGTAAATAGCCTTTGTTTGACTCACTGCTTTTTTTCTCTATATTATCTGTTTTCATAAACCTTACTTACCACCTCGGATGGGTCACTTAGCAAATCTAGCTGTAACAAAGACCACGCTGTTTTTTATATATTTAGCTATTATGATCATATGCTTATTAGAAGCCTGTCAAGTAGTGGTTGTATTGATATAATACAGTTATATTAATCGCTGCTCAGAGAAAAACCAACCGCGGAAATACTCTAGATTGTGGGTATTTTTACTTGGTTGCTTGGATTGCCAATAGGTTATGTTGGACGGTCCTATCGCTAGTTTTTAAATGCTTTATTGCTACGCCTATTTCACGCAAAGACGCAAAGGGTCGTGGTGAGAGTGGGCTGCTGGATATATGACCATTATGCGCAGCGGCTGATGGGTGTGGCAACAGCACTTTCATCTTGTCCTTGCGCTGATATGTCACCGGTGATTTTCTCAATTCTAGCCTGTGCTTTAGCAGCATAGTCACCACCCTTAGCAACTATCTTTCTATAACCACTAAGCGCTGCATCAGTATCTTTTGCTACCCCATCACCACGTTCGGCCATCATGCAAAAATTAAATTGAGCGCGCTCATGTCCTTTATCGGCTGCCATTTTAAAATAGGTGTAAATGAGTTGCTTGTTCTTAGGAAGGTCTGCTAATCCCTGTAGATGAAACTCAGCCATTTTAACACAAGCATTTACATGCCCCTTCTTCATTGCAAGCTGATAAAATTGAACCGCTCGCTTTAAGCTACCTTTCTCTTCAGCAACGACACCACGCTGATAGCTTGCTTCTGCCGTAAATACATTCGCCGCATTCTCTGCAAATATAGCCCCCTGCCTAGGCGTAAGCATTTTACGCTCGCGATCCAAATCACTAGACTCTGCCGGATGAAGCTTTTTTAACAAGGCCAATTGAGTGGCATATTCTGTTTTTAATAATGTACTAAAACCTTTTCTATTGTATGTTTTATCATATTGATCGGCTTTAATCATTAAAAATGGCGTAAACCTATGGTAGGCTTCAATTAAATTAACGTCAAGCACTTCTAATGCTGACCTTAACGCTTGATGCTCCATCCATTTAAAAAGATGAAGCTCTATTCTTAATTGTTTTCCTGGAAATTTAGATGAACCATCATGCACGGTAAATGCGTCAGCAAAATCGGCAAAATCAACTTTAAACATAGACTTCATATAGTCAAAAATCTTTGACTCCAATTGCAAGGAATATTCTTTTCGCAATAAATCTTTAAAACCATTACTTCTGCATACAAGCTCATATTGATCTTCCTTAATCATTAGAAAAGGTGTGTACCAATGAAAAGCTTCCTGAAATTTAACACCCAGTTTTTTTAAAGATACCTTTAAAGCCTCTTGCTCGAGCGACTTATGCATACCAAGCTCAATTCGCAATTGCTGACCAGGAAATTTAGCAGAACCGGGATGGACAGAAGAACCCTTGCCTAATAGATCAGGAATTACTTCACGTAATAGCGCTTGTATAGCAGATAGCTTATCACGCGAAACTTTATAGGCACGTTTATCCTCCGCAGTAAATTCAACTACACCTTTATTGTCTTGCGAACTTTGAACAGGTGATTTATTTAACATTGGTTGTTGTGGTCTATTTAAAGGATTATTACGCACTGCTTGCTCTCCAACAAAATATTTTATCTCTAAGTCTCAAACACTAGCCTTCTATCGTTACGAAGAATTGAGCCAAAATTAAGTTAAGTAAATTTTAAATACAAGTTAACATTAGCTCACAAACATTAAATAAGTATTAACTCTGGGGATTTACACAAAAATTAGCTACAAAAGAGAATATTTTCTCTAAAAAAATAATACATACAACAACAGCACACCATCCAGAGACGTCCAAAGGCCGCTATCTGGCATCTTTTTAAAGACAGCAGTTGAATCAGCAAATTATATAATTGTTGATCAGCTATGCGTTTTTGTTTATATTAATCAACCATTAAAATAATAAGAAAGGAACTCAACAATGAAAAAGGTATTCATAACAACTTTAATCAGCTCCCTCATTTCAACCACCGCACTAGCAACCTGCCTATCAGATCAAAAAGAAATACAAGATCAAATTAAAAAGAAAGGCTCAATCATAACCCATGCTTATAAAGAATTTTCACCAGTAAAAATAATACAAATTCAATATGCACGCCCTAACCCTTCAGATTCGCGAATATGCTTAGCCTATGCCAACAATCAAAAATATGAAGCAGGCTGGATAAAAGGAGACTGGAAAGGCAGCATTTTAGCTACGAGAATCTATTCAACTGAAGAACAAAAATTTAAAACGGATCTACTTAGCTCGTTACAAATTACCAATTAAGATTAATCAAAACGAGTAGTGACGCAAATTTGTTGTTGCAATCATACAGCAAGATATAAATGCCAAGCAGCAGTAGCTTTGTGTCACAACACTAGCTCTTATCGCAACCTATAATAACTCTACACTTTCTATTGGTGACTGCATTCGTAAACAGCGAATAGTTAAGACACCGCATATGCTTTTATACATGATATTTATTTTATAAGCACTATTTACATTAAGAAAATATTAAAGATCTCCCAGATCACTAATGATCAAATATAAAATCATTTAATAATTCCTTAATTTTTATGTGGTAGCATTAAAATATAGTAAAAAGCACTAAAAACTGAAAAAAGGTAGTGACGTAATATATACACAGAGCTAAACCACAAATTAAAAAATAAGGTACTGTAGTTATATAACACACAGAGTAAAACTCCCTAAATTAAAATTAAGGTACTAGAAATGAGAGTAAATCCACAAGTTGAACTCGCAAATATTATTAAAAGCGTAATTGGCGACCATTTAAGTGACCCCCTTATTAATTCTAGCACACCTCAAGCAGGAAGTGCTGACGCTTACAGCGACAGTACTGCTAGTACTGCTAGTACTGCTATAGGTAGCAGTAGCACGAACAGCACTAGCCAAGCAGATCAAGAACGTAAGAAAGTAGATGCACTAGCATCAGCACAAACACAAGCACAAGCACAAGATAATAAAGATGCAGCAGAACATAAAAAAAGACAAACTAGAGAAGCAGAAGAAGATAAAGAGCAGTCACAGGCTAAGCTAACTTTAAACAAGTATCAACTTGAAAGGATCTTTGTGCAACTGACTGACGCTACACGCAAATTACTAATGAAACAAGTTCGTGGACAAGTGAGAAAAGACGAACTTTACAATTATATTCAAAATCCACAACAAGCTATAAATGCTAACATAGCACCACCTCAAAACGATGATAAAGATACACCATCAAAATGCTCATCCCCTATTTCCAGTGCCGGTGTTGCCATAGGTTCACTACTGGAATCATCGGTATTATCCTTCGCACTGGTAGAAGGCATACTTGAAGGCATAAACCTTATATTAAAAAACTCAGGAAAAACGCTTTGGGCAATCACCAAGCTTCCTGCTGTGGCGGTATTAGCTCCTGTCATGCTGCTTGGCATGATAGCTGGATATATATACAAAAAAGCATTTATTAGTGGTGGCGCCAACGACAAAACGCAAGAAGCTAGCAGCTTCTTGAAAAAGATTACCTTTATTTGGGCGGTATTTTATGAAGGTGCCGATGCAGCACTCACCGTGGGCTCAACTGCAAAAGGCCTTAACCCAGTAGCTATGATTTTAGCTATCGCCTTCGCAGCCTTTGCTAAATCAGCCAAGGCAATGATTTATGAACGACCTGTTGCCCTAGGTGATAACAGCAATAAACATGCCGCTTTCAAACATGATAGCTGGAAACAAAGCGGACTGCTAGCGGCGCAAGAACTAGGCTCATTATTTATAGCCGGCTTGCATTATCAAACAACCAAGCTACTACTAACAGAAGTTGCCAAAGCCGCATTAGGAGGAGCACTCTCTGGTGGCATCAGTATTGCCATCACTGCATTTAGCGTGCTATCCGGCTTAGGTGGGCATTACTTTATGAATGCTTATGATCTACAAGGTACGAAAGTAACTTCTTATCACTTAGCCAAAATTATTAAAAAGAAAAAAGAAGAATGGAAAGCAGAACCCAGAAGCATGTCAAAAGCACTTTCATTGGCAATGCTTTACTTTGCTTATGGCGTACGCAAATTTTATGAAAATACCGTTGAGAAATATGCTGCGGTTAGAGCAGCTTACTGCAGCATCCAATCCTTTGGTTTAGCCACCTTATATGCGGCGCCAATTCTGGCAACTGCCGCTAAGCTTGCCGGCGCGAAAGGTATCGCCGCATTAATTGTAGTAATGGCAGCCGCAGGCCCTTGGGGTATAGCGGGCCTTGCGCTTATTGGTGTCGGTCTTCTGGCTGCTTGTGTGGCTATTACTTACAAGAAGTATAAAGGTACAAAAAAATATATTGCTAAAGCAGAAGCCGCTGAGGTAAGTCTTGAGCTTACAGAACCTAAAGTCAGCGAGCAAAAGGAACGTAATGGCAGCACAGATGGTGATGACTCAACTGCAACAAACTTAAGCCAAACCACCGGCCTAGTAGCGAACAGTATCCTCAACACAAAAGGAGGAGGCGGCACAAGTAGAGCAGCAAATGATGCATCTGGCAGTCCGACTACTACTGCCTCAATGTAAATTTTGATTTTAACCTAAGCGCCTTATATCACTATTCCTTCGGTAAGAAATATAAGGCGCAACAAATATTAGAAACGACCCATAACAAACAAGCTGGATAACTTACCTCTGATTACAAGCCCCCATACTTATAATAACTTACAAAAGAAAGTAATCCATCAAGACTTAACCTTCAACTGGCATAGGATAATGGTTAATCCAAATTGGCCACCCAACCCTTTCACTTATATTCCATAATTCAGCAGGTTTATTGCTTGAGTGACTCAAGCTTATCTGAGGAGATTCAACGATTGTATCCCCCTCTCTATGAAGCCCTTGGTAAACAGCGTCTATAGAGTTTGTATCACTAACAGGGCTCACTGTTGATGAAGCCGCGGCACTCTCATATTCTCGCACTGTATCAGAGACACCAAAATTTTCATCTTCTGATAGCAGCGCCCGTCTCATCCTACGAACTTGGATTACTTTGCTTAATGCACCAAGACTACCACCAATAAAGCCACCAACGGCACCAAAGATAGCACCATTTTCAACATCAGCAGCGAATTGAAAATTAGGTTTTTCCTTAATAACACCCAGTTTATGTAATACAAATTTACCTGTAAAAACAATTGGACTCATCACGGATGCAGTCACTCCACCACCAATAGAGCCAGATAGAGTGGCGGCAGCAATAGTGTCAACAGTACCTTGATAACCTGCATTTAATGCAACACGACCCAGTATACCTGATATAATTGAATCAGCAATACCACCAACCAAATAAGAACCAACTGCACCACCCAAAAGCATAGATGCACCAAATGAAATTACATTAACAGGGCTTGAAAAAATATTTCTAAAAAAATGGCCTATCCCTTTAAATAAATTGCCAAAACTAGAATGCCCATCAGGATCAATCCTATTAATCACATCCCCATCGGCATAATTATAACGATTAACAAAACGATAACTATCTTTCTGCATAAACGTCATTAATCGTGGGTTATAATATCGCGCTGTTAAATAATAGAGCTGACTTTCTTTGTCATAATAATAAGACGAATATAAAAAGGGGTTGTCTTCAATTGACAATGTAGCAACAGAAGCTTGCGCACCTTGATTAATAATACCGCCATAAGGGCTATAATGAATCGGTGTACCATCCACACCTAACGATTGAAAGATAACGGAGCCATGTTTATCACAGCCATAGTAGTGCGCACTATCACCTGTTGGCGTCGTGACGATACGCGCTTCACGTGCATTACCAAGCAAATAAAAAGCACTGCCATCACTAGCAACCTCATTAATATCTTGATCACCCGCATAGTAATATTGTATACGATTGCCACCCTTTAAAGATTTACTGGCGCGATTGCCATCAGCGTAGTAGTGGTAAGTATATTCTGCCCCATCACTTTTCTTAAAGCTGATCATCTGACCTAAGACATTATAATCATATTGATTGCCTTGATCATCAATATGCATATTACCATTATGATCATAATTAATTGTCGTCGTTTTGCCATTGATCGCTTTAATCTGATTAAGCTTATTATAATCAAAACGCATCTGATCACCGCTAAGAATATTACCGACAATACTATAGCTATAAGTGTGCGCTTCATTTTTCTTACCATCAGAACGCGTACTACTTAGTAAACGGCCAGCATTGTTATAAATATTTGTTGTTGTTACCAATCCATTACTGACAAATAACGAGGGCGATTCTTCTGTCTTGGTGATCACTTGATTATGGGCATTGTAAATATAGGTGTACTTTACGAGCGTATTACCTGCCGTATCTTTAAGGTCCATAGTGTGCACGCGATCCAATGAATCATACGTATAGTCGGTACTCGCATGATTACCCCGCATTTTTGTTTCCACCAGACCACGCTTATTATAGAAATAACTTACTTGACTAAGGATATCACCAGAAGATTTATCGTTAGCTTTGTAAATAGTAACGGAATGGAGCTTGCCCCTACCTTGGTTGCTATCATCATAGTAACTAAAGTAACTAACATGACCTAAGGCATCTGTACGTGATTGCAAACTGCTATCTTTATTATAACGATACTGAATCGCTTTACAGGCACTTAAATCAGTGCTGTCAGCATCTTGGTAACAGGTTGATTTAACTTTACCATTATTATAATAGCTGTAACTCACCCCAGAGCCTTGCTGTTTATTTCCAGCATCATCTAATAAATAAATATCCTTAAGTCGACCACGATTAGCCGCATTACCATCTGTATCACTATAATAGTCATAGTGTTTTAAGGTGTATTTTTTCTTGGAAGCAATCGGCGTAACATCGATATCCGTTAACCTGTCTTTACCGGCAATTAACTGATAGCGATACTCAAATTTATCACCCTCCCAGTTAGTTTTATCTTTTATATTATTATTACTATCATAATGTGCTGTTTCCACTTGATCATGCGCATTCTTTTGCGTTTCTACCAAACCATTTTTATTATAGGTAAACGTATTCCCACTCTGGCTATCGTCTGGATTATTGGCGCTAGAGACAATCTTCTTTGTGAGCTTATGAAAAAGGGGATCATAATGACTGCTTATTTTTACAGCGTCATCATTACCATTCTCAGCCGTATTGGCACTACTGACCACCGTATCCACCTCTCCACTAGCGCTATAATCATAGGTATAGACTTGAGTTTGCAGATTATCTGTTTTATTAATAAGCTGATTAAAGTTACCGTAGTTAGCAGAGGTTGTAATCTCCGCATTATCTTGATTAGACGTTAACGATAATCCCGTTTGTTGATCTAAATTATTATAGGATTTAGTAGTATATAGATAATCCGTTTTATCATTCAGATCTGCGCTGCGGTAATAACTATCCTTGGTGTTTTTAACACGATTGTAAATACTGTAATGCTTAACACCATTATCATCAGTAGTCGTGGTTAAACGACCTAAAACATCATACCAATAGGTTGTCTTTATGCTGTTATCTGAGCTTGGATTATCGCCATACCCCACCTTCTTTTCTAACACATGCCCATTATCATCATAGCGATAACTTGCAACAAAGTTAGATTCGCCGTTACTTTCCTGTCCAAAGGCATTATTTTGCACTTGTGTTTTACGTCCTAAACCATCCATCAAAGTAATGGTCTTAAAACCTGACAGCGCATCGGTTTCTGTAACACTGTTGTTTTCACCAGCAGGATCATCGTGATAACTAATATATTTAAGCGCATGACCTTTGCTTTGTGAATCAACCTCAGTCACGCGACCCAGCGCATCATTGATATAATACAGTTTATTACCTTTGCCATCGATGCTTTCAATAAGTTTACCACGGAGTTTGTCGTAGATCTTAGTTTGTGTATGCCCCAAAGCATCCGTCGTTGTTACACTACGTCCACCGCCTTCAGCATTATCGTTATAAGTGTAGCTATTGCTGGCGCTATCATTACCACTTCCCGCACTGATTGTTTTACTTTTTAAACGACCAGCATCTTTACTACTCGCATCCCAGTAAGTGTAGTTAATTACTTTAACAGTTTGTAAGCTCGTATCACTACGACTTTTCATTTTTTGTGTTTGTGTAGCGATGTTTTTATGATCTGCTGTTGGCGTATTGACTGTTAATTTATCGGCATTATCACTCGTCTTAACTTCATCCGATAAGGTTAATCCATAGTGATTGCTATCACTACCGATAGTTAGATCATCACTAGGATTATCATACTGGATAATCTCATCAATCGCTGGGGTGGTGCCATTATCGCTGCCAGCAAAGGTTTTCTTCTCAATTAGCTGACCAAAATTGTTATAACTTGTTTCAATTGTACGTGAACGCGGCGACGTGCTTTTGCCATCTAAAGTATAAAAATCCGTTTGCACCGCCGTTGGCTTTTGATAATTCGCTGGCAAATCAGCGTACGTAGTTGTTGCTGGATAACTGTAATTAGCTACTTCAACGGTTGGTGAGCTACCACTGCCATTATTCGCTTTTGTCTCTTGCTTAATTAATAAGTGAAGATGATTATAGGTATTAATTTTGCTAACACCATCATGTGTTATTGTCGTTTGGTAGACGTAACTTGTTGCACTGTTATCTTGCAATAAGGCATCGTTATCAGTACTGAGCTTATGGGTTAGCTGCTCGTTTTTATTATAACCCGTATAATTAGTTGGATTACTCGCATCTTCATAACGGTATGTGGTAAGAGTAGGGTTGGTACATTGCGAATTTGCACACTGCGTCAATGAACTAACCGTCTTTAACGATACCGGCTGCCCATCGCTCGCTGTTGCATGAATTTCTGTTGTCGGGTCATATTTAACAATGGTTCTAGCTCCGGTCGCATTATAAGCCACTTGACTGATTGAGCCATCATCATTGTAATCAAAATGAATCACTCGATTTTTTGCATCAACAATGTTAGAAAGGCGCGCATTCAGTTGATATGTAATCAGTGGTGTTTCCCCTGAGCGAACAACAATACTCTGCGACGAATTGTCAAAGGTGATCTGCTGACCATAAGTGTCCGTTATGCTTGAAAACTGTTTGTTTTGCTCATTAGCATAAGCCAATAAAATAGCATCACCAAAGCGATTTTCAATTTCCATCAAACGTCCATATTTATCTAGAAATTCTGAACTACCGTCAAGGTGATCAATGCGGTAATAATATTTTTTATCCGGATCTTTATCTAATGCCTGGCCACCATTGCAAAACGTAAAGTGTAAATCTTTTAAGGTGTAATAACGCAAGCCTGAGGCAACCGAAGAATCTGCTTTATACGTTGCCCCACCTGCTAAATGCAGCGTTCCATTGGCACTGCCTGGCGCGCTAGGTGTAAAGTATGAGAAATCGTAGGACCAATACTGTCCAAGTCCATATTGGTTACTGGTGTTACTTTGATCGTAATAAATGCCTAAATCTAGGTTTAGCCCATGTTTTCCAGGAATGCTAAGATTAGGATACCGCAGCGTTAACATACCAGTTTGCGCATTAACACTGGCTTGCATGCTTACATTTTTAAAATTAAAAGCGTTAGAATAATGCGGCTTGTCCTCGCCTAATGCTTGATTACTGAAAATGACAGCAAGGCTAACTGTTGCCAAGGTATACTGTAGGTTTTTACGTAAAATTGAACTTATCATCATTTCTCTCTACATAATCACATCCTTTTGGTTTATAAAATTATTCACATGCGTTGCACGTTGGGCATATATTTAAATAGCCACATCAATCACTGTTTGTCTGTTTCTTTAAACAATAGATTTCCAAAAATATCAGCAATGTGCAGCGTTACTTTTCTCGCATTAGCAAAATCACTATTAAAATTAACCAGCCCACCATTTTGGTTGGTCATTGGCTTAGCTGCTTGCGGCACATAAAATTGTGGCATCGAATATAAAAGGGGGTAGCCCAGATCAGCTGCACTTTGCAAATGCTGGCTAAATACCAGCGGGCTTAATGTTGTTCCCGTCTCACTACCATCTGCAATTTTAAAAGCAGCATCACCTTGCGGGTAGCTTAATGTGCTTTTACTAATACCAAAGCTAGGTGAAGGGGCAGGATATGCTTGAGCCAACTTTAAGGTAATCACTGAATTAGTGACCCCTGTACACTCTGTTTTCTTAACATCCGGTTGGCTAGGATCATTAACATTGGCACATAACATGGGGGCAATATAAACAGTATGGTCACCCACACCATTAAATAATCCACTTATATAAAAGGACTTTGCAACGTCATCAGATGGCTGCCGATAATGCGCATACCCTAGGCGCCCAACATAAGGCCCAGGGTTGCTATTAACGCTTAAATACTGCTTATTATTATAGATACCGGTAATGGGATGGTAGCTGCTACAATCAGAGGTTTGACACTGGACAAAGAAAATATGATGGTATAAATCCCCATAATAACTTGCGTCGTCTGGCGATATATCCCCCCTGCTTTGACTTGATAAGATGATATCTATTTTTGCTTGATTTAATCCATTATTATAGATAGTTTGAGTTTTTTGATCAGCATTTATTTTTAGTGAAATATCACCGTTAATCGTGAAATCCTGGGGCTGCGGGTTTTTATCTGTTAAAACAGCAACACCATCATTAACATCCATAAAACCACCGTCAAATTTATTAGGCGAATCGGTTGTTGCTGTTTTCTCATAATTCAAGTTAGTTTGCACAACTTTAGTTTTTGCAATGGCACCGTTGTCAGAATTATCAGGACTTAAATGCAAACTTTGGTATAGTACTTGTGAAGGAGTGCCAAAAGAAACCATACCGCCACGAACCTTATTCTTTTGTATTAGCAAACCAGTAACAGGCACGACAGTCGCCGCAATGGTACCCTGATCACTTGGGCCAGATATAAAATATGGCCGGAATGCTTGAAAATAATGATCCTGATGGTGAACATCATACGCAAACAAATCATCATCAAATACATTATCATAATCAAAAAAGGAAACTCCAGGCAGTGTTCCAGAGGTTATCGTTAGCCGATAATCCTTATGATAAATTGGATTTCCATTTGCTGAACTCTCAGTAGTAGCCGTTATAATAGGCCGTGCATCAACTTTTACCAACTTCCCAACAGCAGGCACAGGCGCCTTATCTGTTACAAATATATTAAACCACGGACCATCATCAACTTTTTTAATATCACAGTTAATATATTGGCCATTATGCTCAAGGTGCGCATAATAAGAAGGAGTAACCAGGAAGCTGCTTCTTACTTTTATAAGACAATAATCATTAGGCTGATTTGATGAATTTATTTTAAATTCACCTTCAGTATATGTATTAGAGTGGGATGCTGAAAATAAATCTGAATTATGTTTAAAAGCAAGCTTAGGCAAGATCACTGACTTATGTTTGACATAGAAATTACCAGAATAAAAATCCCCTTTTGTAACAACAATAGGATTGCTATTTGAATCATTTTCAATACGAAACTGCAAGTCACTATAAGCACAAGCTGTACCATTAACCATAATAGTGAATACACCCAACACAAGCGACACCAAACCCATCAACCCTTTCATAACTAACCCTCACGATATATACATAATCCCTCCTATTTAACAGCATATCGATTCACCAATTCTGCAAACATTAACAAAATATTAAGGCTCTGTTGAATGCTTTATGCCTTGTAAGTTTAAAATGGGTATATTCGCTAGGAAACTATCGGTTATTATTTGATCATTTTGCAGGGTGCAATATTGGCTGGAGGCTGTGACCAAACCACAGTATATCGGGGACCTATTGACAGCGTTGATATCCTATCAGCACTGCATGGAACCCGCCCTAACAAGGCCTTATACAGCAGTTAAAAGTCGCTCAGAACGAGTATTTGAATTAGACCAGGCTACAACATACCCCGTCATTTTCAACTATGGTCTTCATCTTACCAACATTATGAACGTTAGATTTACCAAATACCATTAGGGGGGAAGAATACATAGAGCATATTGACAATGTATGCTTTTGCAAATACTGCTTAACATCCTCCTCTGACGCCGACAAAAGGAAGTCTTTAATCTCCTGACGCTTTTCAAGTCTATTACTAATGTCATCAAGAATTTCTTGATCCGCATAAACTTCTGATTTTAGCACCTCCACTATCATAACATCATCAATTTTACTATCAGCTAACTGAGCCAAATCCGCGCTTGACGGTTTGGACTCTTTCATTAATACTGTCCTTTGTCTCTTGAATGCTTTTATAAGCCCCGTTACGCGCTGACGCTCATCACCAAGGTATTTAGCGGCTCTTTCCATCACTTTTTCCTCACCACAAGCTGCGTCTTGCGCGAGCGCCATAAATTCAGCAATAATGGCGGCACTTTCTTTAATAAAAATTTTTTCAATGCAATTTACGTATTTGCGGTGTGCATTGGTAACAGCTATCGCAAAATACATCTGGTGAATACCACTAAGTCTTACAGCCAACTGATTACACTTGTCGCTCTTTCTCTTCATCCATAAAGCTAATTCCTTCGCTGCTTGCTCTTGTATGTCCATATAATTAATCGCTTCATTCATCAACTGTTTATACAGCGTCATTCTTTACACCCCTTTAATTTAGTTCTATACAAATAAGCATTATTAATAAGGGAAGCGATCCTACAGCACAATCGCCATAAATGATATTATTTTTTCATATTTAATAGTTAGTTAAGCGATTCAAGAAAATATTTTACCGTGATTTGCATAGTTTTTACGAAACTTTAATTCTAATTTAACACTAGGAATGCATAATAGCAGTGGCACTTTATATTACGATGAAATTTCATCGTTTGCCATTTGAATTGCTAGCAATGAGGATAATCATTGTAAAAATATACTAGAAGGATTTTTTATGAAAAAAACACCACAGGAATTATATGATGATTCTAACCACGAGAATCATAAAGAATATAAAAATGCAGACGGTCATCGGAAATCAATGTCGGACATATCACAAGAACTTGATAAGGAATACCTAAATAATTTTCGGGACAGTATTTCGATTTACAATACCGCTTCCGATACATCTAGCAACACTAGCGATGATGAAAGTACTAGCGGCGATGAAAATAACGATCTTGATTTTGATAAAACAGATAAAAAGTTAGAGGCGAAGAAAAAGCTATCAAAACTCTGTCTCTTTCAGCATAACAATAGCTCTACGGCTTCTAATAAATCATTAATTGCAGAAGGTATTAATACGGATAGTTGTCATACCACTCTATGCCAACCCAAAAAAGCACCCACTTAATTAAACTCTCCGAGTACATTATCTTAGCAGCTCACCCTGCAGCTTGATATTAGAGCTCAGGAACTGTAGGAGTCTAGCCGCATGAATCGCTTGAGATGAAATTAACTCCCTGCCGCAGCCTTTTGTTACGCGGCGGGCGCTACGAAATGACGGCCGCAACGGAAGAATAAGGATTTTAAAACCACTAACAATACGCTGCGCTCGCCGATTCGTAGCGCCCGCCGCGTAAAAAAGATCTGGCTTGGTATCTAAGAGAACTCAGGTTTCAACAGGCACGTGGGGTTTCTCCTATTACAACATGAATCGCTTGTAGCTGCTAGCAGATTACTACAGATTAATGGGGTAACAGTTATTAACACAGAACAAATAACTTTTTTAAAACCCATTGCAAACCTCGCAGCACAAGTTAAAAAATGCATATATAATAGACTGAATCGATTGAGATCAAATTATTCTGATCACTTTCTGCTACATATAGTATACTTTTAAACCAGCTAAAGCAAATAAATCCTAATTTAGCTCAATCCCTTGGCAACTCTCTGGCTGTTGTTTTATTTCTAATGTGGTTGCCCCAACCTTACTAAACAGCAAATTTTTCATTGATGATTTTAGTGATAAGCTTTTTTTACCATTACCATTACCATTACCATTACCACCATTAAATACTAACTCAGCTCGTCGACGATAAGCTATCATCCTACCTCTTAGGTACTCAATATCTTCATCAATACCATCAACTTCTTTTTCACAAGCGCTCAACTCACTTTCAACAACTACCATTATTTTATTACATTCATTATATTTAGAAACAGTCTCGATAAAGTTTTCACGAATATCTGTCATTTGTTCATCACTTAGTTCCTTACCTAATAACAGCAATGTGGTAGCTTCACGGTGCCGACCTAACGTATTTTTACACTTGCTAATATCACGATCCAAATCCGCCTTATCTTGCTTTAAACTATCTAGCATAGGTTTAAGCGCAAGATTTTTTTTCTGAAGCTCAGCGACTTTATCCGGCAGCTCACGTGAATACTGTTGCTGATAAATTGCAACCTGCATATCATGAATTTCTTTATTCTGATATATAAATGCTACTCTTTTTTTTAACCTATTTAAGTTATGTTTATAGTTATCTTTAGTATACAAGCACCCAGAAAAATTCCGATCTTCAAGCATATAGTTTAAAGCATTCGTTAACACTTCTCTAAGACCACCTTTACTACCAGTCTTTTCAAGACAATCTATAATAGCTTTGCCAAGATTAATATTTAATTGGTACGGTAATAAACGACCCACACTGAAATCGGACAGCAATCTGTCCGCATCATTAAACAAATCCATCAATTCTGACATGGGAACCTTGTCCATGTCTCTAAGCTGTAATACCACGTCTTGTCCAGCAACATTAATTTCTTTTCTAGGAGACGCTATTCTAAGGGGTCTAATCGACCTACTACCATGCCTATAAAAGTGGGTGCGAACTTTCAATAGCCACGCACTAATTTCATTTGATTTACTTATACCGCATTCCATTGTTTGTGAAACAGGTGTAAATTTACTTTCATTTTCATATTGAGATTGCTGACGCATCTATTCTTCCTCACTTACCTCTCTTTAAACATACAAAAATCATATCAGCGAATAAAGGCCGGGAGGAGAGTTAATTTTCGCTATTTAATCCACTTTATTTATATATAGGTCTAAATATTAAACCATATATCGATCTAAGGTGGGCAAATAGACAAGAGCACAACTCAATCACTAAAAACACGAGCTAGTGTTACTATGCAAACGAAAAAACAAGGGTACAAAGACAGTATAACTACTTTTCAATATCACCCACTTTCATCTGCATATTTACTTCAGTGATCGTTTGCGGGTTGTCGATTGGCAACCACATAAGCTTTCTTTGCTTGGGGTTTATTTTTGTTAAATCAACCATTCTAATATCTTGATCGGTATAGGTCTTAAAATAATAACGTTTAGCTTTTAAGTCAGCAGCACTCGTCCATAAGGTATAGTCGAACTCAGTCTTTCCTTGACTGACACTGCGAATGGCACCAACAGGAAGGTCAAATTGATTTAATAAATGAAACGCTTGCAACACAGCCTCTTTGCCGGTTTTAACCGGAAGAGCAGCTTGCGTAAAAACAGTGGCGCGAACAAATCTAGAGGGTGGCGAGAAGTTACCTGGCAATCCTAAAAGTCCAGCGCCTTGGCCAAAACTATTAATTTTCATTCCTGCTAAATCAATAGGGGGAACATTTAATACTGACATATTGGTATAATTACTTAGATTGGTTATCATCCAGGGAAAAGTTGGCGAGTTAGTAAGAATACCAATAGGATTATCATAAACATGCAGCTGATGATTTTCATATTCAATTACGACACTCTTACCAGACGAGTCTGTCACAATATAATGAACTGGCAAGACAATATTAAACTGCTTAAAAATAACAGGAACGACACGCACTCCTTTTAGTGCCTGCTTAACCTCTTCAATGCTTTGACACTGACTTAAAAGAAAAGTGCCAAGCTCCCACGGCGCCATCTCCTTGTTCTTTTGCGCTTGATCATCTGCCTGATAGCTTGCATAATCCGGAAAATAAAATAAGCCAACGGCCAAGCCTTTTTCATTAATTCCATCAATGATAAGCGGGTAATTAAAAACATTCATCCCTGTCATGGCATATTTAGCCTGCCAACGCATCCCATTTGATCCGGAAGGCGTGGTGCCCACAAAAGACCAACCCCTAGGAATTACCACCAACTTTGAATGAATATTTTGTGCAAACTCCAAAGTACGCGCATGCACCACTGACTGATCACCAGCTTTTAAGGTGATTCCTGTGCAAGCATTTACAGATGAGACTCCTAGTGATGCAGCAGCAACAGCACAAGCGAATACAACTTTAGCAATATCTTTAAGCGGTGGTAACATAGCATTGTCCTTAATTATATATTAATCAAATTAGCAAACTAAAACCTTCACCCTTAGGATTTTAAATGTAGGTCTTTAACCTTTGCACGAACAGCACGCATAAATTTTTTCCCGGGATCTTGTTTATAGGTAAAATAGCCTTTTACTTTTTCTTTCCATAAAGAAGTATGACGAAAACGTCCATATTCGTAATGACCAATTAGATATTGAATACCAGGATACTTTTTCTTCAACATTCTTATCAAATACACATCTGAGTTAACCTGCGCTTGCGTTAACTGATATTTACCTGACTGCATACCCGCATTCTCAATACCAATCGCGATATAATTTAAACCAATAACATGACGCGCCATCCAATCATCTGGCATCAGTTGGTAAATAGTACCGTTGCGAGCAACCAAGTAAGGCACAGAGACGTTTAAAGCGCCATAACGCTTTAAATAGGGCCGATCATGCACAGGGAAACTTGCTGGATAGAAGGTGTTATACGCTGGTATCCAATTCTTTGTTTCTGTGGCATGCAAAACAATCATTTTAGGCTGAATGCGTATGCTCGATGAATCAATCCCATAATGCTGCTTTCTATACTGACGCGTCAGCTTAATGCGCTGCTGACCAAACTGTATTGGCTTTTGGATAATACGCCCATTTGTACAAGCTGTTAAACCCGCACCTGCAAAAATAACAGGTAATAGTAGCTTCAAACTATGGCACATCCATGCACCTCCATAATAAGATATTGAATATAAGTATAATGTAGCAAAACCTACTTATCAGCACAAATTAAATCAAATAACCTGCATCGCGCTGTTGCCCAAAAAAGTTATAACAAACTAAAAATGCTCCTTTAATACTCACTTAATCTAACTTCGCTATATTGAGCGATATTATCACCTGAAAAATAGATAAAAGCTGATGAGACTGCAATATGCCTTTTCTCAAGAAATAAACAACTAGGACAAACAGATGAGAAACCAGAATAAGCACGAAAAGAAAAAGAAGAGACCTGCTAAGCATGGTGCAACAATACACCAACAGCCATCGTCAGATATTATTGTTGCTAAATACAACCTATGGTCCAAGCTTGCAGACGAGATGAGAAGCAAAGGCAAGCTTGCTAAGGCTGAAGAGTATTTTCTTAAAGCGCTAGAAGTCTTCAACAACAATAGCCAACTCCAGGAGATACTAAAACGACAATCAAACACCACTAACATTCCCTCTCAAATACATCTAGTTATTGCTAATATGTATTACAGCAACAATCGATTTGAAAAAGCCGTAGAACACCATATTATTGCCTATGAGATCTGTGCAGAGAACAAAGAAGCATTGATATTTGCTCACACCACTCTACTTTATTTATACGATAAAATGGTTTTAGAGCGCCGCTACGATCGAGCTTATGGCTACATCCAAAGATTAAAAAAACTTGGAAATGCTGAAGCTTATTTACGCGAAGCAGCAATGTACCTTAATTTTAACTACGATGATAAAGGTGTGCAAGAAGCATTAGCTTGCAATAAAGCCTATTTACGAGAACATCAAGCTTGTTTAGCTTGGCATAAAAGCAATATTAAAGATAAATACATCAAGATGTGGGGTAAAGATGCGTATGATAAACATATGGAAGACGTGCATGGCAACTTCAAAATGGCCAACGCACAAATTGCACTAATTTATGAAAATTATCAAGAGATAGATCCCGGTTATGAAAATCCCAATGACTATTATCTTTCAGCAGCTGAAAATCCTAAGGGGCTTGCCGTAGCACAGCACAACCTTGCTTATAATTATCAACATGGTATCAATGGGCCGGTTAACCTTAAACAAGCACTGCATTATTACCGGATGGCTGTCGAAAACAACCATCGACCCGCATTAAAAAATCTTGCTAATATTTATTATAAAAAAGGAAAATTTAAAAGATCCGAGCAACTTTATCTTGAACTGCATCAATCCCTTAATAACTTTGGCATATTATTTTATTCTTCGACAACATCATTTCAAAAGGCGATCTCTGGTGATAATAAAGCAAAGCATCAAGCAAACCTGCCCGTCTATGCACTCGCCTTTGATGAGAAAACCCACCAGTTAATTCGCCTTGAACGCCACTTAAATTCAACAGGAAGTTTAGTTCTGACCTTACCGCAACGGTTTGCGTCTTTCACCTATCCTTTATCTAAAGAACAAGATGAACAATTAAGAAAATATTTGCAGCTAGACAATAGTCAATATGAGCAAATGGATGACTTCCCTGCTACCTTTACGCAGTTTTATGTCAGATGGTATTTAGATGACAAAACTACAGCGCCAGAGAAAGCATTAATTAACACCAAAATAACAAAACTGTTATTTGCACTAAACCCACAGGAAAGTGCTACCGCTGCTTACACTTATGCGATGTGTTATAACTTTGGCGTTGGCACTGTGGTCGATCTGAATAAAGCATTTAATTATTATAAGCTAGCTGATACATTAGGATTTGAGCCAGCAAAATATAATGCTTTACTCGTCGCGTTTTCCCTATTAACACAAGCAACATCACCAACAGATGACGGTAAGGATTTACCGTCTGTAGCGCAAATTGATACAGTGGCAGATAGCTCGACAGCTGAAGAGTCCAAGCAATCTGATAAAGCTGGCCATGAGCATAAAATTACTGATAAGCTAGATACCCTATCAGAAACTAAAGCAAAATTAGCCTCATTAAGGCATAGCACCGACCCTGAATTAACGCAAAAGTTTTCAGAGTTAGATGAGCTTAAAGAAGATAAAGAAAAGCTACAACTTTGGCTACACAATGCCAAATCATACACCCAGTCAATGGCCCCCATACCATCAAGTGGTCAATCGCAAGAATCCTTAGCAGAACTTATAGCACTCAAACACACGCCTGCACGGCAAAAATTTCAACGTGTATTAGCCTGGATGGAAAATAATTATGAACAAGCTAGCGTTTCTCAGCTGGTAACCGCATTTCATTACCTAGGTAATTTAGCTAAAGATTGTTATTCCGCCCCGCGCTTTTTGGAAAACTATCGCACTTCGATAGAGATGGTAATGGCATTACTGGAAAATCTGGGACACCAATTATCATCTCGACAGACCATTATTATTTTAAATGCGATTGTTAAGTTTCCTTGGAAAGCAAACGCTGCGCTAATCAAGCCGGTATTATCACTGTATAACACTTTAGAAATAGAAAGTCTGTCACTAAAAGATCAGCAACAACTTTTACTTGCAAGCCGACGTATGCTAGATGGATACGAAGATATAGATGCCAACTGCATAAGAATACTATTAACAAATATAAAAAAAAAAATACACTTATTATCAGAGGAAGATCTGGCGAGTCTTAGTTATAATTTATTATTAATAGATGTATATTACGGAGAAATTCCTGGCTTAGACATAGACGATATAACTAGGTTTTTAGAATTGATAAATGCAGGCAAGCAACCAGCTGATACCACCCTATTACACCAATATTATATGGCTTGCTGTTACCTACAAAATAAGCATTCAATTAACGTTATTAATAGAAAGACATTAAGATCTTGGCAACAAACATTAAATAATCATAAGTCTTTTGATCCCCACACATCCTCTTCACAGAAAAGAGCCATGCACTTTATCAAACGTACTTTTCCAAACCTCCAAGAAGAGGCAGTCTATAACACCCTTATTGTTGATGGCTTATTACTATCACCTAAGAAAGGAAAGCCAAGCATTATTTTTCAATTTGATGGCCCTCCTCATTTTATTTATGCAAAGGGTTTTGCTGGCGAACCTATTTGTTCACTTAAAACACAAGCGCTAAATGCGTTTATACACGCAACCCCCTTTGCTGCTGAGCCAGTAATTTTAATTTCTATTCCCTACTATAAATGGGAAAAGATGAATATAAGCCAAAAACAAGCGTTTCTACAAAGTTTAATTCCACCTTCTCTTTACCCGAAGCTAGGCGCAAATAATTTTTCACTATTTAATTCTCCAACAGGAAATCTGAGCGATGACAAGAAGCAAGATGCTTGTGCTGGACTGACAACAAATAGCGCCAAGTAGAACTGTGCATGTAGGACACCAGATAAAACAGGGTAATAAGCTTAACTCATTGCATTATTACCCAAACCTTTCACTCTTTCATTACTTATCTAAGCTGCTTTCCCTGAGAGAAAACCATACACTCCCAGCACGCCCAGCTCTCTAAATTTCTGACAAGCCCAGTCAATATCTTCCGGAGTTGGACTACCGCTGCGGTCATCTTTATTACCAACAATAGCCCAACAAAACATCCGTGCCACTTGCATATCTTCGATATATTTCTTATCTTCTGCACCATTGACCAATCGTTTTTTACCACATACCGCATAAAAAAGCGTTTGTATGGTAGTGAAAATTTCATATTCCTCATCGGTCTTAACACCAATTTGCCTTAAACTCGCAATTTTTGCATCAACAGCCTGCTTTATTAACCTTTCCCTATTCCTTCTTTCTGCTTGTTTGCGTTCTTGTTCTAGATCTTGTCGTTTTAGGCGCGGGTGCTTATAAACATTCACCGAGCAAGATCTATAATACGTACATCTAGATTTTTTATTATGAAGGCTAGTGGCTGATTGACCGGCATAGTCAGGGTATTTTTTTCTATTACAACCTTCGCATATTACGTAATTTTCTTCGCGATTGCATTTATTAATAAACTCTCGACGAGCTTGTTCCTTTCTTTTTGTTTCTACAGCGACCTTTTGTAAACGCTCAGTTTCACGCTTAACGTACGCAGGTCTTTCAAAATTTCCGCCACCGCGCGCTATTGACTCAGGAGGACCGATTTGTCTACTTTTGCCTGGGGCGATAGAACCAATGCATTGCACATCCGTTCCTGTACTACACTCAAAACAACGACCGTAACCGGTGTAGTAATTACTAACACAGCCTAAACTGCATTTATATAGTGTTGCTGGACCCTTAATAAACCTTCTTGTGCCTTGCATTGTTAGTCTCCACCTTGCTGTATGTTTCTGTGTACACGTATAGAATGCCAAGAAAGTGTATCGCAAATATTCTTGAAATGTATCAACAATTCTTCAAAAGATAGTCGATATTTTCTTTTATAAACAAAGCGTTATAGCATTGCCCTGTCACCAAGGCAATATTTGCAGATGGATACATTTAAGGTACATTGTTCTAATAGTTGCAATACATTACTGACCTACACTGTATACATATTCGAAATTCAGTAATAGCGAGGCAATACAATGAGACCAACGACTTCCCGACCTATGAGAAATAACATTAACACCACTGACAAAGACGCTATAATACGCCGTCGACGAGAAGTATGGAAAGCTCATTCTGCTCAAGATCGTGCTAAAATTAAAGCCCCACAGAATACAACCGCAGCAACAAACACACCTACTGATATCGACACCTTAAAACATAATGCGATCAGCAAAATTCAGGCTATAGGTCGCGGCTTTCTTGCTAGACAACAAGCTCAAACTTTGCAAACTGAAAGAAACGCTGCTGCAACTAAAATTCAAACCCTAGGCCGCGCTTTTCTTGCAAAACAACAAGCTGAGGCTTTACGCAACGAAAGACAAGAAACTGCAGCAACAAAAATCCAAGCAGGCTTTAGGGGCATGATGGCACGTAAAAACACCCGGGAGGCATTAGCTGAAGCTAGAACAGCACGAGAAGAAGCCATCGCCAAACACGAGCGCGCAATCGGCGCTGTACGTTTTATTCAAGACAATATGACTGTCGAAGAATTACTAGAATGGAAAGATACCTTTTTTAAAAATAACGGTCGCCTTGCAAAGCCACCAGAAAAATTTGCGCATGAAGGTTATGGCATGGCTGATTTCGCGGCTGCAGCAGAAGCAGCATTTAACCAAGGCATCGAGCCAGGAGCAACAGGATCCATAGCGGATTATCCTGGTTATCTTGCTGGTATACCGATGTGCGAGGCTTTTGGTGTTAGCAACCCCTTTCTTACTGAGCGCGGTGGTAGTGGCTCAACCTTTAAAGCAGATGGTGATTTAATTCGCGGTGCTGGATCTAATGAGCATGGCGCCATTAAAGATGGCACGGGCAATGCGAAGGAAATTGCTTTTAAAGATTCTTCAGCTGATTTTCACACAGCAAGTCGTATTGGATCACTTATAGGCATCACCACTTGCCTCAGCGATTTACACGGTCTTTTTTGCGAAGAAAGCCACTGGAAAAAAGCTGAATCAGGATTACGCGCTGGCCATAAGGTCTTAACCTTCGTAGGATCAAACTTCGGCACCATGATGAATTCAGACCGTGCCTCAGGCGGCTGTACTGGCGCAGCAGCATTTGTCGGCTTAGTATTAAGCTGCATTGATTTCGGTAAATCCGCTTACGAGTATAGCGAGATGAGTTCCGTGGAAGACCGCTTAAATTTTCTTAAAGATTTTCTTACCCATGAAAATGAAAAACAAAACAAAGATGCATTACAACAAGGCGTTGATACTTTGCAAACAAAACATATGCAAGGCATGGCAAATGCTGCTACCGGCATCTTAAGCTCTGGATACACGTTTGGTTTATGTTTATATTTAACGATTTCGGCAGCGGATTCTGCGGCCATTGCTTCAGGCTTAGCAGCATCATTAAGCGTCGGCGCAATGGCAACGGCTGGGGTCTCATTAGCTGTACCTATTGTTGGCTGGGCTATTGCTGGTATCGCTGTTCTTGTTGGTGCAGGCATATATGCATACTCTAAGTATTCTCGCTCACAAGCGAAAGACCGCTTACGACTTAAGTTTGAAAGAGAGCTGCGTGACCAGCTAGCCCTACCGCGTAGATAAAGGTATATTAATATCTGTTATGGATTTCATCGTGCCATGCTTGAAAAAAAAGTATAGCACCACACTCAAGCCGTTTAGCAATCGGGTGTTCCGAATGTGCTGTATGATCTCCCTGTCACTGGCAATTTACAACCACTCACACCCAAACAGGCACAGCATGCTGTGCCCCTACAGGTTTTAAATCACCTATGAATAAACTCATGTAAAACGCAGCCTGGCTTGCATCCCAGTGGGCTTTCTATTAGCGAGGTGTAAGCTTCCACCGTGCAGCAACATAATTTTATTAACAATGGCTAACCCTAAGCCGCTGCCTGAAGACGTATCATTCAGTTGTTGAAAGGGTTTTAGCAATCTTTCTATTTCTTCTTCTGGTAGACCAGGGCCATTATCCTCGACGACTATCTCAACAAGTTTTTTATCCATTACCAGCTTAACCTCTACTTTTTCTGCATATTTTAAAGAATTTTCAACTAAATTAATAACTGCGCGTTTGATTAGCTCCGGCATACCTTCAATACAAAAAGGCGTGTCAGGGAAGTAGAATACAACATCATCTTCACTTTGATATTGAGACTCTTTTAAATAAGCCAACATACTAGCGACATCCACTTTGCATTTTTTTACCTTACTTTCATCACCAATAGCCATTGAAGACTCTGTGACATTGGTTAAATAATCAAGCTCACGGACAATATTGTATTGCATCTCTTTATCTCTAAGCTCATCAGCATATAGCCTTAGCTTCATAATCGGCGTGTTGATATCATGTGATAAAGCAAGCAGCATTAATGTTTTTTCATTAATAGCGTCTTTTATTTTATTTTTTAATTTTTGTATTTCATCTTCTAAATTTCTAAAGGGGGTTATATCATCAGATGTCTTGACAGGCTCCTCAACAGTTACTTTTCTTGTTAGCAAACGTATAAAAATCTGTTTAAA
Source organism: Gammaproteobacteria bacterium (assembly GCA_030425685.1). Lineage (GTDB taxonomy): Bacteria > Pseudomonadota > Gammaproteobacteria > Coxiellales > Coxiellaceae > JAUIAD01. Next base: position 29,923 of record JAUIAD010000011.1, on the reverse strand, counting down.
GCTTAAAAATAATAAATACACCAAAATGATAGCAATAATGGTTGGAATAATAACAGTCGTTACCATGCGCAATACAATATTGGGACGAGTAAAAATAATACCAGCTTCATTATAGATGATCGCCCATTTTTTTGCCTTTGGTAGATAGAGTGATACAAGCAGTTTCTCATCTTGCTTAATTGATTCTAATATTTTTTTCACCTCGCTAAGGTCAATTTCTGGATCTGATTTAATTTGAATGGCATTGGGGTTATTGTTATCTTGCAGAGTAATTACAAAATCTTCATTTTTACCTAGCAGTTTCGTATTTCTAAGTGTATCCCTAAGGTAGCCATATTTATCTGCTAATAATAAGCCACGAGTAATGCGGGCAGTTTGATTGGCCAGCTTTAAATTTGTTAATTGACGAGCGTTTTCAAAAAAATAATAGGTTGAAAAGACCAATACCGTTATTAATAAAACAGCAATTAATAGAATACCCAGTCGAATAAATTTTAAAGTACGCAGTGACTTCTGTTTAGTTTTCATGTTCAACCTTTACTGACATGCGATAACCCTTACCGCGTACGGTTTCAATAAAATCTTTGGCATCTTGTTTATACTTTACTTTTTTGCGAAAACGGCAAACCAAGGTATCAACCGTACCGATAATGTTTTTGCTCGTATCCAAGCCTAACCACTCAGCAATGGTTTCGCGCGCGATAATCTCATTTTCTGAACGAACAAAAAAAGTGAGCAGTTTATTTTCGTGATCGGTTAAGTAAATATTGGTGTGGTCTGGTGTTATTAAGGTATTTTCTTTTGGTTTAAATACCCAATCAGCAAAAACAGCATTTTCAAAGTCAACATTTTCAACAAGCAATTCCCCTTTTTGCGTTAACACTCTGCGCAAAATAGCTTTTATTTTGGCAAGAATAACCTTGGTATTAGAAGACTTTACCACAAAATCATCGGCACCTGATTCAAGGCTTCTTATATAGTGTAAGTCTGAATTTGAGGCGGTTAAAATTAATATCGGCGTAGTGGTCATCGCACGTACTGATTTACAAAGATCGGCACCAAATGAGTCAGGCAGCATTAGATCCAGCAATATCAGGTCAAATTTTGTTTTCTTTACCAATGCCAGGCCGCTTTTACCATCTTTAGCGAGCTCAACAATATAACCGTGCCTGTTTAAGAATCGCTTAAACAAGGTGCGGATGTTTCTTTCATCATCGATAAGTAAGATACGTTTTGCTTCCATTACTAGTTAGTCTAACACGAAACGTGCTAAGCAGCCCGTTCTTCTTTTAATGTAAGCTTTTCATATTCACTAGGACTTACGCATTGACAACAATCCAGTAAAATGCTGCAAACTTGCTTTATTGCACGATGATAGCGTTCGATGCTCCAATGCGCTGCTTTGATTTGGTCAGCTTATTAACCAGAATAGCACTGACCAGAATTGATAGTATGATGCTTATCGTTATTGGTTGAACATACCTCTGTCTGCATAATACCTGGATGACCTAAGTCATTTTGATCCGTCGGATTGCTGGGATCATTTGCCTTAATATAATAGTCTAGCGAATGTATCCCCTTGTCAGATCCATCACCACTAATCCCATTTGATTTACTGGGATAGACAAACTCAACCTGCCCATCAACTTGCAACTTAAACATTTGCAGATAAAACTGGTAATTTAGCTTATTATTATGGTCGAAATTTACATCAGGATAAAACACATGAAAAGCAGCGAAGTTACTGGACGTATCATTGTTACTTGCAGCATCATCTCTAGCAATATTAGTATCTTCATTTAGCTTTTGCGTTAGGTCATGCATGCTAGAGTTTCCATGAGCAAGAATAACTAGAATTGATTGCCCCGGGTGTGATTTTAAAACTTGATAAAATTGATCACGCAATTGTTCTTTGCTTAACTGCGAGTAATTGGGTATGGGGTTATCTATAGAAACAGCTGCGCCGTGCTGCTGCATTTCTTGCGCTGTAAAATAAGAGTGAGAACCCTTGTCAATACTACCACTTTTATAATTGGTAGGAACCATTACATAAGAAAAAGGGCATATCGGCGATAAGCCTTGAGCTTTACGGTTACTACTTATCAAGCTCGTTAACTGCCCTAAGAGAGTAGCATATGCTGCTGCATGAGCACGACCAGCAGGCGTTAACGTATAGGGACTATCGATCTTCTCTCCATGCCTTATTACAGTGATAATTGGTTGGCAGCTTTGCGCCAAGACTATGTCTCCCGTACCTAAAGAGATAAATAAACAGAGAGCAAGCAAGAACTGTTTCATAACACCAAACCATCATTAAGAAAAACTTAAATGGAATGGTGCCACACAAACCTTAAGGAATACTTAAATCTTGTGGATAAAATACAATAATAACTGGCATTTTAATAAAAAAATAAAACAAATGCGCATAACACCTATTGTAAAAAGACAATAAAATAAGTAGCAATACTCAACCGCGCATAAACTGCATACCTTTGCCATGCTCAACAAATCCTAACATTCGCCAGCTTGATTAAAGAAAATAATAGACTGGGGTCAATACCCAAACCAATGCGAGTATAGAGATCAACCTGGTGGATACCGGGTACTGGGCAAGGTATTAATCAATCTGATCAGTCGGAATACCAAAACCACCAGCGTATTTTTTAATTAACACGGCAATACAATCAGGCAACTCAGTATTATGAATTTTACTTTTTCCCAGCCACCTAACATCTATCATAATATGCATAATAGCGTGTGCTGCCATTTAATGCCGCGATTGCGCCTTCATCACCAGCAACCACTTGACCATCACGCGCTGTTATTAATCTCGATAAGTCATGCTATTCGCGGTACCTTTGATAAGTTTTCATTATCTTCGCGCTTGAGGCAGACATCATCTTAGGGTTGCCTTATTTGACTATATCGTCCACTTTTTATACAATGAGATAAGTTAAGCCAAAAAACTCAACTACTCAGTTGAGTGGGAGTTACAAATGCGTCGATCAAAATCAACTAGTGACTTGTTGTCACTAGGCTCTACACCTATAAGCACAACTTCAGATTCACTGTCAATTCTAGGAATAGAGCCACCAAAACCCTTACCAAAAATTAGCACTTCACTAGACCCCGGCGGTTTGTTACAACGTGCATACTTAAAACGATACGCGACAAAGCAAGTTATCGTTAAAAATATAGGAATTATTAAGGGGTTTGCAGAGGATGCGCACGGATCAATGTTATTAGGATATTCACAAGGATCTGAAGGTAGCATGACATCAAAAATTGCTACCACTTATAAATACTCAAACAGCGGGCAGTGCTTTGCCTACTCATTAATGTATTTACGCAATAAATTTGAAGGTGGCACCTTTAGAGATTTTGCGACGTGGTTATATTCCGATACACCAGAAGTCGATGCCAGCAATCCACTTAAATATGATGAGTTTGATGGACGTAATGAAAAATTAAATACATGGATGAAACGGCAATTTTATCCGATTGCTCGTGGTGCGATGTATAACGTTGCCGACTACCGTGGTAAGCTTGGGCCGAATGAGGCAACCTTTGCAGCGCAATTAAATACGATCGAGCCTAACACTGAATTACATAGTGTTGGCAAATATACATTACCAGCAGCAACAAAATCGTTGTTTGGCAGCACCTATTCCATAAAATCACCCTACAGCAGGGTTTTAGCAAAAATATTTTCAAACTATAAACATATCAATGATGCACCTAGCGAAGCGATGACCTTAACGGCTGGCAAAATACTTAAAAACCAATTGATGGAACATAAAATCACTAAAGCAGCTCGCAAGGGTCGAACAGTAAAACGGATTGCTAGCAAAGCAATGCATAGCTTTAGCATGAAAGATAGATCGTATACTGCCAATAAGCTGACCGTTGCTGCCGTTAAAGAAATTGGTAATTACATTGAAGAAGCAATTTTTCTCAATCAGCTAAGCAGGCACAAAACACACGAGTCTTTTACCACCATAGGATTTCATTTTAAATCGGGTGGCGGGCATGTCACTGCACTATATACTAAAGGCTTGGCTAATAACACGGGCTGCATTGAGTTCTTTGATTCTAATTATGGGATTTTTCGCTTTGAAGGACACCCTTCGACAAGCTATGCCAATTTCTATTCTTTTATATGCCGTTTGATTCATGTTGTGTATAAAGATATTGATACTATGGATATTAACTTTTTTCGTAGTTAAATGGACGCAAAACCTATCAGGGGTGAATGACAGCAAATGCTGTCAACCCCCAGATTACGACTAACTTTTTATTTTTTAGCTACACCAATGGCACTGTAATTCATTTGCGTATGAAATTTTTCTATCAGGTTTTCCTGCCACGAGCTCTTCTCTCTTAATGATTGCACCTCTTGCTGCAGTGCTGTAATCTGCTGTTGCAGGCCTTGCACTTCACTGTGCTGATGTAATCCTTTAGCCCTCATCTCCTCTTGCACACGAGCACGCGCATCGCTTTCAACAACTTCCAAAATATAATGGTATGCATGCACGCTGCATTGAAATCCATTTTTCATCAGGTATGCAGCAGCAGTGGATATGCCATTCCAAACAATATGCGCACCTTTTGCTAGATAACTGCCGCCAGGAGCGCTTTCCACTAGCTTACCCACTTTATGGTACACCACTCTTTTTATATCTTGCAGGTAGCCCCAGTTATAGTGATACATTGAGTACGACAAGCCACCGAGAGATCCCATGAGAACCACCAAGTTTAATCCATTGGTCACTGACTGCAACGCACCACCTACAAAAGGGATCCATCCGGCAATGGTGCCAACTGTGCCGATAGCACCCACCGTTGCGGCGACGGCTACACCGCCTACGAACATTAACATCCCTGTTGTGATAAAGGCATCCTTACCTTGTTCCTGATGCCGTAACGCTGTAGCTTTTTTTAGAAAAATTTCGGAGTTCTTTTTTAAACGTTCGGTTTTCTCCAAGAGACGCGCCACTATTTCTTCGCGTTGTGCAATGGCTAAATAGCACTTATCTAAAATATCAACCTGCGCCAACCCCCATTTTGCTAGCCCATTTGCCTGACGCATATTAATGTGCCACTGTTGTATTTGACGGTAATTCTCTTCTAAGATACTAATATCAACTCCATCAACGCGTAAATCACTAAAATCATCTATCTCTACATCCAGTGCTGATTCTAACTCCATGCGCGCCAGCATTTCGTCAATTTCAAGTATGCCTAAGTGTTGCTCTGTAAACTTAAGACTTTCCTCTAGGTTCGTTCTCGCCCTATCAATTCTAACTTCTAAACTCTGATTTCTTCTTTCTTTTTCTTCTTTTGCTTGCGCAATTTTCCTTAAGGCCTGTTCCAGCATTTGCTTTTGCGTATCTTTTAGATCTCGGAGCAGTTCTTCATGTGCATCTACTCGCGTTTGTCTTAACATCAATATCTGTGCGACACAAAAACAAAAACGGCTCTTACTTCCATTACTCCACTGATCACTTATCAGATGCTCATTTAGCCACTCAATCAGTCTACTATCATAGATCAGCGCATTTTTATTTTTAGCCTCCCATTCATTTATCTCATTGAGAAAATCATCATCCTGCAAATCATTTTCATTATTAGCCCCTCTGGAAATATTATAGAGTTCATCAAGAGCATGATTAATATTAATCTCTCTATCCAGCAGTCCTATACCATAGTTTACCGTGTTGGCAATAGTTTCAGCTAAGTAAAATAACCCCCGACCCAGCGGCGTCTCCCCTGCTTTTGATTTAACTTGGTTATATATAAAATCTCTAACGGCACTTGATTGCATAACAATTTCCTTCAATATCTGTTTTCTCTATCTTTGTATTTTTACATGGCAATGAGATAACAATAGGACTGAATTATCCAAGCAATGTCCATGCTAAATGTCAGCGCGATAAATTAGTGATTTTTCAACCCTCTCTTTTATAAAGTGATATTAATCAATTGGTTACAAGGCATGTCGACAACGAGCAAATTGGCAATAATCCAGTCAATTTGTTACTATCATTTAAAGCTAATCATTCGAAAGGCACTAGATAATGAGAGTATTATTACGTTTTTGCTTAGCACCCATACTACTTGGCATATCATGCTGGTCACTAGCAAGCAAATCAGTATGCACGGTGACAGTTAACCGTGACAGTCAAGGCAATGTTATTGAAGAGCCTGTTTACACTTACCTTACAGACCAATGTAATTCGAAAGACTATCCTGATATTCCTGCCAGAGCGTACTTATCCGCAGATAATAAAACCGTTTTACTGGACGGCAACTCCAATGGTTTTTTTCCCTGGTCTGGGACTACACTTGACAGCGTAACACGTGAAAAAGATAACGCGGGCCAGTGTGTCAAAATAAATTTTGCCAGCAACCCCAATCGTAATAGCTATAAATTACCTTTGCCAAACAACCCTAACCATTATGTACCACCTGCACCGCCACGTGTGTTTTACAATAATGTTTGGTTTAACTCCCCTTGGATTGCTGGCAACTATATCTATGCAATCGTTCATAATGAATTTCGCGCCTGGCAAAACATGGAGGGATGGTACAGTAAATATTGCTCGAGTAAAAACTCAATCAAGTGCTGGTACCCAAATTCTATCGCGGCCGTTTCAACCGATAATGGTGCCTCTTTTACGCGTGTATTGCGTGACAGCGATGGCAGTCAACAGCTTGTTATAGCAAGCCCTTATCACTACACCCCAAATGCTGGCTTACCCACTTTTCATCAAGGCATTGTCCATACCACCAATATAATTAAAAATCCAAACGATAAAAATTATTATGTACTGGCATTATCATCGGTAAATTCCGACGGCCAAAACAATGGTTTTTGTTTATATCAGAATAAAGACGTTAGCGATCTAAGCCAGTGGCGTGGCTGGGATGGGTCTAATTTTACAATTGACTCCACAGCAAACCCCTACCGGGATAATATAACAGACCCCACAAAGCATACGTGCACACCACTGCCGTCATTATCATCGAATGGGTTTATTAATATTACCGCCTGGTCTTATAATACAATACTTAAAACCTATATTGCTGTTGGCAATATGCCAAACTATAAAGACAGTAGTGGTAATACCAGTAATGCATTTGTCTATGTAACTAGCTCGGATATGATTCACTGGAGCACACCAACACTACTATTTAAAATAGTAGGACTGTCAGCATGGAAAGCATCTGCGATCGGTTCAAACGTTGTTGGTAGATCCTACATTAGCATACTCGAAAACCAACCCGTTGCCGATGGGCCAGATACATCCAACGAGGGGGTTAAAAACTTTATGTACACAGGCAAATCCCCCTACCTTTACTTTACGCGTTTTAATGCGAAGACCTCTAATAATAAAGGTCTAGATCGTGATTTAGTGCGTGTTAAGCTAACGGTCAGCTGCCAGTAGGCGGAAATAGCCTGCGCAGTATTCTTAAGCTGTTCTATCAACAGATACTCGGCTGACAATGCTATACAGCCCCTATGAGTAAGAGGCACCCATTAATTCCCTCACTTCTTGCGAACTCATGCCAATGACTTTCAGAATAGATACCGCATGGATTCTGTAATGGGTATATTGACGCTCGGAAAAAGCCCTCATAATAAAATCCGCTGTTTTTACTGCCATATAATCACCAAACGTACTACCCATCATATTAGAGCGCACCCAACTACCCCAACCTCTTGCCCAGCCTGCTCCTTTAGCTAAATCAAATAAAGCATTTTCTTTCGCTTTTTCAAGCTCAGAAATATTGGATCGCCTTATACTATTTTTATAAGCAGCATATTCACTATGGCTATTCCATGCATGAAAACCTCGGTATGTTAGTAGACCAGTTGTCACTGCCCCAGCAAAGGCAGTTCCCAATATCGCTAAACCTAATAATACAGCAGGTGCATATGGACCTGCAGCAAAACTTGCACAGACTAAAGTTGCTATAGCTACACCGGTTGTGGCTAACGCTAACCCACATTTCACTCCAGAATGAATGGTATTAAATGCTTGCCATGAACGCGTCCACCAACCGCAATATTTACTCTTCAACCATTGAGTAATCATAAATAAATCTAAAAAAGGCTTGTCTTCTTCGCCAGCTTGACCCGACATTAACCCCAAATAGTCCTGCGCCAACTGACCATAATTACGATTCTCTACACACGAATAAATGCGATTATATTACCGGACCTTATGAGTGCTTTATACATGCTAACAAAAACCAACTACCTTGCTGTATTAACCAAACAAATGCTGCAGTTATTTGCCAAAGATTATAATCTATCCATGCAGCCCCTACCTTTCGACATGCCTACATTTAATATAGCTGTTTTTTGGCATCAACAGAATGATACCTCCACCAAGAATGCGTGGTTAAGAAAACAAATCGACATTGTTAATTCGCAAATACTTAATAGCATCTCTCGGTGACAAGTTTGCCAAATATTAATTTAACTAACTGACAGAAAAACTATTTTACCATTCAAGTAATGATCGCCATAAAGCTTAGTCATGTGTTCTGCAAAAAAATCAGGGAACTGCTCTCTTGACAATCCATCAAAAACTGCAGAGTTAGGATCAAAATAACTGACACTTTCAGTGCCGCCAGGGTTGAACGTCATCCCAAGTCGGTGGCCATCTTTATTATCTTTAGTAAACATCCGCATCAAGTAAAACCGACTATGGAGACCAATATTATCTAATAGTTGCTGTCCAGCAGCTTTGAAATTTGCGAGATTAATTGCGCAAAGCTGTTTAATCGTGTGGTTTGGGAAGTCATCTCGACCCCAGGAGTAAGTAAGGATGTTGTCTTCTAATTGTTGCTTAGATGCAAAGGTTCCTTGCGTGAGATCTTGGTATTGATCCGCTTCATCTCGATGACGTCTATAATCTGGATCAAGTAAACACTGAATATCAGCCATCTGTTGAGCTTCTGTAGGATCACTCATTTGACTCCATTGATCCAGGTAGCCCTGACGTATTTGACTAGCAGCACCACTGGCTGATCGTTGGTGTGCTTGCAAGGTTAGATTTGACAACAGTAGACTTTTAGTTTGAGCTTCTTCAGAAACGTTTGCGTTATCTAGGTTAGTGGAATAACGTCTTTGAGCGTCGACAACCGTTCTTATATCACGATTAATAGCTCGACCAAAATCAATGTGTCGACCGCCGTTAAGAAGCGTAGAAACCCATTTTGCCACAAGCGCCTTACAAACACCTCCCTCAACGCCTGAAAAACGGGATTGGTGCACCCATACGTCCAAAGAAGCATGATAACAAGCAGCAAGTTCTGTAAACTCAGCTTGCATGCTATCAATAGTCGGTTGTGTAGGTTGTGCAGGTCTACCCATAAAGCGTTGTTGAAGTCTTCTCATTTATATTTCCTCTAATTACATTTTATATGGGGAGTATTGTTTCTTTGCGGCTTTAAATCAATCGTGCTTCATATGACATTTTATCTAACATACTGATTATATTGATTATTCACCATCAAGCTCTCATATCCCCCCTTGCATCGAAAGCTCAATATGATTAAATAGTATACTATTTTGGGAGTAAAATCAAGCGATCGTTCGATAGTTACCTTAGTTAAGGCTTAAAATGAACAAAGAAGAGAGCTTTATGACGAAATGATGTCATTGAGTTAAAAGCCTGCGCCAGAACAGTCTCACCCAAGCAATGCGAAGCAATAACCCTTCTAACCCCAGCTCCATCGCTGATGCAGCCTTCGCGACTTAAACAGAAAGTTATACAGCCCGTCGACATCAAAGTTTAACTGCGGATAGTTTTTCCCTATAGATTTTAAACGAGAAAAGATGAACTTTATCGATACAGGAAATCTTAATAATACAATCTCAACATACGTAAAAACAAACGACTTAACATCCAAGTTCTTCATTATAAGATCGCTTTCAATAGATTTAATGTCATTGATAAATTCCCCCTCCCTAGCGAGGAGAAGCGGCTGAATATCTTGCAATTTTAATGGTACAAAAAAATCATCATTGGTGATGTCAAAAGTGTCTATTGAAATCAGCCACCGGCTTTCATCACTTGGATTTCCAGCAGCATGGATATTTTCACTAACATTAAAGAAGAACATATCACCTGGCATAACCTTAAATGGACCTATTGTTTCATCGTAAAAATAAGAAAATTGATTAGGTGATAACAAAATTAAAAATCTACTACGATCATTAACTCTTTGTGACTCAATAAAGTCACGATGTGGAAATACAAAAGACTTTTTTAAATTTCTAACCTTTATTGAAGCAACCTTGTCAAAATTAACGATCGACTTTAAAGTGGAATATAAATAAGGAGTTGAATGTACCAACGAAGTAGGAATAACATCACCTTCATCATCGCTGACGAGAACATCCGTCGGGTCTCCCGTAGCATTCCAAAGAGACAAGGTATCCCAAGTATTCTTACCAGCAAATTCATCATAGGGGTTGTCTCCAGTCTCAAATGAAGATAACACAGCCAAGTCTTGTTGCAACAAGCGCATATCAAAGTTTAATTTAGCAATAATTTGAGTCTTAGAAAACATAACATCACTCTCATATATTAATTTACTTCAGTAGCAAAGGCATGTGTATGACTACCCAGCACTGCCTTTATTACACTAACCACCTGAGCAAAAGGCCCTTGATCTGTTAATATGTTGTTGTGGTGGGATTCAATATTTATAACCTTAAGCTGCTTTGTGAGCCGACCCCAACCATTATCCAATATATCATTAACAACGTACTTACTTATTTTCTCTCTAATAAACCGTTCTGCCTGTGAAAATCTACTTAAATCTTTCTCAACCATTGCTGCCTTTAACAGCGTAACAGGGACGTCTATTGAACATGGATCGTAATGTTCAGTAATCCTTCTTTCTATTAAAGCTGCCTGCTTTGAGCGATTAATATATTCCAAAGGAAGGTATTCATATCGATTATCAAGATCAAATTTATCTCCACTAGCGCCCTGAGTATAATCATCACCAAAGATTTTTTTCAGCAATGCACTTTGTTTAAGATTAAATGAATCCAACATAATAATATTGTCAACTGAATGACCTAAGCGAACTAGTTGCGCCGCAATTTCATAAGCAATTACTCCCCCCAGACACCAGCCACCTAAATAAAAGGGCCCCTGCCCCTGTACTTTTAATATATGTGAAACATAGAAACTGGCAAGATCCTCTAAAGACGCAGGGATATAGTTTCCATACAAATAAGAGGAGTCAATACCAATTAATTCAAATTCACCTATTGCTTTTGCCAAAGCTGAATAACACTCAACCCCACCAAATAAAAGATCAACACCACAATGAACGAAAAATATTTTCTTACCATTGGCAACTGAATTCAAAGGTATTAACGGTGTATAGCTGTTCTGCTTCTTATAAATTATTTGCCTTAATAGCTTATCAATAGTTTGGTTTTCAAACACATCCGCAACAGCAAGGGAAACACCGAAAACAGATTTAATATCATGAAGAAGGCGAACAATCATTAATGAGTTGCCACCCAAATCAAAAAAGTTTTCAAACACACCGATTGAAGCAACACCCAGTAAAGATTTCCAAATTAATGCAATCTGTTCTTCTTGCGCATTACGCGGTAGCGTTTTATCATCGCTTACCGCATTTAGCTTTTGCAAGGCAATCACATCCAGCTTGCCATTTATTGTCATGGGAAATGAATCAAGTAACATATATTTACTTGGAGACATATAGTCTGGCAGCCGAGCAGCAACATGAGATTTAATTTTGATTTCTAAATTATCATTAATTGAATGCCTAACAGCTGGACATGCGGTATACGGGAATCCTACATAATCATTCATTTGAAAATCATCGAGGCAATAGTGAACGTCTTCATGCTTTGAAAATATCAAGTTAAAGCATGCTGGGGCATTAGCTAAATCTAAATTCAAATGAATATTAACAAAATAACCGTATTGTTTAGCCAGCATCTGTAACTGGAAAATGCTGAGCACTTGGCTGATATTTATCTTTTTATATTGCTCTGGACTGGATTGATTATTTTTACAAGCCTGTGCGGTTTGAAATTCTCGCCAAACGCGCTTATTTGGGTACCCTTTAATGGCAATAAAGTCATTGGCACTTGATTCAAGATGCGTCGCAAGCGCCATTCTTTCATGCCAAGATATCCATTCAAGCTTCGGAGTTTCACTATCCTTTTTACCTATATGCAATACAACATCATATCTAAACCTATTTAGCTCGTTATCATATCTGCCTTCTTTTGGCAGCATTTCAATGCTAGTTATTTTTTTTAACGCACGAGCTTTTTTTATAAAATAGATTGGTGAAATCAACAATTCTTTTTCAGATGAAGCTTGATTTACTGCTTTGACATAAGCATCTTTAAGATCTACCGTCTTACCTTTTGACATTTCCACAGCAAGATGAAAGCTTTCCAACAACCTAAGATCACGAACATCCCCAATAAAAATAGCCCCATCCTGAACCAACTCAACCGCATCTTCTATGACCTTATCAAGATAACGCTCTGATGGAAAATATTGACAAACTGAGTTAATAACAATCGTATCTACAATTTTATCATCGTTCATTGAAAACAGTTGTTTAACGGACTGCGCATCACCAACGTAGAGCTCAACATTTTTTACTTTACTTACACTCAAATCATTTTTTAAGCGCTCAATAGCATTTTCAGATAACTCTATACCATAAAATCGCTGGCAATACTGCATCAACGGATAAAGCAACAAACCGGACCCACAACCAATTTCAAGAATGTTCTGCGGTGCTAATTTAGCAATTCGCTTGACTGTTTTCTCTACCCAGTCATTCATTTCAGCTGTAGGAATTTGTTTTTGACTAAAGCTACTAACCCAACCAGTAAAGTCAAGCCAAGCTGGATTTTTATTACCAGCCCCTCCAACTTCTTGTACGTAATTTGAGTAATGAGCCTCATTAAGATCCTTCCAATAACCTACCCATTTATTTTCACTGTTAATTGCACTTGTAGCTAATGTATAGTCTATCTCGCAATATGCTTGTAATACGCCAGGTACATTAGGGTCATCTCGCACTATTGTTCTATTTACTTCAGGCAGTGAGTTAATACAAGACTCAATTTCCGCTACTTCAATTCTAAAACCGCGTAACTTAATCTGATTATCTAATCGACCTAAAAACTCTATACAACCGCCCTTTGCTAATCGAACTTTATCGCCTGTCTTATAGAAAATATCAGAGCCATCTGGATTAAGAGGATCATTGATAAAAGCAGCCCGGGTTAAATCAGTGTTGTTAATGTAGCCTTGAGAGACAGCATCACCACCAATATAAAGCTCCCCAGGCACTCCGGGAGGGCATAGCCGTTGGAATCGATCCAAGACATAGAAATTAACATGTCGCATCGGATAACCAATATTATTTGCATTGCAAACACTTCTATAATGATTGATAGTACTTGTAACCGTGCATTCTGTTGGACCATACGCATTATAGACATAGCATTTTTCAGCCCAACGATCAAGCACTGCCTTGGGACATAGCTCACCACCTGTAATAACAGTATGCAAAGCGTCATTTTTAATTTCAGGCATTACGGAGAGCACTGCTGCTGGCAAGGTAATTACTTCTAATGACATTGCAGCAATATAGTCTGCAAGTTTAATAGGATCTTTACGCATCATCTCTGAGGCTATGTATAAAGCTGATCCTGACAAAAGACTAACAAAAATTTCTGACAAAGAAGGGTCAAATGAAATATTACAGAATTGCAGAAAACTCGTACCCGGCCTGAATTCAAAATAATCAATATACGACTCTACAAACACCGAAATATTTTTTTGCGTAACTACCACACCTTTAGGGCTACCCGTAGATCCTGAAGTATAGATAACAGAGAATACATCCTCTTTTCTGATTAGAAGATCTAAATTACTGTCATCACAATTATCAGCAAAATCAATATCGTCTATATCGATAAAGAAAGATAAATCAGCAAGCCCACCTAATTTTTGGTAATTAATATTAGTCAACACTAAAAAAGGTTGAGAATCAGATATCATATATTTCAAACGCTCAGCAGGATAACTAGGATCTAATGGAAGATATCCCATTCCTGATTTTAATATAGCTAACATAGCAACAACCATATCGATTGAACGCTCCATTAATATAGCGGCTATGCAATTTTTTTCAGAAGTCTCAAAATAAAAATTCTTATAATGACTTATTAGATAACGTGCTAAACAGTTTGCACGCGAATTTACTTGCTTGTATGTCAGTCGTTCATGCTCATAAACTAACGCAGTAGCATTAGGAAACTTATTAACTATATCTTCAAATGAGTTTATCACCGCGTGATACTGATTTTTTCTTGCAGTTTTATTAGCTAAACTATTTGCTATTTCCTGTTGTGACAACAGTGGTAAAGATTGAATCTCACGCTGAGGGCATTTAATCAGCAAACCTAAAAGATTTTTATAAAGCTTTAATAAATTTGTAACAGTTTCCTTTGTAAATAAGTCAGTATTATATTCCAGGTCAAACTCAATTACATCATCAACTTCAGTGCATGACAGCGACATGTCAACCTTTGATGTTCTAAAGGGGCTTTCTATGAACTCTATCTCGCACTGAAAAAAGTTCAGTTTATCTTTATTATTCGCATTTTGTAATATAAATGAATGCTGAATCAGTGGCATTTTACTATTGTCACGCTTAACAGATACCGCATCGACGACCGCTTCAAAAGGAACCTCCTGGTGCTGCAATGCATTTAAAACACTATCATTGACATCCGCAACCAGTTGCATCAGCGTTTTCTTGGCATCAATATAAGTACGAATCGGCACAGTATTTACGAAAAAACCAAATATAGATTCACAATCTGCATGGCTACGATTAGCCACACCCATGCCAATCAAAATATCATCCTGTTGGCTATAAATAGAAAGCAACACTTGATAGATTGATAATAAAGGTATAGAGAGCGTGACTGACGATTTCTTACAAAAAGACCGTATTGCCGCTGTAAGCTCCTTATCAATTACAATCCTATGATGATCACCGTTAAAGCTTTGTTGTTTTTTTCTCGCTTTATCTAACGGAAAGTTTAATAACTGGAAGTTTGCCAGACTGTCTTTCCAATAGTTTAATTTAGCTTTGAGCGCCTGCTCAGTTAAATTATTTCGCTCCCATAATGAAAAATCAGGGTACTGGATAGGCAATTCATCGCAATCGAACTTTTCACCTTTTGCAAAAGAATTATAGTAGGCGCTTAACTCTCTGACAAAAATACCCATAGACCAGCCATCAGAAATAATATGGTGCATAACAACTGTTAAAACATATTCCAAATCACCGGTTTTCATTAGCTTAACACGTATCAAGGGGAGCTCTGATAAAGTAAATGGAGTATGTATTTCTTCAATTAAATTATCATTTAAATACTTCTTATTAACTGTAGTACAAGATACTTTTATTGATAAAAAATCACTAACAATTTGCTTAGGCTGCCCTTGCTGGCAAACAAAAAATGTTCTTAATGCTTCATGACGCTCTATGAGTCGGTTTATTGAGCGCTCAAGCGCATCAATATTTACTTTTCCAAAAATACGAAAACAGAATGGAATATTATAGTGAAAAGAACTTCCTTTACTATAAGCATCTAAAAACCAAAGTCTTTCTTGAGCATACGATAAAGGAAAATATTTTTTATTAGCCCGATCTACCTTAGGTATCGCGTTAAACGATTTTACCAGTGCTCGATCTGCCAACCGACGCTCAACCAAGTTAGCAAAATCTTTCAACACGGGATGTTTAAATAAATCAATGATAGCAACATCACATCTTAAATCTTTTTGAATACCTGCTATGACACGCCCTACCAATAATGAATGCCCACCTAGATGAAAAAAATTATTTGCAGGCTTTATTTCATGGCATTTTAAGACGCGCCTCCAGATATATGCAATCTTCTTTTCCATAGGCGTGCTGGATATTTTATTCTTACAATGAGCATTTTCTATAGTAGGTAATTGCGGCAGCACTCGCCGATTAATTTTTCCATTAGCTGTTAAAACAAACTCTTTTACTTGCTTCAATTGAGAAGGTATCGAAAACGCCGGCAGGTTATTTTGCAAATAGGTATATAACTCCTCTACTGTTAAGCTATTATCTGCAACGTAAAACCCGACCAGCTGTGTCGATTCACCTTTCTCAAACACAACAGCTGATGCCATTACATCTGGATGTCTATTTAATACTGTCTCCACTGCACCGATTTCAACCCTAAACCCATTTACTTTAATCTGATCATCTTTTCGATCAAGATACACAATATCCCCATTAGGTAAACAAACAACATGATCTCCGGTTTTATATAGTTTACCTTTACCATAAGGGTTATTTACAAAGTGCTCATTGGTTAACGTACTAAGATTTTTATAACCCTTAGCAACACCAGCACCTGAAATATATAACTCACCTTGACAACCTACAGGACACAATTGTTTATACTGATCTAAGACATACACTCGTTCTCCATCAAAAGCTTTTCCTATTGGAGCCTCGCTTAACAGCTCCTTGCCAGGATTTAGATGAAAGTACATTGAAAAAACACAGGTCTCTGTCGGACCATAAACATGCGTTAGCTTAGCAGCAAGAGACGGTAAAAGCTTATTAACTTTCTTCACATTTACTTTTTCACCACCAAAAAGCACATGCTTTAAATGATTCACCACCTCTGGCTTCGCATCAATAATATGGTTAAATAAAGCTGTTGTCATAAAAGCAGTTGCTTGTGGATACTGCTTAAAATGCCTCTCTAATTTATCTACATCATACACCACCTCAGGATTTGTCAAGACCAATTCAGCGCCCCGACATAAACTTGCCCATACCTCAAAAACAAATGCATCGAATGAAATATTTGCCAACGAAATAATTCGGTCACTAGGCAGTATATTGAAGCATGAATCAGTAGTAACAAGACGCATTACTGCGCTATGACTAACCATAACGCCTTTTGGTTTACCTGTACTACCTGATGTATAGACCATATATGCCAAAGTGTCTTGCTGTACAGGGTGGTTGATATTAACAACATCGGCTTGACTCAAATCAGATGCTACTTTGCTATCGTCCAAATAAAGAATATATGCTTTTCCTGGTTCTGCTTTATTTTTATATATTCGTTTTTTTGTTATTAGTACTGCAGCCTCACTATCATCAACTATATAATGAATCATCTGAGCTGGATAATCACGATTTATCGGCACATAGTGCGCGCCAATTTTAAGTATTGCTATCATAGCAATGACAAGCTCGATTGATTTATCTAAAACAATTGCAATACTTGGTTCTTTTTTATTAACCCCTTCTATTTTAGTTTTTAACAAAGCTCCTAATTGATTAGCCTTCGAATTTAATTCACCATAAGTAATTTGATCACCCTGCGCAACAATAGCTATTTCTTTTGGATACAATAAAGCACAAGACTGCAATTGTTCATGTATCCCTAACCAAGGCGCTACGTCTTTTTGCAGGATTTCTTTAGAATTGACCACACTATTAAATTCTTGCAGGCTCATTAACTCAATCAATGCGGGCTTTGAAACTGGCGCCTTTAATAAAAATTTAATATACCTCTTAAAATAGACTACAAAGTTTCTAGCCCACTCTGCTGGTATTAATTGCATATTATAATCTAACTGAAAATACAGCACCTCATTGGTTTCATCGAAATTTAAGGCAATATCAAAAACGGGTTCAAAATATTTAACAGGTACTACATCTGTTTCACAAGACATGAAAATTGGCGCCATTTTTCTAAGGAGTCCAGGCGAGTGAGCAATAGCTGCATTGATTTCACAACCCGGCTTTAGCTGACCTAATTCACGTAATATTTTTGAGATCTCACCCGTCGGCAAGCGCTTGTGAGACTTTGAGCTTTGTACCCACTTCTCTACTCGCAAAATTACATCTATAAAGCTATCATTTGATTTGACATCAACTAACACAGGCAAATTATTAATATAACATCCTATTAGCTCCATGTGCTCTAGGCGCCGCATTTGCACAGGACAGCTTAACAATATATTTTCTCTATCAAATAAACGACACAATAGCGCTCCATAGACACTGCTAATAATTCGAAATAATGATGTTGAGTTTTTGTCTGCTATTTTTTTTAATTGCGACGTTGACTTCTTGTCTACAGAAAATGTAATGGATCGCCCATTGGTTTTTTTATCAAATCCAGCCTGTGATTTATGAGCAAATGCTATAACTGGATCACAGCCTGACAATGATTGCTGCCAAAATACTTTATCTTTTTCAATATCCTCATCGCTATATTTTTCTTCTGCTTGTAAGTAGGCTCCTAACAGTTCTTTTGAAGCCACCTTCCCTTTAGTGTTATTCTCAATAACTTCTCTATATAACTTCGTTATTATTTTTACAAAATTCTGGTAAGCCATCCCATCAAAAATAATATGATGAAAGCAAGCAATAAGACGATACTTTTCTTGGCTATAGCGAACAATGGCAAAACGATACAATGGTCCTGTTGCTAATGAAAAAGGTTGGTATGCTATACGCTCATAAATTTGTTCAAGCTTCTCTATTGGCGAATCCGCATTACTTACATCTACATCGATACATGTAAAATCTGACAGGCTTAAGCTTTGCTGATAAAGCACGCCATTTCGTTCTACAAAGTATGATCTTGCACTATGGTGAACGTCATTGATATACGTTTCTAGCACTTCTCTCAGGGCAGTCACATCGAGATCGCCCGATATATCATATTGATAAGGCAAGTTGTAACGTAAACTATTTGGGTTTTTGCACCAATCAAAGTAGAAGCTCTGTTGATACCGAGATACTGAGAACCTTTTTTTTATCATATATATCAAGATATTATATTAAAATTTATGTTCTCCTTTCCCACTTCTCCCTTTTCAACTACAAACACCCACTTAATAATAGTATTTGTTTTTAATATCAGATAGTTAAGAGCATATGCATACAATCAACATTAAAGAGATATTAAGCCATGTACAATATATTGTCAATCAGTCGAGCATCAATACACATATCAAAATCAACACCCAACAATCAACACACCCAGGCAAGATATACCTGCTAATTCACCCATCTTTATGACCCAAATCCACGTGGTTAACGTGGCTAGCCTAGCAACCATCGCAATGGAATTTTAAAGCTGTAATAACAGCGTAAATTAAATCCCTACATGACAACCATTATACTAGAAAGCACCTTTTTAAGGGTGAAATCCACGGGCAGTATATTGTCGATGGCAGTGATAGCCCTTTAATCTACCCAGTATATTATTTCAATAAATACCAAATATATTAAACCTTAATATTATCATAATTTTACGTATGTAATATTCATGGCAATATTTTATTGCAAAGGGATGTGACTTATGCGGCGTTCAAACAAAAAAATCAACTTAATCATTCTTGATATCGATGGTGTTATTTTTACTGATGACAACTGTCTCAACATAACTCTGCTACCCCAATGGCTGGTAAAACAACATCAAGCGTTTTTATATAGCGAAGAACAGCGTATTAGAGACGAAGGATTTAACGAGGTTATTCTTGCTTATGGAAGTGATAGGCAAGACGCCAACATAGACGATGAGCGCTCTTTGCATTATAAAACACTCTCCTGCACGCTTGTGCTACCGATTATACAGCACTACTTGCAAATACAACTGCCTGAAATCAAAATCTATATCGACCCATTTTGGATGTCTGATATTTATGGTGAACGACAGGTAGGTGAAAATTATTTAACACAGCTAAAACGACAACTACCAACAGCCAAGGTAGAAAATAATAACAATGATAACGCACTAATCGATGACTCAAAAATTTCACTACTATACACCTTATGCCACCGCACTGCGTTACTTAACCCAGGCGCCAATCTCGTCGTAGATTTTATTGATAATACAGTTACTAGCGCTACCATCAAAAGCCTTTATAGCAAAAATCCTTCCCTGCCCTTATTGCCTAAAGTAGACTTACGCATTCATCATAAAGATCCTAAAACTTATTTACGTAACGATGAAATTATTGATATCCCACATCAGGCTGTCGATAAGCAATATTCATGGACCGTGCATGCATTGGTAGACGCACCGTTAATATGCATCTATGAGAAGGATGGATCTTGCAAGGAAAGCACACCACTTGAATTACTTCGCCAGTCTAAATCAAAAAAATTAAGTATCAAAAGTACGTTTAGTCCTGAGCGAAGAGAATTGTTGATCCCCTCAACGTTAGAAACTGATCATTTAGAATGGATTAAGCGATTACAACAAGAAACAAGTCAACTAGCTGAAGATCCAAAATATTCAAAAAGACATTATTATACAGCTGATCAGCTTGTCAAAGAGGGGCATCTTCATGTTTGCTATATTCAAATATTGCCGCAAGAATTTATGGAGTGGGAAAAGAAAAGCACCAAACAAGATCCAGTCATTTCAGGCAACCCAGGAAGTATTGACGATTATTGGTGGTCTAACTACAACCAAAGCACAGAACAAGATCAAAGTATTTCAGCGCACAGCGATACCCCTGGGAGCAATATTGATTACTGGGGATTTAACGGCAGGCAAGGGTCTTATTCAAGCAGTTTGCCACCATCTCAGGATTGGCGGGAGAGGAATAAAGGAACCATTATAGCTGTCGGACTTACCGTTGGCGCCCTAGTGACACTGGCAGGCATAGTGGTATTAACCAGTGGTGTTACAACCGGAATCTGCGCTGTCGCTTTGTCCGTAGTAAAAGTCATGAGCTTTGGCTGCAAGACAAGTTTGGCTGGAACCTTAGCGGCCGGCATTGTTAGTGGGATCGGTGCGTCTGCGCTCACAACAGTGTGTTTGGGTTTGTACTCAGGTGCAAAATCTTTGAAAAAAGAAAATGAACATAGCTACTCCCCTCTTGGCGATGAGCATAAACAAAGTGTTAGCCCATAGCACGCCGCTCGTTAAAACAAAAAAATAAGTACCACATACCGTCTTTAACAATTTTTGTTGGCAGATTAACACAATTTGTTTGCGTTTAGACAAGATCTCGCATGGCTATATATTGTACAATTTATATATACCAAGTTATTCCAACCTTACACTCCTTATCAATAGCGAGGCTTCACTTATGCGGTATACAGATCATCATACAACTTGTTTTGACCCTAGTTATGGAACCAGCTGCCCGTGCTGTTGCCTAAGCGCCAGAGCCGCAGCTTATCCACCGACTGCTCAGGCAGCACCCCCTCCACTTGAAGTGCCAGCAGCCCCCGCACTAACCGTTACCAGAGGAACCGCCTATTATCTTCATCAAGGGCGGCAAGTAGTCTATGCAGGCGCTGGATTACTCGATGATGCCTGGAGTTGCCCAAGCTTTGCGTATGACGCCGCAGCGGAAGGCACCGGTGCTTTTTCAACACTGCCAACAGAACTGGCGGCTTTAGCCATGCCAGTCCCTGCAATGACCGGTAGCTACGCCTTATACTTGACCTTAGCACCGGACACAGCACCTTTAGCGCGTGCTCAGCATGGTGCCACAGCTGTGCGTGATTACGCACAGGTAGCTCGCTGGGGCTTAGCAGCTGCCGGCATGGCCGAGCCTGCTGCAGGTATTGCAGCAGGTGCTGCGGCCCTCACCATGCCTTTACAAGCAGCTAACTTTGCTATTAATGCACATCGCTTCTGGGGTGCAGCCAGGGAAATAGGCGCTTTAAGAGAGATGCGCGATGCCGTGATGCAAGGTAGCCAACAAGCGATGAATACCATGCTTATTGCCGCTGATAACACCCCCGATGTTGCCTTACAAGGGCGCACTATTTGGGAATCCAACTTACTAAGCGAACGATTTTCACGCGTAAAATTTATTATTAATCAGCTTAAGCGCGAAAGAAAATGGGAACTCGCTTCCGCTTCGGGACATATGACAAACGCCGCACTCGGGTTTTGCCTCGCGGGCGCAAGCTGTGGCCTAGCCATTGCAGCCTTAGCCGGTGTTGGCTGCCCACCCGCATCCTTAGCCATTTTAGCTGTTGGTGCTGGTGTTGGCTTGGTTGGCGCCGGTGTTCACTATGGGAAAAAATTAGCGAAACAGACCCACTATCATCGCGAATATGAACACTGGCTTGACCGCACCGTTAGCGATATAGACTTTCTTGTTAGGTCTGGTGCCCCACCGCGAATCGCTTTACATGTATCAAATTCTTTAAGCCGTATCGAAAGGTTAATGAAAGCCGTTGCCAAAAAAAGGTCTTTTGGTTGCATACGCTCACGGGTAAGCTTTTTAAGAGATGGTAGCGATGTGCTAGCCAGGATTATGTATGCCGAACTGTTAGCTGAATCATGGTTATTTAGTGGCGGACAACGCCCGCACCCAGACTCACCCGAAGGTGTTTTTTACGCCTTACTAGCAGCACTGGGTGTCAAATTGGGCGTCTTTCAAGCCGGTTGGCCTACCTCACCGGATGGCGCAAGGCGCTCCCCCTACCCAGGCGCAGATCCAAACGGGCTCAATTTAAGGGGTGGATATGAATTTGTCCGCCGTCAGTTTGAAAGTGGTCCGGTTTTCCATGGGCCATTTTGTGGGGATTATGAGGGATTGGTGCAGCAGTTGACGACGGATATTATGAAAGCAAAGTAAGATCCAATCTTTGATCAAAATCAACGTTTCTATTACCAGGCGTCGCCCGGTATACGGCTAAAAAATTATATAAAATGACATTATGTTGTAGCATGGCTCGCTTTTAGTGTCGAGCAATACATCGCCTTTTCTGCATAAGCTAAAACATAATCAACTTAGCTTATTGATTATTACGGTTATTGGGTTTTCATTTTTGAGAAAGGCGACAAAGGCGACGACCGGTATAGTATCTGTGATACCGACATATAGTTTATTCATAGAAGGCTCCTCTTTTTTAGTACACCTAATACTAAGTTTAGTGGATGACTCCGCTAGTGGAGCCTTCTTATGATTTTCAACAGCCGGCATGCGGCTCCATGGTTTTGATCTATACCAAGCCCCAAACTGGGGGATTCAATATTCGACACATTGTGCAATTCGACTAATTATATAGTCATATAACACAGATTTATTGATATAAACGCCCAAAATGGTACAATATGACTATATAACTATTAAAAATACACAGAAAAACCATGCTCAAATTAAAACGCTCAATTCAATCTGAGTTCCTTGAATCAGCAAGATCGTACCCCGTGGTCACCATCATTGGACCGCGACAGTCTGGAAAAACAACACTAGCTAAAACCACCTTTGCCAATAAGGCATACGTCAACTTAGAAATTCCCGAAGAGCGCGCACTCGCCACAAGCGACCCCAAACGATTTTTGCGACAATTTCCAGACGGCGCAAT
Source organism: Gammaproteobacteria bacterium (assembly GCA_030425685.1). Lineage (GTDB taxonomy): Bacteria > Pseudomonadota > Gammaproteobacteria > Coxiellales > Coxiellaceae > JAUIAD01. Next base: position 6,454 of record JAUIAD010000011.1, on the reverse strand, counting down.
ATTGGATGAAATTCAACGTGTGCCACAACTACTTTCCTACATACAAGCAATTGTTGATGGACAAGAAAAAAATGGCTTATTTATTTTAACTGGCAGTCATCAATTAGAACTACAACAGGAAATTACACAATCACTGGCAGGTCGAACAGGTATGCTAAAACTACTACCGCTTAGTTTGGCAGAGCTGCGGAGCACTCAAGCTCACTTTTCCTTAGAGCAACAAATTTACTACGGAGGATACCCACGAATCTATAAAAATAATATATCACCAAAGCGTTTTTATCGAGATTACGTGCAAACTTATGTCGAACGTGATGTAAAAAAAATCATTAATATTAAAGATCTAGACCAATTTCAACGACTATTAAACTTATGCGCTGCACGGGTAGGTCAAGTTATCGATTACACATCCATGGCAAATGAACTAGGTATTGCCCGTGACACGGTTAAATCATGGCTTTCGGTTTTAAAAGCTTCATTTTTAATAACGACACTACCCCCTTACTTCGAAAACTTTGGCAAACGTATTATTAAAACACCCAAACTATACTTCACCGACGTTGGACTGGTTTCGTATTTGCTAGGCATACAAGAATTCGCACAAATTGCACGCCACCCCTTGCGCGGCCAGCTTTTTGAAAATCTGGTCTTACTTGAGCTCATGAAACTTCATTACAACCGAGGCGATAACACACAGTTCTATTATTACCGCGACAACCACCAAAATGAAATAGACATTCTATTTCAACAGGGTCTACACCTAAACGCCGTTGAAATAAAATCCACGGAAACATTCAATAAAAACCTGCTAAAATCATTAAAAAAATTCGAACATATTGCAGAGCCGACAAACATAAAACCCTATTTAATCTATGCCGGTGAACGAGAACAACAAGTTAATACGCATCAAATTATCCAGTACTTAAATATTGATGACTATTTTTAGCAAGCTAGACGATACCAGGCTATGCGATTTTGCTAACTCAAGCGGAACGTCAACCACCGACGATTGGGCGGGAGACGCACCGATACAACATTGCCTGGGGACTCATATAATGCTTCTTCGGAGCGCAATCATCACCGAGATGACCCTTAGGGCACAACCCCTACTAGAGCGGCTCCGATCTCCCGCCAGGGAAGATCTCCATGTGGAGCTCTTGCATATCAGCGTCTATCCTTTGCAGGCCCAACCTCTCCCACGGGTCGCCATCAGGGGCCGAGACAGAGACGGTACCTGATGGTCCCGGGGCCGGGGCAGAGGCTAACGCGCGAGCCGCCTCCTCGCGCCTCATTTCTGCAGTTTGGCGCGCCTCGGTTATTGCTTCCCACTCACGGCTCGCATCCATAAAGTCAGTTGAGATTTTAAATTTTTTACTTTAATGATATTTTTATGAGAAAGTCAAAAGTCACAGCACGGCATGGCCTCTACCAGACATCACCACAGACTCGCTGAAGTTATAAATACTGCCTCAGAGTGCGCCCACCCATCTGGGGCAACATAGTGCCAAACAACATAAATGTGTCAGCGAAAAAATCTATCCCATTGATTATCATCAATATATGATGAGCATTATTTCCCTGCAACAATGATCTGGTAGCCTAAATACCGCTACCTCGCTAAAATTGCCACATTGTTCTCAAACACAAAAAAGAGCTTTTAACAATAACGGGGGGGGGATTTAATAACATGAGATCGATAACAAAATGTGTAAACTGTAATATGCAACCAGTCATGGCTGTGGGAGAAGTATTTTGCTCAGAAGCTTGCGCTAATGAATATACAATTGGTAGCGGACAAAAAGTTGGAGATGAACTGCAAGCGCTTAACGACGTACAACACTACTCAGATTTATGCATCTTAAGCTATCAACTATACGCACAAACAACAAAATGGCGCATTGACCCATTTACTGAATGTATTGAGGATGATGACTATCGATCAAGGTTATTTGCCGCACTAAGAGAACAGCAATGGAGTTATGGAGGCGCCAGTGGCGTTGACTCCTACGGTGGCCGAAGCTCGCTAGATGCAATAGCATTTAATTACAACGGCATTGATCCACGTGCAAGCACTTATTATAACGGCGGCACTGATGAACATATCTATTTCCAAGCGCCTAAACTTACTGCCCGTATTGATAATGTTTATTATTGTACGATAGACGGCACAATTAAACTTTCTAAGAGCTATAACAGTAGTGGTGCATCTGGTATGAAAAACACAGATGACATCGATCTTTATTGCTTTGAAGGTGAAACCGGCATTTCAGCTCGTCACCTGAATAAAGGCGGACAAAAAAGTCTTCTTGGCTATATCATCTATGACAAAAAAGCAAAAAAAATAGATATTGCATTTCGCGGTAGCCGAAGTGGTAATTTAGTTCGTGGTTTCAAACAAGGCTACGGCAGTGGAAATGGTAACGCTGACTGGGTAACAGACACAGATAGTATGCCCGGCCCTTCAGCAGATTACATGACGGAACAAGCTCTCATTACTGGACTTGCCTGCAATAGTTTCGTACCAGGGCTTAATATCAATAAACCACTAACACCAGTCTGTTACGGTTTTGCTCACGCATTACTTTCATGTAAAGACTCAATTCAGGCCATTCTAAAAGAAATTTTCAAAAAAGAAAATAGTGATGGTGATATCAAATCAGTTGGAATTACTGGCCATAGCCTTGGCGGCGGTATAGCAACTTTGTGTAAGATCATGTTAAAACAGGGTACTTACATAAGACGCTATTTAATACCAGCTATCCAAAGCAATCCCACAATAAATAATGATAAGTTAGATTCGCTATTACGCGTCTTTAGCACCGCAAAGTGTTTCACTTTTGGCGCACCATCTGTAGTGGATGCAGAGTTTAACCTTACTAATAATATTGGAAATGAAATTCAACGCTATCGACTAGACAAAGATGCTATCACGAAAGGTAATGGCTACATGAGCGCAGGTAGTATAAAACATATTGGTGAAAAGCATAATACCGTCAATATAATGCGTCCAGGTGGCGGTGGTCTGGCTGAGGCACATATGCCTCAAGATATAAGGAATTCCCACTACATAATGCGCTGTGTTGAACTAGAAAAGACATTAAACGAAAGAGGATTGAAACTAAATGAAGGCACAATACAACGCGCTAGCAATCTAGAAAACTTATGGATACAAGAGAAAACTCTATCCGCCCTAGTGACAAAAAAACCTGCAGCACGAATGGCATTTTTGTCCGCTTTTAGAATGGATCATTTTTTTATGCTGGTTGATAAACTGATTAATATTTACTTGTGGTGGTTTCATGGACACAGCTCTTATACCGGTTCAGCTCCAGAATGGCGCAAAAAAAATTATTCAAAATTTAAAGGATTTCGAGACGCCACTGACTTTAACACAAAAATTACGAAGGATTCAAAGCCACTAGAAGTCCTAGCACTTATTCATCACAGGCTGGAGGATTGGAACAAGTCGTATGCGAGTCAAGTACACACTGCAACCAAAAGTACTAGCTCAACATATGATTCCAGAGAGCAAAAAAACTGCCCGTTTTTCATAAATCCATATTATTGGTACCTCACTGTAAATAGTTTGCAAGAGCAATTAGAAGCATATCTCAATGGCTACTTTCAAAAAGCAACGACAGTCATTAAGTATGTTAACAAAATGCTAAAAGACCTAGCAATGTGCCTAAAGGGTCAAGAAACGGCTGGTTTAACTGTGATGTTAAATAGCAGCATAATCACAGTTTCCACTCCAACTATAGCAGCACCAACTGCAGCAGCCGCTGGCGGAGGGCACGGCTAATAGCTAACCAAACAAAGTCGCAACATCGGTTGCGACTTTATATCTTAAACATACCGAAAATCAGCGAAGAATATCGTAAGCACCTACAACCCAGCGCTAGATCGCCATACCATTGCCACTTTTAAAATGCTATATCAGCTGTCGCCTTTGGCTACTTTCTACAATTTTCAACTCGGACACGATTCAATACATTATTAAATACAGGCTTCGTATGATTGGAGTCGGCGGCCACTTTCCTATCCCTCCATCGCACCTTTTACCGTCTTATTTCATGGCGTTTTTCTATTTCTCACCCCTTTTATGACACCTTTTTCATTCGCATATTCCCTTATCATAAAAAAAAACATAATTTTCAACAGGTTAACAAAAAACCTATGTATCAATAGATGGAAAATATCCGAACGTTCGCATTGCCTTTTGAACTCAAATAGTATATTATTTGCACATATTAAAGGTGGGTTACAAAACGGGGGCACTTTTATGAAAACCAAGATTAATCAAGGTAAGCTATATGCTGAAAATCATCCGGGAACAAAGCAATACTTACTTATCCAGCATGCTTTATTTAACAACAATAAACAACTCCCAATTATACAAGCAGTTGGATTGAGCGACGGGGGTATCGCTATACAATGCCAAGGCTTGGCAGAACAGTTTCGTGTCCAACATGTAGTTACATCTACTCAAGGCGAAATTGTTGCGCGCATTAATATTGATATTCCAGCGGCAAATGCCTGGGTACAAAGCCCTGATGGTAGCTATGTTCGCTCCGGTGATTCGGCTGCTTATAAACAGTCTTATTGTAATAAAGTGACACATGAAATTAGCGAACATTTGCGTACAGCTTCCAAGAAACTAAGCGTTGCCATGAGAAACGATGCACGTCATATTAGTCACATGTCCCAAGGTGCAACTTTAATTTATAGCGTTGCCATTTCTTGGTTAAAAACCATTCCACTGGTTGGTGGTTACGTTGGTTTACTCAACAAAATTGTAATGAATCCTGGCGGTGGAGCCTGGGAAGTTAGTCGATCTGCTTACGGCCCTAATGGATCTGCATGGAATCTGTGGGGCGATAACGCTAACGGTGTTTCATCATCCTTAACATTAGATGCTAGCCAAGGAGCTAACGAGGGGTTTGGCTTGCAGGGATATAATTTGGCAACAGGGTCTCCAACGCTATTTCAACAAAATCAAAGAATGAAATTAGAACAAGCTGAATCTGAAATGATGGGAAAATTAAAAATTCCCGGCATTAATGATTTATTTAATAAAAGGAGTACACCAGCAGCAGGAGAAGCAACAATCTATCTGCAAAATTTAGAGGCTGAATCATTATGGCAATTAAAAAATGAATACGATCAATGCCCAGCATGGTATGACCTACATGCCCTTGGCGCAGCGCAGATAGCAGACCTTAGCAAACGTGATGGTATTAGAGACCTTGAAATGGGCAATGTGCTAAATGAAGATGGCAGTTTAATTTATGGTGATGCAGTAAAGAAATTGGATAATGTTTTTATGAGCACCAGCTCAATACCTTTTAGCAAGTCTAATTTTTGCAAAGTACTGGAGCACTTTCGCCCATCAACACTCAATAATAGTGCCAGCGACCAATTAGGTATCTCGATATTTTCACTGCAAAAAGTACAGCAGGTGAAAGCTAAATACGTCGCCTATTGGGATAGCTTAACCAAGGAAAGCATCTGGTCCCGCGAGCTAAAGAATCACATCGAGCCAATCCTAAAGAAAGTGCATCCAATACCTGCCGAAGCCTTACCAAAATCAACAAGCTCATTTTCAGCTAAAATAATCAGTGCAATGGGCTTTATTCATGAACTATTAGCAGCTTATTTTGGATCAGGAAGGATTTCATCCTTACCACCGACTGAACTTTACTGCAAACAAGCAACTTACGCCCTAGCCGATTGTGCAGCTTCCGCTGCCAGCTATATGTCTAGAAAAGAAAAAAAAGTTAATCTATGGTATGACTGGTTTAAGAGCGCACTTATAAAAATGCCTGAGTATTGCGCCTTACTTAATATGGCAATATTAAAAGGGCAACCCCTGGGAGGGCTCGAACTGGATATTACCCCCATTGGTTTAAGCGAGTTTGCTGAGCATAAGGGAAAATCTTGGCACCCTTTCCGGATGAAACAATTTCTTGGTGGGGAAAATGCAAAATTTGGCATCCTGATACATGATAGAAATACAGTCGCAGAACCTAATGCAGAAGAGTGGAATATTGCACAAGGCAAGCCCCTTGCTGCGACCAATCCACAAGCACAAGTAAAATATCGTGGTATTGATGCTGGCGTTCGCGAAAAATGGGCTGTTTATAAAAATGCTCTAGCTACAGTGAGGGCCAGCACAACTGTTCCTCCAGAGATAAAAAAGCTAGCAGAAGCCATGCATGAAATTCAGCGAGTTTTAATGAATAGCACGCAACTGCGAAAATCATCTATTAATATTTAACTGCTGTAGGGTCTATTGGCGGCAATAGACCCTTCCCTTAAGATAGCCGCGGGTAGCCGTGCTTGTATCTTTAGTTCCGTAAGCAAATAGCTTAATCTCAGAGACGTTTGAGATGGGAGAAGGCATCCTGTGTGTCGTGCAAGGCGCTAAGCCTGAGTAACAGAGTAGGACCTTCTC
>JAUIAD010000042.1 GCA_030425685.1 Gammaproteobacteria bacterium | reverse complement strand
AATCTTTTACACACGTCCCATAGGGCTCAGGCTGGTCCATAGGAATCATTCACATTTTTATCGCTCCATCATAACTTAAATATCATCAATAAAACTCTTGACCGAAAGACAGTAGCCTGTTACTTTTGACTTTCTCAGTAAAATGTCGTTATAGTAAAAAAACTAAAACCTCAACTGATTTTAAAAACAAAATCAAAAGTCACAACACGGTAAAGCCCCCGCCTAAAACTGAAAGAAAGCAGTTAAAACAAGCATAATTATAAAATATTTTTTACCCACTACTCCTTCTCACCATCACATGGAAGATTCTGTGAGACTCATCATAGTGAGGAATACTTCCAAATTTTTCCATACCATGAAGACAAGATTTTTTTTGGAGAGGCGTCAATACAGTATTTTTATTGAAGCATAAATAATTTGTGGCTGACTGCGTGATGCCGCCTATCACCGTATAAACCATCGAAAAGTAAAAAACGACAAGACCAACTAAAAACCATAGTTGATGGTTATGTTGCCCTACTTTTTTTATATCTGTGTATTTCATGTCGTGGCTCCAACAACATTTAGAGTTTGTATAATCTAATTTTGCTCCTCTAATGTTTCTTCAGTATTTCTGGTTAGGTGGAGGCATGCGGTCTACATGCCTTCATATAATACACATAAATCAATATGTTATGATCTTATTTTTTCCTTCTTTACTTAAACAGGGCTTTCTTGCAGCAGGGAAGGTAAAATATTGGTGCCCGCTAAGCCCTAATACCACACTATTGCTTTTTACTTTCTCGAACGAAGGACATCTCAGAAAAAGAGAACATAGACAAGACTGCTATAAGTTTTTTTACGCTAGAAAAATAAAATTAATCAATTAAAATACTGAACAGATAGAACGTTACTGTATTAACAACGAGATGTTAATACGCTATTATTATCGACCTACTTAGCAAGGAATAAGGCAGGGAAATCAATGGCCGCTGACAAAAACATTGATAGTAATAATAAGCCGCACGACACCTTTTTCAAACAAATGATGCATTATAAAAAAGTGCGCGATGAAGTGCTGCAATCCTATTTACCACTTGCATTGCAAGACATAATCAATTGGCAGAAACTGCAATATGAGCCCACTAACTTTCAAACCGACTATTCAAAAGAATTAATTGCCGATATGGTCTTTAAAACGAAAATAGCCAATAGCGATGCTTATATCGCAATCCTAGTTGAGCACCAAAGTCAACCGGATAAGCTAATGCCGTTTCGCATTTTGCAGTATACGTGCGAAGTCATTAATCATCACTTAAAAAGCAAAGAAGACGATAAAGATAAGCGGGTACCATTAGTCTATCCATTGGTGATTTATCACGGTAAAAAACCCTATAACTATTCGAATGATATTTGTGATTTGGTTAATGCGCCAAAAGTGTTGGTGCAGAAGTACTTCCTCAAGCCCTGTAAACTCATAGACCTAACCAAAATTAAAGACCAAGAGCTAAAATCAAAGTTATGGGCCAGTGCGATGACTATGGCGCTTAAGCACGTTTTTGATCGTGATATTATCCCTCGTCTTAAGGATATATTTTGCATCACTACTGAAACTTTTAACAAAGGCGAAACGCAGTTGAGTGCCATTGTGGTAGAATATATACTAAAGAACGCAGATACACCTTCGAGCGACCAAGTTAATCGTATAATCGAAGGAATAGAATCTAAAGCATTTGGAGAAAAAGTCATGACTATTGCAGAACGCTTAGAAGCGAAAGGCAGAGCTGAAGGTAAAGCTGAAGGTGCAACTGAAGCAGCTCAGAAAATAGCACGCAACATGTTAAATGAAGGTGTTGAGCCTCAGTTTGTTGCCAAGTTAACTGGGTTAAGTCTTCAACAAGTTGCTGCACTACAGGCCGAATTAGAAACGGTTTAATCACAAGATTCAAGAAGTCAAAGGTAGAAGCTGCTAAGAAATTTATCACCAAGATGGAGTTCACATACCGTGAATCCTATGGACGTTATGCAACTAAGAAGCATTGGATCCATGCCGGCACCATGAATTGCAACCAACTGATAAAATGGAAAATTTGGTGGGACGTCACGGGCTCGAACCGTGGACCCGCTGATTAAGAGCCGAGTCTGCGGCTCTCAATATAAGTAAAATCAACACCTTGCGATGCAATTTTGGTTTTTTAACTGTCTAACCCCACCCAAAACAACACTAAATCCGCCATCTTACGTTACAAATCTGCTACACAATCCAAGATGCTTCCACCACCACAACTATTCCAAAAACGTCACAAACACCCCACACACTGGAAACTATGTGTTGATATAGCTATCGAATAGTATTACCATACGATAGTATTATAATCATCAGGACCACCCCATGTTCACTCGAAAACTACAAATGACCTTACCTGAAAAACAATCGGCATTCCTATGGGGCGCAAGACAAACTGGAAAGTCATCCTACCTCAAAAAACACTTCAAAGAGAGCATATACTATGATCTTCTAGACACACACGAAACCATACGCCTAACCAAAGCACCTCACCTACTGCGCGAAGAAATTTTAAGTCTACCAAAGGCACAACTAAAAAAACCCATAATCATCGATGAAGTTCAAAAGGTTCCGGACTTACTCAATGAGGTTCACTGGCTTATTGAAAATGCAGACGCTCAGTTTATTTTATGTGGATCTAGTGCAAGAAAACTAAAAACACAATCCACGAATTTATTAGGTGGTCGCGCCTGGAAATATCATTTCTACCCACTACTGTACCCTGAAATTCCAGAATTTGATCTTCTTAAAGCACTGCAAAATGGACTAATTCCAAATCATTATCTCGCAGAGAAAAAACACATCAATAACCATTTTGAATCCTATGTTGATATATACTTAACTGACGAAATACGTAACGAAGGCTTAGTACGAAATTTAGCGGGATTTGCTAGATTTCTTGATGTTGCTGGTCTTTGCAATGGTGAAATGATCAATGCTAACAATATCGCTCGCGACTGCGGAATTGATCGCGTTACGGTGCAGTCCTACTATCAAATTTTAATTGATACCCTACTCGGTTATAATGTCTACCCCTATGCGAAAAAAATAAAACGAGACATTATCACCGCCACGCCAAAGTTTTATTTATTTGATGTCGGGGTTGCAAACTACATCGCTAAGCAGGAAGTTTCCGCACTAAAAGGAATTGCAGCTGGAAAAAGTTTTGAGCATTATATATTTATGGAGCTAATGGCCTATATCAACTTTAATCGAAAACGCAGCGAAATACGTTACTGGCGAACAAAAACAGGGCTGGAGGTTGACTTTATATTGGGTGAAGCTGCAACTGCAATAGAAGTTAAAATCAGTGAGCAAGTCCATCAACAAGACCTTAAAGGACTGATTGCATTCTGCGAAGAGAACCCAAAAACACAAGCCATCGTTGTCTCACAAGATAAACGCCCAAGGTTACTTCAGGTTACCGATAATATCGCTATTAATATCTTACCCTGGCAGGATTTCTTAAAAAAATTATGGGATGATGAAATATCCATATAGCACAAGCACTGCCACACTATGCGAATCCGGCCTTCAAGCTGGCGATACACAAACGGGGGCGACTTGCTTGTTACATTTAAAATAATTAGCTATAAATCACGGAATCACTTGACTGAAAAAACTTTAGAGAAAGGCGTCAAAAGCAACGCCTGGTAATCTCGCGTTACAGCAAAATATCGTTATAGTAAAAAAACTAAAATCTCAACTAATTTAAAAACAAGGTCAAAAGTCACAACACGGTAAAGCACCGTACAGTAAACCTCCCACAGTTTTTATCCTTCCAAGTGATAAAGAAAACTAAATGGCGTGTCCGTAGTGAATTGCCATTTCAGCTTGATTAGCAATTCGCTATGAGCAGCATTGCTGATAGAAAGCACCTCCCCTTCTAAAACTGAAAGAAAGCAGTTAAAGCAAGCATGATTATAAAATATTTTTCACTAATTTCTCCTTATTAACATCACATGGTAGATTCTGTGAGACTCATCATAATAATGAGAAATACTTCATAATTTTTTTAAATAAGCTTCTTTCGAATAGTTATTAGACTTTGACTCTTGTGACATTTGAAAAAGATTAGGTGTAAATCATGGAATTGCTTGACTGCAATAGCTTTAAAGAAAAGCATCAAAAGTGGCACCCGGTATACAATTCGCGTTCGCAACTAGCTATTGTGCGGAGAAGCTTGCTTACAACTATTTGAGCATAGGGTTTTTCGCTGAGATATTATGAGTACGAGAAAGTCAAAAGTAACAGCACGGCAAAGCATCCGGCAAAGCATCCGCCGTCATATAATACATATAAATCAATATGTTATGATCTTATTTTTTCCTTCTTTACTTAAACAGGGCTTTCTTGCAGCAGGGAAGGTAAAATATTGGTGCCCGCTAAGCCCTAATACCACACTATTGCTTTTTACTTTCTCGAACGAAGGACATCTCAGAAAAAGAGAACATAGACAAGACTGCTATAAGTTTTTTTACGCTAGAAAAATAAAATTAATCAATTAAAATACTGAACAGATAGAACGTTACTGTATTAACAACGAGATGTTAATACGCTATTATTATCGACCTACTTAGCAAGGAATAAGGCAGGGAAATCAATGGCCGCTGACAAAAACATTGATAGTAATAATAAGCCGCACGACACCTTTTTCAAACAAATGATGCATTATAAAAAAGTGCGCGATGAAGTGCTGCAATCCTATTTACCACTTGCATTGCAAGACATAATCAATTGGCAGAAACTGCAATATGAGCCCACTAACTTTCAAACCGACTATTCAAAAGAATTAATTGCCGATATGGTCTTTAAAACGAAAATAGCCAATAGCGATGCTTATATCGCAATCCTAGTTGAGCACCAAAGTCAACCGGATAAGCTAATGCCGTTTCGCATTTTGCAGTATACGTGCGAAGTCATTAATCATCACTTAAAAAGCAAAGAAGACGATAAAGATAAGCGGGTACCATTAGTCTATCCATTGGTGATTTATCACGGTAAAAAACCCTATAACTATTCGAATGATATTTGTGATTTGGTTAATGCGCCAAAAGTGTTGGTGCAGAAGTACTTCCTCAAGCCCTGTAAACTCATAGACCTAACCAAAATTAAAGACCAAGAGCTAAAATCAAAGTTATGGGCCAGTGCGATGACTATGGCGCTTAAGCACGTTTTTGATCGTGATATTATCCCTCGTCTTAAGGATATATTTTGCATCACTACTGAAACTTTTAACAAAGGCGAAACGCAGTTGAGTGCCATTGTGGTAGAATATATACTAAAGAACGCAGATACACCTTCGAGCGACCAAGTTAATCGTATAATCGAGGGAATAGAACCTAAAGCATTTGGAGAAAAAGTCATGACTATTGCAGAACGCTTAGAAGCGAAAGGCAGAGCTGAAGGTAAAGCTGAAGGTAAAGCTGAAGGTGCAACTGAAGCAGCTCAGAAAATAGCACGCAACATGCTAAATGAAGGTGTTGAGCCTCAGTTTGTTGCCAAGTTAACTGGGTTAAGTCTTCAACAAGTTGCTGCACTACAGGCCGAATTAGAAACGGTTTAATCACAAGATTCAAGAAGCCAAAGGTAGAAGCTGCTAAGAAATTTATCACCAAGATGGAGTTCACATACCGTGAATCCTATGGCCGTTATGCAACTAAGATAAGTATGACAAAATCCATACAATAAATAATGTCGCTTTAATCCTTCTGCGGCCATCTTTTTAGGCAAGCAAGCTGCCACAATATCACCTCGCTTAGGCATTTGACGGACGAAATAATACAAACCTATTGGCATTGACGATGTAAGATTAATGCGTATCCCAAAGAAATAGGCTGAAATAAATACTGCTAGAATAAAACAAACACTGTTCACTCAACGCTGCCTCCTACCCCACCCATACTGACATAAGGCGCTGGCAAAATAAGATCACGCGCCAATAACCCATCAGTTATAGAGAATATTGAAAAATTAGAAGGTCAGGAAAAACAAATCACTAGCTTGATTGCTGAAATTGAAAATATGGCCAATAGTGAAATCGGCCATTTATTTGATTGCGAGACAGATAATCAAGAGGGTGTGTTGACGCTATCAAAAGCACTAGAAGAGAATGCGGTGGTTTACTTCTGTTTACAGCCATTAGCATTCCCCGCTTACGCATCCAGTCTTGGTAAATTAATTATTAATGACTTAAAGGCACTAGCCTCTGCACAGCTTGAAAAACCTAAAAAGAAAATTATCTATACCATCTTCGACGAATTTTCTGTTTTTTCGGGTGAGCAAATTATTAATCTTATTAACCAGGGGCGAAGTGCAGGTATTCATGCTGTGTTATCAACGCAATCTTTGGCTGACATTGCTCGCAATGGAGATGAAGCGTTGTTAGGTCAAGTACTGAGTAACTGCAACAACTTTATTATCCAGCGCCAGAACTACCATCAAGATGCGGAGCAGTTAGCGAATATTATTGGTACGTCTGATCGTTTTCAAATTACTTCCCAAGTTGATATGCGAGTAGGCACATCAGGTGTAGGCTCTGTCCGTCAAAGCAAAGAATTTATTATTCATCCCGATGAAATTAAACGGTTTAAACAAGGGGAAGGCATTGTGGTTAATAAACAATGTTTCCAGGTGAGTCGAGTAAAATATAGGCGTAGTAATATTGTTGAATAATGAAATAACAGAGTCTGAATTATTGGCATTGTATTTAAAGCTAGATGCATATAACGAACAGCTTTGTTTTAGTATCCATCGTAAAACAGCGCTTACAAATTTAAAAAAAGTCATCAATAAGACGTTGGATAAGTATTCAAGTCTAAATCATAATAACAAGATCATTACCCTTAGTGAAAAATGGCCAACTTTGTTGGTCCGATCACTGACCCTTTATGGCGCAATTGCTGGCATGACATGCTTGTTTTTATCGCATCCTATCGGAATAGCGTTGGCCTTGGCAGTTGTCAGTGTTTATATGATAAAGAAAATATTTTCTGGCCCCAGTAAAAAAGAACAACGCATTGCTATTCGTCATACTCTGTTAACGGCAAAAGAAAAAATATTATCTATGGCAGGCTTTAAATCAACTAACGTTACACAAAACAAAACACTGGACTTATCGTTACCCAAACCTTCAATCGGCGGTTTATTAAGAAATACAGTAAGTGTAGCAGCTGATGCTATAAGTATTTACAGTGGTGTTTTAGGCTTACTAGGTATAGCATTTGTTGTCTCAAATCCTGCGGGGTTGATCGTAGGCCTTTCTATTGCAACATTAGTGACTGTCGGGTTTTCTTTCTTTCGACAATCTTACAGGGCTCAAATGATGAAAGCAGAAACGAAATTGATGAGTTGGCAATATCAACAAAAATGGCGTGAACAAAAATACCTATCGACAATGAGGTTTTTCTCGAGTGGACGTAGAAAAATGTTAGATAATTTAAATGTTGATTCTTGTGTCTCATCAGGTTTGCACATACACCATGATGGACTCCAGCTTTAATGCATTTTTTTGTTGGCAATGATTTTTAGATTTCAAGATAAAAAACACAAATAGAACTTCAGCATTAACAGAATAATATTTCTTGCCAGATGAAAAGTTATAAAAAGTATAGACTAGTATAGAGATTTAACGATAGTCATTGTGATTACAGGGTCAGGTAGCAAAAGGGGTTTGCGATAGGCTGAGAAACAGCTTACCGAACGTTACGAAATGCCGCTAACGCTAATAGAAAACTGTGGGTATAGTATATTACGCTATATTTACCTAGGGCTCTGGGAAGTGGTTGACTGGTAGTGACTGCGCTGTTATTTTGTGCAGAAATATATATTAAACAAATCATAAGCAGAGACGCCGTGAAAAAGATTATTTATTCCGTATCCCTTGCCTTTTCATTATTTACAGCTTGTTTATCTCAAGCGCAGCTGCCAATACTGGTGGATAGCTCAAATTACACTCACTACCCCCCTGCCAGCAAAACAAAAATTGGACAAATAGTAACGGAAGTGCTGATTAATCAGCACATAGATCTTTCAAAGAAGAGCCTTTACTCACACGTAACAGTGAAAGTTTTCGGTGATGCGAACCATCCTCGGCTTTTGATCCTTCTTCACAATCGCGTCTTCTCTTCTGTCAAGCCAATCAATGTCAACCTCAATAAAAAACTAGAAATTATTTCAGTTGATAAAACACTAAAAAACCTAAAATCAACATACTCAACTGCTCCCGCACACTGCCCTGATCCTAATATTAGATTTTTGATCTCAGATGGCGGTAATACAAAAGATAACTTTTTAAAAAGCTTCGCTAATGCCAGTCAACAGGTCTATTCTGCCGCGATAAAGAAATATAAGAAAAATCAAGTTAAAGAATTGCTGGGGAAAGAGGCTACCGTACAAAATTTCGAAAATTACCTAAGCTGCCCAAAACTTGAAGGCATCTTTAGTTCAGCCACTCATGATGAACAGGGGCAATCCTTTTTCCTCTATGATGGAGACTTTAGCTATCAATATTTTAACACGCAACCCGCGCTTAATTTTTCAAAGACGACTATTAGCTTTAACACCTGTTACGCTTATAAAAAAGTAACCCCTGGCCTTTGTCAATCGATCACTGGACTGTCAGCAAAACGCTATACTGGTGGTGTTACACCCTTACTGTTGTGGGGCTCGCCTGAAACCTATGCCTGCTTTTGGATGAAAGTGTTAAATGATAACGCTACTCCCACCAAGGCCCTTTTAAACAGCTGTGCGCAAGAGAATGACCCATTCGCTAAAAATAGCCAATCACCCCTTTATATCGTTGGTCATTTTGCTTATGAGCCGACATACAATTATTTCACCATTAAAACTAACCTAAGTAGTTATAAAGTGAGCCATGACGACCAATATATTCGCCTTAACTTGGCAGCAAATGAAAGCATTAAAGGGGTCACACTAACGAACAAGAAGACAGTTATTGAATGCTCCGGTACAGGCAGCCAGGATCTACTTAACAAACCAGGCCTCAAGGCCAGTGAGTTTATGCTGAATTTTGATGGCAAAACTTGCAAGATAACTCACTTCAAAGCCTCAGATTACGGTCGCCTCTTTCCTCAAGGTTATACTGTTTATGGCATGTCACCTTATGATCAGTGTGGAAATGGCTAGAATATCAAATTGCAAAGGTAGCTCATAGGTAGCTTTTGAATTTCAGCGGAATTTAAAATATTTTATAACCTATTGATTTTATTGGTGGGCCGTCACGGGCTCGAACCGTGGACCCGCTGATTAAGAGTCTGGGCAGGAAATATGCAATGCTAATATAATCAATAAGTTAGCATTTTAAGACTGATTAAAAAGCCAGCAAAATGTGCCGATTTCAGATCCTTTTTGGAAAGTGGGGCACAGGGCGGGCACAGGTTTCAGTTTATATTTACAAAGCAAATGAGCTTATATCAACCAACTGCTTCGCAACAAAAACCGCTGAAAACATTAGCGATACATTTATTAGTAACATCTTCCAACAATTAAATCACCAACGAATTCTTTCTCCAGGAAATCCCCACTGGTATGAAGTGTAACAACCCATTAGCAAAAGCAAAATCGATGACTTCACGCCGATGCCCTAGCCCAAGTTTCCGTTTAATGTTATCAACATGCTCATCAACCGTACGTTTAGAGACCTCAAGCTCATTAGCAATATATTGCGTACTAAAATTTCTAATAAGATAAAACATATTCTGGGACTCGCGCACAGTAAGGTTAAACTCACTCAACGCTTCTCTTAATACATACGATTTATTGAATGGGCTGGAGTCACCAACCTTCAACAAGTCAAGATTCAATGAGCCTAACATCATTCTAGTGATTTTGTGCACCACACAGATTACACCAACAATTTCACCATAATCATTTCTATATGGACCTTTTGAGGCATGAATGCCGATGGTATCTTCACTGCAATAATTAAATAGATCGATAGCATTCATTTCTATACCTGTCATTATTTGACGGTCATGATCATAAAAGAGCTCTGCTTTTTCAGCGGCATCACACCTTACGTCAGCATCAGAGATTCCATATGCTTTAGATGGATGTTTATAACCAATTAAATTACACAAACTTTGGTTGGCCCAAACATGGTAGGATTTATCCGCAGTTGACTGCTTTACCAGTACAGCACCGGGGATATTATTAAGACCATGCTCGTATTTCCGAATTACTTCCTCTAACGTTCTCGCCATCATCATATACTTATATCACCTCAATTTACAAACCTTCCCTATAGAGCTATCCAATTGATTATAAATAATATTTAAATATTCTAGCTAACATCTTGAGCTAAACATAACGATACTAACATCTGAGCTATATTTGATCAATATTGAGGAGTATACTTAATGCATATTTTAGGTAATTTTCATGAAAAACTAACACTCAATTAATCTAGCAGTATTTTATGTCAGCATTTTGCGCCAAAAACTGATCTTTAATTAGTCACCCAACGCCGAAAACAGCCTCCAGCGTTGTTATCCATATGTTTTAAAACAAAATAATCATACCCGTATAGTATCCGGGTTGACGGGAGTCAGAGCGGATCTATACTACTGGTCTGTTTATGATCAGGCGGATGAAACTTTACAAAAAAGGAGAAAACATGGCAGCCGCGTTCATTCAAGAGCTTATTTGTTTTCTAGAGTACGAAAACAAGAAACTTGATATTAGGCTTACTCGGATAAAGCGGTTGTTAAGAACAGTAAAGCAGTATGGGTGTAAAAACACTGATGAGCTGGGTAGATTGAGGGCTCACTTTACCATTGCCAAATACACCATCAATAACTGCATCATAGAAATAGAAAGGATAATTCAGGAAGGACAAATACGGTAACTAAATAATGGGTACAAAAACATGAGCAATACACTACATAGCCATAAAAAGACAATCACACAGACAACACTTAACGTACATAAAAGAATATTGACAATACAAAATACTCTGCAGCAAATTACAAGCGATAACACAAACTCGGAATTACTGTCACAAATAACAGCGCAATTCTACTTATCTCAGCAGCTAATTGACAATGCGCTTAAGCAACTAAAAAGCATCAACAGTCAGTCAGATATTGATTTAGTTATTTAATTTTCGAGAAGGTACAGCAAACCGTGAGCATCACACAAACAAACTCACCACAAATATTAGTAGTGGAGGATGACAAGATGATACAGCTTTTTACACCTA
The DNA here is from genome assembly GCA_030425685.1 of Gammaproteobacteria bacterium. Lineage (GTDB taxonomy): Bacteria > Pseudomonadota > Gammaproteobacteria > Coxiellales > Coxiellaceae > JAUIAD01. The sequence continues at coordinate 2,385 of JAUIAD010000042.1, read as the reverse complement.
AGATTATCGAGTCCCTTGGATACCAGGTTGATATAGCCACAGATGGTAAGACCACGTTAGAGCGGTATGCAGATGGCGCATACGATTTAATCTTAATGGATATAGGACTCCCAGATATAGATGGAGATACTGTCTGCAGAATACTGCGTGAAGAACGTAACGTTACAATTCCAATTATCGGGCACACTGCATGTGGGAGTGTTTTTATCGAAAGATGTTTAGCCGCTGGTATGAATGACGTGTTAATAAAACCAGTTAGTGTTAAACAGTATGATGAATGTTTTAAACAGCATTTAGGCAGTAAGATTAAATAAATTAAAACGATATTAAGGTAACAAAATCAGTGAGGAGTAGAAAATGAGTATAGTGATTCTTCCAGTGGTGGTGTTGCCGATGATTATAGTCGGTGGCGCCGTTGCATATTGGTTCTTTCAAAATGGGGGATCGATTAAATGAACATGTGGTATTTGTGGATATTTCCAATATACATGTTAGCAATCTTACTGATAAACCAAATAGATAATGATTAATGGTAGTGAACTTTAATTTGAAAAAAGAAGGTATAACCTGATGACTATTTTTAGTAAATTAAAAAGTAATATGCTGGATATTATATACGCCACATGGGGGTTGTTTTATTTTACAGGATGTATTTTTTATCTCATAAATAATAATTTTACTATATTAGCGGCTTGTTGTTTATCTGCATCTACAATAGCAGCTGTAGGCTTTATTCTTGACAGATAGTGTTAGTAGCTAATATAGGGTTTTGGAAGTGTATATAAATATCATATGGGTTTTTCTTACTATTATCATTAGTTATATACTGAATAATGATGCAGCCATATCCGCGGAAACAGGAATAATTTTCATTCTACTGAGTACGCTATTTAGAGGTGCGGGTGGTATTTTAAATCTTATAAGAAAACATAAAGATAAGAGCACCATCTCAGCAAAAAAGAAGATCGAAATATGTATTATATATATCCTCGCAGTACTAATAATCTCCATTTTTTGGATTAACTACCGTAATAAAGCTCAAGGGACCAGTCAGCTATCGAGAATAAATAAAGCATACTTCAGAACAGCCAATAAGACGCTTAAAAAAGCAGTAGAGAGACTTCAATTACACAAGGATGATCCAGAATACTGCTCTCTGCTATTCTTCCCAACACTAGAGAACCCTTCACAAGTTACTATTGCAAAATACTTAGCGCGTTATAAGTTTGAAAAGCAATACTGCCCTTCGTTTTGGCAGTGGGGTGAAAATGATTGCTATCATTTAAAACGATTTAATTATAAAGGGCACCCAATTGAAGTGTTAAAAAACATCAGGCTTTGCCAGCTGGCGCATTCAGGTGATTATTCAAAACGCATCAGCACGAGGTTAATAAATGTCAACATCAAAAAATAATGATCTAGTAATATCTCTGATGAGTATTTTAAATAAAGTTAGAACAGATAGACTTCTTGGTGCGCTAATATTAGCTATCGTATTTAACTATGTTCCCCACAAGAAAAACAAAATTACGCAAATAGACGAAACAACCATGAGCAAGATCATGTCGAAATTCGAGACGACAAAAAACACATTGGATGACTATACACTTGATTGCATTAACGATGGAACAATTAGTATAAAGCGCTTTCGCAAAACACGAAACGAAGAAAGAGATAATCTTGCTAACATTGTGATGTCCAATATTGATAAAGTAGACCCTGATGTTGCATTTAGGCTTTCAAAGCTAACTCGGTTCGAGCAAACCAAAGCTTCGGCAAATCTCTGTAAAATGAACAAGCCAAACCTTAACGTGCTTCACAATAAGCTCAACGATATGGGCATTGACCTGATTCTTAAATCAAAAAGCAAATCCCAAGAAGGAGGCGCCAAATAAGCCTAAAGCAACTCAAGTAGATCACCCATAACGATGTAAAAAAACACCAACAATAAACAATCAAACGACAAAATCAACACCCTATTAAATATTAATTAAAACCAATACAAGAAGCTGGTTTAGCCAAATGAGCATCCTTTTCATCAGGCTCGTCGGCCAGTTTATCAACGTCTTCTTTATTTGAAAAGAATGAAGAGCGCTTATGCTTAGTCTTCTCATCTTTAAGTTCAGCGGCTTTTTGTTTATTAGAAAACATATTCATTATGGCCATTTTAATTCTCCTTGTAATATAAATAAAATAAAAGGCCTTACATACCTTTTATCACTCGCTTAAAGTAAGCTGATATTTTATCCCACTTACTACGTATTTCATAGATCGGTTTACCAAACTCTTGTTGATGCAGTGTTTGGGTTCTTTCGAAATACCGATTCAAGTCATTCATATCGGTTTTGTCATCAATACCCAGATACGGATAATGATCAAGGTATT
>JAUIAD010000010.1 GCA_030425685.1 Gammaproteobacteria bacterium | reverse complement strand
TTGAAGTTATATTAAATTAACCTTAAGAAAACATCCCTGCGAAATGATAAAATGATACGTTCCAAATGTGTATCCCATGCTTCTATACAAGCATAACGTGACTAACCCTGGCGAAATCTTCCCCTGCAGAGCAATTAAAGGGTATTTAGCCAACTATTAATATTCACTTAATATACCAGTGCTAACATGACCGCCAAAATACAATATAACTTGGAGGTTGTTTTATGCGCGAACCGTCAGAGAGCAAGCTAGGAAGCAAGGTAAAACAATTGGATACTTTACTAGCAGGTAGTATCTTTAAGGGCGACTCGGTGACAACGCCGGCAAAGCACCTTATAAATAATTTTAAGAAAAAACCTAAGGGCGACGAGGCCAAGCGAGATTCTAAGCGCCACCAAAAACGCTGGTTATTAAAATCAAAGTCGTATAGCTCTGACTATGTTAAGCTTATTAAGAATTCAATTACCGCTCATGGCATAATATATGCCGGTCAACATGTTAAAACAATGCTCCCACCGATCACGAATGACAGCATGATTATTGATGCTGTGGTCCAAGAATATATATCGCTGTTAAATCCAGCCAATAAGCATAAGACAAGATTGGTCGTCGATGCAGATAAAAAACTTTATGGCCTTTTGACGCTTTATATTAATAACTTAAAAAATTTCGCTTCTTTAGTGCCACAATATCAAGCACAGTTAGCATCTGGTGGTGTGACGAAAGAAATGTCTGCGCAGTATAACTTTCTTTTTTTATATAAGCTGCTGATGAAGCAAACTCATCATATAGCAATAACAAGAGAGAGCTTTGCTCGTGCTTGTGTTTTGATGGAAAGGCTGTTTATTGAGGATTTGCATTTAAATAACATTGCTATTGGTGGGGATGATCATAGCCGAATTATGCTATTTGACGTTGAGCATGCTCTTGGTAGGATGCAGGTGGGTAGCTATCTCAGCAGATTAAAAGCCCAGGAGTTTCAGGGTATTGAGCATCAGCCTAGCGCAAAAGCTGTTAATTTATTCCGACTAGATGTTGATTATTCTCACTATGATATTATTCAGCAGCAGTCGCTCTTTAAAGAAGGAAGCGGCGCGGTCGAATATAATCGCTTTCAGCATGAAGTAAACAAGGCTTTATTGAAAGAAATTCTTTGTCCCTCAAAAATGATAACACGTCTGGTTGATTCACAGAGATTGCCATTTGATGATAATAATATTTTCAAGAGTATTTCTGAATTTTTAATTCAATCAAGAGATGCTTTGGAGGAGCACTTATTATCTAGATCTGAATTTACTGCGTATCTTTTGGGTGAGCATGTAAAAACTGATTTTGTCGCTCTTATTGAGGAATGGCGAATTGCTCTAACGGATCGCCCATACCTGCTAGATAGCGATATTGATACTGAGCTTCTTGCCATTGCCGATAAATACCTTAGCTTGTTGCATAATTTAGCTGATTTAAGAGTAAGAAAATATATTGAAGGGTTGCCTGCGGTTCCAGATGAGAAAGAACAAGAAGGTGCTTTAGCGCAGTTGCAAGAATTATATAAAAACCATTCGGGTAAGGCTTTTGTTGAAAAACGCAAAAAGCCGCTGCTATTGGCGGCAAAATCATATTTGTCAATATGTACTAAACCTTGGTTTAAGCCAAGGGAAGGTTTTTGTAAGGATGTGATTAAAGTTATTGCTAAAACTCCATCTTTCTTACATAAGTTTTTGCTAAAAGCGCTTTATACAAATAATGACGCAGCAGTCAAACAACTTTTGCCATTATATATCAAGAAAAATGGTGTTAATGCTATTGATCAATTTGGTCGTAGCATGGTGCACTATGCTGTAATGACTGAGAATAATGTTGCATTAAATATTTTGATAAATAGACGTGTTAGCTTTGACCCGCAAACATCGCCATTCCCGCATATCTGGCTTGATATCTATTTTAGATCTAATCGCACTAATGTTATTCCAACATTATTCGAAAGGGGCTTTACTGATTCTTTTCAAGATAGACCTTATCTGGGTATTGCTTATGAAGCCTGGGAGACCAGGCAAGTTGACTTTGTCAACCGAGTACAGCGTGATGGGTTTGTTAAAGTGTTAAATAGAGCTTTTGCTGCTAATGATGTTACAACGGTTAGTCAGATGTCCTTATTAAAGAATGGACGTGGTAAAGTTAATTTGCAGGCTTCCTATGAGAGCGAACGTTCAAAGGAAAGTAGCGATTATTTTAAAACATGCTTATAGGAATGAAAGGTTGTGTTGATTTTCTGCTATTTCTAGTAGTAGTTATATGATTTTCTAAACCTATTGCTTGCGGTGCATCGTTCTATCAGAAGGCAATGCAGGTGAAAATTATTTATCTTTTAATAATTAGCTAATGTTATAGTATTGATGTGGGTATATTTTTAAAAGATTGCCGCATTATGAAGGCATAAAATATTTTGGTGAATATGGTATTACCGATATCATCATTTAATATAATTTTAATAGCGTCCTGTTATTATAGTCGGCATTAATAAGTTAACACTTATTTTTTTAATGTTCAGTTAATCTTATACCCTTTTAAAAGGTACATTCCATGTTTAAAAAGCCAACTTCTGCGAAACAAACTGTTGCGCGTGAGTCCAAGTCGTCATCTTATAATCCTTTAGCAGCTGATTTTGATTTATCAAAGCTTAAATATTTTAACCCTGATTTAGTAGCCGCATTTGTTCCTGAAAACCCGGGTGTTCCTTCTTATAAGACTACTTTATATGGATTTGTTATGCGCGTCATGCAGAGTCATGACCTTTTTAATGCAATGCATTTTGCAGAACAACAGTTGATTCCTTATTTACAAGCTGAAAGGGATGGTTGGACAAGTGAGAGATTGATCGGGCTAGTTCATGGTATTCATAAACGAGTTGCGTTTAAATTGGCCCAGGATCTTCGCTGTCAGGCGGGTGAGTACTGTGATGAGATTGTTTTGCGTTATGTATATTCCGTTGAGTTTGGCAATGATCTTGGTGTTGCTATTGTCTCTGGCGTTGATCTCGAACAAAAATTAAAAGATGTTTTTAAAAAATATGATCTTAGTGAAGAAGATGCTGTTGCTTTTTATAAAATATACTTAAAAATTTCACAGGCTGATATTTATGTTAATCCTAATTATATTAAGAAGATTGACCCTTCCTCTTCCAGTTATAAGCATGATATTAATATTAATAAGTTAGCTGTTGCCTATTATATGGATGATGTTTTAACACAGCAGGAAAAGTCGACAATTTTAAAATTATTTAAAGTCTGTTTGCCTGAAAGATCGCAAAAGTCATTTTCACAAGGGGTTGCTAACTTAATAGCAATGTTAAAAAATATTAGTGCTGCGGATGAGCGGTCTATTATTGATGCCGCAGCATACGCCTATTATTTTATAACAGAGTCTCACCCTTATTTTAATGCTAATGGCAGAACAGCAACTATTGTCATGAACTCGGTTTTACTGTCTTTTGGTCTGCCTTGTATTGTATTTAGAACTTCTGAAGAAGTTGATAATCCCAATTCATCTTACGTTAAAGTTATTAGAGCGTTAGAACAAAACCAGCCTGATGCGCTCAAGTTGTTAACCGCTCATATTGAGCAAAAAGTATTGTTGGCTAGAGAAGAAAAATCAGCACCTTTAGATGTTGATCCTATAATGAGATGTGTTTCCTTAGCATTGGTATTGGAGAAGGTAAACAAGATGGGCGGCAATTTTGATTACAGTGGTTATGATATATCTGTGACTAAGGTATTGTTTGAACGTACGGAGCTTCATTCTGTTGAAAAGGTAACGAAATTTCTTAGCACATTGAGTCATTCTGCGCTACCATCGACCGATAACATTTCAGCCTTTGGTTTATTTAGTACGCAGGCTGATACCAAAACAATTTTAATCAATATACTACAAGTGCTTACTGGGTTTTCGTCATGGAAAGGAAAAAGTGATGTTTCAGTTTTTTGGCGAAATAAGCTTAGTAAAAATGAAGCCCATCAGATTAAGCAGTCTTTAGGAGAACTTGCCGCTGATGGTTTATTTACAATGTCGGTAGGTCGACAAAAAGGCTCTGATCATTGGGCGGTTGTTTTAAAAAATATATCGCTGGGTCAAGTTATTGCTCTGTGTGAGTTTGTTTCTGATGCAAAGAAACAGCTGCAAGCCGCTATTTAGTTACCGCTATTTTATGGTAGCGTTGAATTTATTTTATGTTTATTTTGTATACATTAACTTTCTATTTTGTTGAATAGTATTGAGAGATGTAGTGAGTGATAGTATTCTTGCACCAGGTGCTAAATACACGCTTAATTTTCATTTACAAGGTGTTTATAAAATGAACGACAATCCAATGGTGGCTGTGGTAATGGGCTCAAAATCAGATTGGGCTACGATGGAGCATTGTGTATCGACTTTAAAAACGTTAGCTATTCCTTATCATGCGCAGGTTGTTTCTGCGCATCGCACGCCGGATTTGCTTTTTGATTTTGCTACAACCGCAAGAGAGAAGGGTATTAAAGTAATTATTGCTGCAGCGGGTGGTGCTGCGCATTTGCCAGGGATGATCGCCGCTAAGTGTTCGTTGCCTGTTTTGGGTGTGCCTATTCAATCAAGAGTTTTAAACGGTGTTGATTCGTTATTGTCTATTGTGCAAATGCCAGCGGGTATTCCTGTTAATACGTTGGCTATTGGTAAGGCGGGTGCTATTAATGCAGCCTTATCGGCAGCGGCTATATTAGCGAATGAGGATAAATTGATTTTACAGCGTCTCGATGATTATCGCAGTGCTCAAACCGATAAGGTTTTAAGTGATCTTAGTTTGGAGGACGCGCAATGAAAGTAGGTATCTTAGGCGCTGGCCAGCTTAGTCGTATGTTAGCGTTGGCGGGTATACCTTTGGGCGTGAGTTTTTCTTTTTATGATCCTGCGCCTACAGAATGTGTTAAAGATTTAGGAAAACAGTTTCAGGCTGCCTATAGTGATTTTGATACCTTAAAAGAATTTTTAGCGCAAGTGGATGTTGTCACTTACGAGAATGAAAATATTCCTTTGCCGACGTTGGAATTTATCCTTGCTGAAAATATTAGTCTTGCGCCTTGTATTGACGCTATTAAAGCGATGCAGGATCGTTTGTTTGAAAAACAATTTTTACAACGTTTAAGTATTCCGACGGTTGAATATACCGAAGTGAAAAATTTACAGGAATTAAAAGCGTTAGTGCAGCGTTTTTCTTTTCCTTTTGTGATGAAGCAACGTCGTAATAGCTATGATGGTAAAGGGCAAATTGTCGTTAAAAGTGAAGATGATTTTAATGGTCTTACGGATGTTGATTTCGCCAATTATATTGTTGAAAAATTTGTAAACTTTGAACGTGAAGTGTCGATAGTTGGATGCCGTGATAAAATGGGTAATATTGCTTTTTATGATGTGGCTCATAATATTCATGTTAATGGCATCTTGCGTTTAAGTAAAAATCTTTTAGATGATAGTATTCAAGGAAAAGCTCAGCGTTATTTAACAAAAATAATGGATGATCTACAGTACGTTGGTGTTTGTACGGCAGAGTTTTTTCAAATAGGTGATGAGCTGGTGGTTAATGAGTTAGCGCCGAGAGTGCATAATTCTGGCCATTGGACGATTGAAGGTGCGCAAATGAGTCAGTTTGAAAATCATTTGCGTTGTATATTAGATTATCCTGTTGGTGATACAACTAGCTTGGGTCGTTATACTATGTGCAATATCCTGGGTACGTTTCCACTTGCTAAAACTATTTTACAATATCCTACTGTGCATTTGCATGACTATGACAAAGCAGAAAAACCTAATCGAAAAATTGGCCATGTGACTTATCAGAGTGATAAAGCTTTGGATGAAGTTATGATAAAGGCATGTGCGAAGATAGATGGGTTAATATAGTTTAATTTATTCACTCAAGATCCAGTTTGCCATTGTTTAAGGCCGCTAATCTGCGGCCTTTATGGCTTGACTCTGCAGCCATGCTGCTATTAGGAGAGCTTATTTTTTTAATACTGATATCTATGCTCAGTGGTATTTCCCCTCATATTATGTTATCTATTAATTAAGAGGTGCTGTGTGATGAGAGAACAAAGAAAAATTCTGCTGACTGATGATGATCCAGATATTCGTATACTCTTTAAAAAGTTTTTGAGTGAGCAAAAATTTACAGTTGTTTCTGCTAAAAATGGTGCAGAAACTCTAGCCCTTGTTCAGAAGTATCAGTATGACCTTATTATCCTTGATCTCATGTTGCCCGATGCTTTTGGTGCTGATTTATGCAAGGAAATCCGCAAAGTAACAACGACACCGATCTTAATTTTAACAGCATCTCAATCTGAAGATCATTATATCGCTGGCCTTGAGTCTGGTGCAGATGATTTTGTACAAAAGACCTCCGGGGTACCTGTTATTATTGCTAAAGTACGTGCAATCCTTAGAAGGGAAATGACCAAGGATGTAGGTATTCCTATCGATGAAATTCAATATGAATACGTTAGATTTTCCGGTTGGAAATTCTACCCTAAGAAGAACTTACTTATTTCACCAAGTGAAGTGGAGTTATTTTTAACAGACAATGAAACCAAGCTTATGGTGCTACTGGTGGAGCAAGTGCGTAAAACTGTTTCTCGTGACACAATTGGTGAGTGGCTTGGTATAAGGGCGCAAAAGAACTATAAGAGTGCGGTAGACACGTTAATTTGTCGTCTTAGAAAAAAAATAGCAAAGTACTCAGATCAAGAGGTTCCTATCAAAACGATACGAAATAAGGGTTATCAATTTTCAGTGACTATTAGTTATGAATAAACCTGCTAAAAATGTAAAGTACCGTGACCGGCTGCGTTTTTTGCAAATTGCACTGGCTATAGTGCTTACGCTACATTTAGTCGGTTCTGGTTTTGCTATATACTTTATTATGGACCGTGCAACAGAAGAAGCAAATGAGCGACTTGCTGGTCATGCTACAAATCTTATCGATTATATTATTGTTTCTTATCATAACAAGAGTTTGACTCTAAAATCTGAGCTTAAAGTGCTAAATCTTTCAAATGCGCAACCTAAGTTTCGTATTCAATTTTCAACTAGTGAACCAAGCAATACAATTCAAATTCCTGTTAAAACGCCTATAAACTATCGGGTGGTGGAAAAATTAAAGAAGAGTCTTTCAAAAAAAAATATATTAAATGTAAGTCTATATTTTCCTAGATTTAAAGAGTGGATTACAATCACCTCAACACCTAAAATTAAACTCACTACCACGAATATTTTGTTACGTATATTTTTTGCTGTTGTGATGCCTATAGGTATTACAATGATTATTATTTTTTCGTATTTTTTTATTTCTAGAAAGCAATTGTTTTATCAGGTAGGGCAGGTTATCGAGGGCTCGAAGGATGATAAAGGTAAGAGTCAGATAGCGAAAGAGGTAGATCAGGAGATTACGCAGTTAAAAGATAAGATAAAGAAGGTGATCGATGAGAAAACAATAATGATTTTGGCTTTATCTCATGATATTAATACCCCTATTGCAAAGATGCAGTTTTACTTAGAGTCAATGCGCTCGCATGAACTTTATGAACAATTCAAAAAACAGTTGCTTTATATTACGAATGTAGTGGACTCTTCATTTGCTATCTCAAAAGCTGACAATGAAGTTATCCAGCCTCGAAAGATAGACGTTTCATCTTCGCTTGAAGCTCTAGCCGATAAGCACTATGCTAATAATTCAGCGGTAATCTTTTCATTGCCAGACACCTTTGTTACCATTGCTGGAGATCCAGTTTTGCTAGAGCGCGCTATCGTTAACCTAATTAACAATGCATTAAAGTACGCTAATAATGTAAATATTCGATTTTCTACCACTAAGAAAATTGTTAAAATTTTTATTGAGGATGATGGTCCTGGTATTCCGGACGATGAAATTAGAAGGTTGCTTCAACCGTTTCAACAACTCAATCTTAAACAGCAGGGAGTAGGCCTTGGATTGGCGATTGTGGCAAGAATTATGGATCTACATCATGGGGGTATGGATGTTCATAATAAGCAGCCTCAAGGGCTTTGTGTTGCATTAACCTTTCCCATTTGCTCACTTTGATATAGAAGTTATTTAAGTCCTGCGTGTAAAAAGTAGTGATTAAAATTTGGAATTCCCTTTCCATCTATTAATTTAGTAGTTATGCCAATAATTGGTTAACTGTGCTATTACCATGATGTTCCATAGTTTCCACCATAAGAATCGCCCATCGATCAATCATATTGGCTTGGGAATCTGTGAGAGACCTTGCTCCTACCAAACCAGCTTGCAAATGAACCTGAGATGGATTTTGGTGTGTTAAGTGGTGTGAAAATGCTAAGCGTCTATCGTTAACAAACTGTGATCGAGATGTATCATCAGACATCTTGTAATTTTTACCATTTAAATGTTGATTTAAGTTATATCTTTTCTTTCCGTAAAGATATGTGTCTGGCTGAGATAGCGGCTTTACAGTATTGCTAAACCCATACTGAATTCGTGAAATTGTATCTATAACGCGTAATGATTTTAATCTGTTAATCATAGCATTGTTGGAAGTTTTAACCAATTTAGAAGACTCAATGATTTTAGTCGTTTGACAGGCGTACGCTTTATCCCAAAATACTTTCTCGACAAAAGTGCTGTTTCTGACTGAGCCTAATGAGCCTCGTCCTGTTATGCATTCAACCAACCAGCCACAAAATCGTAGTGGTGAAATAACAACACCCACTGCTTTTCGAATGCCACGTTTGACTTTTACAAAGGAATGCCAGTTTTGGTCGTCAATTGAAAACCCCGTAATATATTTTGCCCACATATAACTTTCAAACACCTTTGCAAGCTCTGCTTCACGTCTAGCATTTCGATAAGTTTTTATAATAGCTTGATTGTCTTTATCTAATGACTTAAAGGCATTGTAGAGATTTTGTAAAAGTATTCTTTTTTCATCATAAGTTTCAAAATCGATGCGGCCTAGACTTTTAACATCAGGTAGAGGTTTCATTGTTTGAATAATCTTTTCTTTAACTTTATCGAGTGCTGATAACATTCTATAAAGTCGATCTTTGATGTGACAAGTTAAGAGGCTGATATTAGCTGTATTGTTAAGTGTGAATTTTGACAGATGTGCGGTAGTCATTGCATGCGCGTCTGCGATAATCTTGTTAGGAAGGAATAAAGCTTCATCAGTTGCTAGCTGGCTTGCATAGGCATTATTACTTGTTCTAACTTCGTGTGACACATTTGCATCATCAGTATAAGTATGATCAACACTGGTCAGACTGGGTTGTAAAGCATCCTTAATGACATTGCCAACAAGATTGCCTAGTGGTATAAATGCGACAACGCTGAGTATTGAGCCGAGTAATTGAGTACGGCTGGTAATGTATTCTTCATTCATTGCTTGCAACCCTTTTAGAAACTCGCTTACTGCTGGATGAATAACGTTTTCATAATATGCCCTTAGCATATTTTGCAGCATTTCTATTTTGCTAAAACAGTATCTTAGGGCATGGTTGTATTCCTTCTCTAGATTTTGATAATTGCTAAGTGTTTCCCAGTCTCGGGCATAGTATGGTTTGCTCCTAATCCGAGATCTTAGAAAAATCTCGTTATGTTCTTTTTCTTTATTAGCGTATAGGTAAGCATGGACATCATAGGCCCAATTAATTTTATCCTTGCCTATTTTCCTTCTCATTTTACGAGAAAAGCGCTTGAGATCAATTTTTTCTGATGAGTACTTTTCAAAAAGAGTTTTAAACCAACCATTACCAAATGCATCAGTAAAACAAACAGGCGTGTTAGGGCTAACTGACATGCTGCCAATCATATTTTCTATGGTCTTATCGATATTTAGCATAAACGTTTTGGCAATATCACTAGCTCTGTTGGCATGTGGAAGGCTTGTTGCTGGTGTTGAAGTTGATGGTCTTGATAATCGGCTCATAATGTACCCCTTTAAATAATGCGTTAATGACAGGGTTATTGTATGGCTCTTTTGGCTAAAAGGGTGGATTACTATCTTACAATGAAAGATGGTTTGTCTAAAAATTTATATATTTCAGTTAGTTATGATCTAATAGGGGTATCTTACAGTGTAATTTTTGCTGGTCGCGTATTTAAATTATATAAATAAGCTGTAAATATACAAAATCTATCGCCTTAGCCGATCCAGACTGCTGGACAAATAACCCTGGGAAAAAATGACTATAACCAAATAGTGTTTGAAAATGGCGGCCAATATTATAATTTATTGTTGTATCAATCTCAGAACCCACTGCCTTTGCCGTACCCAGATCACCACGCCTTACTATCATCCCACCGGCATTATATAAAGCATCTTGCGTGCTGGAGCGCCAGAAATAATGATAACTAATACCTGTTGTTATGGCGGATGTTGGATGTAGATATAATCCTTCATGAACTTCGGTAATATTCTGCCGTCCAATGACATCAATATATCCAAAGTAGGCATGCCCTAAAGGAAATAACTGATTAAAGGTTCTAAATATTTTATTCTTAGGATCGCCACCACTGGCGTAATCAAAGCCTACTTTGATAGTGGGTTTGTTTTTAATCGTATCAAATGGATAGCCCAATGATATAACAGTCATATATGCGCATATCGTTCTATTGGCTAATGTACCAAATTGAAAGGCTGTTTCAATATCATAAATAAAGGCATTGAGCTTTTTACCACTAAAAAAACGTGTACCGATAGTGTGGGTATGATTTCTTCCAGCAATACCATTAAATACGCCCTTGCTATCGATATAGTAAAGCCAATACAAATCGACGCCCATATTTATTTTTGGAAATGTTAGGGTTGAATAAAGCCCATCAAACTGGATGCTATCTGCGGTATTAAATTGATATTTTTTTACAGGCACAAATTTTGAGGCAAAGGCGGTGGTAGTAAAGTTATTATAGGTCACAATAGCGCTGCCACCATCCCAGGTTCGCATGGTATTGCCCCAGGGTAGGGGGCTCACTAGTCGTTGTGCACCAAAGGAAAATTCCTGTCTTCCTGGGCGTAAAATTAACTCGCCTTGATGAGGAAGATTGATATTAATATCGAAAAAAGCCTGTTGTAAGGCTATTTGGTCAACATCGAGTTTGCGTGTACCGCCTGGTAATGTTCGTTTAGTTGAGAGGGCTGACTTACCCTGCACATATAAACGCAGTTGTTGATTAAAATGAATGTCGCTATCTAACAATATACGAAATAAAGAAAAGGTATCGCTATTGGGTAGAAAGTCAAAGCCTTGCCAATATTCGGGGCGCGCGCGCAGTCTAGCACCAAAGGTTATCCAACCTTGATTGTTTGTACCAAAGGGAATATATTTTATCGGGTTCCAAAAATCAGAGCGTTTTTCTTGAGGGCTGGCAAATTTTAATATAGACCAGTTTTCATTGTAGCGCAGAAATTGATACTCTGGGAAAACAAATTTCTGTTCTATTGAAAAAATTTTGCTGCTGTGAAAAATGCACATTAGAGCCAAGCTAATGGTGAGAAGGTAGTGTTTATGTCGATTTCGAATCACTCAGTTATTGCCATATTTCCAAATCTATATTGTTATAACAACCGTTTTGCGACAGTGTTAGCAAATTATAATATAATTTTAATAAAACGCATAGCTTGATCAGAATTTAACCTTTGCTGGGTTGGTTTGGACGGATAGCAGTATTAAGTAATATTGCAAGTCTATTCCCTGAAAAAGTTGTTATATAAGTTTATGTTGGGTTTTTCATATTACTTTAATATTCGTTGGTTAAAATAATTTTTTATATAAAAAAAAATTAAAGGTAGGTTGCATGCGTGGATTAACATTTAGTGAATATGATTACTTATTTAAGGTAACTTTGGTTGGAAATAGTGGTGTAGGGAAATCATGTTTATTACTACGTTTCGCAGATAATACTTACACTGAAAGTTATGTTTCAACGATCGGTGTTGACTTCAAAATTAGCTCTATAAAGATTAATGATAAAACAATAAAGCTGCAAGTCTGGGATGTATGTGGTGACAGTGATCGAGATCGAATGCAATTTGTGAGTGGTGATACACGCGGATCGCATATCTATATTATTGCCTATGATGTAACAGATGAGCAGTCATTTGATGACATTCCCAAATGGCTTAAGATCCTGGATCGGCAATGTGCTGAGTCAGCGATTAAAATTTTGGTTGGCACAAAAAGTGATTTGGTAGCTAAAAAAATTATCGATAGGGACGTTGCACAAGATTTTGCAGATAGTCATGGACTGACGTTCTTGGAAACGAGTGCTAAAAAAGACGTTAATGTGCAAGAATTATTTAAACTAGCTGCATTTGAATGCTTGTTAAAAATATCTGGCCCTAAAATCTATGAAAAACTTCCTGAAGAAAAAACAAAAGTTGCTAAGCCTAAACCTAAGTCAGGTGTATTTTCCAGTATTATGCGAATGTTTTCTAGATCCTCGCAGCCAAAAAGGCCTAAGAAAGTCAAAGAGCATAAGAGTATTAACAAGTATCAGCCAATAGCACAGCCAAAGGTTGCAAGGCAAGACGATATAAAAAATGCTGTAGCACTAGAAATACAGAGCGAGTTAAACTCAATAGCGAGCGGTTTTAACAAAAACTACAGTGCAAACGATTTCCTTGCTTCCAGAAAAAATAAAGCAGATACGTTTGCAAATTTTGTATGGAATCAAGTTAAGGAAATTCCTGGATGCAGTGTTTCTGAGAGAGTTCGTCTTTTTAATCAGTATTTAGCCCAAGGTGTTGATGCTTATAAAAAAGGGCAAAAAATTATTAAAAAGCAACGCGAATGCAAAGCACATGAGCCGGCAGTGTCTGACTTGTATAGGCGACCACCTGCTGTTAATCCAGATGTATCGCAAGCTTATCATTCGCAACCCTTTGCTTTGTTCCCAGCCAATCCTAGTGCGCCTGATGATGAGCAGGCGAGTTCGTCTGCATGTGCTGAAGACCTGCCGCCAGCTTATGCTCCACAATCTGCAGATGCCGGTACTTTTTTCAAAGCAAATGCCCCCTTTACTTTGGCTGCTGCGCCAGATGAGCCTCCACCATCCTATGATCAGGCAGCTGGAGCGCTTGGTTTAAACGTATAGCTATAACCTCCTAATATCAATCACTTTTTCCCAGCACATGCTGAGCACAATATGCTCAGCATGTGCTATATTTTGAATTGCGGGTGTGATAAATATCGGCGGGGAAAATTCTTAAAAGCATACCTTGTCGTCAGAGTATTATGGGCAGAGGGGCGAAAGCAGAGGTTGATATGAGTACAGTCGTCATGGGTCAAGGGAGTTACACAACCGCACTACCGGAAGGGCAATTAGGGGTAACTAGCTGGCAGGGAATTCCTTTGGAACCTTTAGTTACTGATTCATTTTCTAATACCGTGCCAAGTACAGATTGGTGGTCGTCATTAGTTTTTCCACATTTTGATGATGTTTATTCAGCACCGATGTTTGCGCATCCATTAGCGATGCAGGCTAACGCCGGTGGTTTGTCACTGGGGTATTCCTCATTCCCCAAATTTATTGATAGCAATACAACACAAGATGTTAAATATGAATTTACCTATCATACAGATCTTTCTGTTGGTATTGAGGGTTTAAATGCTGAGAATACAGAGTTGCTGTCTTATTCAGATTGGACAGTAACAGGGCAGTGGTCAGATACAGATTCAAGTAATATTTTGCAAGCCACCATGGGGCATGGAATGCCCTTTGTTTATTTTGAAAAACAAGGTAATGCAGATGTCGTTATTGATCTAGAGCAACACGATGCTAATACCATTGGTCAGCCTAATCAGTCTGTTGAGCAATTTGTTTTAGAAAATGTTAGTGGTCAGTTTAATTCTAATGATATAAATTTTAATATCGCTGTTAATGCGATAGGTGAAGATGGGAATGCGATTGGTAATGCAGCGCAGGTGCGTGTTTCTATCGATAATGATAGTGATGGTCGTGTTGATTTCAGTCAAACATATAATTTTATTCCTCTTAATGCCAATGAAGCTGATAGTGAAAGCTACCAACAGAATGAAGGGCGAGGCATAGGGGCTGATAGCTTTGGTAGCTTAAGTGATTTAAATAATGCAACCGTCACGGTTGAAGTATGGCAAGCGTTTGGTCCAGGTGAAGTTACGTTATCAACGGGTAGTGACAGTTATATAGATTTGCCATTTTCAAATATACCACGCTTATATTTTAATGATGATAATACACTTTCACAAACAACGACTGCAAATGCAGTAATGACGCTAGGTGGTGAGAGCGAAGATAGTCAATACACCTGGGATGGAGCAGGTAGTGTTTGGCACTATGATAATAATGTGTTGGGTGTAACGATTAATGGCAATCATTATGGTTTATTTGCACCGACAGATAGTCAATGGAATATTGCTAATGGAGAAATTCGCTCTGATCTAAATGGTGCGGATTATTTTTCCGTCGCTTTATTGCCTGATAATTCTGTCGATACACTCAATTATTTTTATAACCATGCTTATGCATTTGTTACTGATAGCAAAGCAGAATATGTTTTTGACCAAGAAAACAGTGAAGTGGTGACGACATTTAATATTACCACGGATTTAAAAGAGGCTGGTTTTTCCAATGAAGCATTAGTTAATCTGTATCGACATCAGTGGATTAACACTGATGATCAGTTAACCGATTTTTTTTATGAAAGCCCTCGTGGTGAAATGAAACTATTAGAAGGTAACTCTTTTACAACAACACATGATTTTACCGGGATATTACCTTCTTTACCTAATATGATGGATGCATCCAGTGCAGCGGGTTTATATCAGGAGATTGATACTATTTATCAGGAGTTAAGCAACTCACCCATTGTAATACCTGGACTTGATACCTATTGGGTTGGTAAAGCCGTTGCCCGCTTAGGGGAGTTAACACAAATTGCCAATCAGGTTGGGCATGATGAGGCTAAAGATTTCTTTTTAGGAGAAATAAAAACAGAGCTGGAAGATTGGTTTAGCGTTGACGCTAATAATCCTGATGATAAGCAGTTTTATTACAATCAACAGTGGGATACTTTTCAGGGTTATCCGGCAAGCTTTCATTCTGATACACAAATTAATGATCATCATTTTCATTATGGTTATTTTGTTAAAGCTGCATCGGTTATCGCACAGTATGATCCACAGTGGGCTGATGATTGGGGTGGCATGGTTGATTTGCTGATTCAGGATGTTGCTAATGTAGATCGAGCGAGTACGGAATTTCCTTATTTACGTAGCTTTGACCCGTATGCAGGACACTCCTGGGCTTCTGGTCACGGCTCGTTTTTTGCTGGTAATAATCATGAGTCCTCTTCTGAGTCGATGAACTTTGCCAGTGCCACGTTAATGTGGGGGGCGCATACTAACAATCAAGAGGCGCTTGATTTAGGTGCATATTTATATGCAACAGAATTATCCGCGATTGAACAATATTGGTTTGATATTGATGATGCTACTTTTCCAGCGCAATTTTCGCATGATGCTGTGGGAATGGTGTGGGGTGATGGGGCGGCTTATTCAACGTGGTTCTCAGGTGAGCCTGAAATGATTCACGGTATAAATTTTCTTCCTTTTACGGGTGGGTCCTTGTATCTAGGTCAGCACCCAGAGTATGTTGAAAATAATTATAATGAGATGGTTGCTAATAATGGTGCACCACCGAATCAGTGGGTTGATTTGATGTGGCAGTATCAAGCGTTTTTTGACCCGCAAGGTGCATTGCAAAATTTTAATAGTAACAGTAATTATGCCGTTGAGGATGGTGAGTCTGTGGCGCATACATATCATTGGCTAAATAACTTTGCTGCGCTTGGCACTATTGATAACAGTGTCAATGCGAATACGCCTTTTTTCTCAGTGTTTAATAATAATGGTTTGTTAACGTATACCTCATATAATCCTTCTGGTGAGCAAGTGCTCGTGCGTTTTTCGGATGGGACAGAATTTGTTTTATTGCCGCAGGAATTTAAGGCGGTTAATGATAACTTGCAGTGGTCTTCCCTTAATGGTGTGAGTGAACCTGATCCTACACCGGATCCTGATCCTGATCCTGATCCTGACCCAGATCCTGATCCTGATCCAACACCGGATCCTGATCCAGATCCGACACCAGGCCCGGACCCTGATCCAACACCAGATCCTGACCCCGACCCAGCACCAGACCCTGATCCTGATCCAACACCAGATCCTGATCCTGACCCAGCACCTGATAATTTAATTTTAGGAACGGCTGGCAATGATGTTTTGCATGGCACAGTGAATAATGATATTTCACAAGGAAAAGAGGGAGACGATCATTTGCATGGTAATCTGGGTGATGACAAATTGTATGGTGGCTTAGGCAACGATTTAATACATGGTAACCAAGGTGGTGATCTATTAGTTGGTGGTGAGGGCAATGACTTTCTTTATGGTAATATAGGTGATGATGTTTTAAATGGAGGATTGGGTGCTGACTATTTGGTTGGTGGTGATGATGCTGATGTTTTTCAATATACAAGTGCAAACGATTCGACATTTTCTTCTAGCGACATTATTGAAACATTTACCGTTGGTGTAGATAAAATTGATTTAGCATCATTAAATGTTACCTATGAGCAACTAACGATTAGCCATTATGAGGGATATCTTCATATTAATATAAATGGTACGGACTTTGATGTTAAAGTAGGCGGGGTTGGTGATTTAGCTGAAAATGATTTTATACTAAATGCGAGCGCTCCAGATCCAGATCCAGATCCAGATCCAGATCCAGATCCAGATCCAGATCCAGATCCAGATCCTGATCCAGATCCAGATCCTGATCCTGACCCAATTGATACAAACAATACTATTAATGGTACAGCGCAAGCAGATCATTTATATGGAACACTTGATAGCGATCAAATAAATGGCTTTGCGAATGACGACCACCTTCATGGACTGAATGGCGATGACGAAATATTTGGTGGTGATGGCAATGACCGTATTCATGGTAATGCTGGCAATGATCATTTAAATGGTGGCAGTGGCATTGATTATATCCATGGCAATGAAGGTGATGATGTTATTAATGGCGGTGATAACAATGATTATCTCTATGGCAATGTTGGAGAGGACCGCTTTAATGGTGGTCTTGGCAAAGATTTTATGGTTGGCGGTGACGGCGCTGATGTTTTTGAGTTTTCATCGCTTGATGATTCGCATAGTAGTAACCCTGATATTATTGAAGGTTTTGTCTCAGGTATCGACCAGTTGGATTTTTCAAATTTAAATGTCAGTGCTAATGATATTTCTATAGAAAAGAATCACGGACAGGTGAGCATTAGTGTCGCTAATAGTGATTTTGAAATTACATTAATTGCTACTGCAGGTGTGGAAAGTGATGATATCATTTCTTGAGATCACTTGCTAAAAAGGTGCAAGTTAGTTATAACTATTAGCGCTAGGATGCAGTTTAATTCTGTGCATCGCTTTGTAAGTGTTAAATAAATCGTAATATTACTTGGTTTTCTGGAAGTATTAAAAATATATTAGGCGTGTAGTATTTTCAGTAGATGTGCCAGGTGTGCTGCTGGTTTTTAATATTTCTTTAATTTTTTTATGCTATTCTTACTCCAAATGAGACAATAACTATTAGGGGGAAAGAATGCGAAGTCGATCAGCTCAATATACACCTACTGAAGTAGATTTAGGGAGAATAGCAGGGCCATGGAGTTCATTTGGGCATTATCAGTTTTTAGAGCAAGTTAGGACGAATTTAAGTCAGTACCATATTAAGTTTGATGACGAGCTCCGAGCTAAGGGTTACATTATTATTAAATTGAACGAGGACCTCAATATTAAATTATTGGCGGACGGGGATGCTAACTATGGACCACTTCCTAATATCAAGATGTCAGTTATTCTGTTAAATCCCCAGATGCAAGATGTGAGTCAAATGTTTGCGCAAGTGAATACATTTAAAGATAGCTATAAAAATAAGCCTGGAAATGATCTTGAGCTAGTGCACCCTAGCGCAAATGAGTTGCGGCTATTTATTTGTGGTCAACTTAAGGATGCTTTAGGTAAAACATTACAGGAAGAGAAGCGTACAGTGCCGAGCTTTTTTGCGCAAGCACAAGAAACAGCTGTTCCAGAAGGTAAGATGAAAGAGGAAAATAAAGTTGACGCTGACACTGATGTGGAGATCGATACAAGTGCCACTTTAAATAAATAGTTTTAAAATAGTCACCTGGTATAAAATGCCGGTTTATATTTTTTTCTTTATCATAACAGACTGCAAAGTAGGTGGGGTTGGTTATTAAGTCGAAAATTTTTTTTCTTAATACTGCTCCACCAGAGAAAAGCACGTTACCTATTTCGTCCCCTAAGTAAGCATAGCGCGTTTTGGCATTATGCGTAATTTCACCCATCTATTACTAAGAAAAATATTAAAAAAATACTAGTGATTTCAACTGTGAACCACCTGAAGTGAGATTCTTAATTGTGCTTTAATTTAAAATGAGTTTTTTAAATTGACGCAATGCCTTCATCTGAGATTGAATAACGTCTACAGAGATATATCACTATCGTTGCCAGCCTCTAATCGTAGTGCCACGAGTCAGCCACCAGCGATGGTATTTAAAACAGTACCTGGTAGAGGTTATGATCGGCTGGTCTCCTCAGCTGAGGAGAAGTCGATAATGCAATGGGAGCGTGATGCCATTGCTGCCAGTGAACAGATACGTTTTCCGCTAAGAACTAAAGCGCGTGCACAAAAGCAAGTAGAGCAGTTAGCCAAAAATATTTGGCGTGAAGTTAGAGGTGATGAAACATTATCGGCGCAAGACTTGAATATGTTTGTATATTTAGCGCAAGACACGCAATTATTTTGGCTGCAAAAATCAGAAAGAGTTATTGGGCCAAGCCTTGATCGTACACCTCATCGTTTGATCATAAATAAACGTAAGTGTGATGAGTTTTTAGCAAACGCGCTTAAGGTCGTCGGGAAAGAGGATAGTGCTGCAATGATAAAAGAAAGTTTATCCCCTCGGCCTGCTCTATTTATACGTTCAGAGGAATTAGAAAGTGCATTGACCGATAAATATCAGGCTGAAGATAAGGCGGCCTATATAAATACCAAGGTGCTGGTCAGTGATGCGCACGATAAGAATATCATGCGAGTTAACATGGTTTCCAAACCGAAATTAGATGATCGAGAAAAACATTATGTTTTTTTAATGGATAATAGTAGAAGTATGAGAAGGATCGAAGGTAGTCAGCAAAAAACTCGTATGAACTATGCTATTGAAGCTTTAAAAGGTCGTTTACAGCAAGTTAAAGAAGAAAAAGGGACAGCTTTGGTTTCTGTTGTTATGTTTAGTGGGTCTACTAAAACTAAAGTGTTGCTTAATAGTAAACCTATACATGAGATTGAAATAGAAGATGCAGGGCGGTTGATTGCAGGTCAAGGGCATGAGAGGGGTACCATGTTATTAAAAGGACTGTGTGAGGTATTTAACTCAGTAGGAATAAATTCAAATCAATCCGTGCAATTGATAGTGATTACCGATGGTGAGCCGGGATTAGAAAATTTAAGACTTTCACAATACCCAGGTGCGTTTCAACAGAAAATTGTTCCATTGATTGAGGGCTCTTGTGGTAAAGAAAATTTACAGCTCGTATATTTTAGAACAAACTTTAAAAAAACACTTAATGAAACATTCGCCAATAGTCTTACAAACCTTGGTAATGATTTCTCGCAAGTACAGCAAGTTAAGTCTGCGGCTATGTTAGAGGAGCAGATTAAAGCAATCAATCCACTACCAAAAACCGTTACTGTTAAACGCAGATTTCTTATCTCCTATACGCAAGACGATGGTACAGTAATGTTAATACCTGTTGCTGATTGTGGTGGCACTATTGCCAATAGTTTTATAGGTGTGCCAAAGTCATTAACAGGGGATGATGTGTCGTATCTTAGCACCGAGCAAGATGAAATGGATGAAAAGCAGCTGGCAACAACCAATTAGCGGTTGTCAATGAGAGCGTTGACAGTATTTCGCAGGCTGAGGAAGAGGAGTATGCTCATTTTGTTGCTCGTAGTATACTAAGACGTCTTGGTATTAATTTGCAAGATCAAAAGAGTTTTGCAAATAATTTAGCAAGGATAAAAAGCTTTCTGCGATCACCCTGAAAAATTTACAACAGCTAAGTGCCTTCTAGATGATTGTCCAATTTCAACAACGGTACTAGATATTCTACGAACACAGTATGCTGAACCAACGATTGCTTTATTACAAGAAATAGGCGCGCTGCAGACTAATAGGACCTATGGGGGGCGTCATAAGTATACAAGACACGTGCCAAAAGCAAAAGAGCGTCAATTATTAGCTTTAGTAACAGGAAAAGCAGTTGCTATGCCAATTTTTTTGAATCGTCATGGAATCTTTCCTGGTTCTCAATTGGATCGTGCTAACTACCCTCGTTATAAAATGAGTAGTCTACCTACCCCATAGCATATATGGGAGTTTTATTTCCTGCGATTAATTACCGGCTGTAAGGGTTGCTGTTGATGGTAGTGATTAACATAAATCCTAGCAGCCGCTGAATTAGGTTGTAGCGGTTGCAAAGCAGCATCTTGATGCCGGTTGCTGACTTTTTTATGGTGTCGTCTGCTGCGGTAAAAGTTTAGGTTGGGCGGCGGCGGTGGTGAACGCCTGTTGCTGATATCCCGATCGGCGATAGCTGGAAATTTTGTATCTGGGGCAGAGGAAACAATAGAAGACCTTGTACCTAACTGTTGCGGATCTTGTACATGGAGTTCGCCGGCTAAAACGCTATTTCCTAATAAAGCCGCCATGGTATTCATCAGTTTATTAACGTTATAGAGGTGCTCAGTGAGCTCTTGCATTAATGATCCATTTTCCATTAATTTTATTGCGCTTTCATTACATTGCGTTAATTCCTCTCTTAATGCAAAGCCAAAACCTGTTTCTATTGGATTGCGAAATCCTTCTGCACTTTCTCTATAATCAGTAATATCCATTTCAAAGGGGTTTAATCGGCTATTGACATGCTTTAGGTGATTTTTAGAATGCAGCTGATTCGAATTAAGGGTAGTTTTCAATCTGTTATTAGTCATAATTCTTTGCTGATAAGATTCTCTGATGCCAGTAAGAACGTGCTCTATTTCATTGATGATTGTAAATAGCTCGTAATCATCACTTAATTCATCATAATTTTTACTGGCACTGTATATGCCAAATACTTGACTGTTAGTAAATTGTGATAAGCCGGGCGCTTTAAGGTTTGTTGCTCTAAACTTAGATCTAGTAAAAGCATTAAAGTAGTTAGGAGTAAAATTATTATTAATTTCATTGGCAATAACTGCTTTTAAAAAAGCTAATATCGTTGGGTCGCTACTAAGAAACCCTAATAATAGGTTTTTAAAAGTGGTTCTTTCGTTGCTTTCAGTTGCATGATTGCCAACATACTGAACGGCACATGTATACGCATCAGCAAAAGCTACTGTGAATAATCTTACATTGGCTGCTGTTGGCAGTTTATCGCAAATAAAGGCTTCATCCATATAAGCTGTTAGTATTTGAAAAAATAAATCAGCGCCAATGATCATATGTGTGTAGGCACTGGTATCAAAAGATGTATTAATATCGTAAATATAATTTGGTGCTAATAAAGGCAAGCCGCCAGTGACAAGAATAAAGAGTGCCTTGTTAATACCTGTCTTGACGGTGTTTGAAAATGCCTCTGATTCTGCTTGTGAGTGGGTCATGCTTGGGTTCTGATGTTGAATCATTAGGGTGCGAAACTCGCTACTGAGATTTCTTTCTAATGTATTTCTAACATCTTCTTCATAAGCTAAAAATAACGCTTTTGTTGTCTCGACCCGATACTGGCAGGTTGCGTTAATCAGGTTGTTGCCAACAAACCTGTTCATTGATGAGTAGAAGTCACTATCTTTTAGCTCTTTTAAATATTTTGCTAATGAGCAATCTTCATCACAAAGGCGACCGTTTGCCGTTCAAATAGACGATATTTGTTCTTTGCCGCGCATTAATATTGGCTCGCCCTGCTTGTTCTTTTTACAGAAAACACCGCGGTGAATATCTTTTCTACCATCAGTGTCATGGTACATGCTGCGCGCTAATAATGATAAACAGTGCCAGGTCCAGTTTTCCTTACTTGTTGTTGCTAAATTTTTTAAAGTGCCGCTGCGAATTGCAGCGCGCATTTTGGCAAATTCTAATCGATTGTGGTTAATAGTGGTCGGTGAGTAAGGTGAGATATGTTGTTTGTGTAAGGTGGGTCCGGAGGCGTATTTTTTTGTATGGGTAATTAATTTATTTCCTAATAGATCCCTCATGTCATTTTCATATTGTTGAAAGCGTAATTTGCTATCATTAATATATTGCCCTAAACGACTGTGCGCAGTGTGCTCTAATGCTTTAGCAACCACATCACTATGGGCAAATGCTTTTACTGTAGCGCTTGGGTTGGCCATAAAGTCCCACTGGGCGGCATTGGTTTGGTCAATTAAACCGTAGATATTTGCCATCGGATCGGCGGCAACATCACATAGCATATCAAAAAAACCACCAAATCCAGGAATAGCTTTAAGTGCGCCGGTGTAGACTTTGCCGATGATATGGCTAGCTCTTCCTAAGGCTTCTGAGCTGCCTTCATCTGCTTTATACAGTGCAAGCACCTCCGTTGAACGCTGGTCGATGGTGTCGCTGATAAGCTGTGCTTGCATGATGCAATTTTGTTTGATCTCTTCCATTGCTTGTCGATATTGGTGAACTTCTTCTACTTTATGACGCATAACATTCCTCTTTTATAATTAGCTTTTTCTTGATTATTATCTTAAAAGAGTAGTGTTTGTGAATTATATGGCAATTGTATTAACAATGTGGCTGTTTTGTCGTTGTTATAAGGTTAGGGCGCTATGATTAGCGCCCCGGTTAAAATTACCGTATTTTCTACGGTGCTGGTGAAGCGGCTACATTTTTCAATATTTCCATCAGTAGATTATGCATGGCTGTAAATTGATGGATAACATAATCAGGCACACCGGGTGTTGTTAAGATTGTTTTCAATGATTCAATTTGCGTAAAGGCGGCATCTTGTAAGTCATTATTTCCTATTCCAGCAATCCCTTCGTTTTGTAAAACGCTATTGCGATAGTTTGCACGTGCCGCTAAGGTTGTGCCAGTGGGTGCCCTGCTAGGTCTTGGTGGTGGTGGCGGTGGAGCGAGTTTAACGCTGGGTGCCGCAACAGCTGCGCCACCGCCACCACCTCCACTTGATGCTCCTCCACCAGCTACTGTCGTGATAGGGGTGGGTCTGATAAGTTGCCCAGATGCATCTCTTACTGGTGGTATAGGTGCGGCTTTGCATGTTCCACTTGCAGTTGGTCTTGGTGGTGGAGGTGCAAGCTTAGGTGCCGTTCTTGCATCTTCTGTTTCGATGGCAGCATGTGTTAAGGCTTCTTGCTCAGCAGCAGCTTTTTGTTGCTGCACTTTTTCTACTGCTTCATCTAATGCTCTTTGAATAAATATATCGACTTCAGCAAGCAAAAAGCCTTTTTCAGTATCGTAGGAGCCAAATAATCGACCTAAGTGTGAAAACTCACTTAAACCTAGTGTCTTGTTGCCGCCTTGAAATGCTTGACGATTTTTTATTAATGTTGAATCAGTGCTGTCAGTTTGCACTTGGCGTTCTTGATCCTTTTTAATTGCTAAGTTAGTAATAAATGTTTTAATGCCGGGATCATTATGGAGTAAATGTTTTAAGGTTAATTGAAGATCTTCACCCGCCCAACGATCACCGGTATAACCAAATAGACCCTTGTGATAAAAGTAATGTGTAGCTGTATTATATGCATCAGTGTAGGCAATAACAAATAACTCGTAATTCCTACGTGATGGCAAAAGGTCGCAGGGTAATGCTACGTCTAAGTATGCTGTCAACACGGTATAAAAAACATGTATGGCACACAGAAAACGTGCCCATTCTTTTGATTGTGAAGTTGTTCTGTAGTTATAGATTTTCTTCGGCATAATAGCGCCTAATAATCTAAAAGGGATGGTGCAAGCAATCCCTACTTTATGCAGGTTTCTTTCGTAGTTACGTGAGTAACTGGCATCACCGCAGGTTCGTCGTGCCAATTTAGCATTGTTATCAATTAAATCATAAATATGGCTGCTGATATCTTCGGCCATTTTGGCTCTGACTTCAGTTAGGTAAGCGACAATTTTAGCTTTGGCAGAACAGACGCGATAGCGGGTTGCTGCTGTTGTTACCGCCTTGATTCTATCAAAATTCCACCACCAATCTCCTGGCTGGTAGTTTTCTAGTGTACGGTGAAAACCACCGTGTGAGGATGATAATTTACTGTCTTTTGAGATACTATTAACGTTAGCTGAACTCGCTAATACGGGATCTTTTTCAGTGCCAACATTAAAGATGCCATTATCAAAATCTTTTAGTCCATTATGTTCATCATACATCGTGCCTAACATCAGTGCCCAGTTGTACCATAGCCATTCATTGGTCTCACAGTGCGATAGAGTTGTTAGTGTTCCCACTTTCCATTCGCCGAGCATTAATTTATCGGCTTGGTCGATACCGATATCCTGGCTTAAATTAACTTGCGCCGTTGTCATGTTTTTTCCCTGCTTAACGGCATAAAGTTTGGAAGTGTTAACCATGCCATGCAAGTCAGCTTCAAACTGTTGTATTTTTAAATCAGGGTCAGAATTAAAAGCGCTAATACGTGGTCCTCCTGTTGCGCCTAAGTTATAGCCCGATAAATTTTTTATAGAAGTTGTGCCATTGCCATTATCTACGGATAATGGGCTCATCACTTGGTTGGCATTATCGTAACCCCAGTGGCTGCCGTACTGTGTCCGTGATACTGCATAAGCCCCTTTGAGTGGGTCTGACATAACTTTTTGTGCTAGTGAAAAATATCCGCCAGCCATAGGAATGCTTTTTAATCCTGCCCAGAGAATTTCAGAAAATACGTGTACACCAGTATTGTAAATTCCATTTGAGCGCTGGTCTCGCACGACTTTTGCTAAAATGGTTCGTTGGCAGGAATTTATTTTATCTAATACTTCTTTTGATTTGTCATTGATTTGATGTAAATACGAAGAGAGTCGTTCTCGTTCATCGGAGATTTGTTTAATGGTTCGCATGATGTTGCCTCGTTGATAGAAAACTTAAAGCAAATTTCTTGGTAACTAACTACGTTTGTGTTGGGGAGAAATGAAGATCGTTGGTATGCTTTAGAGCGCTAGTTTGAAGACAAGGATAACAAGGTGTGTTTTGAAATGAAGCGTCGACAGTGCTGTTATTCATTTCATCTGAGGGTGTGGGTGTTGTCATCTTTGTACCTCAAACTGCGTCTCTAAACCATAGTTGTATGATAGCAATAGCCCTTTAAATGCACAATTAAAAGCTTGTTTCAACGACATATTTATCAAAAATAATATCATAATATCAGGTGGTTATAGTATTTCTATGTCAATAATTTTCTTAACCTCTTCATATAGTATGCTCCTGGAGTGTTTGATCGCGCTATTTAGGCTATCTTCAATGTGTTCCCGATGATAAATCAATTTAGTGGTATTAAAAGCTTTTGCTTAAGCCTCTGTAACCGTTTTTTTCCTAGTAAAATAATTGAAAAATATCTTGTTTTCCTTGTTACTAAGTTTTTTTCCTAGATTTAACGTTAAGGATTAATTAATATCGCACTGTATAAGATATACGCTGAATTGTGGGCTGAGTTGGGCTAGAGCAGTTAGTTGTATGCTGAGCTTGAAAAAGTGTTTGGTTAGGTTGGTTGGGGTGAGCACGGTATGATTTTTAAAAATTTTCTTGTTAAGGTAAAAAACCTTTCTTTGGTTGTGGTTGCTCTTATGGTGGCGCTTAATGTGAGTAGTGCCTTCTCCTTACGTAATATGGGTTTTGGCATTATTAATGTTGAAAATAAATATTTAAAGAAAACCCCAACACTTGAAATTAGTTCTTATCGCGTTGACAAAGGTGGCATGGATAATCTAGATCCGCATATGTTAGTTGAGTCTGCTAAGGATTCATCCATTATACAAAAGATAGTGGATGTTCACTATGGAGATTATGGTAGTGGAACTAAATCATATTTTGCTGAGCAAGGGATTTTTAAAATTGCCGATCACGAAGATCCTGATGACTATTGTTTAATAAAATATAAAGGTGTAACTGGTTTTGGTTATAAAACTGATGCATATAACTTCGGTAAAAATATAAATTGCTCCATAATTGGTAGCAAGCATCAGAAACCAAATGTCCAAGTTACTTATACGAATGTAAATGCGGGCGAAGTTGCTCCAAAAATAGAATCTATACCTATCATCACGGAAACGAAACAAGGTAATGTCGCCACTTATCAGAAGGATAGATTGATTACGATTACCTCCGGCACTTTAAATGGTTATAATTTTACAGATGGTTATAATATATTAAAGGCACCTCATGAGGGTTACTTCCAATTCGATGATCAGCATTTAGATCATTTTAATTTGGCATTTAAGCCATATGAAATTAGAGACCCTAGTCAATCAACAACAAGTTCAGATTTATATGTAGTCCCTAATGCTAGCGTTACTCTGCAAGAGGGTAAGAAGGCCGGTGGCTTAGTGTCTTTGCAAAATATTGGTAATGAAAACTGGCATAATGCAAGGACACAATTTATTTATAGCGGTGATGCTAAAACACTTGCGGTTACTCAATCAGTTGTTAAATCGCTTAACAAGAACGATGCGGGTGAAGCAGTTGTGAATAGCTGGTCATCAATGACTTCTGCACCCATTGATACAAGTAAAAAAGATGTAAAAGTCGATAGTGATAAATTTAATTTAGCTAATTTTCACTTAACGGCATCATTAATATCCAACGAGGGTTTGGAGACTATTTATGCCAATGGTCTACAGCAAGCTGGGATCACTGTATCGTTGAAGAGTGATAGTGGTGCTATTTCTATAAATGATAAAACCGTTATTGGTACTGATGGAAAATTAACTTTAGGTGATTTATATAAACATATTTTCTTTGTAGAGTGTGCTGATGGGCAGCAATGTAATAGCTTTGCCCCTATTAGTGGTTTAGTCAATGGCACGAATTATTCTGCCGTAATGGATGATAAGGGCCCTTATGCCGATAGTGGCAATGTCTCTTTGATTAAGCAGTACAAGAACAAGGCAGATGTAAAATATAACAAGCAATTCTATTACAGCACTTTACAAAAATTTAAAACGCATTATATCGTACCCATTATCTGTGTCGATCAATCTGGTAATAATGGTCAGGATGCAATTCAATGTACGGTTATATCAGATAATGTGATAACTATAAAAAGTACTGCAGATACAGCTGCCAATTTTATGCCTTTATTTAGGGATAAAAGTACCCTTACTTTTAATAATAATATTTTAGCTACTTATGGGCTTACTCATATTCCTTTAACCTACGATGTGACTTTATTTCGTGAATCTACAACGTTCTTAAGCTACCCATTATTGATTGCCGCACCGTTATATATACCTCAAGCTAACGATTTAATGAATGAAAGCAGCGATAAAATGAGCCTTTTTAATGACAGTAAAGAGTTTACAAGTCAAAAAAGCGCTACTGTGCATGTTGCTGATCAGTACGGAAATTTTTGTTTTCAAAAAATCACTAGGCCTTAGTGTTATTTATCGTCATTAACATTTTTAGATTAGGTATTACAATGAGAATCCGGAATA
Source organism: Gammaproteobacteria bacterium (assembly GCA_030425685.1). Classification (GTDB taxonomy): domain Bacteria; phylum Pseudomonadota; class Gammaproteobacteria; order Coxiellales; family Coxiellaceae; genus JAUIAD01. The sequence goes on along the minus strand of JAUIAD010000010.1, from coordinate 75,884 downwards.
TGCTTGGTAATAGGTTGTGTGTTTTATTGACGATCATAGGTTTTGGTTTATTTAGTCTTCCTTTTAGCTATGCTGCTGATAGCACAGCAAATAATTCCAATGCTTATAACTACAAAAATATAACAGTATCGGGAAGTGTAAATCCACAAACGGGGATGTTAAGTCTGCAATACCCTGCTATCTCTATCCCTGGAAAGCATGGTTTAAATTTAGATTTGGGTATTTATTATGAAGAAAATAGTCAGGATAATTTGTACCTTATAGGGAAGGGGTGGTCTTATGCCTTTACCTATTATGATATTGTAAAAAATAAATTACATCTTTCGTGTGGGTCCGTTTATAAACCTGATGTTACGTATGATTCTGGTTTGCGTTATTATAATTTAAAAAACCTACATTTCTATAGGAAAACGGGGAGCTGTGATGCAGGTGACTATGTCTATCGCCTTGCTTATTTAAATGGTAACAATGAATATCTTGATGCTAGTGGTCGGTTAATAGAGATAAAAAATCGCTTTGGTGATCATATTATTTTTTATTATAAGGCGCAATCATTGGCAGGTAGTGGTCCTGATTTACGGCCTAGCCGTATTGTTGATAGTTATGGCACAGAAGTTAATTTTACGCGCACCTAAGGCAAACCTAGTGTCAGTGTCAATGGGGAAGTTAAAGTAATTTATACGGCAGGAGCGAGTCTTACAGGTATTACTGATGCCGATGGGCATACTATTAGCATTGGCTATAGTGGTAGTACGCCTAGTAGCATTACCTATCCGACTGGTGCTATTACAAGAATTTTCCATAATGGCGTTATAAAAACGAAAGAAGGTGCTTCAATATCGGTTGTTAGCGGTGTGCAAGTTTGCGCAGCCGGGACAAGTACAGCGCAATCGCCATGTAGTGAAACAGATTATGCTTATGCCACAGGAAAGCAAGGACATAATTTTACTGGCTACCCAAGTTATAGCACCAGTCAGCAAGATGAGATTTTGGAAAAAATTTCTGGTGATAATGCTTATAACTACATATCAACCATTACTCATAATAAAACAAAAACTGTTACTACCTATAATCATTTTCATTTGTTGGTTAAGCGGGAAACTTATGTGGCTAATAATACTGGAAGTAGTGAGTTAGTACAGGAGAAGGTCTATAGCTATCCTGGCGAAAATGACGCTTATAAAAATAAAAGTTTCCCAGCAAATTATCAAACGCCGAAGCAAGTAACGACAACATATCACCGGTTACTAGATGGTAAGGGTGATCGTGTTCAGGTCGTGCAAATGGAGTATAATGATTATGGACAGCCGATACTGAAACAGATTTTTAGCTCTACCGATACAAAGCAAGCGCCTATTCAGTCAGAGACGATGTGTTATGACGTTGCTGGGTCTGCATGTATAAGTTCTGGCTCGTCCCATTATGGATTGCTGTTGAAACAAAATTTAACGACGGCTGATGGTTATGAGCAATCTAAAGACTATGTTTTAACTAATGATAATAAGAATATTGAAGCAGAGCAGGATTATGGTAAGTCACCATCGCAGTCTACATTGCAATTATTGAAGAGTGCGGTTTTTACTTATAATGGTGATAATGATGTTGCTAGCCGTACTGTTCGTGCTGGTTCTACGCAAGGAAGGTTTTCGCGTTTGCAAGGAGAAGGGGATACTGCCGCTAGTGTGACCTATAGCTATCATGAATATCCTGATGGAAATGCTTTTTATTTATTAGGTAAAGAGCGCAAGACCCGTAGCGTTGTTAATACAAATGGAGCTGCAGTTAGTTATTATGGGGCAGACGCACAAGGATCTGTTGTTGATGATATTGCTTTAGATAATAAAAATATTTTTTTCACTTCATTATCTTAATCGCTACAATTACGGCAATGGTGATCCTATTCATCTGAAATTAATAATGGTTTTAATAATGAAATGGGTCAATCGCTAAATGAAGATGACAGTTCTGATAGACAGCGAGAGATAAATAATATTAACTTTAATCCATTATTTGTTGCTAGCTAAGTAGCTAGCATTTAATAAACAGGATCGCCCTGGGTTGAAAGCTATATAATTAAAAATGAGCTGGTAATATCGTTATCATCAGCTGGTTCTTCTGTTGTTGCGTTCGTAGCTTGTTGTTTCGGCTGATCAAATAGAGATTCAACTTCTGCAACTGAAAGATCTTTTAGATCATTTACCGCAGGTGGCATTTCTGCAGCATTATAGTCGATTATTAGTGGTACTGTTAAGGCAGGGTCAAGGGAAGGAGGTGAAAATAGATGGACGTAAGGTATATCATCCCTGTCTTGTGCGTCAGTTTGCTTGCCTTCTTTTTCTTCGTGGGTTGATCCCTTGCTAGCAAAAAAGGAGGTTAAGCTGCTTTGGTGGTGTGAGGGCTTAGTTTCATTTTTGTCCTTTGGTTGAGTATCGCTATCAACTTCCCAATCAGTTGTTTCACTATATAACTCTTCTAAAAGCTCTGCGTCGCTACTTAAAAAGGAGGTGCCGTTTGATTGTTGTTCCGAGTTGTTCTCTGCTGGTTTGTGTTCTTTGTTATCTGCTAGTTCTAATTCTGGTGAGAGGCTTTCTTTTGGGAATCGTATCACTGGGGTTTTATCTTTCTCGAGGAATTGTTGAATGTTATCTTTTATATGCTGTTGCTCATCCTTGCTGATGGATCTTGCTACATCCATGATTTTTTTTATTCTGCTAACATTGTTACAGTCTAATAATGGTCCTATCATATCAATATTGTTGGCGCATATGTAATATAGCACTGTATTGCATAAATATACCACTTCGCTTCTATTGGAATTAATGCTGATAAGGTGCTTTAGTTTAGCTGTTTTTTGTAAAAGTGCATTTATATCATTGTCAGCTAGTTTCGTACTTTTTGCAGTTTTCTCAAGTTGTTGAAGGTGTTCTAGTATTTCTTCCTTCAATTGCTCAGCTAATGCTTTAATCTGTGTTTCATCTAAGGTGTTATCTCGGTATTGCTTTAGTATTTCTAGTAGATCATCTCCATTTTCGAGTTCTCTTATTTGAAAGTATTTATTTAAGCCATGGTAGCTTGTTCTGTAAGTGCCGTGGTAGAATGAGCCTTCTTCTAGGATATGTACCCATATGTTTAATTTGTTTGTGGGTTTTGAATTGTAGCCTAGTCCGTCTAGTGTAATTTCTACATTGTCTGTGGTTATGCTATCAATAGATAGTAATGGTAGCTCGTCTGATAATTTTGCGTTTTGCAAGCGTTGTTGAGCGAATAAGGAGACGCCCATTGCTTGCAGGGCGGCTTTGTTACGATCTTTTAATACTCTATCTGTAATTACGGATATGTTACCCTTGAATCTGAGTTTTTCTTCTTTCTTGTTTTGCGTTTTCGATTTTTTTCCTAGTGCGTTTTTAAGTGCAGTCCTTAACTTTTTATTTTCATTTTGTAGCCGTGTATTTTCTTTTGTTGTTATGGATGACTGCTGTTCTTGTTTTTTTACTGCTGATTTCAGTTTTCCCATTTCAGACAGCGTTGATCTTTGTTGTTCTCTAAATTTTATCAGTGTATTATGAAGTTCGTCTTCTGTGGCGCTAAGTGTTTGGCTTAGAGTTTCGCTTTCTTTTTTTTGGCTGTCTATTTGCTGCTTAGCTTTTGCTAGCTCGTCCTTGGTTTTTTTAAGTGCTTTATTTTTTGCATCCAGTTTTCTACGCGTTTTTTTTAGTAATTTGTTAGCCTCATTGGCTTCTAATGTTATATTTTCAACCCTTTGTTCTAGGCTGCTATTTTGCGATTGTAAATGCTGCCGTTCTTCATCAGTTTTTTGATAATCTTTTTTAGCCTCAGCAATCTGGTGCGTAGCCTTGTCAAGTTTAGATTTTAACGTCGTGATTTCTTTTTCTTGTTGCGCTAAAGCTTTATGGGGTGCGAGCAATTTTTTTTTCATTGCTACTAATGTGAGGTCTGCTGTAAATTTTGGGATGTAAAAGTGTTTTATATAATACGCAACGTCTTCCTTACTTAAGTTTGCTTGTTTCTCAATATAGCCTTTTATGTAAAGGCTTAATTCATCTAATTCAGCACGTAAGTTATCCGATAGCTTTCCACTTAATGCATTGCTGGCTTGATAGTCATGACAATTGCTTAACACAATGCAATACTGATCGATTTGCTTTTCTTCTAAGGTGTCAAAATCACCTAATACGCTAATGATAAGGCCGTTAATATCGATTATTTGTTGTGGTTGCGGAGACTGCGGCATTTTATTTTTAACCTGAAAATGAAATTATTATTAGTCTTAAATATTTTAATATTTAATGTGCTGTAGATATTTGATTTTTCCGTAAACGCGATTTTTAGCAGCAGTGGAGCAAGATTACCATAATGGATTGTTTATGCAATAGGGTTGTTTTGCACTTGTTTCGATGGCGTGATTAGTGATAGGGCTTATTTAGGGCGCATTAGTTTGCGCCCTTGATGTGTATTTATTAAAGTGCCTTGTATTGGCACCCTGCAGCAACATTGTGGCAGGTTTGCAGGTTGTCAGTACCTTGAGAAACCCAGTTGTCGCCTGTTGGTTTTCCTTTGCCATGGGATATTGTTGCCGAAGTGCCTAAAGGGCCATAGGCGCAAAATATCTGGTTGGTTCCTACTAGATTATCATACATGGCAGCATAAAATTGTTTGCCTTGGTGGGTGCTAGGGCAGGTATTGGCTTGTGTTTGTGTTATAAATGTTGCGCTTATAATTGCTGGTAGGATGATTGAGAGTCCTGTTTTGATAATTTTCATGGGTTTTATTCTTCTTTGTTGTTTGAATTTCGTTACACCTAATGGTAGCAATCAAACCTTAAGGAAAAATTAAAAGAATGAGTGGTTGCATAATGGGGCTGCTTAACAGGTGCGCATAAACCGTCAATGGACGGCTCTTACTAACATGACTAGAGCTTTATTACTGTGCGTGCTAGCATAAATTAATTTTATAATGCATAAGTAGGGGGTTGATGTGGATAGAGCGGTATCTTCTAACAAAACGATTTTATATGTTATTTTTTTAATAACATTTGCTATTGGCTGTGTTTTGCGCTTGATGAATTTTGGTTGGTTAATGTTCTTTCTGCTGATACCCGAGGTTATTTTCCGCCTGATATACTTGGCTTTAGGTATATACATTATCAGCCGTGATGGTAATAAGGCATTGATTTGTGGTATGCAGGCTAGCTATTTGTTGGCATCGTTTTGTAACTATGATGGCGGTGATACTAGTGCTTACGCTTTTTCTGGCCTATGGATCAATCCCCCGGGTTATATCGCCGATACTGCTAATATTCTTTATGTGTCATTTGTGGCGCTAACGTTAATTTTACTGGTTGTTGGCATTGTTAAGAGTCGCAGGAAATAGTTTGGCTTGATAATGGGCAATTTGTTGCATTTGCCTATCAGTACTATATTTTTATAGTAGAGCTTTAGTATAGGCTGGTGTCCTGTGTTTAAATATGTTAAAAATCATGGCTTTACGTTGATGGAGTTGCTGATCGGTATCGGCATTGTCGGTATTTTGGCCTCAATTTCTATCCCTACCTACTTAAACTATACCAAAAAGAGCTATTTCAGTGAAATTGTAACGGTCGGTGATAGCTACAAGGGCGCTGTTGCTTCTTGTATTGAAACCACCGGGAATATTTCTGATTGTGATGCGGGTACTTATGGTATTCCTCCTAATATAACGACGCCCTCCGGCGCTGTGTCTTCTACCTCTGTTGTCAATGGGGTTATAACGATAGTGCCAGCTTCTGGCAATGGTATTTCTTCTTCCGAGACCTATATTTTAACGCCCACGATTACGTCAAGTGGTACGGTTTGGGTGATTAGCGGTGGGGCTTGTGATGCTGATCTGGTTAATAACTGTGGTGTGGCTGAGTCGTAAATCCGCTTTTGTTGCTTGTCAAAACTTTTTTTTTATCAATCTGTTGTCTTGCTTATTATGCTTTCCGTTGTTTTTTTGAGAATCTTATCAACTTAATTGTCTTTAACAATAGTTGTCATTGACAACTAAATGGTTGTTGTTTATGATGCCTTATCACTATGGATCAAGGTTGTTTTTATAATGTACACATTGATGTTGGTTGGCATCGTTAATAAGAAAAGGATGCTAATGGATGAAATTATTAAGCCGATGGGTCTTAGCCGCTTGGAGTGGCAAATTTTATCGTATTTAGATATTGCCGAAGGCGCTTTAACGCAAAAGGCAGTTAACAATTCAGTTGATACTGACGCGGCATTTGTTGCACGCGCGCTTGATAAGTTGGAGAAGAAAAAGCTGATCAAGCGGAAAATAAATCAGGACGATAAGCGGCAGCGTGATATTGTTTTAACAGCGAAAGGTCGGCCGGTAGCAAAAAAACTATATAGCTATGGTGAAAAAATAAATGAATCGTTGATGGAAGGCTTGTCAGTTCAAGAAAGAGAAATTTTGCTAAAACTGACAGGGAGGGTAGAGGCAAATATTAAAGATTTGTGTGAGAGTAAAAAATGTTAGGTGAAATAAGAATTGCAAATAGTCGAGTGGTGTTTTTTATCGCGGCATTGTCGATTGTTGTTGTTGGTGCGAGCGTTGATATCTTTGTTCCTTCATTGCCTTTTATCCATGAGGCTTTTCGCAGTAGTATGCAGGAAACGCAACTACTCGTGGCAGTTTATCTGATTGCTTATGGCGTGTTTCAACTGGTTGCTGGTAGTGTTGCTGATAGCTTTGGTCGTCGTCGGACGATGTTGATTTCTTTGTTTGGCTATGTGCTTGCTTCTTTTTTAATACCTTTTTCGTCGCATATTGATATTTTATTGCTGCTTCGTTTTGCGCAAGGTATCTGTGCTGCTGGTATTGGTGTGGTGTCGCGCGTATTACTAAGTGATAGTTTTTCTGGTACGACTTTAGGAAAGAAGGCCTCTTATCTTAATTTTGCTTGGGCGATAGGTCCTATCTTCTCGCCATACTTGGGTGGCTATCTTCAACACTTGTTTGGTTGGCAAGCGTCATTCTATTTTTTAGGTGGGTATAGTTTGCTTGTTGCTGTGTTGGCAGCGGTTTATTTGCCAGAAACGGCTTCTTTACGTCATAAGTTTAATGTTAAAACGATGGTCGGTAATTATCGTACGGTTTTTTCTGCTCGTTCTTTTATTATTGCCGCGCTTGTGTGTGGTTGTGCGTATGGTTTTATTACTATCTACAATGTTGCTGGTCCTTTTATGGTTGAGCGTGTTATGGGTTATTCGCCGGTTGTTTATGGTAGGATTGCTTTGCTCTTAGGTGTGGCTTGGTTGGGTGGTAATTTGCTTTGCCGTTATATTGTTACTAAGTCATTTGCTAATGTTTTTATTAGGTGTGGTTTAGTGGTTGGGGTTTTTGTTGCTGCAGTGATGGCTATATTGTCGCTGAGTGGCTATTTTAATTTGTGGGTTGCTGTTGTTCCGCCGCTATTTTTATTTTGTATTGTGGCGATGATTTTTTCTTATTTATTCGGTCAGGGGTTAAGCGTTTTTCCTAAAATAGGTGGTGCGGCTAGTGCTGTTATGGGGTCGATTTATTCTGTTATGGCGGCTGGGTTTTCTGCTTTTGGTACTTTATTGAAGGCGTCTAGCTTGACGCCTTTGGCGTTGAGTTATTTTGGGCTTGTTGTTTTGGCGGCTGTTTTGTATTTTTTTAAAAATAGGGTTGTTGTTGGGTCTGGGGTGCGGGTTGGTTGATGTGGGTTCTGTTGGGTGTGTGGCGGCGGGCGCGGGCGCAGCATGCTGCGCCCCTACATTCCCGCATCGTACGCTCTGCTGTTAGGCGTTGCATAGTTCCATGATGTTTTGTGCTTCGGTGTAGCCGCGTCGCATGGCGCCGTGCATGTTGGGGTAGTTGAATTCGGCTTGTCTGCCGGCTATTTTTAGATTAGTAAATCCGTTGAGGAAATTAGTGATCTTATTTAAATGCGTTTCAAAGCCGAGGTCGTAAATGGGGTAGCCGTGCGTGTAGGTGTTAATGTAAGTTTCGACAATATCTTGTTGGTGGCAAATCCCTTCTGCAGCTAGGTCCTTATAAACTTGCTCCAAAACGCTGGCATCCCCTTGCCATTTTTTATCGCCGGGCTCGCAAGTCATTTCGACAATCAGTACGCTATGGTCTGGCGGGTTAACCACTAGGCCGGCATTTTTAGGTTCGCCGACGCGGTGGAATATGCGGTTGCGGTAGTAAATATAGAGTCCTTCGAGACATTTTTGTTTTTTTACTAGTAATCCGTAGACTGCAATAGCTTTGTAGCGTAGCTTGTCTGCGGCAGTTGAAATTTCCGCTTCTGCTGATGGTGTTATTGCTTTTGCTAGGGTAGTAATGGGAATGGTTGATATGCAGTAGTCGCATTGAATTTGCTGTGTTTTGTTTTCTTTTTTATAAATAATATCGGTAATGCGATTTTGCTTAGTGATGACCTGTGTTACTTCTGCGTTGAGAATTACATTGCCGCCATTGTTTATAATACTATTGGCAATATGGCGGGTCATTGCTTCAGCGCCTGTTTTTGAATAATTTAGCGTTTCTTCTGCTAGCGCACTATTATCTGAGGTGATTTTTTGTTTAAAGCCAATTGAGCTAAGCATTTTCTTTAAGACATCCACCGCTGTTAATTTTGGCATTTTTGATTTTATAAAGGCGGCGTCAATTTGCTTTGGGTGTATGCCCCAATAGCGGTGAGTAAAGTTTTCAAAAAAGAATCGGTATAATGGCTTGCCATATAGTTGTATTAGTGCTTCTTCAGCATTTAGGGGTGTTTTGGGGAAGATGCTATACCTTAATTGTGCGGCCAGTAGTGCGGCCACTTGCTTGCAAAGTTTTATAAATGGGATGCCCTTAATCATATCTTGGAATTGTAAAGGGTAGCGAAAATAACCATCAGCCCAGCGGATGCGTGCATTAAGCTCAACTTCAATGCTGTCTTCACCCATTAGCGCTTTGATATCGTGAAGTATTTCTTCGTCATGGCCGTGTAGCATATGGACGCCCATATCGAACCAGTTAGCGCCGCGTAAGTTGCTGGTTGCTAGGCCACCGGGTCGTTCGCCTTTGTCGATTATTGTTACTTGAAAGCCGTTTTTGGAAAGTATCCTTCCTGCATATAAGCCGCAGGGTCCGCCGCCAAGAATAGCAACGTGTCCTTTGTTAGTTGTCATTATTTCTCATCTTTGTTTGAAATTGAGCTAAGATTTTCCTACTCTATCATGTCGTTTGCAAATTGCAAGTTTGTGGCGTTGGTTTCACGCAAAGACGCTAAGGGGGCGCTAAGGGCGCTAAGTTTTTTGGGTTGGCTTTATTGGCTTTTGTGCTAGCTCCAAAACCTTTGCGATCTTGGCGTTCCCTTAGCGTCTTTGCGTGAAACTAACGCTACGCAGCAGTCTATTCTTTGCGCATTATTTATTGGAGGCAATATTGTCAAGCGCATTTTCGATGGCGCTATAATTAAATTTAAAGTTTAGCTTCTGTAATTCTTGCGGTATTATTTTTTGATTGGCTAATAGTAATTCATCTCCCATTTGCCCGAATATTTTTTTGATAAGAAAGCTTGGGAAGTTTAGAAAGCAGGGACGGTGGCATGCAGCAGCAAACGCTTGTGAAAACGCAAGCTGGCTGCAAGGATGCGGTGAGGTGATGTTATAAACTAACTGCGGTTTTTCCAGTGTTAAAATGGATGATATAGCGTGGCAGAGATCATCGATGTGAACCCAGCTCATATAATAGCTTTTTTCGCCCATCACAGCGCCCAGACCTAGCTGAAAAGGAAGCGACATTTTTTTAACAATGCCACCATCAGGGCCTAGCACGACCCCAAAGCGTAGGCAGCTAACCATGGCGCCGTATTCTTTTGCTGCTTGTGCGCAAGACTCCCACTTAGAAACCAGTTGGTGGGCAAAGAGCTTGTCTGAAGTGTCGGCATGTTGATTTTCAGTTTGCTCTTCTTCACTGCTGGAGTAAAAGCCGATGGCGCTGGCGTTAATAAGTCTCGGCTTTGTGTCTGCTGGGTATTTATCAATAAAATTAACCAATGCTTTTGTTGGTTGAATGCGACTGTCTAGTAGCGTTTGCTTTCTTTTAGGCGACCATCTTTTGGCGGCAATATTTTGTCCGCAAAGGTTAATAATGGCATCCACTTCCAGCTTTGATGTTAGTGTTTTTCCATCCCAGAGGATACTGTTAGTCTCTTTTTTCGCCTTGTTTTCAGATCGCGTTAGAACAGTAACGGCGTGGTTATGTTGACGGAGAAATGTTGTCAGGTGCTTGCCAATAAAGCCGCTGCCGCCGGCGATTAATATTTTCATTGCTGGAAAATCCTTTTGAACTGTTCTTATATACAGGAGTTTCGCACTTTCAGTGCAAACCTCCTTCCTGGTTATATTTCGCCTATGCGAGACAAGCTCGCATTGACGGCCTGTGCCCGTTAGGGTGCGATTCAAGGGGAGAATCCCGATTCTCCCCTTGAAAATCCCCATTGGGATTTGTTTTGTTTCGCACAAGTGCGAAACTCCTGATATATTATAAATAGCTTAAAAAGTGGTGGATTACAATATTAAGATTTATATTGTAGCTACTTCGTGGGAATGCCGCTTGAAAACCAGCCGCAAAAACGAAATAAGGCCAACGGTGCTAAGCGTTGTCGTACAGATAAATAGCTCAATTTGCGAGTGTTGCGTAATGTGTGCAGCAAGTAAGCTAATGCTCGCGCCGCCGAGGTAAACAATGGCGCTCATCGCTGATCCTGCCGTGCCAGCTAATTTACCAAAGTGCTGTAGTGTATTAGCGACAGAGTTTGCATATATCCACGGGCCTACTGCTCTGATAAATAAAAGCGGAATGATTGTAAACCAAAACCCGCGCCACCCTAGCATACCTATGCTAGCAGCCAATACGCTAATGATTAGCACATTACAAAAGGCAGATAGGATTAATGTGTTTCCTTTTGCTTTTTTAAGTAGGGCAATATTAATCTGTGCACCCAGGATGCCAAGTAGACCCAAGCCTAAAGGAATGAAACCATACTGCGATGGGGTGAAATGTAAAAGGTTTTGAAAAAGAAAGGGGCCCATTTGGATAATTAAGGTTGTTATTGAATAACTGCAAACTAAACAAAGTACTGAGCCGATAAATATGCGGTGCTTTAGTATGTCTTTGTAGGAGTGCAATGTTGACTTTAATTTAAATGCTCTGGTCACTGTGTTGGTTTCTTTGCATTTAGCAATTGTGGCGAACAGCATAAAAAGTCCCGCAGCTAATATAATAGCGAAATTGGTATGCCAGCCAAGATGTTCTTGCACATATCCACCCACTGCAGGTGAAATAATAATCGTCGTTGATTTAAGCATACTGCTGTAAGAGACTATTGTTGCCATTGATTTTCCGCTATATAAATCACGCATAATGCCTTTACCGCAGCCTAAACAAAGCCCTAAGCTTATACCTTGTAACACACGTGCAAATAAAAGAGTCTCTATGTTTTGTGAAAATAGGGTAGCAATGCTTGCGATAAAAAATCCACTATAGCTAATTAATAACATGCGTCGACGACCATAACAATCAGAGAGAGAACCAAAGAAAAAAGCTGAGAAAAAGATGCCGGCAAGATAAACCGTTATCGTTAATTGAACTGCTGCGTTGCTAGTATGGAGGCTCTGTTGCATTGCTGGCATCGAAGGGGTGTAAAGGTCGAGGCACATTTGTGTGATAATGACGTTACCTAAAATAAAGACGTAACTCCAAAACTTACTCATGGTTTTGCTCTTATTTTTTTTCCTCTAACTGAGAGGCTATTTCATTAAGGGTTTCACTAAATTGCTCTAGCTTATGATCCGCCATATTTTTAAAGGCGCAATCCCAAACGACTGACATTTTTTTGCGATAACATTTCGCAAGTTCACTTCCTTTTTTAGTCAGTTCAAGATCAATAAAACGACGGTTAGTAGTATTTTCTGCTCGATCAATTAGCTTTAACTTAACCAGTCTTTCAAGTGGTCTTCCGAGCGCGCTGCTCCTTAAGCCAAGGTGGTCAGCAAGCTTTATGCGTGAGCAGGTGCCATGGCGGTAGAGGCCGCTTAGGATGGCCATATCTGCACCGCTAATATTCAGTTGGTCCAATATGGGTGCGCGTTGGCGTCTAAGTTGTGACATTAGCGCTTGAAAAGCGATAATGGTTTTTTTGTACTTTTTTTCATTTGTCATGTGATTTATCCCTTGCCCAATTGATCTGCGTCATTATAGCACGCATTGCGTACGCTACGCAATGCGTATCATAATAGGTTGTTTTATAAGCTATTGACGCTTTGGTAGAGTAGCGTACAATGTGTAACATCCATTAGAAATTAACCGATCAGTAAAGGCTATATATGTTTAAACCCAGTGAAATTACCAAGCATCTTCATCAATCCGCTATTCGCGCCGCCAGTTCTCGTTGCGCGCAACAAAATGGCTATAATTTAGGGCAGGGGCTAAGTGAGTTACCTATCCACCCGCTTGTTAAAGAAGCGGCGGCTAATGCTATTAATGCTGATCATAATCAGTATTCTGCTTGCGAAGGCTATTTTCGTTTGCGTCAACGTATTGCGGAAAAGATTACTTTTTATAATGGTATTAATGTAGACCCAGCTACACAGGTTGTGGTGACAGCAGGTGCTACAGGCGCTTATGTCGTTACTATGGCCACTTTGTTAAATCCAGATGATGAAGTTATTGTCTTTGAGCCTTCTTACGGCTATCACAGCGCGATAGTGAAACTTTTTAAAGGCAAGGTCAAAGGGGTTAAAATTAATCTTGATGATTTTAGTTTTGATATCGACGAATTAAAAGCGTGCATTAGCGAAAAGACAAAAGCAATAGTAGTGTGTACGCCGGCAAATCCTTCGGGAAAAGTTTTTTCAAAAGAAGAGCTGATTGCCATTGGCGAGTTAGCTAAAGAAAATAATTGTTATGTTGTGACGGATGAAATTTATGAATATATTTTATATCCGGGTTTTGAGCATGTTTCTTTGGCTAGTATTGATGGCTTTCAAGATAATACGATTACTATATCGGGTCTTTCAAAAACCTATAGCATGACAGGTTGGCGCTTAGGTTATGTGTCTGGTCCTGCTGAGATAATGGAGAAAATTGCTTTAACCAATGATTTATATTACGTCTGTCCACCGACCCCGTTACAGCATGCAGCCATTGCGGCATTAAATTTGCCAGAGACATATTATGACGAGATGCGAGCAGTGTATCGTACTAATTGTGATATTGTGGTTAATGGTCTGCAAGAAGTCGGATTTAAATGTTATATCCCGCAGGGTGCTTACTACTTAATGGTAAATGTTGCCGATACTCGCTTTAATGATTCGGAGGAAGTGTTTCACGAATTTCTCGATAAGGCTAATGTTGCTATTGTGCCTGGTAAAGCATTTTATCTTAACCCTGAAGATGGCAAGCGTGTCTTTCGCGTTTGTTTTGGTTTGCTTGAGGATCGATTAAAGCAAGCTATTAAAAATATACAGTCAATGACGTAATAGCTTCCAGCAGCAACTACTTTGCTTGAAATAACAAGGTGATACCTGTAACCTTGTAATAGAAATTTACCTCTAGGAGAGGATTTAGAAACCCTGATCTATTACGATTGGGGTTGAGCTTTTGCCATAATCGGGCCTGCCTTGTGAGAGGATTATCAGTTAAAGCATAAGGATTTGCTATGAAGAGTACACGCATTAAGATTACATTTTTAAGCTTGGTGGTCTTGCTTTTTAGCGGCTGTACTCACCACCATAAAACGTATGGCGGCGGCAGTTACTATTATTACCCTCGTTATAACCAAGGCCGTTATTATTATAGTCATGGCCGGCGTTATTATCAGAAAAGGTACTCTCGTAGTGATGGGCAGCAGTATTATTATTCTGGCTCATCTTCTGCGCAGAAAAATACTGCGCATGTTGATGCAACGCAAGGTGTTAGTCGTACCGAGAATGCATCAAGCTAGTTGCCTGCGGTGATTTTTCTTTTTTGTAAATAAAGTAAAATGCAATATGCAGCTACAGCTGACAATAAGTGTTTTAATGTGTGCCCACTTAGTAAGTACCTACTAAGATAAAATATCGCGTTGTCTTGCCATTCTACGATTTTTGCCAAAACATACAAAGCTAACGCTAACCAGATGTAGAAAGTCTTATTATAGTGGTTTTTATAAGCTACAAGCATATATGGAATAGCAGTTACGGGGTAAAATTGCACAAGGCCGTAGATTCTTAGATCGCCAGCGTGAGCAAGTTCAGTGTAATACCAATAGATAATGCTAAAAACCCCAAAAATCAGCAGGGGTGCTAATAGATAAAGACCTACCTTAAGGCTAATTCGTTCAGCAATCATAGCAGCAAAGAAGCTCATTAGTGCGAGTGTTATTGGTAAACGATCCCACATCAGTGCGTAGTTTGTTAGCACCCAATGGTAATAGCCTGAGCCTATTCCGACCAGGAAGATAGCTGTAAAATAGATATAGTAAAATAATTTTTCGTTGCGGTGCAAAAAGTGTTTTTTCTGTTTTATTGCGAGCCAGATAAAACCGTATGCACCAACAAATAAAAAAGGGATATTGGATGCTACATTAGCAAAATTTGTAATCTGCAATATGGTGCGATTATCAGCAAAGAGATGATAAGCAGGGTTCTGCGCGATAGGGCCGAGTGCCCATAAAATGATAATCATTAGCAGCAAGAAAGTAAGCAAAACAGCTAAATTTCGATAATCTTTTTTACTGTTATTCATTGCTTTAAATGTTAACATAAATTAAACGGAATACAAATTGCTCGAGGTTTACCATGCAAACAATGGAATTTATCTGGCAAAACGGCAGCTTTAAAAAGTGGGAGGATGCCACAACGCACGTATTAACGCATACGTTGCATTACGGCGGTGGTGCTTTTGAGGGCATACGTTGTTATAAGACAGATAAAGGCCCAGCCATATTTCGTTTAGAGCAACATCTTGAGCGGCTGCATTATTCTGCAAAGTCACTCGCAATGAAACTTGAGTATTCGGTAGAAACTATTTCAGATGCTATTAAAGAACTGGTTAAAAAAAATAAATTAGACGAAGGTTATATACGTCCTTTAGTGTATTTCGGTTATAAAAAAATGGGGGTTAACGCGCAAGGTAGTCCTGTTGAGCTTGCAATTGCTTGTTGGCCTTGGGGTAAGTATTTAGCGCATGATGCCATTGATGTTAAAACCAGTAAATATATTCGCATTCACCCCGATTCCACTATTGTTGATGCTAAGTTTTGTGGCCACTATCTTAATAGCCAATTGGCTATTTTAGATATTCAAGGGAGCAAGTATCACGAAGCATTATTATTAGATGCTTACGGTCATGTTGCTGAAGGTCCGGGTGAGAATTTATTTATTGTCAAAGATAATAAACTACTAACGCCCAAGCTTGGTACTATCTTGCCGGGATTGACGCGCTCAACAGTTATAGAGATGGCACAATATCAGGAAATTTCTGTTGAGGAAACAGAGTTATCTTTAGATGATGTTTATGCTGCTGACGAAGCATTTTTCTGTGGTACAGCTGCTGAAATTACCCCCATCCGCTCAGTCGATGATAAACTTATTGCTGACGGTAGTATTGGCTCGATTACCCGTTATGTTAAAGATCAGTATGCAAAAATTGTTAGGGGTGAGGATAAGAATTTTATAAAATATCTGTCATATTGTTAGAGATTTTTTAGTGCGCAAACTGCTTTTTTTTATTTTTCTAATTTTTTATATCGATCTTACCTTTGCCGCAAGTGTTGATCATAATTATTTTGTTTGGACGAATATTAAGTGGAGAGACTTTACTGAAGATCATCCTATTGACTATACTTTGCAGTTGCATACGCGTTACCTTCTTGAGGCGCCCGGTTTTCATCAGGCAGTTGTCAGAGGTGGGGTCGCTTATTCTCCCATTGAAAATTTAAGTTTATGGGTAGGCTCTGACTTTGTTCCTACACAGTTAATTCGTAACGGTGAAATGCGCTATGAGAATAGAGTCTGGCAGCAGGTTCAATTGGCTATAAATTTAAAAAAAAATATGTCGATTGTGTTTCGCTCTCGTTTAGAGCAGCGATTTTTGCATGGTCGAGCAGATGTGGCGCTTAGGCTCCGTGAACGTCTTTACTTTTACTTATCACATTTATTTCACTTTACTCCTGATAAAATGACCCCTGTAGTTTATGATGAAATCTTTTTTAATCTCAATAGGTCAAGTTGGGTGCCTAGAAAAGTTATTGATCAAAACCGCTTATTTATAGGCTATGCGATTAAGTTAAAAAAATACTTTGTTTTACAGGTAGGTTATATGAATCAGTTTCAAGCGGGTCGCAGCTTAAATTTTGTTAATCATATTTTGTATGCATCCTTTATTTTCTCGCCAGCTGACAAGCAATAACGACTAATATTTAACCAGAGTGAGTCAATATTTGCATTTCAATGTGGGCTGTGGCTACAATCTATAAGAAGAATTTGTATAAGGAGAAGATGCTAATGAGAAAGGGATTTTTGCTTTTAGTTGCTGCCTCTATGTTTACTTTTGCTTTAACGGGCTGTCAAGTATTTGGTTCCCACGAACTACCTGGTAATGGTAATAAGGCGATGCTAGTTGGTAAAGGAGATACTGGTGGTCGCAAACCTGTGTATTTGGGAGCACCCCATTCAGCTCGCACCAGCATGGTAGAAGAGAATGATATGTCTGGGCATGATTCCATGCAATATAGCACCTCGCATCATTCTTCCAAAAAACAGTCACAAGCAAAGAGCAGTGCAAAAAGACATTGTCAGCGCGTAAAAACCTCAACAGGTTATACCGTAAAATGTAAAGCGGCAAACAACAACGCGTTATAATTAAATCTACCGTAGGGGCGCAGCATGCTGCGCCCTAGCTGCCAATATAATACAGACTCTAAACCGGGCTTTAGCAAATTACTTCTATTTTAAATTAATAGGTAGCTATCATTGCGTCGGCTTATAGTATGCATATGAAGGCGATTAAAAAATTTCCGCACCGTGTTGATGATAGCAAGCATGCTATTTCAAAAGGGGCGGAAATTACTTCGCATGATTAGCTGGTATTAGATTAGCCTTTGGAGGAATCTAACATCCAGCGAATCTTTTCATGATGTGCTATGCGATCTCCTAGCAAAGAGGCGCTGCCTTCATCATTGATTTCATTGGCTGCGCTTAGCGATTTGTAAAGATCCTGAATGATTTTTTGGTGGTCATTATATAGGTCGCCAACCATTGCATTAGCGTCGAGCGAGCTATCACCATCTTCAATGGATGTTAAATTAACATATTCTTTAAGTGTCGCTGGCGCTTTGTGGCCAATGGTTAAGATTCTCTCGGCAATTTCGTCAACGGCGTTAGCAAGTTCAGTGTATTGTTCTTCAAATAGAGTGTGTAGTGACTTGAATAAAGGGCCCTTTACGTGCCAGTGGTAATTCTGTGTTTTTAAATAAACTGCGTAAGTATCAGCCAATAGCTTGCTGAGATTGGAATAAAGATCTTTGCTCATTTCTGCTACACTCCATGTTTAGATGCTATCGCTTTAAGTTTAGCATATTTTATAAGGCGCAGCATGCTGCGCCTTATAAGAGGGAGTGTCTTATTATAATGGTGGGACTGTCCCACCATTAGCTCCTAGGCCAGGCCTATCTTTAGGTGCATCGTCGAGGACTTTGCCATACCTTGCTTTACCAAAAAATCCACTGCCATTTTGTTTTAGGCTTGGTGTCGAACAACAGCAGCCTTCGTTCTTCTGCCAGTGAAAGCTTTTTATTGCGCGTTTAATTTTCTTTGGGCCATGTTTCCACGCCATAAATAGAAATGCTACACCCGCAGCAGCCATACCAACTGCAAATAAGACAGCTGGAGCAAATGGGGATATCATTGCGCCAACAACTAGCGTAACCACTAAGGATACCGCAACAAAGCGAACAATATTTTTTACTAACTCTTGTCGGTGTGTTTTCATTTCTTCAAGAGTTCCTGCATGATATAAGTCAATGGCAGACTTTATAGAAAGGACTAAAAAGCGTATTGCCATTACACCCATAGCAGCAGCAAACAGATAGGGGGTTAGTGTGAAGCTAGCTCCCAAAGCTAAGCTGCCAATAATGGCGCCATTGGCTAAACAAGCGGCGATACCAGATGTTGCGGCTTTAAATTTTAATAATCTGATCTGTTCATCTATATCAACTGACGGGTTGGGAAGTCCTGAAAAATCATGGGGAAATAAAGTGCCTTCTTTCACTTCTTTATCCTGGTCATCAATAAAAGATCCGCTGGACGAACGGCTATCTCGCTCCTCTGCCTCAGCTTGTCTTTTAGCTTTTTCCGCTTGTTTTAAAAGATATAAATCGTTAGCTGCAAAAGCGGCTAAACTAGCACCAATGACGGGAAAAAAAATAAAATGTAACGGCGAAGCGGTAAACATTTCCATCCAGGCATGTTTGGCAAAAAAAGTGAAGACGGTAACTTCTGATACGTCTTTGGCTACGTCAGCCACCTGAATAAAAGTTTCTCTTTTGGAATTTGGCATTAGAATTCATCCTTATAACTGTAATTGTGAATTGATAAATCGTATTATACGCTTTTCGGATTAATTTACTATAAAGAATTAAAAATAAAATTACCTTAAGATTTGCGATATACTGGCAAACGAAAATTTAAAAGAGAGTGGTAAGCCTATGTTAATTAATCTTCTTGATCAATTGCTGACAAATCAAATTGCGGCTGGGGAAGTGGTAGAACGACCGGCGTCTGTTGTTAAGGAGCTGGTGGAAAATAGTTTGGATGCGCATGCGAATAGCATTCAAATAGATATTCTAAAAGGTGGCGAAGAGCTTATTCGCATTCGTGATAACGGCGATGGTATTTATGCGGATGATTTGCCGTTAGCGCTTTGTGCACATGCGACCAGTAAAATAGCTAGTTTTGATGATTTGCAACAAGTGGCTAGTTTAGGTTTTCGTGGTGAAGCACTTGCCAGTATTTCAGCCATTTCACGTTTAAAAATTACAACGCATCAACGTGATGAAGAGCAAGGGAATAAAATTGAGAGTGAAGGCGGGCAGGTTAGTGATGTTTTGCCAAGTGCACACCCAGTAGGCACAACAGTGGAAATTCGCGATATTTTTTATAACACCCCAGCGCGGCGTAAATTTTTACGAACACAAAAAACAGAGTTTAATCATGTTGAAACAGTTTTACAGCGTTTGGTGTTAAGTCATTTTGAAGTAGCCTTTACTTTAACGCATAATCAGCGTGAAGTGTTTAAATGCCCCATAGCAACTTCACAGGTTGAAAAAGAAAAACGCTTGGCTTTAATTATGGGCAAACCATTTATGGAGAATGCCTTATATATAGAGTTTAATGCGTCAGGGATGAAAATGTCAGGTTGGATAGCAGATCCAAATTATAATCGCAGCCAAGCGGATATGCAGTATTTTTACATTAATGGCCGCTTTGTCAGAGATAAATTGCTCTCGCATGCTTTGCGTCATGCCTATCATGATGTTTTATTTAATGGCCGCTATCCTGCCTATGTTTTATATTTAGAAATTGATCCTTCCTTAGTGGATGTTAATGTGCATCCAACAAAGCATGAGGTGCGTTTTCGTGATGGCCGTTTGGTGCATGATTTTGTTTCTCGCGGTGTGCATGATGCCTTGGAGCAAATTCGCCCCGGTACTTGTGATCATGATGATGACGATGATATTCCTATAGTTGCTGATGTGGAAACTCCTAATGTTGATGAAGGCTCCGATGAGCAACAGGCGGTAGCGGTAGCAGCGCCGTCGGTTAGTCAATCGGTAGCGGCAAACGCAGTGATGCCAAATTCAACGGCAACGATGCAACAACAGGCCATGCCTTTAGCGGTGGAAGAACAGGTTGCTGTTTATAAGGCATTACACCCACAATCAGAGCCTAAAGTAGCAGAGCCAGCCCCTAGTTATCCCTTAGGTCATGCTATAGCACAGTTACATGATATTTATATTTTAGCGCAAAATGAAAAAGGCTTAATTATGGTAGATATGCATGCCGCGCATGAACGCATAGTGTATGAAAAATTAAAAGCACAATTAAGTAATGAAAAGATTGCTTGCCAGCCATTATTGATTCCGATTACCGTGTCGTTAAGCCGTTCAGAGATGCGCGCATGGGAAGTCGCACAAGGTTTATTTTTAGAAGTCGGTTTAGTCACAGAGGCGGTAGGTCCGAATGAAGTTGTTATTCGTGAAGTACCTGCGTTATTAAAAGAATCAAAATTACCACAGCTAATACACGATATTTTAGCCGATGTTAGCGAAAACGAAAGCAGCTCACGCGCCAAAGAAAAAGTAAACGAAGTCTTAGGCACAATAGCCTGCCATGCAGCTGTGAGAGCCCACCACCGTTTAAGCATCACAGAAATGAATGCCATTTTACGCGACATGGAAAAAACAGAACACAGCGGCCAATGCAATCACGGCAGACCCACCTGGGTAGAATTTTCGTTAGCAGAATTAGATAAATTCTTTTTACGTGGACGATAAATTGCACCTTTCCCAAGGCAACCATCCACCCAAAGGCACCCGTAGGGGCGCAGCATGCTGCGCCCGCACCCGCCTATGTCAGGAACACAAATTCACTACCCCAAAAGGCACCCACAGGAAAACAAAAAAATGAAAAAACCAACCATAATCTGCCTAATGGGCCCAACCGCCAGCGGCAAAACAGGCTTAGCAATTAAATTACACGAAAAACTACCCTGCGACATCATCAGCGTAGATTCCGCCATGGTCTATAAAGAAATGGACATCGGCACAGCCACACCAACCAAAGAAGAACTACAAAGAGCCCCGCACCGCTTAATAAACCTATGCGACCCAGCAGAAAACTACTCCGCTGGACAGTTCTGCGAAGACGCCTTACGAGAAATAAAAGATATTCACGCACAAGAAAGAATTCCTTTACTAGTAGGCGGCACGATGCTGTATTTCAACCTATTACAGCGTGGCTTTTTAAAATTCCCAGGCGCCGATGCGCAAATTCGTGAAGTAGTGCAACAAAAAGCAAACGAAAAGGGCTGGGAATATCTACATGAAGAACTGAAAAACATAGACCCCGAATCAGCAAAACGAATCCATCCCAACGACCCTCAACGCATTTCACGTGCTTTAGAGCTATTTTACAGCACCGGAAAAACAATGACGCAACTACAAAATGAGCAGGAATGGCAAGAGCTTCCTTTTAATATTATAAATATGATTATCGCCCCCACCGACAGAAAAATAGTTCACCAACGCATCGAAAAACGTTTTGACTTAATGCTGGAGGCTGGATTTGAGGACGAAGTAAAAAGCTTATACCAGCGCGATGATTTAAACACAGCATTACCTTCCATACGTATGGTAGGCTATCGACAAATGTGGTCTTATTTAGACGGCGAGTATGATTTTGTCACCATGCGAGAACGTTCTATTATTGCCACGCGCCAATTAGCCAAACGGCAATTTACCTGGTTAAAACGCTGGCCAGATGCTTTTAAAATAGAAACCGGCGATCCAGATTTGCTAGCAAAAACAATTCGCCATTTGAAAGCAGCTATAGGCTGACATTGCTAATCAACAACTCCACGCAGTCATTTTACGATGGGGTGCTATCTTTAACACAGAGTAGGGGTGCAGCATGCTGCACCCGTAAGCCTCAGGTGGCAGCAAACCCTTGCGGGCGCAGCATGCTGCGCCCCTACGCATTTTTTGTAGGTATTGACTGCCTATCAAAGGGTTTTGGGTAAATTAACAATATCATTATCAATAATCTTGTGCTAGCAAGTAACAGTTGCGTTATTTGAAAAACTCAAGCAGACAACTTCTTCAACAAATCACCGACAAAACCAACCCGTTTACAGTTCTCATCAATATTAGGAACAAAGCGCAACTTATCGCTCCCTTGCAATTGATAAACCTTAGGTTGTAGTTGAATCAATTTAATAATTTTAGCCGGATCAACATCAGGTTTTTCATTAAAAACGATATAACCAAACTTTTTACCCATCTCAATTTTGTTAATCCCTAATTTCTTAGCTAATATTTTTAATTCGGTAATTTGAAACAAACTTTGCGCCTGGTCAGGCAGCAAACCAAAACGATCAATCATTTCCGATTTTAATTCCTGCATAGCCTCTTTATTTTCACAATTAGCAAGACGTTTGTATAAAGTCAAACGAATATGAATATCGGCGATATACTCTTTAGGCAAAAGCGCGCTAATACCCAAATCAATTTCTGGGCCAGAATTTAATGGTTTTTCTAGCGCCGGCTCTCGTCCTTCTTTCAAAGCCGTTACCGCCTCTTCCAAAAGCTCCATATAAAGCGTAAAACCAACTGCCTGAATTTGCCCACTCTGCTCTTCGCCCAGCAACTCACCAGCACCACGAATTTCTAAATCATGCGTTGATAAACTAAATCCAGAACCAATATCAGCAAGTTCAGCAATTGCATCAAGGCGCTTTCTGGCATCGGATGTCATCGCCTTACGCGGTGGTGTTATTAAATAAGCATAAGCCTGGTGATGCGAGCGACCAACACGCCCGCGTAATTGGTGTAGTTGCGCTAAGCCAAAGCGATCAGCACGATTAATAATGATGGTATTGGCACTAGGGACATCAATACCTGACTCGACAATTGTGCTACACACTAAGACATTAAAGCGCTGATGATAAAAGTCAGACATAACTCTTTCTAATTCACCTTCACGCATTTGCCCATGCCCAATACCAATGCGGGCTTCAGGAACTATATCTTGCAATTTTTCTGCCGTGGCATCAATGGTTGAAACTTCATTGTGAAGAAAATAGATTTGTCCACCACGCATCGTTTCACGCAATATTGCTTCACGAATTAAACCCTTATTTTCTTGCTGTACAAACGTTTTTACTGATAAGCGTCGTGCGGGTGGCGTGGTAATAATCGACAAGTCCCGAGTGCCTGATAACGCCATATTAAGCGTACGCGGTATTGGCGTTGCTGTTAATGTTAATATATCGACATTGGCACGTAGTGACTTTATCCGTTCTTTTTGTTTAACACCAAAACGCTGTTCTTCATCGACAATCAATAAACCTAAGTTTTTAAATTTAATTTTTTCTGATAATAGTTTATGTGTGCCAACAACAATATCCACATACCCATTTGCTAAGCTTTGAATTGTTTCATTTTGCTCTTTTGTACTGCGTAGACGAGATAAGCAAGCTACTTTAATAGGCCAGTCAGCAAAGCGATCTTGAAAGTTTTGCGCATGTTGTGTGGCTAATAATGTCGTTGGGACTAAAATGGCAACCTGTTTATTGCTTTGTGTCGCTAAAAAGGCCGCTTGCATAGCCACTTCAGTTTTACCAAAGCCAACATCGCCACAAACTAGGCGATCCATTGCTTGCGGTTTTACCATGTCTTTTAAGACATTATCAATAGCATTCTTCTGGTCGGGTGTTTCTTCAAACGGGAATGCGGCACGAAATTTTTTATAATCAGCGTCGGGGTCTTTAAAAGCAAAACCTTTGCTCGCATGTCTTCTGGCATAAACATCCAGTAATTCAGCGGCAACGTCACGAATTTGTTCTAAGGTTTTTTTCTTATTGCGATCCCACTGTTTGCTGCCTAGTTTTGATAGCGGCGCACTGGCTGCATCAGCGCCGGTATAGCGACTGATTAAATGTAGTGAGCTGACCGGCACATAAATCTTAGCGTTGTCTGCATACGCAAGGGTTAAAAATTCAGCTTCTTGTTCGCCTGATTTAATCGTTTCCAAGCCTTGATAGCGACCCACGCCATGATTAATATGCACTACTGGTGAGCCAATGCTGAGCTCTGTTAAATTACGGATAATTAAATTAGGGTCGAGCTGTCGTTGTTTAGCGTGCTGTCGCTGTTTTACTTTTTCGCCGAACAATTGTGATTCAGTAATAATGCTGATTGGTGGTGATATTATTGCAGCTCCGTGCGTTAATCCACCCGTGGTTATGCTTATAGTTTCCTTTTCAGCTAGAAAACTTTGCCAGTTCTCAACTGTTTTGGCTTCGATGCTGTTATCTTTTAGTAACTCTAGCAGTGTTTCCCGCCGTCCACTGCTTTCAGCACAAAAGAGGATTTTGGCATTTTTATTTTCGCTAAACATTTTTATAAAGCTAGATAGCTTTTTTAACGGCTCTTTTGCTTTGTGATCAACGCTAATATTGGGTAGCACTTCACTAGCGAAGTTAATTTGACCAGGTTTTTCGGGAACTTTCTCTGTGGAAATTTTTATTTGTGTAAAAGGTTTTAATTTTTGAAAAACTTGATCAGGGGAAAGAAAGATATCTTCTTTAGGACACAGTGGCCTGGTTACATCGTAGCGTAATTGTTCATAGCGCTCATGAATTTCTTTTGCAAAGCCTTGTGCGCTTTCCATAACATTACCGATTAGAACGACATTGGTTTTTTCATTAAGATAATCAAAGAAGCTTGCAGTATTCTCGTAAAAGAAGGGCAAATAATATTCTGCACCAGCAGCTGATTCACCTTCGCTGATTTGTTGATAGATGGGTGCTTCTTTGGGGTTGCCAGCAAAGGCAGCACGCCATGATTGGCGAAAGCGTGTAATGGCATCATCGGTTAAGGGGTATTCTCCGGCAGGTAGTAGCTCTATTCTCTTTAATTTTTCCAAAGAGCGTTGTGAGTCAGGATCAAAACTGCGGATGCTTTCTACGTCTTCATCAAATAGCTCAATACGAAAAGGCGTATTGCTGCCCATAGGGAAAATATCAATAATTGAGCCACGGATGGTAAATTCACCATGCTCCATCACTTGCCCAACTGCACGATAACCAGCATGAACTAGCTTGTTACGTGTTTTTTCTATATCAAACTTATCGTTGGTGGAAAGTATAAAGCTGCTAGAAAATAAATATTCCTTAGGCAAAATGCAGTGCATTAATGTTGGTATGGCAGCAATCACAATCCCTTGGCGCATTTCTGCTAGTCGATAAAGTGTTAACAACCTTTCAGAAATAATATCTTGATGCGGAGAAAAGTGATCATAGGGCAGCGTTTCCCAATCTGGAAATAACGAGATCGGTAAATCGGCTGGGCAGAAAAATTTTAGCTCATCACGCAATATATTAGCATCATGAATAGTGTTGGTAATAACTAAGGTTACATTTTTGCTTTTTTGTGCGAGGTCGCTGATAGCGAGACTTTTACAAAAACCTTTTAGGTTCCCCCAGCTAAGGCGGTTGTCCTTTTGCGAGGGCAGGGTGGTGTTTAGCGGAATTGTGCTCATATTCGGTCTTTCTATGCGGTATTTGAGTGGGAGGGCATTATAACTGAGGAGGGTCTTATTTTCGAGCACCTACTTATTTTTGTTTAGTTTTGCACATTGCATAAGAACTTAAAGCTTGATAACTCATTGGTTTTTAATGAATTATATTGATTTTCTCTTGGGTGGTAATAGATTGGTAATATTTTGAAAATTATATGGTAACAGCGTTTTGTTACAATTTTAGGGTGAAATTTAAATATGGGTGTTGATTTAGTGATTCTACCAGTCGAATCATCATCCAATAAGTCATTTGCAAATACGAGGCAATAAAAATGAGACCCGACAACGCACTATATGCACCTACTCAGTATCCTACACAAGCTACTTCGTCAAACAATAATAATAGTTCGAGTTCATGGTTTGCTCCTTTGTATTCGTTGAAAGATAAAATTTTTGGGGAATCTGCAACTGATAATAGAAGCATTGAAAGACCTATGTCTCGCCCAATGCCGTTGCAAGAAACACAGCAAGAATGGCCGATGCCAGTTCAAGGGTCTAACCAGCATGTTATGCAGGATGGTTTATTGCAATGGGTCACTGTACCAAATAGTGGTCCATCTCAAGTAGTTCGCCAGCAGGTTACTCAGGCAGAGTATTTGGAATACCGTGTGCCGACACGTTTCTATGCTGTTACGCAAGATGAAACATCGATGTCTCAAGAACGGGTTAACTCATCTTATCCTGTTGAGGAATATTATCAACAACCAGCTGTTGTGCAGTCTGCTTCTCAACAGCAGCAAGCATCGCAAACTTATTCTGATTGCTCGTTACATCCCATTGCGGGATTTAGAAAGGGGCCGCTTAGGCCCGGTGAAACGGGAGGGGTGTACTATACTCCAAATTATTTTGGTTTTGATATTAGTGGGCCACATGGAAATCGCGTCGATGGTGAGACTTTTAATCCGTTAAAAGTAATTGTGTCGGCCAATCAGGATTACATCGTTCCTGCGTCGAATTATTTGCGTGGATTTAACCTTTTGATGCAGAGTATGCCAAACCAAATAATAGATCCGCTAACTATGAAAAATACATTCGTCGATCAACCTATCTCAATTGTGCAGTCATTTCGAGATTTGTCACAGTCGTTATCAGTAAAAGACTCGCGCGAAGCCGTGGCTAGAATGACTAAAGCTGGTGTGGATGCTGGAGGAAGTGCAGCTGTCATTGCTGCTCGAACAATGCCAGCGCATGAGACCTCAGGTTTTTTAACCGCAGGTACCTTGGGAACTATCAGTCGTGCTATTTCACTATTTATCGACATGAATACGGTTAATGGTTTGGATAAGAATATTGCGAGGTTGATGGCAACTAATGAAATGATTAGCAATGTTACATCGTTAAGTTATCATAGATTTGGGAGTGGTAATTATTCGGAGTATGATCTTTTTTCGCTAGACTCTATGAGTGAATTATTAAGCTTTTTGATTGATAAATTTCAAAGTCAGATCAACCGAACCCAAAATGCTATGATAGAGAATGTGGTTAAGGCCCCGTTGGATATGTTAGGTATTACTTCAACACTTTTATCAGCACCGATGTTACTTGGTTTGAGTGCCATTATTGGTGCATTTATTGGTATTTCCGCATCTGTGTTTACTATAATGAATCGCATTAGTCACTATCAAGCAAGCAAAACTCGTTTTGAATTTTATTGGAGTAGTGTCGAACAATGTAAGGGAAGTATACAGTATAAGGAGATGAGCTTTTTAAAGAGGATTGCAGGCAAGCATGCTGAAAAACAAGGTAGGCCAGGAGTCAAAGGAATAACCTACGGTGATTTTATGCGTGTTCGCATAGCAACGTTTATTTTGGCAGTTGAATACCACTTAAGTCGTAGTCCACAGCAGTTTGATTCATTAGCTGGCATGCTTACACTTACTGTATACAAAAGTATTACAAGACTATTTGGCACTGGAGTTCAAGTTTCAGATCACACAGGTGTGGTTAGTGTTAACACGTTAGAAAATGTTATTTTAAGCCTTTCAATGAAGTTTCCAAAGTAGTTGCCATAGAAGTTGGTTATTTTAGTCTACCGATATGTATTTGAGAAGTGTTCTAGGCAATAAGAAGGTTTTATTTAGGGCGCATTGGTTCTGAATGTTAGGTTGCGTAAATTCATCTGTTATAAGACAACTTACTTGATTTAAATGACACTCGCGTATAATATCTAGCCCAGTGGTCTTGCAGCCTTTTATATTTAGGTCAATAAAGTAAAAACTATTATCATCCAGAGTCAGTGAGTCGTAGAACTCCTCAATTGATGAAAGGAATTCTATAGTTATTTGCTGTAATTTTCTGTGTTGATTAAATATCTTTTTAAATATTTTTTGGTCTTTTGGGTTGTGATCAAGCAAGACAATACGCTGCCTTGTATTTAATTGGAAGGTTGAAAAAAGCCATGCTGGCGGGCTTGTTTTTGGAAGGTAAATAATAAACTCAGTCCCCTTATTTATTTCAGACTTAATATCACAGAAGCCTTTCCAGTTTCTAACAGTAGAGATAACATTCTTTAATCCTATCCCATAACCTTTGCTTTTGGTTGTTTTTCCTGTACCTTTGAGAATATGATGTCTCTGTTCTTCTGACATTCCGCAACCATAATCTTTTATACTAATAACAGCGTGATTCTTTGTTTGTGATAACTGAATGGTAAGCTGTTTGTCTTTTTTAGATTCGCTTGCTTCTAAAGCGTTATCTATCAGGCAGGATAGAGCACGCTTGAATAATACATTTTCTAATTTGAAAACAAAAAATCTGTTTTCATTGGATGGATTCCATCTAATGTTTATTACTTGGTCGTGGTATTGAATTTTCTTTTGAGAAATTATTTCTTCAATTAGTATAGATAAGAATTGATAGCTATCGTTGATTTCCTTATTTAAATTGATTGTGTTTTTATACTGATCGAGCAATGTTTTTGTGATGTGTTTTAGTTGGTATAGTGTATCCGAGAAAATCCTTGTTTGCCTTTCGCCTAGTTGTTTTTCAGCATTCTTACCAATCACTTCTAAAGTAGATAAAGGGGATGACATGTCATGAACCGATTTGCTCGCAATATCGAAAAGTTTTTTTTCGGTTTCGGTCTTTTGTTTAATTTTATTGAAATAATCAGATAATCTATTCCACATGATTCTGAACTCTTTGATATCTATACGCAAAGTCTCAAGGCGTTGCTTGGATTTATTTCTTGAAAGAGTAGCCTCTATTTGCTGAAATGGGCGTTCAATAAATCTCGAAAAAATTCGCGTTAGAATAGTGCATAGTACAATGAAGGCTAGGTATACTTCTAAACTGCTTTGAAAAAAATTTATAAATAATGAAAATGAAATTTGTGTAATAGAATAATAACCTATATGTAAAAGCAAGAAGAGAGAAACAACTCCATTGCACCAAAGATTGATTTGAATACGCAAGCTGTCAGCTGAACCAAACCATGCGGACTCAGATATGCTATATTTTTTGATTAGAAGTTGACTTGAAGCATAGATGGTAATTATTTTCGCAATAATCCATAAGCTACTCCAGATGCTGAGGTAACTGTATAATGTGGCCCATGAAGATCTATCGACAAATATATTAACTGTAATGAGTATAGATAAACCGACAAATAGAAGTGTTAGTTCAGTTTTATTAGTGCAAGATAAGATAATTAAATTAATCAGAAACAGTATAAATTCCAGTATTAAGGTAATAAAATAAATAGTGTGTATATTACCTATTGTTCTCTCCCACCAATATATTAGTGAGAATGTAATAAACAGTAGTAAAAAGGAACACAGTAGTGGTATTGCTGTTGGTTTAACAATGATTTTTCTTTTATCGATAACGCCTATTTTCAAAAAAATGATACCCGCACTAATTTGACATAGTACTTCGGCAACATTAATAGGCCCCCCTAGTGTAAAAAACCATTGTTTTTGGCTTTCTGATACTAATTGAAATACGTGCAAGCTGATAATGATATCTAAGATAATTTTTAATGTTGATGATATCATTAATAAAATAAAAGCATGTTGATAGGGAGTACCCTTTTTTTTAAAAAGCAGGTAAAAAATAGCGACCTGAATAATATCAATACCAACTGAATATATGACAGGTATATGTGAATGGAATGGAAATGTGGCATATTTCCCTATAAGCGCAATGACATAGTATAAAGCTACACCTAAGACTGCGGCTACTATAAGCAATATGTTCTTTTTATTAAGTTCCGCAACCATTAATCAACTCGCAGAATTTATTTCCTTTATTACCTGTGCTTTAAAAATATAGCCTCTACCGCGAATAGTTTTAAGCACTTGTGGTTTTTTTGGATTGTTCTCTATTTTTTTTCGTAATCTACAAATAGCTGTGTCAATACTTCTATCGAATAAGTCCTCAGAAACTTGCATTAGGTCCATTAGTTTGCTGCGGCTAAGTATTTGATTAGGATGCTGGCAAAAAATAACGAGGATACTAAACTCTGCGGGCGAAATGGGAATGTGTTCACCATTTTTATCGTGCAACATTTGTGTTGAGTAATTTAGAGTGTAGTTGGAAAAATGATAAACATCCTGACTTGCTATAATAGTGGTTGTTTTCTTTAGCGATAATTTTATAAAGGCTAATAGTACCTGTGGGTTGATGGGCTTGGTTAGGTAATTGCTCGCACCATATTCTAATGCCAGCACTTTATCGATATCATCCTGGGAACCGGTAAGCATAATAACAGGTATAGCAATGTCCTTAGTGACTTCTTTGCAGATCGTTAAACCGTTTGCGCCTGGTAAATGGATATCTAAAAGGATTAAGTCAGGTGTATTTGTTGTCAGATATTGATCCATTTCTTCCTTTGAAAAAGCGGAATCAAGCTGGAAGCCATGATTGGATAGAAATTCAGCAAGAACAGTGGCGAGATTTTTGTCGTCATCAACTAACAGGATTGATTTTACCGTCTTATCCATAGAATTACCTTACGTCCCTTTTACCTAAAAAGTGTAGCTTATATTCGTTTGGGAATAAATAGGGGGCGTATGGTGATATTGCTTAGAGTAGGGCGTCTACTTTAGCAGCACAGATAAAATCGTTCTCCGATAACCCGCTAATAGCATGTGTTGTAAAACGGACATGGCATTGGTTATAAGAGATATTAATTTCGGGGTGATGGCCTTCTTGGTTAGCAATCCAAGCGACTGCGTTAACAAAGCTCATCGTTCTGAAAAAACCTTTAAATTGAAATTTTTTTTCGATACTGCTGTGATGTGAGTCGATATCCCAATCATTGAGTTGTGTTAAGAGAGACTCGCATTCTTGCTGGTTTAATGCCGTAATATTTCCTTCGCAAGCTGTACATTTCTTTTTTGATAGCTCGTCCATGTGCTCTTTTCCTTTTACTTGTAGTTAGTGATAATGCCGCCGCCTAGGCAAATATCGTTATCGTAGAAGACAATGGATTGGCCGGGTGTTACAGCACGTTGTGCCTGGGCAAATTCAACTGAGAATTCATCTTCACCAATCGGCGTAATCGCACAAGCTTGGTCACTTTGGCGATAGCGCGTTTTTGCACTGCATTGTTTAATGTTTGGTGCAGAGCCAGCAACCCAGTGTAGCTCTTTGCAGTTTAGTTGTGTAGAAAACAAAAGCGGATGATCATGACCTTGCCCAACGATTAGGACATTACGCTTTACATCTTTTTTTAATACATACCAAGCTTCTTCAGAGGCATCTTTAATACCGCCAATATTTAATCCTTTGCGTTGGCCTAAGGTATAGAACATCACGCCATCGTGTTTACCAATCACTTTGCCATCCGGCGTTTCCATATTACCAGGCTGGGCTAAGATAAATTCACTTAAAAATTCTTTAAATTTACGTTCGCCAATAAAACAAATTCCTGTGCTATCTTTTTTGGCGTAGTTGACGAGATTGTTTTTTTCTGCGACTTCTCTTACGGTTGTTTTTTCCATGTTACCTAATGGAAAAAGACTATGCGCTAATTGTTTTTGACCTAAGGTGTAGAGGAAGTAACTCTGATCTTTATTCGTATCGGCTCCGCGTAGTAATTGAAATAGATTGTTGCTCTTTTCAATGCAGGCGTAATGACCTGTTGCTAAATAGTCAGCACCCTGTGATAAAGCATATTGCAAAAATACATTAAACTTTATTTCGCGGTTGCACCAAATGTCGGGGTTAGGTGTTCGCCCGGCAGCAAATTCATCTAAGCAATATTGAAAGACATTATCCCAGTACTCTTGTGCAAAGTTGACGGTTTGCAAGGGGATATCAATTTGGTCGCAGATCGCTCTAGCATCACTAAGATCTTGTTCTGCTGTACAGTGCGGGTCATCATTTTCAGATTCCCAGTTGCGCATAAAGATGCCTGTTACCTCGTGCCCTTGTTCTTTTAGTAGTAATGCGGTAACTGCAGAGTCAACACCGCCTGAAAGTCCTACCACTATTTTTTGTTTGTCTTTATTCATGCTGCTTAAGATGTTTTTAATTTATTATTGTTACAATATTGTTTTTTTGGAGTTGTTCATGCGGAATATTATACCAGAATATAATTTTACTCAAAGAGGGCGTTACTTTTTAAGACGATCGGGTGCTGTGTTGTTGTTTATTGCCGCAGCGGGCATCGTTTGTATCTCAGCTTACCCTGGCTATTTACAAGCTCAGGAAAATGCTTCTGCTGTTAGACAGCTTGTGGGCTCAGGTCTTAGACAGCTTGTGGGCCCAGAGGTTGTAGATTCGTTTGAAGACATTCTTACATGCATCAGTTTATTCATAACGTTTTTTTATCTCCTTCCTGGTCTTAATGGAAGTGATAGGCGCGCTAATTTTGAAGCTAATCTAGTATTCTT
Organism: Gammaproteobacteria bacterium; assembly: GCA_030425685.1. Classification (GTDB taxonomy): domain Bacteria; phylum Pseudomonadota; class Gammaproteobacteria; order Coxiellales; family Coxiellaceae; genus JAUIAD01. The sequence goes on along the minus strand of JAUIAD010000010.1, from coordinate 43,633 downwards.
TGCTGGTAATGTCCATGTACCAGTTAATCTTCAGCCAGTCGTTCTTCCCGCAGGGAATGACGTTCCAGAGTTAGAAAGAACGTGCTTGAGTGCCTCTTGCAGAAAGGGTGCTTAGACCAGTTCTCGAGCGAAGCGATTTATATGACTAGTCCCTTGTTAATAGCTGGCAACTTGCTACAATGCCTGCCATGAGTCGCTTAACATTTTCTTTAAAAACAACGGATGGTAGTGCACGTCGCGGACAGTTAACGTTTCCGCGCGGTGTGGTTGAGACGCCGGCTTTTATGCCTGTTGGCACTTGTGCAACCGTTAAAGCCATGACCACGGATGATGTCCGTTCAACGGGTGCACAAATTCTTCTTGGCAATACTTATCACCTAATGCTGCGCCCCGGTCCTGAAGTTATTTCTCATCATGGTGGGCTGCATCAATTTATGCATTGGGATGGGCCCATTTTAACGGATTCAGGTGGTTTTCAGGTTTTCAGTCTCAGTGAGCTGCGACGTTTGTCCGAGGATGGTGTACGTTTTCGCTCGCCGATTGATGGTTCATTTATTGATCTCACACCGGAACGCTCTATAAAAATGCAGCACGTGCTGGACTCTGACATTATTATGATTTTTGATGAGTGCACCCCTTATCCCGCTACGCGTGCGCAAGCGCGTCAATCCATGGAGTTAAGTTTGCGTTGGGCTAAGCGTAGTAAGTTAGCGCATGGCGAACATGATTCGGCGTTGTTTGGTATTGTTCAAGGGGGTATGTATGCTGATTTACGCCAGCAGTCATTAGCCGGTTTAGTTGAACTTGGTTTTGATGGCTATGCCATTGGCGGTTTATCAGTAGGGGAGCCAAAGCCACTAATGCTGGAAGTGCTTGATGAAGTGACGCCAGTGATACCAACGAATAAACCGCGTTATTTAATGGGAGTTGGTAAACCAGAAGATTTAGTTGAAGGTGTGTTACGCGGTATCGATATGTTTGATTGCGTGATGCCAACACGTAACGCGCGCAATGGCCATTTGTTTACAAGCGAAGGAGTTGTCCGCATTAAGAACAGTCAGTACCGCATGGATATGGATCCGTTAGATCCCAATTGTTCCTGCCATACATGTCAGCACTACAGTCGTTCATATTTGCATCATTTGTTTCGTTCTAAGGAAATTTTAAGCTCAAGGCTTAACACGCTGCACAATTTACATTATTATCAGACCCTTATGCTTCATTTGCGTGAAGCAATAGAACAGGGTACATTAAATCAATTTGTTACTAACTTTTATGAAAAACAAGGGGTCGAAAAATGAGTTTATTGAGCATGCTAGGTATTTCTGATGCAATGGCGGCTGCCTCCACCGCAGCACATCAAGCGGGTCGTCATCAAGGTAGTATGATGTCTACTATTTTAATGATGGTTGCTATCTTTGTTGTGTTTTACTTTTTAATGATTCGTCCACAACAAAAACGCGCTAAACAACAACGTGAAATGTTAGATAAAGTTGCCATCGGCGATGAAGTTTTAACAGGTGGTGGTATTGCTGGTAAAGTTGTTCGTTTAAAAGACGCTTTTTTGGTGTTAAAAATTGCCAAAGATACAGAGATCACTATTCAAAAAGCTGCTGTCAGCAATGTGCTTCCTAAAGGAACTCTAGATTCCATCGATTAAGGTTAAGATTGTTATGAATCAATATCCGCTTTGGCGTTACATTCTGCTAATTGTTTTAGTTGTGTTGGGCGTGCTTTATGCCTTACCGGTACTTTATGGCGAAGACCCTGCTGTGCAAATTACTGCAAAGGATTCTGCACCGTTAAATGTATCTGTACTGACGAAAGTTGAAGATGGCTTGCATGGTCAAAAAATTCTTTATAAGAGTGCTAAGTTAAATAAAGATAATATATTAGTACGTTTTAAAGATACTGAAACTCAGTTAAAAGCTCAGGATGTAATCCAAGCGGTGTTGGGACCTAATTACAGTGTGGCGTTGAACTTAGCACCCAAGACGCCTAAGTGGCTGTTGGCCATTGGGGCTCATCCGATGAAGTTAGGTTTGGACTTGCGTGGTGGTGTGCACTTTTTGTTTGATGTTGATGTTAATCAAATGCTAACGTCGCGCCAAAAAAGCGATGTGCAATCCATTAGTCAAGATTTGCGACAAAAACGTATTCGTTATTCTAGCCTAAAGCAAGATGGTACTCGCGGTATAACCGTTGGTTTTCGTAATGAAAATGCTAAGGATGACGCTCTTTCTTTGATTAAATCAAAATTCCCTAACTATACCATTAAAGATGTCAGCAAAAATGGCAGGTATCTTATTCAAATGACCATGTCGGAAAATGCGTTAATGAAATTGCGTACCGATGCGGTGCAGCAGAACTTAACGATTTTGCGTAATCGTGTGAATGAACTCGGTGTTGCTGAACCCGAAATTCAACAGCAGGGTGCTAGTCAGATCAGTGTTGATTTGCCGGGTATTCAAGATATGGCGCGTGCTAAAGACCTTATTGGTAAGATGGCGACGGTTAAATTGCAATTGGTTGATACCGAGCATGATGCACTTTCCGCGCAAAAATCTGGCGTCATTCCTTTTGGTACGCAACTGTTTAAAGATGAAAATGGTACACCGATTTTATTGAAAAACCAGGTTGTTTTATCAGGCCAGGCGATTATTAACGCGCACTCTGGTTTAGATCAAAATGGCCAGCCAGCGGTGTTTATCCAAATTGGTGGTAGCACGGTACCGTTTTTCAATCGAATTACGGGTGAAAATGTTGGTAAGCCGCTAGCGGTTGTTTATGTGGAAACAAAAACCACTAAGAAGTTAGTCGATGGCAAGGTGGTTCCGGAGCATAAGCTCGTTGAGCGTGTGATAAATGTTGCTAATATTCAAAGTGCTTTGGGTAATAATTTCCAGGTCATGGGTTTGCAGTCAATGGAATATGCTAAGAACCTGGCGCTATTGTTGCGTTCTGGTGCCTATAAAGCGCGTATGGTTCCAGTGCAAGAGCGTGTAGTTGGCCCGAGTCTAGGTAAAGAAAATATTCGTATGGGTGTGCTTTCGACAGAGATTGGCTCGCTCTTGGTTATTATCTTTATGGCCATTTACTACCGTGTTTTTGGCTTAGTGGCTGATATGGCGTTGGTATTAAATATTATCTTTATCGTTGCCATTATGTCGGTGCTGAATGCGACGTTAACATTGCCCGGTATTGCTGCGATTGTGTTAACTGTTGGTATGGCGGTTGATGCTAATGTGCTTATCAATGAACGTATACGAGAGGAATTGCGTAATGGCATGTCGCCGCAAGCGAGTATTTATGCCGGTTATGAGCGTGCTTTTTCTACTATTGTTGATGCGAACGTTACGACGTTAATTGTGGCGGTTGTGTTGCTAGCTTTTGGTACTGGGCCGGTGCAGGGTTTTGCGGTTACGTTGATTATTGGTTTGTTAACATCAATGGTTACCGCTATCTTCTTCACGCGTGCGGTGATTAATTTAGTTTACGGCAAGCGCACCGTGGGGCATCTGTCCATCGGTATTAAAGTAAAGAATAAGTGAGGCAGTCGCATGGAATTTTTTAAATCAAATACTAGAATCCCATTTATGCGACAACGTAAATGGGCGGCGATTTTTTCGGCGATTATTTTTGTTGCCTCAATTGTTGCTTTATCGGTTAATGGCTTAAATTTAGGGCTCGACTTCACCGGTGGTACTCAGATTGAAGTGAGTTACCCATCCGGTACTGATACCGCTAACGTTAGATCAACTGTCAGGAAAAGTGGCTTTAAGCAGGCAGTGGTGCAGGCTTATAGTGTGACCGACTATTCTATCCGTGTGGCTCCGCGTCAGGATTTAACGCAAGAGCAGTTAAAAGCGAAGATTCAGAAGAGTTTGCCAACAGGTGTGCAAATTCAGTCGGTGAGTTATATTGGTCCTAAAGTGGGTAAGGCGCTGATGACCAATGGTATATTGGCGGTGATTGTGTCACTGTTATTTACCATGATTTATATTGCTCTGCGTTTTGATTATCGATTTGCGTTTAGTGCGGCGTTGGCTCTTATTCATGATCCGGTCTTGATCTTGGGTATATTTTCATTCTTCCATATAGAATTTAACTTAATTGTTTTAACGGCGGTATTAACCGTGATCGGTTACTCGTTAAATGACACTATCGTGGTCTATGATCGTGTGCGGGAGAATTTTCGTAAAATTCGCAAGAGTTCGCCGTCCGAAGTTATGGATGTCTCCATTAACCAGACCTTATCACGAACTATTATGACCTCAGGCTTGACCTTGTTAGTGGTTATTGCGTTGTTTATTTATGGTGGGCCGACCTTGAGTCCGTTTGCTTTGGCACTGATTATTGGTATCGTGATTGGTACTTATTCTTCGATTTATGTTGCGGGCGCCTTGGCTATTTTCTTTGGCCTTGATCGCTCAAGCTTAGTGCCAAGCAATAAGCGTGTTGAAGATGATATGCCGTAGGTAATTATTCTACAAAGGGCGCGCGTTGTTGTTTGCAAAAGGAATACAGAAAAACTAGTGCGACTATTGTCAGTATTACCGCAATAAGAACCGGAAAGTACGATTTTACTAATAGCATAGCGCCGCCAAAAAAGCCTGTAACCGCAAAAGAAAATGCAGTGATAGCCATACTTGCTCCCATAACCCAGCCTTGCTGAGATTTATCAACAGCGTCAGAGTACATCGCTAGAAAGGTACTGTAGCCGGTGTTATTAAAAGCAGTTGCAGGTATAACCATCACCCAAATTAGCCACTCTTGTTTGTATACAAAAAAGAGTATCATGGCAAGTGCGCTGATAGTATAGACGATTAATAGTGTCTTGTGGTGCGCCTGTCGTTTCTCAAAAAAGCCAACCAGAAAGCCAAAGCCTAACACAAAACCTAAACCCATTAAGCTCATATACAACATGACTTGTAGTGTTGAAAAGCTAAAGTCTTTTACGGCGTAGGCGCTGCTGTAGCTATAGAACAAGCTCCATCCTAGCTGCGCTAGTAAAAACACAATCGATATTCTGGCAATTTTGCCTTCACGAAATGCCTTCACAAGAAGTTGTAACGGTCTTAGTAAGCTGATTTTAATACGAGAAACGGTATGTGTTTCGTTAAATAATATATATAGAAGAATAATATTCACAAGAGCAAGCGCTGATGCTGCAAATACAGGTGTTTGCAAGCTAAACCAGCTAACCCAGTCAGAGCGGGTTAATAGTCCACCAATAATGGGCCCCAATACGAAACCTAAAGATAACCATAATAAAACTCGACCTATATTTTTCGCTTTTTTATTTTCGGCCCCAATATCAACAATGGCTGCTTGTGCGATCGGTTGTGAGCCTGCTGTAAAGCCATCAATTAATCGCCCAACAACAATCCATAGTACACTGTGAAAAATAATACCTAAGCCAGTAAGGATATAGCCAATAAGTGTTCCCCACAGGGCAATCAATAGCGTTTTTTTTCGCCCAAGCTGATCGGATAAGTCAGAAAGTAGTGGCGCGCCAAATAACCAACTAAACATATAAGCGCCAACAGCGATTCCATACTCAATATTTTTGGTATGGGTGGAAAGCATGTTGTGAAAAAAATGATAGTTTGAGTTAAGAAAGATAGTGTTTAAAATTGGAAAGATAAGCCCTAGGCCCATCCCATCAATAAAGACGACCAGATAGAGAGCAATTCTTGCTTTGCTATTATTGATATCTTTGCTATTCATTCAAAACAACCTTGCCTGATTTAAGATTTTTTGCAGAAAAATAGGCGGCGAAGATTCCAAGAATGACGATAAAAAGACCAAAGCGGTAGGGTGTTCTAGCAAGCAAGCTAGCAATGGTTGTAGCAATGGCGCCGCCCGCAAAGGAGGTAAAGTTAAATAATGCCGCCGCTGAACCGGCAATTTTCTTAGGCGATTCACTCATTGCGCCACCACTAGCCGTTGGGCGTATGGTGCCGATACCTAGGGTGCAGAGAAACATCGGTAGCATAAAAGAATAAATTGTTGGGTCAAAAAAGTAATTGGTCGCCGCCATAATAATACCGCCACTAATGAGAACAAGTGAACCGATAAAAACAGTTTTAGCGAGAGTAATTTTGCGCGCCATTTTTGGTGCGAAAATTGACATTAATATAATGGCAACGGCGTTCAGCGCTACAATCCAACCATATTGAATAATTGAAAATTTAAATTGTTCGATAATAAACAATGCCGATAGGGCGAAATAGCTAAACAAAGCGCCGTAGGAGAAGCCACTGGTAATACAGTAATTTAGTAATGCTTTTTTTTGTAAAAGTTCAAGATAGTTTTTGCCTATGTGTTTTATTTTATGGGCATCCATGTTTTTATTGGCGATGGTTTCCTTGAAGGAAAATAAGATAATAAAAGTAAAAAATACGCCAAGTATAAGCATATAAATAAAGTTTGATCGCCAACCCCAATGCGTAGTGAAGTAGCTACCTAGTAGTGGTGCGATAGCAGGGCATACGCCAATGAGCGCCATTACGATGGCGGTAGCCTTTACAATTTCTTCTGGTTTGCAGGCATCTCTAATAATCGCTAATGCGGAGACGATAGCGCTACAGGCACCTAGAGCTTGTACAAAGCGAGCTGCAACGAGTATTGGGAAGGAATCGGTTAGTACAATTGCTAGGCTTGATAGTGTAAAAATAATAAGCCCAATTAATAACACCGGTTTGCGTCCATAGCGATCGGACAAGGGGCCGTAGAAGGGTTGTGAGAGTGCTAGGCCTAATAAGAAGATACTGATTATTAGTGGGATGCGGTTAGTATGAAAAAATTGTGACATCTCTGGAATAGCTGAGACGAAAATATCATTACTAAAAGGAACAATAACGCAAACGGAGAGGCTGAGGTAAAATAGTACTTTTTTCATACTGATAGCCTGATGTTGAATGTATAATCTCGATTATAGTTGTTCTGGGGTTTATTTAAAAGGTGGATTTTTGTTGGTGTGAGGGTGTTATTTTTTTATGACCGCAACAGCGTCAGCAACCGGTCTAAGGCTGGGGATGGTGATTGAGAAATCGTTAATCGAAGCGTGTAGTTGAGAAGAGCTGCCGCCATCGAGGTTTAACGCGTTATAGCAGTTGAGTTCGGGTTGTAGCAAAAGCTTGGCAAAATCGGTGGCGCTAATGCGGGCGTGTTTGGTAATAACAATAATGACTTTTTTATTGCGAGTTACGCATAGGGCAGATCGTTCCGCAAGGCCTGGTTTTAGATTGGGGATAGCACCGTTAATAAGAAGTCGCGGCCCTGCTTGAATAGCAAAGTCTACACGTTTTGTCGGGTAAAAATACTTTCCAGATGTTACGCTGGGATTGTCGTTTTTAATTTGAAAAACGCCCCACCAGCTAATATTTTTTTTAGGATTTAAAACTTTATGGTCGCTAATACGTAATCCAAGAGGTTGCCAGCTTGGTGAAAAGAAGCCGCCGTTAATGGCAATTAACGCATTGGCTTTTTTAGCTAGCTGAAAAATATAAGCCGATTTTAGGTTAAAGTCCTTTGCCGATATGATCTTAAACTGGTAATTTTTAGGGTCGATACGAAAGGCGTAAATTGATTTTCCAGGTTCGCCGGGGTAGGGTTGAAAATGTTTATAGTCCAGTCCGGAATCAAGCTTTGTCCAAGGGGTTGGAGCCGCTGATAAAGCTGTTGAACATAAGGCGGCGATGGTGGTTGCCGCGGTTATTATGCATGTCCTTATGTTCAACATAGTATTTCTCAATGGTTATTTCTTTAACGATCCTTGGATAGAGTTTAGCATAGCTTTTTGCACTTTGGGATTACCTGCAACGATATTGCCCATTTCCAAGTATTTGTCAGCACCCTGGAAATCACTAACCAGACCCCCGGCTTCGTGGACTAATAAAACACCTGCGGCGATGTCCCACTCGTTAAGAGCGAACTCCCAAAAACCATCTAGTCTGCCAGCGGCAACATAGGCTAAATCAAGCGCGGCAGCACCTGCACGGCGAATGCCCGTTGTTTGTGGTAGTAAGTCTTCAAAGGTATCCGTATAAAACTTTAAATGCTGGCTTTTGCCAACGGGAAAACCAGTGCCAAGCAACGCATCATCTATTTTCTTACGTGCGCTAACACGAATGCGGCGGTTATTTAATTGCGCTCCTTTGCCACGTACCGCGGTAAAAAGCTCTTGGCGAATGGGGTCATAAATAACGGCAGCCTCAAGATTACCGTCATGCTTATAAGCAATAGAAACAGCAAAATGAGGGAAACCATGGATGTAATTAGTGGTGCCATCTAATGGATCAATGACCCAGCAGGATTTACTATTTTTATTTTCAGCATAGCCTGACTCTTCGCCTAAGATAGAGTGCTCGGGGTAAGCGCGATGAATAGTGCGGATGATTTCTTCTTCAGATAACTTATCTACTTTGGTAACAAAGTCATGCTTCTTTTTTTCAGTAATGTCAGCACTATCTAGATGGTCCATAAATCGAACAATTATTTTCCCAGCATTACGAGCAGCTTGGATGGCAATATTTAACATGGGATGCATGGCTGCAGTCCTTTTTCAATTATTTATTAAGGGCAAAGGTGGCTAAGAATAGCAGAAAATAGATGACGGGCAAAGAAAATGGGTTAAAATGCTTCTCAGTTGTGGGTTCAGTGCTGGGGCGCTAACCTATTCCTTGAAGTTTTTTAGCAAGGTTATTGTGTGATGTTTGATAATATAAGAATAGTACTAGTAAATCCTAGCCACCCTGGCAATATCGGTGGTGCTGCACGTGCGATGAAAAATATGGGTTTAAGTGAGCTCTATCTCGTTAACCCTGAAGACTATCCGCATCAGAATGCGACGGCGCGTGCTGCAGGTGCAGATGATATTTTACAGCGTGCTGTCGTTGTTAATACGCTGCAAGAGGCTTTGGTTGGCTGTGATTGTGTTTATGGCGCTAGCGCTCGACAGCGCTCATTAAAACGCTCCTTGCTTGATGCGCGCCAGGCGGGAGAAAAAATTGTCGCCGAAAAACATCGTTCGGTGGCGTTGCTTTTCGGTCGAGAACGGTCAGGGTTAACCAACGAAGAGTTAGCGATTTGTCATTATCATATTTGTATTCCTAGTGATGAAACATTTAGTTCTTTAAATCTTGCTGCAGCTGTTCAAGTTATGTCCTACGAGTTGCGCATGGCTTCATTAGCTGGCGCCGCTACGGTTAATGATGAAGAGCGAGATTTAGCAACAATGGAACAGATGATGGGCTTTTATGACCATTTAAAAGACACTTTGATCCAGATTGGTTTTATGGATCCGAGGCAGCCAAAATTATTAATGGAGCGACTTGAGCGCTTATTTACGCGTGCCGAAGTTGATAAAACAGAGCTTAATATTTTGCGTGGCATTTTAAGTGATATTTATAAATCCCTCCCTACATAAAAGAGTATAAATAAGTTATAATCGCACGTTTTGGCAGCGTAACTTAGTATTATCGTTTTGGGTATTATCGGTTTGGACATTATTTGACAAGATGCTGCACCCGCCAATAAATAACGTTATAATTTATTTATCAAAGTGTTAGAAGAAAGAGGGTGATGTGAATAATCTCGAGAAGCAAGAACCACTAATTCCAGCATCAAAAAAACTCCCCGAGTTAACGTTTAAAGCTATTGTCATCGCCGTCGTTTTGGCTATTATTTTAGCAGCTTCAAATGTTTATTTAGCCCTTAAAATTGGTACGACCATTTCTGCTTCTATTCCTGCTTCTGTTTTAGCTTTAGGTATTTTGAGATTCTTTAAACGTTCGAATGTGCTGGAAAGTAATATTATACAAACAGCGGCTTCAGCTGGTGAAGGTGTTGCTGCTTCCATGGCATTTATTTTGCCGGCCATGATTGTCTTGCATATCTGGAAAGGTTTTTCTTATCTTGATTCGATGTTAATTTCTATGCTTGGTGGTTTGCTTGGTGTGTTATTTTCTATTCCTTTGCGACGTGTTTTATTGAGTATGCCGACGCTGCGTTTTCCAGAAGGGACAGCGATTGGTAATGTGCTGCGCTCTTCTACGAAGGGCGGCAATCACATGAAATTTTTAATTCAAGGTGGTGCTGTTGGCGGTTTGGTTTCCTTTTTGCAATCTGGTTTGCAAGTGTTATCGCAAAGCCTCACTTTTTGGCGCGCATCAACAAGCTCTCTTTTTGGTATGAGTATTGGTTTTACCCCTGCTGCATTGGCGGCTGGATATATTATTGGTATCGAAGTGGGTATTAGTTTATTAGTCGGTTTAATTTTTGGCTGGGTGGTTGTTTTACCGATGATTGCTCATCTTAAAGGCGTGCCACAAGGAGTTTCTGCCTATGATGCTGCGATGTCGATTTGGTCGCACCATTTGCGTTTTGTTGGTGTTGGAACGATGATGTTAGGTGGTATTTGGACCTTGATTCGTTTAGCTAGCCCTGTAGCGCAAGGCTTAAAAAGTTCTTTCGCTTCTTTAACAAAAAAAGTTGTCGATGCGAAAGTAAAGTTGCCGCGAACTGAGAGAGATATACCGATCATCTGGGTTTTGGTAGGTACGATTGTTTTATCCGTATTAATGTATTTCTTTATATTGCATACACTGCAGAGTTATCATTTGCTGCATAAAACATGGTATTTGCTTTTTGTGGTGTTATGTACCATTTTATACATTGTTATTGTTGGGTTTTTACTGGCAACGATTTGTGGTTATTTTACTGGTTTAATTGGTTCAACAAACAATCCACTTTCTGGTATTTTAATTATTGCGATTTTGACCCTGGCGTCGATTTATATTTTATTGTTTCATCATCATGCCGATATTGCTCATGTTTCTGCGATTGTTATTTTAGTCGTTACGGTGGTGGCCACTGTTGCTTCTATTGCTAATGAAAATATTCAAGACTTAAAAGCTGGGCAGATGGTGGGTGCCACACCGTGGAAACAGCAGCTTATGTTAGCGGTTGGGGTTGTTGTTTCTTCGTTAATTATTGGCCCGGTGTTAGACCTTTTGTTTCATGCCTACGGTATGGCGGGCGTGTTTCCACATAGTGGTATGGATGCTTCGCAGATGCTAGCTGCACCGCAGGCTAGTTTGATGGCTGCTGTTACCAAGGGTGTGTTAACGCAACACTTGCAATGGAATATGATTACGGTGGGTATCGTTTTTGCTGCTATTGTTATTATTGTTGATGAGTTTTTAAAGCGTAAAGGTTATCGCTTGCCTGCTTTAGCGGTTGGTTTAGCTATTTATTTACCACCAGAAGTAACGACGCCTATTATTTTAGGAGGTGTGGTAAGTTACTTGGTGAAGCGCAATGCTAAGAAAAAAATTAAAAATGAGGAAGATAGGGAGGTTGCTCATAATTCACACCAACGTGGTGTTTTACTGGCTTGTGGCATGGTGGCGGGTAGTGCGCTGATGGGCGTGATCTTGGCTATTCCCTTTGTTATTATGGGGGGCTCGAACGCTTTAGCCATTGTTACCAAGAGCTTTGCACCTATTGCTTCTGTATTGGGTACGATTATGATCATTGCTTTATGTCTATGGTTTTATCGCGTTGCGCGTATGCGAAAAGTTTAACTTTTTATAGAATACTTAATGCTATGGAGTAGCAATATATGGACAAACCTATTTACCTTGATTACATGGCGACAACCCCAATGGATCCACGTGTCTTCGAAGCCATGGTATCTTGTTGCTCACTTGCGGGTGCTTATGGTAACCCGGCTTCTTCGTCTCACTTTTATGGTTGGGAAGCAAAAGATCTTGTTGAAAAAGCTAGAAAACAAGTGGCTGAATTGATTCACGCTGACCCACAGGAAATTGTGTGGACGTCCGGTGCTACCGAGTCGGATAATTTGGCACTCAAAGGCGCAGCATATTTTTATAAGCGCAATGGTAATCATATTATCACGATGAAAACAGAGCACAAGGCTGTGTTAGACACTTGTCGCTTTTTAGAATCTGAAGGTTTTGAGGTGACTTATTTAAGCCCGCAAAAAAATGGTATTGTGGATTTAAATGAGTTAAAAGATGCGATACGTCCGACAACAATATTAATTTCTATTATGCATGTTAATAATGAAACAGGCGTGATTCAAGATATCGCTTCAATTGGTAAGCTTGCGGCGGAGCACGGTATTAAATTTCATGTTGATGCGGCGCAGAGTGTCGGTAAAGTTGCTATTAACCTTAAAGAGCTTAATGTTGATTTAATGTCTTTCTCGGCGCATAAAATTTATGGGCCAAAAGGAATGGGGGCGCTTTATGTCCGTCGTTCGCCTCGTGTTCGTTTGGTCCCTTTGCAGCATGGTGGTGGACATGAGCAAGGTATGCGTTCAGGGACTTTGCCAACGCAACAAATTGTTGCTATGGGGGAAGCGTTTGCAATTGCACAATGTGATTTTGAAAGTGATCAACAGCGTATTTCTCTTTTGTTTAAAAAGCTTTGGGCGGGTATTTCGTCGTTGGGTGGTGTCCATTTAAATGGTGATGAAGTGCACCGCATCGCGGGGTGTATGAACCTTTATTTTGAAGGGGTTGATGGTGAATCTTTGTTAGCTGCTTTGCGAAATATTGCTGTTTCTTCAGGTTCTGCTTGCAACTCAGCGAACCCTGAGCCTTCGCATGTCTTGTTGGCGATGGGTTTATCGCGACAAGATGCGTATGCTTCATTGCGAATTAGTATTGGTCGTTTTACTACAGAAGAGGATGTGGATAAAACGATTGCGCATATTAAAGAGCAAGTTAATAGATTGCGGGAAGCTTCTCCTATTTGGGAGAAGGTTAAAAAAAATATTAGTATATAGGGCTATGCGACATTCACAACAAACGTTGCGTTATTTTTATAAAACAGATCATGCGGGTGTTTTGGATCGGCAGGATGGGGTGATAAAGCAAGCGAGCTTGGGAACCGCTGAGCAAGGTGATGTTTTACAGCTTTATTTAGCTGTTGAAAATAGTCAAATTTTGGTGGCGCGTTTTCAGGCTTATGGTTCTGTTGCTTTAATTGCTGGTGGTGAATATATTTGTTGTTTTTTAGAGGGAAAGAGCTTTGCACAAGCGTTGGCGTTAAAGGCTAAAGATATTTTAAAAGCGCTAGGGCTTTCAGATTTAAAAATCCATACGGGTTTGATGTTGGAGCGAGTCATTGGATTGACACTAAAGGAATAGAAAAATGGAAATTGTAAGGGATAGACTATATTACAAGCATTTAGTCGTACAAGGAATGTCTGCTGTCGTCTTTATGTTTTTGGTTTTGTTTTCATTGGATCATGTGCGTGCTAGCAATGTCATTTGGGCAGCGGGAGCAAGTACTTTGGCTTCTAGTTCCTTTTCTTTATTTTGTCGACCCACTTCGCCAATTGTGCGTCATATTCGTATCATTGGTGGGTATGTTGTTGCGATGCTTTCAGGGCATGCAATGCGCTTGTTGGCGGGTGTGTTTTGTCATGTTGTGCAAAATTGTCATTTGTTGCATGTGCACACGCTGGTATTTGAAATATCGGCAACGTTGTCGGTTGGTATTGCTTTGTTTCTGATGGCACTATTACGGTTATCCCATCCGCCAGCTGCTGGGCTTGCAGTGGTGATGGTGTTAGATATTGGTAATCCTTATGCGATGTTAGTTATTTTGTCGGGTGCTGTTACTTTATGTATTATTCATGCGGTTTTTAATAAGCAGCTTCGTAATTTGATATAGTTTGGGTTGGTTGAGGTACTGAGCTTTGCGTTTTAGGTGCGGAGCGTGGTGGTTTTCTGTTTTCTGTTTGCGGATTGTAGACTGCAGGTTGCAGAGCGCAGAGTGGGAGTGCGGCTAAGGAGGCAGGTATTGGGGGAGGCCTTTTTAAAAATCGCTGCAAGTACATCCATGTAAGCTCTGATGCGCGCGTCCTGCGCGCATAAGTTTTTAAAAAGGCCTCCCCCAATACCTGCCTGTGCCAATAGAAACTATAGCGCTGCATTTTAAGTGAGTTTATTATTTTTGTATGATTGGTGTTGTTTCTGTATTGCATTCGTGAATGCGGGTATAGATTGAACTCTTATTAAAAAAGCAGTGCGCGCGTTACATGTATGTAGTGTGAGTCGGCTCAACAGTTATTAAGAAATCGTAGGGGCACAGCATGCTGTGCCCGTTTGGGTTTGAATGGCTATGGACCTGTCAGTGCCGCAGATGTTTGCGGGCACAGCATGCTGCGCCCCTACGGAATTGTTGTTATAATTTAGCCTTCAAATTCTAATAATTCTGCGCCCTCGTTAAGTAAGTCGCCAACTTTAAAATGAATGTTTTTAATTAAGCCTTCTTCTGGTGCGGAAATGGTATGTTCCATTTTCATTGCTTCAATGATCATTAGTTTTTCGCCGGCTTTAACGGACTGGCCAGGTTCAACAAAAATTTCTGTTACTGTACCCGGCATTGGGGCGATAAAGCGTGCGTCAGCACTTCCTTTTCCATTGGCAGTATTGTTGGGGTTGTAGAAAAATAATTGGTAATGTTGGCCATGATGAAAGATATGTAATGAGTCGCTTTGTCTAATGACGGTGGCGTGGATTTGTTGTCCGTCAATGGTAACGCTTAAATTATGATTGTTATGCCATTGTGCTTGTTTGTTAATAACGTCGTAGTCTAGTGAGAGTTTGACTTTTTCTCCTTGAAACCAGAAGCGTAAAGGAGTTTTTGCTTTTTCCGTCAAGCGCCAACTATCGCGTAAAAACCAAGGGGAATCGCTGTCTTCTGAGCGGGCTGCCATCTGTTTGCTTTGCTCTTGTTGCCATTTTATTTCACTAATACCCGCAATGGTGCTAATTATCTCCGGTAGTTGCTCAGTCGCTGCAAGAAGGTTGTCTTTATGATCATCAATAAAATTGGTGTAGATATTGATAGCTTGGAATTCTTGGTGGGCGGTAATGCGATGCAATAATGAGACATTGCTATCTACGCCTACGATGTATGTTTTTTCAAGCTGTTCTTTTAATAAGGCTAAGGCAGTTTGACGATCTTGTGCGTGCGTAATAAGCTTGGCAATCATTGGGTCGTAGTAAGGTGTAATCGAATCACCTTGAACAACGCCTGTGTCAATGCGTACTTGCTGTTGTTCTGTTGGGTTGCTTTCAGCAGGGAAAATAAGCGTGCTTAACTTTCCAGTTGAGGGGGCGAAATTTTTAAATGGGTTTTCAGCACAAATGCGTGCTTCGAAAGCGTGGCCATTGATTTGAAGCTCGTCTTGTTTTAAAGGAAGTGTTTGCTTATCTGCAACCATTAACTGCCATTCGACTAAATCAACACCGGTAATCATTTCCGTTACTGGATGTTCAACCTGTAGTCGGGTGTTCATTTCCATAAAATAGTAATGCCCATCTGGTGCTAATAGAAACTCAATCGTTCCAGCACCAACGTAGTCAATGGATTTGCCGGCGAGTACAGCTGTTTCACCCATTTTTTTTCGTAATGCATTATCAATGTTGGGCGCTGGCGCTTCTTCAATAACTTTTTGATGGCGACGTTGCATAGAGCAATCACGATCAAAGAGATAGAGTCCATTGCTTTGCTGGTCTAAAATAATTTGCACTTCAACGTGCCTTGCTGTTTCTATGTATTTTTCTAAAAATACATGGTCGTTACCAAAGCTTGATTTTGCTTCGCGTTTTGAAGATTCAATGGCGTCTTTAAGTTCTGCCGATGATAAAACCAAACGCATCCCTTTGCCGCCACCGCCGGCGGTGGCTTTAACTAATAGTGGGAAACCAATTTTTTCAGCTTCGCTGAGTAGTGTTTGATAATCTTGTTCCTTGCCTTGGTAGCCTGGGATGATAGGAACGTTTGATTGTTGCATAAGATTTTTGGCGGCGCTTTTATCACCCATTGCAGCGATAGCTTGTGCGCTGGGGCCGATAAAAATAATATTTTCAGCAGCACAGGTGTTGGCGAAGTTAGTATCTTCGGACAAAAAACCATAGCCAGGATGTATGGCTTGTGCTTTTGATTCTTTCGCGACCTTGATAATTTTTTCTGCGCACAGGTAACTTTGTGCAGCTGGAGCAGGGCCAATACAGTATGCTTCGTCTGCTAACTTGACGTGTAAAGCATGCGCGTCTATCTCTGAATAAACAGCAACTGTTGCAATACCTAATTTTTTAGCTGTTTTTATTACTCGGCATGCGATCTCGCCACGGTTGGCTATTAGTATTTTTGTAAACATAATATTTGTTATAAGCCTTTATTAAAGTTAAATGGGCCATTAAGTACTAAGCTTTTATCCAGCTTGGACTCTGCTTTTGTAAAAAAGCTTGTAATCCTTCTTGTGCTTCAGCACTTGCTCTGATATCTGCAAGTAGTTCAGCGGTTGTGTTAATCATTTCTTCATTGATAGGTGATAAATGATTAACGAGCTCTTTAGCAGCAGAAACGGCCATGGGGCCATTTTGCATTATAGCTCGCGCAAGTGTTTCGCCGGTATTAATTAATTGTTCTGTGTCTGCTAAAAGATGAGCAAGACCTATGTCTACAGCTTTATTGGCACTGATAAGTTCAGCTGAAATAAAATATCGGCGTGTGGCTGAATAGCCTATACTGCGAATAATATAAGGGGCAATAGTTGCAGGAATTAAGCCTAACTTAACTTCTGAAAAACAAAACGCTGCTTCATGAGCAGCAATAACGATATCGCAGCAAGCGACTAAACCACACGCGCCACCCATCGCTCGGCCATTAACTAGCGCTATGGTTGGTTTACGAAGCTCATTTAACGTTTTTAAAAGTGTGGCCAAAGATAGAGCGTCAGCTTTGTTTTGTTCTGTTGTGAAAGTGGCCATTTTTTTCATCCAGTTAAGGTCTGCACCTGCAGAGAAGTGCTTACCACAAGAGCGGATTATGACCACGCGAATCCCGTCATCTTCATTTATTTTTAACAATAAATCAGTGAGTTGCTCGATAATTTGGTCATCAAAGGCGTTGCGTTTTTCAGGGCGATTAAAAACAATCGTGCAAATGCCATCCGTAATATTGTGCAGTAAAGGTTCTTGTCCGTTCATAGTTGTGTCTGATTGGGTTGTTGAAAAAAAATAAATTAAATGCGTCATGATAATAACATAATTATCAAGATGTTCAGAAATATATTTTGTGCAAAGGGAGCCCACTAAGCAATGCGTCAGATAGCGCAGCGTTTATGTAGCTATTAATGCCCTAAGTTAAATTCTATGTTTTTTTTAAAAAAGCGTTTTTTTTTAAATTCGTAAGATCTAGCCCCCTTGTTTTTTTGCGCGAAAGATAAATTGCTAGTATTATCTGCTAAAAATATTTTTTGACAGGAAGTTCTAATGCGTGTTGCAGAAAATATTGAAATTTGTATTGAGCCAATTCAAGTTCGCCATCGACGCGATTATCGTAAACCCAATCACAAATCAATGGTGAGGAAGTCCGGGCATGCTGGTACCTTTATATCATTGCCGGATATCAACGGCGACAGGTGGGTCATAAAAGGCGTCAAAAGTGGAAAGAAAGTCTCAGTAGTAATGGAGGCCTCATTGACGCAAGTTGCCCGCTGTCTAATTGGTCCAAGGTTTGTGCCTGAAATTCGATTGTTGCGAACGGATAATCAACTTGCGGGACTTGCTGTAAAAGCGGCAAAGAATTTTGTTGATTTTATCGATATTAATTTAATTCGTTTATTTGCTGATATTGAAAGAAACGATACACGCTATCTAGATTCGGTGGCGCGAGAGCTTGCGTCGGTAAGGGCGGCCGGGGATGAGGAAGATATCGTTGCATGTCAAAAAAGATTGGCGAAAATTAATGAGTTAAGCCTATATTTTAGAGATAAGTCTAAAAGACTAGAAGTATTTTCACAATATATTTTTATTATTTTTCTGCGCTCGCTAACCTATGAAGATGATGGTCATAAGGGGAATGTTGCTTTTGATACCGGTTTAAAGCAGATGTTGGCTATTGATTTTGATTTGTTGATGTATATCAATATTTGCGTCTATTTCGGTTTTGTTAGGATGTCCCAATGGGGTTCACCTTTTAAAAAATTTAATTATACCATCGACGATCTTAAAAAATTTCCTTTTTCAGGTTCCAATGCTGGCTTTGATCCTTCTGAGAAAACAAGCATATTTAATGGCGTTATAACAAATAACCCTGGTGCTTACACGGGTGCTGATGTTGAAGCATTAAGGTATTTGTGTTCATTGGATGACTATAAAATTGCAAAGTGGGAGGCGATCAATCTTTCATTGAAACGATTTTTTGAAGTTAAACCTTCTGAAATAGAAGATTCCTTGCGTGCTATTCGCCCCTTAGCGCTGGATGATCTTGAGTTGCATGGTGATAGTGCTTATAATTTTGCAAAAATTGCTGCCTGTGAGTTTGCTAAATTACAAGTTCGTATTTTTAAGTTATTTCATAGTGAATATAAAGATAAAGTAGTCTTTAATGGTTCAGAGCAGAAATTAGAGCAGCCCATTGATGTCGAATATAGTGAGAAAGTATTCCTCGATAATTACATTAGTTATGATGATCTTTATTTAGATTACCTTTGTGAAAAAAACAATAATAAATTTGATCGTTTGTTTTATAAGTACTGTGGTATTTTATCGAGTAAAGATGAGCAATATCCTTTGGCTGTTAGGTTGCAATATGCGCTTGAAGAAATTGACCTTGATTATCATTTGCAATCCGATGAGTTGGCGGTGAAAAACCTTATGTTGCGTTTATGTGTCGTTGCTGCGGGCTCGTGCCAAACAGCTAAAGACATAAAAGAGCTGGTTGATTGGTGGCAGCACTTGAGTCAAAATTTTATTGTCAAAACACGTGAAGCAGGTTACTTTGCGCGAACGTTTAAGAATCATTTCTATAATAAATGGACAAGTACTTATGTAAGTATCCGAGATGTTTTTTTAAAACGTGCGTTATTGATGGAGGAGAGAGATTCTGAATTGGATCTTTCTAATGAAATTGCCAGATTAAAAAAAGCAACGGGCTGGATAGCATCACACAGTCAGCGGCAATTATCTTTTAAACATAGGTTAAATATTCATCTTAGGCGTGTTTATACGCATAGTTACAAAAGAATAGGTGGCTCATTTTACGATTACTTTTCGTATAAGCAGGGCATGGATAAGTATTTTTTATCTTACCTTCCGGTTATTAGTCATTTCTTGATTTTCATTAGAGATGCTTTCATTAATTCCACCTTGGAGGTGACCCCCTTTATCTTCGAGCAAGCTTGTCGTTATCCACGACGATTTTTTGCAGATTTTTATCGTAGTAATTTAAAGGGTAAATCTTGCGCTTGGTTTATGCCAAAGTTATTGATTGGTGTTTTATATGGTTTATTTACAACACTGCAGTGGACTTTTAAAGCCATACGTATGTGTGCGCATGCGATTGTTTCACCCTTTAAAAGTATTGAAAGAACATCTTTGTGGGCGAAGCCTGAGAAGAAAAACCCTTCGACCGTTGAGGTGCTATCTAGTCATCCCGTGGCTGCAATTAGCGGCACGGGATGACTGCATTGCGACTTACATTCTAAATATTCCAGCTTCGCTCTTAGCTATAGGGGCATTTAATGATGCTGAGATGCAAAGGGCAACAACACGGCGAGTATCGGTAGGATTGATAATGCCATCGTCCCACAGGCGTGCGCTGGAGTAATACGGATTGGCTTGTGACTCGTAGGTTTGGCGGATTTTATCCATAAACGTTTGTTGATCTTTCTCATCCCACTTTTCATTGCGACGTTTTGTTTGATCTAGTTTGACTTGCGTTAGTACCTGTGCGGCTTGCTCGCCACCCATAACGGAAATTCTGGCGTTAGGCCACATAAAAAGAAAACGTGGGTCGTAGGCGCGCCCACACATGGCGTAATTGCCTGCGCCATAACTACCGCCGATAACAATAGTGAATTTTGGCACGTCAGCATTAGCAACAGCAGTTACCATCTTTGCCCCATGTTTGGCAATGCCAGATTCTTCGTATTTTTTACCAACCATAAAACCAGTAATATTTTGTAAAAATAATAATGGAATTTTTCGCTTGCTGCATAGCTGAATAAAGTGAGCGCCTTTCAAAGCTGATTCTGAAAATAAAATACCGTTATTAGCCACAATACCAATGGGATAGCCATGAATATGGGCAAAGCCACACACCAATGTTGGACCATATAGTGCTTTAAATTCATCAAAGTTTGAGCCATCAACAATGCGCGCAATAATTTCATGAACATCGTAAGGTTTTCTAGCATCTTTGCTTACGATGCCTAAGAGTTCTTGCGGATCATATTTAGGTTCTATCGATTTTTTAATGGCAACAGAAATATTTTTTTTACGGCTTAGATTGCTAACGATATCACGCGCCATATTTAAGGCGTGCACGTCATCATTGGCATAATAGTCGGCGACTCCTGAAGTACGGCAGTGGATGTCTGCGCCACCAAGTTCTTCAGCGCTTACTTCTTCGCCGGTTGCAGCTTTTACCAGTGGCGGCCCACCAAGAAAAATGGTCGCTTGCTCGCGTACCATAATGGATTCATCGGCCATGGCGGGTACATAGGCTCCTCCCGCGGTGCAAGATCCCATCACGACAGCTATTTGCGGAATATTTTTTGCCGAAAGACGAGCTTGATAATAAAAAATTCTGCCAAAATGATCGCGATCGGGAAAGACCTCGTCTTGTTTTGGTAGAAAAGCGCCGCCGGAATCAACCAGGTAAATGCACGGTAATTGATTGGCTTCTGCAATCTCTTGCGCGCGTAAATGTTTTTTCACAGTAATAGGGTAGTAGGTGCCACCTTTGACGGAGGGGTCATTGGCGACAATCATGCATTCCTGCCCATTAACTTGGCCAATGCCTGTTATGATGCCAGCTGCAGGTATTTCATCTTTATAAAGTTTATAACCGGCTAGGGCAGATAATTCTAAAAAGGGTGAGCCGGGGTCAAGTAAATGGTTTATTCGATCGCGAACTAATAATTTACCTTGTTCCTCTTGGCGTTTACGCGCCTTTTCAGAGCCGCCTTCGCGAATCATATTAAGTTTATTAGTAAGAGCATCGATATTGAGTGTCATTGCTGCTTTATTGTTTTTATACTCTTCACTTCCGATAATGATATTGCTTTTTATCACTGGCATTTTTGATTCCTTTGCTTAAATTAGATTTCTATAGCAATTGCCGTTGCCTCGCCGCCACCAATACATAAGGAGGCGATGCCGCGTTTTAAATTATATTTTTTCAAGGCGTGGATTAATGTAACGACGATGCGAGCACCCGAGGCGCCAATGGGATGGCCTAGTGCACAAGCGCCGCCATGGATATTGACTTTTTCGTGTGGTATTTCTAATGCTTTCATCGCCGCCATGGTGACAACAGCAAAGGCTTCGTTTATTTCAAAAAGGTCAACGGTGTTGATGTCCCAATTGATTTTTTCGCACAGCCTTTTTATTGCCTCAATGGGGGCGGTGGTAAACCATTCGGGTTCGTGTGAGTGGGTATGATGGCCGATAATGGTGGCTAGTTTTTCGATAGAGTTTTCTTCTGCGTGTGCTGCGGATGTTAAAATAAGTGCCGCGGCGCCATCTGAAATTGAGCTGGCATTGGCTGCTGTGATGGTGCCATCTTTTTTAAAGGCGGCTCTTAGTGTGGGGATTTTTTCAGGTTTTGCTTTAAATGGATTTTCATCCTGGGTGATGGTAACTTCTTTTCTTCTTTCAGTGATAGTAATGGGTTCTATTTCGTCTGTAAAGCTGCCATCTTCGTTGGCTTTTTTGGCTCTTTCTAGTGAGTTTATGGCAAATGTATCCATTTCTTCACGTGTTATATTAAATTTTTCAACACAATCTTCAGCAAAACAGCCCATTGGTTTGCCGGCATCATAGGCATCTTCAAGTCCATCCATCATCATGTGGTCTACTATTTTTGCATGCCCTATGCGGTAGCCAAATCGGCCTTCAGGGATAAGGTAAGGGGCGCGCGACATATTTTCCATGCCGCCAGCGACAACCATATTGAAGGATCCTGCTTTGATTTCATCGTGCGCCATCATAATACTTTTCATGCCAGAGCCGCACATCTTGTTGATCGTTGTGCATCCGGCTGAAACGGGAATGCCTGCTGCAATAGCTGCTTGTCTTGCTGGGGCTTGTCCAAGTCCGGCAGGTAAAACACACCCCATCAAGACCTCATCGATATCGTTTGCAGAAACTGTTGTGCGTTTTAGTGCGGCATTAATGGCAACACTGCCAAGCTTAACCGCTGAGGTTTTTTTAAAATAACCACCCATATTGCCCATTGGTGTACGAGCTGCTGAAATGATAACGACTGGATTGTTGTTTGTTGGCATATTTTAATATCCTTACTTTAAAAGTAGCTGTTTTGATCGTAGGTGATGAACGTCATGTTCTGATCTAGTTTACAATGATGGTAGATTCTTTTGTGCTTTATTCTTTGAATAAACTGCGGCCTATTATCATGCGACGAATTTCTGAGGTGCCGGCACCAATTTCGTAGAGTTTGGCATCGCGCAATAAACGCCCGGTTGGGAATTCGTTGATATATCCATTGCCTCCTAGGCACTGAATGGCTTCTAATGCCATTTTTGTCGCATTTTCGGCAGCGTAGAGAATAACGCTGGCTGCGTCTTTTTGTGTTATGGTTTTATTATCGCACGCTCTGGCGGCAGAATATAAATAACTTCGACTAGCATTAAGTAGCGTATACATATCGGCAACTTTGCCTTGAACAAATTGAAATTCACCAATGGCTTTACCAAATTGTTTTCGTTCACGCACGTAAGGAAGAACAACATCAAGGCAGGCTTGCATTATACCGACTGGTCCGGCGGCTAAAATTACGCGCTCGTAATCGAGACCGCTCATTAAAACACTAACACCGCCATTTAATTCGCCAAGAATATTTTCAGCAGGTATTTCGCAATTATCAAATACCAGCTCACAAGTGTCTGACCCGCGCATACCTAGTTTATCGAGTTTTTGCGCGGTGCTAAATCCAGGTGTGCCTTTTTCAACAAGAAAGGTGGTGATACCGTGAGAGCCAGCTTCGGGGTCCGTTTTTGCATAGACGATAATAACATCCGCCTCAGGCCCATTGGTGATCCACATTTTTGTACCATTAAGAATAAATTTATTATCGCGCTTTTCAGCTTTTAAACGCATGCTGACAACATCAGAACCTGACCCAGCCTCACTCATTGCTAAAGCGCCAATATATTCACCGCTGGCTAATTTCTTTAAATAACGTTCTTTTTGTGTATCCGTTCCAAAGCGATTAAGTTGATTCATGCACAGATTGGTATGCGCACCATAGCTTAAGCCGACGGAGGCGGAAGCACGACTGATTTCTTCCATGGTAATAACATGCGCAAGATAACCCATGTTAACGCCGCCATAATTTTCGTCGACAGTAATCCCCAGCAGCCCCATTTCGCCCATTTTTGGCCATAGATCACGAGGAAATTTATTGCTGATATCAATTTCTTCAGCGCGTGGTGCTATAGATTCGTTTGCAAATTGTTGTACAGTTTGACGCAAAAGTTGTAAGGTTTCATCGAGTTGAAGATTCAGGCCGTGGATCATGCTATAAGTCCTGTTAATAGTAAAATAAGTGCCAGCTTGGGGTGGTTGATTCCCTCCCGTAATGGGCTTACTATTGTAACCATTGACGATGGAAGATAACAATGAAAATGAATGTACCGTTGATTCCAAGTTGGGTTCACTCACTTGATGATTACAAGGCCATGTTTGATCTCGGTGAACAGGAGATGTCCAGTTCAATTCTTGATTATCCCGCGGGGGTTTCGAGCTTTAATGCGCAGATGCATGCCATGGGTTACTCTATGGTAAGTGCTGATGCCAATTATTCTTTATCACCCGAGGAGATGGTGAAAGCTGTTGGGGTTATTAAGGAAAGTTTGGCAAAGCAGTTAGAGGATTTTGGTGAGCGTCTTATCGATCAAAATCCAAAGTCTCGAGACGATATTTTAAGTGCCTGGAATCAGTATGTGCAACAGTTTTTAGATGACTATCCTTCCGGTTTGCAGGAAGGGCGTTATCAAGCTGCTTCACTGCCTCGTTTACCTTTTGATGACGGTGCATTTCAACTAGCGTTATGTTCCGATATGTTATTTCGTGAAAAAGAACATCCAGCGCAAGAGATTGTTAGCGAACTTTGTCGTGTTGCCACTGAGGTGCGTATTTTTCCTTTGCTTGATGCCTCGGGACAAATTTCTCCTGAAATAGGTCCGATCATGTTGAATTTACAACAGGAAGATTTTGGTGTTGAGGTTAGGCAAGTGCCTTATAAATTGCAAAAGGGTAGCAATGCTATGCTGCGCGTTTGGGTGAAGTCTTGTACTGTTGCTAGCTAAGATACTATGATCTATCGTTTATTAAGACCACTTTTGTTTTGCTTGCCGGCGGAATGTTCTCATCATCTTACTTTGCGTTTTTTAAAATATGTTTATCCACCGTGTCGTGTCAACGCGATTAGGGCTAAACAAAATAAAGATGTATGCAAGTTATTTGGGCTTAATTTTTCTAGTCGCATTGGATTGGCTGCCGGGCTTGATAAAAATGGCGATTATATCGATACGTTGTGGGGTTTGGGTTTTGGCTTTATTGAAGTAGGAGCGGTTACACCAAAACCACAACCGGGAAATGCTAAACCGCGTTTATTTCGTCTTAAAAAAGCGAATGCTTTAATTAATCGTTTCGGTTTTAACAATAAGGGTGTTGATCACCTGGTTGACAACCTTAAACGACGTAAAGTCGAAGGTGTTGTTGGCGTTAATATTGGTAAGAATGCTACAACGCCTTTGGAAAAGGCATTGGATGATTATCAAATATGTTTTGCTAAAGTATATCCTTATGCGGATTTTGTTACAGTCAATATTTCTTCCCCTAATACTAAAGGCTTGCGCGATTTGCAGTCTGAAACTTATTTGCAAGAGCTGTTAGCTTCTCTTAAAGCGCAGCAAAAAGAATTGTCTTCTCAGTATCAACATCATGTGCCATTGCTTGTTAAAGTCTCTCCAGATTTAAGCGAAAAAGAAATTCAGTTTATGGGCAATTTGTTTTTGCAGTTAAATATTGAAGGGGTTATTGCTGTTAATACTACAATGTCTCGTGATAAGGTAGAAAATATGAAGTTTTCTAATGAGGCGGGCGGCTTGAGTGGTGAACCTTTGCGTGAAAGGGCGCTGGTGGTTGTGCGACAGTTTGCAAAGGCAATGAAGGGCGAAATTCCTATTATTGGTGTTGGTGGCATTTCTTGTAAGAAAGATATAGATGCGATGTTAGCGGCGGGAGCTAGTCTTTTGCAAGTGTACACAGGTTTAATTTATCAAGGGCCTGGTTTTATTTCGTCTTAGTTTATTAGGAGTTTCGCACTTGTGCGAAACAAAACAAATCCCGATGGAGATTTTCAAGGGGAGAATCGGGATTCTCCCCTTGAATCGCACCCTAACGGGCACAGGCCGTCCATGCGAGCTTGTCTCGCATAGGCGAAATATAACCAGGAAGGAGGTTTGCACTGAAAGTGCGAAACTCCTGTTTATATGCATCTTGTCTGATAGATGTTTTTAATTTGATAGCTGCTTTTAAAATGGTTTTCTTTGCAAGTATTAATATTACTCTTCTATGTAGGTACTTTTTACCTAAAATCTACTAAATTAATCTTCTTTTAATTAATTTCTTTTAAAAAACGTTTTCGTCATTGTTTGTTTTAATTATAATTCTGAAGGTTGTTTTAACTGATGTTATGGCAACGTGCATATAACCTACAACATTACGGATGAAATAATGCCTTCTTTTTCCAGTGTATTTTTAAGATGTTTAGCAAGAAATGGTGATTCTACCACCAATCATTCTTCTCTCTCAGGTAGCGTTGGTAGTAGTTACTCCGAGAGGGAGGAAAAGAAAGATATATTTTCTTTATTGTCATTGCCTACAGAACCTATCATGTCAGATCGCGTTAAGCATTTTTGTTTTTTTACTCAGTGTTTAAATGGTATTCTTGCTGGGGTTATGTATATAGAACCGACGCGCGAGCTAGGCTTGTCTGGCTTTCCAATGGTGGCGATGTATATTGGCACAGTAGGGGCGACATTGATTGTTCATTACAATGCTTGTCGCATGTTTCTGCAAGACTATTTTATGCAGTCTTATTATAAAAAGGCGCATGGTAAAAAATTCTATTCGTATAACCCTAATCCATGGGTTGCTATAGCTTACTCGCTTATTGCCTCGTTAACATTGGCTTTTGTTACTTTGTTTTACCCGTTTGAAGGTGAGACAGATGTTGAGCTTGGTTTTGAATTTGGCGGGTCCTTATTTTCAAATACCTTAACGCATACCTTGCCGGTGCGGGTGATCGTTACGCACTGGTTGGTGTTATCAGCTTACAATAAGTTTTGGAAGTTAGCGTTGCGTTGCTGCTCTAAGCAGCGTGCTAAAGATTTTTCTGAATCAGTGGTATTAAATGGTAAATTAATGGAGCTACATGGGAAGGTGCAAAGTACTTTTGATATTGTTGGGGTCTATCTTAAAAATAATAAGAATATTGCCAGCAGTATCTTAACTTCAAATGAGCCTATTGATCTAAGTAAGTTATTAAGAGATTCAATTTCAGGTTCAAAAAAGGGGCGCGATAAAGTAGTGTCTTATCAGCAGGAAGAGATTGAGGCTAAACTATTAGATAATACAACAACGCCTGGTAAATCTGATGATAATGAGGTTGCTCTGGAAGAAGCTGATTCTTGCTTTGATAAAGTTGATCCTTATCTAAGAAGCATTGTTAAACTTATAGGTCAACTGACTGTTGTCGATGGTATTTGTGGTTTTGATTGGTCAAATTATGAAGGAATGGCTTATTTAGCGCAATACACACCCGATGAACATGCTTTTGAAATTATGTTCTCAATTCCGCCTATTGTTTTGATCAGTGTGTTAGTTGGCTTTTTTGGTGGCATGGCTTTTCAAAAGCCCTATATCGCTCTTGTGGAGATTGTGCAGGGTCGATTTAGTTTGCAACCTGCAATTAAAGAGTATCCTATACGTTTTACCCTTTTTATGTTGTTAAGTGCTTTTATTGCCGGTTTTTC
This sequence comes from Gammaproteobacteria bacterium, assembly GCA_030425685.1. Lineage (GTDB taxonomy): Bacteria > Pseudomonadota > Gammaproteobacteria > Coxiellales > Coxiellaceae > JAUIAD01. The sequence goes on along the minus strand of JAUIAD010000010.1, from coordinate 16,509 downwards.
GCCTGGAGTTTCTTGGAAATTAACAAAAGCAAATTTTAATACGCCTAGTTTTTGGCGTAATTTAAAGCCCTACTTAGTACCGAACTCCTATATTGGTGTTGCTGTATTTGCGCTAATCAATTTGTACGACACGGTGTTAAATGCATTAACGGAGTATGCAACCACGCATGCTAGTGAGGATACTCGTTTTCTTTTAGCTGTGGATGCGTTTGTGCAGTCTAAGAAAAATAGAATAAAGCATTATAGTCCTAGCGAGTTATGTGAATTTATCCGTGCTAATCTTGAACGTGGTAATTTATTACTAGGTTCGACTGGTAAGGATAAAGTTGTTTTAGATGAGATTATGGGGGTTAAGCCATCTGCAAAGAAGGATGTCGATGCTTCTGATGATGGTAAGGATGGTTTTTCTCCTCCTCCTTCTCCTTCAGCTGCTGCTAATAAGCAGGGTCTATTTGGAGACAATTCACCTACTAGCTATGGTTCGTCAGGTAGCTCACATTCAAGAGAGGCTGATGTTCTTTCAACGGTCGATATGTCAGTTTAGTTGATAGTTATTAAGTTCTGACTCACGAGGCTTGACCGCAGGACCCAGTTAGCATGCTGGGATTGTTGTTAAGCCTCGAGGTGACGATTATAAGTGCTAACTCCATTGATATATTTAATATTTCCTTAATGTTTTGTCTTTATAATATGCCTACATATTGATCACGACCTGGTTTGTGTAGGATTATCTTTGAAATTTATTACGCTTAAAAGTTCTATTAAAGAATACGTTAGTACTGATGATGCGCTGATTCTTAAGATATCAGTGTTAATGTTTGCACTTGGATTGGTGTTTATTCTTATAAATCTATTTTTTGAACATTTTCCCGGCATTAACTATGTTCCGGCTATTTGGTGGCTTTTTCTGCCAGCAGTTATTCCTGTTTTCCTCCTGAGCTCATATGCGCTTAAAAATGGCATTAGCCCCAGAATGGCGGCATTTTCTCGTTATTATTGCCTTTATTACTTTATATCTCTGTGTATGGCTGTGTTAACCACGGGTATTCAGAGTACGTCATTCCCCGTGATAGACAAGGTGCTAGCACATTGGGATCAACTGCTGGGTGTTAATACGGTTAAAATACTTGCTTGGGTGGCAGTTCATCTTGCTATTAAAATGGTGCTTGCAGTTTGTTACACCGGTATTGTGATTCAGCTTTTTATTGTTCCACCGCTATTAAGTCTGTTTAAAAGTCAAAATCAGCTTAATCAGTTTCTATTGTTATATGCACTAAGTTTTATTTTGGGGGCGTTGATTTATTATTGTTTTCCCACAGCGGCGCCTGTATCCATTTTTAGTAGTCCGTACTTTTCCGCAGAGCAGCATGATACCTTTATTAAATTTTTTGAGTTGCATCACTATATTCATCCTACAACAAGTCGAGGGGGAATGATTGCGTTTCCTTCTATGCATGTTGTGTGGGCTATTATATTGACTTATGTTACTAGGGATAGAAGGTGGCTTTTTTATCCGTTGGCTATTATTAATCTTATTGCTATTGCCGCGACAGTATTACTCGGCTGGCATTATCTTATTGATGTGTTTGGCGGTATTCTTGTTGCGATTATCAGTATTTATATCGTTTCTGCATTAAGCAACAAAGGCAATCAAGGTCATCAGAAGAACGCCTAAGCCAAAAAAGCCAATGCTTTTTAGTGAAGGAGGTTTGTGAGAGCCATGGATATCGACAACCTTGTAAGTGGCAATATAGAGAAAAGTCCCTGCTGCAAACGCACCAAAAACGCCTTTAGTTAATGTCACCGCTTGACCCGTTAGAAAATCATTGATAACAGATCCAAATAATATGCCAATGGGTGTCATTAGTGAAAAGAGTGTTAGTGTAATAATAGCCGCTTGCTTGTTAATCTTGTTAAGTTTCATATTGGTTGCTAAGGCAAAAGCAGCAGCGCCTTTGTGAGCTATAATGGCAATAAAAATAATATAAATATGTGAGCGGTGCGTATCAATGCCTAGTGCTGCGCCGGTAATGATGGAATGAACCGACAGCAATGTCATGAGTAAGTAAGACATCCAGTCGCCAGGCTGTTCTCTCGTTTTCAGTTTGTTATAGGCTATTTGTTCAATAAACTGGATGGCAAAAATAGTAAAGGCGCAGATGGCAAAGACAACAGGGTAGGTTACGGGAGCTTCTGCACGTGCAAATGCTTTTAAAGCATCAGGTAATAAATGAATTAAACCAACACCCAAAAAAATACCGCGCGAGCAATATTCTGCATAATGAAGCGCTTTCCATGCTTTGCTGAAGCGATCTGATAAAAGAGGGAATAGGCCGCCAGAGATGCCGATAAAAAAAATGATGATGGCGGTCAATGCCTTCAGCTCATTATTGCTCATTGTTGGTCCTTCGATAGTTGGGGGACTTATGATACCATGAGAGGTATGAGCAACAATAGAGGTTAAAATGCAAAATATCAAGAACTTGTTCCTAGATTTAGATGGAACGCTTACCGACCCTAAGGAAGGGATTACCAAGTCGATTCAACATGCTTTGCGTAAGATGTCTGTTGAGCCTCCCTCAATGGACGATTTGGAATGGTGTATTGGACCGCCGTTAACCGATGCGTTTGAGAAGCTATTGAATTCAAAAAATAATAACGACATTCAGCGCGCGATCGAATTTTATCGTGAACGTTATGAAGGTACTTGCATGCATGAAAATAAAATGTATGAGGGTATTCATAATACGCTTGATGTCTTATCCAATGCCGGCTTTGATCTTTATTTGGCTACGTCAAAACCTTGGGTTTACGCGGGTAAAATACTTGAGCATTTTGAGCTGCATCCTTATTTTACAGCGATACATGGCTCAGAGCTTGATGGTACGCGTGATTATAAGCATGACTTAATTGCTTATATCCTTGATCACCATAAACTGGACTTTGCACAAACGGTAATGATTGGTGATCGTCATCATGATATTAATGGCGCAAAGCAGAATCAGGTTTTTTCAGTGGGTGTTACTTATGGCTTTGGTTCTGAAAAAGAACTCTTAGACGCAGGTGCTGATAAAATTTGTCACCATCATAGTGATATCGTTGATTTAATGTGTCCTAAAAAAACGTAATTTATAAGGGCGCAACCTATTGGCTGCGCCCATTTTCGTTTAGAAGAAAAAGTCAAACTGTGCTGAAACAACATTAGCATGGTCGCCCATTACGATGCCATTTTTGTAATTTTTATCGTAGCGATATTCAAGCGCTAAATTGGTGTCACGCCAAATATTTATATTGTATACCGCTCGATAGGATGCCTTGGGAAAGCCAAGCGCTTGCGATTGTCGTGTTTGACTATAACCGATAGCGACCGAGCTAGGTTTACAACAAGTTTTGAAGTTGTATGAAGCTTCTGCGTTCATTGCTGAAGGCTTAGCACCATGACCATTCGCCGCTAAGTTATTTTTATTAAATTTTCTAATCGCTGATAAGAACTCTGCTAAGAAGTTAAATTTATCAATAGCTAGGTGAGCATAACCATCTAGTGCTGGCACATTATGGGCTAGCAGGACATTGTTATCTTTTAGTGTGCCGCGGATGCCTTGTGAGTCGGCAAGGTTGGAAATAAAACTCGTACCTACTTCGCCACTGACTTTATCACTGACTTTAAATTTGTAGCCTGCATCAGCGCCGTATTCTAGCTGTTTTTTATTATTGCTTTGGAATTTTGTTAGCCCTTCATAAAGATAAGCTTCAGCATGCCATGCATTGGGGCCTGTTTGTAAGAATCCAACTTCAGCGCCAGTTGCTAGGGTTCTGCCTAAATCACGTGTCATAGGCTCTGTTACCATGTTGCTGGTGTAGTCTCCAAATGGAACATACATTTTACCGGCAGTAAAATAGAATGGGGATTTTTCTAAATTACCAATGGTTAAAAACCCTCTTTGCATAAAAACTTTGGAGGTATGTGTGGGGCTGTATTCTATGGCTACATAACCCGATAACCATGAAGTAGCACGTAGGTATAAAGCAAGTTGGCTATCATCAAGGTTAAACTTTGTTTTATTGTGGTGGTCATAACTGTTGGTAAAAATACCTTGGCCTTCAATAAGTCCGCTGATTATCAAGCGCGGAAATTTTGGTTCTGGAACACCTAGATCAGCGCACTCTTTCGCTAGCTGGTATTCTTGTAGCAACAAACGTCCAGCTTCACGAATGCTAGGTACATTGATAATTAATTCAGAGCCGTCAAATAGGCGATCTTTATTGATATAAGGTCCGAACCTAACTTGTGATGTGTTGTAACAGGTTTTTTTATGATTTTTACTTTCTGAGCAAACTTCTTTTCGTTTAAAAGGGTTGCTACCAGCTAGCGCTAAGTTATGTGCACCAAGTCCTGCGATAAAGGGGATGCTGGCTAGGATTAATTTTCTTTTAGACGACATGAGGCTCTCCATCTTTTTGTGGTTATTGGTCAATGTAAAATTGTTGAAACGCTAGGTTTTAGGCCCTTCCTAGCCTGCGTTTATTTCCGGGATACTAGGAAGGGTAGGGCATGCGGCGGAGTACGCGCATGCTAAAAATAATAAAATAGCGGCGAGCTTTGGTAGAAATAGCAGAAGCTAATTTTTTTAAAGTAAAATTTACTTGTTGTGTCTGCTTCATTTCTAGCTCTTTAGAAAAATAAATAATCAATATGATTAAGTTTTATCACATGAAATAATAATGTTCAAGTTGCTTGTTTGATTTTATGCCTTGATTTAAAATTTAATATAGAGTTAAGGTTAAAAATAGAGTTTTTTACTTATGATTTTTAAAGGAGTGCATTATGAAAGGGGTTCTAAGCATTCTCAGTTTGTTGGCTTTTCTTTTCGTTATACCTATGGCTCAGGCAGCCAAACAGGGTGTGACCAAATCATGTACATACAAGTGCCTTACTTGTATGGATAATTGCGAGTACTATCAAGATCAGCAAAAGATCAATCCTTGTTATAATAGCTGCTATAACAAGTATCGCTGCTGTCCTAAGCGCCGTATTGAGCCTATGGACCATGTTGATTCGCAGCATGATGATGGGAATGCCCATTATTAAGTACGGTATCTTATTGGTCTTTTATGGGCTTTGAGGTTGATTGTCAAGGTGGTGGCCAGACCCAGAATCGAACTGGGGTGAGCCGGGAACCGGCGAACGGCCGAACAGGAAGTGAGGCCTGGGGTTTTTAGAATCTGTGGTTTTGCGCCATGGATGGCAGTGGTTCTTTCAGAAGAATGCAGCAAAACTAGCTATGGAATGGCTGGAGAGGTATTTTGGCTTTCAAGGTTAAGGTGGTGGCCAGACCCAGAATCGAACTGGGGACACGAGGATTTTCAGTCCTCTGCTCTACCGACTGAGCTATCTGGCCGCCGACGAGGGGTAAATTAAACCGTTTTACTCGGGTTCAGTCAAGGGTTTAGTGCGCTCAATTTTCATCTGTGGGTGTAAAGCCAGCAGGTTTGTTGCTTCCTTCACCAAAAAGAAACTTTTCCATCTCTTCTTCAAGAAATTTGCGTGATTTTTGATCCATTAAGTTGAGGCGATATTCATTGATTAGCATTGTTTGGTGACTAATCCATGACTGCCAAGCTTCTTTCGATATATTCTGAAAAACTCGCTCGCCAATTTCACCCGGGTAGGGTGCTTTTGTAAGTCCTTCGGCTTCTTTGTTTAATTTTTTACAAAAAATCATGCGTGCCATAACGTTATCTCATCTCATGTAATTTTTTTAACAACTTTGCAACGGGTGCAGCAATTCCACCGGGCAACTTATCAGATTGGTTATACCAAACCTGGTTGCTGGAATCCATGATGACATTGGGTGAAGATTTTACCGTAATCATTTTTGCGTGAATAGATAATTCAAAATGACTAAATTGGTGACTGAATTTACTTAAGGAAGTGATATCGACCACATTGCATAAAAACTTATTTTTGCAGTGTGACAGAGTTTCATCTTTTGATTGAGTGGCGGTTAATTCAGGAAAGCTCCATAAGCCACCCCAGATGCCGCTGGGGGGACGTTTTTCAAAAAGAATCTCACCGGATTCATTTTTTAAAATTAGCATGGTGGTGCTTTTCTGTGGGCGCGACTTCTTGGGTTTTTTACTGGGGTAGTGTTCTTCTTCGCCTGATAAGTGCGCTTGGCAATTATTTTTTAATGGACAGCGGTGGCAATCGGGTTTTGTACGTGTGCAAAGCGTAGCGCCTAAATCCATCATTGCTTGGTTGTAGTCTTTGCAAGCACTATTCGGTGTTAGTGATTCTGAAAGGGCCCATAGTTTTTTTAAAACATCTGTGTTACCAGGCCAGCCTGAAATAGCGGCAAAGCGAGTGAGTACGCGTTTTACATTACCGTCTAGTATGGGAGCAGGGATATTCATTGAAAGTGATAATATAGCGCCAGCTGTTGAGCGGCCGATGCCGGGAAGTTTTTCTAGCTCAGTAATCGTTTTTGGAAATCGGCTATTATGTTCATCAAAAATAATTTTAGCTGTTTTATGTAAGTTGCGTGCGCGCGCATAATACCCAAGCCCAGACCAATGCGCCAAAACATCATCGCCAGGCGCAGTTGCTAGTGCTTTTAAAGAAGGAAAACGTTTCATAAAACGTTGATAGTAATCAATAACAGTAGCAACTTGTGTTTGTTGCAGCATAATTTCTGATACCCAAACACGATAAGGGGTGGCATTTTTCTGCCATGGCAGATCATGGCGGCCATGTAACTTAAACCATTTAAGAACAGTCTGTGAAAATAGTTTGGGTGTCATTTTGTTTTCTCTGGAAAGTAGGGGCGCAAAGAATTGCGCCCGACAGGTGATACAGCTTAATCAAAAAAGCTCCTAATTTTTTTACCTAGGTCTTTAGAGCCATCTTTGATTGATTTTTCTAAGTTTTTCATAAAATAGGATTTGGCAATTTTGCTAAAGTCAGGGTATATCGTTGGTTTAGCCATTGGGCCGCTGACTTTAATCGGTAGCGAAAGTGATTTATCAACGCCTTGGGCGCTACCAGAGCTGTATTGGGCTGTTAACTCATAGTCAATCACATCATTTGGTAGATTAACATTACCAGCGCCTGTGACGTTGACTTGATTGCTGGCTAGCTTTAAGTCGTTACAGGTCAAAACACCATTGTTGATACTATAGCTTGCTGAGATATCTGAAAAGTTTGTCACCTTGGTGTTCTGCGCTTTTACTTCCGACTTATCTAGCAGGCTAGCAGCTTTGGCCATTAAATAATTAATATCCACCCCTTTTAGTACACCTTTGTTTATCACAAAGTTTCCTGAGCCATTTAGGGTGCTTAAAAATTCTTTTTTCGTTTCACCTTTGGCTGTTAGACTGGTTTTAAAATCTAGGCTTCCTTGTAAAAAGCTCGACCCACGCAATGTGGTGAGCAAGGTATTAACATCAGTATCAACGGTTGCAAGGTTCAGTGTTGTTTCCGGAATATGGAATAACTGATTAACCTTAAGGTTTCCATTGAGTTTCATATTGGCAAATACCACATTTGCTTTATCAAGGGTGAGCGTTTCTTTATGGGTATTAACCATTAGGTTCCCATTAATGTTAAATGGAAGAACCGGCAATTTAGGACGAGTGGTTTTATTGTTAATCTCTAAAGAGTTAACTCTATATATCCCTGAATCTAAATTAACAGTCGCATCCCCTGTGATTCTTGTTTTGGTTTTAGATTGCGCGCCACTTTGCTGAACTATAAAATTAGCTGAGATGGGGAATTTTTTGCCAACCGTTATATGTTTAGCGGTTAGATTAAACTTGCTAAATTTGATCGTGCTATTTTCTTGTTCGTTGATTAGATTTATGGTGGCATTACTAATACGAACACGATTTATTTCAAAGTTTTTCTCAGGCGAGTATTCTTCTGTATCAGACTCGTTATTACTGTCAGTTTTCGCAGAAGATGTAGTTTGGGAGCTTGCATTTGTGGCGGTATTATTGGCAGGCGCTGGTTTAGCAGCACTCCAGTTAGTTGCGCCATCTTTTCTGGTAATAAGATTAAATGTTGCATTTTTTATGGCAATCTCTCCGATTCTTACATCACCACCGATAAGAGGTAATGCGCGAACTTTTAAATCTAACTCGCCAATATCAGCCATGGAGCGAGGAGTAAAACCTTCGGGGTTAGTTAGCTGAGCGGATTTAATATCTATACCTAGCCAAGGAAAGAAAGACAGTCCGATATTGCCTTTAATTAAAAGATGACGACCGGTTTTTTTGTAAACGTAATGGTCTATCTTGTCTTTATATTTATTCGGGTCAATTAAATAGGTCATTGCAATACTTGCTATGACTAAAATCAAAACAATTACGGCAATTACAATCCCAAAAACCTTTAAAGCCCTAGTCATTATTCCCTCCTAATGATTTCTGTAGAAGCTAGGTAGCCAATATGATAGATTCCATATCCTATCAGCTATATTTGAATTTCTCTAGGTATCATTATGAGTGATGATCTTAAAAAACGTCATATCAGGAGCTTTGTGCGCCGGGAAGGGCGTGTAACCGAACGCCAAAGAAAAGGCTTGGAGCAATATTGGGACAAATTTGGTTTAGGGCTTAGTCAGGGTCTGCTAGATTTTAATGCCGTTTTTGGTTTCGATCAGAATGTTGTGGTTGAAATTGGTTTTGGTATGGGGAAATCCTTGCTGAGTATGGCAAAGGATCATCCGCAGAACCATTATATTGGTATTGAAGTTCATCGTCCGGGTGTTGGCTCTTTGTTAGCAGATATTGATGAGCATGAGTTAACGAATCTTCGTGTTTTTAAAGAGGACGCTAAGGAAGTTTTAACGCATTGTATTCCTGATGAATCATTAAAAGGCATTCAGATTTTTTTTCCTGATCCTTGGCATAAGAAAAAGCACCATAAGCGGCGTTTGATCCAGCCTGAGTTTGCCTCTTTGCTTTTAAGAAAGTTAAAAAAATCAGGTTATGTTCATTTAGCAACAGACTGGGAAAATTATGCAGAACATATGATGCAGGTATTTAGCGAGTCACCGGGATTTGAAAATATTGCTGGCGGCGGAAATTTTGTTAAAGAAAAAACAGATAGGCCCTTAACCAAGTTTGAACAGCGAGGCCTGCGTTTAGGTCACGGTGTTTGGGACCTGATATTTATCAAAAAAGGCTAAGACCAGTCGATCTTATCGATATCTTCAAAGTTAATTTCAGTCCCGTCTTTCGTTAAGATGGAGCCAGATGCATCACCATCATCAAAGGTAATGGTTTTATTGCCTATGTCCACTGTATGCGCTGCATCTGTTTCTAGCACCCAGCTTCCGGCGCCTTCTAATGTTTCTGTTGGCGCTTGCGTTGCATTATCTAAACGTATCGTATCTGTCCAGCTGCTGCCATTACCGCCTTGCACCGTATTGCTACCGGCATTTTGACCAAATATAAATAGGTCAGAGCCATCATTACCCTTAAACACATTATTATCACTATTAGCGGTAAAGATGTCGTCATGATTTGAGCCTGTGACGTTTTCTATGCTTGATAAGGTGTCGCCCTCTGCCTGACCGCCGCTGCCTACTCCTGTTGATAGGTCAATGGTCACACCTTCGGAAGATTCACCGTAGAAAGCAGTATCAGTTCCTAAGCCGCCATTAAGGGTATCTGCTCCAGCACCACCTTCAAGATAATCATCTCCACCAAAGCCATTGATTTCATCATTGCTATTTGAGCCGATTAGCGAGTCATTATAACTACTTCCATCCACTGTATCTTCGAGAGAGAATTGTTTGGCGTAGATGCCTTGTCCACTTCCATCTTGATTTTTGCTGGTCCAGCTTATTACAAACTCACCATTGTTTAATACCGCAACTGATGGGTCGTCTTGAGTGTTGGACGTTGTGCCATTGACTTGAAATTCATTGCCAATAGGCTGACCATCTCCGTCAAACCTTTGTGCAAATACATCGTCATGTGATGAGTCATGGTTCGAATTCCATGTGACAACAAATCCTCCTCCCTCTGTTCCTGCAACATCTGCCAATTCTTGTGTGTCATTGGTTTCCGTATTTATTTGAAACTCAACACCTTCAGCATTACCATTGCTATCATAACGTTGACCATAGATACCATAGCTGTCTCCATCTTGATTGTTTGACTCCCAAACAACGACAAAGCCGCCATCATCAAGGTCAGCTACGGATGGTTTTCGTTGATGATTTGCTGTATGAGTATTCACTTGAAACTCGCTACCAGCTGTATTGCCGTCAGCGTCGTAACGTTGTCCGTAAACACCGTAGTTGCTTCCATCCTGTCGATTGGAACCCCAAACAACCACAAAGCCGCCATCATCTAATTCAGTAATAGAGGGAGTTGTTTGTTGGCGTGTCGTGTAAGTATTTACTTGAAACTCACTGCCCTCTGTATTGCCATTGTCATCATAGCGTTGCGCGAAAATACCATAGCTGTGTCCATCTTGATTGTTCGATGTCCATGCAACTACATAACCACCGCCTTCTAAGCCAGCGACCGTAGGTAAGTTTTGATAATTGCTGGTTGTGGTGTTAACTTGAAATTCGCTCCCAACTTGATTGCCGTTGGCGTCGTATCGTTGCCCAAAGACACCGTCACGATTACCATCTTGATTTCGGGACTGCCATACAACGACGAAACCACCATCGGTGAGGCTATCAACGGATGTGTTGAGCTGCTGGTTGCTTGTTTCAGTATTTACCTGGAATTGATTACCAGCCTTAGTTCCACTAGAGTCATAGCGTTGCCCAAAAATACCATAACCATTATTGTCCGGTGCTTCCCAAGTAATGACGTAACCACCATCTGCTAACTCAGTTATGGTGGAATCGCGTTGATTACTTTGCGTAGTCGTGTTCGCTTGCGACTCGCTAGTAGATGTTAGATCACCTGGGTCATTATGGACGGTTATATTTACCGTTGAACTACTGGTTTCCCCTTGGGAATCAGTTACTGTAAAGCTAAATGAATCATTGCCAACATAGGTTGAAGATGGGATATAAGAATAATTGCCATCTGCATTTAACGTTAAGCTGCCATGGCTGACTCCGCTATCGAGTGTAAAGCTTAGCGAATCGGAAGCATCTACATCGGTAGCTGCTAGTTGTCCAACAGCAGTTTCCCCTACAGGCATCACTATTGTTGCTGGCTCAGCAGTGGGGTTATCATTTGCACCAAAAATATTTATGCTGATTTGTTGGGTGGAACCATCTGTTGCTGTAAAAGTAAAAGTATCAGTCACCTGGTCTCCAACCCCTAAGCTTTGCACGCTGCTTTGATCTAAGGTGTAAGTCCACTGACCGTTACTTAAAGCAAAATTGCCATAGCCATTATCACCGGCCGTTGTAGCTACGTCGTTAAACACTGGATTATCATTCGTGTCGATATCACTGATGCTGATCGATCCTGTTGCTGTCACCGGTGCATCACCGATGTTTCCTTCGGTAACGTCTCCCGTAAAAGTACCGGAAATAACGGCGGCATCGTCTGTGCCATCTATGGTGACAGTAAAGGTGGAGGTGGTGCCATCAGCGCTGGTGAGAGTAAAGTTTTCGGTTAAGGTTTCGCCGTCACCTAAGGCTTGAATATCGTTTTGAGGGTTTTGATAAAGCTTGCTATATACGCCTTGACCACTGCCATCTTGATTTTGACTAGTCCAGCTTACAACGAACTCGCCGTTGTTTAATGCAGCAATGCTAGGTTCGCTTTGTGAACTTGCTGTTTCTGTATTGACTTGAAACTCATCGCCATTTGCTACGCCGTTTTCATCAAAGCGTTGTGCATAGACGCCATTGCTATCACCATCTTGATTTTGTGATGTCCAACTGACGACAAACCCACCTTCATCAAGGCCAGTGACGCTGGGTTGGCTTTGTGAGCCACTGGTATGGGTATTAATTATAAACTCTCCACCGGCAGGGTCTCCGTTACTATCATAACGCTGCCCATATACACCATAGTTGCTGCCATCCTGGCCGTAGGATTGCCAAACGGTGACAAAGCCACCATCATTTAGTGCAGTTGTATCTGAAAATAACTGATGACTATTGGTATGTGTACTAATTTGAAATTCATTACCCGCCTGAGCGCCATTTTGATCGTATCGTTGACCAAATACGCCATAGCCACTTCCATCTTGATTGTAGGAAGACCAGGTGACGACAAAGCCGCCATCATTGAGAGCTGTAGTGCTTGGGACGAACTGATAGCTAGTGGAGTAGGTATTAACTTGAAATTCATTGCCGACGCTATTCCCATCGCTATCGTATTGCTGTCCCATGACATTAAAGCCATTGTAATCCACCCAAGTGCTGACAAATCCACCATCCTCTAAACCAGTCACGCTTGAATAGAGTTGATGGCTAGAGGTAGTCGTATTAACTATAAACTCATTTCCAACAGGGGCGCCATTGGCATCAAAACGTTGACCAATAATATCATAGCCACTGCCGCCACTTTGATTGAGGGACTGCCAGGTAGTAATGAAACCGCCATCACTTAAGCTATCAGCGGCAATTCCAAATTGGTGACTTGTTTCAGTGGAGTTGATTTGAAATTCATTACCGACTGTCTCGCCGTCCTTATTAAATTGTTGACCAAAAACACCATAGCCACTTGAATCGTTGCCTTGCCATATCACCACGTAACTACCATCTTCTAGGCCGACTGTTGTAGAAGCTGATTGGTTTCCAGATAATGTTGTATTTGTTAAGGTTTCTTCACCCGGACGAAGTTCATCGCTGGTAGTGTATGTCCAATCACCATTAGCATCAATTGCAAAATCCCCATAGGTGCCGCTTTGAGCACTCGGAACTAGAGAGGACTCTCCTTGATCAACATCGTTTATGTTGACGGAGCCACTGCCAACGATATGGTTTTCATTATTAACATCGACATCTTCTTTTAACGTTACTGATGTATTGGTAATTTGTGCTGCATCGTTTGTTCCAGTGATATTAACCACAACTTCTTGAGTTGAGCCATCTGTCGCTGTAAATGTAAACGTATCAGTTACCATATTCCCATCAGGTAAGTGCTGCACTGCAGATTGGTCAAGGGTATAGGTCCAATTACCGCCATTTAATTCAAAATTACCAAAGCCGTTATCGCCGACGGTGGATCCGACATCGGCAAAGCTTGGGTTATCATCGCCATCGACATCACTGATGCTAATCGCGCCCGTTGCGGTGACCGGTGCATCGCCGATATTGCCTTCGGTAACCGCACCCGTGACCGTGCCGCTAATGACGGCGGCATCATCACTGCCGTTAATATTGACGGTAATTTGCTGAGTCGATCCATCACTGGCCATAAAAGTAATGCTATCACTGACTTGATCGCCGGCATCTAAATCTTGCACCGCACTTTGATCCAAGGTGAATGTCCAGTTGCCACTACTTAATTCAAAGCTACCAAAACCATTATTACCAACGGTGGATCCGACATCGGCAAAGCTTGGGTTATCATCGCCATCGACATCACTGATGCTAATCGCACCCGTTGCCGTGACCGGTGCATCGCCGACATTGCCTTCATTCACAGCACCCGTGACCGTGCCGCTAATGACGGCGGCATCATCACTGCCGTTAATATTGACGGTGATTTGTTGCGTGCTGCCATCACTGGCGGTAAAAGTAATGCTATCACTCACTTGATCGCCGGCATCTAAATCTTGCACCGCGCTTTGATCCAAGGTGAAGGTCCAGTTGCCACTTGATAATTCAAAGCTACCAAAACCGTTATCACCGACGGTAGAACCGACATCGGCAAAGCTTGGGTTATCATCGCCATCGACATCACTAATGCTAATCGCACCCGTTGCCGTGACCGGTGCATCGCCGATATTGCCTTCATTCACAGCACCCGTGACCGTGCCGCTAATGACGGCGACATCATCACTGCCGTTAATATTAACCGTGATTTGTTGGGTGCTGCCATCGCTGGCGGTAAAGGTAATGCTATCACTCACTTGATCGCCGGCATCTAAATCTTGCACCGCGCTTTGATCCAAGGTGAAGGTCCAGTTGCCACTTGATAATTCAAAACTACCAAAGCCATTATCACCGACGGTAGAACCGACATCGGCAAAGCTTGGGTTATCATCGCCATCGACATCACTAATGCTAATCGCACCCGTTGCCGTGACCGGTGCATCGCCGATATTGCCTTCATTCACAGCACCCGTGACCGTGCCGCTAATGACGGCGGCATCATCACTGCCGTTAATATTGACGGTGATTTGTTGTGTACTGCCATCGCTGGCGGTAAAGGTAATGCTGTCACTCACTTGATCACCAGCATCTAAATCTTGCACCGCGCTTTGATCCAAGGTGAATGTCCAGTTGCCACTTGATAATTCAAAGCTACCAAAGCCATTATCACCGACGGTAGAACCGACATCGGCAAAGCTTGGGTTATCATCGCCATCGACATCACTAATGCTAATCGCACCCGTTGCCGTGACCGGTGCATCGCCGACATTGCCTTCGGTGACCGCACCCGTGACCGTGCCACTGATAACAGCGGCATCATCACTGCCGTTAATATTGACGGTAATTTGCTGAGTCGATCCATCGCTGGCGGTAAAAGTAATGCTATCACTCACTTGATCGCCGGCATCTAAATCTTGCACCGCGCTTTGATCCAAGGTGAAGGTCCAGTTGCCACTTGATAATTCAAAACTACCAAAACCGTTATCACCGACGGTAGAACCGACATCGGCAAAGCTCGGGTTATCATCGCCATCGACGTCACTGATGCTAATCGCGCCCGTTGCGGTGACCGGTGCATCGCCGATATTTCCTTCGGTGACCGCACCCGTGACCGTGCCACTGATAACAGCGGCATCATCACTGCCGTTAATATTGACGGTAATTTGTTGTGTACTGCCATCGCTGGCGGTAAAGGTAATGCTATCACTCACTTGATCGCCGGCATCTAAATCTTGCACCGCGCTTTGATCCAAGGTGAAGGTCCAGTTGCCACTTGATAATTCAAAACTACCAAAACCATTATCACTAACGGTGGATCCGACATCGGCAAAGCTTGGGTTATCATCGCCATCGACATCACTAATGCTAATCGCCCCCGTTGCCGTGACCGGTGCATCGCCGATATTGCCTTCGGTAACAGCACCCGTGACCGTGCCACTGATAACAGCGGCATCGTCACTACCGTTAATATTGACGGTAATTTGCTGAGTCGATCCATCACTGGCGGTAAAAGTAATGCTATCACTGACTTGATCGCCAGCATCTAAATCCTGTACCGCACTTTGATCCAAGGTGAAGGTCCAGTTGCCACTTGATAATTCAAAACTACCAAAACCGTTATCACCGACGGTAGAACCGACATCGGCAAAGCTTGGGTTATCATCGCCATCGACATCACTAATGCTAATCGCGCCCGTTGCGGTGACCGGTGCATCGCCGACATTGCCTTCATTCACAGCACCCGTAACCGTACCACTGATAACAGCGGCATCATCACTGCCGTTAATATTGACGGTAATTTGCTGAGTCGATCCATCACTGGCCGTAAAAGTAATGCTATCACTCACTTGATCACCAGCATCTAAATCTTGTACCGCACTTTGATCCAAGGTGAAGGTCCAGTTGCCACTTGATAATTCAAAACTACCAAAACCATTATTACCAACGGTGGATCCGACATCGGCAAAGCTTGGATTATCATCGCCATCGACATCACTGATGCTAATCGCACCCGTTGCCGTGACCGGTGCATCGCCGATATTGCCTTCATTCACAGCACCCGTGACCGTGCCGCTAATGACGGCGACATCATCACTGCCGTTAATATTAACCGTGATTTGTTGGGTGCTGCCATCGCTGGCGGTAAAGGTAATGCTGTCACTCACTTGATCACCAGCATCTAAATCTTGCACCGCGCTTTGATCCAAGGTGAAGGTCCAGTTGCCACTTGATAATTCAAAGCTACCAAAGCCATTATCACCAACGGTGGATCCGACATCGGCAAAGCTCGGGTTATCATCGCCATCAACATCGCTAATGCTAATCGCCCCCGTTGCCGTGACCGGTGCATCGCCGACATTGCCTTCATTCACAGCACCCGTGACCGTGCCGCTAATGACGGCGGCATCATCACTGCCGTTAATATTGACGGTAATTTGTTGTGTACTGCCATCGCTGGCGGTAAAAGTAATGCTATCACTCACTTGATCGCCAGCATCTAAATCTTGCACCGCGCTTTGATCCAAGGTGAAGGTCCAGTTGCCACTTGATAATTCAAAACTACCAAAGCCATTATCACCGACGGTAGAACCGACATCGGCAAAGCTTGGGTTATCATCGCCATCGACATCACTGATGCTAATCGCACCCGTTGCCGTGACCGGTGCATCGCCGACATTGCCTTCGGTGACCGCACCCGTGACCGTGCCACTGATAACAGCGGCATCATCACTGCCGTTAATATTGACGGTGATTTGTT
>JAUIAD010000041.1 GCA_030425685.1 Gammaproteobacteria bacterium | reverse complement strand
TGATCTAGAAGCTCTGCTCCCATATAACTGCGACCCTGATTTGCTGGTTGCTGAACAGCTTGAGGACAGAAAATCCATCACCAAAATAATTGCTGCTAGTCAAGCAGGTATTTAATTTAGCGCTTACGTTCATTAGGGTTTAGCGGCATAAGATAGTTGTTTGGCAGCGGTATTAACAGGAAGCAAGCAGGAATCACCCATTAATAATAAGTTAATCACATGAAACTGTATAAGAGCAAGGCGAAGCGTATCAGCATAGTACGACATAAAAGCTTCATCTCGAATAAGATTTTTAACTAGAGACGGAGATTTACGCTTTAGCGTTTTGATAATAAATGAAAAGGGCTTCTTAAAATCTAACTAAATTAAATCATAATTGACTCTAATAAATTTTCGAAAATTTTGTATTTTTTCGTTAGTATTGTCATATTCAATAAGTACAGTAAGAAAGTGTTCAACTTGATTTAGAGAAACACAAGATGAAAAACAGGCAGCTTGTGCAGCGGGCAATCCAGCACGATCTTTTTGAAAAAAAATATGCGCCCAATTTGAAAAAATAACGGACTAACTCCATCTTCCCCTTTGACTGGACTTCAAAAAGAACTTCACAGGGAAAATCTTGCACCCTATGCTTTATAAAAATCTTAACCAATGGTAAACATCTGTTTTTTACTGCTGATAAAAGATAATCTTCCCCTAAATTACCGGACACCAATTTGTTAAAATCTATGAACTAACAAAGAGGTGTAAAAATGTCCAAATCGAATGGCAACTTAATACCGGGTGTCGCCTTTGGCGCCTATAACAAAAGACATATAATTTCACGAAATTAATGATGTTCCTTTAGACTGTTGGTTAGTGCAACCAATACGGTATTTTTTCTGAATACAAAGATTGAATAATGATAACGTAAAATCATTAGTGAAGTAGAGGCTTGCTGGAAAGGCGTCAAAGGCGACGCCCGGTATAAAAAGCCCCCAAACCTGCGCACTACGATACCTTAAATAACGTCTATGTCGATATTATCGATGTTTTTCAGCATGTTATAATCTTTTTCCTTCTCAGGCTCTCCAATCCAAGCACTCTCTGACAATCAAAAACGTCTTCTTTTTGGTTGCTATTCGATCGATCGAAATTTAGACATAATGGTTACAGATGGCAGCGTTGGGTTGTGTGTCGCGAAATCTTAATTTCTATTAGGAATCAGTCGGTTATCATTTGAATGATTTTTTGCTCGATTTAAGTATAATGGCTGACATGATGAAGATATTGGCGTTTTGTTTGAGTTATCTGGTGGTTTGGGTGCGTATCTTGGTGCCTGGAGGAGCTCGTGCGGTCGCCTTTAACTTGCCAAGGCAGAAGCTCCTCATAGTCCTCAAGACAAGTGCAGGAAGGCAGCTCTTTAAAAATGTGCTCCATGTAACGCAGCGGATCAAGTTGATTAGCCTTAGCTGTTTCAATGAGGGTGAAGAGCCTCGCGCTGGCATGTGCGCCTGAAGTGCTATTTGAAAAGAGCCAATTTTTTCTTCCAATAACAAAAGGTTTAATAGCACGCTCCGCCCGATTATTATCGATTTCGTATCGGCCATCTTCAAGATAGCTAATTAAATAACGCCAGCGTTTCAACGTGTAACGTATGGCTTCACCGATCTTGCTTTTGGGAGGAACAACTCCTTACTTTTTCTCCAGGTGATCTTTAATCTTTTCTAATATCGGCTTGGCATGCGTTTGTCGAATATGATAAATACGATTGACGCCTGCATTTTCTTCCTTTAGATCCTGTTCAATTTTATAAAGTGCGCGGATTAATCTAACAGCTTGCCCAAAAACACCTTTTTCTTTGCCGCCAGGGAGAGCTTCAATAAACTTTCGCCGCACATGTGCCATACAGTTAATGCCAACAATTGATTCTGACGTTATTAATTCGGTTATGAAGTATGTCAGTAAAATGACGCTTACTCTTTTTCTATCGCTTTTAGCAAGCTAGTGAACTTCTCTTTTAGTTTTAAAAAATATTGCCGAGACTTAGGACGAACTATTAAAAAAATCATCAATTACGGAATGGGGTAATTTGAAAAATCTCTGAAGCTCACTGATCATTAATTAGCATTGTCAGTTCATCGATAGATCTATTAAAATTACACCTAATAACCTTATAGTCAGCAATTTGGTGTTGATAGAACGGATCTTCTTTTATTATCTCATCAGCATCATTGCAGTTAGCCAATATGATCCCGCCATCACGAGGGTCTTTTGGACCGGAGGCTAAAAAAACACCCTGATCGTAGTACTTAGACAAAAAATCACGGTGATCTTGCAGGTACTTCTCAACTTCATTCAGTGGTTTTTTATAAGTTAGTTCAATAATTAGCACGGAAGTATCTTACAGTTATTAATTTAAAAAATGCTAGTACCACTCGAGCCAGATTACCCTAGCTCATCACGAACCGCTTTAAAAATTTTTCGGCTCTCCTCCCATTATATAAGGTTGTCGACTCTATAAACAAGAATTTTATCCCTCCCATCCTACGTACTTTTTTCAATCTGTGGCGCCCATCAATTAGACTAAATGATTCCGGACTTATTTCAGCTAGAATAATCGGTTTTGATATATCAGCAGAAATTATTGTAGATTCATTTAATAAGCTGGGTCTAAATAGATGCAGTGATTTTACCTCAACTTTTTCTGTCTTAAATATATCTTTATTTACTTTAATGTGTTTTAACAGTTCAGTAATATTAAATTAAAAAATTCCATTTGGATATAACTCATCCCCTTCCCTGATTGAGCATGGCTGAAAGTGTTTATTAAGCTTGAGCCTCTTCATAATGATCTCCACTTATAGCGTATTTCCAAGGTCGTGAACATCGATTGCTGTCATCAGCTTAATTATAAGCAGCAACAAACCTGCATGCGATACTAGCACTTTACGTACTTATTTTCATCTTTCGGCATAGGTATTCAAAGTCTTTGTATATGAAGCTGTAATACATGCTGCATTACTTTTGATCTCAGCCTTCCTAAACATCCTTCTAATATCTCTGTGTTAGGTTGTACTGCAACGAACCATACAATCGCTAACATTTTTATCCAATCTTAATAACACCTAACTCAATAATTTTACGAATCAATGTTACTTTCGACTCCGTATTAAATTTAGCTTTTGCCCTTGACTGGTAGGTCTTAACTGTATTCTTTGAACTTCCCAATACATACGCAGTATCGGATTGTTTTGGTGTCACCAATGATAATGCCACCGTTAAACTTTCCATCACACTCATGGGGTTTCTCCATGACATATCGATATAGATATTGGTAATTTTGGCAAACAAATTTACCAGTTTATCTAAATCTGAATCTGGTATATAAACACGATCATAGGATTTACGCTGATCAAGAAACTCCTTTATCGGCAAAAGTTTTTCCGTTGGCATATCACCATCACTATATCGCAGCGCTTCCATGATTTACTCTCCTATTTTCTGCTTTATAGGGAATTTTTTTAGAATCCCAACAGGAGTACTCCAACGCCCCATTCGAATTAACTTCAGTGCGATATTAATTGCATGATCAATAGCGATGTCTCGTTTGCCCTCACGCGCCTCACACAGTGAGCCAAACCTTACTTCATATACAACTTCATTAACTAGTTTGTTGTTCATACGCTCCATTTTTAATAAGCTATGCTGAATACGTCTTAATTGAAAATCGGAGAATTTCCTAACACCTGGCTTTCTAGCCATATAGCTTGCATCTTTGCTATAGTGATCCTTTTCAGCTTCCAGCACTGCACGTTGTTGCTGCTGTTTATGTTGTTGAGTCACCTTCAACTCAATAACTGTATTCTTTGCCTCTAAGGCATTACGCAACCTCATCAAGTTATAGCGTTTAACCCGATCCACCTCATTAGCTAGTTGCTCATTTAGCTTAGCAATTCTTTGTCGGTTTGTTTCAGTTATTTGATCTTTGTTTTCCTCTTCCAATTGACCATCATTAACAACAGGATTTTCTATATGCCTACATTGAGGCTCATCAAAGTTCATAGTGTTGTTGTTAGTTAACATAGTATTATTAATAGTGTATCTGCCATTTTTGTCATGACCCCTCGTCACATTCGGCAATAGCCCCGTGACAGTAATGGGATCATCTCCTGACACT
The DNA here is from genome assembly GCA_030425685.1 of Gammaproteobacteria bacterium. Taxonomy (GTDB): domain Bacteria; phylum Pseudomonadota; class Gammaproteobacteria; order Coxiellales; family Coxiellaceae; genus JAUIAD01. Next base: position 11,869 of record JAUIAD010000041.1, on the reverse strand, counting down.
TTTGATATGAGTGGTTCTGAATGCCTCGCGGATGAAACTCTTTTGCTGCTCACTGCTTTCTTTCGGTCAGGTACTTCAATAAGAATTTTTTCTATTGCTTTTTTTGGAAAGCGGACAGAGTATACAGTAACATCACCACTTTGATGCCTTAATTCAATATAACCACACTCTTCTAGCTTTTTTAAATAACGTGAAATCGTACGCGACTTTTTTCTTAAATCATTCGCAATTTCTTCCCTAGATCGCTTAAAAACCCACTCTTTTTCAAAATATGCCATATCCAGCATATAAAGCCAGCATAGGTGCTCACCATCGCTAATGCGCTCATCTTGTCTAAGATATTGAAGAATAGCTCTGGGAAGTAAACGGTATTCTTTTGTTTCCCAAATTTTTTCCATGTCTGAAAATTGACATACTTTTCTTTCTGACAATACGTCCATTGTTAACTCCTGTTAAACTGGAATAATGCTCCATTTTTTACCAGCCTTTCAATTTATCCACTGCATTACACCAGCTTTTGGGTTGATTATTGTTTTGTATCCTTTAACTGCAACTCGTCTTATCACAGAAAGTTGAATACATATTAATTCGCTTTAATGAATATATCAACAATCATATTCATTATAATGAATTCAATAATTCTAACTTATAGCTGCTTGATTTTATGAATCATAACTATCGTGCAGCTGTATGTAGTATTAGTATTTTCACAGTTTTCTAGGGTAAATATGGTTAGTCAGTTGATTTCTTAGCATCATCTGTTTGGCGGCAAAGGTAGCAACGGACACTCTTTCATGGCATAATTCGTTTTAATGATTTTATACTAAAAGCTATTTTAGCCATGGCTTTATAGTAATGTAGTTGTGGTATAGCAAAATATGAATACAACCAACGTTATCCCTATTATCAAAAACGAATTGCGCCAATTAATGGATCAAAGAAATCTGACTATTGCGCAACTGGCACAACTAGCGAATGTTAGCGTTGCAACGATACATAAGCTTATACAAAAAGAGACCGAAGTTAACATAACTCTTCAGGTACTAGAAAAGATTTCTCGAGCTCTTAACATTCCAGTTGAATTTTTATTCTCTAATAGCAAAACAAATTTAACCACATCAAAAGTAAATTTAATTGATTGGGATAATATACTAGATAGAAATTCTCTAGACACCAATAATTTGAAAAAAATCAATACGCACTCTGATTTAAGTGCAGAAGCATTTTCTGTGAAAATGTCAGATAATAGTATGCAACCCTTGTTTTCGCTCGGCACCATTCTCATTATTGATCCAAAGGCTGATATTTATGACGGCTGCTTTGCCTTAATCAACGTTGAAAATAAAGCTGTATTTAAGCAAATTATAATTGACCCACCAGATGTTTTTTATACCTCATTAAGAAGTGGAAATAAAAATATGAAGCCTATTAAAGATGATATAATAATAGGCACATTAGTTGAATCAATTACCCTCCATGAAAATGTAACTTAATCCACTATTTTTAATGTATAGATCTCATTTTTTTTATTGGCAAAAAATCTTAATATATTATAGCTAACATTATAATCATATGCATCACTATTTTCTTTAGACTTCAGCCAAGCTTGAGCAAAATATTCAATCGGAACTAAAGCTATCGTCATAACAACTTTAAAGATAGTTACAGAAATAACGATATGCAATATATCCCTATATTGATAGATATAGATATACATTATTGGATAAGCAACAATATTATAAACAATCTCGCCACCACAGGTTCCAATTATGCTTCTAAACCAGTAGTTTTTTCCCTTAAATAGTATTTTTAATTTAGAAACAGCCACATTATTAAAGTGCAGTGCCACAAGGCTTCCGATAACCCCAGCAATGCAAACTCTAGGCATAGCAGAAAATATCAAACTAAAGGCGTGTTGGTCATGAAAGCTCGGTGGTGAATGAAGGTTTATTAGCAAATAACTTACAAAGATAAAAACTGGACTTAATATCAAAAACCACCACATCATATTTCTGCTAATATCAATGCCATAAACCTCTGTTGTAACATTGCTAATCGAATATATAAAAGGATTAAGCAATATCCCTACGGGTGCCAGAAACCATCCATACTGCATTGGCTTATATATTAGCAATCCACTAATTAAAGGGAACATAATATACATCATTGAGATGCCCAATAGATAGTTGTATCGAAAATTACTATTTGGTTTTAAATCAAATTTATTTTTTCGAGAAAATTTATTATATAAAATATTCTTCATACATTTATTTCTTTATAGCTACCAATAGAACCCTATTTTGTTTCAAGGTAATTTTATCTATAGAACAATTTTGTGTTAAGCTCTTAAGTGCTTTTTCCACATTTAATCTATCTTTATGTTCATCATAATTCTTTACCGTAGGAGTATATTTCAATAACATATCAACTCCCTCCTGAGTATATTCTGTATGCCAGAAACCATTTTGAAACTGTAATATATTAAAATATTTATTAAATTTGTCTTTAAAACTTGTTAAATATTCATTCTCGTTATATTCCAGATATTGCCCTCTTTCTATTAAAGTGTCTTCACATCTAAAATATTTCTTCAGGTTATATTTATCTCTACATCCAACATGCTCTACAATAACGATGCCTTTATCTTTAAGCACCCTATAAAGTTCTGGAATTATCCAACGAGATAATATACAGGTTACAACATCAAATGAATCATTCGAAAAAGGTAAATTATGGGAGTCTCCTGTGATTACTGAAATATTATTTACTCCTGACTGCATAACATTATTTCTGGCTTCACTAATCATAGAATCGCTGCAGTCTACACCCACCACCTCTAGATATTTTTTTGCTAAGGGGATGATTTTTCCAGCATTCCCACAACCAACATCCAGTAGCCGTTTATTACTATCAGAATACCTTTCTATAAGGCTATAAAGATCCCATGGCCTGCTTTCAATATCAACGCCTCTTATGCTTTGTAAATTATAGCCATTGGCATAATTAACTGTAAAACTCATTAAGTCAGTTTTGATCATTACTATTTTCTACTATTTTTAAATATTGTTTATCCAAAGTTCTATTTTTCTTCACAACACTGATGGTTTTATCTAAAACCATAACTTTGTAAAGGTCTCGTTTCGAAAGATTCATAAGTATGTCTTCATTATCAATTAGACTTTCTAATGAAATCAATTTATCGCAGTTCTTCAAGATATTTTTTATGATAAAATAAACACTATCCCTTCTGTATATCATATTTTTTATTACTAGATTTGATTGCTCCGACAAAGCCATAGATAGATCATAAATCGTTTTTGATTGCTTAGCATTAAACCCACTTACTCTAATATCTTGCATCAGCTCAAAAGGAGATGAGCTAGAATACCCACCTGTTGACCCATTGATTTTATAAAAAACTCTTGCGCTCTTCTCCTCGATTGATCCTGTGATTTTTAGAATTCTCATCGCATCATCTTTATTCTGACCATTAAAAAAATTTTTTAAAAATGCGATCAAACTCATGTTTTCCCTCTATAAATAAAGCTATATAACAAGCATTTACTTGCCATCAGTATAAAACCATAAAGAATAAATTGTTGGGGTCGCTCAAACAATCTATGGACTATTTTTTCAAAAGAGCGTTTCATTTTATCTCTTCGAATAAATTAATTTTTTCAGGAAAAACGGTATCATGAATTCCAGTCTTCTTCAAAAAACTAATGAGCCCGTCTTTAGACAATCGGGACCCTGTCAGCTCGAATATTTTTTCTTTAATGTCTTTTAAATAGCCTTCAACAGTCCTATATGAAATATTAAGTGCTTTAGCGCACTGTTTAGCAGTTGCGCCTTCAATAAAATATGCAGCACATTCAGCCTGCTTCTGAGTCAAATACAAACTATCTGACTCACTTAAAAGATAAAATCTATCCATACATGTCTCTTGATAAAAGCATTTCCGTTCATCTTCTGTGATGTAATTTTCTTTCAGTTTTTTATCGGAGATTATCTGCTTCTCGGGGAGATAAATTCTGTTTTTTGAGGTCTCTTTAATTAGGTGGGATGCTTTGTCATTAAAATAATGTATAAATCTTTTAAACAAATCAATGTTCCTAACATAAAAATTATTTATACATTTATTATCTCTTGTTGAAGCAAATATATATAAATACGTAACATCTTTTCGTCTAATAACAAAACTAATTCCGTTATCAATATTAAATGATTCTCTTCCTTGAACATAAACAGGATCATCTGAATTTAATTCTGACCACAAGAAATAGCCTTTTGGAAGAAGATGTTCAATATCTACTGCTCCAATAGACTTATATAGTGAATTTTTATAAAAATGTTCTATCCAAGAAGCATTATTTGTCAGAAGTTCTCTAGATGCGTCTTCATTATATATTTTTATATAATTAAAATATGTTATTCCTATGCTATTTAAAGCTGGAGAACAAATATCATTAACATCTTTACCTGAAGTTAATGAAAAGTGTTTTTTTAAATCTAAGCTTGTCATGCTTGTATCTCATACTTGAAATTTCATACCAGCGTCACCTGCTTGCCAAGCATCACTATTTCGCGCCTCCTCTTTTCGGCAAGATAAAGAGGAATCAAAAGCTGTAATGATTTTATTCAGAAGTAATGTTGGGCTTTCTGAAACAGTTGCTAAATCCAACTGCTCTTGTTTTGTAAATCCTTCCATTGAGGAATGATTTAAAAAATGCAATAGCGAATCAAAAAAGCCATTGACATTGAGTAATCCTAATGGCTTTTTGTATAAACCAATTTTGATTGCGTTCCAAACTTCAAAGATTTCCTCAAACGTTCCGAGGCCACCTGGCAATGCGATAAAAGTATCTGATAAATCACATATCATGGCTTTACGCTCTTGCATCGAATTAACAATATGTAATTTACTTAAACCTTGATGAGCAATTTCCTGAGACATGAGTGACTTTGGAATAACACCTGTAACCTTTCCACCTGAAGCAAGCACCGTATTAGCCAGCTTCCCCATCAAGCCTACATCAGCGCCACCATACACAAGCTCCAGTTTTCTTTTGGCAATCTGCTTTGCTAATACAATTGTACTATCAATATATTGAGGTCTTAAACCACAGTTAGCACCGACAAATACGCCTATTTTTCGCATTCTAACCTCTTATATTTAAATGCTCTTGCGCAGGTGGTATACTTTAACTCATTAAGTATGCGCGACAAGTATTTTATACTAAATTTAACACACATCATACCCGTATCACATACGGTAGAGGGAACGCTCTATATTTAAACAGCAGAGGGGTAGCATGATTTTACAAAATTAATATTCTGTTGAGTCTAAATTAAAACTATTACCAGTGTTTCTATCATCATACTGTAATAATATTTCCATCGTTTTGATGAAATATTATTTCACCAACCCAAACAATCGAATATGGCCAACGTATCACTCTACATCGAGGTCTATCGGCTTAATTTCATAATCAAATGATTACTCTATCGCATAGTAATTCATTTTTCGCTTCTCAAATTAATTATTCCTAGATGATAAAGGTTCAACACAACTCTTTTCATTAAATGAAGGTGAGTTGATTTTTTTCGTTACTCTATATACATCCATAGGATGCTGCAAAGGTTGTTTTAGCATTTCATCTATGTCATAGGGGTTCATTTCCTCCCTCTCTAACCACTCACCTACTTGGTTATCCGTTAGAATCACAGGCATTCTTTCATGCACTGGTTCTACTGATGAATTGGCTGGTTTGGTTAAGATACTGCACGATGTTAACGGTTGCTTAGGGTCTTTATTCCAATGATCCCATATTCCAGCTATTGCAAATAAGGATTTGTCTTTCAGCCTTATATAGTAGGGTTGTTTAGACTCCCCCTCTTCCTTCCACTCAAAAAAACCATTTGCCAATATGAGGCAACGTCTCTTACGAATTGATGATCTAAACGCAGGCTTTTCAAAAACCGTTTCTGATCTCGCATTGATAAAAAATCTCTTTGGGTCCTTTGACCACGACGGTATTAATCCCCAACGCATTGTTGTTAGTATTCTCTTATCATCCTCTTCTATTACTACCGTAATTTTTGTTGATGGTGGTATGTTATACCCTAAATGAAGATCTTGAATCCAATCAATATTAAAAACCTCTTTCAGTTTCTTTTTATTACTGTAAAGTGAAAACCTACCACACATTATTCAACTTATCTCCCCTACTTTAAAAAACAATTATATTTTCAGTCTTAACAACCTACTGATATTCCATTATTCTTTCAAACCGGTTTAACAAATCACCGTTTTCCTCACCCATTAACTCTTCGATATATTTCCTTCTTCTCTTGGGAAATACCTTAGCCATGTAATCTTTCATAGCATTTTCACGAAATACACGTTCATCAAAAAAATGTGTCGTGCCAACTTGAGATTCGTAGTACTTATATTTTCTTTCCTTGTCGTCGTTAATCCATTGATTAAAATTATCACTTAATTCGAGATTAAATTTCTTATACATTTTTTCAAATACACCAAACAGTGGTTTTTCTTCTGGTGAGATATACCTAAATTCTAACCAAAGCTCTCCTGATTTAAGAGACTCAATTAAACTCCCAACCCGAACATTGCGTTTATATTTTTTTTCATCTGGATAATTGCTTAAACCAAATGTAAAACGGTCAATTGATATTTGTATGTCTTTTGCTGTTAGCGGTTTTACCATTGCATTAAAAATTGAGGTTAGCTGTCTATGTGAAAAAATTTCACCATAGTTGTCGAGAACTTTTGATAAATGAGAAAAATTTATTTTCAACCAATCTGGGGGTAGCTTAGTAGTAGTTATATTATTATTTAAAACACTACTACTACTAGGCATTATTGTGTCTCTGTGCGTGTCTCTTATAGTCCCTTTACTGATAGATGACATGTAAATAGAAATGTCATCATATGCTGTTTTGGATATTCCAAATTTCCACATACTTCCCCTGCCATGAGTCGCACTATTAAACTCAAGAAGGCCATAAGACCTTAGTCTATAAATTGTTGTTTTTATTGAAGATATTTTGACTCCGCTAATTTCTGCTAGGTGTGTTTTTTCAATGAAATCACTCTCATAGGACTGCTTGAAAACACACTGTTGGTATATGGCAATAAGCAGTTTTTTAGCATTACCTGATAGATGATGGAATGTGCAGGATGTTCTTTTTTTGCGCCCTCTTCTCTTGAATTTTTGTGTCTCTGTGTGTGTCCCTATTGTGTCTCTTTTCGAAGTATGAATGTGTCCTTTATTTTCGGTAGTTTGTAATTCTGTGTCCCTTATAGGGGTAATCTGTGTCTCTATTGTGTCTCTTATAGGCTTTTTAGTTTTTGGATGGCTAACAACTTTTTCATGAATTGTAGGCCTTTCGTTCTTTTTGGGTTCATTAGTTTCAGTTGAAATTTTAACTTTTGGTAAGGTTTTGGTAGGTGTCACTTCAGCTTGATTGAAAGAAGCTTTTTTTTCTATTACTTCCCCTTTCTTCTTTTGATCACTTATATGATTAATGTTGTTGCTAGGCTCTTTGTCCTTTGATAGTTTCTTTTTTTGATTATCGCGAAGCTCTTGCCAGCGTGAGGTTGAGATAGCCTCAAGTTGCTTAGCAAATAATTCTTTTTTACTGGAGCCCATACCCTACTTCCCTAGCCAACCTTAATTTAAGCTTAGGCTTCTATAGTTTCTAGTGATTCTAGATTCTTTTGGTTATCTTCGCCAAAAAACTGACCAATCCTATGCCACATTTCATTGATCAACTCATAGTAATCCTGTGCAAGTGCGGAGGTTGGTGCATATTCTAAAATAGTCTGTTGGTTGAGCAGGGCTTCCTGCCCTTTTACCGCTTCTCTAATTGGTATAGGTATAACGTCGTTACCAAATTTTGTGAGATAGCCCGCGTATATTTGTTGACTGAGCGAAGATCTTGTTAGAAGAGTAGGAAACATCATAACGAGCTGATTGTTGATTGCCATTTCTTCTTGAAACCGTAATATGTCATCAATATTTGTTTGAGCTGCTTTAAATGCCAATAAATTACATCCAAGAGGCATCATGATAACGTTTGAGCAGGTTAAGGCATTTTCTGTGAGGTTGTTCCAACTCGGACCATGATCAAATAATATAACGTCATACTCAGAAAGTTTTGGAATTAACTCTTTGGTGAATGAGTATTCCTTTCTTGTGCGTTGATTCATCGACTTATCGAGCGCAACTAGCTTATGTGTTTCTGGGATTATATCTAAGGTTGGTAAGCTGGTTTTTTGTATGATTTCTTCTAATGAAACTTTGTGGCAAAAATAATGCCATAATCCAAGTTCTTCTTCTTCAGTGTCTCTCAATGTTACGTATTCACGGTGAGGTAAAATTACATCAGTGACGGAGCACTCGAAGTCTAAGCCTATGACAAGTGTTTTAAATCCATTCAGGGCAAATGTCCGAGCTTCATTAAATGTGGAGGTTGTTTTAAGAACACCACCCTTTTGAACATATTGACTAATTATTAACTGGCAGCCATGAGGTTTTAAGTAGCCAAATTTTTTCCCAATTTTAGGTATTTGCTCTAACGACCAGTTTCTAACACTTACCTTCCCTCTAAGTTTTCTTGAGGCTTGAGGGATATCACCTTTTTTTTCAGCATTAAGTAGAGTTTGGTGTGATTTAAAGCGTTCATCCATCCTAAACAGCTTTCTTATGTCGGTACTTGTCCAGTCTGTTTTTTCCATTTATATTCCCTCAGCATATAATCTCATATGGTTGATCAAAGATCGTATATAATAAATATTATATGTTTACTATTACAATATCAATAGAAAACATCCATTCTGTAGTTTATTGCTATCAACATGCATGCGCATAAAACATGTATTATTTTATAACGTTTTACTATTTATACCTTGTGAATTAACTGTGTCCCTTATCATATTATTTGTGTCTCTTATTGTTTTTTACTTTCTATTTCTTAGTAAGCAATGTCCCTAAAGTTATCAGTGGGCTGGAAATTGCGGGACAATTTCGCAATAATCGATAGCGAAGATGAAGAAGAGGAGTTAATTCACTCTACGAGTTTCACAGTTAGGCCGTTTAAAGACCCTTCTAAGGAATCTAGTTGTGGCTTACGATACCGGCTGTCGCCTTACTTGTTGACGCAATGAAAATTTATAAACAAAGCAAAGGATTAATACTCACTTTGGTTGAAAGTGATACTGCAACCATAGAAGTCAATGACAGCGAGCGGGAAATAATTATAAAGCCAGTGTGGAAATGGATGTTAGAGTAAATTGTAATGTGATGCCGGGAGCTGCCTTAGTTGTAGCTATGATAAGGGTAAAAAATTAAAACCGACAGGCTCTGAAAGCTTTGGACATACGTTTTTGCTCACGAGCGGAGATTTTCAACTTATCGGCTTCTTCACACCAATTAGAAACTACATCAATCACTTTATTACCGATTGCTTTTGCCTCATCTGGCTTAAGGCGAAAATATTTAGCAACACTATAAGCTAGATCCATATGTTGCGAGTTATCCGTTTCAGAAATATTGAGTTTTAATCCATCCCCATAAGGCGTGGGATTCATATCAAACGCTGGTGAAAGCTCCCATCCACTCGCTGTTAAAATAAAACCATGATTACGCAGATGGTCGTCTGTATTTGATACACAGATATTAAAAACAATCCGCCGCCAGAGCTCTGCTAAATCTCGTTTTGGCTCTGACCCTTCTCGCATAATAAGTTCAGCAAGTTCTAAATAGCTCGCACCGGTACTTGCATCTTCCCCATCTGTGTATTGCAGCAATGTCATTGCTGATGCAAAATGAATTCGCCTCCCTGTGTTTGTCCGATCAAATCGTTTTGATAAAAAAGTATGATGATGGCTATTAAACCGTTCCAAACGTGCTTCGGCCACATAAATTCCTACTTGAAATGCCAGACGATTAACGACCATTTCCCAAGCCGCAACATCATACTCATCCGCTTGACTGGGAAATTTCGCAATCCATAACTGTTTTTTTTCATCAAGAACCCCAGCTTTTGGCCGCGCACCGCCGAGCGATCCACCCGGTGCAATAAGCATCTTTAGCCACTTTACATTATTAGGGTTGTTGCAATGCTCTTCTTTTTCGATAGCTAAACAAGCCTGTTCCAATTCACGTAATGACGACCAAGGTGGAGAAGATAAGATTTCGCCGTTACCCAGAAAAGGTCCCTCTTGATCCACTTTAAAACGTAAGGCACCCATACGTTGTTCATCGTGCACACCCAGCAGGTAATCTGATTCCACAAGCTGATGCTCTTCTCGATTTTCTTCTCGCGCTAATATTGCTTCTCTGCGCTTCATTAACAAACGGCCCCAACGGTCAGGCGATGAATCAAGAAACAAACTAAAATTCTCTTGATGTTGTGGTGCGTATTGAGGGCCTTGGAACAGTTGTAACGAAGGGTCCAGGCTATGAGATTCTTTCTTCAGCCAGTCTGGATGATAAGAAAAGGAAAAAATTTCTTTGCCGCGAGATTTAGTGGCATTGAGTTCGCCTAAGTACGTCGCCTCACTAAGACCTTCCCAATCAGCATAGACATGGATAGTTTTTCTTTTCCCGGTTTTTGTTGCCTTATTCATCTTTTTTAACCTTTGGCGCTCTAACTTTTTGAGGAAGTTTAGCGTCTTGCAATTTTCTTCCTAACTCATCATCCTGCGCTATTAATAAAAGGTCCTTCTCTAAGCCGAGAGAAAATAGAACGCTTGCGTATGCACCTAACGAAACAGATGCTTCGCCTTTTTCAATAGCGCCTAGTGTTGTACGAGAGATGCCGGCCCTTTCAGACAGTATGGTTGTTGTGAACTGTCTGCGTAGACGCGCCAAACGTATATGCTCCCCTAGATTTAAGAGTATGCGGCGAAGCGATGGGGTAACTACTCTTGCTTCTCTTGCCATAATGATCAATACTTTGGTCAGTTAGCTCTTTATTGACTATAATATTGATCATTACAAATGTCAAATTATGACTCCTATACCGGCTGTCGCCTTCGGGGCACCGCTAACCCCTGAACTACATCGAAGGGTCGGTTTTCTTATGATGGCAAGAGTTTTATTGCTGCCCCTATATATGATATCTGAATTCGGTTTAACCCCCATCTCAAGCCAACACCTGTGAGAGGCTGCAAGTCGCGCTTACGTAACAGAACCCCTACATTCAGACGAGCGAAAGACTCAGCAGGCTTGACGATAAAACTTATCGACTGAGAGTTAAAGTACTATGTTCGTAGAAAGTGCCCCCGGAATTGGGAAAGACCCAAAGAAAATGGTGGGTCGTATAGGGTTCGAACCTATGACCAACGGATTAAAAGTCTGGACATGAAATGCACAACTCTATTGGAATCAATAAGTTATCAATACATAGCTGATTTAAAAGCCAGCAAAACGAGTCGATTTCAGCTCCTTTTTTAAAACTGAGACACAGAAATGGCACAAGATTCCAGCCAGTATCTACAAATCAAGTGAACTTATATTAACCAACTGCTTTGCAAAAAAAACCACTGAAAACATTAGTGATGCATACCTAATAGGCATCATCCAATGATCAAATCACCAACGAATTCTTTCTCCAGGAAATCCCTACTGGGATAAAATGCAGCAACCCATTAGTGCTATTCTATATATGAGGTTATTATCTGTGTCCCTTATGTGTTTAAGTGTGTCTCTTATGTTGGACTTGTGACAAACCCGAGAAAAATTTTAAAGTTATTTTCCTTAAAAATAGATTAAGCTGAATAATAAATACCCGACTTCAACAAAAGTAATAAACTTATAATGGATAAAAGGAAGCTGCTACA
>JAUIAD010000009.1 GCA_030425685.1 Gammaproteobacteria bacterium | reverse complement strand
ATTAATATGGGCAACAGAGTGAGAAAGCTCAGGCAATGTCTACTCCCTATTACTTATAGCCACTATGAAACAAGGGTAAAACCAGTATGGTAAAATTATTAACGGAAAATCATCCCCTGCAGAGGTAAATTTACTTTAAATATGGCATGAGGCTTATTTTAAAGCAGTATTAAATTAACTAACGCATTCTTAAAATTTATTTTAGAATTTTTTAGGTTAAGAAGTTAAGAAGTTAAGAAGTTAAGAAGTTAAGAAGTTAAGGATAAAATTGCCTACCCTTAACTTCTCAAATAAATTAACCCGTTGCTAATAGCTTTTCAAACTGGTGTGATCTAATGTTTAAATACATATCAACAAAATCCTTAGTGATATAAAAAACATTAGAGTCTCTTACTAAAATAGCTAGCTTTAAGCTACTAGCTACATTTAACTTAACACGAATCGAATGCAGCTTATTCTCAATAGTACGCTTAGATAAATAAGTAATACCTGCAATTTCTTCAGCAATATAGCCAACACTCAGTAAAGCCAATATCAAGGCTTCTTTCTTGGTAATATTCTTTTTAAATTTTTTATAAACAAGGCTGTTGAGCATACGAAAAATAACATCTTCAACTTCATTTTTCTTTTTTCTGATATCGATAGCCTGTTGCTTATTCAAAACAAACCTGTATTGCGCACAATCATCTAAAAATGAAGTTTTCTCAGCACTAAACCTTTTAGCAATACTTTTTAATGCTTCACTATTATTGATAGCAAAATCAATAATTTTAGTATTATCCAGCCGATTAGAGAAATAAAAACGATCGACAAAATTATCTTGAATTACGTTATAGTAAATCACCGTATCAACATTACAATAGTCTGTAGAAAGCGCTAAAGCCGCCTTTTCGCCATAATTTTGACTTTTCTGAATAAAAATCCCCAACCTATTCTCGTGCTCACTATAATCTGGCTGATAGGCTTGTAAATCACGTTTATAAAAGCTTTCCAAGTATTCAGTGTCGGGATCCATCACCATAACCTTGCCATCGTTCCAAGTTCTAACCAACGAAACACAATCTACAGGCGTATCCTGCAAGTAGAACTTTGAAACATCATATAAACAACGAGATAACTCTAATAGCTTTTTTTTATTTTTCTGTATCATAAATGGCTCTCTATTTTAGACTAGATATTATACAGTATTGCTATTGGACATACAAAATTTCACTAAAATTTATGCAGTTTATAACTGATTGATTAAATATAAGCAATATTGCTATTAAAATACTTAGTTTAGAGACATTTTTAAACAATTTGAGGGGTATGTCAAATTTTTAGTAGCCACTCTCAGCGTATGGCTTTTTGTGCCTCGCTGGATCCACTGACAAGCCAAGAGATCTAATAAAAATATTTAAAATCAATATGTTATAAGGAAGATCAAACCGAAATGAGGCCTCTTCGCGATAGGCTGTGAGACGATTGCAATATTAAAAAGCCAGATGACACAGTGCAAACAAGGCTCCAGGTAGAATACCAAGCAGCAATACAGCCAAGCCATTCAAGGTCATCACCACATTTAGCCCTGTCGAGTAGGCTACTGGTTTGACATTCTCATCGCCTTTCTCAAAATACATGACTTTGACAATACGCAGATAATAGTATGATCCAACGATGGCAAACACCAAAGCAACCACTGTTAACCACACCAAGTGCACGCTAATCAAGGACTCAAGCACACCTACTTTAGCAATAAAACCCACCAAAGGAGGAATACCAGCCAACGAGAACATAATGATTAAAATAAGAAACGCCAACCATGGGTTACGATTATTTAATCCAACAAAATCAGAAATATTTTCAGCCTCAAACCCCTCACGCGCCATCAGCAAAATCATACCAAAAGCACCTAGTGTCATAATGCTATAACTAATAATATAAAACATAGCGGAAGCATAGCCTGACGCGGTACCACACAAGATACCTAGTAGCATATAGCCAATATGAGCGATGGAAGAATAGGCCAGCATCCGTTTTACATTTGTTTGCACAATAGCGGCGAAGTTACCAACACACATCGACAATATCGCAATAACAATCAACATTTCCTGCCACTGCATTTGTAAGCTGGGCATAGCGCCAGCTAACAAGCGAATCACTAAACCAAAACCGGCAATCTTTGGCGCTGTTGAAATAAAAAGCGTTACCGACGTTGGTGCTCCTTGATAAACATCAGGCACCCACATATGAAATGGCGCAGCGCCGAGTTTAAAGGCCAAACCAGCAACGATAAACACCAAACCAAACACCAATAACATTTGATGAGAGGAAGCCGTGGTACTCACCGTCTGCGCGATCGTCGCCACATCTAAACTCTTAGTAGCGCCGAATAACATCGACAAACCATACAACAACATCGCTGATGCAACAGCCCCAATAATAAAGTATTTCATTGAGGCTTCGACACACTCAGACTTCTTACGTTGCATTGCCACCATCACATAAGTTGGTAACGACATTAACTCAACACCAAGATATAACGTCAATAAATTGGGGGATGAAACTAACACCATCATACCCAGTGTCGATAACAAGCCTAAAACATAAAATTCCGTTGCTGGGATTTTTCGCTCGTCGTTGTATTGACGTGAATAGAAGAAGGTAAAAAAGACGGAAATAAAAATAAAGATTTTCAAAACCACCGCAAAGCGATCTAACACAAAAGTATTATGAAATGCCATCACCGTTTTTGATTCATCCATCGTAGTAAAGACATACCAAGACAGAACGGCAGCAATAATCAAAGTCAGTTGAATAAGACAATAGGGCAAACCAGAATGCTGTTTTTTAGTAAAAGCACCAATCAGCAATGTAATACAAGCCATTATCAGCACAAAAATCTCTGGCATGACTGGTACTATATTTAACGGTGTTGCGCTCATTGATATACCCTTTTTTTCTAAACATCTACAGATGCGAATGCAAACTTAATTTCAATAAATTGCCAATACTAGTATGGAATACATTTAAAATTGGGTTGGGATAAAAACCAATCCAAAAAACAGCAATAACCAATAGTATAAATAGCGTTTTTTCCATACCAGTAACTGGCTTTAATGTTTCCACAGCAGGATTGGTAATCGGCCCAAAAAACACTCTTTTGTACATCCACAATGTATAGGTCGCACCAATAACTAAAGTGGAAGCTGCAAAGAAAGTAGCCCACGGCGTTGCCTTGAAGGAGCTTAATAAAATCATAAACTCACCAACAAAACCTGACGTACCAGGTAAACCAACATTAGACATGGCAAAAATCATAAAGACGGTTGCTAAAAAAGGCAGTACTTTTGCAATGCCGCCAAAGTCTTTAATAAAACGCGTATGCATTTGTTGATAAAGCACCCCAAAGGCTAAGAACATCGCCCCCGCGCCAAAAGCATGCGAAATCATCTGCACCATCGCCCCTTCAAGCGATAAGTAAGCATCTTGCAAGTTGTTAGTGCGGTCAACGATTATATAAACCAAGAAACAACCCAAGGTCACAAAACCCATATGCGAAATCGATGAGTAAGCAATCAACTTCTTCATATCCGTTTGCGCAATCGCAATAAAGCCGATATACACAATTGCTATCAATGATAAGACAATCATAAACCAATCTAAATAACGGCAAGCATCAGGAACAATGGGCAAACTAAATCTTAAAAACCCATAAGCCCCGAGCTTTAACATCAAAGCCGCCAAGACCACAGAACCACCAGTTGGCGCCTCAGTATGCGCATCAGGCAACCAAGTATGCACTGGCCACATTGGCACTTTAATGGCAAAGGCCAATAGGAAACCAAGGAAAATAAAGACCTGCACATTCAGCGTCATACGCAAGCTATAAAAACTAATAATCTCAAAGCTATTGGTATGCATACGTAAATACAACAATGCAACCAACAACAACGCCGAACCTAAAAAGGTATAAATAAAGAACTTAATAGCCGCATAAGAACGTCGTTCCATACCCCATACACCAATACTAAGGTACATAGGAATTAGCATCGCTTCCCAAAAGAAATAGAACAACATAGCATCCATCGCTGCAAACACACCCACAACCGTGCCCTGCATCACAAGAAAAGTAGCAAGATACTGCGCCACACGATCATGCACCATAGACCAAGAGGCCATAATCACAATCAAGGTAGTAAAACATGACAGTATAACCAACGGCATGGAAATACCATCAACACCTAAACTATAATTAATTTTTAAGCTAGGAATCCAAGCAACAAATTCCGTAAACTGCATGCTGGAAATGGTGGTATTAAATTCAAAATACAACGGCAAACACAGAGCTAAAGAAACCAGCGCAATAATCAACGACAAGACGCGCGCCCTAACAACCCATTTCTTACTACTCATCATTGCCACTGGAATCGCACCCAGTATAGGCAACCAAATTAAAATACTTAACAGTGGTATGTGCTTAAACATTTATTTTTATCTTCCCCACAATAACCATATTAAAAAAGCCAGTACGCCAATAATCATTACGAGAACATAATGATAAAGGTAACCCGTCTGAAACTTACGGAACAACTTCGAAATACGCGTTGCATTACGCCCTGTTCCATCGACCATATAGTGATCGATAAGTTTCAAATCTGCTTTTTTGAAAAAGAACGTACTTAAATATCGTGTACCACGCACAAAGAAGAGGTCATTAAAAATATCAAAATAATACTGGTCAACGAGAAAACGATGTAAAAATGGTAGTCGACGTTGCAAAAATGCCGGCACCTTAGGCGCAACAATTACCATAAACCAAGCGACAAACACCCCAGAAATAGCAAACCAGAACGGCAGTGTCATTACTGAATCAATCGTCATCGCCCAAACACCATGATAATCAACCCGCATCGCCGCCAGCACATTATACTTTGGCATAATATATAAGCTAGATTGCAACAAGCTCGGTACTTGATAAAGAATAGGATTAATCAATACCATCCCTAAAAATACTGACGGAATCGCCAAACCAACCTGCGCAAAACGCATACTCCAATGCGGTTCCTTCAATTTGCGACGTAAGTTTTCATCCATACGTTCCTTGGTATGAAACGCCATAAAATAAGCCCGGAAAATATAAAAACCAGTAACAAAGGCACCAAATACCAAACACCAATACGAATAGGTCGCACCAGGAATCGTCGACATATGCACCGCTTCGATAACCGAATCTTTAGAGTAAAACCCTGAAAATGGCGGCAGCGCCGATAACGCACAAGCGCCAATAAGAAAAGTAATGCACGTCCACGGTAAATATTTTTTAAGATTACCCATCTTCCGCAAATCTTGCTCATGATGCATAGCAATAATCACCGAACCCGCTGACAAGAATAACAGCGCTTTAAAACAAGCGTGCGTTAACAGGTGAAAAATACCGGCTGAAAATGCAGAAGCACCATCACCGGCCATCATATAACCCAACTGCGACATGGTTGAATAAGCAATAACGCGTTTAATATCATATTCAACAAACGCCAAAATACCTAAGAACAATGCACCGGAAGCACCCAAAATCATCACCATGCTTAAGGCTACTTGTGAAAATTCAAATAATGGCGACATGCGAGCCACCAAATACACACCGGCTGTCACCATGGTTGCCGCGTGAATAAGTGCAGAAATTGGCGTCGGACCTTCCATCGATTCTGGCAACCACACATGCAGCGGTATTTGCGAAGATTTACCCATCGCGCCAATAAATAAGAGGATACAAATAACCGTTAATACTGCCCAGTGGGTACCAGGGATAATACTCATGGTAGCGGTTGATAATTTACTAGCGCCAGCAAATACCGTGCTGTAATCCAAACTACCAAAGTAATCCAGTACCGCCGCAATACCAAGAATAAAACCAAAATCACCAACGCGGTTGACAATAAATGCTTTTAGGCTACCAGAAACGGCAGATTCTTTAAGGTAATAAAAACCAATTAAGAGGTAAGAAACTAAACCAACACCTTCCCAACCAACAAATAATTGAAAAAAGTTATTCGCGGTTAGCAGCAATAACATCGCAAAAGTAAACATGGAGACATAGCAAAAGAAACGCTGATCGCCTTCATCTTCTTCCATATAACCAATACTATAGATGTGCACCAACAAGGAAACAAAGGTCACAATCAGCATCATAATCGAAGAAAGGCTATCAATTAAAAAGCCAATATTAAAATAAAAGTGGCCACTGATGCCCCACGTATAAAGCACGGTATTTAAACTAAAACCATCAATAGCAACCAGTTTAAAAAGCATTCCCGCACTTAAAAAGGAGACAACCATTAAGGTAATCGTCACCCAATGCGCCCCGCGTCGCCCAACCGCTTTGCCGCCTAAACCTGCTATCAAACAGCCGACAAACGGGGCAAATAAGGTAACCAATGTAAGATGTAGTAAGGATGCTTGCACGATTTAACCCTTTAAAATATTCATATCATCGACATTAATACTGCCACGACGTCGGTACAGCAGCACCAATATCGCTAAGCCAATAGCTGACTCACTAGCAGCGACCGTTAAAATAAAGAAAACATAATCCTCACCCACTGCCGCCTGCAGATAAGAAGCAAAGGCAACGAAGTTGGTGTTGACAGCAAGCAGCATTAATTCGATACACATTAATAACACAATCAAGTTTTTGCGGTTAATAATAATACCCACAAACCCTAGACCAAAAAGAAAAGCACTTAATATTAAATAATAACTTAACGGTATCATGATTTATCTGCCTTCATCTTAACAACGCGTAAACGCCCTTTCTTACTTGCTTGATGCTGTTTAGACACATCCTGTCCTTTAGCATCTTTACGCCGACCATTAAACACCAAGGTTATGGAGGAAATAATCGCCACCAGTAAAATAACTGCTGCAAGTTCAAAGGGGTAGAGAAAATCGGTATAAAGCAACATGCCCATCACTTTAGTATTGCTGTATTCAGGACCAAAGCGCTCTAAGTGGGTAAGACCAAGTGCGCCCAGATGCTCCGGCGAAGCAACAAAAGCCATCAAGCCCACTAAAAGAATTAAAGCTAACAAACCAAATGGCAAATAACGAACAAACTTTTCTTTCAAACGCGATAAGTCGATATTCAACATCATGACAACAAATAAGAACAAGGTCATGACTGCACCAACATAAACAAAAATTAATACCAGCGCCAAGAATTCTGCTTGTAACATCATCCATAAAACGGCACTCGCAAAAAAGGTTAACACTAAAAAGAGAATAGCGCGTACCGGGTTACGTGAAAAAACCACCATGGTAGCAGCGGCTATCGCGATAATCGCAAACACAAAAAACACGACTTGGTATATTGGAAACATTGTTCCCCCTTAAACTATCAGTACTAATAACGACTCATCTTTTATCTAATCCTAGCTTGACCAATAAGCTTGTTATTGCAAACAAAGCTAGGATCCAATTTCAACAACTGGATTCCGGCTTTCACCGGAATGACATATAAGTTGCTATCGATACTTTTTATCTTTTTCTCGATCCTTGGCAAGCTGTTCTTCGTACAGATCACCAATCATCAAGAGCTTTTCTTTTGTTAAAATATTGTCACCGCGGTTTTCGAGGTGATAATGCATTTCAGGTGTAACCACAATCGAGTCCACCGGACACGCTTCTTCACAAAATCCACAGTTAATGCACTTAAAGGCATCAATATCGTAACGCGTTGTACGGCGCGAGCCGTCACTTTGCCGTGGGCCTGCTTCAATGGTAATCGCACAAGCTGGGCAAACCGCCTCACATAATTTACACGCAATACAACGCTCTTCACCATTGGGGTAACGCCGTAGCGCCAACATACCACGAAAACGAAAAGAGCTCGGTGTTTCTTCTTCAGGATACTGCACCGTAATCTTGGGCTTAAAGAAATAACGCAGCGTCAGTTTGAGACCTTTCAATAATTCCCAGAGCGTAAAACTTTTAATAAGTCGTTTTATTTTCTGCATCATACTCACCTAAACCAATATCCAATATGGAACTGCACAGCCAATGCTACTACCACAATCCAAACCAAGGTTACAGGAATTAACACCTTCCAACCTAAACGCATCAACTGATCATAACGATAGCGAGGAAACGTCGCTCTCATCCAAAAATACAAGAAAATAAACATCGCCATTTTAATCACGAACCAGATAACACCTGGGACCCAAGCCAATGCTGGGCCAATTACCGGGATGCCTTGGAACGGTGACAACCAGCCACCTAAAAAAAGCACGGTAGCAATCGACGAAATCAAAACCATATTGGCGTATTCAGCTAAAAAGAAAACCGCAAATCCCATCCCGGAATATTCAACATGGAAACCGGCAACAATTTCAGATTCACCTTCAGCAACATCAAATGGCGCACGGTTCGTTTCAGCTACACCAGAAATCCAATAAACAACAAACAATGGTAATAATGGCAGCCAATACCAATGCCAAAAACCACCACCTTGATGCATCACAATCTGCGATAAGTTCATCGTACCTGCCGCGAGCAGCACGCCGACTAAAGCAAAACCCATGGCAATTTCATAAGAAACCACTTGCGCACAAGCACGCAAACAACCAAAAAAAGCATACTTGGAGTTAGACGCCCAACCAGCAATCAAGATGCCATACAAACCCAATGAGGCCATCGCAAATAGATACAAAACACCCGCATTAACATTGGCCAACACCCAACCCTTGGCAAAGGGAATCACTGCCCAAGCAGCTAAAGCAGGAGCAATCGATAATATCGGTGCAATAATAAAGAGATAACGGTTAGAGGCGCTAGGAATAATAATTTCTTTACGCATCAGTTTAAACGCATCAGCCACTGGCTGCAAAATACCGAATAAACCAACGCGATTGGGACCTTTACGAATTTGCATAGAGCCGATGATCTTACGCTCACCTAAAGTCACCAATAAAACACAAACAACTAACGGAATTAAAATAAAGATTATTTTAACAATCGTCCAAATCAGAGTGATTATTTGATCGCCCACTAGTTCCCCCGCTCTAAAGTAATCGGTGCTTCCGCTTGACCAAAACCCGCTGTTTCTTCAAGACCTGACTGAATCATTACTGTATTGTCAGCCAGGCTATCATTAATCGCTAATGGTAAAGTTAAACTGGAATCACCTTGTGTTGCTTTAACCGCATCACCTTCATCAAACCCTAATGTTGCAGCCGTTGCACTATTTAATACCACATAAGGCTGTACTTGTAATCCCGCTTCTTGCAACGGTGCAGATCGACGCACCAATGCATCCACACGGTAAATCGGCCATGGCGCAAAGCGTGTTAAGGCATCACTAGCCACTACTTTCGGTATCGCATGCTCATCACGCTCAACCTTTGGCATCGCTTCAACAAGATGTTTTAATTCATCTTGTACTTCGTGTGCTGTTTTATAGTTAAAACCTTCTAGCTCTAAAAAGTTTGCTAATACACGTAAAATTTTCCAGCCTGGCTTTGCTTCATGGTAAGGTGGGCTAACCGCAGCAAATGACTGCCACTTACCTTCAGCGTTCACATAAGAACCTGGCGTTTTAGTAAAAACAGCTAAAGGCAAAATAAAATCAGCGTAAGACTCCATTGTCGGTGAAGAAAACGAACTGACGCAAACCACTAAGCCGGCTTTTTTCAATGCTTCCAAGGCTTGTGCTGGATAAGCTGTATCAAATTCAGGCTCGATATTTAAAAGAAAATAGGCTCTAACTGGATGAGAGGTTAATAATTCTTTGGCATTTTTACCATTTGCAGCAACTGTTCCGCCCGCTGCACTGCGGTGAGGCACAGCACCTGCTAGCCAAGCACCTGCTGAATTGGCGCCCGTTGTCAGTATATTAGCCGTCGCACCACTTAAGCGCGCAATAACATGTGCTAAAGAGCGAATCTCTGCCGCATTTTCATGCTGCCAAGCTTGCTGACCTAAAAATAATGCGGGCTTTTCTGCCTCATGTAATTTTTTCGCGATTGCTTTTGCAGCATCACTGGGTTTCACTTTCGCAAGTTCTTTAACCGACTCTTTACTTAAATCTGCTAACGCCTTGGCAATTTGTGCAACCGCTTCCACCATATTCGCCGGTGAAACAATCATTTTATCTTTGACTGGAAAAGCAAAAGGATAATCTACTGAATTCACTGCCATCACATCAGCAGCATCGGCAACCGCTTTATTAATACGATGAGCAATTAAAGGTTGTTCAAAGCGAATATTAGAACCAATTAATAAGACCGCATTTAGGCTTTCAATATCAGCAATCTTGGTATTTAAACCAGGAAAAGAAGGCAATAAATCCTGATCACTAAAATCTTGTTGCCGTAAACGATGATCGACATTATGACTGCCTAAGGCACGTATTAATTTCTGTAATAAAAATAATTCTTCCGCCGTTGAGCTCGGCGAAGCTAACCCAGCTATTTGATCTGCCCCCTGCTCGTTGACAATACAGCGCGTACGATCGGCAATTTCAAGTAAAGCGCGCTCCCAGTCAACCTCAATCCACTGGCCATTTTTCTTCATTCGTGGTTTATAAACACGCGACTTATCATATAGACCATGAACGCTGTAACGGTCACGATCGCTTGCCCACGTTTCATTAATTGACTCACATTCTCGTGGTACAGCACGAATCACATTGCGTTCGGTAATTAATTGACGACCGCGACTATGAACAAAAATATTAGCACCAACACAATCATGCGGTGCAATGGTTGGATGTTCACGATATTCCCAGCTTCGCCCTTCGTAACGAGCAGGCTTATTAGTCAATGCACCTACTGGGCAAAGATCAATAATATTACCGGAGACTTCAGACTGTAAAAAGTGTTGTACATAGGTACCAATTTCCATGTGTTCACCGCGGCCCGTTGCGCCCATCTCACGCAGACCCGCAACTTCTTCGCCAAAACGAACACAGCGCGTGCAATGAATACAGCGCGTCATTTCCGTTTCAATTAAAGCACCAATATCCTTACCGGCAACGGCACGCTTTGGTTCATCGTACTCAGAATAAGAACGACCAAAACCCATCGATAAATCTTGTAGTTCACATTCGCCACCTTGGTCGCAGATCGGGCAATCCAACGGGTGGTTAATCAGTAAAAACTCCATCACCGAACGTTGAGCATCCATCGCTTTTTGCGAACGCGTCATCACCACCATACCTGGAGTAACCGGTGTAGCACAGGCTGGCAGAGGTTTATTAACTTTTTCAACTTCAACTAAACACATGCGACAGTTAGCCGCAATCGATAATTTTTTGTGGTAACAAAAACGTGGAATATACACGCCCAGCTGATCAGCCGCCTCAATGATGGTACTTCCATCAGGGACCGAGACTTTCTTGCCATCAATTTCTAACTCAACCATAAGCTTTTCAGCCCTTGTTTTTCGCTCTTTATACTGTGGCTTAACCACAAAATCCAGTGACTCTAATGACAGTACTTATATTTAAGCACTTACCATACATTTACCATGCTCAACATGGTATTCAAATTCTTCATAAAAATGACGCAACATACCTGAAACCGGCCAGGCGGCTGCTTCACCAAACGCACAAATGGTACGACCTTCAATGCCTTTAGCAACGCGTCGTAATTGTTCCAAATCATTCTTTGTGCCTTTACCGCTTTCAATTTGATGCACCAAACGATAAATCCAACCGGTACCTTCACGACACGGTGTACATTGACCACAGGATTCATGCATATAAAATCTTGAAATGCGCTCTAATACTTTAACCATACAGGTGGACTCATCCATAACCATAACGCCACCAGAGCCTAACATTGAGCCTGCCGCCATTAAACCATCGAAGTCCATATCGGTTTTCATAATAATATCGGCAGGTAAAACTGGCATCGAGCTACCACCAGGGATAACCGCTTTTAATTTTGCCCCATTTAACATACCACCGGCCATTTCCAGCAATTCTGCAAACGGCGTTCCCATGGGAATTTCGTAGTTACCGGGTTTTTCAATATGGCCACTAATAGAAAAGATCTTGGTACCACCGTTTTTGGGCTTACCCAAATCTGCAAACCACTTTCCACCTTTTTCTAGGATAACCGGCACAGAGGCATAGGTTTCAGTATTATTCACATTGGTTGGACGACCATATAAACCAAAGTTAGCCGGAAAAGGCGGCTTAAATCTTGGCATGCCTTTTTTACCTTCCAAGGAATTCATTAAGGCTGTTTCTTCACCGCAAATATAAGCTCCCGCACTGGTATGATTAAAAATTTCGATATCAATGCCAGAACCAAAAACATCCTTACCGATATAACCTGCGTCACGTGCTTCCTTTAAAGCCGCTTCACAACGGTTGAACGGTTCCCAAAATTCGCCGCGTAAAAAATTGTAAGCAACACCCGCGCCCAAGGTATAACAAGCAATCGCCAATCCTTCAAGCAACTGATGAGGATTAAAACGTAAAATATCGCGATCTTTACACGTGCCTGGTTCACTTTCATCGGAATTACAAATAACGTATTTTTCCCCCGGCATATCGCGAGAGACAAAGCTCCACTTTAAGCCCGTGGGAAAACCAGCACCCCCGCGTCCGCGCAAAGAAGAGGCCTTTAATTCAGCGATAATATCTTCAGGCGGTGTTTTTTCTTTTAAAATTTTACGAAGAACTTTATAACCACCAACACTTTCATAGGTCTTTAGCGACCATGGCTCATCGTGCTCTAAGGTGCGATAGCAAACCAGATTACGCATTGCTACCTCCCTCTTTATCTAATTCGTCAACTATGGCTAGCATTTTTTCTGCCGTTAAATTCTCATGATAGGCTTGGTCGTTGATCTGACACATCGGTGCTCCAGCACAAGCGGCCATACATTCAACTGCATGCAAGGTAAACTTGCCATCTTCGGTTGTTTCACCAAAATCAATCTTTAAACGTTTCTTCAAACATTCGCCAATTTCATCACTGCCTCTAAGCATGCAAGCTACATTCATACAGAGACTAATTTTATTTTTACCGATGGGCTTTAAGTTTGTCATATCGTAAAACGTTGCCGCTTCATACACGACAATCGGTGGCAAATCTAAATATTCTGCTACCGCGTTCATTGCGGCATCACTTAACCAGCCATCGTTTTGCTTTTGCGTTGCTAACAAAGCAGCTACCACCGCCGATTGCTTTTGGTCTTTCGGATACTTCAACAGCCAGTGATCAATTTCCTTTTTCACCGCATCGGATAGTATAAATTTTTCTGTTGTCTTCTCGGTCATTACCGATCCACCTCACCAAATACCACATCAATACTGGATATCACCGCAACTAAATCAGCAATCATATGGCCTTTACACATTTCATTCATTGCCGCTAAGTGCGGATAACACGCCGCCCTAATTTTTAAACGATAAGGTTTATTCGCACCATCGGAAACAATATAGGTGCCAAATTCTCCCTTCGGATGTTCAACTTTGGCGTATGCCTCACCTTCTGGGACACAATAACCTTCCGTAAACAGTTTAAAGTGATGAATCAAAGACTCCATATCTTCTTTCATCGCTTCACGTTTGGGCGGGGTCACCTTATGTTGATCAGACATCACTGGGCCAGGATTTTTACGCAGCCAATCGATGCACTGTTGCACGATACGCGCTGATTGGCGCATTTCCTCAACACGTACTAAATAGCGATCATAACAATCACCCGTTGTACCCACAGGAATATCAAAGTCTAATTGATCGTAAACAGCATAAGGTTGTTTTTTCCTTAAATCCCATTCAACGCCAGAACCACGCAACATCGGTCCAGTAAAACCTAAATTTAAAGCACGTTCTGGCGATACTGCGGCAATACCGACAGTACGCTGTTTCCAAATACGATTCTCAGTTAACAAGGTCTCGTATTCATCAATATGTTTAGGAAAGCGCTTGATAAAATCTTCCAGAAAATCCAATAAGGAACCTTGTCGATTTTTATTCATTTTCTTTACTTGGCGTTTATTGTGCCAACGCGAAGGCTTGTACTGCGGCATTGAATCGGGAAGATCACGATAAACACCACCGGGACGATAATACGTTGCGTGCATACGCGCACCCGATACCGCTTCATAGCAATCGAGCAAATCTTCACGTTCACGAAACGTATAAAGCAGAACGGTCATCGCACCACAATCCAAAGCATGGGCGCCTAACCACAATAAATGATTCAAAATGCGGGTAACTTCGTCGAACATGACGCGAATATACTGTGCGCGGATAGGCACTTTAATGCCCAACAACTTCTCGATGGTCATAACATATGCATGCTCATTACACATCATCGATACATAATCTAAGCGATCCATATAACCAATGCTTTGATTATAAGGTTTGCTCTCCGCTAACTTTTCCGTCGCGCGATGCAATAAACCAATATGAGGATCCATGCGCTGTATCACTTCACCATCGACTTCGACAATCAAGCGTAACACACCATGCGCCGCGGGATGCTGCGGACCAAAATTAAATGTGTAATTGCGAACTTCAGGCATCGGTTTCCTCTTTACTACTACCATTACGATAACGATTATCGCTACGAATCACTCTTGGTACTAACACCCTTTCTTGTATACTAACCGGCTCATAAACACAGCGCGCTTGTAACGCATCATAACGCAATTCAACCTCACCAATTAATGGGAAGTCTTTGCGAAAAGGATGACCAACAAAACCATAGTCTGTTAGTAATCGTCGCAAATCAGGATGCCCTTCAAAAATAATACCATATAAATCGAAAGCTTCACGCTCATACCAATCGGCTGCATTCCAAATTTCAATAACGGAGGGAACCGTTAACGTCTCTTCTTCGATAAAAACGCGTAAACGAATATATTGATTTTGACTTATTGAGAGCAAATGATAGACTGCAGCAAAACGGGGTTTTTCCCACACACGCTTTCTTTCAACATCAACACCATGCTCAACACCACGACTAAAGCCATTGGTGGTTGTTTCCTCGGTGCGCCATTCACTGCTGCCATAATCAGCATAATCAACGCCACAAACATCAATCAACATTTTAAAATCAAACGCCGACTCATCATGCAAAGCCTTACAGACTGATAATAAATTATCGCCATCAAGCTCTACCGTCACCATATTATCTTGCGCTATAAAAGCCGTCTGAATGTGCGAAGAAAATCGCTTATTTATAATTTCTAATAAGGCCTTTGACTCATCTGTCACTGAATAACCCTAACCCTTTCGCTCAATCACAGAGCTACGTTTTATTTTATTTTGTAGTTGAATAAAACCATACATCAGCGCTTCAGCCGTCGGCGGACAACCTGGCACATAAACATCCACTGGAACAATACGATCACAACCACGCACGACAGAATAGGCATAATGATAGTAACCACCACCATTCGCACACGACCCCATGGAAATAACCCAACGAGGCTCAGGCATTTGATCATAAACTTTACGTAATGCGGGTGCCATTTTATTGGTTAATGTGCCTGCCACAATCATTAAATCTGATTGACGTGGACTAGGACGAAAAAGGCCGGCACCAAATCGATCCATATCATAACGCGAAGCAGCACAATGCATCATTTCAACGGCACAACAAGCCAAGCCAAATGACATCGGCCACAAGGAATTACCACGCGCCCAACTGGATACTTTTTCAACTGTAGTAAGCAAGAAACCTTGTTTATTTAATTCCGCTTCAAATTGCATTTATTACACCCTTTTTTGCAACGTGCTTATTCCCACTCTAATGCACCGCGCTTCCATTCGTAAACAAATCCAACCACCAAAATGGCAAGAAAAAACATCATCGCCCAAAATCCAATCCAACCGATGTGCCGCAGAACTACTGCCCACGGAAATAAAAAAGCAGTTTCTAAATCAAAAATGATAAAAAGAATAGCAACTAAATAAAAACGAACATCAAAAGGCATGCGCGCATCATCAAATGCTTCGAAGCCACATTCATAAGGTGAAGCCTTGGCTTTATAGGGTTTTCGTTTACCCATTATCCAACCAAGAGTCAGTGGAATTATGCCAATCACAATCCCTATGACTATAAAAACTAAAACAGGAAAATAGTTGGTCAACATGTACAAAACTCCACTAAATAGACCATTTTCGCGCTATTCCTAAGTATCAGTATATCATGATATTTTGTGGTGCCGAAGGCCGGACTTGAACCGGCACGGCTTTCGCCACTGCCCCCTCAAGACAGCGTGTCTACCAATTCCACCACTTCGGCTTTATTTTTTATTTGCTGGCGTAGTATTTGAAGCATGTTGCTGCAGTGCTGAAGCACTTAAACTGCTCAATGAGGTCTGACGCTGCTCGTGCGACATAATGTACCCCAAACCAATGCTGGTTGCAAAAAAGATCGCAGCTAATATGGCGGTTAATTTCATCATAAAAGAAGCGGGACCAGCACTACCAAACATTGTATTAGAAGAGCCGCTGCCAAAAGAAGCACCGACATCAGCACCTTTGCCATGTTGTAATAACACCAGTGACACCAATGCTACCGCGACCAAAACATGAATTATTAAAACTAACTGTTGCATATCATACCTATTTCTAAAAATTGATCGGCATCTAATGATGCCCCTCCAACTAACGCACCATCAATATCTGGCATGGCAAATATTTGTTCTGCATTACCAGGCTTCACACTGCCGCCGTATAAAATTCTTACGCTCTCTGCTAAAGCTGCACTTTTACCACGTAACTGCGCCCTTATAAAAGCATGCACATCTTGTGCTTGTTCCGGTGTTGCCACCTTACCCGTGCCAATTGCCCATACAGGCTCATAAGCAATCACTAACGGTGACAAATCTTCCGCAAGCTCGGGCAAATCTAACACAGAAACAAGCTGTTGTTCAACAACCTTCAACGTTTGTTCCTGCTCTCTTTCTTGTTCTGTCTCGCCTACACAAAGTATTGGTTTTAAACCACACGCCAACGCCTTGCTGACTTTGCTAGCAATACACGCATTGGTCTCACCAAACAGCTGTCGACGTTCAGAATGACCAATAATGACATAGGTACAATGAAAGTCGAGTAGCATCTGCGCTGAAACTTCACCCGTAAAAGCACCACTGTCTTTATCGCTCAAATTCTGAGCACCAAAGGCGATCTGAGTCCTTAGTAACTCCTGCTCACATTGCGGCAAAAAGACATAAGGCGGAAAAACAGCCAACTCAGCATCTTCCACCCGCTCACATCCTTGTTTTAAAGCATTTAATAGGTCTTTGACACTCTCGCGGGAGCCATTCATTTTCCAATTGCCTGCTACTAATGGTCGACGCATATAGCACCTCACTCATATGTTTAGGAGGCAATTCTATAGGAATCATTGGGATATTACAAAAAGCAAAAAAAAAGGACCGTGATTAACGCGGTCCTCAGGCACTAACTTGATGGGTCTGGAGGAGCTTCCTTGCTCCCCGATAGCGTCCATGCTAAACAGACCGTAGACTACCTCTTTGCCAAGGGTGTTCAATCCTTGGCTAGCATTTATCACTCACTGAAAACATCCTTGTTTCCACACTCTCCCGAGTATGCCTGACATCCTTGTCAATCAGTGCTTCTAAATGCTCACACTTCCCATAAAAGGGAACTTAAAGATAACATATATGAACATTGCGACAAACCCAAAACAGATTATAAAAAGAACACTGGCCGCCCCACTATACGCGAAACAATAATATAAGCATAAAAATCAATGAGTTAATTTTAATCCTGAAATTAAGGAGCAAATTTTAGATGAGAAAACTGACGAAAACGAAGGAGAATACCCACATATGGTAAGGCAAATGTCTCACAAGATTATTTTTTGGTCTTTATTGGGAAGATTTGTCGGAAAGAGTTAAAGAATCATAGCATACTGAAGAAAGATTAAAAGGGTAAAAACAAAGGTTTCTTAAAAAAACATGCATTTTTTTAAGGATTAAGGCATTTCTTCCACACTTATTTTTGCAAAAACCATATATGGCAAAAATGTTTTTTTATGGTTTTTCATATATGGGATTTAATTCCATATAAGCATGAAAAAGGCGCCAAGCTCCCACCTGACGCCATTATGCGGATCCTACTTTGAAAACTGCTTTATTTTCGTATTCTGTTTTACACTATGAACATACAGCTGATACTCTAAACGCCCAGCGTATTGCTGCAGCTTTATTTTCAGGGCTTGCTTTTTACCCGCAGACACTTTAGCAAAGTCAGGCTTGTTAACTGCATCTAGTTTTACAACCGCCACATCACCATCTGTCAACGCTACGGTAGCAATCTTATGCCCTTTCTCCATCGATAACTTAGAAAATACCGCCGTTAATAAAAGAGGCTTAACCGTCTTATCTTTACGGGCAATATCACTGTTCTTTTTCCATGTTAAATTATGCTGCTGCAACACATCATCAGCAGAGCCACCTTTTTGCAACTCCGCTTGAATGGTATTCGCAAGCAAGGCTGCTTTCGCTTGCGCTAACTTATTCGTTAACTGCTCCTTAATTTTATCCTTTAAGTCGCTTAGGGGCGGGATATGACTTGGCTTGCGCTCCTTAACACGAAGCACAACAACGCTACCGTCTTTAAGCACCACAGGGTTGCTATTATTTCCTTGCTTTAACACATCATCACTAAAGACAACGGCAATCACTTTCGGGTCGGCAATAAGGCCTTTCTTATCCCCCTGCTTAGTAAATAACGGTGTTGTTTGCAACTTAACCTTTAAAGCCTTTGCTGCTGGCTCTAAACTACCAGGATTCATGTACGTTAATTGAGACAACTTGTCATTTAATTGCGACATTAACGCTTGTGTTTTTTGCTCCACTAACATTTTCTTAATTTGTAGCTTCACTTTTTCAAACGGCAATGTCGATGCTGGTTGCACTGACAACAAACGCACAATACTGTAGCCTTCTTTTGTTTGAATGGGTGCTGATACTTGTGAAGGCTTTAGAGACTTTAATGCCTGCGCTAACGGACCAGCAATCTGATTCTCACTTAATTCTTGCGTGATACCTTCCTGCTCTTTCATTAAGTCAGAAAATTTTTCGCCTTTCTTTAAACTAACCACCCAATTGCGCACCTTGCCCTTCACTGTTTCAATTTGCTTAGGGGTTGCATTGGCAGGAATAGGGATAAAAACGCGCTCAACCTTCCATATGATAGGGCGACGATAATTACCAATATTATCTTCGTAGTACTGTTTTAACTGAGCATCCTCAACCTTTACCGATTGGCTCACTGATAGCGGCGACAACTGCAAGTACTGAATGCTCACCTTCTCAGGCACTCTAAAATCTTCTTTATGGTTTTGATAATAAGCCTGGATTTCTTTATCACCTACTGTTACCTGCTTGGCAAAATCAGCCCCTTGCAATAACAAATAGGAGAAACTGCGTCGTTGATACAATGCGTCATAATAGCTTTCCAACTCACCAGGCAAAACAAATGCCGTTGATGCCAGGCTATTGGCTATCTGGTTAATCATCATTTCCTGAGATAGCTGCTGCACAAATTGGTTTTCCGTCAAACCACTTGAAAACAAAAATTGCTTAAAGCGCTGTGGTGAAAAAACACCTTTTTCTTGGAATAACGGTGTACTCATAATAAGGTTATCCACTTGCGTCTTCGAAGCAATAAAACCATAATCCTTCGCTGCTTTTGTCAACGCACGCTGCGCGATCAATTGCTGTAACGCCATATCTTTTAATTGTGCGTTTACATCTTCTGTTAATGCATGACCAGCTGCTGAATACTGTCTTTGCAAACGTCGAAACTGCTTATTCACCTGGTCAGTAGTAATTTTGTCACCATTAACCTTGGCTGCAACTTTTCCACCACCGGAACCCGAATTACCAACATAATATTCAATCCCAAAGAATAAAAATGCTAGACAAACCGCTACCAATACAACAGTAGCAACCCAGCCTTTAATATGCTCATGCATCTTTTGTAACATTTTTTCAACCTATTATTTATTCAGGAGTTCCGCATTAGCGCGCAAATCTTCCATTAGAGTTATACAGAAATCAGCGGCTTAGTATAAAAGATTATCCACCTTAACAAAAGCTTCCTTTGATAGCCTCGATGATCAGAATAAACACATACCCAAAGCGCTCTCTTACAACCCGGGGCACCTTAGAGCAAAATTAGCAGATAATTTGCACAACAGGATAGCAAGGACCTATTTGCAGCCAAAAAAAAAGCCCAGCATCGCTGAGCTTTCGAGAATTTGGCGGAGTGGACGGGACTCGAACCCGCGACCACCGGCGTGACAGGCCGGGATTCTAACCAGCTGAACTACCACTCCGCAATGGTGGGTGCTGAGGGGATCGAACCCCCGACATTCGCCTTGTAAGGGCGACGCTCTCCCAGCTGAGCTAAGCACCCACAAACTGATCTAAAACAGGGATTTCAATTGTATAATTTGAAATCGCCCTAGTTTTGTCAGTTGTCACTAGGGCGAACAAGATAGCTTAAAAAGATTCGTTAATCAAGACCTATTCTACATTTTCAGTATTTTTATTTATTGCGTCTTTTAGTTTCTTTCCTGGCTTAAAGCGAGCAACAATAGAAGCTGGAATATCAAGTTCAGCACCTGTTTGTGGATTACGCCCTTTACGTGCTGCCCGATGGCTCACCGTAAAATTGCCAAAACCAACCAAAGGAACATCATTTCCTTTAGTTAGCTCATCTGTCACCGTATCAGTAAAAGCTTCTAGGGCACGTTGCGCCGCTGCTCTAGAAATATCAGCAGCATCTGCCATTGCATCAATCAACTCTTGCTTGGTCATATTTCCCTCTCAGTAGTATAATTTTTTTTTCATGGACTCCATGTCATTGAGTTTATACCAAGTGGCAAAAGCCACTGTCAACTCATTAATTTTTTACACCACCCACTGTTAATTCATTCACCTTCAAGGTGGGCTGGCCAACGCCAACAGGTACGCTTTGCCCATCTTTTCCACAACTACCAATACCACTATCCAATGCCAAGTCATTACCCACCATCGAAACACGTGTTAATACATCGGGACCATTACCAATTAAGGTTGCCCCCTTAACGGGCGTTGTCACCTTGCCATTCTCAATTAAATAGGCCTCACTGGTGGTAAAGACAAACTTGCCTGACGTGATATCAACCTGCCCGCCGGAAAAATCAACGGCATAAATACCCTTATCAACGGAACGAATAATTTCATCTGGATCATGCTCACCGGCTAACATATAGGTATTTGTCATTCGTGGAATAGGCAGGTGTGCGTAGGACTCTCGACGACCATTACCGGTAGAAACCATTCCCATCAGCTTGGCGTTATGTTTATCTAACATATAATTTTTTAAAATACCGTTTTCTATCAGCACGGTGTTTTGCGATTCAGTGCCCTCATCATCAACTGTTAACGATCCACGACGCCCAGGAATCGTACCATCATCAACAATCGTACATAAGCTAGAGGCTACCTGTTCGCCTAAACGCCCACTGAAAGCAGAACTGCCTTTACGATTAAAATCACCTTCTAAACCATGCCCCACAGCCTCATGCAATAAAACACCTGGCCAGCCAGAACCTAAAACAACTGGCATGCTGCCTGCAGGAGCCGGTATAGCTTTTAAGTTTAATAACGCACGTCGCACCGCCTCTTCGGCATAGTGCTTAGCCATACCACTTGCCGTTAAAATTTCATAACCTGCACGACCGCCGCCGCCGGCTGAACCACGCTCACGACTTCCATTGTCTTCCACAATGACCGAGACCATCATATTAACAAGCGGTCTAACATCAGCAATTAAACGCCCTTCACCACTCATCATTAAAACAGTATCGTACTCGCCTGATAAATTAACAAAGACCTGTTTAACACGACTATCAATAGAACGCGCATACTGATCTATCTCTTGCAATAAAGAAATTTTATCCCGCTCTGTTAATGAAGAAAGTGGATTTAAATCAGGATACAAGCCAACCGGCTGATGGCCACTTGCCAAGGAAACGGCTTTCGACTCACCACTATGAACAATGCTTTTTGCTGCTTGTGCAGCCTGGGTAAGTGTTTTCGTATCAATATGATCCGCATAAGCAAAGCCAATTTTTTCACCGCTTAAGACGCGCAAACCAAAACCACGATTGATACTGAAATTGCCGCTCTTAACGATACCATCTTCTAAAAACCAACCCTCTTCTTGCGTACTTTGCAAATAAATATCCGCATCATCGATAGCCGACCCCATCGCTTGCCCAATAACAGATTCCAAACTATGCTCATTTAGATTTGCAGCTGATAACAATAATTTTTCAGCTTCTGCAATAATATTATTCATATTGTGTCCTATCTAAAATTTTTTAAATACTTTAATTCCTGCTGGGGACTTTATAAATGACTACTTTCTTTTGGCTTATACTTTGTAATCTTAGGATCTTTCCACGAACCAGTAACCAGGTAATTAGTCTGTGCCACCTTGCCCAAGGGCATCTCAATAATTTTATTCACCACCCACGCAATGGCTCCAGCTACAGGTCCCCCAGCCAAACCAACGATAAGCGGTAAACTTGAGCTTACATTTGGCACCACCTGCATTTTAAAATCATATTTTTCTTTAACCAAGTCAAGCAAGCCTTGCATTTGCACCCAGGCAACCGGACCTACAACGGCAGCGTTTTCAGTTCTTGCTCGCCCGCCGGCAATCGTAAAATCACCTTTTAATACATTAAAGCGGAAACCCTTTTTGGATAAATGAGAAAAACCCGTAAAAACATTTTGCGGCAATGACTGCACACTTAATAAATTTAACACGCGCCCAAAACCCAATTTTGACTCTGTGGAGCGTGACAGGTTTACAATGCGACCATAGCGATAATTAAGACTCAATTTACCAGACAAAGTCTTTACCGCAAATTCATAGGGCGAACCTTGCCAGTGCAAATCAAAATGGGCGTCACCTTTACCCTCGTTGACCGCTTTGGTTAACTGCCAAGTCGTTAAAAACTTACCAATATCACTATTGGAAAAATCACCTGAAAATGAAGAAAGGCATTTTGCACCAATACAATTCCATTTCCCAGTAGCCTTTAAAGAAAATAACGCATTCCAAATATCAAACTTATTAAATAACAAGCCTGTCTTACGTTTTTGCGCATCAATGTATATTTTACCCAAGTTATGCTTTCGATACCGGCAATCACTGCATTCAAAGTGAAAACTCGGCAATGTCAACGGACTAATTTTTTTAATAATATGCTTTTTATTTTTGCTGGAAAATCCACCTTTGTTGGGAATCCATAAACGATCAAAACTAGCATCCCACCGATGATTTTGGGATGTTGGAATAAGAATTTTACCTTTCACATAGGCGTTATCGATAAACACTTGCCAACGATTCTTTAACGACTTCAACGTAAAGTAAGCATGCCCAAAAGGGACATCCATCCAATTAACTTTTCCAACTTCAAGATCAACTTCACGTAAGATATCTAAACAGGAGCCTGTCTCACCCTCTCCTGCGCGCTGACGATTACTCGGATAGAGGTTAGCAAAATAAGGCTTCCAAACATTCCAATCCCACTGCGGCAAGTACCCATCAATCAGCAAGCCCGGCGTTGTTTGCAGCTGTGCTTGCGCCTTACCAAGGCGCAATTCACCAGACATCAGCTTATTCGTATTTTTCTGTAATGAATAAGTGCCTGCAAACGACAATGAATTATTATAATTTAGCAACAAATTTAAATTATTATCAGTAGCAAAAGCCAAGTTAAGCTTTACAAAACCAGGGTCTCCGGCAAGCTTGTGATAAGGAGAGGGGAAATCCACTGCCGTATTTTCTAAATTAGACATTAACGAAAGCTTACTTACCACACCAGCGCCTTTTTCTGCTACCGTTAATAGGCCACGAACATTACTAACACCTTTAACATAGCGCATAAAATCCCAATGATAATACTGATGTAGCGTATTAAAGTTTAATTTCCCACCTAAACGAAGCACCAACTGAGCACCATGTTGCGACACATCCGTTGAGATATTAGCACTTAACGGTTCCCCCAACATCACGCCTGTCATCTTTTCAGCGCTCATACCACTATCACTAAAATTCAACACCCCCTGCAATGAGGTAACTTTTGGTGCAAGCTTTGAATATTGCAACGTTGCATGATCAACTGCAATAGACCCATTAAAAAAAGACGGCTTATCCTTCTTGTATAACAATTGTTTTAAATACATATGAAACTTCATCGGACCCGAAAGCTTCCAGTTCTTCATCACCTTTGCCATCTTTAACGGCGTGCGCTTAAAAAACAACAACCCCTTTGCCAATGTCGAATCCGCATTACCATCCAACGTCATAACAGGATGCTTCATATTGGGGATTAAAACGCGAATATGGCTCAAAGGATTATTCATCGTCTTAGCTTTTTTAACATTAATAAATAAACCATTGCCATCAATCATTAAAGGACCAGAAATATTTTCGATGGTAGGCCAATGCTTGGAATAACGCAGCGTAAAATTATCAAGATTCATTGCCAACTTAAATCGACCGTTACCGTTTTTATAAGGAAACTGATCAAGAGCCCCCTGCCATACAACACTGCCATCATTAATCTTGCCATTAACAAAAGCGCTTGATAGCCATTGATTTAAATAAGTTGAAATATGATCTTTGGGCACAAAACGTCTTAAATAACTTGCATCGGAATCGGAAAACTGACCCTTTAAGTCAATAACAGGGGAGGCAGAAGCAGACTTTTTATTCAGTGAAAAATCACCCGCAAAATTAAATTTCGCCGAGTTCATCAGTAAGTCAGTAGCACTTAAGTAAAATTGCCCTGGCACCTGCTGGTCCCAAACCACATTACCTTGCAGCGTTTGAAAGCTAAGCGGCTTAGCAAACTGCTTTGGCATATCTACCACCGCGTTACGACTATCCAGCGTAAGCCCAACATGCTTGGGCGTTGCTAGTACAAACCCTGTTAAATTCTTTAGCGCTGGAACCTGTTTAAAATGATTAAACCCTAAACCATTAAAATACGTTTGTAAAAAATAATTAAAATGGTGATTAGGCAAAGCCTCATAATTAAACACCACATCGCGCAAAACGCCTTGTGGCTTAATCGACTCGCCCCATTTTTTTAGTTTGCCTTTCCATAACCCTGTTGCTTTCGCAAAGGCGCGAAAATCATGAAAGTTAACTTCGTCCGT
Source organism: Gammaproteobacteria bacterium (assembly GCA_030425685.1). Lineage (GTDB taxonomy): Bacteria > Pseudomonadota > Gammaproteobacteria > Coxiellales > Coxiellaceae > JAUIAD01. The sequence continues at coordinate 93,332 of JAUIAD010000009.1, read as the reverse complement.
TTTACCGCTGAACTTCAATAATTTATTCTTTGTTTTATAATAGCGGAAACTAAGCTGGTGCGCCGGCCATTCCTTTTCACCAACTTTTAACACCAAATGATCCGCACTTAACTGCCAACCATCCTGCTCCTTTTGCCAGTATAAATTAGCCCCGAGCCTGCTAATAAAAACATTTTGCTTGGTCGTTGGCGCCCTTAGCTCAATATCTTTTGCATCAACCTCCGTTTGCACATGCTTTAGCTGACTTCCCGTCCAATGCGACCACATAGACAACGTCATCAGTCCTTTTTTTACATGCAGATCAGAAAAATACTTTTTAAGGTAGGAGGATTGGAACCATGGTCTTAGCAATAACTGGTCAAAATGAAAATAAACATCGGCATCAAACTTTTTCTTTTTCAGATCAATATCGGATAACGCAACAACAAAACGAAATTTAGCCGGTTTACGCTGCACCAAAACACCCTGACCAACAATTTGATGCGCCAACATGCCATTTTTAATTTGAAAACTTACATCGCGCGCACGCAGTAACCGCCCATTTCGTTCATGCAAATCAATCTGAATATGCTGCAAATTCACATCTGGCTTGGTGACAAACCACAACATCACATCACGTAAGGTGCCGATATTCGACGATCCCAAGCCCATATGATTAACAATACCATTAACCTGCACCTCGCCGTCGGGCATTTCGTGTAAAGCCAAACGCGTACCTGATATCTGCAGATGCCCAGGAATCAGCTTCCAATTTAAAAGACTGTGAAAAACATCAATGCTGACCGAAAGGTTATTGATTTCTTGTAACGGCTGATGCGATGTCAGTGACGAGCGCACCACAACGTCGGAAAAATTAATCGCTGGATTTAGCCCCCGCCAACCCACACTTAACTGATGGATTTGTACGGGACGACCGAGAATATGGCTGGCCCAGTGCTCAAAGTAGGGTTTTTTGTGATTAAGTTCAGGCGCGACTGCTCGGGCGACATTAATTAGAACAGCGTAAAAAATGATCAATACAGCTGCTGAAATACCTAGCCAACGAAATATACAACGAACAACCTTAGAAAACATTACCTAATTTTAAACCGCCGCTGATAAGCCTTCAAAAACATAGATACCCACGGCCACAATATAGTCGTACTCAGAATGGGCAGCCAATATCTCCAAGTCTCAGATGATACGCCAGCCAGCGCCATAATCCAATACTGAAGTGAAAAGTATATAAGCATCAGAAATAAAACCATTAAAACCTGCTGCCAAAGCGGGAAACTATTCACTTGCGAGTGTAATTTGATTATAATATAGGCAGTTAAAGCAAAAATTAACCCATGCTGACCCAACAAGTTCCCCATCAACAAATCAACGAGTAACCCGACAATAAAGGCAATAAAAATACCGACCTTATGAGGAACCGCGATTAACCAGAAAACTAGAATCATAAACACCCACGCGGGCCGTAACCAGCTGATTAAATCAGGCAAAGGTAAAGCCAGCAACATCATGCCGAGCAGAAAGGTAAAGCCAATCACAAAAAAATCTTTGATTCCGCCACTACTTTCCATCTCTTCCTCACTCAGGCATCAATTTGGCTTTTAATTGTTTTTGTACAATTTTTGCTAACCCGGCATTGCTTGGCCAAGCCAGCAATACCTGCTGTGTTTGATTTAAATGTGCACGCGGTCGCATGATAATGGTAGCAAAACGATCCCCAGGCACATGATGCATTTCCGACACAATACCAACCGGGTAACCCACCGGATAGCGTAAACCCAGACCAGAGGCAATAAATAAGTCACCTTGCTGAATATCGCTGGTGGCTGGCACATTGATCAACTTCAGCTTCTCCGAGCTTCCCATACCAACCGCAATGGCTCTAACACCATTACGATAATCTTGCACAGGAATGGCACTCTTCACATCAGAAATCAACATTACACGACTGGTCAAAAGACCAACACTAACTACCTGCCCCATAACACCATAAGCATCCAATACCGGCTGACCGATATACACTTTATCCTTGGTACCACGATTAACAATCACCGTTTGCAGGGTAGGATCTAAAGCAACCGCTAACAACTGCGCTACAACCACCTTACCACCAACATGAGAAGATGATTTCAATAGCTCTCGCAGCTGCGCGTTTTCCTTCTCTAATGCTAGTAATTTTTGCAGCTTAGACTCAAGCAGCAACTCATGCGCCCGCAAACGAGCATTTTCGCCTAGCAACTGATGCTGGCTGCTCATACTATCGCTTAACCAATAAGCTACCTTGATAGGCGCATCGACCATATATTGAACAGGTAAAACAATCAGCGAGAGATTCTCACGCAGTTTTTTAAACGCAGGTAATGAACGCTGATCCAACACGATCAGCGCAATAGAAAGCAAAATACAAAGAAAAACTCGCATGCCTGGAAATGGGTTGCTTTTGAATATTAGCTTAATGACACTGTCCCTCCAGGGTAGACGTCAGGGTGAAAAACACCCTTCTTTTAATCCCTTGATAGAAAATCACTGCCGATAACACGCATTAATTCCAGTGCACGTCCGCCGCCACGAGCAACACAGGTTAATGGGTCTTCAGCAATAACGACTGGCAATCCAGTTTCTTCCATTAACAAACGATCAATATCTTTTAATAGAGCACCACCGCCCGTTAATACCATACCACGCTCAGCAATATCTGCCGCCAATTCAGGTGGCGCTTGCTCTAGCGCAGCACGCACAGCACCAACAATACCGGATAAAGGTTCTTGTAGGGCTTCTAAAATTTCATTGCTATTTAGTGTAAAGCTACGCGGCACACCTTCTGCTAAATTACGGCCACGTACTTCAATTTCTTTCATATCACTGCTAGGGAAAGCGGCGCCAATATCTTGCTTAATACGTTCAGCGGTTGTTTCACCAATCAAGCTACCATAGTTACGTCTAACATAACTGATAATCGCCTCATCAAAACGGTCACCACCAATACGCACAGACTCAGCATAAACGATACCGTTTAGTGAGATAATCGCTACTTCAGTCGTACCACCACCGATATCAACCACCATGGAACCACTGGCTTCTTCAACCGGTAAGCCGGCACCCATAGCAGCCGCCATAGGTTCTTCAATCAAATACACTTCACGAGCACCCGCACCCAGTGCAGATTCCTTAATGGCACGACGCTCCACTTGCGTTGATCCGCAAGGTACACAAACAAGAACACGAGGACTAGGGCGTAAAAATTTAGTTTTGTGCACTTTATGGATAAAATGTTGCAGCATTTTTTCAGTCACATGGAAGTCAGCAATCACGCCGTCTTTCAAAGGTCTTGTCGCGACGATATTACCCGGTGTTCGACCTAACATGCGTTTAGCATCAGAACCTACGGCGGCGACGCTATCTTGACTGCGGGGATCTTTACGAACAGCAACCACAGAAGGCTCATTTAAAACGATACCACCTTGTTCAACCACATAAATCAGTGTGTTTGCTGTACCCAAGTCAATCGAAATATCATTCGAAAAAACGCCTCGTAACATCTTTAGCATGCGCCCATCTTCCTGTTTTAAAAATTATTTTGTTAACAAACGATCTTGTTAACTTACTTTAACTTAATTTTAAGCATTCGTCGAGTAGTTAACCAACCAACGCCCGCTTGTATCATACAAGATTTACGGTCAGATATTCCAATATAATCATGTAATATACTAATGAAATTTCACAAAAACATGAGCGCTCAACACAGCGAACTCGTCCTTATCCCGACAACTTGACACAACAACTACTTCCTCAGGTATAATTGCCCGTTTTATGTTACCCATGGAGACAACCCATGAGCTTAGATTCATCCGATGTTAAAAAAATTGCACACTTGGCAAGCTTGGCTATTGCCGAAGAAGATATTCAGCCGTTAAGCGAAGATTTATCAACGATTCTTAACTTAGTTGAACAAATGAACCAGGTAGACACCAGCAACGTTACGCCACTTGCGCATCCTTATGATGAGCAACAGCCACTACGTATCGATGATGTCACTGAGCCTAATCAACGGGAACTGTTCCAAAGCATTGCCCCTGACACACAAGCAGGCTTATATATTGTTCCACAAGTTATTGATAGCGAATAAAATAGGTAAATTCATGCATAACAAAACGATCGCTGAACTCAGCAAAGCACTACAAGATAAAAGCATCTCTAGCACCGAGTTAACACAACACTTTTTATCACGTGTTAAATCGCTTGATACACAGTTAAATTCTTTTATCACCATTACCGAAGAATTAGCACTTGAGCAGGCAAAAGCGGCAGATGCACAAATTGCCAAAGGGCAGCATAACGCCCTCACCGGCATCCCTATCGCGCATAAGGACATTTTCTGCACAAAAGGCGTAAAAACCAGTTGCGGCTCAAAGATGCTCGATAATTTTTCCGCCCCATACAACGCAACGGTTGTCGAAAAACTCAATAACGCCGGCGCTGTTACCCTAGGCAAAACCAATATGGATGAATTTGCCATGGGCTCTTCAAACGAAACGAGTTTTTATGGCCCGGTTAAAAACCCCTGGAATACTGACACCATCCCTGGCGGCTCATCCGGTGGTTCAGCTGCAGCTGTTGCTGCACGACTAGCCCCCGCCGCTACCGGAACAGACACCGGCGGCTCAATCCGTCAACCCGCAGCACTTTGCGGCATTACTGGCTTAAAGCCTACCTACGGACGCGTTTCTCGTTTTGGCATGATCGCCTTTGCATCAAGTTTAGATCAAGGCGGCCCGATGACACGCACCGCTGAAGATGCTGCCATGGTACTCAATGCCATCGCCGGTCATGACCCTAAAGATTCAACCAGTATTAATAAGGAAGTCCCTGACTACACCGCTGAACTAAACAACAGCCTACAAGGACTTAAAATTGGCTTACCCAAAGAATACTTTGGCGAAGGCTTAGATGCCGATGTTGAAAAAGCCGTACAAGAAACGATAAAAGAATATGAAAAACTAGGCGCTACCGTTAAAGAAATTAGCCTACCACATACCCACTTAGCGGTACCCGCATACTATGTTTTAGCGCCAGCAGAATGCTCATCCAACTTAGCACGCTATGATGGCGTACGTTATGGTTTCCGCTGCGACAACCCTATCGATCTACAAGATCTTTACAAACGCTCGCGCAGTGAAGCATTCGGCAAAGAAGTCAAACGACGCATTATGATCGGTACCTATGTGCTATCAGCTGGCTACTACGATGCTTATTATTTACAAGCACAAAAAGTTCGTAACTTAATGCGCAACGATTTTCTCGATGCTTTTAAAGAAGTCGACGTTATTGCCACCCCTTCAGCACCTAGCGTGGCCTTTAAAATTGGCGAGAAATTAACAGACCCAGTAGCGATGTATTTATCTGATATCTACACTATTGCTACCAACTTAGCAGGTTTACCCGGTATTTCAATTCCCGCTGGTTTTAGCAACCAACTACCGATTGGCTTTCAGTTAATTGGAAATTACTTTGATGAAGCAAAAATTTTAAATGCAGCGCACCAGTTTCAACAAGCAACAGACTGGCATCAGAAGCAACCTGCAATAGGGGAATAAACTAAAGAGAGGCTCAATAACAAGCGCCTCTAACTATGCTAATAAAAAGCTCGTCATCCCACGACTTGATCGTGGGATCCGGAAACACGGCTGAATCCTGTGGCCAAGCCACAATATAAGCTTAACGCATGGTATCCAGCTAACAAATTTAAAGAGAAAAAGAGGTAATTTTATGGAATGGGAAACGGTCATTGGCTTAGAAGTTCACGTACAGCTTTCAACCCAATCAAAAATATTCTCCGGCGCAGCCACCGCCTACGGCGCAGAACCTAACACCCAAGCCTGTGCAATTGATTTAGGTATGCCTGGCGTTCTCCCTGTTTTAAATAAAAAAGCGGTAGAGCTTGCCGTGCGTTTTGGCACTAGCGTTGATGCTGAGATTACTCACCGCTCAGTATTCGCACGTAAAAATTATTTCTACCCCGATCTTCCTAAAGGCTATCAAATCAGCCAATTTGAATTACCGATCGTTGGTAAAGGCACTTTAGATATCGAATTAGAAGACGGCACCACAAAAACCATTGGCATCACCAGAGCCCACTTGGAAGAAGATGCGGGTAAGTCTTTACATGAAGATATGAGTGGCTTTTCAGGCATCGATTTAAACCGTGCTGGCACACCTTTACTTGAAATAGTCTCGGAACCTGATATTCGCTGCGCTAAAGAGGCCATTGCCTATTTAAAAACGCTACACACCTTAGTGCGTTACATCGATATCAGCGACGGTAATATGCAAGAAGGCTCCTTCCGTTGCGACGTTAACATTTCACTACGACCCAAAGGCGCTACTAAGCTTGGCACCCGTGCTGAAATTAAAAACGTAAACTCCTTCCGTTTTGTCGAGCGTGCAATTTTGCATGAGATTGAACGCCAACAAGAAATTCTTGAAAACGGTGGCGAAGTAATTCAAGAAACACGCCTCTATGATGCTGATAAAGACGAAACTCGCTCCATGCGCAGCAAAGAAGAAGCAACCGACTACCGCTACTTCCCTGATCCTGATCTGCTACCTTTGGAATTAACCGATGCATTTATTAAAAGCGTCAAAGAGAAACTCCCCGAATTACCGTGGGAAAAGAAAACTCGCTTTGAAAAAGACTATGGTTTAAGTAGTTATGATGCCAAGATTCTTTCTAGCAGCATTAGCACTGCCCACTACTTTGAAGACGTATTAAAAGTCGATAACAGCATCACGCCAAAACTAGCCACCAACTGGGTGAACGGCGACCTTGCTGCATTCTTAAATAAAGAGAACAAACATATCAAAGACAGCCCAGTTAGTGCCGGACAATTAGCCGGCATGCTTATGCGTATCACAGATAAAACTATTTCCTCTAGCGCTGCCAAAACTGTTTTTGAAGCCATGTGGAATGGTGAAGGCGATGCCGATACTATCATTGAAAAACGCGGCCTTAAACAAATGAATGATACTGGCGCATTGGAAAAAATTGTTGATGATATTATTGCGAACAATCCTCAGCAGGTTGAGCAGTACCGCGCGGGCAAAGATAAATTGATTGCTTTCTTTATTGGTCAAGCGATGAAAGCTACACGCGGCACAGCAAACCCACAACAACTAAATGAGCTGCTCAAAAAGAAGCTGGGTTGATTTGTTTCACGCAAAGACGCTAAGGCGACGCAAAGGGCGCAAAGGTTTTTTGTTACTGGGTGGGCTACCATCTTACCCAGTAACACAATAACAGGTATCCTATGGCAAAGTGGTCCCATTTGCGTACAATCCCTGCCTCAGAAATAAGGCCGTGCAGCAATAAGGTCATATATCTTGTAGGGGCGCAGCATGCTGCGCCCGCAAACCTCCGCGGCACCGACAATCTAGAACCATTCACACCCAAACGGGCACAGCATGCTGCGCCCCTACGGGTTCTAAATGACTAGCGTCTTAGCGTGAAACAAACATCACCCACACCAATCAACCAAAGTAGCAAACTGCCGCCCGCCACCCAGCGCATCAACCTCACCACCAGCACCATCAACAACATGCTGAATACCAGAATCACCGGTCGCCCCATTTAAAAACACATCAATCATATGCTTTAAAGAAATCGTACTAAAATCCGGCGCCTCAATCGCATGCGCAGCAAACAAATGCTTACTCGCACTAGCATCAGGAAAATAATTATAAACCCCAATACCATACCCATGAAAATGCACCGCAGAATCATAAATTCTTAAAGAAGCATAGCCATCAACTGTTTTATGATGACTCATCCACACTGACTGTGAAGAAGGCCGATAAGGCATTTCCGATTGATAAAAATAAAGATAACCGTTATCCCCTTTCCATTCAGTTTGATACCGTTGAAAATGTTCAACCGCCAAACCATACATCGACACATGATTACCATTAACAATTAAACCTGTTTGACTAGGATAATCTAACCACTGCGTCGGCTTACCAGAAATATTGTGATCCGCACGCCATAGCCACAAATTATCGCCAATCACATAGTTGTCATTAATCGTCACACAACTTTCAACACGCGACTGCGCACCACCCGGCGAAGGTGCAACATCACCCCCTACACGACAGTAAACATCATAAAGATAAATGGGATCTTTAACATGATCCGCTGGTTTACCAGCAAGACCAATTTGCAATAAACTCGCCGGAGAATTTTCAGCTAACACTGCACCGGCATCAAAAATCAGCCCAGCAATTTTAACACCATCAGTGTTAGAACCACTCTTACTACCAACGATTATAATTGGCTTACCGCTATCAGAGACTAAACTAGAAACACCCAAGCCCAACATAATCACATTAGTCTGATTGATCTCAATACTATTAGATAAATGATAAACACCCGCCGTAAAAATAACCCCCTGATACTGCCCCGTCGCTAACGCATTATTAATAGTATTAGCTAAATCGGTTTGCTGTGGAGAAACAATAAAAAAACGACTTAAAGGATACGACGTCCCTACAGGCCACGATCCATTATCACTAATCCCAACTACATTTTTTTCAGCGCTAGGCACTTCAACAGCATACTGTTTAGTTGAAATATCATACGTTAAAAAAGGCTTTTCACTAATCTGCGGTGTACTAGCAATCACCGTATTATTACCACTACTTCCCCACGTAGAGTCAGCCGGCGCATTAACATCCCCCAAAAACACATCATTCCAAACACTATCACCCCAACTCCCCCAAGAAGAGTTACGTAAAAAAAACTGTTGTTGTGATCCCGTCGTTAGAGTCCCTTGCACTTTTACATTAGCTAAAAAGCCACCGCTTGCATAACCCCCTTTCCACTGCCCTTTATCAGGACCATCAGGTACTTGCGCAATATCAAAAAGCCATAAATCGCCTTTAACATCAATACGACGCAAAGGAGCAGCTTGCGAAACAGCCCACTTATCAGGTGCAGTAACCCAGGCGTGTTTATCCATACTATAAATACGTGGATTAATCGATAAATTTTCCGCAGAACGCCAAAAATTAACTAAAGCTCCCGTGCGATACGGATAATTAGGATCGTTCTCCGCTCTAACCTGCCCGTTAATTAAGACATCATCAGGCGAAGCACCCAAACCCAACACTTGCGTGTAATAGCCCACTTTTATATCTAAATCATTATAAGTCCCTGGCTGAAAAAACAATGCATAGTGCTGTTCATCAAACTGCCCCATACGTTGTTGCCTATAAATCGCATCAACAACCGACTGTATTTCTGCTGTCGAATCACTGGGTTTAAAAACACAAACATGATCACCAAACGTTTTACTAGCATGAGAACCACATAATGATGATGAATTAGCAAAAGCAAAAGGTGATAAAAAGAAAAAAGGAACCGTAAGAAAAGAAAGAGATGCAAAAGACCTCATAAAACACTCCTTATTTAAAATAAAAAAATCCGTACGGGCACATCACGTTCCAACACAGCACTGCAACATAAAAAAACCCGTAGGGGCGCAGCATGCTGCCCCCTCCAACTCTCGTTAGCACCAAATCTTCAGAGCACAACCAACTGAAATAAAAGACTAGCACAACAACATTAAAGAAAGCTTAAGTAAGGGCTAATATTTCCTTAATATTTTTTTGCTACCATAAAAATACTCGAGGAAGGATACCCATGCGAACTCAAGAAGAAAAAACCACAGAAAAAGGCCTGCACTGGCACAACCGCCCTAAAGCCTTAAAAGACAACGTTGAAAAAGCCTTCCAAAAAGTTAAACAAGACTACACAAGCCGCTGGGGCTGCTTTAATGGACGCGACAATTATAGAATAGCCGGCATTCCCGAGCACATACTAATTGAAAAACACATCATCAGAGGCCTAGCAAACAAACAATTTGAGTTCATTATTATGGACATAGGCGCCGGCAACTTTCAATGGGCAAAAAGACAAGCGGAATTAATTAACACCAACCCAATATTTATTGATGTTAAGCAAGTAACAATAATTAGCGTACGTGGAGAACACACTTTCACCCAGCATAAACAACAGGGAAAATGCACGATTATCAATTATGGCAGTTTTAAAGTTGAAAATTTAATCGGGTCTCTAACAGCCAGCAATCATTTATTACTCGACAAAGTAGATATGATATTTTCATCCTGGTGCTTAACACATCTTGTCGACCCTGTGGGCACATTCCTCCAAGCCTACGCCTTACTAAAAACCACAACCGGCGAGCTAGTATGTGACGGTTTCCCATTGCAAGTCAGCAACGATAATATAAAAGATACCGACAATATCGTTCAGTTACTTCATCACCTACAATGCCAATTTATAATGCTAAAAGATGACCGTTATGGCAAGCACAATGGATTTATTATAAAAAAATCATCACAGCTCGCCCCTATACCACTAACATACAACACAAATAACAGCACCTTAAAATATCAACCCAGCGATGCCTGGTTTGCAAAAAAAGCTTGTCTAAAAGAACATACTGTTGTAGATGAATTTGACCTACCATTTTGCATACCAAGAAAATATTGCTATACATCAAAAGAAAGCGAGCAATGGTTAATAACGCAGCTCATTGACCACTCGCAAATATTAAAGGCAAAAGCTGATAAGCTATTTACTTTTCTCTTTCCACCACAAACCTATCAGCTATTTGCCGATATTATTGCCATTGATAGCAACTACGCACTACAAACACTACACGAGCTGTTAGCACGCCATAAAGAAGCTGCATTGGACATGATCAATGTATTAGAAAAAACAGGCAGCAAAATTTTTCAAAATGCATGCAAATCTTCATTTGCACTTAATATAGAGTTATTAAAATTAATGATTTCTTTAGCGAGAGTGGAAACACTCAATGCGCCCATTGGCAATGATGCCACCCTACTACTCTTTTTTTCTCACTACCAAACGCTAAACCAACTCACCCTTATACTGGTAATAAAATCTGGCATTGATTTTGCCGCAATAAACAAAAACGGTCAAAACGCAAAAGCAATCTGGGAAAAGGGCCACAGTCTTACTGTCCAACCCACCAATGAAAGCAAAGAAATTCAAACTCATTTTAAAAAAGAAAGCAAAGACGTACATACGTTTTTTGCCACCACACCCCACCAAGCTGCACTATTTAACCGTGATAGATTTGGAGCCGCCCCCATGTATTACGCTATACGCCATGGTAATTTAGCAAAGGTAAGCTATCTTCATAACCAAGGAGTGAGCTTAACAGCAGTTTGTTTTAACTGCCCATTCCAAGGAACACACACACCACTAGAAACAGCCATCGCTTTTCCCAACATGGATATTCTAATATATTTATGGGAACAAGGGGTAATCAAACAACGGCACTTTGATACCGAGGACATCGACTATGATCCGATATTTGAGCATCTACAGACACACCTAGCAAAAGACAACACATTAACACCCTGATAACACCGCCATTAACACCGAGCTAAAATTATTAAACACCCTAAGAAAAAACATCTCTGCAATCAACCCACACAGGCAGAAACACAAACACTTAAGAGAAAATTAATTTTTGCAAAAAATGGCTTTTAGAGGTGAAAACGCTTTTGATATAAAAAAAAAAGAACTATACTGACAAAGTATTCGGCAATTATTACAGGCAATAATAATATACGCACGAGATTCTAGCGCCGTAAAAAGCTTAAGTCAAGATATAATCTACAAGCGCCAATCTTTAAGATGAATACAAATTAGATACTTAAATTTTATAGGAAATACAAAGAAAAAGACTTTCTGAAAGACTAAGGACACATTGTTTCAATATTGCTTATGCAGTTGATTGTTTGGACTAATCACTTCATATAACTTGCCACAAATAACAAGACAGGAGAACTCTTATGCAAGTTAACGACAATGAAGAACCTTCATATTACGGTAATCCCAAGACCTCTAGTTTAAACTTATCTACCTTTACGCTCATTCTCACACCTCATATGATTATGCCACTGCGGCGTATTCAACACACATAGCACTCTTCAAATTTAAAATAATATCTTAATGTGGAACCAACAGATTCCGCACTAGCTAGTATTGTGAGAAAAAAATGAGAATATCTTTACCGTCTGATGACAACTACGAAAATATTAAAAAAATTCAAGGCCTACTTGACAAAAAGGAAATAAAAGCTGTCGAATTACAGACGTCACTAAAAAGCCTGGAAAAAGAACTTAACGCCTACGCGCGCCAACGACACCATCCCAGCTTGCTATATTCATCGCATAAAATTAACTTACACCAGCATTTAACGCTTAGAGTACTAGGCGAACTTGCTGCGATAATAACTAGCGGCAACACAGAAGATCAAGCCAAGAAAAGAGCCCTTAATCTTTTTAACAATATTATTAATACAATAAAAAAATCACCTGATGCAAAACCCTTTAACATTAACCAAACAATTGACTGGATAAATAAGTCTACCTTAGGTGAGAGCTTACAAGAGCCACTAACGACAGCAAAGCACAGCCTTAAAGAAGCCAGCGATCGTGTAGAAGATATAGTAAAGTGGTACGGAGATAGCAAAAAACGAAAATACGCTGATTTCACCACTTTCGCATTTCACGGTTACAACTACCACGGCAAATTCCATCGCACAATTTGGGATAAACTATTATATAAGATATCGCCTTTTCACAAGCACAGCCAAACAAAAATTAACTTAATGCGCATTACTAAATCGACCGCAAAGGTCATGGATTACTTAAGTGCAAAAGAATGCGAACAAATTAATAGCATGATGGGTGAGCATGTAGGAGAAAATCGTATTGAGCACTTAAACTCCCTAATCGCAGAATGCCTTATTGACCGACAAGCTAATTTATATTACGACCTTCAAGAAGATATTAACGACTTTATCAATATTCTATTTGATAAAATAAAAAAGGGTGATAAACCATACCCAAAAGATCAGTTCGTTCAATACTGCCATAATAAAATAAAATCAGCTATAGCAACAGACTCTGATAGCAAAGATGAAGAAAAGCAAGTCGAACTTCAAGACAATTTTCCCAAATCAGTCATCGACTATGATTTAAATATTTTCACCCAATATTTAAAGGAAAAAAAAGGTCAATATGACACCCACTTAAAAGGGTTAAAAAAGGCATTACGTGATTTTGAGCGTGTCAATAACCTGCCTTTTCTAGTGCACAAAACAGATAAGCTACAGCAGTTACAAATAGACGATGGCAACACATTACTACAACCTTTATATACAAAAATCAACAACGGCCTGATTATCGTCCATCCACAGGGTGAAATTGCTTCTAAAAACTTTAACCTTAGCGCCGCATCGGTAAGCAGCTATATGCTTTGCGCTGGGGAAGGCGGCGTTGCCGGCGTTGGCGCTGGCATGGCTGGTATTTATGTCGGTACAGTCTGTGGATTTTCTGGCGCCATTACCAATCAGGTATTAGTCGAAAAAGACTCCTATGAAGTAATTAAGCTAATGAGAAAGGGGCTTACCAAAGATCCCGACATTAAAAAAATGCCAACATGGAAAAAGGCACTATTACTATTCGCCCTATTTTTAGCGATGACCAGCGGCATTTGTTATGGCGCTTTATCCACTTACGCCGTGCACAATAATATTATCAGCCCCAGCCTTGCAAAAATAGGTCATGGTGTGACACTAGGTGTACTAGCTATCATCATATCACTTTGCCCTATTGCCGCCGTCGTCATCGCCATGGCCTCATTGCTTTTTACAGCTGTATTAGGTCTTATCAAGACAGACGGGTCAAAAGCATGGCAAGCTCTTAAAGAACGATTTACTTTTCCTTGGTCACAAATGACAGGAGAACAAAGGTTCTTACGCATTTTAGATATTTCAGGCTTTATAATGAATTGTATATTCTCAATAGTAATCACTGTCGCCATCGGCATGATGAGTTATGCACTTTTTGGCACAGATGTAAGCCAGTTGTTTTGTAGTGTATTTCATCATATTAGTTATGCCACCGCCTCACTATTAGGAAAGATATTCTCCATTGGCAATACTACCATTAACGTGCCCTTTAACCTGATTAAAAACAGTAGCGTTATTCGTAATTTATCAGCCCTTACCGTCACATTAGTGCTAACACCTTTTGTATTAGTTCCTATTATAGTGACTCGCTTATTGTATTATTTCAGCTTTAAAAGAGACATCACGTTCAGAGCAACCAAGGCAACAGAAAAATTTCTATTACAAAACATAATGATTAGCGCTGTTAACTGGGTCAGAGGAGCGTGGACCGATAAAACCATGACTCGCTCAATTGATACTCTTAAACTAAAGCAAAAAGAACGAAAAAAACAGTTAATAGAGACTAGCAGCACTGATAGTGATACTGACAGAAACAGCGATGACTCTAGCGAAAGCAAAGTACAAATTGCCAAGGTAATCAAACAAACGTCAGATCCTGTTGAAAATTCTCGCTTTAACTGCGTTATATTACAAGCAATAGGCGGACAATTAGCGATTGCTGGCAACACAGTTGGCCAAGGATTAGTGTTCCAAAAAGCAGGGCATGACTTTATCTTACAAGTTTTTAAACTTGATACCGGCATGCTTGCTGCCGTTATCCAGGGCACAAACTCAGCGGCCTCCAACAGCTCAGCTATGACAAAAACAATATTGTATAAATGTCACGTTATCATCCGCCCACAAGCTGCTAATCGCCAAAAAAGTGCAGCAAATCAACATAGATTATTTCACCCTAACACAGGTGCCATCACAACGGATACTGACTCAACTGATAGCAATACTAGCTCTAGAGCAAGCACACCCACACCAGCAGGAAATGAATGACAATACCGGGCGAAATGGATTTCGCCCACTAATCAGCCAAAATTGCAAATCTTTTTAGACTCTCATACACTTAATAGATAACCTAAAAGGAAGCAGGATGCACAATATACTTATCGCCGGCGGCGGCAAAATTGGGACCACTATCGCCCACTTATTAGCAAGAACTAATCAATACAACGTGACACTGGCTGACTGCAATCTTGATTATATCCGTGCCCATTTTGAGGAGTCTCTACCTACCAACTTAGAGCTGGTAGAAAGTGATATCAACGACCACGGCACACTGACTAAACTAGTACAATCACAACATATTCAATCACTCATGTCCTGCTTACCCTATTTTTGTAATAAAGCCGTGGCGCAATTTACGCATGATAATAAACTGAATTACTTTGATCTTACCGAAGACCGCGATACCGCCGCTTTTATTGCAACACTAGCCAAAAACAGCAAACAAAGCTACGCACCTCAATGTGGTCTTGCCCCAGGCTTTATCAATATTATTGCCAATGATTTAATGAATGAATTTTCCAGCATCGAAGATGTAAAACTGCGTTGCGGTGCTTTACCCGTCAATGCCAGCAATGCCTTACAATATTCATTAACCTGGTCACCCGACGGTTTGATTAATGAATACGGCAACCCCTGCAATGCCATAGAAAACGGCAAAGAAGTCGTGCTGTCACCACTAGAAAATTTAGAAAAAATACAAATCGATGGCTTAAATTATGAAGCGTTTAATACCTCCGGCGGCATTGGCAGTTTAACCGAAACCTATTTAGGCAAAGTAAATTCTTTAAATTACAAATCCATTCGTTACCCCGGACACTGTGAAAAAATACGCTTCCTTATGCAAGGATTGAAATTAAATTACGATCGCAGCACCTTAAAGAAGATTTTATTAAACGCGCTTCCCTACACCACCGAAGATGTTGTGATTATTTACGTCTCCGTAAATGGTGATCAAAAAGGGGAGTTAATCAAAACAAGCTATGTTAATAAGTTTTATCCCAGCACCATCGACGACATTAAGTATAGCGCCATTCAAATGACAACCGCTTCTAGCGCCTGCGCTTCAATTCATTTAATCACCCAAAATAGTGAAAAATACCATGGGCGCATCTTTCAAGAACAGTTTTCCCTTCATGATATTGTATCAACCCCCTTTGGCAACTATCTTAAGGTTAAATCAGCATGAAAAAAATCCTAAAAGCCTGCCAAGTACGTTCAAAAAATTTTGGCGCTAGCTTCAGTCATGAAGGGTGGTCTTGCGATAAAACTGATAAGACCTTAACTTCCTATAATCCCAGCACCGGAAAAGCGCTTGCCGAAGTTTATCCTTATAATGAAAACGATTACGAAACTGTTATTAATCATGCTCACGCTAGTTTTTTAAAATGGCGCATGCTACCCGCACCTAAACGCGGCGATATTATTCGCCAAATAGGCAACGCGCTGCGCGAAAAAAAATCTGAACTTGGCAGCCTAGTTAGTTTAGAAACAGGAAAATCAAAACAAGAAGGCGATGGTGAAGTTCAGGAAATGATTGATATGGCTGACCTGGCTGTTGGACAATCGCGCATGTTGTTTGGCAAATCCATGCATTCAGAACGGCCGCGTCATCGTATGTATGAACAGTGGCAACCGTTAGGCATTGTGGGTGTTATTAGTGCTTTTAATTTTCCTGTTGCGGTGTGGGCTTGGAATGCTTTTATCGCTGCGATCTGTGGCAACACTGTTATTTGGCGCCCGTCACCTAAAGCCCCCTTGTCAGCCATCGCCATACAACATATTTGCAATGACGTTATGCGCGCTAATGACCTTAGCGGTATTTTCTCTTTATTAATCTCAGATGATCTACAGCAAGCAAAACAATTTGTCGATGATAAACGTATTGCATTGATTTCATTTACCGGTTCTAGCACCGTTGGAAAAGCCGTCAATCAGACCGTAGCTGCGCGCATGGGACGTTGCTTATTAGAGTGCAGCGGTAATAATGCGATGATTATCGATGCTTGTGCTAATTTAAAACTAGCCATTCCTGCTATTGTTTTCGGCGCCATTGGTACAAGCGGTCAGCGCTGCACTACGACTCGCCGTCTTTTTATCCATGAGTCTCTTTATGATAATGTTGTTAACTCACTTAAAGAAGCCTATAAAAGTATTCGCATTGGTGATGCCTTAAATGAAAAAAATCATATGGGACCGCTTATCGATCAGATTGCTGTTGACAGCTATCAAGAAGCGATTAAAGAAGCAAAACGTGCGGGTGGGGAAGTGATATGTGGTGGCAACGTACTTGATAAGCGAGGTTTTTTTGTTGAACCCTGCATTATAAAAGCTAAAAACCACTGGCCTATCGTGCAGCGCGAAACTTTTGCACCGATACTTTATGTTATGTCTTTTAATGAATTACCTGATGCAATTGCTATGCAAAATGATGTCTGCCAAGGTTTATCTTCGGCAATTTTTACGGAGAATGTAAAAAGTGCCGAATTATTTTTAAGCGCCAAAGGCAGCGATTGCGGCATCGCCAATGTTAATATCGGCACCTCAGGCGCTGAAATTGGCGGCGCTTTTGGCGGCGAAAAGGAAACCGGCGGTGGGCGTGAGGCCGGGTCGGATGCCTGGAAAGCTTATATGCGCCGTCAAACAAATACTATTAACTGGAGTGATGAGCTACCGCTTGCGCAAGGTATTCAATTTACTATTTAATAGCTAGCTTAAAATTACATCTTCCAATCGTTTGCGGTAACGAAATAGAAGCCATCCTCCTCGTCTTCACCATCTTCTTCAACAGACCCACCAATTTCAGCTTGACCAGCACTAGGAAATGAACAAAATAATGAAGAGGCATTACCAACAATGCTTGTTGATGATTGCAATGACTGAGCTACACTTTTTTCTTTATCATCTGCATTTTCTTGCCCACTGGCATTTTGCGCCGAAGAATTCTGTTTTGGCAAGGGACCATCTGGCTGCGCACTATCAGCCTCTACCACGAACTTATCTGTTGCTTTTGTTTCCCCAACCTCAACTGCTTTAACGCTATCACTACTAGAGCAGCCAGCATCGTCTTTCACTCTATCAATCGTAATAACCAAATTTTCACTGCTATCATCCTGAGCCGAACCCTGCATATCTTTCTCATCTGACAATTGGTCCCTTTGCAATAGAGCAACATTGCCCTCTTTTTGTTGTGAAGTTTGATGTTGTATTCTACTAGGCAAAGCACTAACATCTGCACCAACCGTTATATCTCTTTCACGCAACGCCAATACCGTTGTCTCGTCGTTTTTAACAGTCACAGCCTTACCCATTTTTTTATCGCTTATATCATTTTTATTAACATCGTTTTGTTTTACATTTTTTTCTGAACGATGAGAAGAAGAAAACAGTGAAGACGCGCTACCATACTTCAATTTACCTACCTTACCCTCAAGCTCAACCATCAATTCCTTAATCGCATCTCTGTTATATCTCTTCTCCAATAACGCACTAGCAACAAGGAATTTTTTGCATAATAATAAAATTTCCACACCATTGTCGCCATGGGAAATGCTTCGCAAATAGTCGGCATAATAAGATGCTGTTAGATTTCTATTAAGTGTTGTGCTGATACCAGAAAGATAACGAGAGGCTTTTTTTCTTAAGGTTTGTTTTCTTGGCATAGTATATCCTATTGTATTTCCATTTTTTTATTTTTAAAAATAAATTTTAAAAACAATATCACAAAGCCTCAGGTGATCCTATAGCACTTTTTAAAATTAATTTCTCGTTAAGCATTTTTCTTATTTATTTTGAGGAGCAATAAAACCTCCAAAATGACGCAGGGGCACAGCATGCTGTGCCCGTTTGGGTGTGAGATAGCTATAGATTACAAGTGCCACGGATATTTACAGTTGCAGCATGCTGCGCCCGTACCAACAAGCGGATTATAAATAAACAACAGCACAACCAAAAAGATTATAATTAATACAAATAGTACCTAGTAAACCTTTACATCATAGGTAAGGATTACAATGTTTGGCATTATGGTGAACATTCAGCCGAAAGCTAGTGAAAATTTAGTTCTTTAGCTGATAGGCTTTTCCAATTTATTAATATTTAGACAAATTTATCCTCAAATATAGTATTTGTTAATATTTTCTTAATGTTTTTCGTTTAGAATTTAATCGTAGCTAAACCAATAATTGTTTTATTTATAATCATTTTATACCCGCTACTACTAATAACTCTAAATATTTAAGGTACAAGTTATGAAATTACAGTTCGCATTAGGATCAATCCTTCTATCAGCATCACTATCAACATTTGCAGCATCTGATACTCCTGTAACCCACTACATTTATACAGCCAATAAATTAGATGCTACTGTTTCACCTATCAAGCTACCTGCATTGAAAATCACAATGTATAAAGATGCAAAAACCGTGTGTTATACTGCTGACGATGACCGTGCTGTACAACCTCATCAAATACGCACTGACAGCACACCAAGCAGCCCATGCCCAAAAATTGATCATATGGTTATTCAACCTGTAAGTGATAGTGTAACGTATAACCCCAAAAAAAGCGTCACAATAACCCCCACCTATGATGGACAAAAAACCTCCTACGAGATTGATATTGTGACTGATACACCTCCTACCACTAAAGATTCAAAGATTATTCCTGGATCCATCAAAGTAGGTAGCAGTGGACCTTTCTTGGTGAGCTATAATAACTAGGTAGTTTTCATCACTAAGTGAATGCTGTGAATCAATGACAACAGCTCAGCGTAAATGACATCATGTTACCATAAACATATTCATTACTCTAAACCAGGACATCTTCGCTTAGAGGACGTCTGATCAGAAACCGGCTCAGGGATTAGCCGTTTCACGTTACCATCAGGCATCTTCTTAAAGAAAGTAGCATACCCCCGCCGCAAAGGCTTTTTATACGACTTGACATAGACAGCCCAGTCTTCCGCTGGTTGTTTTAATGTGCCAATGTTATCTTTTAAAAACACAAACAACTTAACTTTGTCTGCTTCACTTCGTTTGACAAAAAAATCCACCAGAAGTTTGTTCTGCACCGCCTTTTCTACACCTTTATACGCTTGCAACTTTATTATTAAACACTGATAGTCATTAACAGCAGATATCGCCTCCAACACCTTAGCAAAACGATTAGAAAAGGTTTCAATGGCCTGCGAATGGAAAATCCCCACTTCTGTATCTTTCATCCATCGATTAAATGACACCTTAACAGGTCTTCCATTTTCCCGAGGATAAGATATCCCTTGCGGCTGCAAACCCGCGAGAATAAAATCTAGATTATTTAAGAAAAATTGGCTGATAGTATTTAAATCATCAGAAGACTTTTCTTCATCGACTTTTTTAGACTCCTGCCTCATAATGAATCCTTAATGAGAAGGTTTTGTTTGATGACAGCACTATAACAAAAATAATGATTTTTTTAAATTTGTATTTGCTAAAACGTTATCAATCCAAACTTAAGTTATTATTGATTATTCATACACCCAATCAAATACACGCTTTTTAATACCACAACCCTTAGGCATCACCGAGGGATCCACTAAATAATGTTCCTGCAAAGTCACCTGTGACTTTTGATAACACCCCACTGCTGTCAGCAAATATAACTTACGTCGACAGTTATCTATAGAGAGATATTGCTCCTGATAATCTACCGTTGCACCATTGTCAAAAATAGGCCTCGCACATTTGCGAGAATCAAAAAACAAACCTCGATGAAAGCCCGCAAAGGAATCATCGTAATTCCCTCCTTGAATCACCGTCGATACAGACTTATCCCTCAAAAGTGAAACATAAGCAGGAAGTCTCTTTGCACTAGAAGGGTGAAACTCCTGGGAGACTGAAGACTTTTGCGAAGATAAAACTTCCTGCGCTAACAAAAGCCCCTCTTCCGCTGCATGAAAAGCTTTTAATTTATTACACATACCGTCAGTTACCCCCACCTCAAGCCCAGCACTTTGCATCGTCGACAAAACAATAACGGTTATCAGCGCCAAAAAAATCAGCACGCTAACCAAGACAAAACCCCCTTGCCGCTGCATTTACACTTCTCTTAAAGCAGTATAGGCAATCCATAAATGATGGTGACACAAAAGCTTAACCAACACGCTTTTTACCAACGACCAATTTACCACTTCATCAGCACTGACATAACCATCGATCGCGCCCGCATTGTTACTAACCCCATACCGTATCTTAAAACTCTCCACACTATCTATTAATGCATCACGACGACCTTCACCAACTGACTGATAAAGCGTTTTATGGCGCACATCAAAACGTACTGTTCTCACCTTTTCACCACCCTGATAATGCATACATTTTTGTAAAATCAACACATCATTGTTAAAACCTGTCTCCCCACCAACAGCATGATAATGACTAAACTCTTTACCCACTGCACAGCCATAATAACCCGCCATACGAATCTGATGACGTAAATAGTTAACAATAAAACGTCCTTGTTCTTGCTGCCTAGCCAATGATTGTGTTAATCGATATTCTTTTGCAATTGACAAATAGAGGCTCGCCAAACCAAGCATAAGAATAGCCGCTAAAAACAAACTCACCATCAATTCTAAGAGACTAAAGCCTGCAAGCTTATCGTTTGCCATTTTGCTTCATGCCATTTTACCGTGACTACACAACTAGCGGAGCAATAGAAAAACCCATCCGCCTGAGGTAATAAATGCTTATTCTCATCATTCCACTGCGCTAATTCATCTTGCCGTCTAGCACTTGATTTATTAACGCGCAAGCGCTCCAACATATTCTCCGCTTGCAGCAGTGCAATACTTTTTAAAAACGCATGGCGAACCAAAACCTGGTGGCCTTCTTCAATTAACACAAAGTTTAGAAGAACACTCACCAAGATAAACCATGATAATAGAATTTCCATAATGCTCATGATAGCAAGGATAGGGTAAAATTAGCGGCAATGGAATACCGTACTTATTGAAAGATAAGGCGTTGACCATCCGTTGGCTGTGCGGCTTTTTTATCTTGGCTCTGCCCTGGATTCACCCCTTCACTCCACAATAAATGCGGCATCTTGCTAGCTAGGGATCGCGCTCTATCAACATTACTCTTTTGCTCACCATCCACGGGACTTGCCAACTCTCTTGCAACACCAGACAAATTGATGGCATCTAACTTCAGCAGTTGTGGCTTAAAGGGCAATTGACTGGAGGAAAACAAAGGAGAATTACCGGCGCTGCGCGCATAAGCTGCAGATGCTTGCCGCAATTTAACCGGTGAGTTTTTTGCACTTTTACTAGTTTCCTGTTTATCTTTACCATCATACGGACTTAAAGGGCGTTTTTTATTGACTATATCAAAAGTGGTTTTAGCACCTACTTTTAATTTTTTCATGGTACGTGCCAACTTAGTTCGTGAAGGACTATCCACCAAGATATTATTTGCGCCTTTACTTTCTGCCATTACTCGATCAGCGACAAATGCAGCAGGATTAGGAAGCAGACTCGCAGGCAAACTAACGGAATCTCTTTTATTCAGCACCTCTGTTAAGCGCTGCGCTGCCTCAACTCGCGCATAAACATGCTCAACCATAGCCTGCAATAAATTATTACGCCCATTATAAGTAAAATCCCGCTCAATATGCATGGAAAACAAAAACTGCAATCTCATTTTTGTTAGCAACGAAAATTTAACCACTGCGTCCCTGACCGCTTCCTTAAAAGCTAAACTCATACCTGCATCAGAGTTAAACCTTTCCTTATACTTATAAAGCACCTCACCCACCCAAATTCCTCGAAAAAATGTCCCGTCGAGAAATGGAAAATTATCATAGTTGGCTTCAGTAATTTCATACCAGTGCTGACACTCCTTGTAAAAATTTTCACTAACAACACCAATTTTAAACAAAAAAGAAATAAGCGAATGGTCATGGTCAATTTTATAATGTTGTCGCCGATTATCATCACCCCAATCGTCCTCTTCCAAAAGCCAACATATCGCCAAGGTCTTGGCAAACGCCGGCGTCAAATGCCAATCCCGAACCCTTGTATCATCTCCTTCGTAAAAGGGATCTTTAAATTTGTCTTGTGAAAATGCAGGATGCTCTTTGCTAATATGCCCACAGACATTTCGATTACGATCTTCTACTAGACGGTATAGGACAGTATTATTCCCTAAAAGTTGGAAAAATAATTCCGAAACTGCTGCCATAACACGGTAGGAACATTGAACAGCCTTCTGTGCTGCAACCGAACTTCTACTATCTTTATAACCTGCGGTGTAATTTAATGATGTATAGTAATAATTCCCGGGGGTAATCAGCAAGTTAGAACGCTCTATATGCTGCGCAGAAATAGCGAGCCTTTGCGTTGTTGATTTAAGATTCTCAGATTTGTCATCATTGTCTATATTAATTCTATCTATCTGATCTGCCTTAATCTTACCTAAAGAACCTTGCTTAATTCTAATTAATTTATGGTGTGCACGCATACTAAAACTCTAACTATAGTGAAAAGGGAAAGCGCGCACTGTACCATAAAAAAGATTTTATTAAACGGTTTTTTTCACAAAAATGGTGGGGTCTTAAAACCTTTTTTGAACACCACCATGCCGTGAGCCTATCAAAATACAGTTGCAACTTGTGGTAGTGGATACCGCGGCATGACGGTGCCAGATAACAGCTTGATTAGCCATCCTAAAAATAAATACAAAAAAGGGAGATAAAAATCTCCCTTAAAACATTTAATCTACATTAAAGAAAGTTTAAGTACTTATTTTATCTTGTATAGCCTTAAGTAAATCCATTGGCAATGGAAAGACAATCGTTGAACTTTTATCGCCGGCAATATCCATTAATGTTTGCAAGTATCGCAGTTGAATGGCCTGACCTTGTTGCGATAATACTTCAGCGGCTTGACGCAATTTTTCCGAGGCTTGAAATTCACCCTCGGCATTAATCACCTTAGCCCGTCGCTCACGCTCAGCTTCCGCTTGGCGGGCAATCGCACGCACCATGCTTTCTTCTAAATCGATATGCTTAATTTCAACATTAGCAACCTTAATCCCCCAAGCATCTGTTTCTGCATCGAGGATTTGCTGCACATCTTTATTTAATTTATCACGCTCAGACAGCATTTCATCCAACTCATGCTGGCCCAAGACAGATCGCAAGGTTGTTTGCGCCAGCTGGCTAGTGGCTTCATAATAATCTTCTACTTGAATGATCGCACGTTGCGGATCTAGCACTCTAAAATATACCACCGCGTTAACACGCACTGAGACATTATCTTTTGAAATAACATCTTGGCTGGGAACATCCATAACCACTGTACGCAATTGCACGCGCATCATTTGTTGGATCATCGGAACAACAATAATAAGACCAGGGCCTTTTACTTTCCAAAAACGTCCAAGCGTAAAAATAACACCACGCTCATACTCTTTTAATACGTTAATCGCACTAAATAGCAATAATGCAACAAAGAAAATTAAAATCGCCAGTACAATTATCATTATTTTTTCTCCTGCTCCTGACTAGCTTTCTGAATAGGTTCAACAATTAAAATAACGCCATCAACCCGCTTGACTACAACTTCTTGCCCTGCCTGCAACTCATTTTCACTTTTACACTGCCACCGCTCACCCTCTATTCTAATCCATGAACGGCCATTAGTTTTATCAACCAAACCTTTCTCACCAATCAACTGCTCTCGGCCACTAACAACAGGCTTGCGATGCGAGCGAAAAGCCATATTCATTACTAATAACAAAAAGCCAACTGTTACAACCGCAACGGTAATAATTAAATAGATAGGGATAGTGAAACCAGCAACATCTGTGCGTAATAGCATAATAGAACCTATAACAAAACTAATAACACCACCAATCCCTAACGCCCCAAAACTTGGCATAAAGGCTTCAGCAATAATAAAAGCAAGACCCAAAACAATCAATGATAATCCAGCATAACTAATCGGTAACAGTGCCAATGCATATAAACCAATCAACAAACAAATCGCACCAACAACACCCGGCACGATAAAACCTGGATTGACAAATTCAAAAAACAGTCCATAAAAACCAATCATTAGCAAAATATACGCTACACTAGGATCAGTAATTACCGCAAGAAATTTAGTACGCCAATCAGGCAAAAAACTTTGCACCGATAAACCTGTGGAGTTAATCGTTTGTTTTTCACCGCGCACACTAACGGTCATGCCATTGATTTTTTTCAACAGTGTTGGGATATCTTTTGCAATTAAATCAATCACGCGATTTTTTAATGCTTCTATGGCAGACAAGCTTTCGCCATGTAAAACAGCCCGCTCAGCCCATTTAACATTTCGCCCACGCAATTGCGCTAAACTGCGAATATAGGCTCTGGCATCATTTAACGCTTTTTTCTGACTCGCCGTCATACCTTTAGATTTTTCTTTACCCTTTTCTTTGCTTTTATCATTTGGCATCCCTGGCGAACCAATTGATACCGGTGTCGCTGCGCCTAAGTTTGTTCCGGGCGCCATCGCTGCTATATGACTCGCATATAAAATATAAGTGCCAGCACTCGCCGCACGCGCACCACTTGGCGCCACATAACCAACAACAGGAATGGGAGAGCTTAAAATATTTTTGATAATATCGCGCATGGATTTACTCAACCCACCTGGCGTATCAATTTGCAGAATAACGAGCTTAGCCTTAGTTTCTTCTGCGTGCTTTAAGCCACGCTCAATAAAATCACCGGTCGCTGGACCTATGCCACCAGAAATTTTTAACAACAAGGCGCTGGGTCGATTCTGTGCGCGTGACGGTGACATTAAGATCAATATAGCTAAAAAAATAGCAGCAGAATAAAGCGCAAAAATAGCGCATCTTTGCAGATTGTTCTTTAGACGGCTTAACACGGAAGACCCCTCTCGCATACACCACTTAAGATAGTATGACACTGTCTTGATCGACATGGTAGCTTAAATCTTTCGTAGCATTGGAGCTTCATTGATAGGAAAGGTGATAATTAATGATAACGACCAGGTTTATGTAAGCTTTTCTTATGCATATCAATAAACATAGGGTTTACAACGATGCTTTCATCATGAGGTCTAGCAAAACTAGCCTTCTCTTGCGACTTTCTTACATTGGCCCCTAAAGCAGCAAACATCGCAAAAACATTAACTTCACTAAACAGCCTTTTTAGCTTTAAAAAACGTGTCTTTTTAAGCGATAGCAAAAAGGCGAGAAAAATATACTCAGCACTAATATGACCTTCCTCTTGCCCCTGACAAGCCAATAAGCCGGCATAACTCAATAACTTAACCAGAGAGCGGGCCAACGGCGGCTTTTGATGTGGCTCAGATTGCGCCAAATCAACAATCTCTGCCTCCAGCGCATCGGCAAAGACATCAAAGCTAACACCATGTTTATTAAGCAAATATCTAACAATATTGGACTTTCCTTGAACCATCTGGTAGATAAAGTGAGGTACAGAAACCTCGGTATTCTGATTAAATTCAGACAGCTTCGCCGCCTTCTGCAAGCAAGATTGCGCCTCTGGGCTCAATTTCGCAATAATTCTACTCGTATCCACCAATCTCATCTCTTATCTCCTACTTTCTTCCGTATTTGCTTAACAATAAGTTCATTATAACGAGCAAATATGTACCAAACTTTACTGAAATGTATCAATATTGTTCCCGCAGACCTATGTGCGTCAATTTCATTGACAAGCTTTGCCATACCACGCAACACCCTAAAATATAAGACATTTTTAGCCCCACCGACCCATCAACATTCGACGATCGATGAATTCCGTACTACCAATATACTGCTTTACCCCCTCCTACTGGCTTTTATTTCCTGACATTATCAGCATCAATAACTAAAATTGATTATTATCAGACAAATACCAGCCAGTGAATTTTCTAACAATTTTTGCTACTGCAGCGAAAATGTCGACAAGGTAAACACAAGATATTTGCCCATTGAACGACTAACGACTAAGATAAAAACTAACAAAGCAAAGGAGGAACCCATGCGAGTTATCTACACCAATCTACGTGTTCGTGATCTAGCACGATCCATCACCTTTTATACCGAAGTACTAGGCATGAAAGTGATCCATCAACAGGAAAATAAAGAATTTGCCTATACACTTGCATGGCTAAGCTTTGGCGATCGACAAGAACCAGGAATAGAACTAACCTGGAACCATGACTGCACAGAAGATTACGACCTAGGCAAAGGCTTCGGACAAATTGTGCTAGGCGTGGAAGATGTTTACAAAGCTGCTGAAGAAATAAAAAAACGCGGTGGTGAATTTATTCGTGAAGCTGGACCGGTGAAAGGCGGCGAAGCGGTTATTGCTTTTTTAACAGACCCTGACGGTTATCGCATTGAGTTAGTCGTTGACCCCAAGTATAAGAATATCGGTTTAACTTAAAAAGGTATATAACATTGTCAGTAGAAAAAAGCATAACAACACCCAGCGCGACCAGGTGTTGACACGCTCGGCTAATGTCGATTTACCTATATGCATAAGCAATGAAATAACCGTGGTTAAAATTAAAGAGAAAAATACCTGTAAAGTGGAAGCCAGTATCAACACATCTAGTTTTGTCAAATAAGATACTTTTGGCAAATTAACACCGACAATAAAGCGAAAAGCAACCAGTGTTAACATCGATGTCACCGTGATGGTTAAACGGATATTCACCTCTTTAATACAGATAAAAAAAGCAATCCACGACATCAAAACAATCAGTGCTAACGGAATAATAAACACAATAATATAATAGCCAAGACGCCTTTGCGCTGTGACGCTAAATGTCATCGCTGGAAAGCCCAACCCGCCTTTCACAAAATGCATCATCTTGCCTTGCATATTCCACGAAGTAATTTTCCATTCTGGCAAAGAGAGACTTTCTGACATCCCTGAACCTTTGGCTTTATAAGTCTTTAATACGACTTTTTTATGCGCATCACTATCAACAGAAATCAATTGAATCGTAAAAACTTGTGTATCAAAAGGAAATTGTCTTAAGTTAAATGGCTGCGAAAAACCACCCCAGTAACGCTGCTTATAGGTTACATTACCTTTTTGATCAACAGTGACAACTTCTGGGAAAGTGGCCGTCAGGTGCTGTTGATTGCTTATTTGTAGCCTAGGCGTCCAGACCTGTGATACCGGCAAGGTGACCGACTGTTTTTTTGGATCAATTAAACGTTTATCAACCCAATGCGCTTCAAGATATAAATTACCAACAAATTTCTGCTCTGCTGTATTGACATCACTGATATTAATCAAAAACATTTGTATATAAACAGGTGTTAACTTATGATGCAGCGGCCTACTGACATCATGCGCATAACAAACATTTATAAAAAAAAATGCTGATAATAATAAGACAGTAAATTGTGCTGCTATCTTTGCTTTCATACTTAAACCATTAAGACTTACAAAAAAGATATAATCATTTTGCTAGCTGCATTTAAGGATTAACCAAACTCATTGCAATAATTACTTTTAAGCCATGTGGCTTAATATTTTCAAACGAAAGATCAGCTGCATGAAGATCAACAATACGCCTAACAATAGCTAAACCTAAACCTACACCACTTTTGGCAAAATCCAACTGTTGAAAGGGTTGCTGCAGAGACTCAAGTTTTTCTGCTGGAATTCCTGGACCATTATCTTCAATAATAAGTTTTACTAAATAATTATATTTAACTAAACTAACTTTGACTTGATCTGCATGTTTCAAAGAATTATTAACTAAATTAATCACTGCTCTATCTATTAAAATGGGATCACCCTTAACCACCAGTGAGTCATCAGACAAATCAAAACTCACTTTATCTTCATTTCTATAACGCTCCTCCGCTAGCGCTTCCAGCAAACTCGTTAAATCAAACGCCTTAGAATTTTCCACCATCCCTTCAGAACGGACTATGGAATAGGTTGAAGATATAACATGGGTCATATAATTTAGCTCTTGCTCAAGTGCGTCCTGATGCGTATCAGAGCCCATATCATCAATGACTAAACGCATACGCATAATGGGCGCATTAATATCATGCGCCAATGCTGTTAACATTAATGTTTTTTCAGACACCATTTGCTGCACTGTCTGCTTAAGCTGATTTATTTCTTTTTCTAAATAAGAGTCATGAAAATCTACTTTCCGATATTTACCATCAACAATATCTTTAATAAGAACTAAAAATGATTTTCTATAAATAAAGAAATAAAAATAAGTTAACACAATAATCATCAACATTGGCAATAGAACTGTAAAGAACATAGTAGAAATTATATCAAGATAATTAACATGCACCTCCTCTTTTAAAGATACTGACAACCACTTTTTATGATTTTTCAGATAGATCGATGCTGTTAGTCTTTTATGTTTAGCAAAATGCTTTTTTGTCTTTTTAAGTAGCGTTTCACCAATCTTACCTTCTGGCGCAATTAAAATAGTTTTTTCGGGCTTACCCTTAGACAAAGCAATATCAAAATGTTTATGAACATGTGACTGGTTAATAATCTCAAGCTCAGCCTTAAATACTTTACGCTTATCAGCTTCACTAAGATAAGCAATCACATGGGCGATTTGTAAAACACGCTCATTAACCACCTTCATATGTGCTTCACGCAAAGTGTATATCAAAGACCAAACAACCAGTAGTGAGTGAACACAAATAACAATAATTAATACTGGGCGTAGTATTTTTAACATTCGATACTGCTTCTCTGTAAATGCTATTTTACTCATAGGAAACCTTGCTACAAAGCTTATAACCTTTATTACGTATTGTCTCGATCATTTTCTTTTTCCCGCCCTTGACCTCGAGCTTCTTGCGCAAGCGAGAAACTAATACTTCCGTAGCACTGAAACTATCAGAACCCGAACGAATACAAAGCCATTGGTCTATTGTCGATTTAGACACAGGCTTATTATTATTTTCTAACAATAAAGACAATAAAGCGGATTCATTTTCGGTAAGATAAATTTCAACCTTTTCAGGGTTAAGCAATTTCTTTTCTTTAGGAAAAAATTTCCAGCCACTAAATGCTGCCAGACGATATTGCACCGGCTTTGCTTTCACCCCTTTTTCTTTAGCTTCTTCACGACGCAAGATAGCATCGATCTTAGCCAAAATAACCGATAAGGCCGTTGTTTTGGTAACAAAGTCATCGGCACCTAAGTTTAAGCTCTTAACATAATCTTGCTCTGATTCCGAGGCGGTTAAAACGAGAATGGGTGTGGTTGAGACTTTGCGAATCATTTCACAGTAATCTCCACCAAAACCATCTGGAAGATTGAGATCCATAATAATAAGATCAAACGCCCTACCCTTAACATACTGCATTGCTTCACAGCCATTCTTGGCTACCGTTACAGCAAACCCTTTTTTGATCAGGTATTTCTGAAACATTTTGCGTATTTCTGGATCATCATCCGTTAACAATACCCGTTTCATTGTCATGGCAATAACACCTTCGCTTATTGATGCATAGCTTTATTACAGTATTACATTTAACAAATAAAAATAAAATTGCCACAACAGCGTGGAAGAAATAGATATCACAAGCTGATTATTCTACAATCATAAAGAGCAAGCAAAGCTCAGATTGCTCACAAAAAAACATGGGCGCCAACACCAGAAAGCGCACAATATGATCACAAGAAAAAAATTAACCAACACAAATAACCTAAATAGGGCCTATAACTCTCAAAATTACATACTTTTGCTATTATTAAACAATATGACTATTTAAATAAGGATATAATATGCTAGGAATGATACATAAAGTTCTGGCTGATATGATTACCAAAAACTGGGGTCAGGCAAAGTGGCAAGAAATTCTCGAAAAGGCTGAACTAGAAAAAAACACCGAATTCAATATCAATATCCCCTACAAAGATAGTGAATGGCAACGACTTTACAATACCACACTTGAAGTACTCGATATCAATGCCGACCAAGCATCAGAAGCCTACGCAGAAGCCTTTGGACAATACGCCATTGAGATGTTTCCAACCTGGTTCAAGATGTGTAAAAACTCACTTGAATTTTTTAAACTACAACCGATTATCCATAATAGTTTTGCCTCCGGTCAAAGTGATCCAACAACGCGCCAACAAATCGAAGACAAATTTCACATTGAAGAAAACAGCCCAACGCATTTAATCACTCATTATAAATCACCAAACCAACAGTGCGTTTTGTACAAGCATTTAGCTAGCTGGATTATTAAATATTATAACGATGAGGCCACCGTTATAGAAAAGAAATGTCTAAAAAAAGGTGATGATGAATGCCAACTTCATATTAAATGGAGCAAACTAACAGGAATAACATGTGAACACTAATCTGGACGAGTTTGAAAAATCACTAAATCGGATTTCCAACGAATTGTGTAAAACAATTAATGGTAACTTTGATATTACTATAAGCGATCCATATAATAACCACTCTATTCAAAAGTTAGTGATGTTAATCAACTTTTTACTTGATTCTGCTCGTCGATCAATTAAGGCGGAACAAGAAAAAGGGGAATATAACATTAAGCTTATTGCTTTTAATAAAGCAATTAAAAATGTCCTAAAAGAAAAAACTGAGCTTTCTGTTGTTATTTTTCATTTTATTGAGGCAGTTAAAGATACACTTTCCGTAGATCTCACCTCTTTTTATCAATATGACACGTCCACCAATTCTCTAACCTCACCACAAATTTGCTGCCCACATCACACTAATGCACAACATTTATTTAATAAAAGCAAGGCTAAACGTTTATTAGGAAAACTGGAAAAATCAACCAAGCCATTTTTTTTACACGAACCATTTTCCTTTTTCACTACCACTAAAAGAGAAGTTCACGCGAAGTTTAGCCTAGTAATTCCTGTCCTATACCACAAAAAACTGATTGGCGTTATTGAAGCTTTTGGCATTAATTTAGAAACCTTTACCAAGCAACAAGAAAACTTAGTTGCTGAAATTAGTGATATGTTAGGCTTACTATATGGCGTCCACCAAGAAAAACACAATTACCAACTTATTTTAGATGCATCCTCCGAAGCTATTTACGGATTAGACTCGCAAGGATTAATAACATTTACCAACCCGTCGGCCTGTGAGTTATTTGGTTATAAGAAAACCGAATTGATCGGAAAACCCATAGATATTATTGTGGATAACAAAATATCCACTGAATCATCCTACAACTGGAAAAATTGCCCTATTCAATCATCATTAAAAAACAAACAGCCCGTTAAAATTAATAAGGACACTTTCTGGCATAAAGAAAAGCATCCTATAACGGTTTCCTACACCAGCACACCCATCTTGGAAAACGACCTACTTTCCGGCACAGTGATCAATTTATTTGATATTTCCCAAGAGACTTTTATCAAAAAGAAAATGGAAGCCATTAATCAAATACAAAACAGCTATATTCAAGGACTGCCCATTCAAAATACCTACAATCTAATCGTAGACAGCATGCTAAGATTAACTGAAAGTGAGCATGGATTCTTCGGCGTTCTTAATAGTGATACAGAAAATGAAGATATCAAAATTCACTCTGTCAGAAAAGCGAATATACACCCCAACCCAGGTGAACATGAAACAACTTATTTTAATGATAGCAATATAGAGCTAAAGGCATTCGAATCTTATATTGAAACCAATATAAAAACAGGAAAAGTTACCGTCAGCAACCCTCACCCGCATACTCACACCCACAAAGGGGATTCCAAAACCACTTCTGCCATTAGCAGTTACATGGGAATACCCATTATTGCACGTCAAAAAATGATTGCCCTAGTAGGGCTCAGTAATCGTAAAGACGGCTACGACGATCAGGTTGCAAACAATGTATCACTATTAACTAGTACACTATCCTCGATACTAGATTCACATGCCAGACAAGAAGAAATAGATCGCATGGCACGATTGGACGCGCTAACTGGTGTGCATACACGCGGTTATTTTGAAAAACGAATCCTTAACGTTATTGATAAACACAAAGAAAACAATACTAGATTTGCCATCATGCTACTTGATCTAAACAAATTTAAATTTATCAATGATAAGTTAGGGCATTGCATTGGTGATAAAATACTACAATCTTTTGCAGACAGATTAGTACATGCTCTAAGCTATACTGATTTTATTGCGCGCATTGGTGGTGATGAATTTATTATCCTTATTGACGATATCGAAGACTCGACGCTACCAGGAAAAATCGCCCAACGTATCATTCAATTTTCACAAGAAAAATATATCGTGCAACAACATGAAATCAACTGCGGTGTTAGCATCGGCATTGCCATTTATCCGCACGCAGGAAAGACATATGACCTTTTAATGAGAAATGTTGACCTAGCACTCTATCAAGCCAAAAGAGAAAATGGCTACAAATATTTTTCAACCGACTTGGAAAAAGCCTTTCATGATAAAGTTGATATAGAAACTTCCTTTGAAAAAGCATTAAAATCAAATGAATTATTTTTTCTCTATCAACCGCATGTATGTTTGAACACTGGAACAATAACTGGTGCTGAAGCATTATTACGCTGGAGAAATAAAAAAGGAAAACTAATTTCACCTAATGACTTTATCCCAGCCTCACAAGCCGTAGCCTTATCCGAACAGCTCAATAAGTTTGTGATAAAAAACACGTTAGATGCCCTTAAATTTAATAAAGATTTATTAACACCTGGTTTCCATATCTCATTAAATATCACCCCCTACGTGTTAAAAGTACAAAACCATGTCGACTGGATTATTGACTATCTAACAAATTGGCGCCTTGAAAATCATGACATTGATGTTAAAATTTCACTGGAGATTATCGAAACTGCTTTTATTGATCTTGAAAAAAATGAAACAGCTGAACATACTATCTTAAAATTTATAAATGACTTAAAGAAAATAGACATCACCCTTGCAATTGACGATTTTGGCGTCAAGTATTCCTCGATAAGTCGTTTGATTGATTACCATTTTGATATTATCAAATTAGACTATTCGTATGTGCAACAGTTAGATCAATGTAATAACAAACCTGCAAAAGCAGTTGCCAATGCCATTATCACCCTGGCAAAAGGACTAGAAATTGAAGTAATTGCAGAAGGGGTGGAAACAAAAGAGCAGGCTGACATTCTCACACAATTACATTGTAAAAAAGCGCAAGGATTTTACTTTTATAAACCGATGGCATTAGACAAATTACTTAAAATACTTAAGTAACCTAACACCGTCTAATGACGACGCCAGGTCGTTTTGCCACTGCTATCTTCAATAACAATACCCATATCGCTTAATTGCTGGCGGATCTTATCTGCTTCATCCCAGTTTTTATCCGCCCTTGCTTGTTGTCGCTGTGCAATCAAGGCATCGATTTGCGCATGCTTTTCAGCATCTTCACCACCTTGCAAAAAGGTATTAGCATCATGTTGCAAAACACCAAAAATATTACCAAAGCGTTTTAAACCCGCAGCAAGCGCTGCAGCTTGATCCAATTTATTGTGCTCACGCAAACGATTAATATCATGCGCCATTTCAAACAAAACGGAAAATGCTTCCGGCGTATTAAAATCATCATCCATCACTGCATTAAATTTTTCTACATAAGCCTCAGTGCCAGCTTCTGCCACAACGGGCAAATCGCGCATCGCCGTATACAAGCCAACCAAAGCCTGGTGTGCTTTAAACAAATTATCATGCGAATAATTAACTGGACTACGGTAATGACTGGATAACATAAAAAAGCGCACAGCTTCTGCAGAGTGATTATGCAACACTTCACGGATAGTAAAAAAGTTGCCAAGCGACTTCGACATCTTTTCACCATCAATTTTTAACAAACCAGCATGCATCCAAATATTAGCAAAGGTCTTATCATGCGCTGCTTCTGACTGCGCCACTTCATTCTCATGATGCGGAAATTTTAAATCCAAACCACCACCATGAATATCAAAGGGTTGCCCAAGCATATGTGTTGACATTGCCGAGCACTCAATATGCCAACCTGGTCGTCCATCACCCCATGGTGAAGGCCATTTGGGTTCATCCGGCTTGGCAATTTTCCATAAAGCAAAGTCCAAGGGATCGCGTTTACTAGCATTGACTTCAACACGCGCACCTGAGCGCAGCTCATCCGGATTACGGTTTGATAATTTGCCGTACTCTTTAAATTGACGCACATCAAAATAGACATCACCATTGTCAGCGACATAAGCCGCGCCTTTATCTAATAACCGCTCGACTAACGCAATAATTTGATCCAGATGCTCTGTCGCTCGCGGTTCATGATCAGGCGTTAAATTTCCTAACGCTTTTTCGTCTTTTATCATTTCCTGTATAAAGCGCTCAGCAAGCACATGGCTATCTTCACCATTTTCATTCGCCCGCTTAATAATTTTATCGTCAATATCAGTAATATTACGCACATACACAACATCAAAACCACGCGTACGCAAATAGCGCGTAATAACATCAAACGTTATCATCGAACGCGCATGGCCAATATGGCATAAGTCATAAACCGTCATACCACAAACATAGATTTTCACTTTGCCTGCTTCTACCGGTTTAAAGACTTCTTTTTGCTTGGTTAGACTATTAAAAATAACTAATGACATCTTTATTGCCTTGTTAAACGTTTGATAATACAACTATGTTGTGGAAAAAGTTCTAGCAACTCGGCTGCTTTAGCCAACTTATATTTTTCAAAAGTAAATTCTGGCCACACCGTGCAACCAACAAAACTATATACATTCTGGTTATCCACTTCACAAGCGACCCAATATCCCGCTGGCACCAACACTTGCGGCTTGGTAGACTCATTTTTTAATGGATCACCTAAGATCTGATGCGTCAACTCACCTTGCGGACTAATTAAGTGTAACGTAAGACTACTGCCCGAATAGTAATGCCACATCTCATCATTGCCTGTTAAGCAGTGCCAAGCTGAAAAATCATCACTTTCTAAATAATAATAAATAGAAGAACCGAACTCATTTTCAGATACATAAGTACGGCGAAAATAACCACCCTCTGGGTGTTTTTCAAGATTATATTTTTCGATAAAATTTATTTTCATTTAGTTGCTTCCTGCAAACGCTGCTCAATAAATTGTGGGTTGATTAACAGTAGTAATTTATCCAATTCAGGGCCATGCTTTTGCCCCGTTAACGCCACACGCAATGGCTGAAACAAGGCTTTGCCTTTAACACCAGCATTTGACTTAATGTGGTTAATTACTTTGTGATAATCACTCTTATATTCATTATAGGCTTCTTTCGCTAAATTAAAATAATTTTCACCCGCTGCGGATAATATCGCTTTATGCTCATCACTCCATGGCAAAGCGCTCTTAGCAAAACAAACATCTACCCACTGTTGCGCATCTTGTGGAAAGACAATATTGGGCTGTATGGTTTCAACAAACAATGATTGTAGATCGACTGGCACAAGATCCTGCACCTTCTTACCCAACCAGGCCCACAGTTCTGCACTATCCAAACGCGATACTGCTTCTTTTTGCCAGTAATTTAATTGTTGCGCATTAAATTTCGCCGGTGATTTACTGAGACATTCTATTTGAAACTGCGCTGCTAATTCAGACAAACTCATAAAATTTTCATTTTTATAATAATGCCCCAGACGCGCCAAGTAATTAACAACAGCGATAGACAAATAACCTGATTCTTCCAATTCGCGGATACTACGACTACCATGGCGTTTTGATAAAGGACTACCATCGGGAGCAACGATCAAGGAAATATGCCCATAAGTCGGCGCGGTTAAACCTAAGGATTCTAAAATCATAATTTGTCGCGGCGTATTAGTTAAATGATCTTCCCCACGCAGCGCGTGCGATACTTCCATTAAAGCATCATCAATAGCATTACAAAACATAAACGGTGAAGTACCATCAGTACGGCGAATAATAAAATCACCGATATCATTGGTAGCAAAGCGCTGTTCGCCGCGCACTAAATCGGTAAATGTCACCATCTCATCATCTGGCACACGAAAACGTAGGGTTGGTTTTAGCCCATCCGCTTTTTTCTTTTCAATATCTTCTGGCGACAATGCTCGACACGTTCCAGGATAACGCGGCGGTTTGCCCGCTGCACGCTGTATTTTACGCGTTAACGCCAACTGCTCTGGCGAACAAAAACAAGGATAAGCCTTACCCGCCGCTTGTAGACGGCCGTAATAGTCATCATAAACATTTTGCCGTTGAGATTGATGGTAGGGGCCATTGCCTTCATCAGCATCTGGACCTTCATCCCATTGCAAGCCAAGCCAACGTAGATTCACTTTTAAAGCATCTTCATAGACAACTTTTGAACGCTCTCGATCGGTATCCTCAATGCGCAATAAGAACTCACCGCCAACACTATGCGATAGCAAATAATTGAACAATGCTGTGCGCGCATTGCCAAGGTGAATCAACCCAGTAGGGCTAGGACAAAAGCGAGTTTTCAAAGGTAAATCCAGCATAATCTTCTCTTTAATGGCGAAAATAGCCATATCCTACCCCATGCGGCGTCCTTGAACAAACCTTTAATGATTGTCCCTACATACCACCGCCATTACATTGTACCGCCACCGTCACCTTTCGAATTGATCACGGGATGACGAGCACTAATGGTCATAGGATGAAGAATACTGACCGAAATTCAATCAACACTGAAGAAAAACTAATATCTCAGCCCTAAATCCAATTGAGGCACCGCACTCTCCAATTCCTCTTTTGCGCTTAAAAGAACATTATCGTATTTTACACAACAGCTCTGAAATGATTCAGCGTACTTACATTCTACTTTATGCATCAAATTAAGGGCGATTAGCGCTTTATCCCTATTCAGGCTAAATATCATAGCCTGACCACCTCCCTTAGTTTCTGGTGGCTCAACCTGACCACCCAACCTCCTGACAATTTGAACATATTGCTGATGCCTCTCTAGCATTTTAACGCTAACAGCAAATTCTCCGTTAGTCATATTGGCCGGATTGGACAGTTTAAAATAGACACAATCACCAACAGGATTAAAAGCACACTGAGTCATAAGACAAGCATCAAAACCGCGAACAACATCGATCTGTACAAAGTCTTCACGGTCAAATACGCTGGTCGAAAGGCTTTTCCAAAACCCTACAACGTCTAACTTCTTAGTTAGTAAATCCGTCATAGCAAAATTGTATACTGGCATCGCCTCCCCACCACCACCGAGGTCAATATAGCAGTCTATGCCACTAACAGGATCATGATATTCAATAGCAGCATGCAACCCATTAGAATTCATCACCACCCCCTCACTGATACCCAGCGAATCCACAAGCCCCATCATCAACACTGATCTATGCCGACAAACTAAA
The DNA here is from genome assembly GCA_030425685.1 of Gammaproteobacteria bacterium. Taxonomy (GTDB): domain Bacteria; phylum Pseudomonadota; class Gammaproteobacteria; order Coxiellales; family Coxiellaceae; genus JAUIAD01. The sequence continues at coordinate 55,069 of JAUIAD010000009.1, read as the reverse complement.
GCCTCATGATTTTTTAGCAAACAATTAAAAAGCTCAGCATTTTTTTCGTATACAGGACCAGGCTTATGGGTCACATCAAAGAATGCCTGCAACACAGCAAAACGTTCAGGCACCGTCAGTTGCTGGAACGCATTTTCAAGCTGCTCTTTCTTCTTAGGATTACCCAATTCAAAATTTTTCAGCAACGTTTTATAAGCTTCGATGTTATCCGGCATCTTGAGTGTCGGCTTTTCCTTAAGCCCATAACTTGTCAGCAAATGATAATCAACATAGTACTCATCGCGGTGATCATCCTTATCAGGCTTAATAAACCACTGCTTAGCTTGCGGCGAATAACCTAGCTGATAGTCAAAATCTGCTTGTATATTAGCAACACCATCACCGGTTAGTAAGGTCGTTAGTGGTCGCCATCCATCAACTATGGGCGCCCCTAATTTGTAATGCTGAATAGGTTTACTGCACTGACCGTCTTTTAGCTTTGCCTCTTTTGCCTCATTGACTTCATAACTAGCTGATAGGTGTATGTTAGGATCTTGATGAAATTTATCATAGATTTCAATGCGGTAATCCCTAGGACTAACACCTGCAATAACTTCAGCAACTTTAGGTCTATCTTTTGCACGGGTGTCACCATCCAAATGGAACTGGCCTGGGTCATGATCTTCACCCTTAGACTCAGTCAGACCACCTAACGCATTACTATCGCCAGCTAGTTGGGATTGGCATAGAGATTGCACCAAACCATCTCCCATTTGAACTAAATCAGGGCCATCATACGGTTTAATGTCACTTGCCAAAGACTGCACCTCTGTTAATAGTGTTTGCAGCCTATCAGTAAATTCACTTTTATATTCTTCAGCCCCTTCTACTTGCGAATCATTCCTTCCTACTTGTTTGCTTTCCGAATGAGCCAATGGATCTTCAGCAACACCTTTATCTGATTTACTTTCACTTCTAGCAGACAAGATCTGAGACAAAATTTGCCCCCCTACGGTTTGCTCCTTCTTGCGCGCTTTTCTATTTTTATTTAAGGCACTTACCAAACCTTCTTGCTTTACAGGGTTTTGTTCCAATAATGTTAAAATATCTTCAGCCTTGGTTTTATTGCTTGTTACCATGTCTAATAAATAGCTTCTTAAACTATGCTGTTTATTCCTCCGCACTTGAGATGAAAACTCGACTACTTGATCCAAATTGATAAACTTACCGTCATCGCACGCCAATGGCGTATTTAATTGCTCTATCCTGTACTTCAAGCTTTCAACTTGCTGATTATTACGAAATAGACCGAAACGCATCGTTATTACTCCAACTACAAGATTTGCTCATAAGATTACCATTGGAACATTAACGTAAAATTAAGGATTGGGAATTACGTTAAAATTACTCTAAACATGAGGTTTTAGAGTGATTTTGAAGGGGGTTGCGCTTGGATCTAATCGTGTTTGACGGGTCTATAAAAAGCTTTTACACACTTTAATGCTACGCCGACTTTACGCAACGACGCAAAGGGGCGCGGCGGCGCAACGATTATAATTTTCGTTGCGCCGCCGCGCCCCTTTGCGTCGTTGCGTAAAGTCGGCGCTGCTAGTAACTCCATTTAACCATACTACCGACCCGTCGACTTCCATCAAGGTAAAATACAATCCGGCGAAGCACTAGCACCAGAAGACTGGCCAGTTTCCTGAACACTCCCATTATCATTACCTTGCCAAAAAGAAGCAGAATTAATATTTGGCGACGCACTTGACGCGCTCACCGCATCTACATGCGCCCCACCATCGTAAGCAGCAAAAAATGAAGCAGCATTATTATTGGTTGCACTACCCTTTGCCTCCCTTGCTAAAACAGGGTCATACACATCAACAGCAGCACTATTATCCACCGCAGTACTGGATGCAGACGCTACAGAAGCCTTTTCTTTTTCTTCCACCACCTCAGCATCAGCATCAGCATCAGCATCAGCATCAGCATCAGCATCAGCTAGCATAGCATCAACCACCTTCTGCCAAACAGCATTATCGGAAACACCCATTCTAAAAGTCGTTGAAAAATAGGCCGCACAAACCTTATTCCCTTTAGCTATAGCCATCATTAATAAATCATGAAACGGTGAGGGGTGCACTTTAAGAAAAGGAAGCACTTTATCTTTCTCATCTTTCATATTACCAAAATTTACACCAACAAATTCGCCAAGTACAAAATTATCTAAATTGCCATGCTTGAGAAAGTAAAGAAACCTAGAATTAAAATCACCACTATCAAAGTCATAGTACTGCTCGCACAGCGCCAACGCTCTACGCGTTGATGTTTTATCATTGCCGGAAAATATTATTAACATGATCTCTTTCCAGCCGGACAATTGTTTCACGAGCTTACCAACGTTTCTCTCAATATAATCCAAAGCCTTGCCTGGAGCATTAGCTGCAAGTATTTCTAATATTTTATCCTGGTGGATTGCAATATTCTCGCGATGAACCAGCTGCACTCTTGAAATGTTTTCATTCTCAAAATATAACGGGGAATTTTTATCACCCACCATAGCGACTTCATCAAGCAAAAGTTTAACAGTGCTTTCTTCACAATATGACTGTGGGTATAAAGCTAAATACAGTGGAGTGCGCATACCATCACTAACTTGCAAACTAGCACCATTAGCGATCAATATTTTCATCATATACAAATTGTTATCAAGCGTTGCTTGATGAATAGGACGGCACCCAGTGCTTTGATCCTCCATAGGGGCATTAAGATCTACCCCATACGCAATTAACTCTTCTAGAATTAAATAAACAACGCTAGCATCATGCATCTTTTTATAGTTTGAAACCGCGATCATAGCATCATCACTATAACTGGGGCCGTCAAAAACAGCCTGCATAACATTATAGTTTTTAGGGAATTCAACTACACATCTTGCATTCGGGTTTGCACCGTACTTTAAAAGCAGCTTTACCATAGGCAAAGAGCGCATACGAACAGCAAGGGTTAAAAGTGGCAACATGCCACTAGCAGTCTCTTCTAACATATTAGGATCTGCATGCTCTTGTTTTAACAATCGCTCTGCTTCCACTGTATTATTATCTTTAACGGCTTGCGCAAGGGCAGGAACCAATTCTCTTTTAGCATCTATCTCAAGAGGCTCTTTTGACTTAACTGAAGCAATTTGCGCTTGTGATAAAGGAGCGAATTTTTCTTCATTGTCTCCAGAAAGAATTGCAGCAACTTTAGGTGACTTTGCTGGCAATAGTTGTTCGCCACCTATACTAACAAAACCTTCCTCAAGCAGCATTGCTAATTTTTCCGGCGCTGCATTTTGACTGCCATACGCTTTTGCTTTAGCAAGCCACTTAATGGCATTATCAATATCTTCGCTTTCAAGAAAGTGTTCCGCAAGAGTGTAAGCAGAAAGCTTACAATGCAAAGTATCGGCTACCCCCTCAAGCAAAGAGAGGCCTTCAGCAATATTTTTCGTATAATCATCTTGCACACAAACATTATTAAAAATTATCATGCCACTCAACTTAGCAATGCCAATAATTCTTGCTGCTAAAGGGTGCCCCAAGGCAGCTGCTTGCTCAAAGCTAACAATACCCTCTTTAAGCACATTTTTATAAAACGCCTGTGTTTTGACAGCATCATCATTATTCTCAGCCAATACAGAAAAATAATCACAGTATTCCTTCTGAGACGAAGACGCAGCGTTATTATGGTTTGAGCGCATTATAAACTGCGTATGTAAGTCTTGTTGAGCCATTTCAAAGGCCTCAACAACCCTGACAATCCGTTCCACTCCGCTGCGATAAAAACTTTCGGCTTTCATTTTTGCTTCTACACCAGGATCTTGGCTCAAAAACGTAAGCGCTTGCAAATCATTTTCAGTAATCGAGAACTCAAAGAGTTTACTTAGAGAAAGATTTAACTTATCCATAGCTAACATAAACGCTTTAATATCATCAACATGATTCGGATTGTTCGTTAGAACTGCTGTGTCTACATATCCCCGCCGACCTAATAAAGGTAAGGATAATTCAGCAATAATGCTAGGTTGCGTATAATAACCACCGGCAGTTTCATGGCTGACACGCCGCTCAACCAACTCAGCTAACGTACTGTATTGATCCTCATTTAACAGATAAAGATTATTCACTGACTTTGGTACTGAGGCCGAAAACAAATGAACCATAGATTTCAACAAGGCAACCGCCTTTGTAATTTCTGGTAGATGTTCTGACACATCGACAATCTGTTGTAGATTTCTAACCTCTTCATATACTGTATTGATCTGCTTAATATATCGGTCGCCATTTGCTTTCGCCTCAACCTCTTTCTTTCTCATTTCCCTTCTCCAAAAGTAATATTAATATCAAGGTCAAAATATTACTCGCGACATATTAAATTACTATTAAGAGCAATCAAATAAACTTTAATTAAGGTACATATATCTAAAATTGTCACTTTTAGGAATACGTAACGACTAAGTTATAACATTACTCAAGGGCTATTTATTTCTCTAGGGTATTATATTTAAGGGCATATGCTTTATTGTTAAACCAAACATCCACGCAAAATTACAAGTTCTAAGCTACCATCTACCTACCCTTTCAATATTTCATTTAGCCTACGCCATCAAACAAAGCGAACGGACAGTAGATAAAAAATAAAATAAATTTGCTATTTGCTCACGATTCACCTTAGTTCTGTGTGGTGAGTGACGAACGGTATATAGTATTTTATTATACATATCATCTAAGCAGTTAAAACCTGGTGAAATAGCATCTATTTCACAGGCATGTTTTTTATTAATTTCACATTCTAAATAACATAAGGCTAAATCAAGAAATAATTTTATATCAACCTGCAAACATTGCGTCACCATTTTTAATACTGAAAAATCAACATGCTCATAAATATCATCAACCGTTAACAACGCATTTTCACACAAGTCTAACTGTGGCCGATAGGTTTGATAAATGAGATCCTTGTTTCCACGCCCCATACGTACTGAAGATAATAAATCACTAGCACGCTCTTCATCTTTAGCAACCTGCTCAATCATTGATTTATGATCAACACTCACCCCCTGCTTCAATGTCACTGACAACACGGCAAGCAACTGCCTTCTGATGTTAGGCATCAAGGTATGGATAATTTTCTTTGGATGTTGCGGCCATAATAAATAAGTCGTTAATAACACCGCCAATACGCCCAGCACAATACCACTCAATCGTTCCAACGGCATAGAGATAGTATGCGCTGGACCACCACTGGCAATAACAGTAATGGTATAAGCAATATTAGCCTGCAAGCCTATATAGGAGTATTTTCCGCTTGAAAAAGTAAAATAAGAAAAAATCCAAATAACAATAAAAGATAACAGCAATAAAACGAAAATATTAAATATAATAAAATACAAAAAAAATAAACCAACAGCACCCCCCAAGACACAGCCTAACAAACGCCGCCAAGCTACCGCAATCGCATCATAGGTTGTTTTTTTCTGCGCGACAACAATGGAACTAATAATACCTTGGATCTGATTAAACCAGCCAGTAATAAGCCATATGGCAACTGCAAGGGTAATACTAACACCGGCCTTAATACAATGCTGAATAGTTTCTTTATCAAATCGCCAACGAATAAATTTCTCTTTTTGGATTTTTTTCTTACTGCTATCTGTTTGCTTTAATGCGCGACAGGCATTTTTTAACGAGCGCAATAGGTTTGCATATTGCTGCAATGATGAGATTACCATGCTTAATAAACCCGGCTTCCCTGCTGATACCTGCGAAAGATCTTGCTGCCTTAGAACTGAATAAGACTCCTCAAGCTTTAAGAAATATGCAAACACATGGCTTTGCTCTGGGAATGTATGCAATTTATCTTGCAAGACGGTAGCTAGTTCTTTTGTTAAATACGATATTTCTTGCAAAACCGATTCAAAATTTAAATCATGTTTCTCGCGCAAATGTGAAACTTCTTGCAATTGAAAATGCGCTACTGCCTGACTTAATGACTTCAACATACTCTCAACAGTATTTAAAATTACCGATATTGCATTCACCTCAGCATAATTTGCCGAAGCCCCCTGTTTAAACAAAGAAAAATTTTCTTTAATATCTTTCAAATGCTTTTGCGCTGATTGCTCCACACGCTTAAACGAACTACTCTCTAACTGTTTTAAACCGTAAACATGGCAAAATATCGCATCGAGCTCAAACAATAATTTCGATGTTTTAATATAAAACGCTCTATTCGCTTGCCCGGGATATACCAGCAACACCGCCACCCAAATCGCCACAATACCCAATGCAACTTCACTGGTACGCCAAAAAGCAAAGAAATAGGGCTGGTCTAACGATATCCCCAAAGAAGCAAAAACAATTAAGGCCGTTAAACCACCTAAAATAAACATATAAGGTGCACGCGTTGTTGTCACGAAATATTGCGCCGTCGCCATTACCAAAAAACAAAAACTAAGATATAAAAGCAAACTATTTACAACAAGACTCGCAATAACCAACCCTAAAAGCGCACCAACAATAGTGCCAACAATACGATGAATCGATTTTCTCAGTGTTGCGCCAACAAATGGATTCATAACCGTTAAGGTTGAAATAACTGCCCAATAAGGTGAATTTAAATGAAAGACTAGAGCAAGATAAGCAGCCAAAACTGCCGCCACAGCAACGCGTAAACTGTATTTAGCATTAGAATTTAAGCGCAAAAAATTCTTCTTTGCTACACTCTCTTTGCTTAATTGCGCTTTCATAAATTAGCACACCGTAGAATATTTAAATTATTTTACATAGGCACGTGCATTTGCACCAACGCGAAAAGGATATTTTGCATTAACATCGGATACTCTGATCATCACTGGAAAGCGTTGCGCGATGCGGACCCAATCCTCGGTAGGCTTCATGTAGATCAACCCTGAGGGAATAACTGTTTTCGAATCCTGAAAACGATTAATCCCCCAACCAATACTCGCCACCGTGCCATGAAAAATTCGATAGGGATACATATCAATATAAAGCCATGCCTTATCACCAGGATGAATCTTGCGCAAGACCGTTTCACGAAAACGAGCAATCACCCACCAATGCGAATTATCAACCAGCGCAAACATAAAGGTACCACGGCGCATAAATGTCCCTTTGGTTAAATAGAAATTGGTAACATAACCTGAAAAGGGTGCTCTGACACGACAGTGATTTAAATTAAAAGATGCTGTTTGTAGCTTTGCTTCTGCTTTACGAATTTCATTATAATTGACATTTTCATTTGCCATCACTAATTGCTGTTCCGCTAAATGCACTGCCGCCTGATTAGTTCGCACCTGGCTCTGATAATTTATCTGAATTATTTCAGAGATAGCACCTTCCTTGACAAGCTTTTGATATCTTGTTAAATGATCTTGCGATAAAGCCAAGGCTGATTTCTTTTCATTTAAATTTTGCTGCGCCACCTGCACTGCCCGCATCGCATTTTGATAGGCCACTTTTGCATTCTTAAGCTCAGCCTCTGCTTGATGATAAGCATATTGAAACGGCCGCGGATCAATCGTTATCAATAACTGACTTTTTTTAACATGCTGATTATTCCTGATATAGATTTTTTCAATATGACCGGATACCAAACTCGACACATTAACATGATTAGCGTAAACAAAAGCATCGCGGGTATAGCGGAAATAATAAAAAAAGTAACGATAAAGAAGAATTAAAATAATGACCAGCAGGATCCATAAAAACCAACGCATACCTCGCTTTGCAAACAGATTAGCCATTATGTGCTCGCTTGTTTATTAATACCACAAGCAAAAAACCGGGGGCATTGTTCCTTAACATCATCATTTCCTTTGACTATATGCTTCCTTTAGTAGTCACACAAAACCGTTAGCACGCACCATCATCCCACACTATTATCACACACCGTCATCCCGCGGCTTAACTGCGGGATCCAGGGAGCAGGCTAGATCCCAAGATCAAGCCGCAAGATAACGCGTTACCATTTTTTTATTCTATCAGAAATTGCCCTATTCTGTGATACAATACCGCGATGAAAAAACACACACTTATTATTTCTGACCTGCATTTACAGGAAAGCGAAGCTGAAACAACTGCCTTCTTTAACCAATTTATGGCCTCTCAGGCGCCAGCAGCTGATGCTTTATATATCCTCGGTGACTTTTTTGAATACTGGATTGGCGATGACGACCTCACACCTTTCCATCAAAAGGTTATTAATCAGCTACGTCAACTTTCCGACAAAGGCATACCTGTTTACTTTATGCGCGGAAACCGCGACTTTCTAATTGGGAAAAAATTTGCTAAACGGGCTGGCTTAACCCTATTAGATGACCCCTATTGCGTTAACCTCTATGGTGAAACAATGATACTCAGCCATGGCGACAGTCTTTGCACACGCGATATCGAGTTCCAAAAATTCCGTAAAAAAACGCAGAACCGCTTTCTACGCTGGTGCTTCTTGATCACCCCTTTAAAACTAAGACGAAAAATGGCGCTGGTCGCACGGACTAAAAGTAAGAAGCACACCAAAAATAAAGCAGCTGATATCATGGATGTGACCCCAGAAGAAGTTGTTTCCTTGCTGAGTGAGAATAATTCACAACGCTTAATTCATGGCCATACACATCGTCCTGCCATCCATAAAATTACCGTTAACAATAAGCCTGCCGAACGCATTGTCCTTGGCGCTTGGCACCATGCTCCTAGCGTGCTGACGATTTATGAAGATGGTGAGTATGAGCTAGTTTTTTAATTTGTTGCACGCAAAGAACGCCAAGGGGGATAGTTTATAACGCTAATCCCCCTTGGCGTTCTTTGCGTCCCCTTTGCGTCTTTGCGTGCAACAAATCTACTGAGAAGTAACCGGCGAAGCCTCCATGATCAAATCCTTCATTTTGCTCACCGCCTCCGGCAACCCCAAAAATACCGACTCAGCAATAATGCTATGCCCGATATTAAGCTCATTAATCACCGGAATAGCTGCGATAGCACGCGTATTATAATAATGAAGACCATGGCCAGCATTAACGATTAACCCTTTAGAATGTGCATAATCCGCTGCTTCAACAATTTTCTTAAGCTCCATTTGTTGTTCTTCAACCTCAACAGCTTGTGCATATTGACCCGTATGCAACTCAACTACCGGCGCACCACATTCCTGCGCTGCATCAATTTGCTCTTTATCAGGATCAATAAACAGCGACACGGCAATGCCCGCATTACTTAAACGCTTACAAGCATCTTTAATATGCGCAATTTGGCCCAATACATCCAAGCCACCTTCTGTTGTTAGCTCTTCTCTTTTTTCCGGGACCAAACAACAATTATCCGGCTTAATACGACAAGCAAAGGCAATCATTTCTTCCGTTGCCGCCATTTCTAAATTCATGGGAATATCGAGCTTTGACTTTAATAAACCAACATCAGAATCTTGAATATGACGACGATCTTCACGTAAATGCAACGTGATACCATCGGCACCTGCTGCCTCAGCAACTAACGCTCCTTCAACAGGACAAGGGTAGAAGGTGCCACGCGCTTGACGCAATGTCGCTATGTGATCGATATTCACACCCAATCGTATTTTGTTTTCTGACATAAAACCCCCTTATCAACATCTCTTATCAGGAACACAGCATACTGCGCCCACAAAACTAAACCAACAAATCTCGGCTCTTCAATGGCCGCTCGCCAAAATAGCGCGAAAAAACCAAGCGCATTAGTCGTTTGCTTTCTTGCAAAGTTTTTTCATCCACAAACTGCTCTTGCCGCAAGGCTATCAAGGTTTTCCCCGAAAAGATAGCCGTCTGACTATCATCACGTTTTACTAATTGAAAACCACGCTCCGGCAAATAACGGTAGTACTTTTGCGCATCAATAGCGTGATGTGTATCAAACTCATGATCAAGCGGTAAACCAAACCCCAAAGCTTGCAATAGATTTTTCTCAAAACAGCGCAGCGTTATAGCAATTGACTGCTGCTTTGCTAACTGAATCAACACCTCATCATATAAAGTGAAAATATTAGCACAGGCATCATCACGCTGTAATAAACGCATCAATATTTCATTTAAATAAAAGCCACAAAGCAAGGCTTGGTCGGATAGATTAATGGGCGCGCGATAAAAATCCACCGCACCTAAGCTCTTTAATTCACCGCGACCACTCCACGAAATTAACATCGGATAAAATAACTCAAGCTTACCACGGTAACGTGACTTGGGTCCGCGCGCACTACGCGCAACTGCTGCAATTCGGCCATGATTTTCGGTAAAGAACTCTACAATAAGGCTGGTATTACTATACGGGCGGCGGTGTAAAACATATGCCGGTTCTAAGCTTACACGTGATGCCATGTTCTATTCCATTTTTTACCTGTAGCTACGAGCACATCATTCCGACAAAAGCCACCATCCAAGCGCGCATTGTGCGCTAGCACAACTTTGTTGTGCTTGGACCCCACATCATAAATCTTCATACCCAAGATTTTTTAGCAGCTGCTCGTTATCGGACCACCCACTTTTCACCTTCACCCACAATTGCAAATACACTTTTTTATCAAAATGCTTTTCCATATCAATACGCGCTTGCTGACCTACCGTTTTCAAATTAGCACCACCCTTACCAATCACAATCGCTTTTTGACTATCTTTTTCAACCCAAATAATAGAGGCAATACGAATAATATCCTCTTCTTCTTTAAAAGCATCAATGGTAACAGTTAAGGCGTAAGGCAGCTCTTCGCCTAATTTACGCATCAGCTTTTCACGTATCATTTCTGATACGAGAAACTGGTCACTGCGATCGGTTACTTGATCTGGCGGAAAAAGAAAAGGAGATTCGGGCAGATATTTTTTAATTTCATTTTCAAGTGTATCAATCTGATCACCTGTTTTGGCTGATAAAGGAATGGCCGCACAAAATTTAAATTTTTCAGCGATACGATCTAATAAGGGCAATAGCTGATCTCGCCCTTTCATTTTATCAATTTTATTTAAAGCAAGAATGGCTGGTGCATTTGTTTTTTTGACACGTTCTAAAACCCATTCGTCTTCATCCGTCCAACGCTGACAATCAACCACCATAACGATCACATCAACATCATAGAGTGAACTTAAAGCGGAACGATTTAAATATTTATTCATCGCCCCTTTTTCATTTTGATGTAGACCTGGCGTATCCACATAAACAACTTGCATATCCTCACCAGACTTAACCCCCAATATTCGATGGCGGGTTGTTTGTGGTTTACGCGAGGTAATACTAATCTTGGTACCCAAGATATGGTTCAACAACGTTGATTTGCCAACATTAGGTCGACCGACAATAGCGACATAGCCACACTGTGTTATTTTACTCATCTAATAATTCCAAATAATGTTGCGCGGCGGCCTGCTCAGCAGAACGACGATTGGTGCTCACGCCCGTAGCTTGATGCGGCAAGCCTTCAACCGAGCACATGGCTGTAAATGTCTGTGCGTGCGCCTCGCCACCCGACTTAACTTTGTATTTTGGCAACGGCAATCGGCGTGCTTGCAACCACTCTTGTAAACGTGATTTTGGATCTTTCTCTGGTGTCATGGTTGAAAGATCGTCAACTCGCTCTCCATACCACTCTATAATTAATTCCCTGACTTTTTCCACACCGCCGTCTAAATAAATGGCACCAATAATGGCTTCCATCGCATCCGCTAGTATCGAGGTACGATGACTACCACCCGTTTTTTTCTCACCCACACCCAAACGTAAATATTTACTAATACCCAAATCACCGGCTAACTTCGCCAATACTTCGCCATTAACCAAAGAAGCTCGCATGCGACTTAAGCCACCTTCTTTAATCTGCAAATGACGCTGATATAATTCTTCAGTAATTACCAAGCCCAAGACAGAATCGCCCAAAAACTCTAAACGCTCGTTATTAGGTGTACCATAACTACGATGCGTTAAAGCGGTTTCTAATAAGGTTAAACTAAAAAATTTGTGGCCTAATTTTTTTGCCAAATCTTCTAAGCCAGTTGACATAAATACTCCTAATGAATCGCTTTACCAATGCGGTTCCAACGCACATGATGATGCACAGGGTCCCAACTCATCCAAATACCAAACGCTTTACCAATTAAATATTTCTTTGGTACAAACCCCCAGAAACGACTATCATCACTATTATCTCGGTTATCGCCCATCATAAAATAATGACCCGCTGGAACCACCAAGTTAATTTTTTTTAACTCTCCACCATAGGCTTGCACAAATATTTTATGCTTTACATTGCTAAGCGCTTCTTCTTTAAGCTCCACCCTGCGCTCATCGCCCGGCATATCGCCAAAATCTTCCATATTTTTTATAAATGTTTGCTTGGCTATTTTACCATTGATCGTCAAGGTTTTATTTTTATAAACAATATGATCACCTGGCAAACCAATTACCCGCTTTACAAAAATGATATTTGGATTCTTCGGCCAACGAAATAGAGCGATATCGCCTCTTTTGGGGCTTCCAGTTGGTATCAAGGTAATATCCGTTGCCGGCATATGCAGACCATAAGCAAATTGATTTACCGCAATAAAATCACCCGGCATAATCGTTGGCTCCAAGGAACCTGTCGGCACACGATACGGCTGAATAAGGAACGAACGCACCAATAAAACAGTTAATAATACTGGGAATAGTGAACGCGCATATTCCACTAAAAGAGGCTGTGGCGATTTTGTTAAGCAACGTTTTTTATATAAGTATATTTTGTCAAAAAGCATAATCAGCCCAGTGACAATCACTGCCAATAATAAATAAAATGCAAAACCGTGGTACATCACACCCTCATACTCTTAAAAAACTCAATATACACTTATTTTTTATCAACCTTTAGTACGGCTAAAAATGCTTCTTGTGGGATAGACACTTTCCCAACTTGTTTCATCCGCTTTTTACCCGCCTTTTGTTTTTCTAACAATTTACGTTTTCGTGAAATATCACCACCATAACATTTGGCGGTTACATTTTTTCGCAATGCTTTTACTGTTGTGCGCGCAATAATTTTCGCGCCGATCGCTGCCTGAATGGCGATATCAAACATTTGCCGGGGAATTAATTCTTTTAATCGCTCGGTTAATTCTCGTCCGCGCTGCATTGAGTTATCACGATGGACAATTACCGCCAGTGCATCAACCTTATCGCCACTAATTAATACATCTAGCTTCACTAAATCTGCAGCTTCAAAGTGGTCGAATGAATAATCTAGAGAAGCGAAACCTCGGCTGACCGATTTTAAGCGATCAAAAAAGTCTAGCACCACTTCGCTCATTGGAATTTCATAGGTTAACGCTACTTGATTACTTAAGTAGGTTAATTTTTTTTGTACGCCGCGTTTTTCTACGCATAGCGTAATAACAGCGCCTAAATATTCCTGCGGCACTAACATATTAGCAACTGCAATCGGCTCACGAACCTCATCCACTTTACCCGCTTCTGGTAATTGACTGGGGTTATCAATATGGATGGTTTCACCCGATTTCATCACAATTTCATAAATGACGGTTGGTGCAGTGGTAATTAAATCTAAATCGTATTCACGTTCCAAGCGCTCTTGCACAATTTCCATGTGCAACATACCTAGAAAACCACAACGAAAACCAAAGCCTAACGCATCGGAAGATTCAGGTTCGTAGAAAAGTGCCGCGTCATTGATACGTAATTTCGCTAGCGCTTCGCGAAAAGACTCATAATCATCGGAACTCACTGGAAACATGCCCGCAAATACCTGTGGTTTAACTTGCTTAAAACCAGGCAAAGGTTCGTCTGCTGAATGTTTAGCATGGGTTAAAGTATCACCCACCGGTGCGCCAAAAATATCTTTGATACCAGCAACCACAAAGCCCACTTCGCCAACATTTAATGCTTCGAGTGGTTCACGTTTTGGTGTAAAAATTCCAACTTGGTCAGCGATATAATCTTTGCCGGTAGACATTACCTTGATTTTTTCGCCTTTCTTTAGCGTACCTTGTTTGATACGAACCAAGGAAACAACACCGAGATAACTATCAAACCAAGAGTCAATAATCAATGCTTGCAGTGGCGCTTGGGCATCGCCCTCTGGTGACGGGATTGTTGCTACTAGTTTTTCTAAGAGATCTTTGACGCCAATGCCAGCTTTGGCGCTGACTTCTATGGCTTCTAACGCTTCAATACCAATAACATCTTCGATCTCTTGTCGTGCCCGATCGGGGTCTGCTTGTGGCAAATCGATCTTGTTGAGAACTGGCAAAACCTCCAAGCCTTGTTCAATTGCTGTATAGCAGGTGGCTACCGTTTGTGCTTCTACGCCTTGGGCAGCGTCGACTACTAATAGGGCCCCTTCACAGGCTGATAGGGAGCGCGATACCTCGTAGGCGAAGTCGACATGTCCAGGCGTATCGATAAAGTTAAGCTGGTAGGTATTACCGTCTTCAGCCTCATAATTTAAAGTAACACTCTGCGCCTTAATGGTAATGCCGCGCTCACGCTCAATATCCATAGAATCAAGCACTTGAGATTTCATCTCGCGCTCAGATAGGCCACCGCACACCTGAATAAAACGATCAGCCAAGGTGGATTTGCCATGGTCAATATGTGCAATAATTGAAAAGTTTCGAATATTTTGTTGTTCAGTCTTGTCGCTATTGGCGCTCATGTGTCGTTCACTGATTTCCGCAATAATAAAAGGGGTTATAGTACCAGGAATCATTTTCAAGGCATAGCTGCAATGGTGATGGGATTGTTTTGCTTAGATGGGGCGTTGTGCCCGCTTACGTTGAATAGCTGTAGACGATAAGTGCCACGGATGTTTGCGGGCGCAGCATGCTGCGCCCCTACATTTTTGCGTTTGGATGTTTGGTGTGCGCTTTACCCATAAACAATTAAGAACCGTTTGGTATGCGGTTGACTCATAAACAATTAAGAACCCGTAGGGGCACAGCATGCTGTGCCCGTTTGCGTGTGAATGGCTATAGACGATAAGGTGCCACAGATGTTTACGGGCGCAGCATGCTGCGCCCCTACATTTTTGCGTTTGGATGTTTGGTGTGCGTTTTACCCATAATCAATTAAGAACCGTTTGGTATGCGGTTGACTCATAAACAATTAAGAACCCGTAGGGGCACAGCATGCTGTGCCCGTTTGCGTGTGAATGGCTATAGACGATAAGGTGCCACAGATGTTGCTAGCGCAGCATACTGTGTCTACATTACGGTATAGAACGATCATAACAATATGAGCTACAATACTCGCCTATGAATAAAAAAATAAAACTCCCAAACCGCCGCTCAATACGGCTAAAAGAATACGACTACCGTCAAACAGGGTATTATTACATTACAATCTGCTCCTATAAACGCAGATGTATATTTGGAAACATTAAAGACGAAAAAATCTCATTATCGTCAATAGGCAACATCGTAAAAACAACCTGGGAACAAACTACCAAGCACTTTCACTTTGCAATGCTAAACGAGTTCGTGGTTATGTCCAATCATTTCCACGCCATTATCTATATTGAAAAACAACAACCCAATTTACACTTAAACAAACAACCATCTACCAAGCTACCACCCCAATCCCTAGCCACCATCATAAGAAGCTTCAAATCAGCAGCAACACGTCAATCTCGATCAACCCAACAACAAAAAGAATTAAACATCTGGCAAAAAAACTATTACGAACATATCGTTCGTAACGAAACCGACTTAAATCAAATCCAACAATATATTCTTAATAACCCACTCAAATGGCATTTAGATTCTTTAAATCCGAATCGCTCGCTCACACCTTTAAACGCATACGACTTTTAGCTTTACCAAAAACTGAAAAAGATTTAATTTGACAAATTCTCCAACATTGGATAGCTTGTGAAAAATATTTATTTTACCCACTGTTTTTCTTAAATAAATATTAAAAAAATATATTCTATTTTTATTTTTCAAAACATTTCAGGGAGAAATTCTATGCCAACAAGCGCAAGCGCCCCATCCGATCCCTCCAGCTTACAAGACAGTAACGATGAGAAAAAAGACCAACCAAGCGAGACAAAACTCAACCTAAGGAAAAAAGCAGAAAAAAACTATGTTGTTGGACTACGCATTAGAAGTATCACCAAAGCGAACCGATGGGAAAAGTCTTACCTTTTATTTCAGGCAATATCCTTCCCTCTTTACAACGTCTTAGTAAACTGGTTTTCACTACAAAATCTACTCGAGGATAAAGCACCACAAGGGCTTATCGACTTTTTAAATATATGGAATGCATTTAACACCACCTTTTCAAATTACTTTTCCAAGGTTGCAATGAGTATCAGCAAACCACAAAAAGTATTAGAACTAAACTCAGACCAAAATTTTATATTCAAACGATTATGGAATAGTAAGCGGCAGGATTGGTCAGTCAAGACATTTTATGCGTTGAATGATGCTAGCATTCACAAAGAACCCTTGAAAAGAGAAGTTGTGGCAAGACCCTCACAATACGGCCCACCGCCAGCCTCTGCACAACAGTATAAATCCAACGCTGATTCAGGAGACGAAACCGCCATAGATATGCCCGCCGAAAGAAAAACAAAAACAATTTCTGACGACCATACAATAACTGTTTTATGCATAAACAGTAATGATATAGAAACATTTAACACCCATAGCAATGACTACCGCAACCTTGAAGCGCTGGTACTTATTTTAAAAAAAACATACGCTGGCCTCGAAGCAATAGACTACGACAATGAAACTGAACTGCAAAAACAATTACAAACATTAGCTGCAGAAAACCCCCAAAAGAATTTTATTCTGGTTAGCAGCCGAAAAATAACAATTGCATCCCAGTTACAAAATATCAAAGAAATTATCGTCTACTCGTCTAAATCTTGGGGTTTACAGTTATACGATAACTTCATTCAATGCCAACCTTTAAGCTTTATATGGAATTCTATAAAAGCTTGCCTGGCATTATTACGTTGGTCTATTGCTAAAGGCTTTCCTGGACTGGTCGTCTTTCTAACGGGGATACACTCGCAAAGCAAAGTATTTGGGATTCAAAACACCAGCTCATACGCCACGAGAACCATCGCCCTAATCATCTTTTCTCTTGCTAGCTGGATTGGAAAAACCCGCATCAACAATGTGCTAAAAGGTAATGGCATCAATAAAGAAATTCGCTCACTCATAAACCACATGAGAAACTGGATCCGCCCCGATATTAACTGGGCAGCATTCATTATTTCCCTAGTGGTTAGCTTGCTTTCTTCCATCCCCTACAATGCCGTAACCGCTTACTTTTACACCGTTAAGGGAATGGAAACGGTATTAAGCGATTACATTAACTTTTTGCTTGGCACCTCAATTGAGCTTAAAGAATGGCAAGAGGACGGACTGACCTTTTGCGCTGTCGTTACGTCCGTTATCTTATCAATTAGCACAGGACTGATTCCACTTTATAAAGCTATCGATAAAGGCTGGAAGCCTGCTGATAGCAGATCGAAACAAGCAACAAAGTACTATAAAAAAATATGGCGCCTATTTATCGCAACAGTATGTGGTGATAGCTTAGGCTTTGGCGCTAATGCTATATTTAATACAGTTGCAACCATAGCCATTCTTGCTAGCAAGCATCCAGGACTAAAACAATACTTTGATGATAACCCAGCTCTTCCTGATACAATTGCTGTCGTTGTTGGTTTAGGTAACTTTCTCCAAGCAGTGTTTTGGTGTTTCTACAAAGGCTCACCTGCTTTTTATAACTCAATTAAAATTCTCAAAGAGCTTTATAAGGATATGGGTGGTGAAGTTGCTGATTCAAGGATTCAAACACAGATGACTCGAGTAAGCAGACTCAGGACTGGTAGCATATTTGACGAGCGTAATATAGGAAATAACACAGATAAAAATGCAACTACCGATGCACAATCTACTCAAGCTTCTGGCGGTAAAGCTACAACCGAAAAAAGTAAATTACTACCACCAGATGGAGAACATTATGATGATGAGGATGATTCCAGCGATCTTGACGCCGTTTATGGAATGACGGGGACACCCATCAATACCCTAGGCTCATTTTCTCAGCAATAAAACTTAAATATCAATTTAAATCTCTTACGGGCGCGGGATGCTGCGCCCATAAAGATTTTACATAAACTTAACTTGCAACAAATTCTGGTTGTAAATATTCTAAAACTTGAAACCCTTCCTTACTACAATAACCCAACACCGCTACAAGCTCACCCCTATAATAAAGCAAGGGAATACGCCCCCGTTCCCACGGCGGGACTTGCCATTGTTGCAATAAATTCTTTAATGTCTGCGTTTCTTTTCGCCCGGCGGGACGAATTCGCTCACCACCTTGGCGAAATCGCAAAACCATATCGTTAATATTTAAATAACCACACTGACCCTCAGCAATTTTTTTCTTGATATTTTGCCAATAAAACTGCAGTATTTTATCACCCTCATCACCTGTAGACACCGGCATAACATACAACCTATTTTTATAGCGACGGATCTCTTGCTGCTCCCAACGCAAGCACGGCGATGCTGCCAGATCAGACAACAATACATCTTTACGTATTTGCTCAAGTTGAGCCGTAGTTGGCAAACCAAAGCCTTTATTATCAATCCATACTCGCAATGTATTGCGCTGACGCGCCGCTGGCAACGTTAACAAATAATCCATAACAAGAAATTTATCTTTAACGCATTTTTTTAGATCAAGCATTGCCAATTCTGTTAATAAATCCGCTGCTTCACCACAATGTTTAGCGGAGCGTGCCACTGTCTGCAGCGCCTGCGGCCAACGTTTTTTTATTACCGGCAACACCTGATGGCGAAAATAATTACGATCAAAACGCTGATCTTGATTGCTTTCATCTTCAATCCATTGAAGATTATTACTTTGCGCATAGGCTTCGATAGCCTGACGACTAATCGGCAATAACGGTCTTAAATGGGTATTACTGTCATCAGCCAAAGGCATCGCCGCCAATCCTTTAACCCCTGCTCCACGCATTAATTGTAAAAATACAGTTTCTACTTGATCATCTGCATTGTGTGCCGTTAACAAACACTCATTGTCTTGCAGTATTTTTTTAAATTGGGCATAACGCTGCTCACGTGCCACTGCTTCTAGGCTATCGCCGGGGTTTATTTTTATCGCTAGGCGATAGGCTGAAAATGGAATAGCCAGGTTTTCACATACTTGCTGGCAGTGTCTTTCCCATTCATTGGCATTGACACTAAAGCCGTGGTTAATATGAACGGCTCGGATGTTGCATGTTTTTATTTGTGCTGACAAGTGTAGTAGTACGTGCGAATCTATGCCGCCGCTGTAGGCAATGCAATAGTGCTTTTTGTTGGTTAGTGATGTTAGGATGTTATCGATATTCATTTGGGTCAAGGCGGGCGCAGCATGCTGCGCCCCTACACCTGCAGTTGGAGTTTTTTAGGTGTCGCCTGCGCCGTAGCTTAACCAGCGTTGGTAGCGTTCTTCTACGACGGTATCAATCGGTTTGGCTTTTAGTACGGCTAAGTTAGCAATTAAGCTGTCTTTTAAACGCATAGCCATTTCATCCATATGTCGATGTGCGCCACCTAGTGGCTCATCGACAATTTCATCAATTAAATTCAATGACTTTAAGCGTTTTGCAGTTAAATTTAAGGCCTCAGCAGCATCTTTAGCTTTCTCAGCGCTCTTCCACAAAATGGTCGCACAACCTTCTGGCGAAATAACAGAGTAGTAAGAATACTGCAGCATTAAAGTGCGGTCCCCCACACCAATAGCTAACGCACCACCGGAACAGCCTTCACCAATAATAGCGCAGATAATCGGCGTTTTTAATTGCGACATTTCCAATAAGTTACGCGCAATCGCTTCACTTTGGTTACGCTCTTCGGCACCAATGCCTGGATAAGCTCCCGGCGTGTCAATTAACGTAATTACCGGCACGTTAAAACGTTCGGCCAGTTTCATCAAACGCAGCGCTTTACGAAAACCCTCAGGGTTTGCCATGCCAAAATTGCGCTCGACCTTTTGTTTCGTGGCACGTCCTTTTTGGTGACCAATTACCATAACAGACTCACCATTTAATCGCGCCAAACCGCCAACAATAGCTGAAGCCTTGGAGAAATGCCTATCACCTTGCAGCTCATCAAAATCAGTAAAGATACGTGAGATGTAGTCATTGGTATAAGGCCGCAAAGGATGCCTTGCCAATTGGACAATTTGTTGCGCCGACAGGGATGAAAAAATCTGGCGCGTTAAGGCAGCACTTTTCTCTTCAAGACGTGCCACTTCTTCTGTCAGGTTAAGGTCCTGACTGGTACCAACTCGACGCAGCTCATCAATTTTCTCTTGCAGCTCAGCGATCGGTTGTTCAAAATCTAGATAGTCGAGATTCATCGGTTTGCTCTATTTAATATTAAGGTGGCGATCATTATATCTTGCTAACCTGCTCTCTTCCAGAGCAAAATATATTCAGCCTGGTGAAATTGAGAACCTAACCTAGCTTACAGACTCAACATTGCTATCCCCCCTCGATCAAGCCATTATCTTTTACACATATCACGGAAATTCCCCACAATACCAAAGCACTCACTATTAATTAAAAAAATCACATACCCCAAACCAATCCTTAAGCCGCTTCTCCGAACATGTAAAAAACTAGCAGGAGGGAAGGAGGGTCTTTTGCAAAGCTTACAAAAACAGGATGTTTTTGTCAGAGCGATCCAGGGATGGACTTGAGCGCCTTTGCAAAAGACCCTCCTTTCCTCCTGCGTCGGTGCTTAGCCGCACTCCTTTCTCTAATTACACTCCCTGTTTTTTTCCTGCGTCGGTACTGAGTCGCACTCTTTACCTCATACGTTGAGCCTCTGCGAGATAACCCTATTACAAAAAATTGTTGCCGTCTTCGAGAGCGGGCGCAGCATGCTGCGCCCCTACAATCCTACGATCCTACGGTCACAGAAATACAACCTAACCAATTAGATATTTTGGATATAGGCTTCGCAACCGCCCAGGCTTTTCTTCATATGGCGTTAAATACAGACCCATTCCTATTGGTGTATCTTTATAAAAAACCAAAGCATAGCCTGTATCAACACATAAAGCTTGCTGGTCTTTATCTAATATAAACTCTGCGCGGCGAAAAAAAGCCTCCACCTGCTCTTTGCTTAAATGCAGTAAGTTTTTGGTAGCATAGGGAGCCAACACCATTGACGCACCCGTTACCATCTTAGGAAAAAGAATTTTCGTTTTTAAAAAAAACAACCCCGTCGCATCCATAGCTAATTTTAACGGCGGATGGTTATCTTGATTTGTTAAATATACACCACGCTTACTATCCGTAATATAATTAAATTGCGAAAATATTTCTTTATCAATACCAAAGCGGTCACACAAAGAATGCAAGTGCTTTTGCAATTCTTCATCCGGCTCTTGATAGGACTTCTCTACCAATTCTTTTCCATTATCAGACCGCTGACTATTTTCTATTTTTTCCAGCAAGGCAACATAAAAACCACCCGTATTATTAAGGTGCGGCCAAATGCGCATAGTGTCCACTACCGCCTTATCAAAATTCTCACCCTGCCATTCAGTAATACCAGGACTATGCTTAAAATTCTCAACGGCAATCGGCACCACTCTCACTTTATCACCCATAGTATTTAAAACATGATTTATCACTCTTTCATTTTCTTCCGGCGCAAACGTACACGTTGAATATAAAATTTTCCCACCCGGCTTACAAACCTGTATCGCTTTTTTTAACAACGCAAATTGCACAGCCCCCATACGCTTTGATCGATCCGCATTAGGATTTACAACTTTATTTTCACTTTTACGAAAAGTACCCTCACAACTACAAGGCGCATCCACCAACACTTTATCAAAATAATTTTCCACCCGCGGATAAATAGCACCATCATAAATGGTCGTGCTAATATTCATTAACCCCAAACGCTTAACGATTTGACCAAGCGCTTTCATACGCCCATAATTTCTATCATTAGCCACCAAGGTACCTTGGTTTTTCATCGCTACAGATAACTGAGCGGTTTTATTTCCTGGCGCCGCACAAAGATCCAAAACTTTTTCACCTGGCTTTGGGTTTAGCAAAATACCCGATAGCATAGACACTTCTTCTTGAATTTGAAAAAGGCCTGCGTAATAAGGCCACGACTTACCTAAACCTTCCAACGATGATGCGCGAAATGCGCTTGGGTGCCACGGCAGTGGCGTTAAAGAAAAACCTTCGCATGCCATCAATTTATAAAACGCAGCCGGCGCTATTTTTAGCGTGTTAACCCACAAACAGGTAGGCAAGCTCGTCTGCAAAGTACGCAAAAGCCCCTGTTTATCTGGAATGATATCACCGTAATATTCTACAAAGGCGTGCTTAGCATTCATAATTTTAATCTTAGGTTAATTAATAGTTGTCAAACACGATATCAGCATACCAACCCCTAAGCAACAATTTCTAATTTCTACAATACTAAGGTTAAAACTATCTTTATAACAGCATATTTTACGCCGACAATTAACGGAAAATTATCTAGTCCTATTTGACAACATAGCACTTGACAGAAAACCTAAAATCTTTTCTTATACATCCATACTCAAAAAGCTCTAACCGTTTTAAATTAACAAACACCAGCCAAGGGGATCTTATGCGTAACGCGAAAGTAGAACGAATGCAAAAGTTATTTGAAACAACGTTGTTTACCATGCTCCCACCTGACCTATGGATAATAATATATAATTATAGCCCAGAATTACATGGCGTATTGCTAGACGTAATCACTCAAGAAATATTAGCAAATCCTCACATTATTAACCACCCAAGATTTGATGCCATTCCCTACAGCCGTCAAACCCTTACCAATGAAGAAAAGCAAATTTACCGAATCGCACCAACAATTAACGCAAGTAACATAACAAGCCTTCTAATTAGGGACAAATACACCGAAGGGGTGTTGCGTTATCTTCGCGAGCACGGACCCACTTTGGAATTAAAACAAGCATCTGATAACTCAGAACAAACAACTTTAACCGAATTTAAAGTGGAATCGATGACACATTCACTGCTCTCTCATCAAAACGGCTACTTAGCAATAGAGCAAAATGAGACTATAAAACTAGAGCGAAAAGCATTGGAAATACTTTACCGCAACCCAAGCGAAAATGGTTTCCCCATGGCAGGAATACTAAACCCTGGAGATGGCCATGTTTATAACAATCTAGGATCCTTACTTGCTGGCTTATCCCCCATTAATCAACAACCAGTAGACCGCAATCAATTAGTTATACACCCACTACATCGACAATTAATGGATGAAATTGATCGCATGGAAAGAGCCGGTGAGCACACATTAAATTTAGCGGAAACCTTTGCAACATTTCAATACCCACACTCCACACCTCTTTCCAGAGACCTATTTACACGCATTAGAAATCGAACGCTTAGATATAGCAGCTTTATATTTTCCTTTGCTTTTAATTTATGGTATCTCATACCCATTATGAGACTGATATCCAAACTTGAACCCTCCCTTATAATACCACTATATGCCTGCAGCCCTTTTTTCCTCCTGCAAAGTATCATCTTAGACTATGCTTCATTTCGCGCTTTTTTTGTCACCCTCTTTCGCTACGATGATGCGCGGCCTGGACTACTTATGCTGCCAAATACGAGAATGGCCCATACCTTAAAGATCTTTCTTATTCTACTAATACTATGTAACCAACTTGACACCGTGGGATTAATACCCATTTCTAGTAACTTATTGATAGATACGCTAGCCTCTCTCACCATAGGCGTAACATACAGCCTTAGAACGTATATGAGCGCTATGCTTATCAATGAAAACTATCGCAGCCACAGAGCACAGTTAAGGTATCTGTGGCAAAATAATAATCTCACGAGTTTAACCATACTAGCAGCAGTATTTCTATTTTCCATTTCTACCCAATTTATAGATCGTATTTATACTCCTCATTACTTTTCATACTTGAGGAGCTATTATCAAATCGCTACACTACTAAGAGTCCTGGATTTTATACAGCTTCCCTTTATCCTTTTAACCTCTTACCACCTAATGATAAGCACCAGCCATCACCTCCCGTGTCGCGGCACAGCAGTAGCAAGAATATACGATCGAGATTGCTACCAACAAACGAAACATTTTTTTCTTGTTATTCTTAAAGTTGTCGCCACTACATTTGTCTTGCTTTATTATACTGAATTCCACCTGCCTCATTTTTCATTCTTAAAAGCATTTTCTTTTTTTGCCAGCTTATCTTTTATCGATACCGTCAATGATTTCGAAAGAGAGTTTTACCCCAGCGCTAGTAATCGTTATCGCTTATTACCCGCTGCTAACAGCAGAGCTAGTAACGATAGCAATACAGCTAATAATGTAAACATGATAGAAATAGCAGTTATAGATCCTGATGATGAGGAAGATACTGCTCCGGTAGCGCTAGATAATTGAGCCGCTACCATAGCGTAAATAACAATGGCGATAAGTTAATTGTCGCACCAAGCATATATCGTTACGTTTATTAAGGCATTCAATGAGGCACGGATCTTTTAATCATAAACTCCACGTCCTCATTTGCATTGCAATATGAAAATCGCATGTTCTTCTAGGGCTGAGTTAATTGAATGACAAAACTCCACCTTTTGACCATCCCGTAAATAATACGTTACTTGCTTTGTTAATCCAGACTTTAACACCTGGTTATTATTTATTAAATACTTAAGGTGGCGCAATACCGTAGTTCTTGAAACATTAAAGTATTCCATCGTTCTTCGCACGATATTGTGTGGATATTTGGGAATATATCTTAATAAATATTTCTTAATCTTTTCTGCTTGATCATGCATGGTATTCACTCAAGCCTAATTAGAACTAGTTTCAAAACCAGCTATAGATGTTATTTACTAATGATCAACAAGTTACAATTAAAATATAGGTATGCAATAATGAAAAAAATCGTAGCACCAAAGTTCGATTGACGCTCACATAGCACAAAGCCTTTGTTGCCTTACATCATCAGGCCACAGCTAGCGTCCGATAACAGCACGGGACCACAACTTTATTTTTAGATAACAACGCCAATGACTCCTTCGAAAATATCTGCTATATTAGCGCTCTTTATGAACAAAATCTAACGAGATATTGGCAATGAGCACAAAAGTTGAACTATTATCCCCTGCCGGCACACTAAAAAGCATGCGCTACGCCTTTGCTTACGGTGCCGATGCCGTTTATGCGGGTCAACCGCGCTACAGTTTACGCGTACGCAATAACGAGTTTGACTTTAAAAATTTAGAAATTGGCATCAATGAGGCGCACGCCCAAGGCAAACGCTTTTTCCTTGTCAGCAATATTTCCCCGCACAACAGCAAAGTAAAAACCTATATGAAGGACCTGGAACCCGTTATGGCGCTTAATCCGGATGCTTTGATTATGTCTGACCCGGGACTCATTATGATGGTCAAAGAAAAATGGCCAGAGGCTGAAATCCATTTATCGGTACAAACCAATGTCGTTAATTTTGCCTCCGTTAAATTTTGGGAGAAAATGGGCATTTCTCGTATTATCCTCTCACGCGAATTAGGCATTAAAGAAATTGAAGAAATTCGTCAGGAGTGTCCGAGCATTGAATTAGAAGTCTTTGTTCATGGCGCCTTATGCATGGCTTATTCCGGACGCTGTTTATTATCCGGTTATATTAGTCGTCGCGATGCTAATCAAGGTACTTGCACCAACGCTTGTCGCTGGAAATATAATACCGAAAAAGCGAAAGTGGATGAATGGGGCAATGTTATTACCGACGATAAGAAACCCGCACCACAACTTGGTGAGGGGCCAACCACCGACGAAATATATATGATCGGCGAAGAAGGCAAACCCGGTAAAGAAATGTCTATGCACGAAGATGAACATGGCACTTATATTTTAAATTCAAAAGATCTACGCGCTATCCATCACGTTGAAAAATTTATTGAGATCGGTGTTAATTGCTTAAAAATCGAAGGGCGCACTAAATCACATTTTTATGTAGCGAGAACCGCACAACTCTATCGCCAGGCCATAGACGATGCCCTTGCTGGCAAACCCTTTGATATAAAATTAATGGATGCCTTAGAAGGCTTAGCCAACCGCGGTTACACCGAAGGTTTATATCGCCGCCACGTGCATGATGAATATCAAAATTACGAGCAAGGCACCTCAAAAAGTGATAAACAAAAATTTGTTGGCGAGGTTTCTGGTTATGATGCGCAAACAGGCATGGCGGAAATTATCGTTAAAAATCGCTTTTCCGTCGGTGATAAAATTGAATTAATGCTCCCTAGCGGCAATAAAATTTTTGATTTATCGCATATTGAAAATACCCACGGCCATAAAATGGATGTTGCACCTGGCAGCGGTCATATTGTTAGAATCCCTGTGCCTGAGGCTGAAAATTTTAATATGGGATTGTTGATGCGCTTTTGCCAGCAGTAACGTTACTGGACTGCGCGGCTGCAAGTGGAGCCGCGCAGTGCGTAAGATCATAAACTCTGAACTAAGAGCCTAATCATGGTTAAAAGGAAGAGTACTGACCAACCCCTTCACCTTGACCATGCCCAAAACCCTGGGGATCAACATCCGCTCTATGCTGCTGGCGATTATGAAACATCCCGGACTTAGACTGTATATATTCCCTTGTATCCTCCTGATCCTTTAATTGCGACCGCGCACCATAATGTCGTACAACTGCCCCAATTAAACCTACACCAATAAGAGCACCGACAGCAGGCAAGGACAATGCAAGAAGGTGAGCACCTACCGCAATACCGACAAAGCCTGCAACACATATCATAAGCTCGCCCATTCTTTTTAAGCGAGAGGAGGATGCTTTTGCTCCCTCATGTGTTCTGGGGGCTTCTTTTAAACTTAAAAATTGAGCGCTATATTCATTCTCTCTTGCTAAAGTTGTTGCGTTATTTTCAGTTTCCCGAGACAAGCCTAGTATAGCAACACCAAGGAGTCCAGCAACCAGCAAGGCAGCTGCTACCCCAGCTGCAGGAATAACAAAATAAGCTGCTAAAGCAACAGCGGCAACCAAACCTACAACAGAAACGACTCGGTACATTTTATTGTAAAAAGGCGCTTGCCAAAATTTCTTTAACGAAAAAAAGCTTTCTCTTTGATAGCCTAACTCATCTAATAATCTGAGTTTATTGTTTTCATACTCAGCGTCAGTTTGAGAAAGATTCTCTTCGTTGTATTTTTTAAACTTATGTTCTAAAAAGTCCTTTGTTTTTAATTGCTGCGTATATAGCTTATATGAACCATAAATACGTAAAAATGCTGAAGAAAAACCAAGCATAAGGACAGCACCCGTCCCGAAGCTAGTAAGAGTAAGACCAAATAGCGCCCCAGCAAGACCCACGCCTGCTGCTATTCCCAGCCCGATCGTAGCAACTCTTCTGATAACATAACCAAATGACTTAAAATTAACGTGTGTACCAGGAATTTCAATATTATTTCCAATAAGATCACTTAATTTCACAGCGTTATATTCATTTTTTTTTTGTAAACGGAATGTTGCTTCATCAATCATATGACTCAGACCTGCTAGCGGAAGTATAAATAGCGTGGAAATGCCTATGGCAACTTTCGGAACGCCATAGTGAATTAATTCATAAACACCCCCGATAAGACTACACGATATTGAGGCAGCTATTAATGCAATATAGGCTTTGTATTTTAATCTAGCGTCCCAGAATTTTTGAAAACTAAAGTATTGCTTGTTAGATTTGTATTCCATTTCCCCTATATATTTTTTTCTTTTCGTTTTAGCTTCATCGGCTTGTTGTCTCAAAGGAGCCAGAGGCGCCAGAGGCGCCAAAGGTGATGATTGATTCTTTTCTTCTGATAAAGGCATAATATTTTCCCCCACTTACTCTCATTAGCTTTTGTTTACAAGTTTCGTTCTTTTAGCACCTACCTTGCTTTAGAACTAATCCCTCTTGAAAGTTTTTGTCCTACAGAAACAGGCTAGCAATGAATCATTAAATTTGTATTAAGTAATTGATATATTCAGTATTATTAGTATTAAAGTGGATTATTTATTGAGTTGATTAGATAATTTATTACGACGTATAAGACGATGAATATAACTTATCATTTTATGTTATTTTGAACGGTACAAGATCGCCCCAGCACTTCAAAATACAGGCGTGTTGAAATCTAGCGGTTTTGATAACACCAAGCCTGCCCTTTTTTTACGCGGCGGTCGCCATGAAGCAGCGGTCGCTGAGTAGTAAAGGAGCAGGTTTGAAGAGACTGCTAATCATTCTATAATGTAAATTGGTATGTCTATAGTGAGCCCTAGAATGATACGTGTTATTAAAGTTTTTTTGGCCTTGTTCTTTTGCTTAAATTTAACAGCCTGTGACTTTACCAGTTCACCGCCGGGCAATATTACCTATATTAATAACCTTAAAATCCACTCCAATCACGCTACACTATCAGCCAATATCTACCAACCTAAGCCGTTACAAGATAAAAAACGTTACCCTGCGGTTATCTTTCTTAATAGCTGGGGACTGAATGAATATGAAATGAAATATGCTGCTAGACACCTTGCAAGCAAAGGCTATATTGTTCTCAGTTATAGTCTGCGTGGCTGGGGAAAGTCCACCGGCGTTGTTGATGCTGGCGGTCCTAATGATTTAAAAGACATTAGCAATGTTATTACATGGTTAACACGACACAAACCTATTAATGCCAAACATATTGCTTTGTCCGGTATTTCCTATGGCGCTGGCCTATCGCTGTTGGGTGCTGAACATGACCGCCGTATTAGCGCCGTGATTGCGATGAGTGGTTGGTCGAATTTATTAAATACACTCTACTTTAATGAAACCCCCTCGATTACTGCCGTCAATGCCTTACTGCTGTCTGCCAAAATTGTCCGCGCACATTTGTCACCAAACTTTCACATGTTTGCCCAACAATTTTCGGCTTATGATCTTTTACCTGCTAGTAAATTATGGGCCCTGCGGCGCTCACCTATTACGTACATTAACAAACTAAATCATCGCCCTATTTCTATTTTTCTTAGCAATAATTATCAAGATTTTATTTTTAATCCTGGTGACATGCTTGATTTTTACAATAAACTAAAGATTAATAACAAAGTGCTATATCTCAATCAAGGCACACATGCCAGTGCTGAGGCCAGCGTGATTACTGGGAAAAACAATCCTCTCTGGGATAAGGCTTACCACTGGTTAGATAAAACTTTCAAAATTAATAACAACACCCCCCTCCGTCATCCCGCGCTTGACGCGGGATACAAACGCAACGACGTTGCGTTAGGGCGCAATGCGCGCCTGGATTCCGGCTTTCGCCGGAATGACGTGCGAGAGGTGACTGGAAATCAAAATATAAATAGCCAACAAGCCATTTACATTCAACCTGGGCTATCACCTAACAATAAATACCAGTTATTTGATTCGCAAGGAATCGTAACCAAGCATTTTTACCTCCACCCTCGCAGCAACAATAAATACGGCACGCTATCACCAACAGCCTATAAGATAACTTCCACTAACAGCATTAACAAAGGAGACTCTGGTGTCAGCTCTGGCGGTTCATCTTCGGCAGCGATACAATTATACAAGCTAGTCCGCGATGTAAAAAACCAAACTGCCAATGTACCCGTTATTTCTCTGTCAAATGTTGACCGCCACTACGCCGCCTTTTATATTTATTTTCAAAAAGAAAAAAATCATATAACAAAAATTCGTGGCGTAGCAAAAGTGAAACTGTGGGTTGAGTTACCAAAACCACCGCTGCAAAATATCAAGAAAAATTCCGTATGGGGCCAAGTCGTCGCTTATCTTTATGATATAAACCCAAAAACTAATAAAGCTCGTTTAATCACCTACGCACCTAAAACAATTTACGCGCAACAACTTAAAAACAATAATCACCTTGCCATTCAATTTCCATTACATCTAACAGCATATAATCTACCCGCTGGCCATCATCTTGGTTTAGCACTAACCGCACAGGATCCTCTTTTCGAGTCACCTATGTTAAAACCTTTAACAAAATATCCATTAATAATAGACTTTGGCAGAAATATGTCTTCTGAAGTATCGGTACCAATAAAGTCATAAACAGTAAACTTATCCCAGAACTGCTTCTTAGAAAGTGAGAAAAACCAGCAAATGAAAAGAAAGGCCTTTTGCAAAGCTTACAAAAACATCAATCACTACTGCCACAATATGAGCGACACTTACAACTAAAAAAATCACACGCACAAAGCTACGCCAAAAACCGTACCTCCAAAATTGTAAAAAACTAGCAGGAGGAAAGAAGGGTCTTTTGCAAAGCTTACAAAAACGGGATGTTTTTGTCAGAGCGATCCAGGGATGGACTTGAGCGCCTTTGCAAAAGACCCTTCTTTTCTCCTGCGTCGGTGCTTAACCGTACTCATTTCTCATACGCCGCGCCTCTACAAGATATCCCTATTACAAAAGCATTACTGCCGTCATAAAGAACGAGCGCAGCATGCTGCGCCCCTACGGTATTAAAAAAGTCCCAGCTTTCGTTGGGGTGAGGATAATCTCAGAACTCGCTACAAAGAAATAAGACCAGAATTATAACTAAAAGAAACAAACACAAAAAACACAGCAATCATTATTATCACAACATAAGAAACATTTACAACTAAAAAAATCACACGCGCAAGGCTACTCCAAAAACCGCACCTCCAAAATTGTAAAAAACTAGTAGGAGGAAAGAAGGGTCTTTTGCAAAGCTTACAAAAACGGGATGTTTTTGTCAGAGCGATCCAGGGATGGACTTGAGCGCCTTTGCAAAAGACCCTTCTTTTCTCCTGCGTCGGCGCTTAACCGTACTCATTTCTCATACGCCGCGCCTCTATGAGACACCCCTATTACAAAAGCATTACTGCCATCATAAAGAGCGGGCGCAGCATGCTGCGCCCCTACGGTATTCAAAAGACCCTTCTTTCCTCTTGCGTCGGTGCTTAACCGTACTCATTTCTCATACGCTGCGTCTCTATGAGACACCCCTATTACAAAAGCATTACTGCCATCATAAAGAGCGGGCGCAGCATGCTGCGCCCCTACGGTATTAAAAAGATCGAGCTTTCGCGGGGATGACGATGATCTAAGAACATAGGTTATTCGTCGAATTTAACTTTACCAGTAGAAATCTCATAAACCCCACCAACAATATCCACCTGTCTTTCAGCATGAAGCTTACGAATAATCTCACTACGCTCAAGCAATTGTTTTCTTACAATTTCAACATTATTATTACAAACATTAGACACAAACGTCTCATTACTAGACGTACGATTTTCTTTCGTCGTCGTCTCAGCCTCAATCGCCGGCTTTATTTTCTTAAGCAGCTGCGTAACATGCCCAAGCTTAACATCATCACAAGCCGCCTTAATAGCACCACAGCTTTCATGCCCAAGCACAACAATCACCTTACTGCCAGCTGCCTCACAAGCATATTCAACACTAGCAATAATATCATCATTGAGAATATTACCAGCAACACGCGCCACAAAAATATCACCAATATTAGTATCAAAAATTAACTCAATCGGCACCCGCGAATCAATACAACTCAAGACAATCGCCAACGGATGCTGACAATCAGCCGTTTGAGATATTTGTCGATTATAGTTTTTATGAATGGGCGTATTTCTAACAAAACGCTGATTGCCCTCATAAAGAATCTGCATAATTTTATCGGCCGTCAACTGGCTTTGTAAATCCGATGTTACCGCCGTAATAAAATCCGTTTTATCCTGCACCGAATAGCGATTTTTAAACCCTTCCAAATTAACTTCAATATTCTTCTCCGCCGCCTTATGCTTCTGAAACTCTTTAATCACATTTAAAATATCCAGATCAATAAACCGTGAAGAAGAAGCATCAATCACCACCTTACTATCCGCCTTAATATCTTCTAAGGTTTTCACCATACTAGCTTTAGAAAGAAAAGATACCTGCCCAGGAAGCTGAATTCTACGCACATGACCAGCCGCATGAATCTCATCAATTTCCATAAAGTGCGCTTTACTATTTTGCATCAAGATATAGAAGAAACTACAAGCCAAACCAATCAACACACCCGTCAACAGGTTAGTAAATAAAATAGCAATAATAGTAACAACAAAAGGAATAAACTGCTTAAAGCCCTGACGATAAATGCTCGTAAATAGCGACACCCGCGCCAGCTTATAACCCGTAACAATAAGAATACTAGCCAAACAAGCAATAGGAATAAGGTTCAGCCAGTCAGTTAAAAACGTTAAAGACACCAACAGTAGAAAACCATGAAACACAGTCGACACCTTAGTACGCGCACCAGACTGAATGTTAACCGAACTTCTAATAATAACAGAGGTAATAGGTATACCACCCAACAAACCCGAAATAGTATTACCGACACCCTGCGCAAAAAGTTCTTTATTACGAGAACAATAACGTCGGTGAGAGTCAATCTTTTCAGACGCCTCAAGGTTTAACAAAGTTTCCAAAGAAGCAACAATCGCAATAATAACCGCATAAATATAAACCTGCGGATTGGTCCATGCAGAAAACTTAGGATGCTGAAAGTTACCCACAAAAGCAGAAAAGGACTCACTCGACGGCAAACGAATTAAATCAACTTCATGCAAAGCGATGGACGGCGCAAACAAAGAAAACAGCTTACTCATAACAATAGCAATAACAACCACCACAATCGCTGCTGGTACCACCTTACAAATCTTTAACGGTATTTTTTGCCAATAGATCAAAACAGCAATAGACACCAAGGAGATGATCGTCGCACCATAACTAAAGTTAGCAAACAATTCCTGAAACGGTGCCATCGTCAAACGACGCTGCGCTTCCGTTATCGCCGTATGTAAATCTCCAGGTTCCAAATAGTAACCAAAGGCCAACGGTAATTGTTTTATAATAATTAAAATACCAATCGCCGCCAATAAACCCTGAATAACGTTGGTAGGAATATAATCAGCAATAAAACCAACACGCAACAGACCAATAACAATCTGCAAAATCCCAGCAAATAATAAGGCTAAAAGAAAAGGCTGAAAACCACCAACAGCAGATACGCCACCGAGCACAATGGCAATCATCCCCGCCGCCGGCCCACTGACACTAACGTGCGAGTCACTTAACAAACCAACAACAATACCGCCAATAATACCGGTTAACACACCAGCAAAAACCGGCGCCCCGGAGGCCAGTGCAATACCCATACACAGCGGAATAGCGACTAAAAATACCACAATCCCAGCAATAACATCGTCTTTCAAAAACTTCCACTGGTACATCTTATAAATTCCTTATAAAAAACAATGGGTAATCATTTTATTATAACCGTTACTATATTATTAGCAACGCCTAGCAAATAAAGCCCATATTTTACTGACGTCTGACCATATGCGAGGCCGTTTGTGCAGTAGGGTAAATTTTTATTTCACGCACATCAACATGCAATGGCCGCGTCGCACAATAGACAACCGCATCAGCTATATCATCGGCCACCAGCGGCGTTAGCCCTTGATAAACCTTGTTTGCTTTTTCCTCATCATGAGAAAAACGCACCTGCGAAAACTCCGTATCTACCATACCAGGTTCAACAGAACTCACCCGCAGTGGTGTATCATGCACATCCATTTTAAGTCCTTCGCTAATTGCCCTAACAGCAAACTTGGTTGCACAATAAGCAACTCCACCACTATATACTTGATAGGCCGAAATAGAACCAATATTAATGATATGCCCTCGGTTACGCGCTAGCATATGCGCCAAGACTTGCCGAGTGACAAATAATAAACCTTTTACATTGGTATCAATCATGGTATTCCAATCGGCCGTTTTACCATCTTGAATTTTATCCAACCCCAACGCCAAACCCGCATTGTTCACCAAGACATCAATCGCTTGCCACTCAGCAGGCAAACCGCTAATGCTAGCCTCAACCTGTTCAACTTGCGTCACATCCAACACCAATGGCAATACTTTAACACCATGGTCAGACTGTATTTTTTTTGCAAGCGCCGCCAACCGCTCTTGACGACGCGCAATCAAAATAAGATTCGCCCCTAATGCCGCAAATTGTTTTGCACACGCCTCACCGATACCACTGGTTACTCCCGTGATACAGACTATTTTTTCTTTAAAACTAAGCAACAGACTACCCCCCTCTCACAGTGACCGCTATGATAGCACTTTTTTTAAAATTTCCGCAGACTCACCTTGTTAAAAATAATGGCGCTTTTTTTCCTAGAGAGAATAAGCTACACTGAAAGCACGATCTTTTATGGATTAATCATAGCGTTAGGATGACTGCTATTATGAACAACACCTGCAAACTTCTCACCATTTCTCTCAGCGCTTTTTTAGTTGTTGGCTGTGCAAACAAAACAGGTAAGAATCAAGATCCATATGAAGGCTACAACCGCGCTATGACAAAATTTAATCTTGGCGTTGATAAAGTTTTATACCGTCCTGCAGCGCAAGTATACAAAGCGGTTCTTCCCTCCCCGGTGAGAAAAGGTGTCACCAACTTTTTTAATAATGTATTTGAAGCAACAACACTGACTAACGATGTCCTACAGGGAAGATTTCGCTGGGCGCTGGTCGATATCGCTCGCCTTGTCGTTAACACCACTATCGGCATCGGCGGGCTATTTGATGTCGCGACTCATCTAGACTTACCAAAACACGAAAATGGCTTTGGTAAAACACTCGCCTTCTACAGCGATACCAATAAATCACCTTATTTTGTGATCCCTTTCTTAGGCCCAAGTACTTTTCGCGATGCATTAGGCCTAGCCGGCGACGTAGCGACCAACCCGATCGCCTATATATGCTCAAGCGCAACCACCTACTCATTAGCAGCCGCCTTCTATATCGATAAACGCTCACGATATTTAGATGTTGACGGCCTGATGTACGATGCTTTCGATCCCTACTCTGCTCTTAAAAATGCCTATATGCAAAGCCGTGCTGAATCGATTGAGAAAAACCAACATCTTGGTACACCTCGAGAAGTACTAAGAGAACAAAAACTACTAGCCGCTGCTGAAAATTCAGGTGGTGATGAAAATGGTCACGGTAGCCGCAAAAGATCTTCATTAGAAGAAGAAGCCGCCTCTTTTGATGACTTTGATGATAATAGTAGTCACAGTAGCCACAAAAACGTAAGTCAGAAATCTGCTAAAAAATCTACAGCAAATGTAGCGGCGCATGCTCATACTAGTGTAAAAAAAAAAGTTAGTACATTAGCAAAAGCGCCATCGTTTTTTGATCATGCTGCTGCCAAGCCGCATCACGTTGTTTCTTTTTTTGATAAAGGTAGTGTGTGACGGATCAATAGAATAGCCAAACATACCTTGTAGCAACGCCGATTTTACGCAAAGACGCTAAGGGGCGCGGTGGTCGCAACGATTTTAATATTAATCACTGCGACCACCGCGCCCCTTAGCGTCTTTGCGTAAAACCGGCGCCGCAGTAAAGTGTTTAAAACCTCTCATACAGACCCGTCCATCCCCACCAAAAAAATCGACAACAAATTTAAGATTACATTAATCATCAAAGCGTAGAATCACCAAGTACAAAAGCAAAAAACACCGGAAACACCCATGAGATTATTTTCAAAAGCCCCTCCCCTTGAAGCAAAATTAGATAGTTCATCTTCCAAACAAAGAAGAGCCAATAGAACACACGTCATCACCATCCTTATGAAAGCAAAACAAAAAATAGAGCGCTTAAACGCGCATGTATACAACGTCCCCACCTCCTCAAAGAGCAATCTAAAATTAATACATAAAAGCAAAACAACAATAAATGAAGATTACATAGAGGTATTTAACAAAAATAAAATAGCAACCCTAGAATGCCTTGACCTTTTGGCCAAAGGCTTACAGTTAATGAATGACGCCAGCAACACAATTTCTCCTAACAAAAAACACACTGTCATGAACCAGGCCAAAAAAGCCTTTGAAAATTCAGAGGCAATAGCAAAAGCCGTATTAACACTTATACTTAAAGCAAAATGCCAGGACGAAGGATTCGCTTGCCAACCTCTTATCATCGAACTTATCGCTTTACTTAATGACCTTTTTTCAGACCAGCACTTATTTTATCGCTTTAGAAATGAAGGGAACATGCTAAGGAAAGGTGGCGGTACCATTACCGATGCCATTAAAATCGCCCATCATGACATCGAAGAAAAATACCGACCTTGCAAGCTAACAAAATCCAAGCACGATCAATTTGTCACGCTTCACTCCGATGCGGTGACACAGCCTGACTGCATTACTATTGAAGATAAAGCACATATAAAAGAACACCTTGAATTTAACATCAGCGTGATTATACGCAATTTAAGCGACGCACTATACTTCAATGCGCTTTGCCTGGAGAGCACCTTAACTGGCTTTGTCGAAAACCTAGCGTGCCTACAAGCACTATGTGAGTTACAACAAAGCCCTAAAAGCGAACCCCATAAAGCAAAATTTCTTGCGACCTATAAAAAGCTGCACCGCTCCCAATGGAAAGATCAACTAGCGCTATCTACAATCACGATAGATAGCAAGCTCAGTGAAGAAGAACAAACAAAAGGCATCATGCTTAAATTAGAACAGAAAGATAGCCAAAAAGATCTACGCGAAAGAACAGAGTATATTCTTGCAACGAAAACTGTCATTGCTGGACTTTATATGGAAGTACAGGACTGGGCGAAGGATCCAACAGCAGCATTAGCGCAGGTAACAAGACAACGAGACCAGCTAGTATCTCTGATTAACAGTACACTATTGCCAGTAGCTCAGTATGGCTCAGCCGCCATCGGTAAACAATTTCAATACCACCATATTGTAGATTATAATACTAGAGAGTCAGAGCTACGTGATGCAGGAACCTCCTGCAACATTCTAGATATAAATAGTTATTACAATAACGATGCCACTACTACATCAGAAGCCAAAGCCTTAAGCGCAGCAGCAGATAGTGGCGAAGACTCGGATGATAACGAAGACACACTAACAAGCCTTTCATACTAGCAGCTTAGCATCACATAAAAACAGGCGCAGCATCATGTTGCGCCCAATCATGCGAAGAGGCACCAAAGCCACTCACTGATAATCTAACTGCCGCCAAGCCTCATACAGAATAATCGCCGCTGCATTAGAAAGGTTTAAACTGCGCGAGTCAGGCTGCATTGGAATTTTAATTTTGCGCTCATCAGCAAATAAGTCTAGTACCGCCGTTGGCAAGCCACGCGTTTCTGGACCAAACAGCAAAAAATCATTGTCTTCAAATGAGGCATCCGAGTGAAACTGCCTAGCTTTTGTCGTACAAGCGAAAACGCGCTTGCCTTCAACAGCTTGCTGAAACTCAGTAAAATTTTTATACTCTTTCACATTGACCCACTCACGGTAATCAAGCCCAGCCCGACGCAACGCCTTCTCATCCATGGCAAATCCAAGCGGGTGAATCAGGTGTAGACTCGCACCTGCATTCGCGCATAAACGTATAATATTTCCCGTATTAGGTGGGATTTCAGGTTCATATAGAGCGATATTTAGCATTTTTTCTCTTTTAACTCAGCAAGATGGTTCGTTTTTTACAATATTTAATATCTGGTTAATTTTACTGCCGTAAAATTAACACTATAGTAGTTTATTCACCGACGGATACCCCTGCAATGAGATTTTTTAGAAAAGAAAAAGAAAAAGCACCCGCTGAAACAAAGTCAACAAAACCCGCACATAACGACTCCTCCTCAAAAATAAGAGCTGCAAACAGAGCTCATGTTATTAAAATACTGACAACAGCAAAAAAAAGAATTGCAGCTCTGCAACCTCCTGCATGCAAAAATAGCGCAGATGATAATACAAAATCTACACTAGCAGAACTATTTAAAGAAAGCAGAGCGAATACAACAGTGGCGCTTGAGCATTTAATTCAAGGCCTTGATTTAATGAACCAAGCTAGCAAGACATCGTCGCCCAATACAAAAAAGAATGTGCTAAAAAGCGCTTATACACAATTCAAAGGTGCAGGGGACATTGCAAGTAGCTTCCTCAGCCTTATTACTGACTCTAGCACAAATGCGAAAACCTTTGCCTGCAAACCTATTTTTATCGAACTCATCGCCTTAATTGGCGCACTAGCCGAAGACCAGCATATTTTTTACTGTTTCAAAAATGAAAGCACCCTATTTAGCAAAGATGGAGGCGCAATTACCCGAGCGATCAGAACGCTACATCAAGATTTTTCTAAAGACAATACCCCCTTCCAACTACCAACAACACTTTTAACGTTTGAACCACTAGAAAGCAAAGCACCAACAGATAGCATCACTGTTGGCGCTAAAGATCATGTGCGCAAACATATAGAATTTACCTTAAGTGTTGTTATGTCAAACTTAGGTAAGAGCTTATACACTGGCTCAAATCTTGAAATGCTAGCTCTCACCGGAGTCATTGAAGCGCTCGAACTTATTGAAGCACAGCTAAGTGTATCGCAACACCCAAGCAACAATGCCAATAAAGAAGAGCTATTTAATAAACTTTCATTACACTATAGATCATCCCTGACCGAACAGCTCAAGGAGCAATGCCAATTTGATCTTGATGAAAAAGACGATTCAGATACGACTAGAAGTAAAATCATCGAGCAGTTAGATGAAGAAAAACAGCTGCAAACTTTAGGAAAAGAACTGCAAAAATACTTTCAACTAATACTAGCTCAAACCACTATTCAATTAGACCCCGCAAATTTAACACTAGAAAATACAACCGCCTTATTAAAACAATTTAGGCAACAGCGGTCTGCCCTTGAATCATTGTTGCAAGGCACCTTAGGGCCTTTACGTAATTATGGTCGCGCTGCTATTGGCAATAAATTCTCCTGCCCTACCAAAAACAAGGACGGTGACGTTATAGAGGTTGAGGCAGAGCAAGCTTGCAGTATCGACAATATAACCGCCTATTTTAACCAAGAGGGCAGCATCACCCCTGCACCGAAAAGCTGGCATTTAGCCTCATCTGATTCAGATAGCACCGCTTCAACGTCGAGCGATGAACCAACCTCTTTATCTATACGCTAAAAAATCTTCATGGCTCCCAAGAGGACGTAGGGGCACAGCATGCTGTGCCCGTTGGGTGTGAATAGCCTATAAACAATCGAGTGCCGCGGATGTTTGCGGGCGCAGCATGCTGTGCCCCTACGAAGGGCTCGGGGACCTCACGGTAGCTTGCGGTTTGTGGTAATTATTCTGATTTAGGCTCACGCGACAACAATGCAAATGCAGCCTTTTTAGGATCCAGCCCTTCAACCACCATGCGATAAACTTGTTCGGTGATGGGCATATCAACACCATGTTGCTGCGCTAAATGGTAAGCGAGCTTTACATTATGGCGCCCCTCAACCGTTTGACCAATGCTTTCTTGCGCAGCAGTAACACTTAAACCTTTTCCTAAAGCAAGACCAAAACGCCGATTTCTCGATCCATCCGCTGTACATGTTAAGATAAGATCACCCATTCCAGCCAAACCAACCAACGTTTCCTGACTGCCACCTAATACCGCTGATAAACGCCCCATTTCAGCAAGAGCACGCGTAATTAACGCACTGCGCGCATTAGCACCCAATTGCAAACCATCCGCAATACCCGCCGCTATCGCAAAAATATTTTTAAGTAAACCAAAAAGCTCAACGCCAACCATATCCACACTTTTGTAAACACGAAAACGCTCACCATGAAAATACGTTAACAAATCATCAGCAAACGCCAAATCATGTGAAGCAATAGTAACAGCTGTTGGCAACCCCGCAGCGACTTCTTTCGCCAAGCTTGGACCCGACAACACCGCCATCGGCACTTCCCGCCCCAACACTTCAACCGCTACTTTATCGAGAAATTGCCCCTTATCAGGATCTAAACCTTTCGTACCCCACACCAAACGCACATCATCGGCAAAAAAATCGCGACCTTTTTCCAGCACCGAACGAAAAGCAAAACTCGGCACGACAATCAACACATCTCTCACTGCATTTAATGCTGCCGCAAGATCACTTTCAACAATAAGATTATCAGGAAAAGGGCTATCAGGAAGGTAAGCTCGATTTAAACGCTCAGCTTGCAGCTTCGCCATATGATCAAGCTCATGGCCCCACAAGCGGACTGTCAGACCATGACGAGCTAATAATAATGCTAAAGCAGTTCCCCAGGAACCAGCGCCCAGCACGGTGATTGGTGTTAAAACATGCTGATTCACTGCGGCCCTGCCTTAAAAATAATTAAACGGTTTCTCCTTCAGCCTTTTCAGTCTGAGCTTGTTGCTCTGCTTCATGCTGTTGGAAAAGCGCATCAAAGTTAACCGGTGCTAAATAAAGTTGTGGGAAACCACCACGAACAACCGTATCAGTAACCACTTCACGTGCATATGGATATAACACATTCGGGCAAAAGCTACCTAACATGGGGCGCAATTGATCTTCTGGGAAATTCTTAATAGAAAAAATACCCGCTTCTTTTACTTCAACAATAAAAACAACTTCGTCGCTTAATTTTACGTTTACCGTAACGGTCAACACCACCTCATG
Source organism: Gammaproteobacteria bacterium (assembly GCA_030425685.1). Classification (GTDB taxonomy): domain Bacteria; phylum Pseudomonadota; class Gammaproteobacteria; order Coxiellales; family Coxiellaceae; genus JAUIAD01. The sequence continues at coordinate 14,347 of JAUIAD010000009.1, read as the reverse complement.
CACATCATCACCTAAGGAAGTCGTTTGCGTTTGTAAATCCATATCCATTTCAGGTTTCCACTCTTCTAGAAATACCTGCGGACTTTTTGGTGCTTCAAAAGAAAGATCTTTTAAATAAATACGCTGAATACCAAATTCTGGTTGATCACCTTCTGCTTGTGCTTGTGCTTCTTCTGCCATTGTTATTCTCCAACAATAAAATTAATCAGTTAATAAAGGATCTAATTTGCCTTGCTTCTCAAGAGCCCACAAATCATCAAACCCACCAATCGACTGATCATTGATAAAAATCTGTGGAACCGTGCGTCGCTGACTACGCTCCATCATTTCGGCCCGTTTTTCATCGTCCAGATCAACTCGAATCTCGTTATAGGTGACACCCTTCTCATCAAAAAGACGCTTCGCCTGTTTGCAGGAAGGACACATACCCGTTGTATATATATCAATCTTTGCCATTTTTACCTCCTTTTACTAAAGGAAATCCAGCACTATTCCATGCCGAAATACCACCGCTTAAAATATAAAGATGAGTAAAACCTAATTTACGCAACTTATTCATCGCTAAAGATGACTTCTGCCCACGGTCGCAGGTAATAATGATAGGTCTTTTTTTATACTTCTCAAGGCGCTTGCTGCTTTTTTCAATATCGTCTAAGGCGATATTAATAGCTTTAGTAAGATGACCAGACTTGTACGCTTCCTGATCGCGAATATCCAACACTACCGCTTTCTCATTATTGATCAAGTGAGTCACACCCTGCGGACTTTGCCGCTTACCACTACCGCTGGCCTGATGACGAGACTCTTCAATAATCAACCAAATAAAAGCAATAACAAACAAGCTGACCATTACCCAGTGGTTAGCAATAAACTGGAATAATTTGCTCATTAAAAAGACACCTTTGCACTATTTAAAGTGCAAAGTATACTGATAAACACCTATTAGCGAAAGCTATTTATTGTTAAAGCTGTTTAAATCCATCATAACAGCATCTTTTAACACCGCCTCAAGTGCCAACCTTAATTCCTGACTAACCTCATAACCAGGGTGCCTAACAATAGGGAAACTAGAATTCCGCAGAGCCTTCAGTAACTCATCATCGCTATGAACAATAGTCACTCGTGGGGATTTACGAATGCCGAAAAGCTTAACTTTTTGCGCTTTCATCTTTCACCTCATACAAAAAGTTGGAAGGTTTTTTAGTATAACAGGATGATATTAAGATTATCTTATTGTTTAGTATTATTTTTTTATGATCAGAGGCAAAAAAAAACAAATACTACGAGCAATAACATCCTAATATTTTCATAAGCAGCAAAAAAAACACCCTCATTAATAATGCGTTAATACAAGATTGGTATATTAAAAGCCATTAAAACTAGCTCAAAAAAGAAAGATATTGATATGCGAAAAAAGCCCAATGATCACCACGACACAGAACAGAAACCATCCGTCAAACCTCGCCCATGCGAAAACAACATTCACTTTATCTGGATCGGCTCAATAGACAAGCTTTTAAAACTGCACGAAAAAGGCAGCATCCCTTTTGAAAAATGGAAACAATCTGCAAAAGGATATCAAATTTTTCTATGGATCGATCTATATAGGATTCCTCGTGGAGCATCAAGCTCTAAAACCGGCTACAGAGAACTTTTTTCACCGCACGCACAACAAGAAGGAATAGAAAAACTTAAGCCTATCCTAGCAGAACACAACATTTCCATCTGTGTAATTCAAAAAGATTTACTGCCAAAGTACCAGAACACTGAATTCAGCTTTTACAAGAACTGCGCTACAAGCATGAACCTCGCCATCGCAAAAGACAACATACGTGATTATATACTCTATCTTCATGGAGGGTTTGTCGCCGACATCACCACTACACCAACAACAACGATACCACTCAATGCAGCACCGCACTATGGCATTTATATTAACCTTAGCAAAACAGACCTCTCATTACGCTGCATCGGCGCACCAGCAGGTAGCAACTCCATTCTTAAATTAATTTTTCTTCAAGATATAAATAGGCGCGCTGTACTTTACACCCCTCTACCGAAGAGATCAAAATTGCAAGCACACTATATCAATAAAGTTGTAACAGCACTTGCCCACCATAAGGGCCTCCAGCACAAACTACCATTACTCAAAAAGAATATTAATGCGTATTTAGACCTTATTTATGAATACATCGCTGAATCACCGATAGACTTCAACAATAAAGCTGCGATATTGAGCAAGATTTTTCTTCTCGCTGGTCATATAAAGGCGTTTAAGCGCCTAATCGGCAATTACATCACAGGCTCAATGATCCTACCGATCCTCTTTATGGTAGAAAACAGCGATATAGAGTTCACCAGCAACCATAGCGAACTTCACAACATACCCAAATCACTAATACAAAAAGCCGCTATACCTTTTACATTCGATATCATAGAATCAGTAACAGATCTAAAGGCCAACACACCCAAAGAGCTTGCTCCCCAGCTATTTGCATTAGAAACACTGATTGTTGCACATATACTTCCAACCTTAATGCAAGAAATCAATAAACTTTACACTAAGCACATCTCTTCGATCAGCGGAGCACCCGAAGAAAAAACCACCTCTGAGGAAAATCTCTGCGCCCTACTTATTAACCACGCCGATATCTCAATCTGCGAACACTCAGAAACCAGCATCCTTGCACAACATGAACAACAAACGAAAGCACTTATTACAACGGGAATATTTAATTTTTTATGCTCTGGCACTGATAACGAATTTGACGAAAAACATTACAAATTTAGACCCTGATCACTAAAGCTATCAAGCGGATGAACTTAACTTAAGACCCGCAATCGCAAGAATAATCAAAGCAATACAGGTGACGCGAATAAAATTAAAGGGCTCGTTAAAAACGATAATACCATAAATAACAGTACCAACAGCACCAATCCCCGTCCATACTGCATAGGCAGTACCGATTGGCATTTGTTTCATTGCATACGACAAAAAGAAAAAACTAACCGCCATCGCAACGACAGTAATAACACTCGGCCACAGGCGTGTAAAATTATGGGTATATTTAAGCCCAACCGCCCAGACAATCTCAAACAAACCTGCGATAATCAATGCAATCCATGCCATGTTGATATCCTTATACAGTTACGCGCTAAAGATTCATAACAGGCACCTCGGGCACCTGCTCACCAATGTCTATACTAAAAATTTTCCCGTAAAAATACAACTCCGCTTCCAATGCGGCTCTAATATTTTTAGCATCACGAAAACCATGCCCTTCATTATCAAAGGTAACATACGCATAAGGCAACGATTTCTTATTTAATGCAGCAATCATCGCCTGCGGTTGTGATGGCGGTACTACTTTATCTTCTAATCCTTGCAAAAACAAAATAGGACAAGAAAGGTTATCGGCATGCTGCAAGGGGGAGCGTTGTTCGTATAATGCTTTTCCTTCTGGATAGGGCGCAATTAAAACATCCATATATTTAGCCTCAAACTTATGCGTATCAGCGACCAACCCCGTTAAATCAGCAACCCCATAATAACTAACACCAACGGAAAAAACATCATAAAAAGCTAAAGCCGATAAAACCGTATACCCACCAGCACTACTGCCTTTTATAATCATACGATCTGGATTAACGCGCTTTTCACTGACTAAATACTTCGCCGCATTAACACAGTCTTCAACATCATACACACCCCACTGCCCTTTTAAAGCATCACGATAGGCGCGCCCATATCCCGTACTGCCACGATAATTAACATCCATGACCGCAAAACCACGACTAGTCCAGTATTGAATTTTTAATTTAAGCGCCGTCGTTGCTGACGATGTTGGACCACCATGACAGATTACCATTAACGGTGGCAGCTCATCCTCAAGACCTTCATATTGCGGATTATTAGGCGGATACAAATAACCATACGCTGTTTGCTCATTCCCTGTTGGAAACTCTAGTGCTTCAGGAGTAGAAAAGTAAGACGGATCTAAAGAACAAGAAGAACTATGACGTAACACGGTCGCCGTACTTGTTTTTAAATTGTAAGAAACAATGCTAGGTGCAATAGTAGCACTCGCACCAATAAAAAAGAGACTATCATTATCCATTGCCAAAGTTGGCGCAAAATCATTGTAAGGTAAATCTAATGCGATAAATGTATTATTTTTTATTATGCCTAATTTCGCCTGCCCTTTTTCTACCGCAATAACAGCTATTTCATCTTCATTAATAAAAACATAAGTGTTTGTGCCAAAAATCCATTGCGGATAGCCACACTCTGCTTGCATATCACAAACCACACTAATGCCATCAGCCGTTTTTTTATAAATATTCCACCAACCTGATCGGTCAGAAACAAAATGCAACACACCTGCAGGACTAAATGTCGGCTGATACACCGACTCTTCTTCACCACCAGCAACACACTCAACATTTGCCACGTTACAATGTGCATCCAGATCAGCAAGATAAAGCGTTGTACCATCCCATGGCATTTGCGGATGATTCCAAGATAACCATGCCAATTTATTTCCATCAGCGTTTAACGATGGTGAAGAATAAAAATCATCTCCTGCAGAAATAACTTTAATATCACCACTCCCATCGGTAGCAACCGCCACTAAATCATTCTCTACTTGATGCTCACCATGATGCATTTCTCTCACACAAATAATAAATTTTTTATCGACCGTTAAAATACCATCCGCATAACGCACAGCTCGCGGTGAATCAGGCTCTGCCGTTAGTGGCGAAAAACCTTCATGATTGTAACAATAAAGCCGTTGATCCTTATCGTTACTAAAATACATCGCATCATCAGCCACCAGATAATCACCACCACCATATTCATGAACTCGCGTACGTACATTCATTTCCTTTGGCGTCAATGCTGCTTCTTCCCCACCAGCAGACAGCCCCATCACCACACTACGCCCAGCTTCTTCTGGCAATTGTTCTAACCAAAATAAATTACCACCCAAGGCCTTTAGTTGACCTAACCCATGCCCAGCGGTTGCCACTAGATCTGCACTAATGGGAGACACCCAACTACCATATGATTTCTTTTCCATCGTGAATCTACACCTCCAAGTCAAACAACGGAACCTAACACTTATTTGGTGAAATAAGTCTAGCGAGATATGCCCAAGCTTTCCAGCTAATATCTTTTATTGTAAGATGAGAACCTTATTTAACACAGCAACGCAAGCGAAGCACTCATGACAAATACACAAAAAAATCATGCAAAACCAATAGTTCTCATTATTTTAGACGGCTGGGGCTACACTACCGAGACCAATCACAACCCACTCCGTAACGTTAATACACCCTGCTTTGATCACTTGTTTGCACAATACCCACACACCTTGCTGCAAGCCTCAGGCGAGGCTGTTGGTTTGCCAAAAGGGCAAATGGGCAACTCCGAAGTTGGCCATCTGCACATTGGTTCTGGAAGAAAAGTACCACAAGATCTTACCCGCATTGATAAAGCGATTAAGGATGGTGAATTTTATAAAAATACGGCGTTGTTAAGCGCTATCGAGACGGCAAAAAATAATGACAAAGCAGTCCATATTTTAGGTTTACTATCACCCGGCGGTGTTCACAGTCACGAATCGCAACTTGCCGCCATGATTGAAATGGTACACCAACAAGGGGTAAAGAAAAATTATTTACATGCCTTACTGGATGGTCGCGATACACCGCCGCGCTCAGCGCTACCGTCCATTGAGATGATCTCCTCCTTATATCAAAAACTTGGCAGTGGTCAAATTGCCTCAGTTGTGGGTCGCTACTACGCCATGGATCGCGACAAACGCTGGGAACGCACCGAAAAAGCCTATAATTTATTAACCGCCGGCATAGCCGAATATCACAGCGCAACGGCTGCAGATGCTTTAAAACAAGCTTATGCGCATGATGAAAATGACGAGTTTGTTAAACCCTGCAGCATTCACGCCGCAGATCAAAACGCAATTACCATTGAAGATGGTGACGTCGTTATTTTTATGAACTTCCGTGCTGACCGCGCTCGCCAGTTGTGCTACGCATTGACAGAAAATGAATTCAAAGGCTTTAAACGCAATGTCTTTCCTAAAATTGCCAGCCTAACCACCTTAACCCAATACGCCAGTGATTTAGAGGCAAACGTCGCCTTCCCACCGCTGCAATTGCACAACACCCTCGGTGAATACCTAGCAACGCACGGCTTGACGCAACTGCGCATTGCCGAAACGGAAAAATACGCACACGTCACCTACTTTTTAAATGGCGGTGCAGAAACACCTTTTAGCGGCGAAGATCGCCTTATGATCCCTTCGCCCAAAGTGGCAACGTATGATTTACAGCCTGAAATGAGCGCACTTGAACTTACTGATAAACTCATTAACGCCATTACAAGCAAAGAATACGATGTCATTATTTGCAACTATGCCAATCCGGATATGGTTGGCCACACGGGTAACGAATTAGCCGCTAATCACGCCGTCACGGTGATTGATCAATGCATGCAACGCATCGTCGACTGCTTAGATGAAGTCGGTGGAGAAGCTTTAGTCACCGCAGACCATGGCAATATCGAATGCATGTACAACCCAGAAACACAACAGCCACACACCGCACATACGAGCAATTTAGTACCACTGCTGTACGTTGGCCACCAAGGTCATTTTAACAGCAAAGAAGGCGCTTTAGATGATATTGCTCCAACCCTGTTACATTTATTAGGCTTTACACCACCGCAAGAAATGACCGGTCATAATTTACTATCCAACAAAGACGACTAAAAGCGCCAACTGACACAAGCTATTGCACCCCTGTGGTTTTGAACGCTAGAATAATAGTAGAGTGTTAAGCCACCAGGGGTTTTTGTGAGATATCGTTGCTTACTCATTGCTTTTATACTTGCATCATTGTCACTCACTACGCATGCACAATCTCAGTCCATTAATGAGAAAAAACTCTCTGACCTACAAAACAACATTAAAAATATTAGACAGCAACTCGTTCATGCGCACCATATCCGCGACCGCTATCAAAAACAGCTCAAAGAAGCAGAGCTAGGCGCAGCCACATTAAGAGAAAAACTAGTGCAAACCAAAATTCAACTGGCAGAACGAAAAGTCACCGTCAGCATGCTGCAATCACAAGCAGAGCATTTTCAAAAAGTCGTTGATCAAAATGAACAACGCCTAGGACAACAAATTAAAACAGCCTATATGATCAATCACGCCCCTTTTCTAGAGCTACTACTGAACCAAAAAAGCGCAAAAAATGTTAATCGCCTTCTAATGTATAATCATTACATTGCCAAAAAACAAGCAGAAACCATTAATACCTTGCGCAAATCCATGCGGGCTCTAGCGCACTATAAAAAAGCCACTGAAAGAGAGACACGCGCCCTAACCAAGCTTCAGCTAGATCAAACCCATGAAGAAAAAGAGCTTATCAAGCTAAAAGAGATTCGCAGCACGGTTATTGCCCAGTTAAATACAGAAATTAAAAGCAAAAGCCAACGATTAACTGAGCTCGCACACAACAAACAAAATCTAGAACACACGCTACAACAAGTTTGGGCCAGAAACAAACAGATTAAACAGGAAATGCACCACAGCCTAGCCTTTTACAAAGGAAAACTAAAATGGCCAACCAAAGGTCATGTTCTTAATTATTTTGGTACCAAAATCTATCACAGCGAGTTAAGATGGAGTGGTATACTAATAAAAGCCTCTGAAAATCAGGAGATACACGCCATTGCAAACGGTAAAGTAGTGTTTGCTAATTGGCTTCCTGGCTATGGGCTAATATTGATCATTAACCACGGACATGGCTATATGAGTCTTTATGGACGAGACCATAGCTTAAAGAAACACGTTGGTGACATGGTGAAAAAAGGCGACATCATTGCCACTGTTGGAAAAAGTGGCGGCTACCGTCACCCCGCACTTTATTTCGCTATTCGCCATAACGCACAGCCATTAAACCCACAAAAGTGGTGCCACTAAAAGGAGACAGGGACATGTCATTCAAGCATCTTAAAAAAGTTATCGGCACCGCTGCTATCTGTTGCGTCAGTCTTTTACCGAATATCACACTCGCAACCAGCGATCTACCATCCGTCAACGTCTCGCGCGAAACAAAAAAGCTTCCGCGTCAAGACATTCAACGCTTTGTTACCGCCATTGCGGTTATTCATCACTATTATATTAAGAAAGTAACGAATCAGCGTTTATTTAACCAAGCCATTCAGGGCATGGTATCAAGCCTTGATCCTCACTCCATGTATCTCGACCCGGCTTCACTAAAAGAACTAAAAACCACCGTTTCCGGAAAATTTGTTGGTGTTGGTATCGAGTTAACCGTTAAAAATGGTTTATTAAAAGTGATTAGCCCATTAGAAGGCTCACCGGCACAAAAGGCTGGCGTAAAAGCCAATGATATCATCATGAAAATTGACGATACCTTTGTACGCAAAATCAGCCTCAATGAAGCGGTTAAACGGATTAAAGGGAAGAAAGGCACCACGGTGATACTAACCGTAATTCGCAAAGGCGATGAAAAGCCGATTACAATCCCTATCACTAGAAACGTCATTAAGCTCGTCAGTGTTAAAGAAAAAATGTTACAAAAAGGCTACGGCTATGTTCGCATCACCTTTTTCCAAGGCCCTGTGGCTGCACAACTACATCGTGCTCTTGAGCACTTAAAAGAGGAATCCGATGGCAAACTCTCCGGCCTGATACTAGACTTACGCAGCAACCCCGGCGGACTACTGGATGTCAGTGGCGACGTTGCCAATGAATTTCTTAATTCTAAAAAACTACACGGAAAATACAACGACTATATTGTTTATACCAAAGGACGTATCCCAGGATCTGACATCCACATTAAAGCAACACCCGGTGACTTTATTGAAGGCACACCCATGGTCGTTATGATTAATGGCGGATCTGCCTCAGCCTCTGAAATTGTTGCCGGCGCGCTGCAAGACTACAAACGTGCCGTCATCGTTGGTACGCGCAGCTTTGGTAAAGGTTCCGTGCAAACAGTTCTACCGATCGGCAAAGATAGCGCTATTAAGCTAACCACTGCTCTCTACTACACACCCGCTGGGCGTGTGATTCAAGCAAAAGGCATTATTCCTGATATCACCGTACCACAATTAACCGTAAAAACACCGAAAGGCAATATGTTTTCAGCTGATGAGTCTGATTTCAAAAACCACTTGCTCAACGGCAAAAAAACGGAAGCACAAAAAGAAAAGGTTCAACAGCGAAAAGAAATGCTTGCCTCACAAATGAAGCTTGCTAAAGATGACTACCAACTGTATGAAGCCTTTTTAATCTTGAAAAGCTTAAGCGCTACCAATGTCCATTGACAGAAAAAAAATACTGCTGGTTGACGATGACCCAGAAATAAGATCACTCTTTAAAGAGTATTTAAAAAAATATGCTTTTGCCGTCACGACAACCAGCAATGGCGAAGAGACCATCACCGCCATAAAACGAGAAAAATTTCACATCATCATCCTTGACCTTATGCTACCCGATGTTTTTGGCGCCGACCTTTGCAAATCAATTCGCGAAATTACCACCACGCCGATTTTATTACTCACCGCCTCAGAAGAAGAACAAGACTATATTCTCGGCTTAGAATCAGGCGCCGATGATTATGCGCAAAAATCCACTGGCCTTCCCGTTATCCTTGCAAAAATAAAAGCAATCTTACGCAAAGAAGAAGTACAAAAGGATAGAAAAACATCGACAGGAATTCCCTACAAAGTAGCTGAATTTTCAGGTTGGAAATTTACCCCGCGTGAATCTCAGCTAACCTCCCCCGATGGTGCCTCAATTTTTCTAACAGAAAACGAAGTCAACGTGCTTTTATTATTTCTAGAGAATGCACAAAAAATCTTATCCCGCGATACCATTGGCGAACGGCTTGGCATTGGCAGTCATGATAATTTTTACCGCGCTGTCGACATTATTATTTCTCGCCTACGCAATAAAATCAAAAAAGTGTATAAAAAAGCAAAGCTAATAAAAACGATTCGACACAAGGGCTATCAGTTTTTATCGGGCGTTTCTTATGACTAAAGGCAAAGATGAAAATGAAAAAATAGCGATAAACATTTACTCCTTTTTGCGCCCTGTCATTGTTATATTAATTTTCACCCATCTGGGTTTTATCGCCACATCGACATTTATTCTTATTAAACACACACAGTTTATTTCTAAAATTAATACTATCTTTGGCGCTGACATGGTTATCAAAGATTTTGTCATAGCTGATAACAATAACAAGATGCCAGAAGAATATAAGAACTGGGAAAAAATGCACATGCAGCGGCTGGTAAAGGGCTACATCATCGAAGTAGACGATAAAAAACCCATTGACGCTATCGTTATTGGTTCAAATGGATTTATTTTAAGAGAAACACTTCATAAAATTGAAAAACAAATTATTCACAAAAAACAAATAAAAATATCTATCCTGTTAACTAACAGTCAAAAGTGGGTTACCATATCTGCAAAACAGCAAGAGATAGTTAAAGATATTCCTTTTATCACGGTATTGTTAGCCGGTGTTATTATTCCTCTAGTAATGACAATAGGGCTCGCCTATCTTTATTTTGTCATGTACCGTAAAAATGTTCTTACCTCCTTAATAAACACATTGAAAAATTCAAGCAAAGAGAAAAAACCAACTGAAACAATAGATGATGAAGTTGCAAAACTCAAAAATCAAATCAATGAAATGTTTTCTGAAAAAACACTAATGCTAACATCACTAGCACACGACATTAACACACCTCTACTTAAGCTCAGACTAAGAGCCGATAATATTGACAAAGAGGACGTCAAGCAAAGCATATTAAAAGAAATCGATTTTATTCAAAACGTCGTACGCTCCTCCTTCACCATTGCCAAAGGCGCCAATATCGAGCTCAAACGGCAAACGTATGACATTACCAGCAGCTTGAAAAAACTACAAGACACCTATTATAAATCCAACAACAATATTAACTTTCATTTACCTGATGAAATGTTTTTTATCCAAGGTGATCCAGTCCTAATACAACGTGCCATTATTAATTTTATCGAAAACTCACTTAAGTTTGCCAAAAATATTGATATATATTAAAAAGAAAAAGAGCAATCTAATCGAAATTCACATTGAAGATGATGGTCCCGGTATTCCAGAAGATGAGATTGAACGGCTTTTTAAACCATTCCAACAACTTTCACGACAACATCAAGGCGCCGGCCTAGGTCTTGCTATTGCTAAAAAAATCATTGAAACGCATGGCGGGATATTAACGATTGAAAACAAAAAAACAGCCAGTGGACTTTGCGTTAAAATTGCTTTACCCATTAATTAATCTTTGCTTTGTCATCAACCAAACGACCTACTGTTCTTATATAATAGAACGCAAAAAAACCTGCAACAACGCTGGCCGGATTACCTCCTGACCGATTAAAAATCTCACCCAAGTGATCTCCAATACCGGATATCTTTTCTGAACCTAACACCTTCTAGCCCCGTTCTCTTTAACACCGTTAAATAATACCCCTAATACTGACTACAAAAAAGAAAACCCTTGTTTCAATGAAATAATCACAAAGAAATATATAATATATTCAATAGCTTAAGTCTTTCACACGAAATAATCCTGTTTTTTGCAAGAAAACACAATTCATACACATTTCTATCGAATTGTAGAAACAATTATATGCGATCATAGAAACATGAAAGCAACAACACAAACACAAGAGGACAAAAGCTTATAAGCAGAATAAACAACAGAGTTAATAAAAACACCTTATGTCGCCAGAAACACCCCACCCCACCCCTATCTGGCAAATAAGGTGTTTTTTTATGCCCTTCGCACAATGACATATTACTCCCGAAATTTTGCAGCACGATATATTATCACATAAAATCAATAGGTTATAATAACTTTGGAAAATATTCACAAAAACACATTCTGTTCACATTTCAATCATATTTGCGAAACAATTATATGAGATCATATAAACATGGAAACAACGAAGGAAAACAAACTATAGCAAAAGAATTAAAAAAGAATAGAAAACGCCTTATTTCAACACCCCACCCCACCCCACTCGAAGTAAGGCGGTTTTCTTTAAAGTCCAGCAAAAAACTTCTTAAATTATCTCACAACCAATAATGAGCAAGGCGCAAAGCGCAATACTTTTTCTGCCGTACTACCAATTAACACTTGTCGTAATTTACTATGACCTTTCGCACCAACAATAATCATATCATGCTCATTGTCTTCCGCTGTATCCAACATAACATGCGAAGGAACACCCCACTTAAACTCTTTCTCCACTTTCACACCAGAAAAATCAAATTTTTTAAAAAACTTTTCGATTTTATTTTTATAATCTTCTTCTATCTTATCCTCTTCCGCCAGCACTTCTTTCTTACTCATCCCCAGAGCGCCACCATCAACGCGCGAAATGACATACACCACCGTTAATTTAGCCTTAAATTGACGTGCAAAATCAATAGCAAATGCCAAACCTTTACCTGAAATAGTGGAGCCATCTATCCCGCATAAGATATTTGAAATTGATTTATTTTTACAAATCAATACTGACTTCTTAGAATGACGCACAACATTTTCAGCCGTTGAACCGGATTTATAACGCCCTTCAGACTGATCACTTTTACTGGCTAACAAAATCAAATTTGCCTTGGTCGAATTTGCTTTTGATAAAATAGCGTTACTACGATTACCAAGCTCTACAAACAACCCTTTTTTATCAATCTTTCCCACTAGTTTTTTTTGCCAAGACTCCAAACGCTGCAATGCCTCTTTTTGATATAAACCAGAGGCGAACCAGTTTTTCCAAAAAGAAGGAATAACATGAATCAATAAAACTTTTGTTTTGATTTTTTTCTTAATCGCAAGAAGCATATCAAGAGCAACTCTTGAGCTTTTAGAAAAATCCGTTGCAAATAGTATTTTCAGCGTATCCTTCATACCATTTTCCTAAATCCATTTATCTATAATATACTATAACACTGCTTTCCAAAGAATTACCATAAGGCAGCCAGAAAATGAACAAATACGCCACATTAACACCAACCGTCAGCCATATTTTAATAGATAAGGGAACGGAAGCACCGTTCTCTGGAAAATATATTTCCACCGTTGAACAAGGCAGTTATATCTGCCGTGGCTGCGGCGCCGTACTATTTCGCGCCGATAACCAATTTCAATCTTCCTGTGGCTGGCCAAGCTTTGACGATGAAATAGAAGACAAGATTAAACGATCACCCGACGCCGACGGCAGGCGCACAGAAATTCTCTGCGCCTATTGCGATGGTCACTTAGGCCATGTCTTTACTGGCGAGGGCCTAACGGATAAAAACTTACGGCACTGCGTTAACTCCCTGGCTATCGAATTTGTTCCCGACACTGACGTTACTGACACCGAAGAAGCCATTCTTGCCGGCGGTTGTTTTTGGGGCATTGAACACCTATTCAAACAATTACCCGGCGTGCTATTAACAGAAGTGGGTTACACCGGCGGCTCTAGCGCCAACCCTTCTTATAAGCAAGTTTGCAGCAAGCAAACAAAACATGTGGAAGCCGCTCGTGTTGTTTTCGATGCCAATAAATTATCGTATGAAGAGCTATTAAAGTTTTTTATGGAAATTCATGACCCCACGCAAAAAGATGGCCAAGGTCCCGATAAAGGACCGCAATATTTAAGCGTTATTTTTTATCTAGATGAAAAACAAAAAACAACAGCAGAGCATATTATTTCATTATTAGAAGACTCAGGCCTAACGATTGCAACACAAATAAAAGAAGCAACCATCTTCTGGCCAGCAGAAGATTACCATCAAGAATATTACGAAAAAAACAATCGCGAACCTTATTGTCACCGTAGAGTTAAGCGTTTCTAAGCTAAATTAATCGTGGCAATTCTTCGATAAGATAAAGGGGCACTGACCATATATTTTCCGACGTATCAAACTCGTCTACAGATAACTTAATACCTAGCTCAGCGCCCTTGTTTTGCATATAAATATGCATAGACTTAAGTCGACCTGTCTTACCAGATTTCACTTCAACCGGTAACAACTGGTCATTAACAGCGATAACATAATCAACCTCAGCCTGACCCCCAAGATATTCTTATAAGTCCCTCAGAAAAACATCTATTTTACCTCCTCTGCAGGGGATGATTTTCTGTTAATAATTTTACCATACTGGTTTTACCCTTGTTTCATAGTGGCTATAAGTAATAGGGAGTAGACATTGCCTGAGCTTTCTCACTCTGTTGCCCATATTGATCAG
>JAUIAD010000040.1 GCA_030425685.1 Gammaproteobacteria bacterium | reverse complement strand
GTTGTATTAAATTAACCTTAAGAAAACATCCCTGCGAAGTGATAAAATGATACGTTCCAAACGTGTATCCCATACTTCTATACAAGCATAAAGTGACTAACCCTGGCGAAATCTTCCCCTGCAGAGTTTCATTTGGTAAAAATACGTCAATTTAATATTTCTTTAAGTATTATGCGTTATAGTGCTCTGATTGTCTCATTATCTATAGGGGAGCCCAATGCCAAATCATAATCAGTTTCAAGATCCAGAAGTTGTTGGGCCCTTAGGGGGTGCAGAGTTTGTACCGTCAAACGATATTGATAATGGGAATGGAAAAAATCCTAGTCCAGAAAAAGATATAAACAAAGAGAGTGGAAAAAAGCCTGCATTATCCGCCGAACATAAAGTGGCAGAAAATAATAGGCAAGACAAAGGGAGCGATATGGTGGCAATACTCGCTAAGGCGATGCCTGAATACCAGTCAGATATTAAATTTCACTCAGGTTCGCATTCCAACCCGGGAGCGCAGGTAAGGATTAGTTTTAGCCTTGGTGACATGGAGCAGTGTGATTCTGTGTTATCGGCATTAAAAGGCTTGGGTGTTAGTGTGAGAACAGCCTTTCATCGTTTCCATCCTTTTTTAATAATTTCACTTGATAAGAATAATAGAACTCTTGTCTCTCAGAGTGATTTTTGTGAAAGATTTAAGAAAAAGTACAGTGTTGCGTTGCAACATGAAAAATTAAAAACAATCTCGCAAC
Source organism: Gammaproteobacteria bacterium (assembly GCA_030425685.1). Taxonomy (GTDB): domain Bacteria; phylum Pseudomonadota; class Gammaproteobacteria; order Coxiellales; family Coxiellaceae; genus JAUIAD01. The sequence goes on along the minus strand of JAUIAD010000040.1, from coordinate 17,428 downwards.
TATTAGAAGATGTAATTGATAAAAAATATATAAAAATACATGATGGCTCAAACGCCTTTCCAGGAAAGCAGTTAAGGGTTGAGATGAGTTTGGGCAAGCTTCTTGAAACAACGGCTTTATTACAAGCACTAATTGCCGCCAAGGTGAATGTTGAGCGTGGATATCATGGGGTTTCACCGTTTTTGATTGTAAAATCAGACCAGTATGAACGCTTTTGTGAGCGTGACTTTATGCCTGCCTTTAAGGAGGATTACACTAAAAGATGCGCTTTCTTAAAGAGTGCTTTGAATGCAGAAAAAAAGGATGAACACAGTGAAGCTGCTAGTGCAAAAGATACAAGTGCTCTGTTGCAGGTGTCTTTATTTAAGAAAAATGATGTTAATCAAGCAGCACAGGAAGTCTCAGAATTGCTGCAACAAACGCCTCGGGCAAAAACTTGATTTCGTTTGTTGTACAATAGCCCCATGGTTTATGGGGCGATCGCTGCAACACCTGTAACCGATTGATATTTAGAATTATCTTTACGACTTAAATAAAACATTTATGATACATTGTTCATATATTTTTTGAACAGTGTTTAGGTATATTGGTACTATCAAAAAAGAAAGAGGCAGTCCCATATGCGCCATAGACAAGAAGAACGATTAACGCAAGAAGAACGATTACAACAAGCAAGAGTCAAACACATCGACTTTTGCGTCGCCGCCTATCATCTTTTTCACCAATCCACTGTTTTTAAGATGGATGCTTGGAATGAGACGTTGGTTTATGATAGCCAAACATACCGTAACCAGGTGTTAAGCGCATTAAGAGACGCCGTAGGTTATAGTGCTGCGCATGAGCGTGTTGCAAAATATTATCCGCAGGGCGTGCAACCCCACTTAGAGCCTATTGCGCAAGATTATAGCCTGATGAATCCGACCCAGCCGGTAGCTGTGTATGACGGTGAAGTTTATATTTATTTTGAGCCTCAACCGTGGATGAAGAAGATCAGTCGTTTCAGTGTTTGTAAACGGCGTGATGCTAATGCACCATGGAATATTGATAGCGTCAATGGTAGCACCGGATTTCGCCATGTGAAAAATTTCGGTGGTACAAATAACTTATATTGTTTTGAGGGGGCCACCGGTCATCAAGCGCAGGGCGGAGAAGGTCTTAGTAGTATTATGGGCTTTGTTCATTGGGATAAAGAAAATGGCAGTGTTAATATTGCCTTTCGTGGTTCGCGTAGTGGTGATGCGACGAGAAACTTTTTAGATGGCTTTTTAGGATCAGTAGGTAATCCTGATTGGGTTACTGATATGAAGTTCAAGGAATTTATAAAAGAGACCACCATCTCTAACAAAGGTATGTTATGCGCGGGTTTTGCGCGTACAGTATTATCTTGTTTACCAGCAATTACCGCTATTCTAAAGAAAATTTATAATGAATGTGAGCTGCATGCACCGACTCATATTAATAAAGTGACTGTCACTGGGCATAGCTTAGGAGGGGCGTTGGCTTCCTTAATGGGTTCAGCACTTTTATTTGGTAACTATCGCGAAGAGCTGCTAACGCATTTACTCCAATCACACGCTCGTGCTCAGCGCTTGGGGGAAGATCCCGCTTTTGCTAAGCGTGATAGTTTTTTATGGGCCTTAATGGAACCAGAAATTTTTACTTATGCTTCACCACAAATTGGCAGTCAAAAATTTGCTAGTCAGTTCGATCGCTATAATAAATTCCATCGCATTTTAATTTTGTCTGACCCGGTGACCATGGGCGGGCGACCAATGTCATTTGATCGTGCGCGTCACCCGAAAACGCGCACGCCGGTCAGGGATCCATCTTGGTATGAGATTGACCCGAAGATGCATGAGCCGAATGAAATTAGACGCGGTTTAAGCACACGAACCTCACCGTATTGGCGGCAATACGGTAACTTTACTGATTTGGTGCGTAATCATCGCGATGTAGTGGCCATGTGGAGAGATAGTTTTAAGTGGGATCATTTTACCGTTATCGCTAATATGCTAGTCGACGTTTATCTTACGAAACATCACCAGGCAAAGCGCCGCTTTCTGCCGTGGTCAAAAAGCGTTAGCGAAATTAAAGATAGTTATCGTCAGGCATACCAACAATTAAATTTTCGCGATGATATGGGAGAAATGAAAGGTCTTATGTCAGGCTCTTCGCATGATAAAGGTATTTTTATTGTCGCATATATTCAGCGCTTTTTAGATTATTTAAGCGCTGAGCTTCATGTCGAGGATGATGGAGGAATAAGCTTCCCGCTTTCTAATGACCCCGATGTTGTCGATAAATGTAAACAGTTTATTAAAGGGTTGCGACATTACGCAGGTGCTTCTAGTCAAGCATCGACGGTCGTTAAATATATTCATTTTCATACAACGCTACTCACATTTTTATTAGATGGCGATAGAAATTGTTATACCGTTTATAGAATACTGAAAAACGCATTTAAAGGAGATCGGATAGCGCCGCTGGTGAGTGAGGGTAGTATTAACTGGGCTGGTGCTGTAGGTCAGATAGGTGCAGTGCAGGCGGTCAATGCGATGAGTATGGGTAGGTATAGTCGTTAGGAGCTTATTGTTTCTTTTTTATATAATTACATTACTGGAAATCGTAGATTACTTAGGTATATTACCAAAAATTACCTTGTTTAACGAAACCTTAATATTGCATGGGTATAATTCTCGCATGTTAGATAATTATATTTAGAAAAGGTGTGGGTTATGAGAAACCAAAAAGTTTTTAATGATGATCAAATACGAGAACACGTAGCAAATGCAATGATAAAGGCAAATAAGCTAGAACAAAAACAAGAGGATAGGGCAATGGCTAGATTTTTATATCAAGCAGTTAAAACCTATATGAGCCAGCCTTCTAGCAAGAAGGTTGTGCATGGGGTTGTGTCTCTTGCGGGGGGTTATTTCGGGGCAGCGACAGCTATGGTTGCTGGTGGGCGATGGGGTAACCGCGTGTTAAATGGAGTGGTAAGCAAAAGCTCTTATAGCAAAGAATGGTCAAAACATATAGATAAACTCAGACAGGAACCAGGTCATGGTCTATCTGGACACGAGTTATTACAAGGTGATAAGGATTACACAGTTGATAATGTCAAACAGTCATTAAGTTATTACGTTCTTAAAAGTTTAAACCCTGCTGTTCGTCAATGTACTAAAGAAGTTGCATTTAAGTTGGTAAATTCTTTTCGTGAAAGGTGTAACTTGCCAGTACCTCAACAACCAAATTTAACCCATTCATTGTTTAGTGAGCATAAGCGCGCTGCAGATAGTAAAGCGTCAGGTAAAGCTAAGGTGAAGCACCAAGAGGCAAGAGCTACTGAGCCTTCACTTGAAGAACAGCGTAGTAGTGCACAAACCGCGGGTGAACTATATAATATACTTTAATGTGAAGCTTATTTAATCAATCACGGAGATCACCACTTTACCTTTCGCTTGACCGCTTTCCAGCAGTTCATGCGCTTGTGCCGTTTCTTGTAACGTAAAGTGGTGCTCATCAACTCTAGGTTTAAGCTTGCCAGCATCAGCCATTCTCGCTAATTGTTTAAGAATATGTTGGTGATGTATTCTGTTAATATTATAGATTAATGGGATTAGCATAAAGATGGTCATCAGATCAGCGCCTTTATCATGCAGCTGTGATAAGTTTTGTGTCGTTCTCGCAATGGTGGTGGCTATTTTCCCATTTAAGCCAATGGCTTTAAAAGAGTTCTGTAAGTTATCACCACCGACAGTATCAAAAATAGTGGAGAAGCCATTATTGTCGGTTAAACGCTGGCAATAATCCTCAACTTTTTCTTCGCGAAAATTGGCATAACCGACAGCGCCAAGTGAAGTCGCAAAATCTGCATCTTCTTCGCTACCAATCGTTACATAAGGTTGTGCGCCTAGCGCTTTAGCAATTTGTACGGCAACATGACCAACGCCGCCAGCACCACCGTGGATCAGAATATCTTGTTTAGCTTGTAAATTAAGTTTATCAACCAAGGCGGTATAGGCCGTGATGCCTACCAGTGGTAGAGCGGCAGCGGTACGCATATCAAGTGTCGAGGGTTTATGCGCCAATAAAGAGGCGCAGACGGGCATCATCGTTGCTAAAGCACCAGAGGCGGTGCCCATCATCCCGCCGCCACAGCCATACACCTCATCGCCTACTTGGAATTTGCTGACGCTATTGCCAACAGCAACCACTGTGCCAGCAACATCACTGTGTAGAATGCCCGGAAATTTAGGGGCGAAGTCTTTTATGGCGCCACTGCGTATTTTGCAGTCAATTGGGTTCACACTGGTGGCGTGAACCTCCACCATGACATGATCGGAGGGTAGATCGGGTTGTGGTATCTCGGTATATGCAAAAACGTCTTGGGCTGCTCCGAACTGATTGATTATTTGTGCTTTCATTAAGTGATTCCTTTCGACTTTGTTTAATTAAGCTAAACATAATTTTTTACTTAACGCAAATTTTGTACATTTTTTGTTTTAAGTTAAGGGGTGAGCTAAGTTATTTTATTGCTAATAATTATATGAGATAAACACCTGTATTTAATATTTCCTTAATATTCTGATGTTAATCTGTGTATGTTTTTACTGCCATGGCCATTTGGTTGAAAAGCAATTGTTGATTTATGAGTAGTTTTTCACAAAAAATCCCGCTTTATTCTGTGGCGTTAATTAACTATAAAGGAGAACCGGAATTCTCCCCGGTGAAGATGACCAGGAAGGAGGTTTGTACTGAAAGTGCGTGACTATAGACAGAATTAGGTATACAGACAATCCGCCTAAATGCTAACAATGCCACTCGTACTCTTTCAGTTAACTTATTTGTTGCATTGAGAAATGATAAAAGTATGACAATTAATAATGTAAATGAGTCCAGCTGGGTGGAGATTGATAAGTTGCTTTATGGTTTAGCGGCTGGAAATAATAATGCCTTAGCGAAGATAGTCGATAGGTTAACAGCCTCACCAGAGCTGGAAAGGCAGTATCAATCGTTGATTATTAACAATGGGCTAGATTCGTTACGATTGCTTGATGAAGATAGGATTGCTTTTGAGGAGCGATCTTTTCATGCGCACGCGATGTTGCGATTAGGTTTGTCCTATTTTTATGGCATAGGTGTTAAGAAGAACAGCAAAGATGCGGCGCACTGTTTTACTGAGTCAGCTAGTCTTGAAAATATTTTTGCAAAATACTTTCTCGGTGAATGTTACGATCTCGGAATTGGTGTCTACAAGAACTGGCGTGAAGCCATAAGCTGTTACGTTCAAGCCGCTCAAGCGAATGTGCCGCAAGCACTACATAAGGTGGGTACATTAAGTGAATTTGGTATTGATGTGACGCAAGCGGGCTCTTTAATCTATGATGCGGGTCGTCATTGGGTGCTTGTTATTGATAGTAAATATCGTTCTAGAATGGGAAGAAATGCTTTAAAACACGGTTGTTATAAATTAGTTGTTAATACCAAGCGGTCAAAAAAATTCTTTACAAAAAATTTTCGTTATAGTGATTATAAATACGATCATTCGATGGGGTTAAGGCGAGCGTTTGAATATTACAAAGAAGCTGCAGAGTTAAACTATACGCCAGCAAACTGTGCTTGTGCGCACTTCTATCGTTACGGGTTGTTGGGATGCAGTCTTAAATCTCTGGCGCTAAATGAATATAAAAAAGCAGCGAAACAGAATAGCCCAGAGGCGCTCTATCAGCTAGCTACGTTTTACGAAGTGGGTGAGGTTGTTGTAAAGGATATTGAGAGAGCTGTATTAAAGTATACTTTAGCGGCGCAATGTGGCTATGAAAAAGCTATTAATCGATTAGAGCAGCTTGGCGTGAGCTTATAGTTTACCTATGCAAGCTGCCTTAGTAGTTTATGCTTTTAGGCAGCTGTTGGATGTTGTTTGCTTTAGAAAGTAAGGTGGTATTTACAATTCGCTGTATCTACGCTTCTATTGTTGGCCGGACATTGAATCCACATATGCGCTTTTAAAGCGGCTTCGCCACCATTAAAGGGTACTTTTGCCAGCGTAAAGGGGGTGCCGTTAACGTATTCAGAAATAGCATGGTGTAGCATGGGCTCTACGATATTAGAGAACTTGGTATAAAAGTCATTATACTGCAATCCCACTGGATCCGTGTTGCCATATTTGCCCATTAAGCGACAAAGAGGTACGTCATCAAACGTCAATGTGCATACGTTATTGGTGCACTCAAGAGCGGGGCCTTCTCCGATAATGCTGGCATCAGCAAAAAAACCTGCATAATGCGTTTTTGATGACAGGGATGCGGCTTTTGCAGCACCACCTACAGTGGCTTTGCATGCCTCTGGGGTGCTAAACGGTGCGTCAGGTGTAGTGCCGGCATAAGCAGCACAGTTTGTAAGAGCAATTAATATTGGGACCATCAACATTTTTTTCATGGGGTAGAACTCCTCGCTTATGGCGATGTGAATTTATAATGGTCAGGAATTATACTTTTAGCTGTTTGCCTAGTAAATAGATTAGGTATAAATACTCGCTACAATAACTCTATAAAATTCATGATGTTGATGCATTATTGCAGTGATGTTACAAACTTTTTGTTGGGGGGTGATTGGTGAAAATACTCTAGGATAATAAATACCGTAGTAGATGCTTATTTTTTTGATGTAAAAGTTTTACTTTTCGCGCCCAAACGGGCACAGCATGCTGTGCCCCTACGGGTTTAATTTCTAACTTTGTTTTTGTTATTCGTATGGGAGGCAAGGCCTAGATATTTAAAAAAGGCGCTGTTAGTTTTTAACACCATAACAGTGCCTTTTGCTGCAAATGCATTTCGATAGGTTTCTAAGCTACGATAGAATGCGTAAAAGCCAGGGTCTTTACTATAGGCTTTGGTGTAGATCGCTGAAGACTCTCTATCACCTTGCGCTCTGGTTTGTTGTGCATTTGTTTTTGCTGTGGCGAGCATCACTTTCGCATTGGCATCGGCATTAGCGCGTATTTTTTCCGCTTCGGCTTTACCTTGATAGCGGTATTGCGTGGCAACTTGTTCTCGTTTAGTGCGCATACGCTGAAAAACGGATTCTTGCACTTGTTGCAGCAAATCAATGCCTTTAATACGCACATCAATTACTTTAACGCCGAGATTCCTCGCGCTTTTATTAGCCGTGCTTTTTAGAATATTCATAATGTTCATACGTTCTGCAGACACTACTTCTTTTAACGAACGCTTACCAAAGGCAGCCCTTAACGCATCATTGATTTTTTGCTTTAGTAGAATTCGTGCGCGTTCAGGATTGCCACCGGTACGAGTGTAGTAGAGTGGTAGATTTTCAATTTTCCATTTAGCATAATAGTCTACCAGTAGATATTTTTGCTGATCGGTTGGAATACGCGATGTTTCTGCATCCATATTTTGAATGCGAACATTAAACTTTTTAACTTGTACCACGATAGGCATTTTAAAGTGTAGCCCTGGCGAATACTCAATAACGTTGCCATCACTGTTACGCTCTAACTTTCCTAATCGTAAAGTTAGGGCGCTTTCACCTTCTTCAACGATAAAAAAACAATTTAGTACGACAATTAGAATAATAAGTGCGGCGCCTAATAAAATAGCGGGTAATTTATAGCTTGCATTCATGTGTTGTCTCCTGTTGGAGAGTTAGGGTTAATTGGGTCGCCATTATAAGCATGCGTTGTTGCGCTGCTATCTTTTAGTGATTTAGCTAAAATCTGTTGTAGCGGTAGATACATAATATTATTGGAGCCATCGACAATGATTTTTGTTGATTGCGACAGCACCGTTGACATCGTATCTAAATAAAGACGTTCGCGCGTGATTTCCTTTGCTTGTAAGTAAGGAATCAGTAAAGCATTATAGCGCGCAATATTACCTTTAGCCGTCAGTACCGTTGCTACTTTATAGGCATTCGCCCTTTGTTTTATGCGGGCGACGGCACCTTGTGCACTAAGATTAACCCGTCTTGAGTACGCTTGCGCCTTATTGATATAGCGCTGGCTGTCTTCGCGCGCTTTAACGGCATCGTTAAAAGCGTCAATGACTTCTTCCGGTGGTTTAGTTGCTTGTAGGGCAACATCCATCACTTCTAATCCTGATTTATAGACGGTAAGCGTTTTGATGAGTTGCTCTTTAACTTTTTCGCGCAAATCTTCACGGCCGGTGGTTAAAATATCATTCAGAGTCATTTGCCCAACGATTTGCCGTAAGGCACTGGACGTCGCTTGGCGCAGTGATTTTACAGGGTCAACAATATTGAATAGATAATCCCTGGGATTATTAATTCGAAATTGCACAGCAACGGCAACAGAGACAATATTTTCATCCTCAGTGAGCATTTGCGCTTGGTAAGGAAAATTACTTATTTGTTGCACGTTGAGCGTCGTTTCTGTCTCTAGGGGCCAGGGTATCCAGTGGGGACCTTGGGAGTAGGTTGTGACATATTTACCAAGACGTAATACCACCGCCTCTTCAGCTGGCGAGACAATAAAGATACCAATCAGTATCCATATTGCCACAATGACAACGGCTAGAATGATGGCAATTCTTTTTATGTTGAGAGAAGAGTCGGGGTTCTTGAATAGGTTTACTACATTATCTTCAAAATTGGATGGCACAGAAGTTCCTTTTCGTTAATGTTAACAACCTACATAGTATACACGAATGGTAATCGTCGCGATATTGAGGATTTTTACTGGGATAACAACCTGAATGAAATTAGTGCGCCTGCCCGTCATACTGCGGTTTGACCGCAGTATCCAGTCTCTTATCCCGTCGTACTGTGGTTTGACCCTAGTATCTAGTAATGAGATATATTACAGACAAATTACATTGTGTTAACATTTCACTCACATTCCCTGCACATTATTCTCATATACTAAATACATACAACGAAATAATGATCTTAAGGGGTAGAAGTGATGAGCAGATTAGAAAAAACAGCAGGAAATTCAAGTATTTACATAGATAGCACGGTTGCCGCAGTACCTGTTAGGAGCTCAAATGACGGCATCGCTGGCTGGGCCCGCAGCATGCGTACTAGATAGAAGTGATGCATTGCTCAAATATTTTACAATGCTTATAATTTATGCTACACTACAATCAATCCGTAGGCAATCTACAAATTAACTAACGAAGTTTTCAAGCAGATCAACTATATCAACAAAATTCATCTTGGTGGGTGAGTGTTTTGAGTGTGTTTCTGTGTCTTGTGAATAAGTGAAAGTCTTGATGACATGTAGTTGCTTGTTTTGTACATCTTGGTAGTGGAGTGGGGTAGTAATATGAGCATAATTAGTGGAATGAGTTGTCCTTTTAGTAGTGAGGAAGAGAAGAAGGCAGATGTAATTTATGTAGCAATGGTTTTAGGTTTTAGCGCAACGCGCATGTTGTTGGGCGAACCTGTTCAGTTTGACTTGGAGCAGGCGACAAAGGGCGGTAAGCTCGAAGATGTTGAAACCCTGAGAGCAGATGGTTATGAATATTCACAAGTTTGTAGCTTGATTGAAAAGGCGTTGGGTACGTATGCCCCATTGGGAAAATATCTCACTAGTGTAAGAGGATCATCCGTTCCTATTAAGAATACTAGAGGCCCAGGGAAAAACCTTGCCGGTGGTATTATTGTTGGTAAGCCTGGTGGCTCAAGTATGGGGTTTCGTGCTCGCACGATGGAGCTACGTAGCTTCAGTGCCAAAACAGCAAGAAGTAGATATTGGAAACGACCAGCCACACAAAAGGGAACTGGTTATCAAGGTATTGGTACTTATGTTGGTATTGTTGATGATCCCATTTTTCATGTTCAATATGCCAAAGTAACACAGCGATATATTGTTAATAGACGCTGGACACCTAGTTTAGATTTTTATAAAGCAACGCCACCACCGCTTGGAAAAGGATGGGGTCAGCTTGGTACGTCAGTTCCCAACAAACCTAATATTAACTTAAGTGAGACAGTCACTGAAGGTATGGGCGGAGTTAGTGAGGAAGAAGAACGACGCTTAGCCAGTGGTGCTAGCTTTGGTTACACCCACGGTATGATTCTTGCTATCGGTGAGTGTGTTAAAGCCGGTCCTTGGTGTATCCCTTTTGAAATGGCCGCTGGTGAGAAAACGAAGAAACTGGCTTCTTGCTTTATGTGTACTGTTTACATGTATAGCGCTGGATATCCACCATCATCTATTCACCTTGATCGTGCGGAATCCTGGTGGCCACTGGTAGAGGAAGGTAATCCTACCGACGTGCGTGTTGCTAAAGCGCTTAATGACAAGTGGAAAATGGACTGCCGCGGCATGTTAAAGCTCGGCGTTGAAATTATGATGGGAACATACCGCAATATCAGAGGCCTTGGTCTTAGTGAGAATAGGGATCGTGCGGCTTATTTTGAAAAGCTAGATGACTGGCTAAGACAAATCCGTAATCAAATCAAACGTAGCGACATCGATGCTGCTGCTAATATGTTTTTAGATAGTGCTATGCACCATGCTAACGATAAAAAGAAAATTCTTGGGGTATTAGGACCTATGTGGCCAGAGCACCTAGCTAAATTTAATTCTGAAGCTGAGATGAGACCTAGCAAGTCTGTCGTTGGCTTATCGAAAGAATGGCCTTAAAGATTTAGTTAAATTTAATAACGTATTATTAAGCGGAGAGCAGCTATGCCTATTGGTAAACTTGATGTCGGTGGAAAAATCTATGTCTTTTCAAATAAAAATGGTCAACAGAGCAGTAATTCATGCATTATTGACGCCCATGGAGAGCAATACTTATTTGGTAACACACGAAATATAGGGTTTAGTGTACCAGATAATGTAACCTTACATTACTATGTGCCGCACAATGCGCCGCAAATCTATCAGTCGGGTAGTATGACCTATAAGCATAGTCCGCATTTAGATCATCAATTTACTACTGCTTTACAGGCTATTATGGAAGGTACAGCAACGGAAAATGAAGCGATTGCGGGACCCAATCGCTCATCCGATTACGTTTTAACAAAAATTCAACGCTCTCAAGGCGGCCCGATCGGAGGACGTTGGTCTAATTATATTGATGAGCGTAACACGATGAAATATGAAGATGTTGAGACATTTATGAGTGTCGCTAATCATACCAATAAGGATATTATTACGATACGTAACCGGCCCTTCAAGTCTAACATTACATTAAGTGAAGTCGTTACCTTGTTAAGGGCTAATGGCTATGACTACAAAGATATTCATTGTAGTTTCTGCCGCTCACCGAAATTTTTGGGTGGCAAAGCTGGTGTTAACCCCGCACCATAGAAATACTAAAGAGCATCTTTAGTGACTAAGAGATTCTAGATGTTATTTAGGGTCTCTTTTTTGTATGCCCTATTAAACGACGTAACTGTGTGGGCAGCTTAAGCATCTGGTTTAGTATGATCGCCAAATAACGTTATTCTGCGGCTTGGGAATGTTTTAAGCATGGTTATCCACTATATTAAAATTTTATTAAACAAAGGTATTCTGTAACTTAAATAGTCATTAGATATTGTTATCACAGAGCTTAATTTGTTGTTTATGATCGTCATACCGCGGCTTGCTGCCTCTTAGCAGCAACAAATAACTTAATAATATATATAAAAAATGAACTAAAATAAACTTGATTTGCAGCTCCCCCCTTACATTTTGATATAACCCATTGATCCATAAATGTTTTTATTCTGGATCATATATTGACCATATTCAACATCTAATGTACAATTTACTAAAATTGACTACCATAGAGGCGAGTAATTTAGTGAAGCTTTCAATTCGAGATAGTTATAATATTGGTTCGGCATGCCATAAACTTGGCGATATGTATCAGCAGCTTTTTGAAAGCACCGGGTTGAGTTTTTTCTGTTATGCACGCTTTGATAAAGATCGTAAATTAACGATGTTGTCCTCTAATGATATTTTCCAGCAAACCTATATTGAAGATCAGCTTAGCCATAAGATTTACCAACACTATGACTTTGATACCTTGCACATGGGTAAGTTCTTTTGTGATGATATTGCCTCGCAGCAATCCGAACAGGAGGCTTTACAGTTAGTTACGCAAGTTTGTGGTATTAGTAATCTAGTAGTCATCAATGAGCCTCATGAAGGCTATACAGAGACGTTTAACTTTGGTGCTCCAGTTAGGGAAGTGGGTGCTCGCAGTGTTTACCTTAATAACCAGCAGTTTTTACAAGACTATTTGGCAGTGACGAAAAAGCAGATTAAAGGCTTGGTGGATCAGCATTCCATTCCGTCAATCTATGTCCCGCCCGCCGCTAGTTTAAAGCAAACGCCAAAACGGCGTCCAAAAGTGAATGAAAGTGAGATTTTGCTTCGTCATAGTCAGCAGTATGATAACTATATTTCGTTAACAAGGCGTGAAACAACGTGTTTAACGCTGCTGATGGATGGGTTGTCTTCCAAGCAAATTGCTGATGTGCTGTCGTTGTCTAAGCGTACGATTGAGAATAACATCAACCGCATTATGGATAAGTTTAACGTTTCCTCGCGTATACAGCTGCTCAGTCAAATGCACAGTAAATACCGATTTTACTCGTCGCACCAAATGGTGGTTCCTTTGGCTTAATTAAATTTCATTAAAAAACAATAAGTTACCCGCGCCTCTAAATGACCATAATTTGATCAAATGTTAAGTTTGATGTACAATAGAAGTACTATCATCTTGAACTTAACAGTGGGTTTTGCTATCGATGAAACTCTCAGTACGTGACAGTAATAATTATGGCTCCGCTAGTAATCAGCTTAATGAGATGTATACGCAGTTATTTGCGAGTACGGGGCTCAGTGTGTTTTGTTATGCGCGTTTCTACAAGAATCGCCAGTTTTGCATGGTTTCATCCAATAATTTATTTCAACAAACTTATCTCGAGCATGAGTTTTATAATAAAATTTACCAGCATTATGAATTTGACACCTTAAATCGTGGTAAGTTTTTTTGTGATGATATTGCTGAGCATGAATCACAACAAGAAGCGCTCGATATTACCAAGGCATCTGGTATCAGTAATGTGATGGTGATTAATGAGGTTCAAGAGGACTATACTGAGATTTTCAATTTAGGGTCTCCGGCTACGGTTAACGGAATTAATAGTGTTTATTTAAATTATCATGATTTTATAGATGATTACTTAACAATTACTAAAACAGAAATTAATAAATTAATAAAGCGCTTTTCTATCCCCACCATCTATATACCGCCTTCCGCTAATTTGCAAAAAGAGTTTCCTAATCGGCGTGAATTTGACGCGAGAGAAATTATCGCGCAAAAAAGTCAGTTGCATGATAATCATATTGCTTTGTCTAAGCGAGAAAGCTCTTGCTTAGCATTGTTGATGCACGGTTTATCTTCTGAGGAGATTGGTAATAAGCTATATATTTCCAAACGCACGGTTGAAAATAATATTAATCGTGTGCTTGATAAATTGAATGTCTCCAGTCGCATTAAGTTGTTAAGCACCTTGCATCAAAACTATCGCTTCTATCCTTCGCATCAAATTGTTGTTCCTTGTGTTTAACAGATTATATTTTAATTTATAAAGACGTTGTTTTAATACCATAAGTAATACTTTGATGTTTCTCTGCCAATTAAAATGCGCTTTTTTCTTAAATTAATTTACCCTTAATGAGGATTAAGTACTTAAATAAAATATAATGACTTCCGAAAATTTATCTCTTTTACATCGGGAGGCATTATTATGCATCAATCTGTCCGTACGCTTTATGATTGGGATAATCAAATTAATAAAGATTTTTACGAGCACCTTTCTATTGGTGATTTTAAAAAGTTTTCACATTCCTCTAAGCTAACAGCTACCACTGACACCGAACAAATAAAAAATTATATTTTATCAGCGCGTTCTATTTTAGAAGTTAATGCTGGTTTTGGTCGTGTTGTTGATGGTATTTTGTCGTTAGGGTATCGTGGGCAAATCACAGCGATAGAACGGATTTCTAGTTATTGCGCTTATTTACAGGATTACTATCGTGAATTCGCAACTATTATTAACGATGATATTTTATCGCATCAATTTACGCAGCGTTATGACCTTGTGACGTTAATGTGGACTAGCATTGCGGAATTTAATCCGCGCGAGCAAAAACGTTTGATTGCAAAATTGGCGCGTTTGGTGACGAAAAAAGGCCATATTGCTATTGATGTTATTGATCGTGGTTCTGAGTTAAGTCATTCCAGCTCTTTGCAAGATAATGTTATTCATGTCAACCATGGTGATAGCGAGCAGATTTTTTATATTCCTGCTGATAGTGAGCTTTATAACTGGTGTCATTTGGCTGGTTTAAAGGTTTGTGAAGTTATTCGCTATCAGTTGGATGAAAAAATTAATCGTAAGTGTTTTATGTTGGCGCTTGATCGATAGTGAATTTGCAGTTATTTTAAATTGCTGTTATTTGAAATTGCTGTCATCCCAGCGAAAGCTGGGATCTTTTTAATACCGTAGGGGCGCAGCATGCTGCGCCCGCTCTTTATGATGGCAGCAATTTTTTTGTAATGGTGTTTTCTTGTAGAGGTGCGGCGTATGAGAAATGAGTACGGCTAAGCATCGACGCAGGAGGAAAGAAGGGTCTTTTGCAAAGGCGCTCAAGTCCATCCCTGGATCGCTCTGACAAAAACTTCCTGTTTTTGTAAGCTTTGCAAAAGACCCTTCTTCCCTCCTGCTAGTTTTTCACACTTTTCGAACTGCGGTTGAGGGGGTGGGCTGGAGTATGTATTTTGCTGTTTTGTGTCACTGCTCGCTCGAGACCCTAATGCATCCTCTTACAAATGAAGCATTATCATTAAAGGCCTTGTTATTAAGCCTGTTCGATATAGTTGATGTAAATCGACTATCATCCTTACTAATTAATTTGCTATCTAAAATAAATTGGTGATCTTCAGAAGTTTTGTGGAAAAAGTTGAATTTTACATTGTCGACAATATCGTATAGCACTGAGCCATGTAGATTGAGATCATCATCTTGTAGATGTGTTAGGCATTTCGTTAGTAAGGCATAAATTTCAAAAGCATCCGATATGATGCTGTCATGGAAGCGTGGGCGTATGGTTGATTCCAAAGAATTTTGAAAATGTAAGGAGTAGTAAGTTGGAAAGGAAGGCTGATACATTTGAAAACCACCCGGTGCCATAATGGTGGGGGCGTAGTCTTCGATATTATAGATATCAGTAAATATCTCTTGTAGCTTTTCTATTGGTGCTGCATCATTTGATGTTGCTGGTACCATGCCAACGACGGAACCGGCAGCTAAGAACAGTAGGTGTTTAACGGTATTTAAAGTGTATAAGCTTGGTTTTAACCCCTGCTTTGTTAAAATAAACGAAACCGCCATATCCCACATAAATTTAAAGGTCCAAAATTTATAAGATTGATGGAAGGCTTTAAGCAGGTAGTTCTGCAGCTTCATCCAGGCGGGATCATCAAAGTGTTCAAACCATTCTTTGGTAAAGTATATAGCCTCGAGTGACCAATTTAATTCGGCTTTTTGGTTAAGCTCTTTAAAGAGCGCCCACTGTTCAGTGTAACTGTTGGGGATTTCTGTTGCTAAGTTAAAGTGTTTGCGCAAACGCTTAAAGGAACGCTTGTTAGTGATTTTTGGCAGTAAAAAAGTCGAGCGCGCCCCAGCCGTTAAATTCCAATTAAATTTTGGATGAAAGGTATGCTCGGTCCCCAAGATATACGTGGTGCTAAAAACGCGCCCGGGGGGAACTAAGCCAAAGGAAATCGGTACCGGTGAAAATTCACGCTCAATAAAAACCTCAATTTGTTTGCTTAATAGAATGGAGGCGGGGTTGGTACCTTTGTTGTAACTTAAATCCTCATTGATCTGTGCGGGCAAATGACTATCACCCAGCGGGTAAAATTCGCCGTCATGTTGGACGCGAAAGGTGCCATTTTTTACCATCATATCGCCGTAATCATAACGGCCCATATAGAGCCTAAATTTTTTGTCAGGCGACAGATCATTGATGATAGCACCAAGCTCTGGGTTTAAATTTGAGACAGAATCAGCGACATATTCCCATGATACTGGTATAAAGTGACTAGTTGCAGATCGATTTACCATTTTACCCCTGTAAGTTACCAAGCTAATTGACCTATTTTAAGTATACCTGAAAATTGCGATCCTATCTTTACTTAATTGACTTACAACGGAAAACTAAGATGAAATCAGCACTTGCAGAACGTACCATTGATCCCAGCATTGGGTCTATCAACAAGGCCGTTGATGAATTGTCTAAGGATAAGGCATCTGCGCCCATGGTGTTGGTGGTTGAGGATAGTTACTGGATCCAGAAAGTAACGACCATGCAGCTTAAGGAGCTAAACTGTGATTTTGACACAGCTGATAGTGGCGAAAGTGCTATTGAGTTGTGTCAGCAGAAAAAATATGACCTAATCTTGCTAGATATTGGCTTGCCAGACATTATTGGCATTGAGGTGTGTAAAAGCATTAAATCAAGCGGTAAGAATACACAAACCCCCATTGTCGCTGTTACTGCTTTCGGTAAAAGTGTTGAAAAATCTTGTCGTGATGCTGGTGCAGCGGATTATATTGTTAAGCCTATTTTGATCGACACGATTAGGGACTGTTTAGAGCGTTTTGTCTACATACCCTAAAATCTGTGCATATTGTCCAAATTGCCACATCACATTGCTTTCATTGAGTAGTGAAATGTAGTCATTTCGTGCCTCATCTATTAAAAAATCAATTAAAACAGGGTGTTATGCATATTGCTATTGGCACACTCTTGATGCAGCTTTGTCCATCTTTTAGAACATCTATTGAGCATAATGTAATTATATCAATCATTGTTAATGACTATTTGGGGGGGCGATATGAGATTTTTTTGTAAGAGCAAAGGCTGTAAAAAAGTAGTAGCTTTCGGTGATTCATGGGGAGGTAAATGTAAGAAATGTCATTTTGGTGCAAACCGCTATTACGAACAAAAAAATCATGCCAAAAAGGTTAAAGCTGCTGCTCGTAATTACCAATCTACAAGAACTACTACCAGCTCCCGTCCTGTCGACACTAAACTTGAACAAGCTATAAGAATCCAGGAAGCTAGAAACGAAACTGTACGCGTTGCCGATCTAAATCGAACTATTGCGCAAACCACAAACGATCAAGCATTTAAACAAAAACTTCATCAACAGGTTAGGGCGGCAGAAGTGCAGTTGCCTAAAGCAGAACAACAAATTAATGAGCGCTTTGAGAGAGAAAGGCAAGAAGCGGCGCGTAAGGCGCGCATACGCGTCAACTTAAGAGAGAGATGCTTTAACTTGTTGAAAAAAATGGAGTAAGATGGGGGCCCCAAAAACAACCCATGAGCTTTTTCGCTCATAAGGAGTTAACCCCCATGGAAAGCATG
>JAUIAD010000039.1 GCA_030425685.1 Gammaproteobacteria bacterium | reverse complement strand
TTGTGCTTCAGTTAAAGGGGGCTTTGATAAGTGCTTGTCTTCCATTCCTAACTCCAGTTATTTGCCTGGCATTAGTATGGCTGATTAGAGTTGCTTGTGAAGGGGGTATTTCCCAGAACACTTACGTTAAGTGCGCTTTGGTAGCTGTTTTATGAGTCGGTGCCTAAACTATTTAGTATGTTGATAATAGGGTTTTAAGTATTGTGTCTAGTAGGATTAGGCTTCGCTGACTTCTCAACCTCTTGCCAAAACTTAATTAAATAATCCCAGTTCTCCAGTCCATTTGGTCCTAAATGTTCCCGGATTGTTTGTAACAGTTTAATTGAATTGTCACATCCGCAGGCATGATTTTGTATGCCTTCTATCAACCAAGTAGTGAGAGCATTTCTTACATCAAGATTTCCTTTATTATACACTTCTTCAATTATCATGAAGGTTAGAGTAAGCTCATTCCAACGTTCCTTTTCTGCAAGGCGGACAACTAGCTTTGCTAGATAGCTTAAGCAGTTACCCGTTGAGAAATAACCCAGTGATTGCCAGCTACTTGTTAAGCTATCATTGAAAATACGTTGCCAGGCAGGCGTTGCCTCAAGTAATAAGTTTATGGCAAGTGGGCCATCAATTTCTCCCGTTTCTTTTCGATGCTGTATTGATTTCTGCAGTAGCCATTTATAAAAAAGTATTGGGTCAATATATTTTGCAAAAATATCTTTTGCACTGGTCTGGTTTATATTATTTAGATTGCGATAATCAGTAGATATCATTGCAAGGTAACATTCTTCACCTAGCATCTCCTCAAATTCGCTATTGCTGTAAAGTTCTTTTTCGTATTCTTCAATGCTGAGTTTGTCGTCGAATAGATTGTATAGAAATAGCTCAGTCGTGGTATTCATTAGTTCTAGTTATATGATTGCTTGTTGGTTCTAAATTTCTAACGCATTAATGTATTAAAGCATTCTGCTGAATAAAGCACAATGTCTAATATCATTCAGTCTTGCTGGAAGTGCTACATCAGGTGTCGCCTTTGCACCTGTTTATAGGAGTTCTAATAAGTAGCCTGATAGGGTTTAGAGAGTTTAGTCTTTATTATCGGGCGCTTTTCTGTTTTTTTTCACTTGCGAGCGATGTTTTTTGTTATCAAGAATTTTCTGTTTTGCGCGGCGTGAGCGACGTTTTTTTTGCCGACGTATTTTTTCAAATAATTTTCTTTGTTCATTTTTCTCTTCTTGCTGCAAGGATTCTAATTTTTCGCACATACGACAGCGCGCATAATAGCGGTTTAATTCTCTGGAGCGCTCTTGTTGGCACTTCACGACGGTGTTGCTTGGGAGATGTTTTAAGTAAACGCAAGAATTTGATTTATTAATTTTCTGACCACCGCTACCTGAGCCCAAGGTAAATTTTTCTTGAAGATCGTTTTCATGGATGCCTATTTTAAGCATGCGTTTGAATAGTAACTGCCATTTTTCGGAAGTAATCATGTCTATAATACCTTGCTGGTCTTTGTTTTGGTGATTTAGTACGATATATGCGAAGTTTAGCAGATACTCCCGCTAGTAGGGAGGTTTTATGGTGGCTCAACTGAGGGGCGTCAGACTGGTTTACTTTGCCGTTTACTTTGCCGTGCTGTTACTTTTGACTTCCTCATTTTTAAATAAATTTTAGGTTTGTGGACACAATTACATATGCACATCGAATTTCTTCTACTTTGGCAAATTAGAACAGTTATAAGGAAATATAAGGGTAGGCGCCTTCATTGCCATTGAGTATGAAATATTATTTGCTGAGAGATCATGCGTTCGAGAAAGTAAAAAGTAACAGCACGGCTATCGTTACGCGGCTATCGTTAAACGGGTGCCGTTAGTCTATCCTTTGGTGATTTATAACGGTAAAAAACCCTATAACTATTTGAATGATATTTGTGATTTGGTTGATGCGCCAAAAGCGTTGGTGCAGGAGTACTTCCTCAAACCCTTTAATCTCATAGACCTAACTAAAATTAAAGACGAAGAGCTAAAATCAAAATCATGGGCCAGTGCGATGACTATGGCGTTAAAGGATGTTTTTGATCGTGATACTGTCCTCTTATCTTGCGGATATATTTTGGATTACTACTGAAACTTTTAATAAAGGCGAAATGCAGTTGAGTGCAATTTTGGTAGAATATATACTAACAAACGCAGATGCGCCTTCCCTTCGAGCGACCAAGTTAGTCGTATAACCGAGGGAATAGAGTCTAAGGCATTTGGAGAGAGAGTTATGACTATTGTAGAACGATTAGAGGCCAAGGTGAAGCTAGAGGTGAGCGAAAGGCGAAGCTAAAGCTGCTCAGAGAATAGTACGCAACATGTTAAAAGAAGGTATTGATCTTCAGTTTGTGGCAAAGTCAAACGGGTTAAGTCCTCAACAAGTTGCTGCACTACTGGCTGAGTTGGAAACAGTTTAATTATAAGCTTCAAGAAATCAGAGATGGAGGTTGCTAGGCAATTTACCACCAAGATGGAGTTCACTTATCGCTAAAGCTATGGCCATTAATTAGTTGTACCGGTCTTGTATCTTTAATTCTGTAAGTGAATAGCTTAATCTCAGAGGCGTTTGAGATGAGAGAAGTGATCCTGAAACTACCGGTCGAGGTGTTAAAACCTGGAGGCAAGCGTAGGGCCTTCTCCCCTATATCTATATAAGACCGAACAGTAGTTTAGGCCGCCGTAGGAGGTAAGCATGTATTTACAAGCATGGCCCATAGATACCATTTAACAGGAGAAATGTTAGCTTTCTCACATTTGAACTTCGGACATTTTTTGTAACTGTTTCTTAAATAAGTGTTAATTAATCTGTAGGCGGAGTAAGCCCCTTTTTTATCTTGCCATACTTTGGGTATAATTCTGTCGCGTTGGGCACTACTATAAAAGGATTGAAGGATGAGAACTGCTGCCTCATTGAAAGAACACGACGAAAGATGGATTAATCAAAAGCGATCTTCGAACTATCTCCCAACGCAGTGTGAAATGGCCCTTTGCATTGAGCAGAATCTAATACATGATAAACGACTGGCTATCGGTAAAGCCTGGGAAAATTGTCTTGCTGGTATAGCAAGCGCTTTTGATAAAGAGGAGTATGAAAAACCTGTTGTATTCATTAGTTTCGCGTACTCTGAAAAAAAGTTTGGTAAGTTTGAAAATTGGATAATACAGTTTTGTCAACGTTTGGTACGGGATTTAAGGCTGGCTGGTATAGACTGTTGTCACTGTGAGACAAAAAAAGATGACATACTAAACTTTGATAGTGATATGAGACGCTTTATGAAAAAGGGAATTGAAGAGTCTGATTTTGTTGTGTATATCGGTACAGAGCTTTTTAACTATAAGGCAACCCATTTAAATGGGCAGGGTTTACCCCATTTTCTCTATGATGAAATTGTACATGGGGTCAATAAATATATTAAAATGAAGTCGCGAAGAGAATTTCAATATTGTCCAATCCTTCCCATTATCATAAGTGGTGCTTACCAAACATCGCTTGGTGCAATCAATAGAAACTTACCGGGTGACGTGGCGTTATCAACAATAGATTTTGTCCAGAACAAAGCTGCAGATGGAAGCATAGAGTTAACTTATATTACTGCACTGCAGGAGTTGATTCGTCGTCTTTATATAGGTAAGTTGCGATGTAAGCCTATCAATCAACCCATGAATGCTGAAAACAGGATGCGTCAGGTTGTAGGAGGGCAGTTTGAACAGTTTAGGTCGCAAAAGTATGAGCAAGTCATAATAAGTAAACAGATTAACACTTGTTTGTGGGATGGGGGCCTAAGAGACACAGCGAGCTTAAATCTAGTAAAAGAATTATATAGCGAAAGCGTTGCAGGAGTGCAGTGGCAGGCTATTTTCAATCATTTAAAACATCAACTGTTTCTACTAAATTTCATTACATTTTTTGTAATGAAATTTGAGAAGTATTTAACGCCTGTTCAAAATGGTAATGAAAAGGTAAGTGAGAGTTGGTCGGTGGAGTTGTGGAAGCAGCTTAAAATGCTAAGCAAAAAAAGCATGAAGTTGGTTGATAGAGACATTTCCAATAATAGTGAACAGGTAATAAGTTTTGCTAAAATCCGCCAGGGAATACTGCATCAGTTTCGCAGTGCTAGAAACAATCAGTTAATGCTTAATGGTGAGGCGTTGGATGGTTCGCCAATACGTCAAAGTCGGCTTTAGATAAATAACCACCTATTAGGAAAAGGTTTAGTTTAATGCGTTCTCAAAAAATATGGACACTCAAGGAAGTAAATAAAGCTTTATCGTTGTATCGAAGTAAATTGAATGTATTGGCACAGTCTGGTTCATATCAGGCTATGCTGGGGTGGTTGTCTCAAGTAAGTGGTCAGTTGGATAACCTTGGAGGACAGCAGGCGAGTTGGGTTTTCTATGTAAAACATAAACTGAAGAAGTATCAGGTTTATCTTATCGGACTGGGTTTTCTTGCGGCTATATTCTATTTATACAAACAAAGGTTAATGGCGCCCCCTATAGGCGATAAGTGGGAATTGCTATCGCCTGAAGATAAGGTACGAGATTACCTGAGCAAAAAGCTGCTTGGTAAAAGACGTATTTATATTCCATTGCATGGAACAAGAGACCAAGGCTTAGACAGTAAGCGTGTTGAGATGAAAGATCAGTTGTATAAATTTATAGGTGATCAGCGCTATTTTACTATGTTAGTGCTAGGAGCGGCTGGTACAGGCAAGTCTCGCTTTGCCAAAAAAGTAGCTCAAGAGATACTAGAAAGTAAAGAGCATAGTAACTGCATCCCGATATTTATTGAATTGGCTAGTATTGACAGTAAAGATATCAATGAAAACTTAGTTGAGTCGGCACTTAAGCAGTATGGGTTATCAGCTGAAGAGGCTAAAACCTTGATCAGAGATTCTGGGAATAGGTTTGTTTTTATCTTTGATGGTGTTGATGAAATCTACCGTAAAAGTAAGGACTCAATAGATTTTTTTCACCGTAATAAGATTGCATCAAGATTTCCGCAGAGCCATGTGATTTTCACTTGTCGACCAGAAATTTTCTCAGACAGTAATTATCAAGACTATTTTTCAGTATCTGAATACGATAGCAATGTTGAAGATGCTGGAGGTATGTGGCCGGTTTTAAGCTTGAGTCCGTTTGATGAAGCTGATAAAGAGCAATATATAAAAGCCTATAATAGTAAACAGATTAAAGATCTGGGTGGTGGTAATGATGCGGGTGTGGCCAATGCTAAAGAGCAACTGCTAGAAATAAAAAATATTGAAGGGCTGGATACATTAACCAATATCCCGATATATTTAAAAATGACCATGGAAGTGTTTCGCTATGTAATTGCCTATTGTAAAGATAATACCTTGCAGCAGTCGAAGCGGATAGAAAAAACGCTTTACCATATGTACACCCATAAATTTCTAATTCGTGCAGCCAATAGCATGGTAAGAAGGAATAAATGGAAGAACCTAAATTCAAGTGCCTTGTATAAGATATTAGTTAAATATGCTATTAGAGTTGCTCGTATAATGAGTGAAGATGATGTGGCGATACTAAGAGAACAGCACAGTGAGCGTGGTGTGCCTGTATTTTTTGCTTCTCAGCAGGGTGATGAGGAAAACTTTCAGCAAATAGGGTATGAGGGTTGTGATCTGTTAGATAAGAGTTTAAATGAAGGGCTGCGATCTATTGCATTTCAGCATTATACCTTCAGGAGTTATTTCTTTGGATTAACTCCGGCAACGTTGTCTAAGTCACGGAAAGAAATAATGCGTTATATGAGATAGCTGTTTTGTTCAATGTTAGGATGATTGGTGGTGCAAAGTAATAAATTAACAGTAACAAGTCACGTTTTTAAGAGTGGGTTTAGAAATATATTTCGAAGTATTTTATCTTTCCAGCATCTCACATCAGGAATTATTAGTGCAGCAAAAATTTTGTATCAGGGGCTTCAGGGGAGATCTAATGTAAATAACTTTAGCCATGCTCGGTACAGGCGCTATAATATATCCCGCTTGTTATCACTCTATAGTCTCCTAATAAAATTTATTGAAATACGAGAGCTAATTCATGTATTAAATAGTAGGATTTTCAATGAAGAGTTAGCAGATGAGTTTGTTGGCCACTTGCAAAATGAAGATTATGATATCGAGGATTACTTTTATATTATAAGCTTAAGTAAAAAAAATAAAGCGCTATCTGTAGCTGCTTCGAATGCAGCTACAATATTAAATTATGCGGGAGTAGCTTTTTCAGGAAGAGATCTTTCAGGCGCTAGAATTCCTCATGCTGATTTAAGTTATGGCATATTGCATCGCACAGTGCTGCGAAACTGCGCTATGGAGGGGGTCAAGCTGTTTTATGCCTTTCTGGATGCAAGTGATTTTCGAGGGGTGGATGTAGATAAGGTCGGTTTTAAAGAAGGGGTTGGAAGGCATTTTGTGGGGTTGAATTCCTATTAATTATCGCCCGATAAAAAATACATTGTTTTTTATCAAAAATATGGTTCTGGGTATCCACCTATTTTTTGTTTTTCTAAAAGCGGTTTTATAAAAACATTACCGGTAAAGAGTTCGCTCGAGAAAATTGAGTTTTCTAAGGATAGCCTCCATTTAGGTATTTCTTCGGAGCTGAGTAGTTATTGGTACAATATTGCTGATGATACAATGTTTGAAGAAAAGCAGCAAAATAGGATTGCGTTTACGCCAGATTCAAAAGCCATAATTTTTAGCAAAATTGGGTATCAAGAAAAGGAAAGTTTTGGCTATAGGCAAGAGATTAGCACAGGTGAAAAGGTGGCCCTGCATCATGATAATAGTTTTACAGTTCTTTTGTCGCCAAGTGGAGAGCTAATCATCTATCAAGCATACTGTGAAACATTTTTTTATATGGGAAGTCGCTATTTATACATCAAAGACGATGTTGATGAGATAGAGTTTTGCAAAAATAGAAACCTAGTAGTAATGTATAATTCTGACCGTTATCGCAATGGTTCAGTAAGGCTCATTGATTTTGATCTGTCACCGCCAGAGATTAGTGTTGTACAAGAGTACAAGGAATCGTTTACTATAAACAAAACTTGTTTTTCGCAAGATGAGCGCTATTTGGCGCTGTATCATGAGCAAGGAAAAACCCCCGTTTTTTGCTATGATCTAAGCAAAAGCCCACCGAAGCAGATTATTAAGCATGTTCAGATGTCAGAATATAACACTATGAATCATGTTGAGTTCTCCCCTGATTCAAAGCATCTGATTTTGAAATGTACGTTTGAAGAATGTGGCCATAAGGCGTTTTGGTATTCCTTAGCTAAAAAAGCAGAAAGAAAGGATTTGTTAGCATTCTCAAAAGTGCACTTTTCACCTAGTGGCAATTACGTTGTATTTTTGTCAAAAGAGTTGCTGAATCATAAAAGAGCTGTTGTTTGCGATACGGGTTGTCAAAATAAAATTCTTGGGCTAGAGTCAATTAACGATATTTGTTTTGTCAATAATGAGTTATTAGTTGTTGTTAATGACTGTATTGAGACGCCAAGCTTAAAATGGATTGATGTAAAGAGCAAAAAAACAGTTAAGTCAGTGTGTTTAGAGCAAAATGGTAGTATGGTATTTTTACTCAATAAAACATTAGTATGTTTTCATAGTGGGCCTAATACAAGTTTGGTTTTCTCTTCTCAAATGAACAGCATAGCATGCATTGACTTTAAATATGATTTTATAAAGGTATCTCAGTGTAATCGATGGCTCCTTGTTGTGGGGAAGAAAGGATCTCAGACGGAGCTGTATGATTTAGTGCGCCATGTAAAAAAATCAATAATGCTACCGCTAGTGAAATATGCTGTTTTTTCTGAAGATGAAAAGAGTGTTGTGCTTGCCAATGACTGTGTTTGTTATCGTTATGATATTGATGCCTCTTGCATGCATAAGCTTTTTGAGAGTGACAGTCCAATTGAAGGCGCAGAGTTTATTAAGGGAGTTGATAAGACATACTTGCTATCAAAAGTTAAAAACGGTATTCATTTTTGCTTAGCTGATGAAAAGCCAGTACAGCAAAATGTATTTAAAGAACCCGAATTAGAAAAAAGTTCTTTTATGATAAGCAGGTTAAAATATGAATCTGAAGATAAAGCCTTAGTTGCCTATGGCTCACTTAATAACAAAAAACATATTAGGAAATACTTCATAAAAAAAGTGGGTGTCTATCTAGCTCGGCCAATAAGGCTATTGTGTAATCAAGATGATTTAGATGTCTATGATCTTGGTAATAAAATTCGGTTTGTATCAAATGCAGGTGTTTATGAGACTAGGAATAAGGCTTTGCTTAAGGCTAGGTTGTATAAAGTATTTATAATGAGTGATAGTGATTATTGTTTACTGGTAGGTGGGGATAGAAGAACGTACTCATATCAATTATCTCAGGATGAGGTGATTAATGTTTGGAACGATAGTCGAGATATTCATCAGAGTGGGGATAGGCGACAAGCGCTAGTTCGAGAGGAGAGAGGTGGTGATAGAGCTATTTGGTTAAATGAAACTTTGCAAATTAAAAAAGAATTTAACAATAAGTCAGGTTCCTATCTATTTTCTCCATCCAGCAAGTTACTAGCAGTAACTTATCGTGAGAATGATCTTCTTCATATTTATGACGTAAATAAAGTTGACATTCTTTTTGAAAGAAATGTTAAATCATATGAAGTGTGCTTTTCTCCTGATGAAAATCAATTGTTGATTTGTTGTAGTGATGGTGATTACATGGGTCTTGGTCGTAGTTATATTGATATTGGCTTGATGTGGTTTCCCGATCTCTCAAATGATCTTGATAAGGCTCTAGAGTACAAGTATGATGAAATATATAGTGAGAATATCCATTTCTCTCCCGATTCAAGACACGTCGTTTTTGTGAGCTATGAGTCCAAAGCGTATTGGCACGCTACTGATACTCAGCAGCAAATCATGTCTGTTGATTATATTACACATGCTAAGTTTAGCTCTGATTCATCGTACCTTATGATGTACAGTGAAAGAAAAGGTTTGTTTTATATCTATCAAACGAAAGATGGTAAACTTGTTTATTCATGCTGTAATGAACGAAGTTTAATCGAGGCTTGTTTTTCTAGAGACAATAAAGGCTTTGTATACTATGGTGGTCTAGACCAACAAGCAACCCCGCAGAGTGCACACTATATTTGCTTTAAACAACAAGTGAAGGTTAATTTTTCTGGTTTGCTTAATATTTCTGAGGTGTTATTCTCGCATAAAAGTGATGGTTTTTTCTTAAGGAGTGAAGGTTTTAAGAAAGCCTATTATATACCATCTTTAAATGATGAAGCTCTTCATACCTTTTCTGATGTTAGAAAAATTAACATAGTAAAAATTTCTGGTAGGGAGTTTTTTCTTGTTTTTGCTGAAGAGTTATTTTTGGTTGATACTGAATCACAAAATGTCTATCAAATTAAACAGTTTTGTAAGTCTGTTGAGGTGTTCAGTTATACAAATTGTAATGTGTATTTAGCGGCTGCCACAAACAGCACAGCTTTGCTTATTTATGATATTACAAACCTAGAAACTCCCTTGTTGTTACATGCGCCTCAAACAAGGTCTTTATCCATAAGAGATAGTAAAGGTTTAAACGTTAATCCTAGAAGTGAATTTTCATTTTTCAAAAATGAAAGATCGAGCATAAATAGTGTAGGAAATAGAATGGCGCGAGATAGTAGCGCGCCTTTGTTATGATAATAAATAGTAAGGAAGCTTTATGAGAAGCACTCAACAAGCATTAGTGGTTAAAGGTGAAAATAAACGACCTTTTAGATTTGTAGACTATAATTCTGCTACGGGCTCTAAAGGTGTTTTTGTGCATCTTAAGCAGGGGGATGCTAGTGTGCTAGCTAAGCAGTTAAAGGCAGTTAAGCTTATCCAACATGCATTAGCTAATAAGCAGGCACTTTCTGTCCTCGATGTCGGTGGTGATAACGGGTGGATGCTATTCTGCTTGCTGCATTTATTAGCGAGCAAAGCGGTCGTTCATATATTGGAGCCAAGTGATAATGTTAAAAAACTACCTGTATATCAGCAGGCAATTAGCTTAAGTCAAGCGCGAAGTGCAGGCATCAGCCATGTCGGCCTTGAAGAATCTAAAATCCCTTATAAAGACCTTCATATTACTGAAGTGAACACGGTATCTCTTGAAAGTATTACACGATTAAAAGTGCAAGATTATGCGTTTACGCCACCGAAAGTATCTTTAACGCTTTTTTCCCATGCTGCATACTATGTACAAAAAGATTTAGTTGCTACGTTGTATAAGTTACTAGGCTCTTTAACAGAAGGCGGTGCTCTGGCTGTTGTAGTGCAAAGTACGGATGGGACGAATCAATTAAGCCTTGCTGGTAAAAAGCTTTTTAATCATGAAGAGTTTGAGGATCATATTTATCCGATTATAAAAGGCATTACCCATAGTGATAATCCTTATTATGCAAATGCTCGAATGCTAGAGCTTGCATTAAATAAGCTGCAAAAAAAATATGTAGCATTATATGGTAAAGAGCCTGATTGGAATGTTCAAACAGATTATAGTGTTACTGAAGTGCCTCTAGGTCGTGTAAATAGTAAGGTAAGCGCTGAGGGTTGCTATATACAGGATCCTGATACTGAAAGTAAGCTGCAGTTCTATTTGAGAGGAAAGTCTTTTTCATCGCTTACACCTGATGGGCAAGGCTATGTTGTTAATATTTTAAAGAATCATTGTCAAAATAAGGAAGGGCAGTTTGTAATGTGTCATGTAAATAAGGTCTATACTATTGTCCCGGGTCGAGAAATGACACGTAACCTTCAGGGTGCGTATCAAGAAGCATCTACAAGTTTGGTGGCGAGATTGTAGCATGCTAACAACTAAGTTAAAGAGTCATGTGTTATATACACGGCATCAAGCAATAAAAGAGATTTGCGCGCCTCTGGCCTTTTTGAATATCTCTGGTTTTATTTTTATGCGCCATTTTTCAGATAATACTTTTATTGATTTATCCAATCAGCTGGAGTGGTCTGATTTTTTTCTTGATCGCTATATGAAAGAAAAATATTTAAATAACATGTTGGCTGATCATATGTATGTTAGATCTGATGTGAGTTTGTGGTCTAACAATCCCAATAATATAATCTGGAAGGAGGGTGTAGATTATTTTGGGTTTGGAAATGGGGTAACGATCACTGAGAAAAATGAAAGCTATAAGGATGTTTGTTGCTTTTACGCAAACTATAATGACTATCATATGAGCGATTTCTACTTGGGGAATATAGATCTTTTGAAAAAATTTATAGCTTATTTTAAGGTAAAGGCAAGTGATATTATAGCTGAAGGTGAAAAGGAGCGTTTGGTGGTTCCTCAACGTTATCTTGAGATTCCTCAGTCAGTTGGAAATCCTGGTATACAATTTTCAAGGCATGATTTTTTAAGTGCTGTCGATGAGCATTATCGGCGTGTTGCCATAAGCCAAAAGCTATCAGCAAGGGAAATTCAATGTGTTTTATTATGTGCTACGGGAAAGTCTGCAAAGCAAATAGGTAGTACATTATGCATTTCACCGAGAACAGTTGAAACGCACCTAAATAAAGCAAAAATAAAGTTAGGTTGTATCAATCTTAGTGAATTAATAGCCGTTGTATTAAGGGCTCGAATTGAGTAAGGTGACACTACAGAAATTTAGTGTCACCTAAGTTTAAAGTGTTGTATTATTTAATCCCTATGACTAACAGTGTGTTCCCCCTTGCTGACAGGTTTTTATCTTTGTAATGGTCTAGTTCCAGATTGAGAATTCTTTGATAATGTTCTTTATCAGACAGGAGAGACTCAATGCTGTTCGTACTATTACACCGTCCTGTTTCCGCTGTACCTGGGTATATAAAATTTAGCCCTCCAAT
The DNA here is from genome assembly GCA_030425685.1 of Gammaproteobacteria bacterium. Lineage (GTDB taxonomy): Bacteria > Pseudomonadota > Gammaproteobacteria > Coxiellales > Coxiellaceae > JAUIAD01. The sequence continues at coordinate 6,510 of JAUIAD010000039.1, read as the reverse complement.
AACCTCTACTTTTCTAAAGCCGGATTGCTTGTAGATGGTACTAATTTCCTCTGGTGTGAAGCAGTGCATAGGTGGCATGTTAGCATGGAATTTAACCATCGAGTTGTTATCAATAAGTTCCAGATTTTTTTTAATATTATTTTGTAATGAAAAATAATAGGCATGGTACTTGCTACCCACTACGCTAATATGTACACCTTTATCCTTAAGTTTTTTTGCGATTTCATACAGTGCAACCCGAGGGTATTTGACAAAGCTTAGTACATTGTAAAAAGAAATAGATAAGTCATAGCTATTATTTTGTATGACATCCATTTGTTCAATATTTCCTACCGAGCAGTTAAATAGATGAGATAACTTGCTTTGACTTATTTTTTCTATTGCTTGGGCAAGCATGCCTGGTGACAAGTCGATTAGATCTCCTGAAATGGAATAGATATCTTTAAATAATTCATAAAAATTTAAAGCCCATCGCCCTGTTCCAGCTCCAGCATCAAGGAGGCGTATTTTTTTTTTATTACTTAGTAACCTGGGAATTTCTTTCTTTAATACTTCTTTGAAGAAATCATCAGATAAATTCCAATAGAGTTGTAGATCAGTTTCGTCGTAGTACGAAGCCTTATCATTAAAAAACGTTCTTACTTTATCGTAATAGGTCTTTTCATTTATGTTTGTAACAGCGTTCATTATTATTCTCCTTATTTATGGATAGCTCAGAATGTTTTTTTCACGAGGGTATGGGATGACATCTTTAATATCGCTCTTACCTAATACATTAGCTAACAGCCGTTCAATACCCATTCCAAACCCACTTGTCGTGGTGTACCTTGCATGGTTGCGAAGATCTATGTACCATTGGTATGGCTCTGCAGCTACATTTTGTCTTTGTAGTGATTCATACATCTCTGTACAGTTGTCTTGTCGTTGTCCCGCACCTAGTGCTTCTCCTGAAAAGGAGTTGCAAATAACCTGAGGGAATAATAAGTCTGCGTTAATTACTTTAGATGGGTCACTTTTAAGTGGTTTTTGGTAAAATGGCACTCGGTCTCTATCGTAGTATTTTACCCAAATTGGCGTTTTTGGATTTAGTATCTTTAATAACATTTCTTCACCTTTTGCAGAAATGTCCCTTCCATCTTTAGTGGAATTAATAAGATCTTTATGCCCATGCATTAATAGCACATCAACAGCGTCATCAAATGTGATTTCGGGAAAATTATTTTCAACGATATTTTGAAGATAAGAAATAGTAGTATCTGAGTCGTTGCTGATCTTGGATACAATATCATTTAGATTGAGCATGCTCTTTGCTAAATGTTTTACATACTGGTTTGCAAAAGGAATTAACTGTTTAAGCGTTCCCTTCATCTCCATCTCGCAGTGATAGAATTGATTTAGATGTCGTTGGTCTGGGTCTTCACCACGTAAAGATGGTAAATAACAGTATAGTTTGTCAAACTCATTGAGTAAGATTGGTTCAAACCCAAATTGGGATGAGTCCACTAAGTAAGTATTAAGTTCTCCGAATTGAATTGCAATTGGTTCAGAATCTGATCCTGGGCCCATTGGAGAGGATACACTTGGGGTTAGCATAAACAAATCTACATTGGTAGCATTCATTATGTTTGAGAAGAAATGTTCTGTTTCTTGCTTAACATGATGTCTTAGCACCAGTAAAGGATGATAGTATTTATTATCAGAAATCTGTTTGTAGTATTCCTGAGATGGATATTTTTTTAAGTGGTATTCGAATGAGGTATCTGCTTTCATTTTATTTCTCCTATTATTATAAAGTGATTTCAGCTCTAGAGCTTTTTGTTGTTTTTGTTAATAAGACACTGGTTGCAAGTATGGCTGCACCAAATAAACTGCATTGAACTAGTCGGTGGTTAAATGTATTTGCTAAATCTGGGCGTTCAACTCTCCATAGTTTGTTAACAACTCTATTGGCTATTTGTTCGGATTCTCTTTGTACTGTTAGAACAGACCTGGAAAGTTGATTAACCTTTGATGCAGAGTAGTCTCCTCGTACTAATCCAAGTGAAAATAGTTCAATACAAATCACGGTGGATGCTTGTGTAAATTGTTTTAGGATTTGTTCTGATATACTACCGTAAGTGCTACAGTAGGTTAGTAGTAGACTGCATGCTTTTTCAAGATGGTATCCTTCTGGAACAGTGTCACAATACCGCATCGATTCACCTCTAAACACCAAAAAGCAATAGTTTAAGATAAACTCGGCAATATCGTGGATAGGGTGGTCAACAACCGAATTGTCAAAATCTATAATCGCCTTTACGCTACAGCCATCATTAGAAAATACAATATTCCATGGGTTGTAGTCACCATGAACTGGATATTTTAGTTGATAATATCCTTTATTTTTTGCGAGTGCCTGTGCGGTGTTGATAGTTTTACGTTGCTTAATTAGGAAGCGTGACAAATCCCTGGAAATGGTTTCTGATAAATTGCGTTTTGATGCTTCTTTTTCTAGTATATCGATCATATCACTTGCGCCAGAAAATATATCCTTTTCAACGAAGTGATAGGCGAAATAGTTTATCTTGTAATTCCTCTCGTAGATCTTTTTGGATGCTTTATGCATGGATGCTAATGTTTTAGCAGCAGCTATGTCCTTAGTCGCATTATTTGCGTTGTATTCCCAAGAGGTGCCAATAACAAATTCCTGTAAAAAGAAATCTTTTCTTTGTTTAGAGTAGTTTATTGGTAGTGAAGATATAAATGCATGATTGGTTTTACCTGTTATATCTGTTGTTGTTTTCATAAAGCTGGGGATGGGAAGGTTGTGCCCCCTTAGTTTTTCTTGAAACTTTATACGGCAGGTTATATGTTCGGTTCCTTTCATTTCGCCATAACAATACCACGGTATTTCTTTTAATATGTAGTGCTTCTCTTTATGCAAAATTACTGCCTTTTTTGCTGTTTCTGAACGCTTAATTAACATCATTGGGTTGCCATTGATATTTATAAATGGAAGTACTGTAAAGTCCTTTCCAAGTCCAAACATTCCCAAAGCCATTGCAAGTGATGCGTCAGGTATCATTCCTATGTTGGGATCTGTAGCTTTTGATGTTAATGTCAATGATCGTTTTTTTCTCATTATATTTCCTACCTATTAAATAGCTTTGATGCTTGCGTAACTAGGCGTTTCTTCGTATTGCGTTAATACTTTTTTTGCCAAGCTGTCAAATGATTTAATTTCTGGGCTATCTTTCGCAGAGTGATAAAAAGGAATGCCAGTTTCAGCTGATTGCATGATTTTTCGCGTTCTATTCACTTTAGCTAATGTCTTTATGCCCACGTGACTTTCATCTTTACTTTCGTGATGTTCGCCAAAAATAGACAGCGTATTTAAACAATAATGGCAAGTGAGAGAAGACATGTTTTCAACATACCCTATGATGTCTAGATTTCCTCGCTTGATAAAGTCAATTCCTTTACGGACGTCATGCTTTGTTACACTATTTGGGTTGCCTACCATAAGCACTTTGGCGTCTGGAAAGCGTTGGAACAGTGCTTGGTGCACTGCTCCTGTTGCTGGGGGACAGTCAACAACTAAAATCTCAAATTGATCTTTGTTAGTAAGGTAATACTGCGATAACTGATGTATTGCTCCTTTAATGTATTGACCTGTAAAAACTAATTCTGAGGAGGATTCAAAGTTTGTGCTGAAGCCGCTTGATGTAATTTCCAGATCATCATACTGATTGGGTAAAATCATAAAGCCGCTCATTTTAGCTTTCTTTTTAAATACCTTATGCCCTTTCAATAAACTAGGAATGCTTGGGGTGGTTAAGTCGGCATCCATTAAACCTACTTTTTTATTGCTGTCACTGTTGTAATGATTGGCTAGAGCGTACGCTAAATTTAATGATATCGTTGACTTGCCGACTCCGCCTTTTCCACTATAGATTAATAGTACTTTCATTTTTCTCTCAATATGTTTATTGGTTTGGAGTTATTTTGATGGAGCTTTCGCTGGTCATGCTTTGATATAACAGTGCGCCAGCCGCTACGAGTCCCGCTCCAAAGACGCCGCATTTGATTAATCTTGATGCGGAGCTCGACACTGTTTTATTTACACTTTTCGCTTTTATTAAGTTAGGTAAGTTCACTATCGAATTGCCGGTGGCAAGTTTGGATTCTTTTCTTGATTCGGCATATTTTTTTATCATGTTACTCATTTGCACAGCGCTGTCATATTTAAAGTACTGTTTGCTTTTATTAATATCAATCCACTCAAGGTCTGCGTATTTTTCACCTTCTTCCATCGTATAGGTAGGTAATTTTCCTTTCCAGTCTAAAATTAAATACACATAAAAATGCACATTGATTGCTTCAACGCTTACATCTCCAACATGGTGAGCTTTACTTACTGTAACTGACTTAAAGAATTCTTCATTTATTTCACGCTCAAGTGCTACTAATCGATAATCTTGCCTGTCAATGTGATCTTTGGTTTCAATTGATCCATTGGGGATGAATGTTTCTTTTTCTGTGCCGCCATTTTCTGGTGGTCTGTGCTCAATTAATAATTTCCCATCTTTGTAGAATGCAAAAACGATGCCTTCGCGGAAGCCTTCTTTATTGTATGAGTGCATGTTTATATCCTTTTGTTGTTTTCCTGATTGCTAAAACTGCTTAGCAACTATGTGAGTAGTTTAGCTCAGTGCTGGGAAAAAAATATCTGTAAATCTACTTATTCTGATTATCTGTAAATGAATTGAATCAAAAAATACGTAGATTTACCGATGATATTTTTTGCACCTTTAATCTATATTGCTTTTTAAGTTCTGTTATATTAAAGAGGTTTGGGTTAATGCACGCTGTTAATTTAGAGCCATTACCTAACATATCAATTGTTGCGCCAGCTAACTCAATGAGTGATATCTCTAGTGAGTTAATTCGTGTAGGCAGCAAGCGTTTGTCTGCTATTTTTGATTTTAATGTTGAGTTTGGATTTAGTGTTTATCATCAATTTTTAGCGGCATCTTCATCGCCTCAACGTCGTGTTATGGATCTTCATAATGCGCTCTGTGATCCTAAAACTGCTTTCATTATGGCGGCGTATGGTGGGTATAATACTAATGATATATTGCCTTATTTTGATTACGATCTTTATGCAGAGCACCCACTGCCAATCGTTGGCTATAGTGATACTACGGTTTTATTAAATGCTATTTTTGCTAAAACGGGTTTATCCAATATCCTGGGTCCTAGTTTTATTAAGTTCTGTTTGCCTCAGTATACGGATGTTATTATTGATTCATTAAAATATTTATTGTGCCACCGTCGAGTTTGTATTAATGATTTCCCTTCTGAATGTAAAGCGCTTGAGTTATCTGCTGATGATAGCTTTTCTCTGCTTCCGTGGATTAGTTTTCAACAGGGGAAGGTGACGGGAAAGCTTGTGGGTGGGAATCTCGAGTCATTTACTGCTTTACTTGGAACACCGTATTTTCCATGTTGTAAAAACCGCCTTTTGCTTGTTGAAGCAAATGACGACGAACCGCTTGGCAGATTTGTTCGTGATATGGTTCATCTACGTCATGCTGGTGTATTGGATCAAGTGTCTGGTGTTATTGTTGGCCAGTTTTCAAAGCAAAATACTTTATCGTCAGATTTGATGATAAATGTGTTATCTTATATATTTGCAGGAAAAAATTATCCGGTCGTATACAATGTCAATGTCTCACACGTAGACCCTTTGCTTTCTTTGCCTGTTGGTGGTTATGTAACAGTTAATGCTAGGGATATTCCGACTATAGTATTGGAATAATTCAGCACTAACAGGTCAGGGGGATCTTTCAAAACGTAGTCCCAATTCCTTGTTAATTCTGCGATGGTACATAACAATTTACATTTTACTTTGCCGTGCTGTTACTTTTGACTTTCTCATTTTTAAATAAATTTTAGGTTTGTGGACACAATCACATATGCACATCAAATTTCTTCTACTTTGGCAAATTAGAGTAGTTATAAGGAAATAAAAGGGTAGGCGCCTTCATTATGAAGATAGCCTAGCTTTAAAATTGCTAAGGACGGAGATACTAGGTCATTTTTTCGTGATAAATTTTTAAGGTAGTTAATCCATATTTTTTGGGGTAAGCATATTATGAATACTAATCATATCAGTTTTGAATCTTGCCTTTTCTGCATTATCTGCATAACGTTAGCTTGTTGATGTAAAGCAAGACGCTCGAAGTTGCAGTGTCTCCGTTTATGGGTTAGAGCCAAGATATAAATCCACGTGACGCTAATTCCTTCCAGCCAATCTTATTGATGCGTATTACCCCCATGCTAAACACCCATTATCGTCATGTTGGACACCAGTCATAAATTGATCATTTGTTAACTTTTATCCCCCTCTGTCAGGATACCTGTCGCCTCTCCTGAATAAACATGGGAGGTCATTGGAGGAACTATCGTGGCGAGATATAGTAAAGAGTATAAAGAATCATTAGTCTGCAAGGTGCTAAATCATCCGGA
>JAUIAD010000038.1 GCA_030425685.1 Gammaproteobacteria bacterium | reverse complement strand
AATCTTTTGCACGCGTCCCATAGGGCTCAGGCTGGTCCATAGGAATCATTCACATTTTTATCGCTCCATCATAACTTAAATATCATCAATAAAACTCTTGACCGAAAGACAGTAGCCTGTTACTTTTGACTTTCTCAGTAAAATGCCGTAAAAGTAAAAAAATTAAAATCTCAACCAATTTTAAAAACAAAGTAAAAAGATAAAATTTTTTACCATAAGCAAACAAACAGGAAGATTTCACATGGAATTAAAACTTTTAACTGTAAGCGCCATCCTAGCAGCCTTAAGCCCAATATCCAATGCAGCGCCACTCTTTGCTCCTCATCGCTCAAGTATTCATTTTAATATAAACAACCAAACCAATAGCAACTATCTTTTTGCGGGTGTTAAACATACAAAAGCTAATGAAAAAACACTACAAGCGCAAAACGTGATCTCTAATTTTGTTACCAATGACGCCTTTGTTGACCAACTTTTAATGTTTGATTATTCCGGCTCTGCCCCACAAGGTGAAGTTACTTACTATAATCAAAATAACGGTAGCACTTGTATATTTCACTATGGCCGCAACGTGGTAGTCACAAGTGGCGCTAACCATTGCTTGGTTACAAGCGTTACAAAGAAAAGTTCGCTGGGTGTCACCTATGAGTGGGATGCAAACATTACGATAAGATAGGGTCAACACCTAGACTACATGACAAACTGCCAACTCTCTTAATGCAGCTTTAACCGCGGCCTTATTCGACGGCTAAAAATGTTCGCCAGTGTAAGCACGGCAACTTGCCAATAGCCATGCAGTTTAATAAGATGCATTTTGTAGAGGGATAAATAAAACATACGTGCCAGCCACCCTTCTATGGTGACGGTTTTTATCATTTTACCCATTAAGTTGCCAACAGAGCCATGATGACTTAGTGAGATAAGCGATCCATAGTCTTTGTATCGGTAAGCAACAGGATCCTTGCCTTTTAGCATTCTTTTAATTGATTTGGCGATACAACTTGCCTGCTGGTGTGCGGCCTGTGCGCGCGCCGGAACCCAGCCTTTATTATCGGGCAGAGGACAAGCGGCACAATCACCCAATGCAAAGATTGCGTCGTCTGTTGTTACCTGCAGTGTTGGTTTAACGAGAATTTGTTGCCGTTTATTTATATCAAACCCTTTTAAAGTGTCGATGATTTTAGGGCCTTTAACACCTGCTGCCCAAACAACAGTGTGGCTTGATATTGTTTTTCCACTTGCTGTCTTGACGCCCTCTTCCGAAATACTGGTAACACATTCATTGCAAAGGACAGTAATACCCATCTTAATAAGCTGTTGCTGCGTTGCTGCACTTATTTTTTCAGGAAGGTTCGCCAACAAACGACCAGCCGACTCAACAATAGTGATTGAAATCTCTTGCTCCAACGGCGTGTTCTTAATGCCATAATGGCTCGCTTGCACCAAAGCAGTATGCAATTCTGCTGCTAGCTCAACACCAGTGGCACCACCACCGATGATTACCGTATCAAATTGATGCTTATCTTCTTGATACTGAGCACTTAGCAAGTTTTGCAGAAACAATTGATGAAATCTCGTTGCTTCTTTTTGCGAATCCAAGTAGTAACAAAATTCATCCGCGCCAGGGGTATTAAAATTATTGGCCGTACCGCCGATAGCGATAACTAAAATGTCATATTGTAATATGTCAGCTTTCTCACCCTGATTATTAATTCGCGTTTGAATTTGAATGGTTTTATTTTCTTTATCTATTGCAGATAAACTGCCGAGCAAAAAATTAAAATGGTGTGCATAAGAATGTGCGATATAATTTACTTCATCAGCAAAGTTATTTAACGTACCAGCTGCCACTTCATGCAACAACGGCTTCCAAATATGCGTCAATGATTGATCGACAAGGGTGATTTTTGCCTTAGCTTTACGCCCAAGAGAGTTACCCAGCGTAGTCGCTAATTCCAGTCCACCCGCACCACCACCAACGATTACGATGTGAGGCTCTGTTTTCATGAACAAAACATACCATATAACGGATGTTTTTAGCAATGGACAAGTGGCACCCCTGACTCATTGTATTTACTTTTTACTTTAAGGCGTTTTTCATGCTGTTTTCAACATCTTGCCATACCGCTTAAACCAAATAGATACGCATAAAATACCTAGTAGCGCAAAGAAAATAGCGACAACCAAACAAGAATAATAGCCAAAACGCATTGTTAACAATCCGTTTGCAATTGCACTAATTGTCCAGCTTAAACCTAGCACTGCTGTTGACACTCCAAGAATAAAGCCTTGATGATGAGTGTCGGCGGCGGATGAAAACAACGTTAACAGGAAGACATAACTTTGAGAGCCGCCAAAAATAATCAAAACCATAAGCATCCAATATAAGAATTCAATATGCAGCAAAAAGCTTGCTGTAACAGCTAGCAACATCAGTGATAAGCACGTTAAGAGGTATTGTTTTATTGATAGCACTGTTATAGCTTTCGGCAACACAAAAGCGACACTAATCGCCATAACCAATCCTGCCAGCGCAGCAAATAAACTAATATCTGTTGTGGAATAATGGAAGTGCGCAACTAAAATGATAGGCATCACTTGCATGAACAGTGACATCACAAATTCATGAGCAAGTAGGGCAAAAATTGATAAGAATACGATGGGCTTTAAAATAATACGCGCGTTAATTCTGATTTTTAATGTTTTTTCCGTTAGCGTTTCTCGAAACCCGTAACATAATAAAACGATGTTGATTAGGGAAAGCACGCCCACCACAAAAAAAGGAAGAGATAAACTAAAATGCGTACTGATATGAGTATCACTTAAAAGACCACTTAACAAAGGCCCCAAAGTCTGCCCCCCCAGCAAAACCTAACACGGTCAGACCCATTAGTTTTACTTTGTTGCGGATTCCTTGACTAATATCGGACATAGACGCTTGCGCTATGGGAATGCTGCCTGCAGTAATGCCATCAATGACTCGACCTATTACTGCGATGAGTAGAGATTGTTTTCCAATGCCAATGCCTGTGAGCGCATAGCCCACACAGGTACCTATTAGGCAGACAAGGAACGTTTTTTTTCGCCCAAATTTATCGGATAAAAAACCAAATATTGGCGTTGAAATTAGCATAAAAAATGGATAGATACTGTTAAACAAAACTAATATCAAAATGCGCTGATACAAGTCGGTTTTCGCTGGTAAAAAGTGGCTTTTCAGAAATAAGGGGGTAATGATTGGAGCGATAAAGCTAAACCCCAGCGTCTCTATGCAAAGTAGCAGCACGATTACAGTAATGTTGTGTTTGCCATAGCTGGTGCGCAAGTAATACACTCCCTGATGTGATTATTTGCTTTACTCTTATTCTCCCAGATAGTACCTGATAGTCCAACGTAATAGCAGCAAATAATTCATTTAACAGCTGTTTTGAGCAAGATTTTAATTACCTTAAGCTGGCATTCAACTCAGTGATCTTGTCGTTGCTTAATTGAAAAGCTAGTCATAAGCATGCAATATCGATCTTTGTTTCAAAACAATGCAATCGTTCGTTTTCAGTCAGACTAGCTTATATTGTAAATATGAACTTTGCAGCAGCGGACTCATTTTGATGCTGCGCCACTTTGAAAAACTCAGAAAACGCTTAAAAATATCGTAGCCATGCTCACTTAAAATAGCCTCTGGATGATACTGAACACCAAATAGTGGATAGAATTTATGGCGCAGACCCATAATTACAGGTGTATCATCATCACTTTTAGCCCAAGCGCTAACTTCAAACTCATCAGATAATGACGCAGGCTCGATTAGCAATGAATGGTAACGCGTTACTGAAAACGTTTCAGGCAAGCCTTGAAATAATCCTTTACCATCATGCAGTATCATTGAGTTTTTACCATGCATCACTTGCGATGCGCGCACAATATTAGCACCCCAAGCAGCCGCAATACTTTGGTGACCAAGACAAACACCTAAGATTGGATAATGCCGATAACAGGATCGTATGACATCTAAAGTAATCCCCGCATCATTTGGCGTTCCAGGACCTGGAGATAATACTATATGCGTAGGCTTTATCTTATCAATATCGGCTAGCTCTATTTCATCATTTTTTACAATAGAAACTTTAGCACCTAGTATTTCACAATAATTTTTTATGTTATAGGTAAAGGAATCATAATTATCAATGAGAAGTACATGGTTCACAAGCCATCACCCTCGCTGACTGCAGGCCAACCACGGAGTTGGTTAACCAAATTTCATCCGCATCTAACAGCTCCGTTTCGCTAATACTCTTTTCCTGCACATGTTTTTGCTGAATAATCTTATCGCGCATTACCCCGGGCAATAAACCACATCGTACTGGTGGCGTATACCACTGACCCTCTTTCACGATAAATACGTTGGTTTTTGTACCTTCGGTAATATATCCATTTTCATTTTTAAAAAGCACCTCATCAACACCTTGCGCTGCATAAGCTTGCCATGTAGATTGATAGAATTGTCGCACCGACGCTGCGGTTGTTTTATGTTGTAATAATATATTTCCACTATCAACTCGATGATCGTCACAAATAGCCAATAAATAAGGCTTTGCTGGTAGCTTAATCTGCGTATAGGAGAGCGAATATTTTCCATCGATGGCAAGCTCTATACGGATCTTATAGATAGCTTGCACAGCGAGCGTATTTTGCAGTCTATTAAGCTCGTCTCTAATAGCAGCTAAATCCAAACTGAAACCAAACGTTTTTGCAGATTGCTGTAGGCGCGACAAATGCGCTTTCAGATTAGCGTATCCTGACAGCGCATCAAAACGAAAGCACTCAATTAAATTAAAATCGATACCAACGTGTTGTAAAAATTTAGCTTTGAGCTTAACCTCACTAAATTCATCATCAATATCAGAGTCAGCCACAATACCACTACCAACACCAAGCTCACCCTTACCCTTTTCTAAAAGCAACGTTCGAATAGGGACATTAAAACACATATCGTTTTCTGGGGTTATATAGCCAATGGCACCGGTATAAATCTTTCGCGCCTTTGTTTCAAGCTCATTAATAATTTGCATGGTTTTATATTTTGGCGCGCCGGTAATTGACCCGCAGGGAAAAATACCATGCAAGATATCTTGCAAAGACATATGTTTATTGATCTTGCCGATAACCGTCGACACCATTTGATGCACTGTTTGATAGCTTTCAACACGAAAAAGTTCAGACACATTCACCGTGCCTGAATAGGCAATGCGATTAAGATCATTACGTAACAAATCAACTATCATTAGATTTTCAGCTAATGACTTAGGGTCTTTTTTGAGAAAATCGCGATTTTCAATATCTTGATCAAGATCATTCGAACGCGGCATGGTACCTTTCATCGGTGACGTTTCAAGAAGATCGCCCATTTTTCTAAAATACAGTTCAGGTGAAAGCGATAATATTTGGTAGTCTTTTAAATTAAAAAGCGCAGAGTACTTAACCTTTTGCCGCTCTCTTAATAATAAATAAAGTGCAACGGCGTCACCCTGATAATCAAAATGATACTTACCCGTAAAGTTTACTTGATAGGTGTAGCCACCTTCAATGTAATTTTTCACTGCTGTAATTTGATCAGCATACTCAGTCTTATCAAAACTCAAACTATTATTATAGATAAAGCTTTCTGTATTGGTCACTTGCGATTTAAGCAACTGACTAACCTGCTCCGTTGAGATAAGCTCATGATGCTCAAAGGCAATAAAATGCAACAGTGGGAATGGTTTATCTGCAATAATAGGCGCATCAACTAACCGCTTAAATGCCGGCATAGCATAAGCAGCCTCATATGAAATCGCGCCAACCAGGTATTTACCCTCGGCACGTAATTTTTCAATGGTATTAAATGCCGCACTGAGCGATGCACCCTCAAAGCAACGAATATGATCAGCATGCCCATAAAAATAATGCGCACAAGGCTCTGAGGAATCCCCAACCAAGGTTTCTTCTAAAATGACAAATTCCATCGATAACTACCTACAAGACCCAATTAATATCGAGGGCAACTTAAGACCAAGATCGCGCTTTATAATTGCTTATCTCTGATCGCTGTTTTGTTCACACGGTGTTTTATCAATATTTGCAGCATGAGTAAAGATTAGAGATTAGTAACTATTCTGTGAACAACCAACTAAGACACTATACCTCACCCTATCACCCAAGATTGTTCATTTAACGCTAAATTAAGTATATAAGATGAACAGATAAGCTTGGCAGCTTATCATATGACCACACTGACAGCAATCATTCGATTCATTCAGGAGTTTCGCCTATGTGAGACTAGCTCGCATTGACGGCCTGTGCCCGTTAGGGTGCGACTCAAGGGGAGAATCCCGATTCTCCCCTTGAAAATCCCCATCGGGATTTGTTTTGGAGCGCCAGATTAGACTAATTAAAAAAACTAGTAACCGCGATAAGCAGAAGATAACGCCCCATAGCGATTACCCTGCTCAAGATCAGGTTCACGATTTGCCAATTGACTTTGCGGTAAAGAAAATAATCGACCCAAGCAAGAGTCAGAACTTATCTGTTGATTTAAATCAAAACATGATCCGAAAACACCACATTTATTTAAAGAAACACAACAACACATAACCAGCATTAATATTAGCATGGCCGGTCCCTCACCGACAAAACCCGACAAACCTGCATCTGAAAAGCTTTGGTAATCGGTGTGTCCATTGGCTATAGCGGCAATACCATATCCAGATATGACTGACATAATCATCAAACCATGAAATAAAATACTTGCTATACATCGTGAGGATGGTGAATAGCTTTGCTGCTGAGCACGCTCATTAAACTTTACCTGTAAGTAATATAGCGACAGCAACATCGGCAAACCAATAAATATACCTGCAGCACCGACACGAACCCCATAAAAACTACTCAGCGAACGATAACGCTCATTTGTAAGGGTCAACACTTCAGCCCCTAATGGCACGGACGAAGAACCTAAACCAGCCAAGCTTAACAACAACAGTGCTGATGCAAAGCCATATCTAGCCGCTGTGGAACACCTTTCAGCCGAACCGTTCTCAACTACTTCACCACTCTGCTCTGTATTAACATCAACAGCAACAGACTCATCAATAATCTCAGGCATGATACCCTCCTGTCTTTCTTAAAATTTACAATTTACAATTTACAATGTCAGCAGATAAATAAATCAAAATGTGAAGATTATATAGAGCAATGCTACCCATCAATATTTTAATAATATTCACTTAAGAAAAATTAGTAACTTTTCAAAATAAATATTTTAAAAATAAACACGATGATTAAAGTAGATGATTCGAATAGTTTACTATCTAAAACTTAGCACTATTAAAATAGCGTATTTTTACAATATTTCATCAGCAAAGAAAAATCAACCAATATGAAAATATAAATAGAGGACTCAGGACCAATGACATCGTTCACACTCATCAAACTCAAATGTGATGCACTAAATATATTTAAAAAAACTAAAGAGTCAATCAAAGCATACCAACTACTAGAAAAATTACGTAAAACTCGCCCTAACGCGCAACCACCAACAGTTTATCGCGCACTCACGGGCTTCGCGTCTTTACATTTCAACTACCCTTTTGCTTTCTTAATTGCTGGAGTAACCTTTTTAGAAAAAGCAACTATTATTGAATTAATGCTGCTTGCTGATAGCACTAATAACACCGTATTAAGTGTCGCCGCAAATCTTTTGAATAAACAATCATTACTGCTAGCGTTAAAAACCGCGACCGCAGCCGAAGTGCAGCAAAGGCAATAATGGCATCACTTTCCTTTAGCTCTACAGCAATACACCATGCGATTTATCATTTAAAATCTCAATCCGTGATATCGCTTTGCGAGGCACTAGATGATAACCAGTTTAATGAAGTTATGCTCCTAGCTGTGCAGGTCGGAGGATGCAATAACATGACTTGCTTACAGTCTGCAATGCTATGGCAGCTGCCCGAAGTTAGCACCTATTTAATTGATAGAATGACCCAAAGTTGCTTGCGCGAGGTATTAATGATCAAGAATAACTTTGCACAAAGCCCTTTTCCTTCTATTTTAAGCGTTTGTTCTTATACTGCTATCAATAAGTGCTTACAGGTATTAAATGACGAAAGCTTACGCATTATTTTTGATGATGCCCAACGCGAACCTTATCAATGCTTATTGCTTAACCAGGAGATATCTGAGGAACAAGCAAATAATATTTTATCCACCTGCTTCTATGTGGCTTAGCAAACTCACAGACACAAATTTAAATCAAACAGCCTATTTACAGCAAATATAGAGTCTACATAGCTACTGCAGACTCTCAAAGATTCTACCAACTCGCCGTCGCCTTAGTATTGAATTCAGTTAATGTATTACCTTTATCATTAATCACATGTTTGATAACCGAACCATTCGACATTAACCAATCCATCGCATCTTTAATGACAATAGGCTTGCTAGTATCAGCAATATAGATAGCAGCAGCCTCATTAATAGGCTGATGAAAAAAAGCATAAACACCCATGCCGTAACCATTAAAGCCACTTGCATGCCCTTTCAGATTAAAAGAAGCATAACCTTTACCACCATTCCATACAGACGAGGAAGGCACATCGTAGGGCAATTCAGATTGATAAAAAAACAAAGTACCCGCATCACCCGTCCATAATGTTTCATCACCTTGAAAATGCTCAACTGCTAAACCATAGCTAGTAACGTGATCACCATGAACGATCAGCGCCGTGTCGGCTTTATTTTTATCCCAGCCGGTATAGCGGTTTGCAACGGCGCGAGGTTCAAAACTTGTAAAGTCATGATCCGCACGCCAAAGCCATACATTATCGAGGATGACATTGTTATTATTGATAGTAACACAACTTCCCGCCGTAATCGGGTTGCTCGCATCATCTTGCTGATCGCCACCAACTCGGCAATATACATCCGACAAAAGGCTTGGATTTTTCTCATCACCCGCAGACTTTTCCGTATCACCCAGCGTCAGTAAACTAGCCGTTCCTTGATGACCTGCATCCAATATCAACCCAGCTATTTTAACACCCTTAACAGCATTATTAACTTGAATAATAGGCTGTGTTGGCGCAGGCGCTTTCACCGTTGGCACACCCAACCCTAATAGCAAGGTATTATCCTTAGTAACCTTTATCGATTTAGAAAACTGATATACTCCGGGAGTAAAAATAATATAAGGAGAGCTTGAATTCAGTTTTTCATTAATACTATCAACAGCCTCACCGGGATGGACCACCTTAAAATCACTGAGCTTAATCAGCTTAAGGGTTGAGATTGGGACATCTTTATCACTACTTTTCCAATCAGGCCCAAGAGAATTTGTTTTTACTGGTGGCACTTCTACATAAAAGCCTTTGGCATATCCGTCCCTTGCTTGTTCCAAATAGATTAAAAAAGGCTTTTCCACCACTGTAGGTGTTAACCCATAATCACTCGATGACGTTGGCGCTCCTGGACCTTGATCGCCTAATAAAATGCGAATATTCATTCCAGTAGGCCAGTGACTTTGCTTCCAAGAAGAGTTTCTAGCAATCCATTGCTGTTGATTGCCGGCATCAATTTTCCCATCAATAATGGAGTCAGCCATAAAGCCACCGCTTACCCAACCAGTATTCTCACCCTCATCTTTATATAAATTTATATTATTTTTAATATAAACACGGCGCAATGAAACGCCCTGTGATACCGCCCAAATATCTGTGTTAGCACTATCAACTGAAATATTCTCTGCAGAGCGCCAAAAATTACGTGTCCCTTCTGGTTTTTGCTGCAACGGGTCGGTAATGTTATCAACATGTATCGTACCATCATGCATAGTCGTCCCTGTCGGCAATACATCTAAACCCAATACCTGGGTATAATATCCAACAGGAATATCGACATTGTAATCTCCCTTATGAAAAAGAAATACATAGCCTCCAGAATTACCTGCACCTTGATCGCCCTGCAGCAATCTTCCAAACTCATTCATTTTTTGCGCCTGATAAACAGCAGTAATACACTGCTGAATATTCGACTGGCCCGGATGGAATTCAAGCACATGTACTGATGGCGACGCACCAAACTGTTTAGACATAAAGTCCTTACAAGATTCATGAACACTCGCTAGAGAGATAGAAGACGCTGAAACCAAACTGGAAAATAAAAGAATTGAAACAATATTTTTTCTAAACATCTGTTCTATACCTAAATGATACATCCCATCCGTTAGGAAAAATAATTAAATACAACATTAATGCAATACTCTTACATTATTTACACTGCATATCAAGCATATTTGAGCTTAATGATTACAAATAATTTATACCATAGTAAAATTTTTAAAAAAAACTGAGACACATCTGTGCTCAGTATAGCTTTACTATCACGAGCTTAACGCGCCAACAACTTAAGCACCAACATAAAAACATCCCCATCAGCATTGGAATTATTCTGACACTTTTTCTTTATACCACCTTTAATTTTAAAAAAACACCCACAAAAAACAGCAATATTATATCGCTAACAGGCGAGGCATATATTTTTATAAAACATAAAACAGGTATTTGTATTGCTCATTACCAAGCGCCCACCGCCTTAGAACTTATAAGAACAGTGATTCAATTACCCAAATGCCCTTGAAACGCAGCTAACTAACTAATTCCAGAAAATATATATCAAATATGTATTATTACTATACATTTTCGAGCAATTATAGTACAATTCATATTCATAATACATTGTTGGGAGGGGGAATATGCAAAGCCTATTAGCGGATAGTTTGTATAACTTGACAAAGTCAGTTGCAAACCATACTCAATGCTCAGAAAATCTTTCATTTAACATAGAGTTAGCGGGGTTTTCACTATGAAGCACATCATCACACCTACAAATTTTCAACCCGTTAACGGAGAACACCTAGGAGGATCAAGCTTCTATGCGTCCTATATGTATAAGAGATTAGCCAAGAAAATGACACCAAAATGGTTTACTGGCGAAGACGGGGAGTTAACGGCAGATAAGAAAGCAGCCTGGTATATAGGCTGGCATTCCAACAAGGAAATGGATCTAAGCAGCTCTCAGCAAACATTGACCGCAGCTGGCATGGCACGTGTCATGCAAGAATTACGTCGATTAGCAGACCTATATCAGCGGGTGTTCTCCCAGTATGTAACGGCCAATGAATTTTTAGCCATCTATGACTACACCACCAATGACTACACCGTGATTAACAGCCAACTCAGGTTTGGTGGCAAAGACCCTATCGTTGAGCAACTCATTGCCTGGGCGACTTCAGGCATCCTAAAACTAGCAAAAGTCAGGGGTTTTACCTTAACACCACAGCCTGGGCAAGATCGAGTGACATTAACAAGACTGATGGATTTGCCGCAAAACGTTATTGAGCTGATACGACGGCAATTAGAAGCCGGTAGTTTCAAGGATAAGGCATTTTTAAGCACCAGCTATAAGCCTGGAGGCGTCGAGTGTTTTAAAGGTAATGTAGAAATGAACTTACACCTCAGAGGAGCGCATATCGGCATCCGCGTCGATCAGATATCCCCGTTTGGTCAAGAAGAACAAGAGTACTTGGTACTCCCTGGGCAACGCTTATTTTGTCATGCTCGACGCATGGAAAAAAGAGGCGATGTTTACGTTATTAATATTGAGGCCAATGCACTACAGAGCATAACAGCGACAAAAATGCTCGCACACCGCTGGGTGGAAGACTTTAGAAGAAGAAAAGCGCAACACTCTATAGGCGATTTTCCATAAAAGCAAAATTATTAAGTTCGAAAAATTTATAATATAAAAAATAAATTGCTAAATCAATTAGACAAGAAAGTTAACTGACAGTGTGATACACTGGTGGCATGACAACATTTAAAAACAAAGTAGTAGCAATCACCGGCGGCAGCAGTGGAATTGGCCTTGCATGCGCAAAGCTTTTTGCCGCTGAGGGTGCGAAAATAGCCATCTTAGGCCGAGATAAAGAAAAATTAAAAGATGCACAGCAACAAATTTCGACTGAGCTACTCACCGTTACCGGCGATGTCAGCAACGTTGCCGATCTGGAAAACTTTTTTAAACAAATAAAAGCAAGCTTTGGCAATATTGACTGCCTAATTGCAAACGCTGGCTTTGGTCTCCATGGCCACGTTTCTGCGATTAGCGAGCAGGATTTTGATTTATTAATAGGTACAAATTACAAAGGCATATTTTTTACGGTACAGCAATCACTACCGCTAATGAACGCACCTTCCTCTATTATTTTAGTCTCATCCATTGATGCTCATACTTCTTATAAAAATCGAAGTCTATATGGCTCCACCAAAGCGGCAGTCAGCCATTTAGCAAAATCTTTTGCCGCTGACCTGATCGATCAAGACATAAGAGTCAACGCTATCTCACCTGGGCCAATAAAAACACCGATATGGAATAAATATATAAAAGAAAACCCGGCTATTTTTGAACGAAGGGCAGCCATCAATCCCTTAAAGCGATTTGGCACACCTGAAGAAATTGCGCATGCCGCGATGTTTTTAGCATCAGAAAAATCAAGCTACATTGTTGGTGTTGACTTGGTCATTGACGGCGGTGAAATGGCAATAACAGATACTAGCAGTTTGCACTCAGACAAATAAGGCAGCACCATGCTCAAGAAAACAATTGCACTTTTGCCCCTATTATTAAGCGGCTGCGTAACAGCAAATACACCACCAAAAACAGTCTCACACGTTAATCTCAAGCAATATATGGGCAAGTGGTATGAAATTGCCTCCTACCCTACTTTTTTCCAACGCGGCTGTCAGTGCACCTCTGCCAATTACAAACTGGCCGACAATAGAGTAGCTATTCTCAATCAATGTTATAAGGGAAAAAAATATAAAATCAGCAGCGCCAACGGAAAGGCATGGGCCGTCCCTGGTAGCAACAACAGCAAACTTAAAGTACAGTTTTTCTGGCCTTTTAAGGGTGACTACTGGATTCTCTATTTATCACCGGGGTATAAACAAGTTATTGTAGGATCACCCAACCGAAAATACCTGTGGATCCTTGCGCGTAGCCGGCACATTAAAACCAGCCTATACAATAAACTTACCAACATCGCGCAAAGCAAAGGGTTTGACACAAGCAAGCTAGTGAAAACAAAACAATCTTGTGATTTAAGTAAATAGCGTAAAATGCTTGGCAATAGCCCCCTTAAAAATTGGCATCCAATCGCTTTCCCCTACGATACCAAACTCTATAAAATAACAGCTGCACTTTACCAAACAATGTAGTATGTTAAATAGAGTAAAAAAAGGATCTACATTATGGACAGCCTCACCCAAGGCTTGCTCGGTGCTGTCGTTGCTCAAGCAACAACAGGCAAAAAACTATGGCGATACGCCGCGCTAATTGGCTTTATTGCCGCCATCATTGCCGATGCCGATATTTTTATCCGCTCATCAAACCCTCTGACATTTATTATTTATCACCGACAATTTTCACATTCTTTAATAATTACACTAATTGGTGGCGCACTGATAGGCGGACTATTTGTTCTTGTTATACCAAAGCTACGTCCAAAATGGCCCTGGGTAATATTAGCAACAATATTAGCTTATGCCTCTCACATTATCCTCGATGCATTTACTAGTTATGGAACCGAACTTTACTGGCCCTTTAGCCATGCTCGTGTCGCTTGGAATATTTTACCCATCGTTGACCCTATTGCCACAGCAATATTATTAGTCGGTTTTATTTTTTGTATACGAAAAGCCAATAACGTCAGTGCATTAATTACCTTTGCAGTATTCTGCTTATATGTTTGCGCCGCTGCCGTTCAGCATCACCGCGCCTATCAACTACTTAAATCTATAACAAAAGAAAAAACAGGGCGAGTGATAAATGGCCAAGTTCTGCCAACCGTAGGACAGATTTTTATCTGGCACTCGATTTATCGTTATAAAAATAAAATATATTTCAGCGTGATCAATACACCACCTGCTGCAAAAAGCTACTCTCACTCACCTGCTACATTTGCACTTTATAGTTTAAAAGACCTTCCTGGGTGGCTGAAAAGCAATAAAGCTGCGGTTAAAGATTTTAATATATTCTCATGGTTCAGTGATGGCTACTTAACGAAAATAAGCAATAACCCTTTAAAAATCGCTAATGTGCGCTTTATCCGAGATGCAAAACCTCCCGTCTTTCTATGGTCAATTCAATTTGAGCCAAAGGGTGATGGCTACCAGCTGAAATGGCTTTGGCACCAACCATACAAACAATAATGCCTTAAAGTAATATTAAATTACTTACCTTAAGGGATTTCTAATGCAATTTCTTCGTAAAATTAATATTTACTTAATGTTTAATGGGTATTATCACTCACATGTAAATTGAAGAATACAAGGCGGAATACACTATGGGTAAAAGTAATAAAAATAACAAGGAGCAAAAATCGACAGGTTTTGAGCAAGAAATTCAACAGAGCGTTGAGAAAAATCAGAACCTCTTACAATCTATTGAAACAACAGGGGAATCAAAATGCGCTGATCCTCAAGAAAACATTAAAGCTAGTATCGAGCTTGCTTTGACAGGAGTTGTAAACGCTTTCTGGTATACGTCAGATGATGATCGCAGAAAGAGTGTTTACAATTCATTAGGCTTTGAGCAATCTTTTAATCTTATACAAGATAAACTTGACCGCTATGATAAGATGCAATCTAATCAGGCGAAAGAAAAATTATTAATTGGCGTTAAGAATGAGCTTAAAAAAGTTTATACCACCCTTTCCTGTTTAAAGCACAACCTGTACACAGATAACACTTGTAGAAAACGAATGGCCAAGCTATTAAGTCATAAAACATATCAGGCTAAGCTACGTTCGGTTATGCAAACAGCAGAGGGCTTTGTAAGAAAACTAAGTGTCAAAATATCAGAAATAGCCCCCAGTAGTGTTAACACTAAAAAATACAATTTACAGAACTTCTTATCAAAAGAATTATTGGATAGGTTTGCCACGATGACCGCTAGTACACGATCGCTTACGTCAAGCTGTCCCGAACGTAAAAGGCAATTACAATTTCTAAAGGATGTGGCTGACGAGAAAGGTTCAAACCAAAACCAGATGATCGGCGCCCTACTATTAGTAAAAGCTGAAATTGAAAAGACAGCCCCCAATGCGGGTAAATCTTTTAGGTTGTTTTTCGGTCTGATTGAAACAACAGGCAGTAACTTATTAAAAATCATTAATATAAAGTTAGCCAGCGTTGGTTACAACCCTGAAAATAATTCCAACTACCACACTGCGCTACAAGATTCGCCTGCATACAAGCAGTATCAACCTAAAATTGGAAAAGAGGTTTGGGCCAAGATTGACCCTTCCACAGATACAGAATCAGATTCAGATTCAGATAATGCTTTCCACACATAGCCACCTTTATTAAAGTATAATGCGGGCGCAATATTTCCTTATCGCAGATATTGCGCCCCAATATAACTACCACCACCCTCCTTTATAATAGCCTCTATCATTAATGCTAACCAGCAGTATAAAGGAAGCCGCTAATCCTGTTGCAACGGCTGTGGCATTACCTGCTGAACTAGCCAGATAAAGACAAACGCTAAAGGTGAATCCAGAGCGTAATATTCCAGCACCACCATTTAACATTCCCGCGTGATGTTGAGCATGCATTGTCTTCACTTTATCTTTAAAAGCTTGATATTGCTTATGCGTTTTTGCTTCACGTTTTAAAATATATCTCTTTACTAAATCTAAGCGATCCTTTAATTTTCATAATTTATAGTGTTTATATACGGACTTGCCAAAATCAATAAATCCCAAAACGAGTCCGAGACCAGCTAGTGTTGTAGTGAAACCTCCAGTAACACCTGGTTGACTTTGGTGATGGACGGAAGATTCCGCCTTGGATATTTGGGCTCTTATACTAGCGCGCAAGGATTAGGGGATTATACAACTTGACCCGCAGCAAAACCGGAAGCCCAGGCCCATTGAAAATTGAAGCCGCCTAACCATCCGGTAACATCGAGTACTTCGCCAATAAAATATAAACCCGGCACTGTTTTTGTTTCCATGGTTTTTGAAGAAATGGCATCGCAGTCAACGCCGCCTAGCGTTACTTCTGCCGTTCGATAACCTTCGGTGCCATTTGGTTTTATCGTCCACTGATGGAGCGTATTTGCAATACGATCGAGTTCTTTATATGAAAATGTTGCTATTGTCTTTGTCAGCATTTGTTCCGATAAAAAAGTAGTAACGACACGCTTGGGTAGGTGTTCATTTAATGCGGTCTTTAACGTCAATTTTGGTTTTTGCTTTTGAAGAATTTTAAGAGTACCTGATAAATCTAAGTCGGGCAACATATCAATGATAATGCTTTCGCCAGGGCGCCAGTAGGAGGAGATTTGCAAAATCGCCGGGCCACTTAATCCGCGATGCGTAAATAAAATATTTTCGCGGAAACTTTTTTGTTGGCTACGCACAAGGCAATCAACAGAAATACCTGATAGGGCTGACAGCTTTTCTTTATCAGCGGGTTGTAAAGTGAAAGGGACTAAAGCAGCGCGAGTGGGCAATACCTTGATAGCAAACTGTTCTGCAATTTGATATCCAAAAGGGCTAGCACCCATGGTGGGGATCGATAATCCTCCACTAGCTACGACGAGTGAAGCACAGGTGCGGCCAGCATTGCTGGTTTTAATTTTAAATCGAGCGTTATCCGTTTTATTGAAAGGCTCAATATGGTTGATGCAGGTGTTTAGCTGAATGTTGACGTTCGATTTTTCACATTCTTCTAGCAACATATTAAGGATATCTTTCGATTTATTGTCACAGAATAATTGTCCGTGCGCTTTCTCATGGAAAGGAATTTGGTGTTCATTAACCAGTTTAATAAAATCAGTAGGTGTGTAACGCTTTAGAGCTGATTTGCAAAAGTGTGGGTTATGCGAGATAAAGTTTTCTGTTGCATCGATATGGTTGTTAGTGAAATTACACCGCCCACCTCCGGACATCAGGATTTTTTTTCCAGCTTTATTAGCGTGATCGAGCACCAGAACAGAGCGCCCTCTTTTTCCCGCTTCAATAGCGCACATTAGCCCTGCAGCACCGGCACCGATGATAATAACGTCAGAGTGGTTCATAGTAGATTCCAAAAGATCTTTACCAGAGAGCATTTTACGGCCCTGGGGGGGTTGATGGCTAGTATCAATTGGTTTAAATAGGTTGGTCGACAGATTGAATTTTAAACAGAATTTAAGGTTTGTACTGACAATATTATGAATGCACCAAAAAGCATGTTACAAACATCGCTGAAACAATCATTCCCTTAGCCAGCCCTGTGGGATACCGGTTAGCCAACTTATAAGCCCTAAACACAACACTTACCACTGAATATTCCGGCGAACCTTATTCGCCAGAATTCACTCAATCCACTAGGTTGGATGCTTATCAACTATCGATTGACTTCATTAAGTGTAACCCAGTACAATTGCCCTCAATTTGGACTAGACAGGAAGTTACGATCCTGAATAGCAAATTACAGAGAAATGATACGGTTTGGATTAGAAAACCACATCAGCTTTATTCAAACACTATGCAAACCGCTGATACATGAGCACAAAAAGAGTATTAACACATGAAACATCATAAAATTGCTATCATTGGCGCCGGCGCTGTCGGAGTCACCACCGCTTACGCCTTAATGTTACGCAACATTGGTGCTGAGATTATTTTATCGGATATTAATGAGAGCCGTTTGGAAGGTGAGCTTATGGATCTTGCTGACGCTTTAACGTTTTCCGACGTGGCTAAGATCAGCGCTGGCAATATTGAACAATGCAGAGAGGCTTCCATCATTATCATTACCGCTGGTGTTGCACAAAAACCCGGTGAAACGCGCCTCGAACTTGTGACTAGAAACGCACAAGTCATACAAAGCATTATGCAAAAACTTACCCCCATCCGCGAAGATGCCATTATACTTATTGCCAGCAATCCCGTTGATGTTATCACCATGCTGGTACAACAAATCTGCAAGCTACCCAAAACGCAAGTCATCGGCACAGGAACGTTTCTTGACACCCAGCGTTTTCGCAATGTGCTAGCCAATAAACTCGATATTAATCCTATCTCGATCCACGGCTACATCTTAGGCGAACATGGCGATAGCCAATTCCCCGCTTGGTCATCAGTGCAAGTCTCTACTGCGCCATTAAATACCCTGCTAGATCTTAATGACGATGAAAAAGAGCAAATTGCCCTTGAGACTAGAAGTAAAGCCTATAAAATCATTGACCGTAAAGGAGCGACTTATTATGGCATTGCGGCATGCATCAGTGCAATTTGTGAAAATATTATTTATAATAGTCGACGAAGTGTTACAGTCTCTACCTTCGTCCCCGAGCTTAACGCCTCACTGAGTGTACCTGTGATTATTAGTGAAAAAGGCATTGATCGTCATCTACCTCTGCACTTAGCGCCCAACGAAGAAGCACTACTCAAGGAATCCGCACAAAAAGTACAGTCTGTTTTTTCCACACTACAACTTGAATAACGTAAGCGTTCTAGTTGATTATTTATTCAGTTTTTCAAGAGATGAGTTAAAAGGTAAAAGAGCCCTGTATTCATCGCTTGTTTTGCAGTCGCGGATACGGTTTAGTATATAGTTAAAGTAGTTTTCTGGGTTGATATTATTGGCCTTACAGGTTTGTATTAGGCTATAAAAAATAACGCCCGCACGAGCCCCTTTGGGAGAGCCCATAAATAACCATCCCTTGCGCCCAACAGCAAAAGGCCTGATACAATTCTCAATCGCATTGTTGTCTATCTCAAGCCGACCATCTTGCAAGTAGTTTGTCAGCTCACTCCAACGATCCATTATATATTTAATACCTTTGCCAAGTTTTCCTTTCGGTGGTGACCCGCGCAATGTTTTTTCTAACCATTCTTTTAGTTTTTCTAAAATAGATTTTGCTTTTTGATGACGTAAATCAAAAC
>JAUIAD010000037.1 GCA_030425685.1 Gammaproteobacteria bacterium | reverse complement strand
GTTGGTTGGTTATTCGTTTCCCAGGCATTGTTTGCTCCTGATATGCATACAAAACCTGTGAGGTTAATAACTATCTACCGGCAAAGGTAATTGTCGGTGATCGGCGAAGGTAATTGTCGCTCAATACAACGCCTTCGTAAGCATTTGGATCTACGTGAACTCATCCTTTTTTCACTTGTAGTGTTGACTGAGAAAATAAACCTCGATACATTTTTTTATTTTCATTTAAGTTATTTTCAATTAGCACAATAGATAACGTTTACTTAGTTTGCAGCTACTAGTTGCTGATATTGCGCGTCCATATGAGGCGGCTTATTTATTTTTCTCAATGTTGCTCCAATGGCAAATAAACCGAGCCCTGTTGTTAATGTGCATGTTGAAGCTGTTGATAAAGCACTGCAGCTAAGCACGCTGACGGCTTTTATAATGCCTAAACCTGCTGCAGCATATGGGAAGCAGAACATTGCTAAGCCGGTTATACCAATATTGACACCTAGGCGTTTTAATAATGTCGTTGCTCTGGTGTTAGCATCCAAAGATTGTGGATTTTTACGGTAGTCATGGATAGCAGCAATAGCGCCAATGATAGGAATGAAATGAAACCAGGAAAAAGCTTTTCCTTTTTGGAGGTTTATTTGAGAATTTAATTTGCTAAGCTGTTGAGAAAGTGTATTTACTGATTCATACGATCCTTTAGCAGATTCTTGTAAATTTTCTATTAAGGTCTTGGTATTATCGATATCATCGCGTAAAAATTTAGTTTGCTCAACACTGTTAGCTAAGCCACTTTCTATAGAGGCGAATTGGCGTTTTGAGACCGTGTTTTGGTTAAGTTCATCTATCGTTCCTTCAAGTTCTTCTACTCTACTTAATGTTTGATTGCTTGTGGAAGAAGCATCTTTTAATTTATCATTGATAGACATCACCTCAGAGTATAATATATTTTTTTCTTGTTCATAAACGGCGGCTCTTTGACGTACTGTTTCTAGCTCTCCTGCTAGTTTTTCACTTTGTTTTGTCGCTAGGTTATCCGCTAGGTTATCCGCTATTTTATCTACAAGAGCTTGAGTGTTTGTTTCGTCTGTTATTCTAAGTGGATTTTGGGCTTTTTCTAATAATGAAATTTTGTGATCTGCAGAGATTTCATAAGAAAATGGTTGTAGGCAGTGTGAAACGCATGCTGAGAATAGTTTAGTGATTGATGAAAAAAGAGTAGCAATATGTTGCTGAAAATCAGTGTAGGCCATGTTGCTTGGTTTTGATAATACTAGATCAGCATACTTACGTTTGGCATGATTTCTGAATAGTAAATAAGCAGCAAAATACTCCGCGGCATAATTATTACTACCATGTTGGGACGCACTTTGTTTGAAGAATAAAAAAGGGATAATCGACTTCTGGTGTTCAATATCAATATGCTTAATGCTAGGGTCAAAGACAACAATACTTACTGGTGTGTTAACAAGGCCGGGAACAAAGACTGCAGCATTTTGTTTTTTATTTCTTGCTAATGTTAGATCAGTTAATTCAGCTTGAGTTAGTCCTAAGCTGCATTCCCTTCCTTTTTGTAAAAGTGAATGGTTGGGCACAACACGTCTGGTGTTCTCCCTGGCATCATCATCAGTGACTTCAGAGCAAGTGCCTGCAGGGTAATTTTGTTGGCTGTCTTGATCTAGTATTAAGATATATTTGCAACCTGTACCACGATGCTTTCCAGTTGTTTCAATCATCCATTTATCATATAAAAAACCATGAACATTTATTACATGTTTAGCATCTTTTGTGGTGATGGTTTGTTGCCATAGTTTCTGCACTTCTTCAATATGAACCTCAGGCCGGTATTTTTGCCGCGGATTATTACCATTGCAGTTAGGATTCAGTTGGTGGATGGGGAAATCATTTGTTGATTGTACAGGAAAATACTCTGTTTCGCTGCTGCCATTGGTGGGGTATCTTGCACTTGTAGCAATCTTGTTCTTTTGCGAAATACTCTTTTCACCCTGTAGCTCAATATTCGTTGTTGATACTACTAAGCTGGAAGTTTCAGGCAATGTTGGGAAAGAGCTTGACTGCTTGGCCTTTGTTAGTAAATCAAGAAAGTTAGTAAATTGCTTGGTATAAACTAAAGCGCCAGGTTGTTGCATTGCGTTAAAGTAGCTTTTATGGTGAAGACCCTTTAGCCCTGGTACTCTTACAAGAGTTTCAGAGCTGTGAAAGTATAGTATTTTAAAGAGTTCTTTAATCTCATCTTCAGTAAAAGCCTCTGCCTTTAATCCTGATGCTGAAGGTGTTTTTTCATAATGAACTAAAAACTCACTTCTAAATTTAGGGAAAAATACTTCTTCAGCATCTTGATATGGCATTTGCCTAAAATCATCATTTTTAAGAGCGTTAGTTAACGTGTTTGTAAAATCAACGCCAACTATTTTTTTTAGCGTTTCTATCTGTTCCTCTGTGATATGATAGTCATTATTTTCAACTAAAGTTTTGATAGTGCCTGCGGTTTTAGAATCTTCTTGTTCTCTAAAGTTATATTTTAATAATTGATCGAGATAATGCTTTCTCACCATATTCTTATCAAGGTTTTCAAAAAATATAAGTGGACCATTGACATCGCATTGTGAAAGATGGAGTTGCTCTGGTATGTCATATTTAATGAGCTGATCTATTTTTAAATATGCTTTGTATAAGTCATCTGCATGGTCTAGTTGTGGTAAGGTGCTAGTAGGAACTGGAGTTAAGTTCAATGATGTAACAGTATTTCTCATGAGTCTCTTCCTTCTTAATATTAAGTAAATAATTTTGAGCTCGAATTTAGCGAAGTCATTTTTCCTTGTTTGGTGATTAAGATCTATCCCCAATAATGTGTATTAATTGGGAGTTTCGCACTTGTGCGAAACAAAACAAATCCCGATAGGGGTTTTCAAGGGGAGAATCGGGATTCTACCCTTGAATCACTGTCAATGGTGGCTAGTGTCGCATAGGCGAAATATAACCAGGAAGGAGGTTTGCACTATAAGTGTGAAGCTCCTGTTAATAACAAAAGTTAAAATAATGTTTTCTTAATGGTTGACGTTATGCTGGGCGCTGTAGAACCTTGTTTACTTTCAATTTGCTACTCAAAAGAAATTAGCTGTAAGCTATTTGTTTATGATTGTTGTTGGGGTAAGTATAGGAAAAGTAACCGCACTATTTGATAATTGCAGGGCTACTAATCAATTGACTTGATGAGACTTCACTAATCTTGACGTAATAATTATACTGGCATAAACTAAAAGATCCTCAAAATGGACAAGCGAAAAAATTAAAAGTTATTCTCTACAATTTCAACAGTCATCTGCAAAATAGGCTCGCTTTCGACAATGAAAGTAAAATTAGTATTCATCAGAAAGATAGAAATGGTGGACTAGCTGATATCCGGAAGAAGAGCCCCTCTTAAGTGCATCTGCGGAAAAAGAGTGTTCGGTATTTAAAATACTATATCAAGAAAATTAACTAGTGCCTAGTCACAGATACCGACGGTCGATAGCAAAGCCCTCCTGTCTTTACTATCAACTCATTTAAGATTTATGATTTAACTTTTAGATTATTATATTTTTTTTGCATAAAAGGTGTGATATTTAGAGAATTGTCAACGGTGAAGAAAAGTATAAAAGCTATTGGTTTTAAGTCGGGTTTAATTACGCAAGCGTGAAATTATTTAAATTTATGTTTAATAGATAAATTGAAGCTAGTATATCTTTGTAAAGACAGGTTGTTGCTTGTTAACAAAAGTATAAAATGATTTAGCTATTGGCGGAAGGCTTTTTTCTTTATTTTTGACTAAGTACCAGGTATGTTTTACAGGGAAGCCTTTTGTATTTAGTAATTTTACAAGTTTATGTTGCAACTCAATTTTAATACTTTGCTTGGATATTACTGATATTCCCATTCCCGCAATAATAGCTTGTTTTATAGCCTCGTTGTCGCTTATTTCCATTTCTACGTTGGGTCTAAAGCGGTGTTTTTTAAAAATATTTTCTGTGGCATAGCGGGTGCCCGAGCCTTCTTCACGAATAATCCATGGTTGATTTTTTAAGTCTGATAAAAGTAAGTCTTTTTTGTTGCATTCAAGAGAGAATTTTTTTGGCGCAACTATAACTAATTCGTCATCGTAGAAGGTGGCGAAATCAACAGGCATAGTGCTCGGAGGGTGGCTCATTATGACAAAGTCATCGGCATTATCCTTTAGTCTCTTAATAATTTCATGGCGATTACAGACCGTTAACTTAATATGGATGTCGCTATATTTATTCTTAAATAATCCTAGTAGCCTAGGTGCAAAGTAGCGCGCAGTCGAGACTGTCGCAACGCACAATGTGCCAGTTAAGCCTCCTTTTATAAGGTTTATTTCTGTTTGTGTATTGTTAAGTGTTTCTTCAATCTGTTGGCATGCTGTTACTAACACTTTACCAAAAGGTGTGAGTGATGGTTTTCGGCCTATTATTTCAATGAGTTTGCAGTCATAGTAGTTTTCAAGCTGTCGAATAATGTTGGAGACAGCAGGTTGTGTCATGTTTAGTTCATGAGCAGCTTGGGTGACACTACCAAGTCTTGCGACAGTATCAAAAACCCTATATTGATGTAATGTTGCCTTCATATCACTTTAAAATGATGATTATTTTAGAGGATCTTATGGGATAGCGCTTTTGAAGTCAAGTAATATGTACTTTGAGTGGTTCTAATATAGGCATTTTCTTCATATGTATACTTAAATAGAAGTGTTTTATGCAATTTAAATAGTTTAAGAGATTAATGTTAATAGCAGCAAGAAAAACATTTTATATGTATCATTATAATATGATGCAAAATAGTTTAAATATAAATTTGTAATAATGTATGTATAGTGAAATTATAGAGATGTTTTCATGTTGAGTGATTAACAGTGCATAAGTGTGAATATATATAATTTCTGCATGTTGATCGTTAATTTCAGGAGTTTTGCACAAGTGCGAAACTCCTAAATTTATTTAAGGTGTGTAGATGTTGATTGTTTATATATTGATTTTGATGTTAGGTATGTCGACCACGCTTTTTTTCTGTCGTAACATCAGGCAACTTTGGATAAATAACTTGGCGCAAATGGTCATTTTGATATGCTTTATACTTTCTGTCGTTTCGCCTCTTTATATGTCAATGCCTACTGAGTTTGGATGGAATGTTGCTGTTATATCACACTGGCATTTAGATTTCTATTTACGGTTCGATTCTTTAACGTGGGTAATGCTAAATCTAGTTACGTTCGTAAGTTTGATTATTTATAACTATACAGCAAGATATTTACTTTCTGACCCTAATCAAACACGGTTTATGTCCCAACTAGGACTGTTAACATTTTCTGTTATGTTGCTGATGATGAGTGGTAGTCTGTTTGCAGCCTTTGTAGCTTGGCAATGTGTTGGTATTAGCCTCTATTTGCTGTTAAACCACTATCACTATGACATTAATGCAAATAAATCAGCTAAGAAAAAATTTATCATTAATCGATTAGGTGATATTTCATTTTTAATAGCAGTTATTATCACAAGTACAAAGTATGGGGGAACAACTTTTAGTATCATGTTTCACCATGCTGGCGACAACAATTTTGTTATTATGATGTTGATATTTATTGCCATTATGACCAAGTCTGCACAATTTCCATTTCATATATGGCTAATTGATACAATGGAGGCACCTACGCCAGTTTCAGCATTGATGCATGCAGGCGTAATTAACTCTGGTGGTTTTTTGCTAGCAAGATTAAGCCCTTTGTATCAAAAGCTACCGTTAATGCTAGGTATTGTATTTATGGTCGGTTTCATAACTGCTATGTTGGGTAATTTTTTTATGCGTAATCAAGCTGATGTTAAAAAACAATTGGCTTATTCAACGATGGGGCAGATGGGGTACATGGTTATGCAATGTGGGCTGGGATGTTTTTCTTCTGCTGTATTTCATTTAATTTCTCACGCATTCTACAAAGCATTTTCATTTTTGTCTGTAGGAGGTAATTTGCAGATCAGCAATGCCGCGAGTATAGCTAAAGCTAGCTTTAACCAAAAAACTACTACTTTTGTGCTTAGTTTATTTCTCTCAATATTTTTAAGTGTGTTAGGATATTGTTATTTTCACTGGCTTAATCAAAGCGCTTATTTGAATCCATTATTATGTTTTTTTATTGGCATTACTTTATTTCAATGTGTTACTCGATTGTTAATTGAAGGAAGGCGCCTGCTCTATAGGTTGGCTGCATTATTTTCGCTAGTGTTAATAATGGTGATGTATTTAACATTATTGGAAAAATTTAACTTCTTTCTTCACAGTAATGTTGAAGAACTCCATTTGAATACACTAGGCTTAGGTGTGGTCATTGCAATAATTTCTTTAGTGTTAATTCTGATAATGTTTTATCCTTTGCTGTCTGATAAGCGTCTGATAAATAATATGTATAGATTATATATTCTTGGATATTATAAGGGCGGTGTTGAGTCTTTTTATAGAAGTTATATTGTTTCGCCACTAAGGCTATTGGGCGATCAATTGATCTCTGTTTATCAAAGGCTGGCGCGCTCAGGTAAAATGAGTATATCTGGCGTTTTGATATGTTGGCTTGCCTTTATGTTAATATATTATAGTATGGTTGTTAGTGGGTATTTGCATAAATCATTGATGCTTGCGGCTATTAATTTATTAGTATTAATTTCTTTATTATTAATTGCTAACAGAGTTTCACATTTAAAGCATTTACTGGTCACACTTATGATATTCTCTGTTTGTGTTTCTTATTTGGCAATAATCTTTGGTCAGCAACAAGTGAGTGTGGTAGGGGTGTTTCATTTAGTCAATGTAATTTCTACCATTATTGGTTTGTTTGTTTTAAATAAAGGGCAATGTCACGGTTCGCAAAACTATCTGTTTTATGATAATCGATTACCCTTACGACACTTCTATATCTGTATTTTTTTAATTTTACTAATAGGTATACCTGGGACATCAAGCTTTATTAGTGAATATTACCTGCTAATGGGCTTGTTACAAGCTAATATTTTATTTGCATGTTTTTTTATAGTGGCGATGCTGCTTTTATCTTTAGTTGTTTTACATGCGTTGCAGGTTTATTTTTTTAATCCCAATGTTAGGAGGCTGTGTTCAGAGCCTGTTTCTAAATTGACGCATGCCAGCAGTGTGCTGTTAATTGGTTTTAATTTATTTAATGGTGTTCATCCTGCGTATTTATTTCATATAGCTACTAAAGTAGTGGGAGGTTAATTAATGAAAGAGTGTGAAAAAATAGTGTTTACAGATTTAATAAATAAGGCAAAAAAATTTATTCCTGTTGTATACCCCTTGCAACAGTTCGTAGCAACGAACCCGTTATGGGGCCTTGTTGAAACTTCAATTGATGAAGCTGGTAAGGCTCTATATGAAAACTATGGTGTTCGCTATACGATGTCGTTCAATGAGTATTACCAATACTATAACTGTGGTCGAGTGAATGACGATGATCTAACCAGCTCTATTGATGAATTTATACTGAGCAAGTCTTGGAGCATGAAGGATGATAGTAGGAGGAAGTCAAATATTGGCAGTATTATTCATTCATTTTTAACTGATATAGATTGTTATGAGAAAATGCTATCCTATGTTGAGTGTCGTAAAGAGCGAAGATCTTTTGCAGGGCAAATACTTTTTTCCAAACAAATTAGATCGTTAGGGAGTGATGATGCATTTGAATTTGTCTTAAACGGATCCTTGGGGTTTTTATCAATGTATTTTAATCAAAGTAAATTTCAGGAGCGTCTATTTGCCCAGTTTCAACGTGAGGTCAGTTTTGCTAGCAGTGATGCAGCTCCCAGTAATGAAATTTTTGTATCCTTCGTCATAAAAGTTTTACAAAAAAAGAGTCAGCGTTGGAAACGTTTTCTTGAATATTATCCAAAAAATATTGATTCTCTTCTTTATAGATTGCTTTCTGAATTGGATGTACCCAAAGGTTGTATGTACTCATATATACTGAATATATTCTTTGAGCTTAAAGGTTGGGTTGGATTTGTAAAGTGGCAAAACGAACAGCCTAATTGCTTGTTATCAAATAGGCCAGTAAAGCTGGAAGAAATTTTAGTGTTGTGGTTGTTGCATGAGGTTTATTGGCAAAGTACTAACAGGCATTATTTAAAGGGTTTCGTAGCTAAATATAATCAAGCCCCCCCTGTCGATGACTGGCCATTTGATAGCTTGTTTCATAAATACGCTGCGCAAGTTAGTAGTGATTTTAATGATGGCAACGAAGGTTTTGCACTTAGATTGAGTTTGTCCTTTGATGATGTCTTATGGATTTGGCAGCGAGCCTATGAGCTTGGGTATCAACGCCCTCTTTATCAATCGCTGTTGAAGGCGAAAAGTTGTTATTCTAGGCGCTGCCGCATTCTTCCAAAGGCGCAATGGATTTTCTGTATTGACACACGTAGTGAAGGCATTAGGCGGCAATTGGAAAATATTGCTCACTATGAGACGTTTGGCTATGCAGGTTTTTTCGGTTTGGCATTCCACCTTAGAGACAAGGTAGCTAATACAGAGTCTTTACAATGCCCGGCTTTGATTAGGCCAGACTTGCTGGCAGAAATAAATGTTGTTAATGAATCGATATTTGGAGACGTTTCAAATGCTTTATCGATGTCTGTTAAGCAAGCTAAGAAATCGACCTTTTCTTCTTTTGTTATTTATGAAGGTCTAGGGTTCTGGTTTGCAGTGAAAGTATTGATAAAGAATTACGGGTATAACTTCTTAAACGTATTTTCAAAAATGCTCTCGTATAAATCGAGGTGGTTTAAAAGACATAATGTTCAATTAAGCTTTTCGCTGGAATGTAACGAGCCTAGCGCAAGTGAAGCACTGGTTGATATAGCTGAGAATTTATTACGTAGTATTGGTCTTGTGGAAAAAATTTCAGATATTGTTGTTATTTGTGGGCACCACGCAAGCACGGAAAATAATCCTTATCAATCTGCGCTGGATTGTGGTGCTTGTGGTGGAAATAGTGGAATGCCAAATGCTGTTCTTGTTTGTGAGATACTAAATAGAAAAGATATTAGGGAAGCTCTTAAGCAGCGAGGAATCTTTTTTCCAGAAAAAACAGTGTTTGTTCCCGCATGCCATAATACGACAACTGATGAGTTTACCTGGTATGATGCCCATTGTAGGTTGCTTCCATATCAAGAGCTTGTTTTACGCTCAATTAAGGCAGATGCAAAAAGGGCTGGAAAGCAGTGCTGCAATGAGAGAAAGGCTAGATTGCCAGGAGATAAGAATGCCCTACGCCGCTCCCGCCACTGGGCTGAACTGATTCCGGAGTGGGGTTTAGCAAACAATGCTGCTATGGTAGTTGCGCCAAGATCAATAACAAAATCACTTAATCTTGATAGGCGTGTATTTTTACATTCCTATGATTGGCAAGAGGATGTAAGTGGTAAGGTGTTGCAGTCAATTCTGTTGGGACCTGTTATTGTGGCGCACTGGATTAATAGTCAATACTATTTTTCATCAGTCGAACCAGATTTCTATGGTAGTGGTAATAAAGCGATACATAATATCTTACCAAATGTCGGCGTGATTGAAGGCAATCAGAGTGATTTAAAGTATGGCTTGCCACTGCAGAGTGTTTTTTTTCGTTCAGCTCGTCGACATGAGCCCGTGCGATTGTGTGTATATATTGATGCCGATAATGCTCTAATACAAAGAATAGTAAGGGAGAATGAGGTGTTAAATAACTTAACCCGTGGTCGTTGGCTGACTATTATTAGCTTGTGGGAACGGAATTAATAAGAGCTGATCATTTATCCTTCCCTGCTGCGTTATATAGGCGCAATTTGAGCTTAAAAGATGTGAGTTTTCTTAAAGGGCCTATAACTGCTTGCTAAATAAGTGATAAAATAAATGAGCATTGCTGAGAATGAGACAGGGAGCGTCATGACATTATATCAGGATGTTAAGAGGATTTTGCTACTTAATAAAGACACAACGAAAGTAGTGGTCGTCTATGCATTGGCAGTCGCGCTGCTTTCATTGATCATTCCTGTTTCAGTCCAATCGCTTATCAATATAGTTTCATTTGGTACTTTGCTGCAACCGATTCTTGTGTTAACCATAGTCTTATTTGTTATTTTGTCTTTAGTAGCTGGTATTCGTGTTCTACAAGCTATCGTAGTAGAGACCATTCAACAGAGTATCTTTGCAAAACTCAGTATACAAATTGCAAAACATATTCCTAAGCTAAAGCTAGCGTGTTTTGAGCAGTATAGAATGCTTACTGTCATCAATATGTTTTTTGAAATCCAAACAATACAGAAGTCATTAGCTATATTGCTTGTTACTATTATTGAGATATTTCTTCTCGCTATATTTAGCATGGTCCTTATTGCTTTTTATCACCCATTACTTTTAGTATTTGATATTATTCTTGTACTATCATTGATAATAGTGCTTATATGGCCATGGAAACAAGCTGTCTCGTATGCCATTAAAGAATGTGAAGCTAAACATGATGTAGCGGAGTGGTTAGAAGAAGTTACATTAAATATTTTATTGTTTAAGTTTTCTCGTAAAACTGAACAGGCTCTACAACGAGTCGATTCTAAAATTATTACTTATTTGAAGGTAAGAAAAAAACATTTCTCAGCAATTCTAAAACATATAGTGTCAATGAATATAGTTTATGTTTTAGCAAATTCGGCTTTGTTAGGCATGGGTGGATATCTAGTGGTAAAAGAACAGATTTCACTTGGGCAATTAGTTGCATCTGAGTTATTGGTTAATGCTTTGCTGTATGGATTTGTTAGATTTAGTTACTATTTAGAAGACATTTATGACTTGATTGCTTCTTCTACTAAGTTGCGATTACTTACAGGAATGGAAGAAGAGACATATGCTAGTTCTAGCCGGGTTGCAATTGAGCAGGATTGCTATGAGCATGGCATTAATATTATTGCTGAAAATCTTGTGGTTAGCAATGAGTGTGATCAGCATGCTGATGGACCTATATCTTTTGAAGCTCGGCCTGGAAATGTTGTAGCAATATATAAAACGCAGGGTCATTTAGCCAGCCTTCTGCTAGATACTATTATTGGTTTGCGCGAAGCCTATAAAGGCACCATTATGGTAAACGGCTTACCTTTTAAAGATGCTTACATCAGTGAGTTACGCGCTAATAGCATGGTATTGCGGCGAGGTGAATGTTTTAGCGGCACTCTACGTGAAAATTTATTGCTTGGTGTTGATACGATAAGTAATGAGTCTCTCTATAAATATATCAAGCGGTACCATTTAGCAGAAGCCTTAAGTTACTTGCCAGACAGTTTGGAAAGTGAAATGCGCTTAGTAAAAATCCGTTTTACTGACTACGACTTATTAAAGCTAAGTTGGATTAGGGTGGTAGTGCACCAACCTAAGCTTTTATTGATTGATTATTATTTAGATTACTTGTTTAATAGCGATCTTTTAAATGCTATAGAAGATTTGTCGTCTTACAACGGAACAGTGATCATATCAACCAGGCGAGAGAAAATTTTGCAACACTATACTAGTCAGGTGATTCTATGACAGATGACTACAAGGTAAAGTGCTATGAGCTTTTAGAGAAGCATGCAAAGTTAAAAGTCGTTGCTGTTATTATATTAATTGCTTTTTTTATTAGTGTCATTGGATTGCTTTACATCCCTTGGCAGCAAACTGCCTTTGGTGAGGGGAAAGTGATTGCGTTATCCCCCAATGAGCGTGAGCAAAATATTATTGCGCCAATTGGTGGGCGACTAGGTAAGTGGTATGTTCATGATGGCAGTTATGTTAAAAAAGGTGATGTTATAGTTGATTTGTTGGATGTTGATCCTCAGTTGCTAACTAGATTGCAGAGTGAAAGAAAGGCAACACTTTTACGACTAAAGGCAGCAAAAATAGCACTAGAAACCGCTAAAATTAATGTGGATCGACAAAAGAGATTGTTTTCTGAAGGGGTTAGTTCAAGAAGAAAATATGAAAATGCAAGGTTTGAGTATATTAAGTATGAAAGTCAATTAGCCGCAGCGCAAATAGGTTTGGCTAAAATAAATGTTAGAATCTCTCGTCAACAATCTCAGCAAGTTAAAGCGCCACTTCCAGGAACTATTATAAGACGGATGACAGGTCAGGAGTCAGTGCTGGTAAAACAAGGTGGTATTTTGGCGATACTTGTTCCTGAAACTAAATCAAGAGTAGCAGCCTTATGGCTAGATGGGAACGACATTCCCCTTATTCGCAAAGGTCAGCATGTTAGGTTGCAATTTGAAGGTTGGCCGGCGATACAGTTTAGTGGTTGGCCGTCAGTAGCAGTTGGCACCTTTGGTGGTACCGTAGCAGTTATAGACCCAACGGATAATGGGCGCGGCAAGTTTCGAATATTAGTAATCCCTGACAAAAAAAATGATTGGCCAGGTTCTAAATTTTTGCGCCAAGGTGTGCGAGTTAATGGTTGGGTTCTGTTAAGCCGTGTTCATCTCTGGTATGAGCTTTGGCGAAGGTTTAATGGTTTTCCTCCTGCCGTTGATGAGCCGGCCGAATCAACTGCGAGAACTGAGTAGTGAGAGAAATATTATATCTGATTTTCTTTCTTCTTGCTTTAATATCAAGTGCCTCTTATGCTCGCACAAATGCATTAAAACTATCTGATGTATTTTTTTCTGCACGTAAACACTTCCCTCTAATTAATGCAGCGCAAGAAGATGTCAATGTTGCGAGGTCGCAGTTGTTGAGTGCGCGTGGAAGTTTTGATCCTAAGTTGTTATCAGGTTTTAAATCAGAGCCAGACGGAGGTTATAAAAATTACTCTAGTAATACGGAGCTTTCAGTGCCAATCATTGTTGGTGGTGCTCGATTATATGTGGGTTATCGCATTGGAAGAGGTGATTGGCCAATATATTTTAATAATAATTTAACTAATAGTGGTGGTGAATTAAGATATGGTCTCGATGTCCCTCTATTGCAAAACTTTATGATTGATCCGCAACGTGCTGGTGTAAGGGTCAGCAAATCAAATATTGGTTTACAACAGCAGTCTGCAAATGAACTACTTATTGATACTCTTAATCGTGCCGGTATGGCGTATTGGAGGTGGGTAGAAAGCGCAAGGATACTTGAGTATTCGCAGCAGCTCTTAAACTTAGCCATTATTCGTCAGAAGGCATTATTGCGTCGCCACCATTTGGGGGATGTTGCTCATATTGAGTCAGTTGAAAATAATCGCTTTATATTTCAAAGAAAAGCACAATTGGTGTATGCAAAACAAAATTATATCCATGCTAGCATTAATTTGTCATTATATTATAGAGGCAAAGATGGTAATCCAATTATTCCAAGCCTTAAGCGTGTACCCACCAAGTATCATCCAATTCCATTAAGGCCAATTTATATCTCTCGCTGGCTAAAAAAATCAAGAAAGATTATTGCAGCCAATCCATTGGTTAAAATTTTTGATCGCGAAATAGAAATACAAAAAATTAAACTAAAGTTAGTAAAAAATCAGTTAATGCCAAGCCTTGATTTAAAGTTTGAATCAGATAAGCAATATGGTAGTGGTGGTGATCCTAGGTTGCTACCGTTGGCGCACACCATTGCGCTTAATTTTAGTGTGCCGTTACCTCGTCGACAGGCAAGAGGTAAATTTAAAGAAATACAAAGCTCTATACGTCGATTGAATTTGCAAAAAGTTTTTCAAAGAGAGCAGCTGTATGCGGAGTTTAGAAGTTATTTAAATGAACTTGAGAACGATAGACGACAGTTTTTTTATCTGCATAAGGAAGTTAAAGCAGCAAAGCAGGTTGAGCATGCTGAAATGGTTCGTTTTAAAGAGGGTGATAGTAGCTTATTTCTGGTAAATCAGAGAGAGCAAACTACTTTTTCAGCAAGAATACGTGCGCTACAAGCTGAAATAGCTTATTACCAATCTCGTGTTAATTTACAGAGAGTGTGTGCTTTTTCTTGCGCTCGGTTTGTTCACGGTGTTGATGCATTCTAAATTATTAGCAGAGCATTGAATTAAGAAATTCTATACCGGGCATGCCTTCTGTGCCTTTTCTCATATGCGCAGCCTTAATTTTTGCCTGATATGGGATTTCAAGACGAGTTTATAAGTGTGGATAATATAAAACCCGCATCTGATAAAGGAGCGGCTTTATTTGCTAGGATAGGATTTTCTTTTTAGAGCTTAGTCTTGTTTGCTGTAGCTGTTGGTATTACTCCCAATTCTGTGGTAAGCATAATGATTCTATCTGAAGCAGGAAAAGAAAGATGGCAAGCTGCTATTTCGGGTAATGCTGAATTTACACCATTTGAAAAATTTGAACATCTACCTGAAGCCAGCACAAAAGTACTGATACAAGTACGGAATAAAGTAACACCCGGCAGTTCAATTTCCAGTAGTGCCTCCAATCTGTCGATGCATTAAATCTTTTGTGCGCTTGCCGCCTAGTTGCGCCTAGGGAATATTATTTTCACTATTCCCGAGTCGCTTACGACAGCACCTCCAAACCTAAGCCGGGTACATAGTCAAACCTAACGCGTTAATTAAACGGAGCGTAAGTATATGAAGGATCCGTGTTAGTCGCATTATAAATCCAGACGGGTTTGGAAAGTGGTGACGACGCACCGTTGGCGCAATTACTTTTTATATAATATTTAAAATTACCAGTTTGACCAGGTCCCATACTGCTATCACTAAAATTATTACCTTGAACTGTTTGCAACGACGTCTTGCCATCATACTTATAAATCGTATAGTTTTTTACATCACTATTAGGAGCAGCCAACCAATTAAATTCAGTATAACCTTTTTTATCATTGTAATTGCGAACACCATTAAACTGTATTGGCGCCTCACAGGTTGATGGCGTGTCACCGCCGCTGACTTTATAAACCTCAGGGTTGCTGATCTTCATTGTATAAGTTTCACTGGCATGTTTCCCAGTATCCGCCACATCAAATATAGGATAAAAATGCCCATCTTTGAGCGCGGGAAAAATAGAGTCTAACTCGGAGTTGCTATTCCCTTTACTGTAGATTATTTGTGAACCGATTGGTTTGTTATCATACCAAATCGTTATCTTAACTTGGTTTTTATCAAGGAAGTACCATTCGAGACCGTACTCATGTGCTTTGCCATCTAGCTGCAGTCGCCCCTGCTTAGATATGACAGTATCTTGATGATCAAAAGTATATTGTCTTCGTTGGTCACTATTATAGCCAGCAGGAATTGGTGGATTTGTTGGTAAACCGATGAGATGAGTATAGCTGGTAGCATTAAAACGCTCGGCAATATCGAGCTCACCATTGGCGGGCCAAGCGCCGCTATTACCGTTCAACCAAAATCCAGGAAAAAAATTATTGCCACCATTATGTGATTTACCCGTAAGTGTCAAGGTTACCATCGCTGTGTAAAAACCATGCTTCAAACCAGATGCATATGATGGTAGTGAATAGCCAGAGCTAAGATAGCAGTTTTGAGATTTCTCTTTATCATGATTGTAGCCAGTATTTTTAAGCGTAACGGTATGCTTTCCGCTCCAAACGATATCAGCTTTTGGATCGCAGTAAACGCTATTACCATGATCATCGTACCAAAACTTATCTTGTGACAACATACTGCCAATAAACTCACATTGATTATTATTTGTACTGCACGGGCCTACGACCGGATCGCCTATGGTGCCAGTGCTAGCATAAACCGTGTATCCACCAAAGAACGAAGAGAGGGCACAGAATAACAGGATTGATCTTTTCACTTTACTGTCTCTTTAGGTATTAATTGGGTATTCAACATTACATTGATATTGCGCTAGCTTAACCAATAAACATTAAGGAAATATTAAGTATGCATTAAATATATGCAAAAAACGTTGTTTTATCGTTTATTTACCATACAGTTTGCCATGCCGGGCGTTTACTTCGTTGCCTTTTGCATATAGTTGCAAAGGGGTGTTTTCTGTTGAAAAATAACTTGATTTTAGAAGGGTAAGCTCGGGGTGAATTTAAAAAATTAACTAACATTGAATGCCATAGATTCTAAAAAAAGCGTCAAAGGCGGCACTCTCTATCTCAACGTCCAATTAATATATATAAAAGAACTCTATTAACAGATAAATTAATTAAATCATCCACAGTTAAACGCCTAATAAATATAATACCTGTCTTGCTTATAACAAATTATAAAATACATACAAAATGCGTTTTTTTAACAGCCCCAACAGCCAACCTTTTGACAAAACAAAGCACGAAGCAACCCTGGCAAGAGGAAGGTATACTATGCATCCTTCTAACGGAGCGATTTTCATTGATTCTATCCAGGCAAATATCCAAGGTGATGGTTTTGGTACTGCTGTCATGCGAGAAGCTGTTAAAGAAAGTCTAAAAAAAAATGATGGAAGTGTCCGTGTCGATGCATCATGGTCTTCACACCTGTTTTATCTTTATATGGGAATGAAACCCATTGAGAGCCATATCAACTTTGTTAGGCACATATATGGTAGAACTGCTGTACGCGCATTAGATGAATTGGACAAGGGTGTTGAGCTTAGTCACGCAACTAAATTTCACCTAATAGATATATTGCAATATGAAAAAGGCGATCAGTGCTGTAAAAACCCATTAAAAGAGCGTGATTTTTTATTATCACTACGTGATAGGCCGCCTCTATCTTATATTGAAAATGAATTTGTTCCAATGCTATGTCAAAGTCTAAAAAATCAAAGGGGAAAAAAATATCCAGATACCAGTCAAATTGGGTCATGCATAATGATTCTATCTGAAGAAGGAAAAGAAAGATGGCAGGCTGCTATTTCGGGCAATACTGAATTTACACCATTTAAAAATTTTGAACATCTACCTGAAGCAAGCAGGAAAGTGCTGATACAAGCACGGAATAAAGTGACACCCGGCAGTTCAACTGCCGGTACTGCCTCCAATCTGTCGATGCGTTAAATCTTTTGGTGGTGTCTCTAACGTGTTGGTGTGACGGTGGTGTACCACCTTTGTTGATATTATCTAAATATCTCTACCAAATTCATGGTGGTTGATAAACAGTCCTATCGCAATGTCATGTAGTTTATCAATCTTAGAAAGGCAGATTGTTTTTCTTGCCAGCCTTTTTATTCGTGTGCGCAGTGTCGGATGTTTTCGCTCAACAGCTTGAGTGTTTCGTTTGCCCACGAAATGCTTTGATTTTGGTAAGTGTCTTTCATAAGCGCCCCAGTCGCAAAAGGAATCAATGCAAGGGTTGGTGGGGAAGGTGACGGGTTTTTCCTTGCATGCGGGCGTGGCGGTAAAGGCCAAACAACGGTGGAAAGTCGAACGGCTTTGTCGATACATTGCTAGGCCGCCTGTTTCAGAAGAGCGACTATCCTTAACATCGGCTGGGAAGGTGAAGTACGAACTCAAGACGCCGTATCGAAACGGGACTACCCATGTTATTTTTGATCCGCTCGACTTTATGGCGAGGCTAGCCGCCTTGGTGCCAAAACCACGGGTTAACCTGACACGCTTTCACGGTGTTTATGCGCCGAGCAGCCAATGGCGATCGGTGGTTACTGGTCAAAACAAAAGGAATAAGAAAAAAACGACCGATGATCGCACTGAAAAGGAGCGTCGAGCCGCCATGACTTGGGCTAGGCGCTTAAAGCGTGTGTTTAACATAGATATTAGCACCTGCGATCAATGCGGCGGGAATGTGAAAATCATTGCCTGTATTGAAGACCCTGTTGTGATTAATAAGATTCTGTCGTATTTACATAGCCAATCTGACAAGCAAGTTGAGCTCACCGATAACTCTACAAATTAATGGAAAAACAGGTAAGGCCAGCTCTTTCAAAACCTAACATCGTCTAAGGCTAACGCAAGAAAAACCGCCGGGATGATCAGGAGTTAGTGCGCAGAGATTATTAGGGCTCCAGTCAAATAGAGTGACTGATTTAGAAGCCGGATATATGACAGCATCTCAACCTACCCTTTGTTATTATTTGAACTTATCTCTTGCAAACAATGATGGGTCCATATATGACGACGTTTTAATCACGCCAGATTTCTAAACGTAAAGGGTTTGTGTATTTTTGCTCTTATGTATATTTAATTTAGCTGTTATTATTTATTTATGCGTGAATGATGGGTAAGTAAAGGGATAAATGGTTACGGCGAAGGTAATTGTCGCTCAATAGGTCTTAGATGCTGCTTATAAGTTTAATATCTCTAAAGCTGATTTTCAGGCGCAGGAACAAAATAATACACGGTAAATAATTGGATTTTGATCATTTGGTTTTTTAATAACAACTTGTGGTGCTTGGCTCATGATAAAAATAGTATGTTTGTTATTAGTTGGTTTAACTTTTTCTACTGTTCTTGGGTTTGCATACGCAGAC
The DNA here is from genome assembly GCA_030425685.1 of Gammaproteobacteria bacterium. GTDB lineage: Bacteria > Pseudomonadota > Gammaproteobacteria > Coxiellales > Coxiellaceae > JAUIAD01. The sequence goes on along the minus strand of JAUIAD010000037.1, from coordinate 822 downwards.
AGCTACTGTTCCTTTGACTCCAATAACTGTACTAAGGCAATAACTTCAGATGGTCATGCTTATTGTAATTGTTTGCCCGGCGCAGAAGTACCTATTTCCTGTAAAGTTTACCAAGACGCAACGTTTACTTTAGCGGATGCTTTTTGTGGTTCAAGTCAGGTAGATTATAACTGTCATTCCCATGGAAGGTGGAGCCCTTCTGCTAAGGTGCTTCCTTATGGAGGGGTGATGGTTAATAAGTGTATTTAATTTGCCGTTGCCAATATGGCGTCACGCCAGTCTTGCCTTTTTGAAAATTTAATAATGCAAAGGTAAGCAAAGCAAGGCCGGTATTTTTACCGAACAACACCACCCCGGGACTTCCCCCCTGAATTCTTATATAATATATTTAAATTTAGCATAATTATAGTCTGCACCGCTATCGCTATCTAATGGACTCATCACACTATTGTCATAATCACCCATTAAGCTCCAAGCTTTGCAGTTCATACCACCAGTACCAGGATGCTTTGCCGCAGGATGCTTTGCCGCGCTGTTACTTTTGACTTTCTCATTTTTAAATACATTTTAGGTTTGTGTACACAATCACATATACACGTCGAATTTCTTCTGCTATGACAAATTAAAGCAGTCACAAGGAAATAAAAGGGTAAGCGCCTTCATTGCCATTAAGTATGAAATATTGTTTGCTGAGGTGTCATGCGTTCGAGAAAGTAAAAAGTAACAGGCTACTGTCTTTCGGTCAAGAGTTTTATTGATGATATTTAAGTTATGATGGAGCGATAAAAATGTGAATGATTCCTATGGACCAGCCTGAGCCCT
>JAUIAD010000074.1 GCA_030425685.1 Gammaproteobacteria bacterium | reverse complement strand
CAGAAAACTACTTTAACTATATGCTAAACCGTATCCGCGACTGCAAAACAAGCGATGAATACAGGGCTCTTTTACCTTTTAACACATCTCTTGAAAAACTGAATAAATAATCAACTAGAACGCTTACATATTACAAAGTGTCCATCATGACAGCAATTGGTGTTCAGAGGTTTGGTAATACGCACCTTTCTTGCCTCTTTCCATAAAAGCAAAACCAAATATCAAAGCCTTCATTTTAAATCAAACCCACGCTATGCGCCCTGGCGATGTCGATCCTGCTATGTTATTGCCACAAGCTATCAATGCCCAGCTGCTTACCTGATTATATACTGCATGACCAGGTGGGTTTTTTGGGTGTTTGCAAAACATAAATAATTTATAGCTGACTGGGTGATGTTGTCTATCGCCGTGTAAAAGAATTTGAAAAGGCAAGAAAGGCAAGACCGGTATTGCGGGATTGAATACAGCATCTCGGGCATCAAGATTCATTATTCTCGACTTTTAATTTTTTAAAAAAAGAAGGTAAAGTATCCCTATTATAGAAAGTCGACGCTCGGTATCGAATTTTTTACATTTTAGATCCTCTTTCATTTAATAGATTTAAAAAACCACAATCTCCTTTAATCCAAAACTTATCCCTTTTTGAGCAAAGAGGTTCTATACCGGGTGTCACCTTTAGAGCTTTTTTAATTCCCTGTATAGGGTTTCTATACTAAATTCGAAAAGGCAAGAAAAGCAAGACCGGTATGATTATCCCAATTTTAGCAGATGGCCAGCCACCTTCTGCGTAGAAGCCTCTTGCTGTCGCCCTTCTCGAAAATAAATTAAAATCATTTCCAACCACTCCTTTCGCCACTTTACTAGTTTCAATATTAGCCAGGACTTTCGATCGTAACGCTGTATTTCCCAATCCCTCTGCGCCAACTAAATCTATGCTATATCCAGCTATAAATAAAACCAAAAGAAAGAATAGTTGATATAAATTAAATCTATTCTTAGAGAGCACAATCATTTTTTTCTACCAAAAATAGATTTTTTGCCTTTATTCTTATACCACTCTACAAATGGCGTCCAATCATACCAGCTTACATATGCATTCCCCCAATCAGGGTGCCTTTCTTTAATTTCATTCATCATGAAGTTTTTATTTAAAACTTTGCTGATTTTTTCTAATGCTAGATTTCTTAGTTGGTACGCTAAAGGCCCGCACATAGATAACTCAGCTACATATTGATCATTTTCAAATATAAGCAATGGCTCTATTTCTTCAGGCTTACAAAATGTTTCATAGTTATTAACTGCGCATTTTTTTTGAGCCAAGTCATCTGATCCCAAAAAAGTTATCATAGTTTCACGATAATCTGGATAGTTGCCCTTCAGCCAAACATAGAATTGCAAAGCATGAGTCCTTATCTGTGAGTTCTGATTGACAGTTATCAATATCGGAATTCGTTCAATTAAAGTTCGAATAAAATCATCACCAAAACTACTTAACTTGTTTTTTTGAAGAAGGCCCATTAAGAAATACAGCCCATCCGATATATCCAACTGGTTAGTTGATTGTATACAATTTAAGAGATTTTCTTTTATAGTAGCATTGAGTACAATTTTAGAGATGTTCTCTAGTTCCATTCCATGCTTTGGATCTATATCCATAGCAGCTCGTCTTAACTGCTCTGCAGAGAAACCTCTTACAGTCTTGTCAGCCATTTCAGCTCCTCCACATATAAAGGTTCGACATCTAAAGTATTAATGAAATCGGAGTGTAATTCATGCGGTATAAATAACTGTTCACCAGCTCCACCTTTTATTCCTCCTTGCCATGCCATTAAACCAGGTTTTATTTTTACAATTGCGATTTGATCAGCATTATTACCCCAAGCCTTAATATTTAACATTTCTTCAGCATCCATAGAATCAAGCGGTTTTACTGGTGTAAAAAACTGACCCATGCCTTTCTGCCCAAACCGCTGAGCTTGAAAGTAAACACCCGGCTTAACATCCTTATAGATTTTATTCGAAAACGATGCTAACTCTGAAGATCCAATATTATTTGGTGATATCGGATTTCTTGGTATCTCTATGGTTGTTTCTGGAAGGGCTAGATCCTCTGCGCCCAACCTCGAAAACAACCTTAGACCTTTGGTAGCAGCACCAACACCCAATGGTAACATACCTGCACCAATTTCAACACCTGCCGACAAGCCACTCATACGAGAGCCGGTAAACATATCATAGCCATTGTAGAGTTCGATACCGCCCTTCACTGCACCAACCACAGGAATTGCTGAATAAACAAATGAAGCAAATGCCCTAGATTCATAATCAAAGGAATCAACCGTATTTCTAACAGCCGGCGAGTTGAACCAACTCATTAGCTTAATCAACTCATGGCCATACCATGTGTTCTGATGCTCATAAATAAAACGTGCAGCATGATTTACCAAAGAATTATTCTGAAACCGAGTATCACTCGTTCGCGTAACATCCAAATCTCCAATAATCACCCTATCCGCCGGGCTCTCCATCCCCATGCCATGGAACATATCTTGGTAGTATTGCCCATTAGGTCTACCTGAATTGCCAAACAAACTAGACGGGTTACTCGATACTAAATTCCCTTGTCTTGAAGGATCATCAACAGCAGGACCCTTAGCTGCAAGCTCGTGCCGACTAAGTGCTTGTGGCAATTTATGTTGTCGATTGGCATTGGTGCTCGTTGCAGGTCGGTGATCATCACTAACCGCTGATTGGCTGTAAGCCGCCTCATCCTCATCGTCCAAATCTTCTCGCCCTATTCCAAAGGCTTGGGTGTTACTAACACCTTGCCCATCGGCTAACGCGCGATGATAGGCGG
>JAUIAD010000008.1 GCA_030425685.1 Gammaproteobacteria bacterium | reverse complement strand
CTCGACTTGATACGGGAAACCCTGATCAATATGGGCAACAGAGTGAGAAAGCTCAGGCAATGTCTACTCCCTATTACTTATAGCCACTATGAAACAAGGGTAAAACCAGTATGGTAAAATTATTAACGGAAAATCATCCCCTGCAGAGAAAATATCGGATAAAACACGTGTTTTTCTGACGGCGACACAGATAAGCTGCTTTTGTTTTTTTCAACTGCTCCCGTTAAATCATACTTCCCGTGAAAGATAAAAGACCGACTATCTGTCGATGCATCACATTTTGCAGCTTGCTGTTACAGCTACCCATATCATACGCTCGATTGGTCACACAAAAAGGATAGACCCTTAACAATCTAGTCATGCAGGAGTCACTTTGCATAACTAAACTAAATATACGAACTAACAAATAACTAATGCCAATATAGCTAGGGGGAAGTATGTTTGATGAGAACAAAATAAATGAACAGTTAAGAAAGGCAAACGAATCAAAATATTGGGACGATCCTTGTCTACGTCGATTAACGCGTGGGATTAGGCAATTAATGAGACTAGTAGCGCTGGCATTCTCTACCTAATCTCATATTGCACTCTGCTGCCAGGACTTGGAATATTAACCATGGTCCTAGGATTTTTGGCAAAGGGTTGAGAAATCAACGAAGCCTGCTGAAATATTTGTTAGCAAATAGTATGACTCGCGCAAATTACCCTCTTCATCAAAATTAAATTCGAAGACAATCGTGGCCTACCAAACAGGACTGTCATAATACAATTTACACTATCAAAAATGTTAACAGCAACTGATATGGAAGCAATCACTCGATCAAACACCCCCCCCTCATATACCTGATAGCCAATGCTATCATCATGTAGCAGGAATATTATTTTTTGCCGCAAAAGCTGTAACAGAACAAAAACACAAAGGTACACCCAGCGAAATACTAACATTGAGAAATTAAAAGCAGCATTGAATGTCGCCTTTACAGTTTTTTACCAAGACTAAGCGATATTACATATTGTGCTCTATTCAGTAGAATGCTTTAATATATTGATACTATAAATTTACAACCAATAAGCAACCTTCAAAAGGGATTATTTTATGAAAAGGATGACTGGAAGTGAAGCGCTTAGAATTATTAGTCTCACCTGTGTATTAATGGGCGGCTTATCCACACCATTACTTAGCACTGCAAAACAGATCCAACCTGCCAAACCGTCCCGCCCAGCTGGAGGAGGAGGGGGAGGAGGAAAACAACCAGGCGGCAACCCAGTTCAGACATTCTCCTGCCCTGGATCTGACACCTTTGGAGACTGCGCAAGACGTCACGGAATTGATCCCGGCAATACATCGCCTCGCACCCGGTGGAATTATACCTGCGCAAATTCAACCCGCATTGAAGCAACTACAAATACAGATACAACCGTTACAATTACAATTAATGGTGCCCCACCGGCAAATTCATTTTGCGCTGGTCTTGCTACAAACTTTACCGTCCCTGATTTCGCATGTACGAGCCTAAATCTATGTAGCAATGGCGCCATTGCCAATAGCACATATACTGGTAATGACTATCAAGTAACAGGAAAAAAGTAGCACTTACAGCACTTAGAATTAGCGCACAGCCTTAACTAAGGCTTGACACTAGGCTGTGCGCAAAGACCTGCTGGCTTTTGCTCTAATTTGTCAATCAACACTTGATTCTGATGATGGTATGCAATTTGCAAAGGAGTTAATATATTCTTCTTAACACTAAAACGCACCTTGCTATCATCAGAGTAGTCCTTAAGATCTTCAAAGCTTATTCCTATTAATTCATCTGTAGGCATGCTTCTACAGTAAACAATGCCGCCTGAAATATGTGTTACCAAATAGTATGACTCGTACAAATTACCCTCTTCATCAAAATTAAATTCACAGTAACCACCTGCTCTAATATTACAATGATATATTCTGTCGCCAACCTTAATAAGATCAACTGCACTCACCTTAAGTTCCGCGAGGACATTAATTGATGGAAAGTGCGACAGCAACCATAATGCTGCCTTCGTATAATTATGCGAGATAGCATTGGCAAATAAATTTAACACCGCCGATTTACACAGTTTCTGCTTAATAAACTTAATAGGACCAGGGTGAAATCCAGCTTGATGATGCAAGAGCAAATCAACCACCGCGATATCCTGCAAGTACAAGCAAGCCCACTGTAAGGGAGTAATATTATATTTCTTAACCCCACCTTTATCAAAAATATGCGAATAAACATAAGGATTAACAAGATGTACTATTTGGCGACCTTCTCGTTGAGCCATTTTAATGGGAAACTCTAACAACAAAGCAACAATATCAATTCGCCTAGCAACAACTGCGCAAATTAGTGGCGTGACAAAATTAGCACCATGATAATTTGGATCAGCACCAGCATCTAACAACTCCTTAACGACTTTCAGATCGCTATATACGACAGCAAAACATAATGGAGTGGTAAGAAATAATTTATAACCGCGGAAGTTATATTCAACTCCATCTATATCCTTAACTCGAGTGTTCAATATCTCAGGAGTTAATGTCGGCAAACGGATTCCATTTTCAAGTGCATGAAAAATCAATCCTGTAGCTTCAACGTCAACTGCAGCAGGAGGTATTATCTTTGCCTCCCGAACATCAACCAATACATTTGCATTAATTTCTCGTGCACTTACTGGCAACAATGCATTAAATAACTGCTCGATAATGTCTTTATTGCTTATGCTTGCAAAAACATATTTTCTAAATGAAATACTAGTGTAACGTAACTGCTGGATTATTCTCAGCAAGGATAATTTCTGAATGTTTCTACCCAAATACACTTCACCACCAATATGAAAAGCCTCTTCTTTAACAACTTTATCATTCCGAAGATAAAGACATTTTTGCGTTGACTCCCCAACATTTTTAGCCCATGAAAATTGCACGATTAAAGTAGTATCACCTAATTTTATCGGCGGCATAACTTTCTCAATATAATATGAATAAAATGCATCACTTGCCCAATATTTATAGTGATTAGCAGTGCTGCTTTTTAACTCAAGTGATAGGTTTTTTTCATAAGCATATTGCCCTCTAGCAAAGCAAGGAATATTAGCCCGCAAAGATAGATTTTTTCTCGCAAAAAAAACACTGTTATATTTCCCTAGTTTTTTCACAGTATATATATACGGTCTTTTAATTTTTCTTAATACCAACATTTTAGCTGAAAGCAGCTCTTTTACGATACCTGCAGCTCTAGAACCATGCTGAACGATTAAATTATCTCTCCGTAGAGTTTCAAAAAATAATTGCTCTTCTTGCGTTAGCCTTTTTCCCTTTTCCTCGCAAGTAGACAGCAATGCACGATTAATTCTAATCTCATTGCGACGATCAGCCTGCAGAATAGTAAAATGATAGATTTCTTTTAACACCTTCCCTTGCTGATAGTGCCGCCAGAATGATTGTATCAACAAGCACGCTTTTATCATTTTCTTACTTTTATCATTACCTAGCAGCAAACAGCCAAGGTATGACAACGTACGTGATATCGTTATATTTTCATTTAAGTCATTAAACTGGAGATCAGCTATATCCCCTTCTTGCAAACCATGCAGCACACCTTGGCGATACTCACCTAACTCTAGGGTTCTATAACAATAAGACAGCGCCAACCGATTATTTTTAACAATCCGGGAAAGGTATAGCATACCCCTTTGACACCGACTTTTATCTGGTAATGCCCATGCTAACGTTAACCTTAGCATAACTAATTTCGCATACTCATATTATGGGCTGGGACCCCCTCTTTAGCTTTAGATTCGTTAGCCACACCTTCCAATACATGGCCACGACGAGATGCGAACTTGACTATAAACATATTAAATTCATCAGCAGTTAATACATTACCTGCACGCTTAATTGCTGCGGTCATCTCTCTTTCAATATCATAGGGCATTTCCAGCCTATCAAACATTTGACATATTCGTATTTCAGATTTATTCAATAAGGACTGTAGCGATCTACCATTAACTGAACCGAAAGGTATAGTCTTGCTTTGAATCTTACAAAGCTTTTCATAGGCTGATCGATGCACCCTATAAAATGCTATTGCACCCATCTGGATATAATCCTTGTATACCACCTGGTGCAATGGGTTTTCTGAATCAATCTCTCTTATCGTTGGGTTTCGTTTATATAATTTATCCTTAGGTGCACGCATCCCTTCCATAAAATAGACCACTTTGTAAACCTGATACAGACCCTCTTCCACACTGAATCTTTTCGACTGATCTGCGCACAGATCCTTAAAGGTAATATCTGCTTTATTAAACTGCGGAATTATCACAACATGCAAAAAATTAGATCGGCGCTGTGGATCAGGGTGGTTACAATAGTAACCCTTAACAACATGAAACTTATATTTTCTTACCACACTCCGCGGCTTATTTTGAAAAAAGCTTGCTCTATTATCCGGCAACCGCTTACTCACAGCCGCCGGTTTTTCATCCCCCTTTCCTTCGCCTGCCAGATCAGCTGGTATCAATAGAGGTTCATCCCGTGGCGGCGATGGCACTACCGGTAAAGGCTTGTTGCCTACTTCTTCAACTCCATCGGAGTTATCAGCCAATTGGCTTTCCGTATGCATTTTATCTAATATTGCCTGCATGCGCTTTGTTAGCTGTTCCGGTTTAAAATTCTTATGGTATTGCTCCGCATTAATTACAGGTTTTTTATGTACTTGTTGACCAATAGACTGACGTTTATCAGCTCTACAAGCTTCTCTGTATTTTCTAAAGATTTTTGACAACTGTGTTTTTATATCATCTCTTTTTCTATCTACATATCCGGCCATTGTTATTGAAATATATTCAAGTTTTTCTTCTGAATCAGAATCAATATCTTTGCTTCGCTCTAATAGATAATACTTATTGACACCAGGGTAATAAAACGCCACCGCTTTCAATTGAAAGTTATCCAACATTTCTCTGTAATGAATGTTTAGTTTTTCGCCATTGTATTTTTTAGATTTTTTTTCTTGATGAACATCGAGTTTTAATTCACCCTTCTCTGAAGAGTGAATTTTCCATGTAAATGGCCTTGCATTTTTTTTAGCATTTTTCTTTGGCATATAGACCTCTAGCATTGTTCTATATTGATAATAGCACTCTAATAATAGACATTATCTTATTATGGTCTATCGAATGAGCATGACGAGCCACAGTCTTCATCCTTTGTCAGTGATGATTTCTCAAAGGGAAACAAGCAAAAACCTAGCACTAAGCTTGATACCTCTTCATTGGGAAAGGCAGACTCAACCAAAGCCTTAACACCCTTATTATATTCAGAAGGTTTAGAATTAATGGCTTCGCTTGGATGATAGAGTTTAGCCAGTGGTTTAGCACCATGATCTAAAAGTATTTCCACCATCTGTGCGTTGTCAAATTCCATCGCTAAATGCATAAGTTTAGTTAAATAAATATCGCCAACAGACTTTTGCTCACTCGACTCACTTCGTTTAGTGCAATTTTTTATTATAAATACAATTATATTTTCTAAAATCCTAGATCGACGTGTAAACGAAGACAACACTCCCCTAACAAGATCCGTTATAAATTTCGCATTCAATTGTTCCGAGCAGTATTGTCTACATTTATCAAATAATGCTTGATCACACATTGTTAGGGCAATGGATAAAATCTCTTGTATAACAGGTTTATTTTCAGGCCCTATCATTTTCAAAATAATATCCTGAAAATACGGGGTATCACTTGAGACATAGAGACAAGTGTATTCCGCAAGCGTACGATAAAATTCATGCTTTTGTTGGTCGGATACGTGCTGCAAACATGATTCCACCGCATGATAAAATAAGGCCTTGCAACCACGCTTAACCATCAAATGAGCAATTGACGGCATCTGATCAAATGCTTGATATTCATCCTTGTTTCTTTCACGTTGATATTTATTAACTGCATCATCAATATCTGCAGCTGTAATTTTCTCAGACTTATCCAACAAAAAATTAGAATATTCCTCTTCCATTTTTAAAAGATTATGCAGGCTTTGTCCCATCGCGCCGGAAATGCTAAGAGATTTAACATTACCTCTAACTATCCTTAGATTAGAATGTACCCTTTTAAGAGCAAGAACAAGCTCCAGCAAGGCTTCACGAACAAAAGCATTTTGCGATACTGACATTTTGGAGAAATCAAAAATCTCAACTAATGAGTAAGATGACAATTTAACACCAGAATGCATCGACAACCATCTTATCAAACATTTATATTCTAAAACTGACTTATTGCCACCTAGCGAAATTATAGCTGGGTTTTCTCGACTTGATTTTGCCTCCTGCCTGAGCAGACTATCCAAATCCCCCGTTATTGAATTTCCCAACCAATCTTCGATTATTGCTATCACTGGGCGAATATTTTTAATAACTTCAACCGCGATCACATCATTATCTTCAATGTCACCCCCCTCTAAAGCCACCGATATCTTTTCGAGATAGTACCCCATGACTTTTGTTTTAAATTTAGAAAGATTTATAATTGTTCCATCTTCTATTTTAAGACCACTAAAGCGAATAATATTTAATTCTTCGGCGCTATTTATCGTTCCATCATTGTTTTTTTTATAGGTAATAAAATATATTGGTTTTATGTCTGTTGCGGTGACGGTTAATGCTTGCAACGCCACTTCTAACTCTGACTGTAAACATACATTAATACTTAAATCACAACCCAAAGATCTTACAATCGATAATGAGCTTTCTTTAAATTCATTATTATCACCAAATTCTGCAATCCGCATTTTTTTACTCCTGCGTTATAGCTATTAGCTAATGCTGCTGTGTGCAGCATCACAACAAAATAAATTCATGAGATATCTCATACTATGCCTCACTATGAATTTTTTTATGGGATTGATTAAATCATTTATTTATTAAAAAAATATTAAAACAGAAAAATTTTATTGAGTAAGTAGCTTACCTATATTGACGGCAGTGTTGATCCATGGTACGCGCGCTTCCTTATACGCACCGTTGATTAGTTCTAGAAATTTCTTTCGCACTACATTATTGCTGCTGATAATAAACGGGCGCAGCATGCTGCGCCCCTACGGGGTTTTTTCTAAGATATAAGGCTTGAAAACCAGAGCTTACATCACCGCAAACTTATCTCAACATTAATACACCTAAACACTAACTTTATTGTAAGTAATATAAGCGTTATAACGCCCCGTAGTATCAATTTTATGAAGCTTAAGATTATGCAACTTCCTACGCGCAATAATCAAAGAAGGATACTTTGTTTTCTCCGCAGAAAGGTGCAGCGAAGGTGGCATGAACACAATCGGCGCTTTAAGATTTAGATAGGCATACCCCCCTGTACGAACCAGCTCTATTCCATTTAGGTATATTGAGTTTACTTTGCCATTGTAATCATTATTAATGATCCTCGTTACATACAATGAAGATAACATCATATAGTGATGAGCCCTCATAATGGCATAAGCTAATGACATACAAAGCCAAAGACCAACACAACAAAACGCTATTTTACGCAGCTTCTGCCGATGCTTTTTATAATAGTTATAGCGATCGATAAAACCTACCACTGCAAGCACAAAAAAACAAACATCAAACAAATAAATAAACCGATATTCTTTATGCGCGATAAAACTGAATGATAAGATATTTAGCAACCCTATATAAAAATATATAGGCATTCTCTTAACACCATAACAAGCAAAAAACAATATTGGTATAAAAAATATATTCCAAGACTGAAGCAAGAATATTAAATAATAGTAAAAAGCTTTAACCCCATAACGCTGAGACACATGCTGATAAATATTTAAATAAATATTTTTAATAATTGACTGAAAAGGATAACTCCACGTATACCAATCCAATAAGCCAGCAAGCGTAAATACCAAGATATAACTAATCAACCCGTACAGAACCAAAGATTTCGGCCTTTTAAAAAAGGCATAAAGCACTATCAAAGCAATTTCTGGAACCAAATGAAACCTAACAATGGAAACAAAAGCAAATATAACACCGGCACTTATAAATTTAAGAACATTCTTTTTCTCTTCATCGGAAAAGAACAACAGATAACAAGCTAACACCAACAAGTGCGCTGGTAAAACACCATTTAAAGTACTCGGCGCGTAAAAAGTAAACTCATACCAAAAGCAAACCAACAATGCAGCGAACGCTGCCATATTTTGTGAATCGTATTTTTCGACAACCCGATACACGACATAAACAGGAATTAAAGAAAACGAAATAGTAAAAACATGGATAAAAGCCATATACACAACAGGAGAACTGCTGATCAAGCTCGCTAACTTCATTATTAGCCCTAAAATACCAGGATAAATCCAAGAACGAATGCCGCTTTTCCACTCCCAAACCTGAATCCAATGTCCAAATGCCAAATGATGGGCCGGCTCTATCGTTTGAAAAACACCATCCGCAGCTACCGAGTAAGGAAAAACAGTAATTAACACCAATCGCCACAAAAAACCTATCGCTAAAATAACAAGCAATCTATTTGATCTAAATGAAGCAAACACATTTGCAACAGACCGAGCACCAACTCTCATAAAAATATCCTTTAATTTGAGGCAAAATGGTAATAAAAATAGAGGTGTTAAGCATTTAACACAAAATCAGCTTAACAAGCAAGTGTCAGTAAAAGTCGATCGTGACGCAAAACAGTTAATTAGGAGCTTCGCACTTGTGCGAAACAAAATAAATCCCGATGGGGATTCTCCCCTTGACTCGCACCCTAACGGGCACAGGCCGTCAATGCGAGCTAGTCTCACATAGGCGAATATAACCAGGAAGGAGGTTTGCACTGAAAGTGCGAAGCTCCTGTTAAAAGAAACATATCACCCAGAGCTTGTCGCCATCTCTTGAACAACAACAAGAACGATCTCAGATACCATGATACAAACAACACCTATTATTAAAAAAACACACACAAAATACGCCAAGCAACCCACCTAAACCGCTTCACCAAAAGTGAAAAAAGCTAGCAGGAGGAAAGAAGGGTCTTTTGCAAAGCTTACAAAAACAGGAAGTTTTTGTCAGAGCGATCCAGGGATGGAAACCAGCGCCTTTGCAAAAGACCCTTCTTTTCTCCTGCGTCGGCGCTTAACCGCACTCATTTCTCATATCTACCCCCCGCTACCCCCAATAGATCCCAATGAACCCACAACCTGCTTGTCATACAACCCATTTATTCAAAGCCGAAGAATCACACAAACCCATTAAGCAACTTGAAATTGAGCGCAAACAAAGATAGATTAATTTAAACACTTAAAGGAGAAACTATCATGGCATGGAATGCACGCGTCGCTGTTCGTTGTAATGGCAAACTCAATGACAATCACTGGGACATGGTAAAAGCATGGCCTGAAGTCAGCAAAGTCTGGTCAACCATGGGTGACTGGGATTTTTGGCTAGAAACCAATGGCGAAATTAAAGACACCGAAGCGCTTGAACACTTTGTCTTTAAATTAAGACAAGAATCCTGGGTACAAAGCACGTCCGCGCACTGGTGGAAAGAACTGTAAACTTTCACACTGTTATGCTGCAACTTGATCGGCATTGTTGCAAACTTTTTTGCTTGGCAAGGAGTCTGCGACAATGCTTGCAGAATATAAAAAATAAATTAATTGATACACAATCAAAACCACCCAAAAGATGTCGAACGCAACATATTGTACTCACCCGCAAATACCGCTATCATTGCCCATTTTATGAATAAAGCCAAAAGACCTTACCTATGAATACAGAAGAATTAAACCAGCTTATCATGTCAACCCTAGAAGACAATAAAGCTAATGATATCAAAAATATAGACGTAACTTCGCTAACCAATGTTACCGACCGAATGATCATTTGCACCGCCACATCAACCCGCCATGCTGCTGCATTGGCAGAAAAAGTAGTCCGCACCGCGAAAAAAAATGGTGTTAAACCAATGAGCGTTGAAGGGGAAGAGCAAGGCGAATGGATCCTGATCGATCTGCTCGATATCATTGTCCATATCATGCTGGAAGAAACACGCGAGTTCTACAGCCTGGAAAAACTATGGAGCATGACAGAAACAGCACGCCAACAAAACGAAAACGAATCTGAAACAGCCTAATGAAAATCAATCTGATTGCCATTGGTAAACGCATGCCAAGCTGGGTCGAAAGCGGCTACCAGGAATATGCGCATCGCTTATCTAACAGTGATTTTCAATTAAACCTGCTGGAACTGCCTGCAGAAAAGCGCGGTAAAAATGCCAACCTGTCACAAATTCTCGAGCGCGAAGGTACTGCATTGCTAAAAGCTGTCCCAACGGGCGATCACATTATTGCTTTTGATCGCTTAGGAAAAAACATCAGCACCGTTGCGCTAGCAAAACAACTCACCACCTGGCGTGATGGTGCGCAAGATATTAGCCTTTTGATTGGCGGTCCAGAAGGCATTTCACCAGACTGTCTATCAAAAGCACAATCAAAGTGGTCCCTTTCAGCATTAACCTTACCGCATCCTTTAGTTCGTATCATTGTAGCCGAGCAAATCTATCGCGCATGGAGTATAATGACTCAGCATCCCTATCATCGCTAAAACATAAGTAGCCTGACAAGGACCGTAAACAACATGAAAATTAACCGACACGTCTTAGAAAATGCGCTTTTTAAAAGTCGTAGTATCGTGTGTTTAATCATTCTCTGCATCTTCTCTTTGATACTGATCGGTCGCTTAGTCTATCTACAGTTAATGCATAATAAGTTTTATTCCACCCTGTCACGCCACAACCTACTCAGTGTTATCCCGATCCAGCCTAACCGTGGCCTGATATATGATCGTCACGGCGTACTACTAGCAAAGAACATCCCAACGTATACGCTATCTCTGATTCCCGAGAGCATTCCCAACATCAAGAAAACAATTACACAACTACAAAAATTGCTGCCCATCACTGATAGCGATGTAAAGCGCTTTAACCATATTCGCAGTCAATACCGCCCCTTTGAGCCCATCCCTTTAAAGTTTAAACTCTCCGAGCAGGAGGCTGATCTATTTTATGTCAACCAATACCGCCTGCCCGGTGTTATCATCCAAACGCGCATGATGCGCTATTACCCTCTCGGTAGCGCGATGAGCGATGTGCTTGGCTATGTCGGACGCATTAATCAAAAAGAATTGCAAAAAGTCGATACGCATAATTATTCAATGTCAGACGATATCGGCAAAATGGGCATTGAAAAATACTATGAAAAAATACTGCATGGTAAAGTAGGTTCCGAAGAAGCGGAAATTGATGCCACCGGTCATATTGTCCGCATCCTGAAAAAAACACCACCCACGCCGGGGAAAAACCTCTATCTCAGCATTGATAGCCGCTTACAACTTGAGGCTGAAGCCGCATTAGGTAAAGAAAGTGGTGCCGTGGTGATTATCCAACCTAGTACGGGTGAAATTTTAGCGCTGGTCTCTCACCCCAGTTTTGACCCCAACCCCTTTGTCAGTGGCATTAGCCAGCAACAATACGAAGCTTTATTAAACTCCCCCGGCCACCCACTCTATAATCGCGCCATCCGCGGGCAGTTTGCCTCTGGCTCAACCATTAAACCGATTTATGCTTTAGCTGGTCTCAACGAAGGTGTTATTACACCTGATTACCGCATTTACGACCGCGGCTGGTTCCAACTGCCCAATACTGAGCATGTCTACCATGATTGGAAACGCGGCGGACACGGCTGGGTGGATGTTTCCACCGCCATTAAAGTCTCCTGCGACACCTACTTCTACAATCTTGCCGTTAATATGGGCATTGCCCGCATTGACAAAGTGCTGCAAGATTTTGGCTTTGGCAAACTCACCGGCATCGATATGCCAGAGGAAGTGCCCGGCTTAGTACCAACCCCAGACTGGAAGCGCGGCGCGCAAGGGCATCCTTGGTACACCGGTGATACCATTGAAGCTGGTATTGGCCAAGGCTTCTTTCTTGTGACGCCTTTACAACTGGCACAAGCAGTAGCGATCATTGCCGATCGCGGCATACGCCTTAAACCTCATCTGCTAATTAAAACTGTTGATGAGCACAATAACGCCACCATGCTACTACCTGATTCTGAAAAACCGGTCGTTATGGCACCCGACGCCTGGTCAACAGTTATACATGCAATGCAGGAAGTGGTCGACGGTCGTCATGGTACCGCTGCATTCTTTGGTCGCCACCCACTTTTCTCAGTAGCAGCTAAAACAGGTACGGCACAAGTATATGGGCACGATCGCAATGAATATGCCAACCGCACGGATATTCCCAAACGTTTGCGCAATAATCACTTGTTTATCGCCTTCGCCCCTGTCGACCACCCACAAATTGCGATGGCATTAGTGGTTGAGCATAGCGCTATGGCTGATAGAATAGGTGGTAAGATATTTAATTATTATTTTAAAAATTTGACTAATGATAAACCAAAATAAATTTTCCTACGAATCTCGTGCGCGACGAAAATTCAACTTGCTTAAATGGCAAAGCTGGCATATCGACCCTCCATTAATCTCCTTACTACTGCTATTAGCAGCGCTTGGATTATTTATTCTCTATAGTGCCAGCAACCAAAATACGGTTATGGTTGAAAAACAAGCCTTTCGCGTCTTATTATCGTTTGGCGTTATGTTATTGTTTGCACAAATATCGCCAACGCGTTACTACCAGTGGGCGCCCTGGATTTTCTTTACCGGTGTCTTCCTGCTGATTTGTGTACTCGTCATTGGTAAAGTTGACCAAGGTGCGCGTCGCTGGATTAGTTTGGGCTTTGTCCGCTTTCAACCTTCAGAAATTATGAAGTTGGCTATGCCGATGATGATGTCCTATTACTTAAGCACCAAAGTGCTACCGCCGAAGCTGAAAACACTCTTAGTCGCTTGCGCCATCTTAGCAGTTCCGGCTTTATTAACTGCAAAACAGCCAGACCTTGGTACGGCACTTTTAATTGCTTTCTCAGGCATTTTTGTTTTGATACTGGCGGGTTTAAGTTGGCGCCTGATTATCACTTGCATCTTGGGTGCGGTGGCTGCTAGCCCTATTTTATGGCATTTTATGCATCAATATCAGCGCAACCGCGTACTGACCTTTCTTAATCCTGAACGTGACCCACTTGGCAATGGTTACCACATTATTCAATCGAAGATTGCTATTGGCTCCGGCGGTTTATTTGGCAAAGGTTGGCTGCATGGCACCCAGTCGCATCTACACTTCCTACCAGCGCATGCGACCGACTTTATTTTTGCCGTTGCAGCTGAAGAGCTTGGGTTTATCGGTTGTATTGCGATCATTTTACTATTTTCATTAATCTTGATTCGCGGTCTTTATATCAGCATGCAAGCGCAAGACACTTTTACACGACTTTTATCGGGCAGTTTGTGCCTAACCTTTTTTATTTCTGCTTTTATTAATATTGGCATGGTTATCGGCATTTTACCGGTGGTCGGTGTCCCGCTACCATTAATTAGTTACGGCGGTAGTTCCATGCTAACGATGATGGCAAGTTTTGGAATGATTATGTCTATTCATACACACAGAAAACTATGGTCAAGCTAACGCAATGACATAGCAATAGGAGAACAACATGTATACAAGGATGGTAACTAAACTATTCACTGTTATATTCAGTCTTATCAGCATACTCGTCGTACCAACCAATAGCCAAGCGGCAAAAGCACTCTCCCCTGAGCAGCAACAAGCACGCTTTATCACCACCCTGGCAAAGAAATACCATATCAATAAAAACGACCTAACCTCGCTCTTTAGCCATGTCCACTATGACCTTGGCGTTATCAAACGCATGAACCATCCTTTTGAGAAAAAACCTTGGAGCTACTATCGCAAGTTTTTTGTTACCCCAGAGCGCATTGAAGGTGGTGTTAAATTTTGGGAAGCACATAAAAAGATTCTCGACTATGCCAATCGCCAATATGGCATCCCTCCTAGTGTTATTGTTGCTATCACCGGGATCGAAACCTTGTATGGCAAACATGCTGGTCGATTTAACACCTTCAACACACTGGCCACACTAGCTTTTAATTACCCTGCTCGTGCTAAGTTCTTCTCACACCAACTGGCAGAATTTATTTTACTAACCAGAGAACAAAAACTATCAACACTGGATATTAAAGGCTCTTATGCCGGCGCACTTGGCATTCCACAATTTATGCCCGATGTCTATCGCCAATACGCCGTGGGTTACGAGAATCCTAAAAGTGCAGACATTATGAATAGCAATGCCGATGCCATCGTCAGCATTGCCAACTACCTTAAACAAAGGGGAAAATGGCGCACCCACCAGCCAATAGCCAGCCCAGCGCACCACAAAGGCCACATTGCTGCGACACTGCTCTCTGACCGAGCTATCCCTAAACACAGCCTTATCTGGTTCCGCAATCGAGGCATTACCCCCAAGCACAAGACTCGGTCACAAACCCGCGCTGCCGTAATTGCCCTGGATAATCTCAAAAAAGAAAAAGCAGAATATTGGCTAGTTTTTAATAACTTTCGCGCCATAATGCGGTATAATCCTCGCATAAATTATGCCATGGCTGTCTATCAACTTAGCCGGGCAATAAAAATATCATATGAAAAACAACAAGTTAGCAGAAGCGCAGCAAAAACACCACCAAGGAAATTACACAGACGCGCTTAAACTATACCGCAGTATTCTCAAGGAAGACCCGCATAATGTCGATGTCTTACATCTGACAGCGATTCTGCACGCCCAGACCGACAGCTTCCCCAAAGCACTGAGCGCCATCAATAAGGCCATTGAGCTAAAGCCAGAAAATGTTATTTTACATAACCACCAAGGGAACATTCTGCTGAAACTGCAAGACTATAGCGCAGCTATTACAGCCTATGAAAAAGCCTTAGCCATGCAAGCAGACTATGCACCAGCCTACAACAATATCGGCAACGCCTACTATCGCTTAGGCAATAACGACAAAGCTAAAGACTATTATCAAAAAGCCATCCAGTTACAGCCCAACTATGCCGACGCCTATTTTAATTATGGCCGCTTATTAGCACATGATAAGCAACACGAAGCAGCCATCGAAAAACTGCACAAAGCCATCGAGCACAGACCGCAGCACGCTTTAGCACTATGGCAACTGGGGCAAATTTATCTAGAAAAGAAAGACTATAAAGCAGCCATTGATTACTTGCGCCAACGGTTAGCCATTACACCACGGCATGCGAGTACACACCATGATATTGGCTTAGCCTTATTAACAACAAAGCATTTCACTGCAGCATGCCAACATCTAGAAACAGCCGCCAACTTAGATTCACAATTGCCTAATATTCATTTTGATCTGGCCACCGCTTTCTTAGAGTCCGGCAATCAAGAACGCGCCTTATCGCACTACTTACGTCAAATTGCCGCACAACCGACGGTTGAAAGTTATTTTAATGCCGGCGTTCTTATGTCTTATCAAGAACGCCACCAAGATGCCATTCGCTATCTACAAGAAGCCATAAATATTGACCTTAACAACCTGCCCTCGCACCTTAATATTGCAGCAGTCTATTTAAAAATAGGCAAACTTAACGAAGCCATCTCACACTACCAAGCGGCCCTTAAAATAAAACCCGATGATGACGAAGTTAAACATATACTACATGCCTTACAACAAGACGAAACACCGCAACAAGCACCGAGCGCTTATTTACAACATCTTTTTGATCAATACGCCACATATTACGATGCACACCTTATTAAGCATTTAAAGTATAAAGTGCCACAATTACTTTTAGACATGGTAATGGATGA
Source organism: Gammaproteobacteria bacterium (assembly GCA_030425685.1). Lineage (GTDB taxonomy): Bacteria > Pseudomonadota > Gammaproteobacteria > Coxiellales > Coxiellaceae > JAUIAD01. The sequence continues at coordinate 122,473 of JAUIAD010000008.1, read as the reverse complement.
AAAAGAACTGACTGAATCAACACATACCATTCTTGACTTAGGCTGCGGCACCGGTTTATGTGGAGAGCTTTTTCAACCCTATGCCAAAAAACTAATTGGCATTGATATCTCAGAAAAAATGGTTGAACTAGCGCAGCAAAAACAAATCTACCATGATGTTGTAACTGAGCGTATGGAAAATGCGCTAGAGAAATTTCATGATAATGACCTTATTCTTGCAGCAGATGCGCTGCCGTATATGGGTGACCTACGCGAACTATTTTTAAAAATTAAAAGTGCATTAACACCCGCTGGATTGTTTGCTTTTACCATTGAAAAAACGCACCAAGCTGACTACGTCCTGCAGGAAAATATACGCTACGCACATAGCAAAAAATATATTGAATTACTTAGCAAGGAATGCGGATTTAGTATAATACGCTTAGATAATGCTGTCTTAAGGCAACAGCACGGCAAAGCGGTCGAGGGCTATTTAGTTCTATTAAAGTGTATGGTATATTCAACAGCCCCTACGGACTCTATTACCCAATAAACAAATGATACTATAAGCCAATGAATACAAAAGAAAACGCAACGAACCCAAACAGCACAGTTATTGCAGCTGAGAAACTACACCAACAACGTTTTAGCAACAGTCATTCATTAACGAGCGACCCTATGCTTGAACCTATTATTCAAGCCGCTAAAGAGTTGCAAGCGAAAATAAAAGAGCAAACTCGCCAAGAAATTGAAGTCATCAAAAAAGAAACGGCCGATCAAACAAAAAAACTCTACCTCCATGTCAGCGACGCTAAAAAAGAGTTTAAGCGATTAGAGCAACAATACTCAGAAAAATGTGGCGAATATAGCGTTATTAAACATCAAAAACTGCAGCTTGAAGATGAAATTAGCAAACTGGTCGATCATCAAGAAAAGCAGCAACAAGACATTAGCCACTTAAAAACACAGCTTAACCAAAAAGATCAAGAACACCATCACAAGTTATCAACGATTACTGACGATAATGAAAATTTAATTACACGATTAAAAAATAAAATCACCCAAATTAATACTGACTTCGAGCGCCAAATAACAAACCTGCAGCAAAAACTGGATTATCAACAGCAGCAGCTCGAAAATGAAAATAAATCATTACAATCCGAAATAAGCAAGCTAAGCGAACAAGTCACACAGCTAACATTGGAAAAGAAAGCCAATGAGCAGCAATATATAGCTGCTCAACAACAAGTCAGCACACTGCAACATGAAGCGGAAACCACCAAACAAGAGCTCACCGAAAAATCAGGAAAGCTTACTAGCGCCGAACATGCGCAGCACTTGGCAAATGAAGAGCTCAACCGATCACGTCTTTATATCGAGGAATTGGAAAAGAAAAACAACTCCATTCAGCAAGAGCTTTTTGAAAATTGGATTCATAAGAAAGAAGAAACTATTTAGTCACGTGACCTAACCACCGCAAGCGTTTACTTATAAAAGGAATAATGTGATAATTAACAATAAATGAACAATCAAAAACCTTAAGGAATACACTGTGCGCAAATGGAATATTGCCGCTAGTATATCTTGCAATATCATCTGCATCTTATTTTTTAGTTCATCACCCGCCAAAGAGAATACTCTCTTACTCAGTGATTACTGCACAGGATACAGAGCTGCAACCCAAAACGAATTACAACAAGCAAAAACAATCTTTAACACTCTTTTCACCCGCCAGCCAATTGATGCAAAAAAAATCAGCCTGAATAACTTCAGAGCAAAAGAGCTCAACATAGCTCAGCAAGAGATCATCTACCTAATCGAAAGACGAGAAGCTTGCGATGGTCGCGGCGATTATGCCATTCGCTATGGCAAAACAATACCTATTCTGCTGCAAGCACCCCACCGCTTTAGCGACGTTAAAACAGGCCTAATTATCAAAAAAATGTTTATGGAAGCCCCCTATAAAAGTGCCGCCTGGAATAATGCCAAAAGAAAGACCATTGATCTTGCCCATACGCAAAAGACCCTTTTTAATACGTTTGCCCAATCATTTTTACAGCAAATCCCGCAAGGCATCATTATCCAACTGCATGGCTTTTCAAACAGCCGCCGGACAAGCGCAGTGGGGAAAAAAGCTGCCATCATTATCAGTGAGGGCAGAAATAACACCAGCGCAAACTTAGACAACCTAACACAATGCCTGCGCCAAATTAAACAAAACACATACCAGTATCCCAAAATGGTTAATGAGCTCGGTGCAACCACAAACACCTTAGGAAGATGGGTTAACAAACACCACCCCGGTCACTTTATTCATATTGAATGCAACAAAAAAACACGAGAACAATTACTAAAGGATAAAGCTATACGCAAAAAATTAACACAATGCTTAAAACAGCTGGTTCTAAAACAAAAAAACTAAAAAAATACGCTGCTTTTTTAGTTGTTATAACTTGCCACCTACTTGCAACGCCAAAAAGCTACGCAAGCGGGTCAGAGCTTTTTATGCTGCCAACACCCAGCTCAAATATGCATCAAAATAGACAAAATAATCTACCAGCGCCACAAGAAAACATCCCCCAACCACAAAACACCATTAAAGCGCAGCAAAAAGATATTGCCGCACCAGCACAAACCAACCTATCGTTCAATAGCACAATTCCACAGCCAAAATTAGGCGCCATAAAACCGCTCAATAAAAACCTAATTCCCAAACCAGTATTTGTTGCTAAACCAATATCAATAGAGCAACCAATCCCAGAACCAATCATGGCGCCAAAGTTAATATCAATACCAAGCCCAACATCAGCAAATATATCAATTCCACAACCAAGTTCAGAAAAGACCGCCAACAAAAAAACAAAACCCAAAGCAAAACAAGATCAAAATCTGCCACCACCCAGCAACAAAATCCCACTAATCCCAATACCGTACTATGGACATTATCTACCTTCACCAAGCAACACCGATCTCTATCACACGTTCCGCGAATGCGCACCCTACTTTCTTACATCAACACATGAACTACGCTGGGATCAGATAACAGGTGATGCTTTCTATTTAAACAAGCAAAAAATAAATTATCTTACTAAAAATGGAAAAAAATATATAAAACCGATGCCAAAATCTTGGCTAGTTGTAGCAATACCCGGTTCACGTATCGTGCAATTAAAATTTTTACGAGCGCAGAACAATAAAGAGAATATTCAATTGTTTTTTGCCAATGGTACCGGACTATGGCAAAGCATAAAAGACAGAATTTGGCTCAATAAACAGACTTTATTAATTGGTCCCGTTACAGCTCAAGCAAGCTGGATAGCCATAAAATATAAAACTAATTTTGTTTATGCTAACCCAGTTTCAATCTACGAAAGCCGCTTACAACGCACCAATCGCGGCGCAAGCTTTCAAACTGATATCCTGCCTAATGATAGTAAAACAAGAAAAAATAATTTATTTTGGCCAATCTCACCTTTTACACCTTACCGCTACTGGTTTACCAAAAACAACTCACCCTACACTTTTAATATACAAGGTCCTATAACCCTTGAGGTTAACGCAACAATCAAACTGAATTCAGATAACAGCGACATGTTACAAACACGTTGGTTAGATACCTATATCGATAATCATTTTGTAAAGAGTTATAACATGTCAATTCGTAGCATTAACAGCAACGTATACTACACAAGCAATAACCCCAATATAGGGACCAAACAAATACAGTTTTATTATCATGTACCACGAGGCACACACCAAGTAAAAATCACATCGATGCTACCTACATATATTCGTGTAACATCAGCAAAGTATAATTTTACAGCAAGCCACATAAATCAAAAAGCAATAACAAACACACTTAATATCAGCAACTACCATAAAAACCAACTCAATAACAAAGAACAAAAAACGCTAGCGAACATAACAAAAAGACTAGTACATCAAATCTGGTATGAAGAAAACACCGACAAAAATATATGGCCTCTCTATTTAATTCAAAAATTAGCACAAAGCCGGCCATACAACAAAGTGCTGCAACGGTTAAAATTACTAACAATAAAACAGAATAGCTACCATATCACCCTGTGGCCAAAGAAACTAAGCATACATAATAAAGTCATGGTGGCCACACCTTTTTTACCAAGCTATCAAACAGCTCGACATCCACTAGGCATAAGATCTTTAACGCAAGCATATGCAAATACACTAATTAACAGAAAATCAGAAACACAATACACAAAATTTGGTTCTGAATATTTAAAAACAGTGGATTATGAAATCCCAGACTACATAATAGGACCCAGAATACTACGCCTGTCTTTGTCCTCAACACGACATCGAAAAATGCCAGTTATAATAGAACTAACCACCGACACAGGAATCAAGAAAAAATTATACCTAACAGGGCAGCTAGAACACCATACACTACAAAGGTATTGGGGAATCTGGCAATCAGCTGCATTTTATATGTTTGGTTCAGCACTAGGCTCACAACACTTACCCCTAATGGGCTACGGATCACCACTCACACTCCCCATTATGGAATGCGCATACACAAAAATAATTTTACCAGAAAATGTTCACAACATTCATTTACGAGAAATAAGCACTAGCCTGATAAAACCAATTTGGTTAAACATGCAAATACTATCTGTCAAAGGACATAAACTATCCGAAGATGAATACATAAATTTACTAAAAAGAACCAACTTACAAACCCGCTGGCTGTGGTTTAAAGACATGATAAAACTTACTCAGCAAGCTTACATCAATAAAAGCAAAATACACTTTGTTGTTCCTAGAAACATGAGCAGCAAACAGCGATTAGAGTATGATATTAAAAATGAATGGATAAGCATTATGTATTATCTATTATCTAGGCGAGCCGAATTAGTTTATATAACAGGTATAAAAATACAGCATAAAATAGAAGAAGAGGAAAAACTTGCAGAGAAGGCACTAGCTGCAGAAAAGGATAAAAAAGATTTGATAGCCCTTCAATATTGGTCAAAACTAGCAGCTAAAAGCAAAGGAAACAGTCAGTTTAAAGCCATTTATCATTTAACAAATATACTAACAAGACTAAAAGAGCATCATTATTTAGAAAACATGCTACGCTACTACTATCTTCATGCTGAAACTGAAGAAGTAAAAGAAAAGGTCTACAAAATCCTAATAAAAATATATGAAAAAAATAATGAGGAAGGAAAAATTGAAAGCTTTACCGCGACCGAGCTATTCGAGAGACCTCGCCAACAAATTTTAAGCAAGCTAATAAAACTATATTATCAGCGAAGAGACTTCCGCAAGCTACTAAAACTGTTACCATTAACACAGCAGGAACCAAAATCAGCAGAAATACTTGCAATATGTGCATATCAAAAATTATGGCTGAAATTAATCCACTATACACTCCCAGCATTAGAGTCAGAAGAAAGCAGATATAAATGGCTGGGTAAGATTGCAATGTCTGAGAACCAATGGAAAACAGCAATCAACGATTGGCAAAAGGCAGGAAAACGCGGCCAAGAACTTATTTCACAGTGGCAGTCAGGAAATTTAATTAAAAAAGAATTAGTTGCTCCACACAGAGCCGCAAACACAATTATTTCCGCATGGAAAGAATGGGGCAAATACCTTAGTAATGATTATAGCTGGAAAAGAGCATCTCATCTTATTACTCAGTATGCTGAAAGTGTACACATACATAGTTTAAACCAAAAAAATTATATTGCCTTTCTTGCCAGCACAGAAAAACCCATCACAGCCGATATTGTCGGCCCAACAAAAATAAAAATAGTAGGTCGACCTATTTTAACCAACCAGACAAAAAATCCTTTAGCAACCTTAAACTGGACCATCGATAACATAAAACATGAATGGCCAATATTTACAAACACCTACTCATCAACGCTATCAGTTTTTGGAAATAGTTCATGGCGGGTTGGTGCAAAAGAAGAATTTGTTATTAATATTGGCCCTGGCCTACATCACTTAAAGATTGGCTCAACACAGCTTCCGGTGGTCATAGAGCTTAGCGAATACTTACCCAAAAACCCAAAAACTGTAATTTCTGTTTTTTCCAAACCCAATTTAGATGCACTTAATTGGAATAAATATAGCTTCCTATGTTACCCCAAAGATGTGCGTCAAAAGACTTACATTCTTAATCGCAAAAAACAATACATACATCTACAAAAAACACTCAACTTCGATATCATCAAAAAATACTGCCATATAAACTGGAATCCATTTATCAACGCGATAATAAAACCACAAAAAAAGGTACAAGATACGACCTTGCTGAATAATAAAAAATCTCAACTTATTGAAACAATGATGAACTACGTATTAGATACACTACACAGCAAAAAAAATAAAATGCAGTATATCTCTAAAGCGGAAATGCTCTATCTTAAAAATCCACAAATGGCCGAAATACTATTACTTTGGTCAGAAATAGCAAATCAAGTCGTATGGAAGAGAATTGACAACATCAATACAGGTGCTGGTATTTTTTTACAAAAGCATAATGCATGGGTCCCCGAAGGTGAGCGGCTGAAATTTGCCAGCGCACTATCAGGATTAACAAAACCTCATGAACAACTCATCTTCTCATCAGGACGTCTAGACCTGCTAATCAATGAAAAATCACAGAAAGACCTATATGTAAAACTAGATTTAAAAGAACCCATATTTCTTCGCGCTAACAATGCTAAAATAAATTACCAACTTAATAACACACCCATACAAAAAATCACACTAACACCACAAGATCCTCAGCATATTATTAAAATACCAATACCCAAAGGAAAAAATGTAGTTAAACTTTGGTTCGCAAAACTTTTACGCGGACAATATATTAAGACTGTAATGTATCAACTTGATAACAGTGGTAATAAAAATTATTTACAACCTATAACCTATACTGAATATCATGTTATAAAACCACAGCATCCAGCAATACTATATGTTACTGGACCCACAGTACTGAGAACTGAAAAAAAATACGGCAATCACTCAACAACACGCTATCTGTATATACCAACTGGCAAACAGAAAATAATCATCCATGCTGAAAATCAGCAAAAGACCTATTTGCGCGCCTATCAAAGAACACTCATTCCAGCAATTAATTACGAACGACGGAAAAGCACCATCAAAGATCATAGAAAATTAATGCTAGCATCACAAAATAAACCTCTAATTAAAGACGATGTTTTAAAATATCTATATTATCCACAGTGGATCTCACCCAATGATAATAAACTGCCTCTTGGCACACAACAATCTGGAACCTGGGAGCTTGAAACAGGCTACATTACTCGATTTGATCAAACCGATGAAGTCGACACACTAGAACGCTTTGGATTACTATCAGCCACCTACAATTATTATGATAGCGCTAAAAAATTGTATTATAATGCTGGCGCTTTATTCCGCTACCCTAAACTTGGAAAGCCTGTTGGTGGCGCATACTCTACATTTTTTGGTAAGTGGACGCCAACTATTGAAACACCTCCACTCACCTATTGGGGCAGAGCGAGATTTTTCACACAATATACCCCCGTGACAGAAAAGGAAAGCAAACAAGGATATGATGTAGATGGCTTGCTTGCCATTGGACAGCTGCGCTCAATAGCCTCGTGGCTAACACAATTCCCCAATGTCCGTTTATGGGGCATATATCTCAATGTAAATCGCATACCGACAAAATTATTAAATTTCGTCGATCAAAATGTATTTACAAATTTCAACAGTAATCATCGCTATGGAATTCGCTTCGAAGATCTCTTTATATTTAAGCCTACATGGGATACACGCTTTCTATTAAATTTAAAATTAGCTAGCAACGAAGATTACAACCCCTTTAAACCTGACAACATTGGCTTTAGCGCAACCTTTTTGCAGCAATTTCACAACCTAATGGCCAGCATCAGCTACAACCAAAATTATTATTTCCGTGATCCTGATCGGGAAAACGAATCAATTATACATCGTGTTTATTTAAATCTAAATTATTTTCTTTGGATTCAACATCAGCAACTCATAAACTTTGGTTTTCGTGCGGGTTGGGACCCAGAAGTTAAGGATATGTTATATGCATTTAGAATTTCATTTCTTTTAGATAATGGTCGCGGTTTACGTGACTTTATTCCTTCACCTCGAATGCGTGATCTACATCAAGCGCTTATCCCAAAATATTGCATGATAGGAGAACCGATAAGTGGGCAATAACACTAACTTAATGACGTTACTCTATGCTGAACTAAAAGTATATGAAAAACACCTGTATAGTAATATTATAAAAGAAATTTATAAAAAAATAGTACTTTCATACAACTCCAAAAGAATGTCATTCTATTATATTAATTACACTCCATGTGAAACTGAATATAAATTTACAAAAGCGTGGAATAACGAATCACTGCTAAGTTATTTTACAAGCTACTACTACATAGTATTATCTGAACTTGAACACTTAAAACATAAGCATAGAGTATTTATAAAAAAATACGAATCATTTGAAAATAAAGATAAACAGAAGAATGAAATATTACACTTTTCAAAACAACTAGGCAGCTCAGCAAAGGAATTAAAAAAGGATAGAAAAGCATTTGATCGATTTTTTGAAGTCTCAGCAATTATAGAAAGATTCTACCTTATCATTCTAAAGCTTGAAAAAATTCTTAAATACACCATAAATCGAGTTGCTTTTTTCCTCAATCATCAACATAAAATAACTAAAAATGCTGAGGCCATGATGCCAGCTATTGCTGACACATTCCTTAATAGAGAAGCACGTAACGATATTTTACTTGAAGTGCTAGTCTCTCTAAAAAGAGAGTGTCTGTTTATTAACTCACTAGGGATAACAGCGACAATAAGTACTAACACCCATCATCTAGTACTGAGCCTTGCAAAAAAATATAAATACAATATATGGGTAATCTGCGAAGCAATAGAAATTCTAAGCATTATAGACTTCCCCAGCTACGAAAGCGTTTGCCACCAGTGGTTCGATGAACTAAAGATGAAAGATGATAACTTTATTCGCCATAAAATAATACTTAGTATTGCTTGCCATCTAGATAAACAAACAACGCTAGATCAAGTAGTAAAACATGCCTTGCTAGACAGCAGCCCTTATGTGCGACAAGCAATATGTAAAATACTTCATTTCATGACTACCGAAAAGCAATTATACTTTCTTAAATAACTAATCACCAATGATAAAGAAAAAAATGTTAAGTCTACTGCACTGCTTTCAATCCCAAACTTGAGCTTTAACCAACAGTTTTGCAACCAAAGTATAACGTTAATATTAAACGCTTTAAAAGAAGATGAGACACACTATTTTATTCGTGTTGTTTTAAATGTTATTGAGCGCTGCATTGAAAAATCTTACAAGATAAATAATGATATTAATGAACATTTTTATAAACATTACAAAAAAATTCAAAATGCCATTATTGATTTTAAAAACACATCTCAAAACGTATGCGCAAGGCGTTACGCAGCACAAACACTAGAGTTTCTTTGGATAATGAAAGACCCTAAACGGATAAAAATTAAAAGTCAGCTTAATACCATCATTGACAATTTGCCGGTCGGATCACCAAGACGATTTAAGTATAAAGATATATTTCCTCTAGACAAAATAACCATAGGCAGGATACTAGCTGCTATATGCGCAGATAAAATGCCACTGGATATAACCATTAGAAATAAGCACGTTAAAATTTGCAAAGGAAGCACATACCAAAGACGTATGTGGCGTATACTGTATGAGTTTATGCATCCACGCCCCGATAAACGCCAAGGAACTTTACACACTGTAGGGCGTACTTCCCGCGGTAACATGCGCATTGCCTCAAACGTCATGTATGAGGTATCACCTACAGCAGTACCAGGCGAGCCCTTATTGATGGAGGAAGAACGTGGGTGGCGCCCCTACCTACCTTTGGCAGACGATTTCATACCCCCAGCTTCTGGTCTAGCCAGTAAGAACACGACGTATTTCTCGGTAGAAGGGCAAACAAAAATCAAGTACCCAATGAATCTATTGCGCAGAGCAATTAATTTTTTTAAAATTTCTATCAGCTTCAATACAATTTCTCAACTGAGAACATGGAAACACACAGATACGCAGAAAGATCCTGCAGCTTACATCAATTACTTTCGAAAATTAAAATATGTAGTTGACTTCGAGCCCAACGAATATAAGGATGCACCTAGTGTAAGAGATAGCACCATCCAACGTTTTTTTAAAGCCCCCGCTATTCTTTGGGCGCCTCATTTATGGAATGATCTAAAGCAGTACTATTTTTCAATTTATGGCAACACACAAACTGAGCTTGTTATCTTTATCATGCTATTTTTAGCCTTCCTGTTGTTTAATCATGGGCGCCATTTATTAAAAATTCGTAAGATTAGAAATAAAATACCGCTCTCTATTGGCGGCTGGGGAACCAGAGGTAAATCAGGTGTAGAACGACTAAAATCTGCATTATTTTACAGCTTATCCTTTCGCCTAAGCTGCAAGACAACTGGTAGCGAATCTATTTTACTAACGACCACACCGATGAAGCACTTACTTGAACTACCTATCTACCGCCCCTACGATAAAGCTACTATTTGGGAGCAGGCTAACACATTAGCATTGGTTGAGAAACTGCATGATGATATTTTTCTGTGGGAATGTATGGCTGTTAAACCTAGTTATACTGAGCAGTTACAAGCTCAATGGATGAGAGATGACATAGCGACAATCACTAACACTTTTCCAGATCATGAAAATCAACAAGGTCCAGCAGGACATAATGTTGCAGAAGTTATCGCTGAGTTTATTCCTCCCAATGCAAAACTTGTTACTGCAGAGGTGCAACTACTGCCGATACTTCGCAATAAAGCAAAAAAGTTGAATACTGAGTTCTATCATGTTGATTGGGAGCAAGGCGACACTTTACCCCCCAAAATTATTTCTGAATTGCCATACACAGAGAATGTTGCCAACATCAATCTTCTTTTAAAATTATCAAATATCTTGGAAATACCATCAGAATTTGTATACAAAGCAATTAAGGACCACCTGGTTGCAGATGTTGGATCATTTAAAATATTTCCTAAATTAAACGTTTTTAATCGACAACTATCCTTTATTAATAGCATGTCAGCAAATGACTACTATTCTACAGTCAATAATTTAAACCGCATCGACTTTTTTAATAATACTATTGAAGCTCACCCAGAGAACTGGACTATCTTGGTCGTCAACAATCGCTTTGATCGACTTTCAAGAACAGAACGTTTTACGGAGATGCAAACAAATGATGTTATGAGTGATCAGGTTATTGTTGTTGGCTCTAATCTACCAGGCTACAAATCATATATTAAATCACATTGGAAGAAACGTTGCCGTAGCTTATCTCTTTGGGATGCGTTAAAAAAATCCCCTCAAGATGCAGTGCATGCTTTGCGCAAATTATCCTCTTGGTTGCGTATACCCACTACTGAAAAAGCCTTATTATCGCGCCTTAATGTCGCTTTAAACGCTAATGAAAAGAACATTAATCACGCAACAAAGTTGCTTATTACAAATCTTGAAAACTCCATCTATAACTTCGATAATCGAGCAATTCAGATTACTAAACAACAGCTAAGACAACACCAACAATTTGTCGAAGCCGTTTTACTTTGCCAAGATGTAGACATTCCATTTTTAACTAAGAAAAAGAAATTGATGGCACTGCTATCAGAGTGGTTTTATTCACGCTTTACTTATGTCAAGAATAAACACATAACCGGTAATGGTTTAAATAAGGTTATTTGTGGCCTCTCCTTACCTAATTTACATACTCAGATTATTGCCATTCAAAATATTAAAGGCCCTGGTCTTAACTTACTTTATAGTTGGGAAATATGGCTGCAATGTCATCAATTAAGTAAACTACTAAACAGCCACAATAAAAACGATGTAAATTTCGCACTGCAAACCTTGTCACATATCAAAGAGTTTAGCTCGATAACTATTGATTACATGAATAAAGCGATTACTGATTTTAGAGACAAACATACATCATTATCCTATATTCAAAAGCAGCAGCTTATTCAAATATCATTGACACTTGAAAAAAGTCTTCCCATCAGCAGGAAGAGTTTTATCCTTAGTTTCTTTGAAAATCGTGCTGTACAATTATTTATCGGCTTAATTGAAAATCTTTTAGAACCAGGCGATTCAATTCGAAGACGAAAAAGAGCTGATCAAATATATCGCGATCTCACTAACACTCGCATCAGTTACAAACGTGCCGCTGAAGAAATAAAAGCGCTACAAATTCGACAGAAGGGTGGCTGGTTAATACAAAGCATTCTAAGCTTCTTAACCAAATAAATCGTTACTACCTTTGCTACTCTTTACAAACATTGAGTTCATCTGCACCTTATTGGCTGCAATAAAGTTAATTACTTTAAAAATTTGACAAAAAAACATTCTTAATTACTGTAAATCCAATATAATAACATAAGCCATAATTTTAAATTGAATAATATATGTCAATTTTTCCATTACATATTTTCCCAACAGGGATACTATCCGACTCTGTTTTTGTCTGTATTTGGGCAGGTGCTTTTGTCGTTATTTTTTTTAATACGCGCTTTGGCTGGCCTCTATCAGGGCTTGTTGCTCCCGGCTACTTGGCACCATTGATTTTATTAAAACCATGGTTAGCAGCCTCGATTATTTTTGACGCAATCTGCACGTATTTTATTACCTATATAATTTCAAAAGTCGCGGCAAAGCTAAAATATTGGCACAGTTTTTTTGGACGTGACTACTTTTTCCTGATCATGCTAACCAGTATCTTAGTTCGAATTGTATTTGATAAATCTGTCTATCCCACATTAGGTGAATTTATTAATCATCACTGGCATTTACAATTTGACTATAAAAATAATTTACATTCTTTTGGCGTTGTTATTATCGCCCTATTGGCAAACTCCTTTTGGAATGCAGGCCTAAAAAGAAGTTTCCCACCACTTATTATCAATATCGTTGTTACTGCTTTATTTGTACGCTATGTGTTAATGGTCTTTACAAATTTTTCATTAAGTAATTTAAATCACATCTACACTGATATTGCTATTTATCTCGACGCCACACCAAAATCATATATTGTCTTGCTTGTTACTGGTTATGTCGCATCATATTATAATTTGTTTTATGCCTGGGGATACAATGGTATCTTAATTCCTGCACTATTAGCACTGCAATGGCATGATCCTTTGCGTATAATAGTTTCATTGATTGAAGCTGGTATTCTTTACTTATTTGTAAAATTTCTTCGTTACATCAAGATAATTAAACAAAACTACTTTGAAGGCAGTCAACGCATACTCATCTTTTTTACTGTCGCGCTTTTTTATAAAATCTTAGCAAGCTATTTATTTGGTCAGATATTAATGCTCAAAATGACTGACTATCTAGGCTTTGGTTATATGTTAACAACACTAATCGCTCTAAGAATCTACGACAAAGATCCTTACTTACGTATTTTTCGTAGCATGGTCCAATTACTGCTTATCGCCATTGTCACCAGCACAGTGGTCGGCTATTCGTTAACATTAATTCCTCGCAAAGTTGATACGGCAGCAGGAATAAAGATGCTAAGTCTAAGCCCAAAGCTTGAGCATATCGATGGCACTTGGATACACTACTTTAAGCAACAACAATTTACTGTCTACCATGAACTCCTCCAGGATCCGAGTCTAATCACTAAATCTGATGCAAGGCACTTACTAAACGCATTTCAATCACTGAACCAATACGCTAATACTCATAACACTATGTACCTTAACCAAGCGATAATGCAGGCTGTTAAAATTGATTATAAGATTCAACTTGTGAATAAATCACTAGTCACCTTAACCCCTCGGCACTCTGCAAAGTCTATGGGGCAATATTTTATCAATATCAATACCCCTTCTAATTCAGCTGTTATAATATCGCAAAAAAGCGCCGTCGAACCGCTGTTTTTATTTGGCAGCATAATGACAAAGCAAATTAAAGCACGCTACTATTTAGTAGCACCGACTGATAACAATAAAGCAATTCGTTTTAGACAATATGTTATTTCACACGCCCCTATTACACTGATTGAGAAAAATTTAAGCAATTCTAAAAAATTAATATTACGCTTCTCCAAATCAAGTAGCTCGACTAATACATCAGACATAAGCAATCTATCATTTACAAACAATAAAAAAACCATTTTTGTATCTCACCAATGGCGCGAGAAAATACTAACCAATAAAGTTTATAAAACCTTACCACCAACCCTAATTAAAAATCATACCTCATTGTCTCAACATCTTAATCAACGTAGCCAACACATGCCAACCGTTGCTGGTACGCAAGAATATACTCCCCCTACATTAGCAGAACTGTTATATCTAGATTTAAATGTAGTGGACCCATTAGTTAAAGCATTGCTTAAACCTACATCAAAAAATAAAGAAATTTTCAGCCATATTAATACAAGAGCTGAGCTACTAGGTTATGAGCTCATCTATCTTTACGATCAAGTCCATAATCGCAAGTATCTTATTTTGCAAAAAGACCTTAATAAAAAAAATAAGCATTACTGGGGCACCTACGTTTTTAATCTACAAAAGCCTAAATCCTTTATTATCGAAATTCCCAGGCCTTACTATGAACTGAACACATTAGACATCGGCACCGAAATCTACCAAGGCCTTGATGCACTTTCATTATTAGTCTCAGATACACACCCTTACACAGAACTTCAGGGTAAAAGTGATGTCATACTCACGCAGAATCTATCAACTTTATTTACCTTAGTACACCAAGTCTTATTACGAGAAACTCATCAAAATTATTTAACCATCCATATTCGTGGCTTTAGAGAAACAGAAGGACAAAATTTACCAAAATCTAATATGGTAGTATCCTTTCGCTCAGCTATTCCTGAAGAGGGAGATATTAAAAATGAAGAACAAATTCTGTTAAAAACAATTAAGGGACTAGGGTATTCTGTCACTGTCGCAAGAGGGGGGCTGGAAACTGCTGGCTTAAGCACCACACTTCCGGCACAGGCTAAATACCTACGATTATCCAACCGGTCACAACTGGTAGAAGTATGGCTATCACCGCTGCTAAGATCTCATCATCGCAAAGAAATCCTAAGCCCATTAATACAAAGGCAATTAAGCGCCGTAAATATTCCCGTAAAAAATACAGACCTTACTTGATACCTAGTACACTTAGCAGCTACTAAACAGCTATCTTGCGACAAAACACTACCAACACGGTTTATCAATCAATTCAATCAGTATATTAAAAACCGCAATATATTAACGCTCTCAACCATTATCCACAATTGGTCACAATACCACTACGAAGCCATTGTTGATAACTATACCGGCAATACATTTATACTTATTTTTAATCATCAGAAATTACTAGCTATTGTTAGAATCCTATCACATGGTAACATGCGTCCTTTGACATTAAACTGCTCGCAAGAAGCATTAAAAGTCATTAGACAATACTTATTCAATAAACACAATTGGTTACTGATGAGGCCAAAGAGTGACTAAATTACGCGCCAAACTTATTATTTTATCGACAATTGCCCTAATCACAGCGCTGTGCCTTTTTTACTTTCTTCACCCACAGGTGCAGAAATTTTCAAAACTAGGAAAAACACCGAAGGAAATGAAGTCTGATATTGCCTATGTATTAACAAGCAATAAGCGCTTGAATTTTACCTTCCCTGAATATACCAAATCAATTCGCATCAGCCTACGACCAATTATAGACAGCGAAGAACTAAAACAAAACAAAAAACCTCACGTACGTTATGCATTTAAATACATATTAACAAGCTCTAAAGGAACAATTCTAGCAAAACGGAGCTATAAAATGCGCCAAAGCACCGCAGACAGCAAGATAAAAATAGCTCGTCAGCGGCACCACCACCCTGCCCCAAACTTACAACCTTTATCGGCGAGAATATTAAATATTGCCAATAAAAATGTCGCTGGTGCTCATTTAAGTTTAAGATTAGAAAGCAAACAGGCTATCATAAAATATGTTTTGGTTCGTGTACGCTATCTTGATAAAGTTCCAGACTACCGCGCCATGATTGAGTGGCGACAGCTTGCGGAAAAATGGAAAAAACTATACGGTGAAAACAGCATTTTCAAATTGGCACGACTAACTGAAGCCGAAAAAAGGTATATAGTCTCACAAAAATGGCACCCTATTGCGCCTTCAGGTATTGCAGGCAAGGATTTTGAAGAAGTCTACTTAACTAGAAATTATAGGCCAATAGATATTAAAGTACCTATTAAATTTGCCTTATCAAATATGGGAATAGATATTAGCCCTCATCGCAAGATGGTCTTTACCATCACCACCCCAGAAAACCACATTTTATTTCGCTTCTTCAGCCATGAAACCCACGACAAACCAAAACAAACCAACGAAAATATCCATGTTACCATAAAATATTTTGGGCGAACTTTTGCTAAGAAAAAAGAATTTAAAATTCATATAAAAAAGCTACCCTTTAGCAAAAGACTACCATTCCCATCAGGGATTATTGAATGTTCAAGTGATAAAAAAGTTTTTGTTACCGCCAGCCTTGTTAAGGAGGGTAAATTTAAACGTTTAATTCACCCTTCCTATACTAGAACGTTTCAAGCTACACCAAATAGCCGTATTGAATTTAAAATAGAACACCCTAAACAACAACCTTCTGTATTTCGTTTTGATTTACGGAAAATAGCAGAGACTATAAAAGCGATAAAACAACCAGGACAACTTGTTTATCACTTACTTGATAAAAATCATCATGAAATATTTCGACATACACTAAGCTCTGAACCCACTATCTCTGAGTTTGATTTTTCTTATATGAACCCGAAATTATATGTCTCACAGGCACGAAAATATTTTTTCGAGCTTCCCAACACCGTCCATTACTTAACCATCACTGGGCAAAGACAACTTTACGTCAATGCTTTTTCACGACCTTATCAACATTTTCGCGTTAGACGCATTCCAGAAGATTATTTTTCATCAGCCAGCAGTTCAGAAAAGGCAACGGGTTGGTTTACCTTTTACCCCTCCAATGCTGCTAAATTGGAATTAAAAAAACAAAGAAATGTTCTTTGGATACAACGCAAACCTCCAATATACCCTGAGCATATTATAAAGGACTACTACTTCGTTCACCGTTTACATCCTCAAGGTGACGTCAGCGGGTATTATATTATTCGCCCTGCACAAACAGATAACCATCGGGGAAAAGGCTCTTCTTCCACCTATGTTGAGCTTAAAACCAATAAGTCATTATCTCTCAACTTTTCCTCTCGCCTTGACACATATTATTTAAGACCCACACTGATTGTTACCAACTTAAAAAAAGAAAGCAGCAAACTGTCTATACTGTTAGATGATAAAAGAAAGGAAGCAACTATTTATCAAAGTCCTGCCTATATATCGCTCTTTGATATCCCATCAGGTAAGCATACTATAAAAATTTCTACTGACGATAAAGTTCGCGTTTTTCTAAACTATGTAGAACCTTTAGCATGGTATTACATCAAGCAAATGGTATTCCCTATAAATAAATCTGGCTTTAAAATTATTCTATTAAAAGATGAAGCTGGCACTAGCAAAGTTTCTGGTAATATATACTTACCAGCTAAAATAAATGCGCCAACCAAATTATTTATCAAAGTTTCTTACCAAAAAAAACCACGCTACCTGCCCTGGACGACATGGACTTTCTTAAGACGCGAATATATTATATCGCCTGATTTAAACGGTCAAAGCATTGCGCTACAAGGAGGTATGCAGCTAGATTTAGGCCACCCATTTGCATTTAGCCTAGGAGAGGATATACCAGCAGGAAAATACCCTATTGAGCTCAGTACTAATTTCCCAGCTCCACGCTTTATCTCCCTTGCTGTTTTCAAACCAATGGGAGACTCTCACTACCAATTTAGACGTCGTAGCATCACGCATCAATAAAGCAATATTAAATAAGAGGGGCGCAGCATTCTGCGCCCCTCTGTATATCAATAAAAATTCTCCTCCGTAACCTCAACCGCATCTACACCTTGCAATGTAATCGTCTGATTATCAAAACTCAAGCCAAGGACCGCATCCCCATTACCATTACTAGAAATATCAACGTCATCATAGCCACGATTAAAACTCGTTAAATTAAATACGCCGATCTCGGGATCAAAGTCTTCAATTACTGTTTCAGCACCATAATTCCAATCAACATCATAAAGCTTCATTTGCTGATCAGACACCGCACTGTCATAATCTCCCGTTACACCGGCAATATTTTCTGCTGAAAATGCATCTAACGCATTATTCTCAAGCGTAATCGTACGATTATTTAAGGCGATCAAATCTATAACCACATTGCCATCACCATCTTCATAAATGCTGACATTATCATAGCTGGTCCAATAATTACTGAGATCAATAACATCATTTTCCTGTGCATTAAAATCATCAACAACATCGCGACCTCCCCAGTTATAGCCGAATTGATAAACATTTCCTGTATCACCAACAGGATCTGGCACTGGATCGGGATTTGGATCAGGGTCTGGTTCTGGATCAGGCGCTGGGTCAGGATCTGGATCAGGTACTGGATCCGGATCAGGGCCTGGATCTGGTTCTGGTTCAGGCACTGGGTCTGGGTCAGGGTCAGGGTCTGGATCAGGATCTGGTTGCGGATCATCAACAACAGGCGCATCCACTAGCGCATCAGCAAAACTTCCACCCGTCACACCAAGAAAATTATCCGCAGATAAATCTTCAGGAGCAACGCCATTTAAAGTCACACTCTGATTATTAAATGCTAAATCAATAACAGTATCACCATTATCATTCGCATAAATAGCAAAATCATTATAGCCACGCGAAAATGCCGTTAAGTCCACCACGCCAACATCAACATCAAAGCCATCCACAGAGTCGCTAGCACCATAACTCCAGTCATAACTATATATTTTCAATGGATTCGCCAATACAGCATCATCATAATGCCCAGAAACACCTATAATATTCTCAGCACCAAACTCAGCTGTGCTGACATTTTCAAGCACAAGCAAGTGATTATCTACTGCTAACAAATTAACAACTAAATTTCCCTCTCCATCATCATGAATACTAAAGTCATTATATGATTTCCAGAAAGCTTGCAAATCAACAGCATCATTATTGACATCAAAATTGCTAATAACCTCTCGCGCACCCCAATCCCATACAACGGTATGAACCGGTGTCAAGGATGGCTCACCATCATCATTATCTGGTGGCGGATTATTATTATCATCTGAATTATCGTTATCACCCAGATCACCGGGATCATCAGGATCAACAACTGGAGGATCATCTTGCTCCGGCGGTAAATCAGGAATAAACTCTTCACCCAATGGCGCGAGAAAATTCTCATACACTTGATCCATATGCACAGAATCATTGCCATTGGCATCCGGACCAATATAATTAAAATTATGTTGCGCCCAAGTATGACCGCCTACCCATGCAGCCCAGCCAATAAAGCCACCTTCGCCTTCAACATAAGGGTTCGCTTCAACCTGTTGCAACAAATAATTAACATCAGCTAGCGCATTGGGATCATCGCCACTACCAAATTCACCCAACATTACTTTTACATCATGCTCATGGACCCATTCCATAAACTCATCAAAGTGCGCATATTCAATAAAGTCACTTAAGGCCTGTCCTTGCGGTGAAGTACCACTGCCATTCCAGTCCACATATTGGTGAACAGCAATTGAATAATTATTTTCAGGATCAATAATATTAGCAGGCACAAATACCTCGGCATTACTTTTACCATCAGTGGCACTGCCCACTTTATGCCAGGAATGTAGACCACTCCAACTATTACCATCTAGTACAACCATATTAGCAATGCCCGCATCACGCACCGCTTGAATCGCTGCATTATGATTGTCTAGCACTTGCTGCGTTGGCATACTATAGGGCTCATTGGCTAACTCAAACATCAGCTGATCAGGATATTGGTTAGCGAGGTCTTTTAAATCATTGGAAATAATCGACCAGATGTTATACATGTCTTGCGTACTAGCAATGTCATTACTATTACCGGCATACGTGCCCGGCGCAAAACGCATATAAGAATGAAGGTCTAAAATAACAGTCACATCGTTTGCCAACATTTCCTCAATAGAATGTCGCATCGCATCGAGATATTGTTGCCCACTCGCAGACGGTGTATCTGCACTGATACTATCAGTGATATAAGACCATTTAATTGGAAAACGCATGGTATTCATGCCTTTTTCAATAAAATAAGCCATATCTGTTTCCAGATCTGGCATCCCTTGAAAAGCATAAGAAACGTCCGAACCTGCTTCCGCTCCGGATATAGCAACCCCCCGAAATGCTACACCACTATATGTTTGTGTTTTTGAATCGCTCATTACTCTGCCCTCAGATTAATTTGCTGTCGTACTCTAAAGTATAGTAGTTGGCAGGTAATTATCCACTGAGGCATTAATATTGTCCGTGATATTATTCTTATAACTTATTGAAAAGAAACAAGAAAGGTAGAAAGGGTACAACAGGTACAGTTATTTCATGTTCTTCCAGCTTAGTAAGTGAGTGCGAACTATCCAAGCTAGCTTGTTCATCCGACACTGCATTCCCCCGCAATGCTACACGACGACTTGCTTGTATTTTTGAGTTACTCATAACATTACTCTTAGATTAATTTATTGGCGCATTACAAAGTATAGTGAAAGAACAAATTTTGTCCACAAGGCGCCGCTTATAAGTAACAATTATTTAACAGGCCGGGGGCGCCCATACTCATTGATAGCCACAAAGGTAAAAATCCCTTCCGTCACTTGTCGCGACTCCTGTTCTACTGACGAAATGGTCCAGGTTTGCACCTTCACCTTCATCGATGTATTACCGATTGCCATAATTTTGGCATAACAACAAACAAAGTCACCCACATGAATCGGTGAAATAAAAACCATAGAGTCAATAGCCACCGTCGCCACACGTCCTTTAGCACACTGATAAGCCACACTAGACCCAGCCAAATCCATTTGTGACACCACCCAGCCACCAAAAATATCGCCGTTAGGATTGGTATTAGCAGGCATCGCTAAGGTACGAATCGCTAGATCACCCTCTGGCTCTGCACTTGTTATATGATCATTCATTGCAAATGATCCCCATGATGTTTACGAATCCAATAATCAATTGAAAATTTGCCCGGACCATGCGTCATCAGCATTGCCAATAACAATCCCCAACTAATATGATGCGATAAGCCATTCCAACCGTCCGGTGTCCACAACACTGGATAGGAAATGACGGCAACAATATTGTAAATAAAGAACAAAAAAACCATAATCCTGCCACCCAAACCAATGAACAGCAAAATGGGCAAAATCAACTCAGCTCCGGTGCCTAACACCGCCGCCACCTTTGGCGATAATAATGGCACACTGTATTCATAATTAAATAGATGTAATGTTGACTGCCATGCTTGCACCTTAACCAAACCTGCTTTAAAAAAGATCCACGAAACCCAAAGACGCGCCAACAGATCAAACCAAGGTTTTAACCAATCAAGAAACTTAAAAAATAAACGAAGAATAGAGGCAAAAAATTTAACCATAGCGATAATCCCTTACGCTAAAACCAACATCTCACCAGGAAGTAGCTTCGCGAAACACGAAACTCCTGTATAATTATAATAACAAAATCACTATTGAAGCACACTACAATGATACTCATTTGATCAAGGAGGATAAAATGAAGTCAGAAAAAATCGCTAATGCTGTTATGATCGCTATCGTCGGCACCGCTGTGGCTTTTGCCAGCAATGCCGCAACTGCTAAAGCCAAAAACAAAGACGTTGAGAAATGCTATGGCATAGCCAAAAAGGGTAAAAATGATTGCGCTGTAAAAAATGGCCACAGTTGCGCCGCTCAATCAGCCAAAGACAATCACCCCAAAGAATGGATCTATGTCCTAAAGGGTAACTGCGAACGCATTCCCGGTGGCAGCCTAGCCCCTAAAAAATAAAACCCTCAGGGCGCAGCAACCTGCGCCCCAATTTGAAACTCATCATCCCACGACCAACACTGTCATCCCCTGACTCAATCACGGGATCCAAAGCTAAGCCTCATTCCCCAACAATAGCTTTTTAGAAAAACAAATGCTATTCTTCCTTTCTTAAGGTAAATACCCGACATTCTGGAACAAACACCATGCAAGCAATACTGGACGACGCTTTCCAACTCAAGGCAGATTTTATCCCACTTACCGTTCTTAAAATTACCAACAGCAGCATAGAAAGTATTCAAGCGCAATTAGAAAAAACGATCAAGCAAGCGCCTAATTATTTTACCAATGCACCGGTTATTATTGATCTTAGCCCGATCAAAGATAAAGATGCCCTCGACTTGGCACAAATCTCCGATCTTTTAAAGCAGAAAAATATTATACCTGTTGGCATAAGAGGCCTTGCTGAAAACAAGCAAGCCATTGCTAAAGAACTAGGATTGGCAATACTTAAATCAACGCCAGCCCCTGAAAAAAAACCAGGCAATAATATTGTTAAACCAAAGCCCACCAAATCATCAGCAACCAAAATTGTCACCAAACCTATCCGTGCAGGCACACAAGTCTACGCCAAAGGTGGCGATCTACTGGTGCTAGCGGGTGTAAACTCAGGCGCAGAATGTTTTGCCGATGGCAATATCCACATTTACGGCCCCTTACGTGGCCGCGCCCTAGCTGGTGTCAGTGGTGATAGTAACGCAAGAATTTTCTGTAAATCCCTCGATGCCGAGTTAATCGCTATCGCGGGACACTATGAAGTCAAAGAAAATATTAATGCGCCAACCAACAATCAAGGAATGATTCAGATTTATTTAAACGACAAAAAATTAGAAATTAACACTATTTAATATCTAACAGATGAGCGCTCTACCTTAGAGGGCACAGGTACATCTAAAGAGGAAGAAAACGTGGCAAAAATAATAGTAGTAACATCAGGAAAAGGCGGCGTTGGCAAAACAACCACTAGCGCTTCTTTTGCAACTGGCCTAGCCTCACGTGGCTATAAAACCGTGGTGATTGATTTTGATATCGGTCTACGCAACCTAGACCTTGTTATGGGCTGCGAACGCCGCGTAGTTTACGACATCGTTAATGTCATTCAAGGTGAGGCAACGTTAAAGCAAGCACTGATTAGAGATAAAACGGTAGAAAATCTCTATATACTAGCCGCTTCACAAACTCGTGATAAAGATGTACTAAACAAAGAAGCCATTGGCAAAATTCTCAAAGAACTCAGCGAAGAATTTGCTTATATCATCTGTGACTCTCCTGCCGGCATTGAAAAAGGTGCATTAATGGCAATGTATTATGCTGATCATGCGCTTATCGTAACCAACCCAGAAGTTTCCTCCGTACGTGACTCTGATCGCATCCTCGGCATACTGTCGAGCAAGACACGGCGCGCAGAAGCTGGCGAATCCCCGGTAACTGAACAGCTCATCGTCACGCGTTACTCGACAAAACGCGCCGCCAGCGGCGAAATGCTTAACCTCGACGACATTAAAGAGCTACTAGGCATCCCGTTAATTGGTGTGGTGCCAGAATCTAAAGCGGTATTAAACGCATCGAATGCTGGTATCCCGGTTATTCGCAATGATAAAAGTGACGCAGGCATTGCTTACCGCAACATAGTCTCTCGTTTTCTCGGTGAACCTGCACCTGACGACGATCTAGCAAAACCAAAAGGCTTTTTGAAACGCCTATTTGGCAACCAAAAAGATAAGGATACGGTATCATGAGCCTAATTAATTATTTCCGCCGCAAAAAGTCGGCTAACATTGCTAAGGATCGTCTGCAAATTATTATTGCGCAAGAACGCTCGGAAGAAACCACAACCGACTTTCTACCGATGCTAAGAAAAGAAATTCTCGAAGTTGTCGCTAAATATACAAAGATTGATGTCAGCAAAGTCAACGTCGATTTACATCGCAAGGATAACAGCTCTATTTTAGAGTTAAATGTGTTGCTACCTGAAAATGTAAATGCTGAAGCTTAACATACATATGGCATATTCTAGCACAGCTGAATAATGTAAAATTACTCCAACTTGCACTATGAATTATTGCTTCTTAGCCAACATTTTTTTAAGTCTAGCGGATGAAATACTTATAAATAATGCTGCTGGCGTACATTACAGCGCAACAGAAAAAAACGTAGGGGCGCACCCTCGCGGGCACAGGCATCATGCTGCGCCCGCAGAGACCTTCCATCGTAACAGCTCAGGGTATATGACTTTATGTACTGCGCGGTTCCATTTGTGAGCCAAGGTTTCGCGTAAAATGCTTTCAAAGCGCGCAGCGTACTTGTGTAC
This sequence comes from Gammaproteobacteria bacterium, assembly GCA_030425685.1. Classification (GTDB taxonomy): domain Bacteria; phylum Pseudomonadota; class Gammaproteobacteria; order Coxiellales; family Coxiellaceae; genus JAUIAD01. The sequence goes on along the minus strand of JAUIAD010000008.1, from coordinate 97,997 downwards.
GCAAGCACTTTGAAAGCATTTTACGCGGAAGATTGGCCACAAATGGGACCGCCTATCCATAGGCTAAGCTCTTACCTTCCATCAACCCCTTGCCCTATAAAAAAACCAAATGTAACTACCACGTAACATTCCCACCCACACAGCATTAAAAAAAAATTAACAATACATATAAACCAAAAAAACAAAATCAATTTAATTTTATTTTAATTTACAAGCCGTAAAATTAAAAAAAAATTAACCCTCAAACGATTCGCGATACAAAATTACTACACCTGGAGATATAACAACATGAGAACCCAGCTAAAAGATATTAATAAAAATGGCGAAAAACAAACTGATTTAGAACTTTACCTAGATCAACTAAAAGGGCTAAAAGGCAGATACGAGCAAGCTATTAGCCACCTCACCATTAGTGAACTCACAGCAGATCGTAAACAAGGCCTGCTAGATTCTAAACTAACCAGAGAGTTACTAGAAGCAACCCTAGAAAGCTATTTGCAAAATTTAAGGAAATCTAAAAAACTTAAAGGCGATCACGAAAAAATACGTGATGCACAATGGCAAGCCATTAAAACAGTTATGGAAAACCAACAGCAGTGGCTCCCAGAGCTACAAGCACTAGAAGAAAATAAAAAAGAACAAAAGGACAATCATAAGTATGCCGACGACAGTGATGGGGAATATAAGTCTACACCACTATCAGAGCAAATCATTCAAACTGCCGATCTACAATACACAACATCATACGCTACAATCTGGTGGCGCCGTTTTAAGCTAGCTATCTTACCATTACTTTTTATCGCAGCAATTATAGCTGTTGGCTGCATATTAGCAACGCCTGGCGCCAATGTCATTGCCGCCCTTTGTGCAGTAGCACTAACATTTAAGGCAACATTAGCGTGGTTATGCTTTCAAAAACCAGTAGTCAAAACGACAAACATTCCCGCCGGACCAATGGGCGTTATACCCATTCACACACCAATACTATTAACACCAATCGTAATCCTACAACCTATTATGATCGTTATATTTGGATTACAGAAAAAAATAGTTGAATGGACCGTAAGACCTAAGCGTAATGAGCTAGCCAAAAATGTACAAACAGCGGTTATGAATACTAAAATTAGGCAGCTTAAAATGAAAATAGCAGCCATTGATGGCTCAACCAATGTAAAAGAATTTCTAGAGGATATTTTCAAAAACGCCTTAGAGATGTATACAAAAGGTGAAAAGGCACGCCTTCATGAATTTAGCGCTAATAGAATTGCTAAAGCACGCATGATGTTTGCAGCAACAGCAAAGCTTATTGAAAATTACAAAGGCGCAGATATTGCGCGAGAGGATATAGGAACGTTACTGAATACAACTCAACTGCTAGCCGATAAAGAGCAAAAAGCAAATTATAGTTTTGGACAAATAATTAATGCGCAACGTCATGGCAGCACGCTCTTTAGCCGACGTACATCCCGTACAACCGACAAACTTCTAGAAGATAAACAATACGGAGCGAGACTAAACTACACCGATAATAATACCGTATCCGTTGATGAAATAATGTCAGCACCGGCAGCATAAACCACCTGCTGCATCAATTCGCCACTAAGCACTCACTTACCCAGTAAGTTGAGCACTTAGTGGCAGCCAGTAAAACCAAATCTGTTAATGAGACACAGCAAACGTAGCTAACAAACTAGCAGGATCACTAACCGGTAAATCTGACGCCGCATCCCAAAAAATCATCCCATGCAAATGCTTTTCTTTTGCAAAAACACAAGCAGCTCGCACTTCAGCCGGCGACTCATAACCAACAAAAGTGCCGACATTAGGCGTCGCCGCATTTGGATTAAAAAGATAAGCACCCACCACCGGCGTACTAGCATCACCTAACACTTGATGCACTTCATACTGACTATACCCTTGACTAACCAACTGCGAAACAAACTTATACGGCAGCATCCCAGCTTGCTTACTAATATCCCCCGGAAATTTTGCCGCACCAACCCATGGTTGATCAAAACCAAATAAATTTGTAGACGCAATCGTTTTATTTGGCACACCCGAAAACGCACGCCCATAATTAGCGACACCCATTTGCAACTGATCAGCAGGCATTCCATAACTTAATACTGTATTTATTACTTTTTCAGCACCATACTGAATAGAAAATTTATTTATATTAGGAATATTAGGTTGTGCCAAATACGCATGTAAAGCCGTTAACGGATCAGCCGAGTGTGACCAAGGACCATGAAGATCATACGTCATTATATTCACCACTGTTGCATAACGAGCAATTTGCTTAAACCAATCTCCTTTTCCTTCGACATCTTTATCAGCAGCATTAATATACTGCAAATAATCCAAATTAGGTGTCAATGTCACCGAAATATAAGCCTCTTTACCCAGCGCTGCACGGGTTTTCTTAACCAAACTTAATAAACTAGCATAGTCTTTATAAGTTTGCTCACTAGGCAGCAATTGTCCCCCACTAGCACTAATTGGCGGTTCAAAATCATAATCAAAACCTTTTAAGTTAGGATAGGCTTGTTGCCATTTCTGTAAATTAGCGACAAACTTATCTTGATGTGAAAAAATAGCTTGAAAAGTATAGTAGGCGACGGATTTATTATCGCTAGTATTCGCACCACCGACAGCAATAATACGCTTAGCGGTATACTTCGGCGACTTTATAAAAGCATTAAAGCTATTAAACTGCCCGGTAGTATCATCCTGAATATAATTAAAAAGCTGCCTTTGCCCCGTGTTTCCATTAATCTGCACCGCAGCACAAGCTGCTGCACCTAACACATTGTTACAAGTCGATTGAACTGAGCGCGCATTAGGATCATTACTAGGCGGCAAGTCGCCATAAAGATCAGAGAAATGCAACAAGCCATCCCAACTTGCTGACACCCCGTATTTCGCTTGATTAGGGTCTTGGCTATTCCACGCCTGCATAAAAGACCACACCACCACATCACTATGATTAAACTGCGCCACCATCGATGGATTACTAACCACAGGGCGGTTATTCCAAGACCCTTTTTGACTATCGTAAGCGCCATCATATTGATATACCGGGAAATGATTAGCCCCGTATTCAGACCATTGCGTGGTATACAATGTTGCTTGCAATGCATAAGTATTTGTTAAGGATGCGGCGATCAATATACTGGTAAGAAAACGTTGACGCATTATTATCTCCTGGAAAATGGGTAAAAACGCATAATATTTGCTCCACATAAAAAAGTGAACCTGATATTATTAACAGGTTTGAAAATACCCCTAACTCATTAAAACAGCCATGTCGATCGAAACACTAGAAATACAATTTAGCCAAGCAACAAGCATTAAAGATCTCAATTATTGCTTAAAAAAATTTTTAAATGATCTTAATATCAATACGTTCTCATTCACTTATTATGATAATCTTCCCAGCGCAAATAACCGTATTAAATTTGATTTTTACTCTAAAAACTATGCCGTTTGGCATAAACATTATGTTGAATCTGGGTATGAGAATATTGATTCAAGCTTTACAAACTTCCACAGCAACACACTGCCGCTGTACTGGAATGTTGAGGAGCAAATTAAACATGCTAAGTGTCCTCGCGAGAGAAAAATGCGAAAAGACACCTTTGCATTTGGTGCGCGTGAAGGTCTAACTATACCTATATTTGGCATGCGTGGAGAGATAGCAACACTCCTCGCCATTTGTATGCAACAGGATAAAAAAAAGTGGGATTGGCAACGATTAAAACACGATTTATTTCTTGCTGGGCATTTATATTATAATGCGCTACAACTATTTTTATCTGACAATAAAAACAAAAAATCAACACTAACAAAAAGAGAATTACAATGCCTAAACCTAATCGCCAAACAAGTTGATATGCCAACGGCAGCAAAAATACTGGGCATTAGCATTCGCACGGTAAATTTTCACTTACACAATATCAATAAAAAGCTTGGTGTCAAAAATAAACACCAAGCTGTTTTCAAAGCCTATAAAATGGAGCTCATTGATACTTAAGCATGTAGCGCACTCGGCACATCAACCCGCGCTAAACAAATACGCCCATCACCGTGATGCCGCTCTTTGCCTAACACTTTGGATTCACATAAATAAAGATCTTTACCATCTTCACCACCCAAACAACAGGCATAAGCACTTTTATCGGGATTATCAATAGCAATCACTTGCTTAACTTCACCACCATCAGCCACACGCACATAGCCACCGGCATCACCATATTGAAAATAAGGACAAGCCACCCAAACACACCCTTGTGCATCCAGGCTAATCCCATCCGTTGGCACACCAAGATACGCAAAGGGGCGGCGATTTGACAGCGTCCCGTCACTATTAATATCCCATGCAGACAACATATAAGAAAACGTTTCCGCCAAAATAAACGTTTTACCATCAGGGGTAATAGCACCACCATTGGGAAAACAAACACGCGATTCAACTAATTGGGTCGTGCCATCAGGACGCACCATCATCACATAGCCCATTCGCGGTACATTATTCGGCCCTGGTGGCTCTTCCTCACTTAATCCCGGCAAAAAAAGCCCCGCATAGGCAGTACCATCGGCACCAACGGTCATATCATTGGAACCCGTGCCAAACTCTGTTGATACATCGGCATGCGCTTGTGCATCAACAACACTTAAGCCCCCGGCTAACACCTTATCTTTTGCTAAACGAACAATCTTTTGGCTTTCGGTCATCACCACCAATAAATCACCATTTGGCATCCAGCCTAAACCACTGGGTTTTTCACCTGGGTCAAAAACTAATTCGCGTTCACGATTAGCATTTAAGCGGAATACTTTTTTACCTAAAATATCACTAAAATAAAGGCTATTTTGTGCTTGTACCCAACGTGGGCCTTCCGGGAAAAATAAATCTTCAACAATTGTTTCAATCGTCATTTCGTTTCCTTATTTATCAATTTGAAATAGGACTGGCTATAAGGCATAAAGTATACTAAACCTTCAACACAAATGCAGGGCTGTAAAATTTGCTGGTATATAGGAGTATCACAACACTTCATCCTGAGCTTAACACTGACACTTAGACACAAGTTACAGTGATCGCATATATTGCAATATGAGCAACATTTGCTGTTGCTCATATTGTTACAGCTCAACCTCTTCGTAGGGGCGCAGCATGCTGCGCCCGCAAACCTCCGTGGCACCCAATGTCTACAGCCATCCATACCCAAACGGGCACAGCATGCTGTGCCCCTACGAATTCTAAATCAACGATGAGCAAACTCACACTAAATACATGCTACGCCCACACGCCTTTTTGGCGAGAGCTCGCATCTTTAACTCAGCCTATAGATAAGCTGAAATTCTTACCTAAAGTCGCATACACTAAGCCAGTTCCTAAACCGCTTCTCCAAAAGTGTGAAAAACTAGCAGGGGGAAAGAAGGGTCTTTTGCAAAGCTTACAAAAACAGGAAGTTTTTGTCAGAGCGATCCAGGGATGGAAACCAGCGCCTTTGCAAAAGACCCTTCTTTCCTCCTGCGTCGGCGCTTAAACGCACTCGCCACGCCTATTTTCACTCCCTCTGGGTCTCCTAATCACACCACCATACCCGAGAATTCGCGAGCGACGCCCTTCTAAATCAACAACCTACTTCTCAGCTGGTTTACGATAATAAAAATAAACCGCTTTGCCTAAACCAAAAAAGCTAATAATCAGCCAAGCGATCTCAATAACACCGGAGGCAAGATTCCAAGTGAAATACAATGACACCAAGATAAAAATTGAACCCAAAAAGTTTAATAACGAAAAAGTAATACTATCTTGTGACAGCTTATCAATCTGCAGCAAAAAATAAGCCACTAACACCATCACAACACCAACAATACCAATAGCATTAAAATCTTTTGCTAAAAAAGTTGCTAACATTTTCCAACCTCTTACCGAAAACCCATCCCTATGATACTTTTCCAAAAACTAAACTTCTGTAATCCTTCCACTTAGAAACTTAAGACTCCTATCTTACAAAGCCGGCGTTTTTTCTTACATTAGGCAAGCGAAAAGCTCACCTGATAACCGCCAAATTTCCTTATATTTAGCACACCATTATCAAGAATAAAATACTGCCCCTTAATACCCATTAACTGCCCTTCAATCTCAGGTTGCTTATCCAATGACAGACTGCTAACTTTTGTTGGATATTCCAATACCGGGTAATCCAAAGAAATCGGCTCTTCATTTAATCTTTCAACAGCGCCTGCTGAAAACCCCTTAACCACCTTATCAATATCAGCTTGCGCCTCAGACAACAGTTGATCACGACGTTCACACAAATCAATGACTTCAACATCATTTTTTAGCATCTTACGCCAATTGGTTTTATCGGCTACATACGCTTTCATTGCTACTTCTATCGCGCCTGCTTGATAGCGGTTACTCACTTTAAAAATAGGTATCGCCTGACAAGCACCCTGATCAATCCAACGCGTTGGCACTTGCGTTTCGCGAGTAATTCCCACTTTTAAACCAGAGGAATTAGCCAAATAGATAATATGCGACTGATGACAATGGGCATGCGCCCAATCATCTTTAGGACAGCCACCTTCTTCTACACGACAACGTTCTGGATGAATAATACAAAGATTGCATTCCATTAACCGGCGATAACAAGGATAACAATAACCTTGCTGAAAGCTTTTACTGCTTTTTCGCCCACACTGAATACAATTAATAACACCTTCAAAAGACAATAATACTTTTTTCCCTAAGGCATCTGCCAACGGAATTTCACCTTCATCAAGACGAAAACTATATTCAACGGCTGAATTTAACGTTCCTTTTAATTTACGCAGAGAGCCTTTCATTTGTTGCATTTAAATACTTCCTAATATTTTCTTGGTAACATTATCTAAAAAAATTTGTCATGCCGTAATCGCTACGGTATCCAGCCATGCATCTGGATCCCGCGATCAAGTCGGGATGACGAGGTCTGGTAGCAATATTGATTGGTAACGCCCCCAGGCAAAAGTAATCTTAAGTCACTACTATTTAGTATTACCCCAATATAATATTCCACTATTACCGCACTCCAATATAATGAGAATAGGCAGGTAGAGGAAAAGGTCTTTGGGGAAGCCTTTGAGCACAGGATGTGCGAAATGGAGCTCTACAGGGATGTACTTGCGAGCGCCTTCCCCAAAGACCTTTTCCTCTACCTGCCGCTCGCACTACAAGCGAACCACATACTGAGAACAAAGCACCCTTAGCACCTATACAAGTGAGCCCTATACTCAGAACAAAGATCCCCCAACATCAAAAATGGACGGCGCTCACAAGCAAAAAAGCTTACAACACAATAATTGATTTAACGTATACAAACGAAGTTTTTAAGTACCCAAAGATTTCGGATGAAAAATATAATCCTCAACCGGCTTACCCAGAATAAAATGCTCTTGAATAATACGCTCTAACACCTCAGGCGTACAAGAGTGATACCAAATACCATCCGGATAAACGACCGCCACAGGCCCCTTACAACAAACACGCAAGCAATTAGCCTTAGTGCGATACACACCGCCCTCGCCTAATAAATTAAGCTGAACCAAACGTTTTTTTAGATAATCCCACGACGCAAGACCCTCTTGCTGCTGACAACACTTCGCCTTAGCCTGATCACAACACAAGAAAATATGATATTTGATGGCAGATAGTTTTAAACAATCAACCTTAGCCTCTAGCTCTTCAATATTATCGCAACTCAATAGCCTACACCTGCTGAAAATCTAACATACGCTGCAGCGAAACGCGCGCCCCATTAATAACGGACTTATCGACTTCAATCTCGTTACTACCATCTAATAAACTATGCTCTAGCCGATCTAAATTATTCATCGCCATCCAAGGACAATGCCCACAACTACGGCACGTAGCAGAACGCCCGGCAGTAGGTGCTTCAATAAAAGTTTTTTGCGGCGATGCCTGCTGCATTTTATAAAAAATACCGCGATCAGTAGCCACAATAAAAGTATCATTACTCATCGTCTTACTAGCCTTCAGCAAATGTGAAGTAGACCCCACCGCATCTGCCAATTCAACCACCGACGCTGGCGATTCAGGATGAACAAGTACCGCTGCCTGCGGATACTGCGCTTTTAAATCAAGCAAAGCCTGCGCCTTAAACTCTTCATGCACAATACAAGAACCTTGCCATAAAACCATATCCGCACCGGTTTGTTTTTGAATATAATCACCCAAATACCGATCTGGTCCCCAAAGAATCTTTTTACCCTGCGCATCCAAATGATCAATGATTTCTAAAGCATTGCTCGATGTCACCACCCAATCCGCACGTGCTTTAACCGCCGCTGAGGTGTTGGCATATACAACCACCACCCGCTCAGGATATTGATCACAAAAGTGGGAAAATTGATCGACAGGACAGCCAAGATCCAAAGAGCATTCAGCTTGCAAAGTTGGCATCAACACTTTCTTTTTCGGGCTAAGGATTTTTGCGGTTTCTCCCATAAAACGCACACCCGCAACCACTAAGGTTGACGCTGGCGACTTAACACCGTATTGCGCCATAGCCAAAGAATCACCAATAAAACCATTGGTCGATTCCGCTAAGGCTTGCACCTCAGGATCAGTGTAATAATGCGCGATCAAAACGGCATCTTGAACTTTTAATAAGTCAGAAATGCGTAAAATTTGCTGCTCACGTTGTTGCGCCTCACGAATTTTTGGTCTTTCGGTGAGAGGAACCACAAATGCAGGAATTTGTGGCAATACTGTTTGCCTACTCATTGCTTTGCTCTAATTACTCGCATCAGAGGTAGGGTGATGTGACTTCCAAGTTTCAAACCCACCAATCAAACTGTAAACTCGAGAAAATCCTTGATCGACCAAATGATTTGCAACAGACTGGCTGCTAATACCATGATAGCAATACACCAACACTGGCGTTGCCTTATCAGTATTATCACAAAAGTCTTGTAAAGCAGACATTGACAAGTGAATAGCCTTACTAATGTGCGCCTCATCATAGCTTTGCTGGTCACGCACATCGGCGACAATCACTTCGCCTTCATTCATCAGCCTTTCTGCTTCCGTGTGTGTCAGTTGCTTAAACATGTATAGCTTACCCTCTATCTTATTCAGTTGTGGATGGTACCGCTCAACCTCGCAAAAGGTAGCCTATCGATGGCCAAGAGCTAATACTGTGGATGGGATTATACAACCTAACCATCCCAACTACCACAATCGCCTTATACTCTAATTATACCATATTTTTCAAACAGATAATCTAGCCACAACCCAGAAAGTGTTTCTTGCGTTGCATTTTGCGACAACCGTTCATCAATATTTTCTATATCAATCATTTGCATAGGCTGCTCTTGCCAGGAACAAGCATAAACCGCTTTCGTACGTTTACCGGTGGCTGGATCAATTTGCCATTGTAAACATTGCGCACAAACCCCTTTTAGCATGCACTGCATAGATCCATAAACTGAGGCAGAAAATTGCGTATCAGGGTGAATAAATTCTTTTAACAACCCAGAGCGAGCACGCTGAACACGGCGAATTAAATTAGGCGCTCCTACCACCATGACTCTATTCACTTTATCCAGTGGAATAACCGGTGGTACATGCTCACCGTTTAATTGTCCCAAACAATAATTTCGTAACGCCGTAATTAATTCACCACTAACCGCACGGTCCTGCTCACGACCTGGCTTAATCATGCCACCGGACTCTGATAGCCATAAAATCACGTCCGCAGCAGCCTCTAATTCCGCTTTACAATAACGCTCCTGACCACTTTGCATACATGCAACAAAAAAGACCTGATGCCCCGCCTCTTTCAACGCCGGCCCTAAGGAGCGCAAATGCGCCGCCGCCATCGAACCACCGATAATCATAACGGTCTCCGGCTCTTGTGGAATCTTACTACGCACACCGGTTGGCCCCATGATAGAGATCGGATCGCCAGGCTGAAAAGTTGCAACTAAACGCGAACTTGCACCACGTTCTATCACGGTAAAAGAAAGCTGATCTAACATTTGCGGGTGACGAATACCAATCATCGCCAACGCCTCTGTTTGCAAACGCGTTTTCTCCGCGCTATGTTGTCCGCATTTTTTAGCTACCATCTCGTAATTTTGTAAACGATAAAACTGCCCCGGACAAAAATTTCGTGCTGCCATCGGTGCACGTACTGTGAGCTCAACCATATCCTCAGTGTGTCGCTTAACCGACACCACTTTAGCAGTAAACAGTGTTTCCATTTGTTGTTTAAAGGATTGATATTCCTTCTGCGAACCTATTGATACTTTACCCTCTAACGATTTTACTACACTGGGATATATCCGTTTAGCAGATGCTATTGCTTTCACGACACTTCCATGAAAAACAGGATGCGTATCACCAAGAAAAGTAACGCGATGATGATCACGTTCGTAGCTAGTAAAAGCACCAAACTCCGGCACTTTACAATGCCCCATTTGATCTACTTCAACAAGCTGACCCGCTTTATCTTCATAGCGTTTATAATTAAAACCATCTCGTAAAAAAGTACCACGATGCTCAAACTCATAGGCAATATTCGGTTTTGCCCCAGTAGCAACAAAAATGGATTTCGCCGCCAAGGTTTGCTCCTCATCGGTTTGCATCCAATTGCCTTCTTCATCCTGCACACGCCACTGGCAGCGCAAAGCTGCAACATAACCATGATGATCAAGCTGCACTGCTTTAGGTTCTAGGCCTTCAGCATAATAAATGCCTTCCTCAAGCGCTTTAATCACTTCCTCATGATTACGACGGTAAGCAGGCGACTCTTGCATGGTGCGACGATAAGCGACCGTAACCCCACCCCATTGACGCAACAAAGAAAGAAAATCCGCTTGGCGATTTTCCTTGGCGGCTGCGTCACGCTCAGCTTTGACCAATAAACCATGAGCAATAAACTCTTCTAAAATTTCAAGCGCCGCCGGCTTAAATTGCTGACGTACTTTTTCCTCGCCAAAATACTCAACCAAGGTTTGGTAGCGATATAATACCTTTTCAACTTGCTTAATATAATAAGCTTGCACTTCTGTTGCCGTATCAATACCCGTTAAGCCACCGCCAATGACCACAGCAGGCAAGCGCACTTGCAAATTGGCCAAGCTGGATGACTTCGCCGCACCAGTCAGTTGCAATGCCATTAAAAAATCATTAGCTTGTCGCATGCCTGGCGCCAAGCTATTGGGAATAGCCAACTCGCGCGGCAAACCAGCGCCTACGGCAATAGCTAAATGATCAAAACCATAAGTCCAAGCATCATCAACTTTTAACGTACCACCAAAACGCACACCACCATACACCTGAAAATAAGGCCGTCTCGACAAGCTGATATAAATTAATTTTAAAAAGTTTTTATCCCAGCGCACGGTAATGCCATACTCAGCAACACCGCCAAACCCGGCCATCACACGGTCATCTAAGCTTTCTTTTAAACTGTCGTAATCAAAAATAGGCTCATGAACAAGCGCTGGATTTAGCGGCTCAATTTTCAAGCCTTCCATACCAACGACCGCAAAACCTTCCATCAATAGATGATGTGCAAGGGTAAAACCTGCGGGCCCCATGCCCATAATCAGTATTTTTTTACTGTTATACGGCTTAGCCACCCATTGCGTGGGTCGCAGCGGGTTCCATCGCGTTAACAAATCATAAATTTCCACACCCCACGGCAAAGACAACACATCCGTCAATACATGTGTTTCAACTTGTGGAATATTGACCGGTTCTTGCTTTTGATAAATGCAGGCTTTCATGCAATCGTTACAAATACGGTGCCCCGTTGCTGGACACATCGGGTTATCGATCATTACTGCCGCTAAAGCCGCAATGGAATAGCCCGCTTTTTTAAGCCAATGCATTTCAGAAATTTTTTCTTCTAAAGGGCAGCCAGTTAAACTATCGCCAAGCGGGTTTATTTTTAACCCTAACTCCGGCGCAGTTTTTTTGACGGGGAAACCCTTTGAGCAGAAATCACCATCATTTTTATGGCAGTAAACACAATAATGAATTTCATCTAACACTTCTCGTTGATTCATTCGCTCATCGGTTAAAGCAAAACCATCACGCTGACGAAAATGTTCTTGCGGCCCTTCTAAGCGACCTATGGGGTCATCAGCAACCGGTGCTGTTGTAACTAAATTAGCGTAGTTTAATCGCGCAGGCGCATGGAAACTAACCCAGGCGGCGACCGCCTTTTGCCCCTCAGGGGTCGTTATCGCCTTAACACACCAGTGCACTAAACGCTCAATTTCTCCGACATGCAAGTCAGGTTCTTGCAGTAGGCCTGCTGCCCAACGAGCAACACTTAACTCAAGATCCGCTTCATCGATGGCCGCCTCTTTTAATTGCTGACGCAACCACGCATCAAGCGTTGCAAAATCAGCAAACTCATCCGCCTTTTTCAGCGCTCTTTTCGCCTCACGATGAATAAAGTGTTTTTTAAAAATAAAAATAGGATTTTGACTTAACAGACTAGCTTGTTTTTGACCAACCTGTTCTTCAATATCAAACAGTTCTGCCATAAACGCTTCAAGGATAGGAGCGCAACTAATAATAAGCTGGCTCAGTTCTTTAGGCGCCAGCTCAACACCAGAGCGAAAACTACACAGTTGATCATGCAGCAATTGATCGGCATTATATAAATAAGAGAGGAAATGATCGTCTAGGCGCTTTAATCCCTCGGGGGCAAAGAGCTCTTGAAAACTGTAGCCATTCAGTTTAAGTTCATGCTTTGTCATATACACATTGTAACCAGAGGTTAACTCCCTATGAAACCCATCGACAAACATTTTGTTAGTGAAATCGACAAGAAACTAGCTGAGTTCAACGAATCGAACGCCAAGTCCCCTGCACAACAAGCTGAAATCGACAAATACGAACACATCTATAAGCTGCGTGATCATGCCACAGTTGTTGAAAAAGATAAAGATATTTGGGATTTGGGGGAAGAATAGCTTGGTTGATGCGCTATTAATTAACGATAATATTAACCAACTCAGTGACTTTATCGGTAATATACAATGGCGCCTTTTCAATAAACTTTGCTTGCCGGTAAACAAAGTCTTGCGACTTTAACTGATGAATAAGCACTGCACCAGCAGTTTCTAACTCATCAGGCAAAACCACTTCAAGCTTAATCCCTCGCACAGTGCTGGTAATCGGGGCAACGATGGACAAACCAACGTGCTCATTAAAGGCTTTTCTTGAAATGACAAAGGCAGGACGATGCTTAATAATTTCTCTACTACTACTCGGATTAAAGTCAAACCAAATAATGTCACCTTTGTCAGGAATATAAGGCATTAGTCTTCTTCCTTACCTACATCATCGTCTTCCAGCCACTGGCGGTCTTGCGCAGAAACTAGTCGCTCTTTAGGACTGCCTGCCAACACATCCTGCAAAGTCATTTTTTCTTCCACAGGTGTCAATATGATTCGATTACCCTCTAGAGCCATATCAACTGCAGAATCAGCATGCAGACCCAGCACTTTAAGCACTGCTTTAGGAATGCTAATAATATTAGCACCACCTGATTTTCGAATTACCAAACGAGTCATCTCACTTACCTCTATTACCTACCTACCATAATTATACAAAAATATAACATGTTTTACTAATGTATAACTATATTTAGGCCGGCAACGGAGGGAAAGAGATAACACCTTAGCGCTAAAGCATTATTTAGACAAAACCTCGGCCAACTCCCCATTTTCAAACATCTCATTGACGATGTCACAACCACCGACAAACTCACCCTTAACATAAAGCTGGGGGATCGTTGGCCAATTTGAGAAATCTTTAATGCCTTGGCGAATATCAGGATCTTCCAACACATTGACGCTAAAATACTCAACACCACATTCGCGCAGAATCTGCGTCACGCGTCCAGAAAATCCGCATTGTGGAAAGTCTGGCGTACCTTTCATATACAAAACAATCGCGTTATTGTCGATTTGCTCTTTGATCTTTTCTTGTATGCTCATTTATTTTACTCTCTGTTCTTCAGGGGTCAGGGTTTTTAACGATAAAGCATGAATTTCCGCCTTCATACGATCACCTAAAGCGTCATAGACCATGCGATGCCTAGCAATGGTGTTCTTTCCAGCAAAATTTGCACAAACAACCACCGCTTCAAAATGATGTCCATCGCCATCGGCAACCACCTGGCTTTCCGGCAAACCAGCTTCGATCCACTCTTTGATATTTTCGGGTGTAACCATCTTTTCTCACCTTTGAAATACTTTATTATCGGCGCTAGATTACACTATAATCCTTCTAGCTAAAAGACCCAGAGTAAGGAGTTCTCCCCCATGACCTTTGTTGTTATCGATAACTGCATTCGCTGCAAATACACCGATTGTGTGGAAGTTTGCCCCGTCGACTGTTTTCATGAAGGGCCCAATATGCTGGTTATCGACCCCGAAGAGTGTATAGATTGCAACCTTTGCGTACCCGAGTGCCCAGTGGATGCCATTTATGCCGAAGATGATTTACCAGAAGATAAACAATCATTCCTGCAGCTTAATGAAGAATTAGCCGCCAAATGGCCAATTATCACGGCGATAAAGCCAGCACCCGAGGACGCAGATGAGTGGAAAGATACGCCTGATAAATTACAATACCTGGAACGCGAATGGAAAGACTAAAACGTGTTGGCTTGGTCGCCACCGGTGATGAGCTAGTCAACGGCGACATATTAAATACTAACGGACAGTATTTCACCCGGCATTTTATCGACCAAAATATTCAACCCGGCAGGCAAGTCACCGTTTCTGACGACACCGCCGAAATCCAAGCAGCCATTGAGTATTTAGCTACTGACCACGATGCCATTATTACCATTGGCGGCCTTGGGCCTACCTCTGATGATAAAACACGCTTTGGCTTTGCGGATGCGCTAGGCTTAGAACTGGAATTTTCCCCAGAAGCCTGGCAATGGATTGTCGATATGCTAACCAAAATTCGCCTAGATATTCCAGAGAGCAATCGCCAGCAGGCGATGTTTCCTACCGGCGCGAACTTAATCTTTAACCCCAATGGCACAGCTGCCGCTTGCCACCTAGAAAAAGACGGTAAAGACTACTTTATGCTGCCTGGCCCTCCCAATGAGTGTCTTCCTTTATTCGAGCAAGAAGTTTTGCCGCTGCTACTAGACAAAAGTTACGCCCAACAACTCTACAGACGCTCATGGCTTTTATTTGGTGTTAGTGAAAGCAGTGTTGCTGAGCAGTTAGAAGCCGTTATTGATAAAAACCGCTGTCGTCTGGGCTATCGGGTAAGCTACCCCTATCTTGAAGTGAAGTTGATAAGCGACAATCAAGAATACCTAGATGCAGAAACAGAAAAACTATTGCAAGAAATTGGCCATGCAGTTATCAGCGACCAGCAGCAAACAGCATCGCAACAATTAATTAATAAACTAAGCAACTTAGAAGAGAAAATGGCTATCAGCGATCTTGCCACGGGTGGTCGGCTCGAAAAAACCCTACTCGCACCAAAGACAGCCAAAATGCTGTCATTTTCCGACAATGAGGCAGCAATTAAAGTAGAAGTTAAAGGCCTAAAGGCATATTGGCAAGGAGAAACCGAACCTTCGCATATGCCATTGTCTATTAAAATATCTTCACAACAACAGCATAAAAACTTCGAAAAACAAGTTCCCTACCGCGGGGAGCGATCCCTACTCTATGCAGTGGAGGCGATATGCTCAATTTTATTAGCCCAACTGTAGCATGAAAAATACTTACGCAACATCAGTGTAACCCGTATTCTCTAACCACTCTGCAAGCCTCTCCGGATCAATATAATCTTCTGGTTTATTGTAAAAATGGTGGGCCATTTGAGTACCTTTACCCGCCGCCAAAACACCAGCCCTCTGCATCGCTCCTTGCAAATAGGTTCCGCCAGTCAAAGCAGCATAAGGCATCTGCGAATAAGCAGTATTGGCCAGTTTAGTCGTTGCAGCATAATGCCTCATTTGCGTAGCCATTTCTTTTTTCATTTTTGGATCTGGTTCTAAAGAAGCTGCATTAACCATATCAGCCATACGCCAATAACGCGGCCCAATAACATTGTTCACCTTATCAACCACAGGGGAGACAACAGGAAGAGGACTTTTCCCAACCCCAGTGCGCCCAGTCAAAACCTTTCCTGTGGGACTAATAACGCAAATATGAACCAAATTACCAGAAAGCGCATGATCAGCCTCGGTTTTAGCAACGATGCGAAAACCCACATAACCACCGGGTAACTCTACGGGTGAAAATAAATCTTTTGGTAAAGTAACATGATCTCTGCCTGCGAGAACAGCATCAATCGCCTTTTCAGTTTCGCTAGGTATCATCCCTTCAGTAGTTGAGGATCCAAAAGCTCCAAATGAACGTAAAAGCCATTCTTTTGCGAATGCTATCTTTTTCTCATGCAGTTTAGCAGAGTGCTTTTCACTTTCAACATCAAGCCTAACACCTGTATCCCAAGCATAACTACTGGCATGCCCTCCGTTTTTAGGGCTACCAATCACCTCATGGACTTTGTTATTTTTGTCTTCAGCAGGATTTTTCTCATGCTCGACCTGAATAAAAATGTTATTTAACAATAGCTTGAATTTAACATCGTCTGCAAATTTACCCATACCCTCTGCAACAACATCTGAGTTAGTGATATCACCACTGTAATATTTATCCAAAAGGTCCTGAAAGAATGCCTCTTGATTACCCTTAACCGGTACGGTTTCAAAATCAAAGTTCCACACCTGATAGTTCTTATAAACAACATAAGCTACAGCTAAACCTATATAGTACCTATTTCTCCATACCCATGAACGCCCTCTTTGGATCCATTGACCGCTGGCTTTAGCCACCTCCCAAGCCTTCTGCACAATAACCTGCCGATACGCTTGCGGATCTACAGTAGCGTTACGTAAACTAGGGTGCAGTTGCATAGTCTCAGACTGCATCCATGGAGTGCCAACTGACTCATGTGAAGCATTGTACATTGTCGTAGCATTCGTATTGACTGTCGCCATAGCTGTTGCATTAACGGGCGTTGCATTATTAAAAGTAGGAATATCAGCTGTATTTGCTGCTCCAGTTAAAATCATCGCGCCACCGCGACCACCAAATCTTCTCATTGTCCCCCCCCCATAGAATAATATTGAACAATTAAGTGCAGTCTAAACCAGATAATTTATGGACACAATTTCAGAAGTATTGCAAAGAAATGTTTATCGTATTAATCACTTAATAATCAATAGGTTATATTATTTCTATGCCGCAAAATTAACCATAACAGCCTCAACGACCTACAATCCTTTAACTTAAAAAATACAATTGGAACACTAGCAAACAATTACCTTCTGAGATCATTCATCCCTAGAACTCAAACCATGAAATTTGTTAAACTATCAAGATGATATGGAAATCACCAAAATTGAAATCGCCACGCGTACTAATTCCGCTCGGAATTATTGTCTTTAGCGTTGCTGTTTTTCTACTGCTCTATTTTTTCAAACCCTCAGGTGATGAACTAGCGCCAAAACAACAATCTTGGCCAGTACATACACAATCAATTATTTTAGGTAACCAAACACCACAAATTATTCTGTATGGCAAAGTACAAACCCCACGCCATACCAAACTGGAAGCGGCCATTACTGCTTTTGTTAAAGCAACACCTATCCTAGTGGGTGAATCGGTCAAAAAGGGACAACTGCTGGTTAAATTGGATGAACGTGACGCCAATATTATTCTTCAACAACGCCTAGCAGAAAAAAAAGACCTAGAAGCACAGCTGCTACAAGAAAAAAATCTCTACAAAGCCAACAAGCTAGCACTTGATCATGAAAAAACAATGTATAACTTAGCTAAAAAAGAAATGGAGCGCTTAAAAGTCCTAGCGGCTAAAAAATATATCGCCGCTTCAGATGTTGACCGTGCAGCAAGCGAGTTTAACAAGCAAGCGCTGCTAACCACTAATCGCGATTTAGCGTTGAAAAATCATGACCATCGTCTTGAGCAGCTAAAAGCAAAATTAGCAAAAGCTGACGCCTTACTCGAAAGTGCAAAGCTCGATATAACTCGCGCCAATATCGTCGCACCCTTTGATGGTAGAGTAACAAAACTAATGGTATCCGTAGGTGATCGCGTACAACCTGGCGAAGTGATCGTTGAAATGTATGACCCTTCAGTTTTAGAAATAAAAGCACAGATACCACGCCGCTATGTAGCGGGCGCACAGCGAGCGATTAACACTCATCAAATTATTCGCGCATTTGCGCAAAACACTGACGGCAAAGACATCAGCATCGTGTTAGAAAGACTCAGTGGCAATATCGGCGAAGGTCTTGGCACCATTGACGGAATTTTTATCCTTGTTGACCCCATCAAATTACCCATCGGCTTATCACTACCAATTATTGTCAACCTACCCCCCATAGAAAACTCAGCGTTACTACCGGTTGAATCATTGTATAATGGCAACCGCATCTACAAAGTAATTAATGGATATCTTGAAGCAACGAACGTCAAACATCTTGGCAACCAATATGAGAAAAACAATGAGCGGCTGGTAATCGTCAAAGGAAAAGAGCTTAAAACAGGTGACGTCATTCTTACCACGCACCTACCCAATGCCATTACGGGATTAAAAGTAAAGCCCATCACTGCAGGAAATAATAATGCGAAAAAGTCTCATTGAACTTTTCGCTACGCACCGCGTTGCAGCTAATTTATTAATGCTAATCATGATCATTGGCGGTGCCTTTGCGCTTTCAAAAATAAACACACAATTCCTGCCAACGTTTGATTTAAATTTTATTAACGTCACCATTGATTGGTCAGGGGCAAATGCTGAAGATATCGAACGAGCCATTGTTGTACCGATTGAAGATGAAATTCGCGATGTTGATAATGTTAAGAAGGTAACGTCACGCAGTAGATTAGGCAGCGGGAAAATCACAATTGAATTTAACTCTGGCACCGACATGATTGAGGCGCTAGACCAAGTCAAGCAACGTGTCAGCCAAGTAAAAAACTTACCTGAAGAATCCGATCCACCTATTATCAATAGAATTGTTCCCTATGAAGAAGTCGCGCGCTTAATTGTTGCTGGCAGTAAAAATCTAGATGAATTAAGACCATTAATTCATAAATTCGAAAGAGAACTGCTGAATCAAGGTATCGCCAAGATCAATATTACAGGATTACCCAAACAGGAAATCGCTATTGAAGTTCCCGCTAAAGAGTTAGCTTCCTTGCATGTAAGCTTAGAACAAATTGCTCGACAGATCAGTGATCACAGTCGCGACATACCTGCCGGCAGTGTTGGTAAACATGATGTTGCACAAGAGCTTCGTGGTTTAAATCAAAAACGTACAGTTAAAGGATTTGCAAAACTACCGATACTTCATGATAACCAAGGACGTTTAATTCGTTTGGGCGATATTGCTACGATTACGCGTCGCGCGAAAAGCACACAGACTCACGTTAGCTACAAGGAAAAACCAGCTGTGGAACTTACCCTGTTTCGCACTGAAAATAGCAACGCCCTAACCTCCGCAAAGATTTTAAATAAATGGCTTGCAGAAATTCGCCCAACACTACCCAAAGGCATTAGTGTCACACCTTACTTTGAAAGCTGGAAATTAATTAAAGAACGCATCAACTTGCTCCTTAAAAATGCCTTCTGGGGCTTATTACTTATTTTACTATTACTCTTTTTACTACTTAATATACGCACCGCATTCTGGGTAGCTGTTGGTATTCCTGCCTCCTTTCTAGCGGCTATTGCGGTACTATATTTAATCGGTGGCAGCATTAATATGGTCAGCCTGTTTGCCATGATTATGACACTCGGTATTATTATTGATGACTCCATTGTTGTCGGCGAAGAAGTACTCTCGCAATTACAGAAAAAAACACCATTGCTAGAAGCTGTAAAGAAAGGCACACATATGATGGTGCAGCCCATCATGGCTTCCTCATTAACAACCATTGCTGCCTTTTTACCATTAATGATTGTTGGCGGTATCATTGGGCAAATTCTTTTTGATATTCCATTAATCGCCATCTGTGTCATTATCGCTTCTTTAATTGAGTGCTTTTTGGTACTACCCGGCCATCTCTATCAAAGTGGGCACAAGCTCTCACCACGCGAACCTATTTTACAAAAATATTTTATGCAATTTCGAGAAAAATATTTTCGCCGCTTTATTGCTTTCACCTTAAACCATGCTTGGTATGCTATTAGCATCTCTTTTGGCCTAATTATTATTACGCTTGGCATTGTATTATCAGGCCATCTTAAATTTAATTTTTTCCCCGCCCCGGAAGGGACACGTATTCAGGTTAATGCGCAATTTGCTGCTGGTACGCCCGAAAAAGTAACCAAAGCTTTCTTGCAAAGCTTAGAAAATAGCTTAATAAAAACCAACGATGAACTTAGCAAAAGAGGGAAATCCGTTGTCGTCGCCCATGCCAGCTTTCAAAACCGTAGCACCGTTTCACGCGATGGCCTTTCCAAACATGGCGAACAATATGCATCAATGAATATTGAATTGATTTCAGCTGATAAACGCTGGTTTACTAATGAAGACTTTATCCAAGCGTGGCGAAATAATATTATATTACCGGCAGGATTAGAAAGCTTCACCATCTCAGCTCCGCGCGCTGGGCCGCCAGGACGGGATATTGATATCGCCATCTCAGGAGATAATTTACAATCATTAAAAACAGCATCGACAGAGCTAAGAAATATACTAGACAGCATGGCTGGTGTTAGTAACGTTACTGACGACCTTCCCTTTGGTAAAAATCATATTCTCTACACTTTAAACTCTCAAGCACACGCACTGCAATTAACAAATGCTGAAGTCGGCAAGCAACTGCGCGCTGCTTTTAATGGAAAAGTGGTGCAAATTTTCCATGAGCCCAATGATGAAATCGAAGTTCGCATTATGCTACCGAATAGCGAACGCTACCAAACAGGCATCTTAGAAAGCCTCCCCATTGTGACACCCAATAAAAATATTGTTCCCCTTGGCAGCGTGGTCTCCTTAAAAACCTCACGCGGCTTTGATGAACTGACTCATCGCGACTCCAAATTGACAGTACAAATCACTGCAGATGTTGATGCCAAAGTCAGTAACACCAATGAAATTTTGCAAGCGTTAAATCAAAAAGTCATTCCTGAACTAAAAAAGAAATACGATGTTAAAGTCGCCTTTGGTGGCCGCGCGGAAGAGCAAGCAGAAACCATTGACGATATGCTCTACGGGCTAGTGATTGCTCTAACGCTTATTTATATTATTCTTGCGTGGACTTTCTCATCCTATGGTTGGCCACTGTTAATTATGGCTATTATTCCCTTAGGGTTGGTGGGCGCTATTTGGGGCCATATTTTTATGGGCATTGATGTAACTATTTTATCTTTATTTGGTTTATTCGGGCTTTCGGGTATTGTTATTAACGATTCAATTATTTTAATTAACCGCTATAAAAAATTGCGGCACTATGATACACCTTTTCGCCAATCGATTATTGACGCCGCGTGTCAACGTCTGCGCCCTGTCATCCTAACCTCTATTACCACTATTGCCGGTCTACTACCCCTGTTATTTGAGACTTCATTGCAAGCACAATTTCTTATACCGATGGCGGTTTCGATTGTTTTTGGTTTAATGCTTGCTACGGGTTTAATATTAATTCTTGTGCCGTCTATGCTCTACCTATATGAACATCGCAGCAATAATAAACGTAAAAAACAAACCTAATAACCACCCATAGATAAATTAACGCTTGCCTTGCGCTTTTTACCTTCTTTATCCATGACGCCTCCATTGCAATGCTCGCTGCCAAAACCCCTCGCTTTCAGCAGCTCTGGGGTCACCATGGTTAGCAAAATCAACCTTGACAAATACGACTGCGAAATAACGTCACCCAATGATCTTTTAATATCGTTAGAAGCTAATTTTTCCACTACAATGGCAATATTGCGTCCTACTTGTTGCAAGGGTTCCAATACTGCTGCCAACCGTACTTGCTCCGCATCTATTTGCTTATTGATTTCCATACATCGTTCAAATGCCGCCTCCTTTATTCTTATCCTTTGCGCATCAATCTCATCCTTAGACTCTTTTCCATCCCCGTTTTCTGCCAACGCTTGCAAACTCTTTTCCTCTATTCGTTTTTCTTCCTTTAGCATAAATTTATAAACACCTATTCGCTTGTCGTAACATTTATAGTCTGCCATCATCTGTGGCAAATTATTGTCAGCCAATAAAACACCTACCGCCTCAACAATGGTCTTATCTTCATCAGAAATAGTATAGTCACGCTTACTTTCGAGTCTAATACCGCTCTTTTCTAAGCTTTTCTTAGCAGTAAAAAATTCTGGCCCACTATAAGCGGCCAATCGCTGGCTAGAATTATATTCTTTTGCTTGCTGTAAGTATTTATCTTGGTATTTAGGTGGCAATAAGGAAAGATCTGCGCCATCTGCAAAAGCTAAGGCATTGGCAATTTCCCCTTCTGTTTTTCCTAACACCCTAGAAAAAGATGCTTTCTGCTCTTCTTCCGATAACGTTAGTCGCCCCATCACCTTGGAAATTTCAGCTCGAAACGATGAATCGTTTGCCAGCGCAAGAATTGCCAGCATCTTTTCCACCTCTTTAGTTAACTGGTTTTTGTAGGCCTTAAGCAAACCATCAATATCAGTTGCTTTTGCAAAAGCAGACTGGGCTATTGACAAGCTAAGTAGGGACATAGGACTTCCTGATAAATCATTTTTTTGCCTTTCCTCAAGAAACATTTCAAAGCCTTTTGCCCGTCTATCTAAAGCGTTTCTTATCTTAGCACGCACATCACCTATAATTTGGAGAACATGAAAATTTTTATAACCTCCATATAATGCTTCCATACCCTTACCAAGTCTTTCTTGAAAATTCGTCAATATTCTTTTATCACTTTGACTAGCCAATGGATTAACTTTTGTTTTCTCCAAAAGCTCATGAAGCTCCATAATATCGTGTTCAAATTGCTTGTTACCTCTATTTTCTTCACAAAACTTATGGACCCTGTTACAAATACCTTTAAAGAAATTAAAAACATCCTTACGGCAATAAGCAAGACGCCTATCTAAAGACAATACCTGATCATCTAACTGTGAAAACTGATATGACTCACCTCCACCTTGTAAAATCTGCGATACCTCTACACTTTGAACTGTAATTAGCGCATATATCTCCCTAAGCTCTTTTAATTGCGGCCCGGAAAACTCAAATCTAGCCAACTGAGCATACTCTATATGCAGTAATTTTCTACGTCTGTCTAACTTTTGTTG
The DNA here is from genome assembly GCA_030425685.1 of Gammaproteobacteria bacterium. Taxonomy (GTDB): domain Bacteria; phylum Pseudomonadota; class Gammaproteobacteria; order Coxiellales; family Coxiellaceae; genus JAUIAD01. The sequence goes on along the minus strand of JAUIAD010000008.1, from coordinate 74,605 downwards.
ATAGCGAATCTCTTTCTCATCTGCTACTTTATCACCGGTTAATTTATCAGCCACACGCATTTCTATACCTCCAACTTTGCATACACAAAAGGTAACATACTAGAATTAAGAGGATATTAAAGGGTCAAAGCAAGAATCGGGGCTAGAGAAGATTAGCTAGAACGTTAGCGACTATCCCACTGTTATGTAAATTAATTTTTTGACGGCTAGCATTTAAAGCCAAAACGAAAGTAATATCTTTTTCCAGTGCATGCGCAAGCAACACCGCATAACCATAGCTATTACCCACCGACCAAACAATTTCACCGTATTTTGGCATAATTGTCTTATAAATACCTAAGCCATACTGGTCAATAACACCATCTTTTTTAGCGCTAACAGGAACGGTCGTAAATAAACTTTTAAAACTGCCCTGCACCACATCACAGTTCATTAGCAATCTCATAAATCGAATCAAATCAGATGTTGTTGATACCGTTGCTGAATTACCCAGCCCATTGAAATTATAGGCGCTAGTGACATCATAGACCTGTAATTCACGGTTATTGTTATAAGTATTAATAGGTAGTTTTGAAAAAGCATCAGCATGCGGGTGCGACACCGGCAAATAGCCATGCATAAGACGCGGCAAGAGATCTTCGTTAAGAATTCCATAAGGAAAGTAAAACGTATCTTTCATTTTAAACTGTAAAAACAGCTCACTCATATTTTGCGACGTTCGTTTACCTGCCACAGCTTCCATCACCAACCCGGCAAGAATATAATTCGTCGCTGAATCACCAAAAAAACCACGCACGGGCATATTATACCCGGATTGATAACGTATCCCTGTACCGGTAATCAAGTCCAAATAACCCTCAGCCTGCCATACTTTTTTTGGATTTTTCGCAAAGCGCTTCTCATACACTGCCGTTTTATCATACCCTGGAATTCCACTGGTATGGTTTAACAGCTCACGGATGGTAATTGGTTTTAAATAAGGGTATTGCGTGACAATCAGCTTTAAAACGCCACTGTCTTGTTGATGCCGTTTCGCCACCAATTCCAATGGCGCTTCTAAATCCAAGGCTCCATTATCAACTAAGCGCAACAGAATGGCTGCCGTAAATAAACGTGTTATGCGACCATTTTGAATAAGTAAATCACTTGATACGGCTTTATTGGCGGAGACATCGCTATAGCCAGCGGTTTGATGCTCAATCGTTTTACCTGCCTTGCAGACGCTGAGTATAGCCCCAGGAAAATTATATTTCTTAACATCAAGCAGCAAAATGATGCCCTCATCCAATAGTTAAATAACGCTAGTATAATTTTATACAGACTTATCTAAAAAATCCAGAATTCGGTCTTGCAGCCAATATTCAACTTTCCACGGATATTGCCCATGCAGAAATCCCATATGCCCACCCGACTCAAAAAGATCAAACAAGGTCGTTGGCGATAGCTCTTTGATACTTGGCACCGAGAGCGCTGGAATAAGCGGGTCATCTTTAGCGTGAATGATAAGAAGTTTTTGTTGGATATCTTTAAGAAAATGTCGAACGGTTGAACGCTCATAATAATCCTGGGCATTCTCAAAACCATTCATTGGCGCGGTGATGTAATTATCAAATTCACGAAAGTGTTTAACACTTTTCAAATCATTCATACTAACCGGCATCGCATAGCCTGATTTAATTTTATCGGTCATCTTGCGCTTCATTGTTCTCAGTAAGTTACGCGCATAAAAAAATGGAAGGTGATCAATGCATTTGTCCAATTCAAAAGGAATCGACACCACCACCGCTGATTCAATGGGCGCTTTAGGATGAAGATGGAGATAGTGCAACAACACATTCCCACCCATCGAAAAACCCACAGCCCGCAAAGGCACCTTTGGATAACGCTCTTTTAAAATGGTTACGAGCGCTGCCAAGTCGTGATAGTCACTAGCATGGTAACTACGTGACAAACGATTAGGACGCCCACTACAGCCACGAAAATGCATCACCACAACACGTTTATTATCTTCAACCAATGCGTTTAACATAAATTGAATATAAGGAGAACGAACGGAGCCTTCTAACCCATGTAACAAAATAACAATAGGATTACCCGGCTTCCCTGCCCAACATAGGTCAACAAAATCACCATCAGGCAACTCAAGCTGTTCCCATTCGATAATTTCTTTGAAGCTTGGACGGATAACGGTATTTAAACAAGATTGTATATGGGGGTTTCTAAGCCACCATGGCGGACAAAAACGATTTGTTTGTTTTTTTTCCATCTAGCAAGAACACCATTCAACTTATTGAAAATTATCATCCCTCAATAATCAGTGTAGACCATAAATCTGAACCCTGCCTAAAAATGTATTTTTTTTAACGGATTACAGCGGTCTGGTAAAAAAATCTTCTTACTTGCCAAAATAATGGCAAAGAACAGCGCTTTTTTTAAGGCGATGAGCAAAAGATAAAACGGCACTGACTCAAAAATGTTACCCCAAACTCCAACGAAAGCTGAGATCTTGGTAACAGTTCAGGGTATATGACTTTATGTACTGCGCGGTTCCATTTGTGAGCCAAGGTTTCGCGTAAAATGCTTTCAAAGCGCGCAGCGAACTTGTGTCAGCTCGCACTTTGAAAGCATTTTACGCGGAAGATTGGCCACAAATGGGACCGCCTATCCATAGGCTAAGCTCTTACAGATCTTGTCGGCATGGCTGTTGCATCAAGAGATCTTAAGCTGCTACGAGTACGGTTATGCCCCGACGCAAAAGACCCTTCTTTCCTTCTGCTAGTTTTTCACACTTTCAGAAAAGCGCTCAGGGATTTGTGTAGAGTGTAATTGCTGGTCGCTTTGAGCACCATGGTTTATGCACAAGACACAGGTTTAATGTCAGGATGGTATCAGTTCTAACAACTGTTTTTACTTTTAACAAAACTTAAGTTTTGACAATTACTTTAACACTAGAACCATCATTTAGTTTTTGCTGCCCGGCCAGCACAATAACATCACTTGAGGTTACACCTTTGGTGATCTGCGCTTTTTCACTTTGGCGCGATCCCACTGTCACATAGGTTTGCACAGCCTTCCCATTGATTACTTTGTAAACATAATAACCTTTAACATCTGCCATCACCGCATCCGCCGGTATGGTAAGCGCCCCTTTGGTTACGTCAATTTGCTGTGAAACGCGAACAAACATCCCAGGAGACAATAAGCCTTTCGTGTTGGATACCACCGCCTGTACGGATACAGAACGCGTACTAGCATCAATAGTGGGTGAGATAAAGGTAACTGTGCCATAAAAGACTTTATTCGGATAAGCGCTAACTGTTAGCCGCACTAACTGGCCAAGTTTAAGCTTAGGAACATAGGTTTCAGGAATACTGTAATCAACACGTAATTGCTGGGTATTTACAAGCGTCACTAGATCATCGCCCGCATTGATAAAATCACCCACATTGACGCTAAATGCGCCTAACACACCCGCAAATGGCGCGACAATCTCTTTTTGGTTTAAGGTGGTTTGTGCTTTCTTCACATCAGCTTGCTTACTTTGCACATCGGCTTGCAGCTGTGCCAGCTCTTGCTTTGAAATGGCCACATTGACCAAAGATTTAGAACGATCATATTTTGTCTGACTTAACTTCAATGCGGTTACAGCAGATTGATAATCGGCTTGTGCCTTACCATTATCCAACTGCACGATAGGCATACCTTTACCTACTTGTTGACCATTTTTAAAGTTAATGCCAGTAATTCGGCCAGATACCTCTGCGCTAATAGACACTTTTTGCACAGCAGATAAACTACCCAGGGCATCTACAAAACTAGGCATGTCTTCTTTTTGAACATGTGTTACCTTGACAAAAATAGCTGACTTTACCGCTGTCTTAGCAGGCTTTTGTGCTTGCGCACGGTTCAAAGTAAAACCAAAGTAAGCGGCAACACTACCTGTAATCAGTAGCAAAGTAACTGATCGCTTGATATATTTCGTTAGTGATATACTCATTACAACCTATCAATCTTATTACCGATACGTGAGTATAATGCGATTCCTGCTCACGATCCAACAAATTAAGGCAAAATTTTACCAAAAATTTAAGCGTGCTTTAAGCTTTATGCTGTATAATTGGATAAAATGAGTATAAACAGCAATAAATTGTTTATTTTTTGTATAAGGAACACATAATGGCAGCCCGAAACCTTCCTGCAAGAATTAAAAAACAGCTAATCAAAGATGTGAACCAAAGAGTCCATCAAATTACTAAAGACTTGCAAAGGCGTCACAAATGGCAGCTCACACCGCAAATGATCAGCGCACAACTACGAAATGATATCCAAATCGTTGGTAATCTATCCGCCCTAAATCCACGTATGAGCGGCACCAGCTCGCTTATTGCGATCCAACGACAAATCAATCTTATTGCTAAGCGCACACTTGACAAACTGCAGCCAAAACAAAAAACCGCCAATGACCACAATACTGCTGCCGGCATGATCAATGCCACGGGTGATAACAATATGTTTATTCGCGAAGCCGCTAATCAACAAGCAGCCAATATTGAGGCCATGAACATTATGGCTCAAGCCGAAGAAAAAGCTGAAAATGAAGAGCACGAATACTTAACTGAACAGGATATCCAGACTCATGAGAATATGAGCGATCACGATCTGCTTGTAACAGCAGGGGCAACCGGCGCCGGTCTTGCTGCACTCGATGCTGAAGATGGAATGATTGTGAATCAAGCCCTAGAGCGATTTAATGAAACCTTTGAGCAAGAAATAGAAACTAACTTCAAAGGGGTCAAAGACGCTGCTCATGATCTCGGACACACGCTGAAAAACTTTTTATCACCCAAACCTACACCCGGGGAAGAACTCACCAAAGATCTTGAAAAAGCTGCGGCCAGTGAAGCAAATACAGCACCGACCCCACTTCCAACTGCTCCTGCCCCATAACAGGACCGGCTTGCCATAGAATGATTTATCGGGCTTGAAACAGTGGTAAACGCATCAAAACCGCGTCCTCATTACCCCACTTAGTTTTATAATAATTTTTACGAATAGCAAATTGTGAAAAACCAACAGAGCGATAAAAGGTAATCGCTGCTTTATTAGAGCGTCTAACTTCCAATAAAAGTTCGCTTGTCGCTATACAGTTTTCTCCGCAGGAAACTTGGGCACTATCGGTTAAAACAGTATCGCCCACACTCATCTGCAAGGCATCTTTAAGAAGCTCCTTTGCTAAACCTTGACGTTGAAAAGCATGATCTACACCAATATTCATTAGATGCAATTCAGACGGCATCAACAAAAGAATAATAAAGCCAACAATACGAGCCTCTTTCTCTAACACAAAGGATTTATAATTAGAACGCAAACAACTGTGAAAAACAGCAACCGACCAAGCAAAAGGCATAATCCTATTCGCCAAACGAGTCACATCAGGAACATCCTTTTCCCGCATTTCCCTTATCATGCCATCCTCACATGTTAGGGTTTAATCGGCCCGGCGTTTAAGACATTAAAGACATTGCTTTTTTAAGTGTTGCCCATGCCTGCGCCTTTAAGCTCTTATTACCTAGTAAATCAGCAAGCGCATGTGTGGTCAATACAGGTTGAGGAATATTATCAGGCAACTCAACATTACCTAAGGCAATCGTTACCTTGACGGCATTGAGCTCCTCATCTAGTTGGGACAACTCAACGCATTGGCTAATAAAAGGTTGCTTTGTCGCTTTAACAATGGCTTCAGCTAGACTCTGCTCTTGTTCATTATCAAGACGAATCTCAGCAACTAGCAAACCAACCGGTTGATGCTTGTCGCCCAATAAATAAACATAGCATTGTGGCTGCGCTGGCAAAACTAGCTCTGCTGACGCAACCGACTCCGCATCACGCAAACGCCATCGCTCAATTTCTAAGCAGCTAAGGTAATAATCTGTCTTTGTTGCAATCACGAATCATACTCTCCAAAAAATTGATCAGCTTTTAAACTTGACGCTGATTTTCCATCATGAGACACTCGAAAGAATTTAGCTCAATAGCTGCGCAAACACAAGAAAGATGAGATAATACTTATATGCGTTTAAAAAACAGAATTGTTCAAAAATTTGCTACACGAGTACTGCTACTAGTAGTTGCACTGATCGTGATTCTACTGATCACCTACTTTGGCATGCGCAATAGCATACACACGGTGATACCTAACCAGGTTTACCGTAGTGCACAGCTACCGCCACAAACGTTAAAACATTTTATTCGCAGCAAAGGCATAAAATCGATTGTCAATCTGCGCGGAGATAACTCCCAATCAAAATGGTACCTACAAGAAGTTAAGATTGCAGCGCAAAATCACGTTAAACATTATGATGTACGCTTACACTCAACAGGGCTTCCAAGCACGCAACTATTACGCAAGCTTGTACACACATTACAAACAGCACCAAAGCCTATGCTATTACATTGCAAAAGCGGCGCTGATCGCACGGGTGCTGCATCAGCTATTGTTTTAATACTTGATAAGAATGCACCCCTAGCCACAGCAGAAAAACAATTTTCTTGGGTCTACTTCGTGCTAAAAGACAACAGCATTGGTAAAGCTATATTCCCGCATTACAAGCACTGGCTAAAAGCGCACGAACTTCAAAGCAATAGAAAGAATTTTTTAAAGTGGGTAAATTCATCAAAGCCTTTGTAAAATACAAAGCTTTTGTAAAACACAAGGCTTTTGCAAAGAGTAATAAAAACCGTCATCTCGCGGCTTGACCCCGGGATCCAGACAGCAGATTAGACCTAGACCATCAAACAACAGTGAAAAAGGTCTATCCAACAAATATAGAAAAACAGAGTGGATTTTTAGCCGTCAAGGAAGTCATTGTACTAACAACAAAAGAATTAGGCACAATGAAATCCAAACAAAATTTATTTCCAATCCTCCTACTGTTGTGTTCTCTAGGCCAAGTAACAGCAGATCTTTACTTGCCAGCGCTTCCGGCTATATCACACAATTTTGGCGTCACCATTAATTTAATTCAATGGTCTGTATCAGCCTATATGTGGGGCTTTGCCATTTCACAGCTTGTATATGGGCCATTATCAGATGGCATAGGCAGAAAGAAGCCCTTAATCGCCGGACTAATATTAGTTTTAACTGGCAGCTTTATTTGCCTAGTAGCAACATCCGCCGCCGCACTTATTTGCGGTAGATTTATTCAAGGCATTGGTGCTGGTAGCGGCATTGTCATCACACGTGCTATTATGCGCGACCGATACTCGGGCAGTAAACTGGTAAAGCTTTTCTCGTATTTATCATTAGCAGGCGTACCTATTATGGCTGGCGCCCCGCTTATTGGCGGTACATTACAGCATGGCTTTGGTTGGCGTGCCAACTTTGTATTTTTAACCGCCTATGCCTGCATCACTTTAGCTACCGTATTGTTTATACTGCCAGAAACAAATAAGCATCAAGATAAAAAGCATCTACACTGGCAACAGATCAAAAGCAATTTAATTATTTTATTTAAAAGCCCCCTTTTTATCGCCTTATCCCTAACGATATTTATGGCGTATGGCGGTGTTCTTGCGTGGTTAACCTCTGCACCTGTTTTATTACAAGTACACTTAGGCCTAACACCAATACAATTTGGCTGCGCCATGTTAATTACTGGTGCTGCCTATGCAATTGGCTTAATTATCAGTGGACGTTTGGTCAGCCTATATGGCATAAAGCGAATGTTATCAATAGGGCTCGCGTTGATGGTATTTGGCGCAATTTCAATGCTTATATTACTTAGCCTTATTAAAACAATGAATATGAGCATTATTGTTATTCCAACTGCACTATTCTTTACAGGGTGTGCTTTTATGTTTGCTAACGCCTATGCAGGCGCCATAGGCCCATTCCCTGAAATAGCTGGTATAGCCGGTAGCATTTTCGCTTTCACTCAAATTGCTGGCGGCGGTGTTGCCAGCGGCATTTTGGCACATATAGATGAGCAAACGCAGCTACCATTAGCCATTGTCCTTACAGCCGCTGCAGCAATTGCACTTGCTGCCTTCCTTATGGTTAAAAACCGTCTTGCAACGGGTTCAAACAACTAATTTAATATGCTGACAGGCTCTAGCATACTGCAAGATGATGACTATGGAAAAAACATACTGAAGCCAGCACAAACCACAAAATTAACTAGGCAGAAACTGGAACTAACCGCTTTAATTCCAAGCTTTTTGATTCCTGATATGATTTAGCAACAATACCCATCTTCTCAATACTGCGCCATAATGCAACACCCGCTGGTGCACGACTATTGCTATGCAACCTACCTTTGCGCTTTATCACACGCAGCCGACTATCTAACCATATCTGCAACAAGCGGCGAACTTCTAATAGTGTCTCAACCCTATCATCAAAAGAAGCCGAGGGGTCATGATTGAGGCGATCAAACTTACGCAAAAGACAGCCTATTTTATAAAGTTGGTAGCCGCGAAAGCGCCATGGACGATAACTCTCTTGATACCATTTGGAGTACAATGGGGTTTTCGATCTTGTCTGACGAACAAAACTCATCACACCAGGTGCCAACCCCGTTGCTTTTACTTTGTTATAGACAGCATTAGACCTTTGTGAGTCATAGTAGTCGCCTTGATCCAGCTGATGACCAACAACAACCACCCCTTGCGTAAAAAATTTATTACCCGCAGAGAAAAGTAAAAAGGCAGCATCTTGATGTGAGTCAGACAACCGTTTTTGGGTAATACACGTCATAACTAACTGCGCTGACTCGATGGCAGCAATGATATGATCAGCATTTTTTTCACTAAGTTGCAGTTTACCAAAGCGCTCGGCCAAACTGCTATACACAGGAAAAATATTCTCTGGCGTAGCCGCCCTGCCGGGCACAGACTGCAACGCGGAAATAATAGCGATATGCAGAGAACGTAAAGAAAAAAAGAAACGCATGGGGTCTGTTTTTATATACTGCGCACAAAAGAAAACCCAGCTCCAATATAAACGTAAACGAGCATAGTCTTCATCATTAAGAGGATCTGCTTCCCCAGCATCAAGGGGATCTACTTCCCCAGCGCTAAGAGACTTAACTTCCCCAACATCAAGGGGATCCACTTCTTCACGCATACAATCTCCCGAAATAAAATATCCTTAACAATAAATCTTACATAATTAATATTAAAGCTATCTTAAATCAGCAAAATTATCCTCATTAATTTTTATATATTCTGGAGCAAAAGTATTTGATAAGACCAGGGTATTAATTTTTTCAATATCATCACTAAAGATACGATCATCTTCCGCATAGAAAGAAACTTTTTCACGAATAAGACGAATAAATTTTCGCAGTGGTAGTGCTGGCGATAACGGTTTTAAAAAGTCCAAGCCTTGCGTTGCCGCTAATAATTCAATCGCGACAATATTACTACTATTAAAAGCCATCTCTTTTAAACGACGCGCCGCATAAGTTGCCATGCTAACATGATCTTCTTGGTTTGCTGAGGTTGGCAAACTATCAACACTTGCTGGATGCGCTAAAGATTTATTTTCACTCGCCAATGCTGCTGCTGTTACCTGCGCAATCATAAATCCTGAATCCAAACCACCATTTTGTACCAAAAACGTTGGCAAGCTACTAAAAGAAGGATCAATAAGCAAAGCAATGCGCCGCTCAGACAAAGCACCTATTTCAGCAATGGCCAAGGCTAAATTATCTGCAGCAAAGGCGACCGGTTCCGCATGAAAATTACCACCACTCACAATATCATCTGGATCTGAAAAAATTAATGGATTATCGGTGACGCCATTAGCCTCACGCAAGAGCACACCACTTGCATATTCAATCTGCTCATAACAAGCACCCATTACCTGTGGTTGACAGCGTAAACAATAAGGGTCCTGCACCTTTTTGCAATCTTGGTGCGAACCATTAATATCACTATCCTTTAATAAATTACGGTAACGTTCTGCAACAATTATTTGCCCTAATTGCCCGCGAACATCGTGCACCCGAGCATCAAAAGGACGATGCGAAGCTCTAGCTGCTTCCACTGACATGGCGCCTGCCACCATAGCGGCGTTAAAAACATTTTTTGCTAAAAACAAACCTTGCAGCGCTAGGGCTGTTGACGCTTGCGTACCATTTAGAAGTGCCAAACCTTCTTTTTTCTCTAAGGTAATTTTGGGTAAATTCAAAATCGTCAATGCTTTAGTAGCAGAAATAATCTTGCCTTTATAACTGACTTTACCTTCACCAATCAGCACAGAGGCTATATCAGCCAGTGGCGCTAAATCACCAGAAGCACCAACAGAACCTTTACCACGAATACAAGGCGCCATTTGTGCGTTGAAAAACTGCACCAGATAATCAACCACCTCATAACGCACCCCGGAATAACCTTGCGATAAACTATTTATTTTTAAAGCCATAATAAGACGCGCGGTATTTTCTGACAAATAGTCACCAACCCCTGCCGCATGCGACAATACCAATTTTCGCTGCAACTCATATAACTGTGATTGATCAATGGTCGTTTTTGCTAACAAGCCAAACCCGGTATTAATCCCATAAACTGTTTTGCCTGCTTGCATCATATCATCAACGACTTTTAATGAGCGCTGCATAGCTTCTTCTACACTAGGGTCTAACACTATTTTTACAGGGTTAAAATAAATATCGGATAAATCTGATAGCGACACCTTTCCTGGTCGAATATTGATAGTATTCATTGAGCAACTCCATTTTAAAAATAAAACAAACTAAAACCGTCATCCAGCGCGCTATCCGCAGTCTTCATCCCGCGGCTGGTCCGCGGCATCTGTAGAGCAATATGGATCACGCGGTCAAGCCGCGGGATGACGGCTGCAGATAGCTATTGGGGTGGAAGCTCCAGATAGTGATCGGGGTGGCAGCTCCAGATAGCAAACCAGACAACAAGGATAGCGATTAAATCATCGGTAAATTTAAATCATTTTCCTTAGCACACTGTATAGCAATATCATAACCCGCATCCGCATGACGCATCACACCGCTCGCCGGGTCATTGGTTAATACCCGCTGCAAACGCTCTGCCGCAGCATCCGTACCATCAGCAACAATCACTACCCCAGCATGCTGTGAAAAACCCATACCAACGCCACCACCATGATGAATACTGACCCAAGTAGCACCGCTAGCACAATTTAATAATGCATTTAACAACGGCCAATCGGAGACCGCATCGGAACCATCTTGCATCCCTTCGGTCTCACGATTTGGACTCGCAACAGAACCAGAATCTAAATGGTCACGACCAATAACGATAGGCGCTTTTAACTCACCATTTTTTACCATCTCATTAAACGCCAAACCAACACGCGCACGATCTTTTAATCCTAACCAACAAATGCGTGCTGGCAAGCCTTGAAAATGAATTTTTTCCCGCGCCATGGTTAACCAATTCATTAATCCTTTATTATCAGGCAACAGCTCTTTTAATTTCTCATCCGTTTTATAAATATCTTCTGGATCCCCTGATAAAGCCACCCAACGAAAAGGCCCCACCCCTTCACAAAATAAGGGGCGAATATAAGCTGGCACAAAGCCCGGAAAATCAAATGCATTTATCACGCCTTCATCAAACGCCATTTGACGAATATTATTACCATAGTCAAAAGTCGGCACGCCTTGCTTAGCAAAATCCAACATCGCATTAACATGTATCGCCATAGATTGCTTAGCTGCTTTAACCACAGCATCTGGATCAGTTTCTCGTAACTCTTTTGCTTTTGCCAACGACCATCCTGCCGGCAAATAACCATTAAGAGGATCATGCGCGCTAGTTTGATCGGTGACAAAATCAGGCTTAACGCCACGCTTAACCAACTCAGGCAATACCTCGGCAGCATTACCAAGCAACGCAACTGAGGTTGGTTTTTTTTCAGCACAAGCTTTCTTAATAATAGCTAACGCCTCATCCAACCCTTCAACATAATGCTCAACATAACCGGTCTCCAAGCGTTTTTGAATATGGCCAGGATCACACTCAATCGCCAATACACTAGCACCGGCCATCACACCCGCCAAAGGCTGCGCTCCGCCCATACCCCCTAAACCCGCTGTTAATATCCAACGACCATTTAAATTTTCATCCTCAGGATAGTGCTGTCGACCCGCTTCGCAAAATGTTTCATACGTCCCTTGCACAATGCCTTGACTACCAATATAAATCCATGAGCCTGCAGTCATTTGCCCAAACATCATCAAACCCGCTTTATCTAAACGATGAAACTCATCCCATGTTGCCCAGTGCGGCACTAAATTTGAATTAGCGATTAAAACGCGTGGTGCATTAACAAACGTTTTAAATACACCTACCGGCTTTCCTGATTGAATCAACAAAGTTTCATCATCATTCAGTTGCTTTAAACTTTCAATAATTTTTTCATAACAATCCCAGTTTCGCGCAGCGCGACCAATACCACCGTAAACAACTAACTCTTGCGGATTTTCCGCAACGGCAGGGTTTAAATTATTTTTTAACATACGCAAAGGGGCTTCAGTTAACCAGCTTTTTGCTTCCAAAGTAGTGCTCATATTAATTCTCCTTTGACACAAACTAAATGACAGGGATTACAGCCAAACCGATAAGATAATTCTGCCGGATGATCAATATCCCACACACATAAATCAGCTGACTTGCCTACCGTTAACGTGCCTATTTTATCTTGCAAACCCAACGCTTTTGCCGCCTCTCGCGTTACTGCCGCTAGCGCTTCTTCAGGGGTTAACGAAAATAATGTGCAAGCCATATTTAACATTAATAAAAGTGAATTCGTCGGCGACGTACCAGGATTACTATCGGTAGCAACAGCCATAGGCACTTTATATTGGCGCAATAGCTCCACGGGCGGTTTTTTCTTTTCACGGAGAAAATAAAATGCCCCAGGCAACAACACCGCCACCGTTCCTGACTCGGCTAATGCTTTTACTCCAGCTTCATCAAGATATTCCAAGTGATCCGCTGACAAGGCGCCATATTGAGCTGCCAAGGCTGCAGCGCCTTGATTAGATAGTTGCTCAGCATGAATTTTTATTTTAAAACCATGTTCAAGCGCTGTTTGAAAAATAGTTTCTGTTTGCTCAGTTGTAAAAGCAATATTTTCACAAAAAACATCAACCGCTGTTGCCAATTTTCTTCTCGCGATCTCTGGGATAGCAAGACGACAAACCTCAAGCACATAGGCCTGCGGATTTTCTTTAAACTCCTTTGGCACGACATGCGCAGCCAAATAAGTGGGTATAACACGCATCGGCAAATCATCTTTTAGCGCGGCTATCACCTCTAATATTTTTATTTCTGAAAAAATATCGAGACCATAACCCGACTTAATTTCAACCGTCATTACCCCTTCCTTTAGCATTTCACCTAAACGCGCCAATGCCGATTCTGCCAGCACTTCTGCTTTTTCTTGCCGCGTTGCATTGACTGTCGAAAAGATACCGCCACCGGCAGCTTGAATTTCCTTATAGGATTTTCCCTGCAAACGCATTTCAAATTCATTGGCACGGTTACCACCATAGACTAAGTGGGTATGACAGTCGATTAAGCCTGGCGTTATCCAACGCCCGTCCAATGGCATCACTTCATCAGCCAATAACGCTGGCACATCCGTTAGGTTTTCTTCTAAACCCATCCAGGCAATTTTGCCATCTTTTACGGCTAATGCAGCATTATGCAGCAACCCATAGGGTTTACCCGTGTGTTCCATCGTCGCCAAATTGGTTTCCAAAAAAAGCGTATCCCACTTATCGCCGTCTTTAAATCTCATTGTGCATTTTCCATTGTAAATATTCGCCAATTAAACTTGCACCCAACCTTGCCGTTTGCTGATCACGATCATACGCTGGTGATAGTTCTGCAATATCTAGCGCACACACTTTTCCAGTGTTAAAAATAGTCGGCAGTAACGGTAAAATATGCCAAGGTGCCAAACCAATGGCTTGTGGCGCACTCACGCCTGGTGCAAATGCTTGACTAAAAACATCGAGGCAAATGGTTAAATAAATTCGCTGACAGCGTTTAGCAAAGACTTTTATGCTTTTTTTAATGGGTGAAAGATCTTTATAAAACTGTTGTGCAAAAATATATTTACATCCCAGCTCATCTGCACGTGTAAAAAGCGTTTTGGTATTCGCATATTTTTGAATACCTAAACATAAATAACGGAATTTATCCTGCACATTAGCGATCTGTGTAAAAGGCGTACCAGAACTACCCAAGCCCCCTTCCAATAAAGGCCGGCAATCAAAGTGTGCATCAAAATTAATAATACCTAAACCGTCAACAGCATCAGCCTTTTGCAAGCCTTGGTAATGCCCCCACGCAATTTCGTGCCCACCACCAAGAATCACTGGGTTGACGCCTTGTGCCTTACACAAAGCAATAACCTCAGCTAAGGCCTGTTGCGCTGATTCTAAGTCATCGCCCTTGCAGACAATGTCACCCGCATCATAGAGCAAGCAGGATGAGTCAGAGGAAAGTGGCAAATTAGCTAAGTGCTTGCGTAAAGCAGCTGGCCCTTCTTTCGCCCCTGCTCGACCTAAGTTTCGCTTGACACCCGCATCGCAACAAAAACCAATCAATGCTAACGAGCGCGGATGCAATTTAAACTGGTTGATATGTTGTAGATCGATGGGATTGATATATTGAAATAGGCGAGAATTTGCTTCATCATCTCGACCTTGCCACACCTCTGCTAGCGGTGGCTGATATAACTGCTGCCACATAGTTCACTCCCTAAACCCTGGCAAAAGAGGCCATGATAGCACCTTCTCAGTAAATTCGTCATCCTGTGACGGTAATATCACCATTAGGAAACAATAGGTTTCTCAATGTTGCCTAATGCGAGTATGTTGCCCCTAAGTAATTCATGCTACAGTTCCCCCTATGAAAAAAGTAACCAAATCCATTGTTTCTATTATCGTTGTCGCTGCACTAGGTGCCGGCGGCTATCTATATTGGCAGCATCAGAAGCTTTTCCCAAGTACCGATGATGCTTATATCCAAGCCCACGTGGTTAATATTGCGCCGCAGATTAATGGCGAGATTTCCTCTGTTTCCGTTAAAGATCAAGAACATATCAACAAGGGGCAATTGCTTTTTACCATTGATCCCACCCCTTACCAACTCAGCTACAATAAAGCTAAAGCACAATATCAATTGACACAAGAAAAGATTAAAGCCGCTGAAATGGCTGTTAATAGTGCACAAGCGTTGGTCTCACAGCGCGAAGCTGAGCTTAAAAATGTTGAGCGCGATACTCACCGTGTCCTCATTATGGTGCGCAAAAAATACCTGGCGCAAAGCGACGGCGATGATGCTGTTAAAAATTTACGCGTTTCCAAAGCGGCCCTTCTTGCGGCTAAAAGCCAACTGGCGCAAGCTGAGCAGCAACGCGGCAAACTTGGTCCAAAAAATGCGCAATTGCTAACAGCTAAAGCAGCTGTTGCTACTGCCAAACTTAACCTTGCATATACCAAAGTTTACGCCCCCTCATCTGGCTATATTAGCAACTTTGATTTACGCCGTGGCGCCGAAGTCAGCGCTTACCAACCACTATTTGCCATTGTTGAAGATAATACCATATGGGCAGAAGCCAATTTTAAAGAAACCGATATGGCGCGTGTTAAACCTGGGCAGAAGGCAACCATTAAAGTGGATATGTACCCTGGCAAGGTCTTTACCGGCAAAGTTGATAGCATTAGCAATTCTAGCGGCAGCACCTTTTCATTACTACCGCCTGAAAATGCCAGCGGTAACTGGGTTAAAGTGACACAGCGTTTTCCTATTAAAGTTATTATTGCGGAAAAATCACAGCGCTATCCGTTGCGGATGGGGGCCAGTTGCAAGGTGGTGATTGATACAAAACCACTTCCAACCCTTCCTTCACGCACAAAAGAAGAGGGTTCAAACCCTGCATCACGAAGGTGATATAGCCTGCCTCAATTTGAGCTACATTGATGAATACTGAGAGCAAACTACAAAGTACACAAGCAAGCCTCCCCAGCGCAACTGACCTTGTTTCAAAACGTTGGTTGATTGTGCTTACCATTATGATGCTCGCCATTCTTGAGGTGCTGGATTCAACGATTGTTAATGTCTCCTTACCAGCAATGATGGCCTCTTTAGGCGCTGATCAAAGCCAAGTGACCTGGGTGCTTACCTCTTACGTCGTTGCCTCGGCGATTGTATTACCCATTACTGGCTTTCTCACCAACCGGTTTGGACAAAAACGATTTCTATTAATTTGCGCTGCCGGTTTTATGGTAAGCTCCCTGCTCTGTGGCACCTCACAATCGCTGGTGGAAATGGTTATTTTCCGCGTACTGCAAGGCGCCTTCGGTTCATCTTTAATCCCTATTTCACAAGCTATCTTGCGACAAACCTTCCCCCTGGAAGAACAAGGCAAGGCGATGGCGATTTGGGGTTTAGGCATTATGGCTGCGCCTATCTTTGGCCCGACACTTGGCGGTTATATTACGTCTTATGCCTCTTGGCGCTGGATTTTCTATATCAACTTACCGCTTTGCTTAGCGGGTTTATTCTTAATCCGCGCTGTTATACCTGATACCAAAGTGATTAAAGATAATATTGATAAACTCGGCTTATTGCTGATGATTATCGGCGTCGGTGCTTTGCAGATTTTCCTTGATAAGGGCAATGACAATGGCTGGTTTAGTTCTAACACCATCTTGGCATTGGCGGTTATTAGCGTCCTAGCGCTGGTTTGCTTTGTTATTCGCTGCGCTAATGAAAAAAATCCCGTCGTTAATTTAACCCTGTTTAAAGACCGTAATTTCGCAATTTCCTGCCTGTTATTTTTGGGCTTCACCGGCATGACATTTGGCTTTATTAGCTTAGCGCCAATTATGTTGCAACACTTATTTGGCTACACTGCTATTCAAGCCGGTCTTAATACGATGCCTATGGGTATGGGAAGTGCGCTGGGTATGGGCGTTTCTTCAGCATTGATGAAACGCGTTAATGTTAAAGCGATTATTACCATGGGGTTAATCAGCTGCTTTATTGGTGCCTTGCGTTATACGCACACTAACTTAGACGTCAGCCAGCATCACTTTTGGTTGAATAATTTCTTTCTTGGTTTTGGTTCAGGAAATGTGATGGTGCCTATTTCAACCTATGCGTTGGCAACCATTCGCAAAGAACACACCACAGAAGCTTCCGGGCTTTTTAGCTACTCACGCATGCTCGGCACTTCCATTGGTATTTCTTTGTTGAGCACCTTAGTCAGCCGCATGACGCAAGTAAGCTGGCATAGCTTGGGCAGCCATATTACACACTTTAACAATAATCTAACCCTGTGGTTACAACATCAACACCTACGCACCCTTAGCGGACCGGCACTTGCCCGCTTAGGCAATACCATCAGCAGCCAAGCCAGCATGATTGCCTTTGTTGATGCTTTCAAAGTGATTTCTATTGTATTTTTGCTGCTGATACCGTTAGTATGGCTGCTAAAGAGCGTCAAGCTAGACAGCAACACACCAGGCGCCCATTAACGGGTCATAAATTTAGGGAGAAAAATGTATGAGCGAATGCATATTCTGCAATATTAGCCAAGGCAGCAAAGATGCAGATATTGTTTACGAAGATGACCATGTTATTGCCTTCAATGATATTGCGCCAAAAGCACCGACGCATGTTTTAATTATTCCCCGCAAACATATTCCAACCATCAACGATGCCACCGCTGAAGATACCACCCTGCTTGGCCACATTATCCAAACTGCTAAAAAATTAGCCAGCCAGCTTAATATCGCTGAAGATGGCTACCGCCTGCTTTTTAACTGTAATGAAGGCGGCGGGCAGGCTGTTTATCATATTCATTTGCATCTTTTGGGGGGGCGACAGCTTAATTGGCCGCCTGGCTAGTCGCCGGAACATCCCTATTGTCTTATGTTGTTAATTGCGCTACACAGCCCTGCTCAGAAGCCGGAGACTGCAATGATACAAGGTGACTTAGCCTTGCCTGCAACCCTCTCAAATTAGCCTGACTAGCAGTTATTCTCTTTTGAATAGCGGGTATATCCTTATTTAGTGTATTTAAGTAGTCCTTTTCACCTGAAGTTAGCAGGCCTATTTTCATAATATTTCGTAGACTTGACCGCTCTTGATTCCAAGCTGCTTTACGCGTTACAGCCTCTGAAATATAACGCTCACATCTTGCAATAAGGTTATGTAAGCTTAAAATGCGCTCATTCAATGATAGAGGGCGGGGATAAAATACGGAATGTAAGGTTACTGACATAGCCACGGCTCCTTTTGTTGGCAAAAACTTACTGGGATTGAACACATATTATTCAATCTTAACGTTTGCTTGTCAAGTTAAGGGGAAGTGAAACTAACTAATTTATGCACTGATTTGCCGAACCTCACATCCAAGCTAAAAGATAACAACGTCCAATAACAACCTTGAGCCAACACCAAATCGCGTCAATGATGACAATGCATCCTGGTAATTCTTACTAGCTGACAACTAAATATTAAGCAATCATTAAATAACGCACCTACCCTGTTCATTACTAAGCAAAATAATATTTCTTAATATTAAGTTAACCTTTCTAGGGTACTATTAAGAGTAGATGGGAGGCAAAATGACCATTGCTTTTATCTGTAATAAGAAAAATAAGGAAGTTGTGCTAATACGAGGCACCTATGAGAAAGAATAAGCGACAAAAAAATCATGCTGTTAAGCCCCGCGCCTTCCTACTTCCGGGCGATGCTGTACCTAGCGATCTAAATAACTCATCAGGACACTCAACTTTCGTCATTGGAATAAGCGACAAGGAACAACTTCTTCTTCCAGTTGACAATCAATGGGAGGTTGTAAAATCCACGGAAAAAGAAATACTAAATGCAAACAAGCACTACGCATGGATCCAGTACATTGCTAGAAGGAAAACAAAAAGGCAAGAAGAGCTCGAAATTTTTAGAAAAAAAGAAGAGAAAGAAAGAAAAATGCCACAAGCAGATGCAGCTTCAGTGCATCAACAAGGTACTTATACACCAACATCTTCATCTTCACACCAAAGTAGAAATTCTAGCAACGATGGTGTTAACCCAAATACGTATTCAGCACCAAAAAAACGAAGACGGACCCTCTCCTCTGGAGATGACCAACCCCAGTTCTACGATGATTATTTTCAACCCTCAGGCAATCGGCCAGAAAATAAGAATAAACCAGTAGTAACACCACCAGCCCACGTCGATAGCAAGGAGGAAAGCGAGGGAAACACAGCAACAACAAAGCTACTGGGAAAACTAAACAAACATGGAAATGGTTCAGACTCTTTAAAAGAAGTTTCGCTAAGTTATATCAACGCTAAGCTACTCAACAAATGGCGAAAAGGCACCAGCAGCCCAGTCCATTTAATGTATGGTTTCGACAATGGCAAACTCCGTGTAAAAGGCGTTCTTGTTGAACTCTTTGATCACTTTATTGATTTTAAAAAATTTAATGCTCTTGATGTTATTGCGCAAATTGAGACAGGTGACATTCCTGAAATTTCGCCTAAAGATTACCAAAACATTCTGAATTCAATTCGCAACAGAGAAGGTATTCAAGTTGCAAATGATGCAACTCCAGCACAAATTATACAATCATTTAAAGGGTTGTCTGATGACGCAAAACAAAGGATATCGCAGAGCATTATAGGCCGGCTCAACATAACCGATCTTAGCGAAGATCTAAAAGTTGACGAAAAGCTGCTAGTTTGCTTAAAGACCCTCCACCTAGCAAGCAGCCAAGAGGAAAGGCATCGCCTATTTAAAGACTTTATGGGAAGCACCTACCTACGCTTCCTAATGCAGGAGGATGATCTTCATAAAGGCAATCGTGGTACCGATCTTAACTTTGATACTCTAGAAGAAACAAAAGACGAAGAAATTGATTTTGATATGGCTGCGCAAAAAACGCGCTATACAGAAGGCCCTTCAAAAACTCGCCAATCACAATTAGCCTTAGGTAACAGCAAGCTTAATCTAACTGACAAAAATAATGTAAATTATTGGAAATTACCAAGTGCTGGGTTTTCTCCCGCGACAGGGAACTTATATGAGCGCAGAAGACTGGCCATGTCCAATAGTCTTGCCATTACACCCAACGATGGACGTTATACAAAAAAAGAAGCAACCCGCTACAATGAGCTATGCAATAAGGCTGAATATAAAAAGCTAATCGATGAAGCACGGATTGAATGCAGCGAAGTATTCCTTACGACCAGCGTACAAGAGACCTATCAAGAACTGCAAAACCTCTCTAAAGAAGAGCTATTTGCCAGAGGTATTAGGCTAAACCAAGCAGAAATTACAAAGTTTAATATGCAACTTTGTCAATTTTTTTCAGATCAGCAAGCAAAATTATCATCCTTACTGCAAGATAGTACCAGCAAAACACATGAGCTAGTCAGCAACATGGAAGATGGGGTAGATCGGCAAAAACAAATAACAGACAAATACAGAACCAACTTGCGTCATGAAAGAAATGCTGCGCAAAAAGAGGTATGCCAGTTATATTCAAAAAACCCAGCCGTAACTACTGCCTTTGAACAAAAAGAATATCAAGAGGATGACAAAGCACTAGAAATGCAAGTAAGGACTTCCCTTGATAATGGCTCCATTACGAAAGAGGATCTTGATGCAGCCAAAGCAAGTCTTACTTCAACCAACCCTGGCGCAGCTACACGTATTCAAACTTATCTTCAAAAGAAAGACGATAATGCATTTCTCGATCAAAAAGAAGCTAAAGGAGCCATAGCAGACGATGCTAATACTAATCAGGCCATTGCCAAAGCCATTGCCAAAGCTGCCAGCCCTGTTTCCGCGCACCGCATCGAACACACGTTTAAAGAACTCTTACATAAAATGTCAGAGGACTTCTCTTTTGAAGGGCTTAATGACAAAAAATCCAGATTTCTGGAGCTATTTAAAGGGCAATTTGTTGAAAAATGCACGACAAGCGCTCAACTTAGAAAACTTACCGATGCTTGGCGCACAGACGTTGCCTACTCAGATAATCTTGTAACTGCAGTACAGGATGTCTCACTGATTGGGCGCATGTCAAAACGAAGCGTTTACAATTTTCATACCTCCACTTATGTCAGTCAACGCGACCTCCTTTTAATGCAAGCGCTTTCCTGTCAACAGAATGCTACGACTGAGGCTGAGAAAAAAGCGTTTGCCAAGATTATAGGTGACCTTAAACAATTTGGCGGATTTCGCTTTTCATCAAGCCGCTATCCTGTACCTCTTCTCGATAGGATCAGACTTAACTTACGCTACAGCTTTACAGCCGATTACAATGAATTAACGCTAAGCAGTTACTTCAACTCTATGAAGAAAAGCTACGGAACAATTCCTGGTGTCATTCTTGGTATCATTCAATTTTTACCTAAGGTTGTTGAAAACTTCATGATGGCCTGTAAAGAGGCTCTACGTGAATTTAAACGTATAGCAAGAGATGCTAAGTGGCTAAGCAATCTCTATCAAGGAAGCAATTTATTTTTCGAAGGTATCGGTATAGCAGCATCATGGCTCACCGTAGATGTCATTGATAATTTGTTTGGCTTTTTGTGGCAAAGCATTACTGAATTTGGTCACTATAAAACTTATGGCACCAACAGTAAAACACAGAAATTCCTTAAAGCTGCCTCATTCATTATTGGTGCAGCTACTTTTTATATTAATATCCCTTTGGAATTCGTAGATTACTTTATAGATTGCTTTGTCGATAGCGATTTCTTTACCAGACCATTTGATCCATCCGTTGATACAAAAAACTATCATCCTGCTGCCCGGTTTTTCTATCACGTAGGTAGTGCTTTTTTTGGCGGCATCAATATGATCATTCCTATTGTTATCTATGCACTGGCAAACTTCTTTATTCACTGCGTGATCAACCCATTTAAGTCAGAGCCAATGAAAGGCGTTGAACTAAAGAGTCTTCGTGCATTAAGCCTCCTAGCCATTGTTGATAAGATCGAAACAGTTGCTGTTTTAGGCACTAGGCTTGCTGTGCGTGGTGTGTTAGAAGGTATTCCAGCGTTTATAAAAGCAATACCCACTATTGTAAAATATACCCTAATTGCAATCCCTACTGCCCTGCAATACACCTTTGACTTACTCCGCGCGATTGTGCGCCGTGTTGCCTCTCCCTATCAAGCCTGGAAAGATTCACAGGTATGGATTAATACCCATATGACCAACAATTTGGCGAGCATACCTGCTTTAAGGGCAGGACTTGTAGGAGGAACACTTGAAGTTCAGAATCTAACTGACACGCCTCCTACATGGCGATCCAACTGGATAAACACGGTTGCACATGTGGCAAATACAACTATGTCGGTTGTTTGCATTGCTGGCGCCATTGTAGCGGCACCATTTCTTTTAAAACTAGCCGGCGCTTCCGTTGTTTCTGTTGCACTTATTAAAGCCCTTGGATTTCTTGCCAAGGGGGCTACTTTTATGGCCAATCTGATAGGAATTAAAGGCGCGGCCGCCGCCGTCGCCGGGGTATCAGCAACTGCTGCCACCCCATTGGCGTTAACAGCAAGTGCTGCTGGTACAGTGGGTATTATAAATAAATTAAAACCGATCGAAAAAAATGAGATCCTTGCTAAAGGACGCTCTGATGCTAGAGCTAAACATAGAGATCATAAAGCTAGTGCAGCAGATGACGAAAGTAGATTTAACCAATTAGACGCGGAGATAGGAGAGCTTGACCAGGGAGATGATAGCCAATCAACAGGCCAAGGAAGGCTTAGTGATACTCAACAGCCGTTGACATCAGCCATTGCTGCCAACAGCATATTCGCTAAACCTGCTGTGACGACAGATAGTCAACCTACTCAGCAAGCCGACCTCACAGCGCAGGTATAAAATTTACCATTTAAATCTGGAGTTACCTCAAATTCACTAGAGCTTACTCCCACTTAATCATCAAGAACACTAGCACTATCAAGATAATTCACAACGCAATTACTACCGACCTTAACTGCCTGCTCACCAGCATAAAGCAAATAGCCATCACCACATCGCTCTTGTGTTAGCTGACGAAAATAATCTAGACCCTTAAAAAATCTTTTTTGCAGTGTCTGAGACGATTTGATTTCAATAGGAATTAACTCTGAACCACGTTTATAAATCAGATCCACTTCATTTTTTTTATTGTCACGATAATAATATAAATTTGGTTCTCGTCCTTGATTATAACGGGTTTTTGCTAGTTCCGTATAAATCAGCGTCTCAAATAAATTGCCGCGCAAAGGATCACGGCTTAACTGCTTGATAGACTCAATTTCCAATAGATAGGTTACCAAGCCTACATCCGTAAAAAATAGTTTTGGCGTCTTAACAACTTGTTTACCAAAATTTTCAAAGTATGGCATCACAAGGTTGATAAGATACGACGCTCGCAGTATAGATATCCACTGTTTGATCGTATGGTTGCTTACACCAACCTCGTTAGCAAGACTATTCATATTCAATTCACAACCCGTTCTTGCGGCGCATAATTTCATAAAACGCTGAAAAGTTGTTACGTCCTTAAGGTTAACCATTTTTCTCACATCACGTTCAAGGTACGTTTTAACATAATCTCGATACGCCTGCGTGGGATCTAATGACTTTTTATAAATTCGCGGATAGCAGCCTTTTAGCATCAACTCATCTACTGTTTGAGTGATATTGGCGCCCTGTAATTCCCTAAGACTCAAGGGAAGCAACTCCAATATGGCGGTTCGCCCAGCAAGTGATTGCGTAATCGCTTCATGCAGTGCTAATTGATGACTGCCCGTAATTACAAACATACCCTCTTTTTGTTGATCATCAACAATAACCTGCAGATATGACAACAACTCAGGCACTAATTGTATTTCATCAATAATAAGTCTTTCTGGATACTGGCTAAGGAGAGCCCTTGGATCCTCATGCGCTATAAGCCGCGTCTCAGGATCTTCAAGGTTAATATAGTCATAGTCTTGGCATAGTTTTTTAGCTAACGTCGTTTTGCCTGATTGCCGCGGCCCAACTAAAGTAACAATCGGGTACTTCAGAAGTAACTCTTTGAATTTAATTGAAATATCTCTCTCAAACTCCATTTAAGACCCCTAATGGTATAATTTGGAAGTTGCAGTTCCAAATTATACCATTATTGGTAGAAAAATGAAGCTGTAGCAAAAATGGCCATACTAACAGCTGGTTACTTTAACTCATGAGCATCTTCAACCATCTTACGCGTATCACTAGCTTCTAAAGCGCAGCGCGAAGACAATTCATAGATTAACCAACTAATGGCAGCAATCACCAAGAAATCCCAACCAAAGGGAATAATATTGCGGCCACCACCAAAGGCGCCCAAGAAGGTCACCATGCCCAACATGGCAATATAAAAAAGCACCCACCACGCTTTTGGCCATTGCAAATTAAGCTCTTTGCCCTCTTTTGTCATTTTATAAATGCTTAAAACAA
Source organism: Gammaproteobacteria bacterium (assembly GCA_030425685.1). Lineage (GTDB taxonomy): Bacteria > Pseudomonadota > Gammaproteobacteria > Coxiellales > Coxiellaceae > JAUIAD01. The sequence continues at coordinate 50,080 of JAUIAD010000008.1, read as the reverse complement.
TATAACCAACCAAAATAGCAATCAGCATTTTGGAAACAATCGACCAGCCGGTCCAGTAAACGATAAGGTTACAAATATAAAAAGCCAATAAACAAAACCAACGCGCACAAGGTACTTTAAACGGCCGTGGATGATCGGGTAGCGTTTTGCGTAACACCACCAATGACAATGGCCCAACCGCATAAGCAAACACCAACGACGAGACCAAAAAGCTCATCATGCTCTGCCAAGTGGGAAAGGGTAAAAACAAAAACATGCCAATAACAAAGTTCAAAGCTATAATGCGCGCCGGAATACCAAAACGGTTAATTTTCAACAACGATTTTGGCAAATATCCATTTTGCCCCATGGCATAACATAAGCGCGCTGCCGTCGCCGTATAAATTAACGCCGTACCAAATGGTGACAACGCCGCATCAATAAATAGAATCTTAGCAAACCACGCCAAACCAACCGCCACGGCAATACCAGCAAACGGTCCCGCATCGCCTTTAAAACTTAAATGCGACCAACCGTGCGAAAACGCTTTAAACGGCAAAGCGCCAACAAAAGCAACTTGCAAAAGCACATACAGGACAATACAAATACCCAAACCACCAATAATCGCAACAGGAATCGAGCGACTAGGGTTCTTTGCTTCACCCGCCAATTGAATCGCTGGGCTGTAGCCAATAAAAGAAAAAATCACCCCCGCAGATGGCAACGCCGCTAAAACCCCCTTAAAACCACCAGCGGCAAAGTGATGGACGGTAAAGTTGGTAATATGAAATTTTAAAGACAATAAGATAATAATTGTCGCAATCGGTACAATTAATTTTAAAATCACTACAAATGAATTGGTTTTTGCTAAAGTCTTCACACCAACGGAGTTAATGATACAAATAATCAAAAGCAAACCAGCAGCAAAGGCAATACCCGCAGCCGTTAATAAATGCACCCCATGCGAAACATACATCAACCACGGCAAATAATTATCGGCATAATTTAATAGGGCCATCGTTTCAATCGGCGCCACCGCAAGCGACGCTACCCAGCTCACCCAAGCCATAGGAAAACTCACCAAAGGCCCGTGACTTAGCTGCAAAAAACGCACCGTGCCACCCGCCAAAGGAAAACTACTCGCCAACTCAGCAAAGGTCAGCGCAATAACCATCATTAAACAGCCACCTAATACCCACGACAGTATCGCCGAAGGACCAGCAAACTGCGCTGCATAGTAAGGGCCAAACAACCACCCAGAACCAACGATCCCTCCCACGGCAGCAAACAATAAAGAAAGGGTACCAATAGAACGTTGTAAGTGCATCTTTATCCCCATTTGGGTCATTCAAAAAATAGTAACAATAGTTAAAGAAAGCGATCGTAAACTGCGCTTTAACGCAGGAGAAGGAGTGGTAATGTGCTCAGTTGATTATAAGAAAAAGCATGAGAATAGGACATTGATGAGGTTGGCACTGTCATTGTTAACGCCTCTTTAATATTAAAATATTTTAAACGAACAGTCAGAATACCCACTATTAAACACCCTTGTCAACATTAAAGCATCTCCTAACAAATCAAACACAAACCAACGAAACACTATTCGCAATAGACGAAACTCCTGTTTATAATGTTCGCTCAAAAACGGATTCTTAAGGCCACCAATATGAGCAGTGATGAAACAAATTTAATTTGGCTAGACCTAGAAATGACCGGCTTAGATGTCGACAACGATCTTATTATTGAAATTGCCACGGTAGTCACTGACGCCAACCTTAATGTTATTGCTGAAGGCCCCTCACTGGCCATTTATCAACCTGATGCCATACTCGATAAAATGGACGAGTGGAATACATCACATCATGGGAAATCTGGTCTTATTGAACGCGTAAAAAATAGCAGCATCACGGAAAAAGTGGCCGAAGAACAAACTCTCGACTTTTTAAAACAGTATGTCCCAGAAAGAGCATCACCAATGTGTGGTAACTCAATCTGCCAAGACCGCCGCTTTTTACATAAGCATATGAAAAAGCTGTGCAATTACTTTCACTACCGCAATCTTGATGTCAGCTCAATCAAAATACTGGCGCAACGCTGGGCACCACAAATTATGCAGAATTTATGCAAAGAACCACAGCACTTAGCACTCTCTGATATCCATGACTCTATTGACGAATTACGCTATTATCGAGATCACTTTCTCAAACTAAATAAAGCCATTGATAGCTAAACCTAAACACCGCCAAGGACATGCAGCATGGAAAACAGCCTCTCTCGCACGGCGCTAGCCGACCTAATACTAGAACGCTTAACCAAGGAACAAGCACAATTAAGCCAGCAATTTACAAACAATAAACACAAAATTGCTTATTGCTGTATTGATAATTTGTTACCGACTGATATTGCCAAACAATGCTATCAAGCATTCCCATCACCAGAAAACATGAAACTCAACAAGAGCCTGCGCGAGTATAAATATATTGCCGCACAAATGAATCGCTACCACCCCCTGTTAGAAGAAGCTATTTATGCTTTTCAAGATGAGCGTATTGTTAAATTAATTGGTGAGATCACTAGCTTAAACAGCCTACAGCCAGACAAGCATTTGTATGCTGGCGGCATTTCTTTGATGAAGCAGCATAATTTTTTAAACCCCCACCTTGATAATTCGCATGACAAAGACCGCAAACTTTGGCGAGCATTAAACTTACTGTACTATGTTTCTCCCGATTGGAAATTGCAAAATGGTGGCAATTTGGAATTATGGCCTCAAGGCACAAAAAAAGACCCTATTACTATTGAAAGCAAATTTAACCGTTTAGCGATTATGATTACCCACCATAAGTCATGGCATTCCGTTAGCCCAATCACCGCAGATGCGGCGAGATGCTGTGTTTCTAATTATTATTTCAGTGATCAACCCTCTCTTGCTGACCAGCCTTTCCATGTAACCTCCTTCCATGGACGCCCTGAGCAACCCTTAAGGGACCTTGCGCTCAGGCTTGACATCAAGTTGAGAAGTTTAATACGCTACTTCTTCAAAAAGGGCATTAAAGAGACAAAACACTTGTACAAAGATAATGCATAAAAATATATAGACGCAATTACTTTGCGCTTATGAATTAAAAGGGTCCGCTTATGACATTTATACTCAGTGTAATTATTGCTTACTTATTAGGGTCTATTTCAACCTCCATACTGGTGTCTAAATATCTTAAACTGCCTGATCCGCGCACAGAGGGTTCGAAGAATGCGGGCGCGACCAATATGCTGCGCGTAGGCGGCAAAAAACCGGCTATCTATGCATTGGTAGGTGATGTGTTGAAGGGCGTGATTGCGGTGCTGATTGGCATGCTCTTTCATATTAGCGGCCCTGCGTTGGCCTTTGTCGGTCTAGCGGCCGTTGTTGGTCATATGTTTCCGGTTTTCTTTGGCTTTAAGGGTGGTAAGGGCGTAGCCACCACTGCGGGGGTTATGTTAGTGCTGTCTTTTTGGGTAACGCTGTTTTTGCTGGCTACCTGGGTGATTGTATTATTGCTAAGCCGCTATGTGTCGCTTGCTTCTATCGTTACCGCAGTTGCCATGCCGATCTATTTATTAATTTCTGGCAATGCCCAATATGCGTTTCCTACCTTTCTTATTGCCGTGCTGGTGGTGTGGAAGCACTGGTCGAATATTGAGCGACTTAGAAACGGCACTGAAAACAAGGCCAAATTCTAGGAGCCTACAAAAACCGTTTATAACGGGCACAGCATGCTGTGCCCCTACATCTTTTTGAAAGCTTTGATCATCTATCAATTAACATGAAAAGCCAACACTAGAACTAGAACTAAAGTCATCATCAGTAGCGGCATCAGCATCAAGATCAACTCCAACACCTTGAGGGCCTATAATGGCGCTATATTTAGACTCTCCACCCTTATTTACTTGATTAGCTCCCCGATTAAACGACTTAATCTTAGGCTCACCGTCAGGGCCGAACCCATCATAGGTTATTCCCCCACATTGAACAGAAGCAAACAAGCGCTTATCTGGCGTTCCTAACAAAGCTTTTATCGCTGCCATCCTTACATGCGCGGGTGTTACCGGGTTTAGATCAAAATGAAGATCAATGCCATCTCCACATGTCTTGCGCGCAATCCGGTAATGCACACTCGCTGCTTGGTCGAGAGATAGCTGATCTTGCCTTTTAAAGGATCGCGAGACACTAATCCTTCCCGTAGCTTGGTCATGCTCGACCGTTAGCGTCGTCTTGATTGTTTTGCCATTTTCTTGTTTTGAGAAGGAGACTTTACACACATTATCATTAGCAGCATCGAATGTAGCACCGGTGTAACCAGGGCAATGCTCTTTACACGCTTTAAAATCTGCGGTCTCCGCTGGTGGTCGTCCCGGCAGGGGTGGGCCAGGATTATGAAAAATTTGAGTAAAACTAACTCGACTCCTACGTGGAGCTTGCCAAGCTGGTCGTGGCGCCCCTCGGCTTGCAGATCCCCCTCTTCTGGAAGGACCTAAACCACCACTGCCTGTAAGCGGTGATAGATCTGCAGCATCATAACTACTACTGCTAACACTGTGAATATCTGGATTGAAGACGGAATGATCCATACCCGCCGCTCGAGAACTACTGGGTCTTGAGGTACTTCCACCAGCAGCAGTAGGCCGAGATTGTGAAGACTTGTGCTTGGCTTTTCTTTCATCACGACGAGCTCGTTCATTTTTACGGCGGGCTATCTGGCTATCAGACAAATTAACACCACCCTCAGTGCCATCTTGATCACGAGCAATCCCTGGCGAATGCGACGTCGATCGGGAGGGCATCGGTTGAGACAACGGTTGAGGCCTCTTCTTTGCTCCTCTTCGATCACGTCTGCTCATTAACTACAACCTTCTCTTCAAAATAGAGTTTACACTTACATTGCGAACCTATGGTTTGTGCCATAAGGACAGATCGAGCCCACTTCCTGGATCCCCCGGTCAAGCCGTGGGATGACGAAGTAGGTCAAATTAAAAAAGCCAATTTGAATCAGCACTCCACTTTTGGCGATCGATCAACTTTTAGTCATTATAGCCTTCAGCTCACCTTGAGTTATTCTATCGCACAAATATTAAGAAAAAATTAAATACTGGTCATGGGCCAACGCGGCTTCACCTGGATACCTAAATGAGAAGAGTCACCCTGAGATAAACGCAACCAGCCAGTAAAAGCGACCATCGCGCCGTTATCAGTGCAAAACTCCCGGCGAGGGAAATAGACTTTGGCCGGCAAATCGCTTTTACACCTTGCTCGTAGCAGCGTATTGGCACTGACACCACCAACCATAACCAGAGTATCCAAACCTGTTTGCTCCAGTGCTCTTTGGCACTTTCTGAACAATGTGTCGACAACAGCCTCCTGAAAGGCACAGGCAATATCAGCGCGATTCTGCTCATTATCAGCCTGTTTTTTAAACTCATTAACGGCATGGGTTTTTAAACCGCTAAAACTAAAATCTAAACCCGGGCGATTAATCATCGGCCGTGGAAAGTGAAAACGATGCGGATCACCGCTCTTGGCCAATTCGGCCAACGCCGGCCCGCCGGGATAAGGTAAGCCTAATAGCTTTGCTGTTTTGTCAAAGGCTTCGCCAACAGCATCATCCAAACTTTCCCCCAATAAGGTGTAATCACCAAACTGACGCACTTCAACTAACATGGTATGTCCGCCTGACACCAGCAAAGCGACAAAGGGAAAACTCGGCGCTTCATCCTCTAACATCACCGCCATTAAATGCGCTTCCATATGATGAACGCCAATGGTTGGCACATCCCAAGCAAAACCCAAAGCGGCGCCAATCGATGCCCCCACCATTAAAGCACCCACCAAGCCGGGACCTTTAGTGTAAGCAACACCAGCAATATCATCTGACTGCAAGCCTGAGTCTTTTATGGCTTGCTGAATTAACGGCAAGGCCTTGCGAATATGGTCTCGCGACGCCAACTCTGGCACCACACCACCCCATTCACGGTGAATATCAATTTGACTATAAACATGATGCGCTAACAAACCACGTTCACCATCATAAATAGCAACAGCGGTTTCATCGCAGGAAGTTTCTATTCCCAATACTGGACCAAACATGAGAAATTATTATTTACCTTTTGCAATATGACACTAGCTAATGGGCACGGCATGCTAACCGTACCCATTAGAGTAATGACGTTAAACTAGATCAAATCTTGCTGTTTAACCGTTTCTTTTTCTGTACGCAGTTCTTGCAACGTCGCGTCCACTTTCTCTTGCCCAAACGCATTATGTTCAATACCTTCAATAACAACCACTTTGCCGTTCTCAGTACGACAAGGGAATGAGAAGATTAACCCTTCATCAACACCGTATTGCCCTTGTGAGCACAGACACATAGAATAACTATCGCCCTCTGGCGTGTCATTTAAAATATTGCGGATGCCATCGATAGCGGCATTGGCGGCTGATGCGGCAGAAGAAGCACCGCGCGCTTTAATAATGGCGGCACCGCGCTGTTGTACCAGCGGTAGAAAATCATCTTTAAACCAAGCTTCATCGATTAAATCTGTCGCAGACTCACCATTAACATCGGCATTATAAAAATCAGGGTATTGTGTTGATGAGTGGTTACCCCAAATAATCATATTATGCACGTTGGTAATATCTTTATTCGCCTTTATGGCAATCTGTGCTTTAGCACGGTTTTCATCCAACATCGTCATGGCGAAAAAGCGGTCATTTGGCACATCAGGCGCGTTGTTCATAGCGATCAAACAGTTTGTATTGCAAGGGTTACCAACCACAAATACACGCACGTCTTTAGCAGCATGATCATTAATCGCTTTACCTTGCACGGTAAAGATGCCACCATTTTTGCCAAGCAATTCTGCACGTTCCATACCGGCCTTGCGAGGGAAAGCGCCGACTAAAATGGCCCAATTAACATCTTTAAAACCAACATTGGGATCTGCTGTCACTTGGATGTCACCTAATAGTGGAAAAGCACAATCGCGCAGCTCCATCACCACCCCTTCTAAGGCAGGTAAACCAGGCTCAATTTCAATTAAACTCAAATCGACTTTCACATTGGGACCAAAAAGCTGACCGGAAGCAATGCGAAATAATAACGCATAACCAATTTGCCCAGCCGCACCGGTCACAGCAACTTTAACACGCGTATGATTGCCATCTACAATCTCAAGGCCTTCAGCGCCTTCAATTTCTACAGCTGTTTTTAATCTAAAATTCACGTTGTTCTCCTCTGTGATTTAATTAATTTAATAACATGATCTTTTTGCGTAACATCGCCCATGGCAACAAAAGGGGGGTTAATTAAAGATTCTTTACGGTTATATTGCAATGGCTCACCCTCTAAATCAAGCACGCAACCACCGGCCTCTTCTAATATACACTGACCTGCGGCCGTGTCCCATTCACTCGTTTCGCCAAAGCGCGGGTACAAATCTCCCGCCCCTTCGGCAATTAAGCCAAATTTATAAGAACTGTTAACGCGAATAATTTCACACTCATCTTTATTTTCAAACAACTCTAATAAAATGGGTAAACGCAAATAAAAGCCGAGTAAAACTTGATAGCTCTCCCAATTCATTTGGCGCGTATTAATGGGCTGCGGCTCTTGCTCATCCACTTGTTTAAAAGCGCCCTCACCGCTGACCGCATAATAACTAGTTTTTTTCACTGGTAAATACATCACGCCAAGCACTGGCTTGCCATCTTCAATCAAGGCGATATTAACCGTAAATTCATCGCGCTGATCAATAAAGCCACGCGTACCATCGAGTGGATCAGACAACCAACAGCGCGACCAGCTTTTACGAAAACTAAAATGTTCTATATAACCCTCCTCGGAAATAACCGGGACATCTGGGGTTAACAGTTGCAAGCCACTGTAAATAATATTATGTGCACATAAATCCGCTTCTGTTAAAAAGGTGTTATCGTGTTTTTTGCTTATTTTTAAAGCGTCAACGGAATGGCCATAATATTCTAAAATACCGGCACCCGCTTCACGCGCCAATTTAAGTATATCTTGCAATAAATCTTGTGGCTTAGCCGCCATGCTTTTGTCCTTTTTTATACTGTCGTTCCACCAGCAATAACGCTGCGATACTACGCGCCTCATGAAAATCTGGCTGCGCTAACAAGGTATCAATATCGCTTAATGGCCATTTTACTACTTGAATAGGCTCGGGTTCATCACCCTCTTCCACCTGCGGATAAAGATCACGTGCTAACATAACATCCATCACTGATGTCATGTAACCCGGTGATGTACTAAATCGTCCCAGGGAAGTTAACTCACGCGCGGCATAACCGACTTCTTCCATTAACTCACGATTAGCTGTATGAATAAGTTCCTCGCCATACTCCACGGCACCTTTGGGAAAACCTAAGACATAATCATCAACACCAACACAATATTCACGAATTAATAACAAGGTGTCATCGTCCAACAATGGCACAATCATCACCGAACCTACGGCTAACCGGCCACAGATACGCTCATAGCATCGCTCCTCACCATTGGTAAACGACAAGTCGACCGACTCAACACGAAAAAGCCTACTCTCAAACTGAGTAGAGGTATTGATTATTTCAGGTTTTTTTGGCATTGCGCGCCCTTGGACGAATTTAAATAGTGTTAGTTTAGCTCGAATTCAACTAAACTTACACCCATGAAAATGAGCTTATACATTCACGTTCCTTGGTGTGTACGAAAATGCCCATATTGTGACTTTAATTCGCACACTGCTGGTAGTGAGATTCCTGAAGCGTCTTATATTGATGCACTGATAAAAGAGCTCGAGCAAAAACTTTCTCTTGTGACAAATCGTTGCATTGATACTATTTTTATTGGCGGCGGAACCCCGAGCCTCTTTACACCAGACGCGTACGCTTTGCTTTTTAAAACCATTAAAAAACATTTATCATTTAGCAATAATATTGAAATTACGCTAGAAGCAAATCCTGGTACTGTAGAGCAAGCACGCTTTCAAGGTTTTTATGAAGCTGGTATTAATCGCTTATCCTTAGGTGTACAGAGTTTACAAGATGATAAATTAAAAAGCTTAGGCAGAATTCATAATAGCCAACAGGCCATTAAAGCAGTCAACGCGGCACAAAAAGCCGGCTTTAAACGCATTAATATGGATTTAATGTTTGCCCTGCCAAATCAAAGCATAGAAGATGCGTGTAGCGATTTACAAACCGCCATTGACTTACAACCCAGCCATCTATCTTGGTACCATTTGACCATAGAACCCAATACGTATTTTTTTCATTCTCCTCCCAAACTACCTAACCAGGATATAATTTGGGACATGCAAACAGCCGGTCAACAATTGCTGGCACAGGCTGGCTTTCACCAATATGAAATTTCCGCCTATTGCCAAGATAATGATGTCTGCCGTCATAATTTAAATTATTGGCAGTTTGGCGATTACCTAGGTATTGGTGCTGGCGCCCATAGCAAGTTAACGGATCCTGACACCGGTGAGGTGTCACGACATTGGAATGTTAAAAATCCACGTGATTATTTAGATCCTGAGAAAGATTTTATTGCTAACAAGAAAATACTCAGCAAAAAGGAGCTCAGCCTTGAGTTTATGATGAATGCGTTGCGCTTAACAACGCCTACGCCGATTGCGCTCTTTGAGCAAGCGACGGGGTTGAGTATCATTGATATCGAAAAGGAATTGCAGGCTGCGCAAGAGCGGGAGCTGCTAACGGTTTCCGATGGTCACTTTATTGTTACGCCTCAGGGGCGGAATTTTTTGAATGAGTTGTTGGAATTGTTTCTTTGATTTGTTTCACCCACCCAGCAACCCAAGCCCATACCTATCCACCAAACTTAATAACTTAAGCGAAATACCATTAGGCTGCTTCTGCCCTTGCTCCCATTTTTGAATCGTTGATACGGTTGTGTTTAAGTAAGCAGCGAAAACAGCTTGACTGGCTTTATTACGTTTTCGTAGTTTTTTTATCTGGGTTGGGGAGTACTTTTTCACATCCGGCAAAGATGAAACATCAAATTCGCGCATTGTTTCATCATCTATAAGCCCAATACGATGAAAATCTTTTGCGGTTTCACATATCACCTCTGTGAGTTTCTTATTCATTACAATTCACCTCTGCGAGTTCTCTCTCTTTCAACGCATATTCCAATTCTTCATTTCTGTAGTTCAGTAAAAGTGAGCCTAATATTCTCAATTGACGCAACTGAAATTCCTCAATATTGTCCAACTCATTTTTTGCAAAGCCAAATATAAAAAAAGCTTTATCACCAGCTCTAAATGCAAGAATCATACGCGCCCCTCCGCGTTTTCCACGACCAGGCAAGGCAACTCGCCTTTTATAAATAAAATCACTCAACCTTCCAGTATTAGTATTTTGATCCATTTCGCCAATCACTTTACAAAGCACACCATCAGTCAATCGTTCCTTCTTAGCCCACTTTGCAAATCGTTTCGTTTTAAAAACTCGCATTTTAACATCCACCCATAATATAGCACCAAGTGCTCTACATTACCAAAAAGGATAAACGAAGCAATACAGTAATTTTTAAAAAATGAAGCTTATTTAAGAAGGATTATAAAGGCAAAAGATAATTAGGGCGCAACGCTCTGCGCCCTAGAAGAAGATGTTTATTTAACGATTTTCCAACTACCATCTGGCATACGACAGGCTTTGCCATACGCACGACGTTGCTTACCGTTAACAAGAACTTTGGTTTGGTATTCACGACAGTAGTTGCCATTTGCATGGTAGTTACGTACTGGGCGAACAGTGTAAGTGGTATTAGTATTTTGGTTAGTCCAGGTTGACTCACTACCTACTTGCGTGTTGATAATGGCACTTTGCATATTGGCTCGATCTTGCCTGTCCATATTTTGACCTACTGAGTTACCAATCACACCCCCTATTAGACCACCAGCAATAATGCCTAATGGACTGCCATCAAAAAGAGCTGCACCCGCAACAGCACCGATACCAGCACCCGCTACCGTAGCACCAGGCGTGTTATTTCCAGGTGTACACCCGCCTAAGCCTATCGCTAAACCCGCACCTAATACTGCTAGAGCAGTCATTTTACTCACTTTATTCATCAAGATTTCCTCAACCTATATTTTGATCTCGTATTATATAAGGCAACTGTTACACCAAGATAACAATCTAGCGAGCAATGGTATCAAAAATGATACGAACTGTAAATAATTTGATCTCTGATGGTTGTGAAGATGGTGCGATTCGGAGGTTTGCTCAACACCTAGCCTGCCCAATTTTTACGCAGCAGTCGCTACGAAACGGCGAGCGCAACGGACAATGATGAAGAACGAAAAACTAGTAGACGGAGGAATAAGAAAGCATAAGCAGAGAATATGCGAACCATCAACAAACAACACAGCAAGAGTGGTTATTACTATATTGCCCTCTTTCAGAAATACGTAGATTTAAAGTGCGGCTTGATAATTTAATTTCTTCTTTCGCCTCTTTGCCTTTATCTTCCATCATCGTTTTTTTATGAAAGAGCAATTGCATTTTGGATAAAGGCGATCTGAAAAAAGAATCGACACCCTCTTCTATGCTTGTCCTTTCTTGCGTTAAAAACCGATACACTTCAATTCCAATCCAGGCAATACTCAAAGCCACACCTAAAGCCGGGGGAAAGCTAACAGCAAATGCCGTCGTCAGCACGCCTAACAGCGCCATAGCACTAATAACCGCATAACCAGCAAAAAGGGCGGTAGAAACACCGGTCCAGATATATTTACAACAAAGCAAAGTCGGCCTTTTTTTATCTAAAGACGCCTTGTACGCAGAAATTTTGTCAGCTAATTTAATCTGTATAGCCTGCGACTTTGTAAATAGAGCCTCAATAACATTACACCGTTTGGCTAGCACCACAAGATCAGCATTAGGCAGTAGTGCTTCACGCCTTAATTGGCGAGTAGCATTAATATATAACTGATTTAGCCTTATTAATCGCTTTTCTTCTGCCAACAGCTGCGTCAAATAGCGAGAAGCGGTAAGGTAGCGCACCTGCATAACATCCGCAACTGCTTTTAAATCAAAGACCATAGAAATGCTGGCGCTAAATACACCAAATAAAATGCTTATTGGAATATTAACTGGATTAGCAATATGCGGCATTAAAAAACGTAGCAATGAGAATATACTGGCAAAACCATCACTGAACTGCATCATACAAATTAGACTACCATAAGCGTAAAATTTAAGTTTTTGACGGCAAACGCCAGGGGCAGGCGCCACGCCTACAGCAGGAACTGATAGGTTGTTTTCTTCCTCCAAGGACGGATATAGCTTAAACAACGCTAATTCAATTTCACTAAGAGTTTCGCAAGCCCGATTTCTCATCTATCTACTACTAATTTTTAAAAGCGAGAGAATAGCAAATATAAAGGCAAATTCAAGGAAAAAAGTATTAATATTTATTTAACAAATAGAAGGATAAGCAGACATTCTTAACAGGCTATATTTCTGCTATTATATAGTGAATAGCTTGATGGATTATTAAAAAAGGATATGATTTATGACAACTGACACATCCGTGGTAATCGTTGGCGCCGGACCTACCGGCTTAATGCTTGCCGCTGTGCTGCAACGCTATAATATTCCATTTCGCATTATTGATAAAAAAACTGAGCCCACCAAAACCTCTAACGCTTTAGGCCTGCAAGCAAGAACACTTGAGCTTCTAGACGACCTTGGTTTAGTCGAACCTTTTTTAAAAGAAGGACGAAAAATCGAAGGGGCAAATTTATTTACCGATGGAAGCCACATTGCCAATATTGATTTAACCACTATTGATTGCCGCTACAATTACATTATCATCATGCCACAAAGCATGACAGAAAAGGTGCTCAGCGAACATCTTGAAAAAAACAAAATCACCATTGAGCGCGGTTGCGAACTAACCGATTTAACAGAACAAGAAAAAAACGTAGCAGTTAGCATTAAAAAAGAAGATGGTACGCTGGAAAAGTTTACCACTGACTGGCTTGTCGCTTGCGACGGTTCACACAGCATAGTGCGCAAACTCACTAACAGCGAATTTAAGGGTGATGATATCTCTCAGCAATTCATTCTTGCCGATATCAGCGCCAAAGAAGATGCAACAAAGCCCATTGCCAACAATAAAGTTTCTTCCTTTTTTTCATCGCTTGGCATTCTTGCCATCTTCCCAATGCCTAGCGGAGAATACCGCATTGTTGCCAATCTCAATAAAAAAATAGAATCACCCACTTTACAAGACATTCAAAAAATAGTTGCCGACCGCTCTGCGCATCAACTCGAAGTAAAAGACAGCTCCTGGATTTCTACTTTCTGGATTCACAGCAAAGTGATAGAAAATATGCGCCATGGCAATATCTTTTTTGCTGGTGATGCTGCACATATTCATTCACCGGTTGGCGGGCAAGGCATGAATACTGGCATGCAAGATGCTTATAATCTCGGCTGGAAATTAGCCTACGTTATTAATAAAAAAGCGCATCATAACCTTCTTGCCAGCTATCAAGCAGAACGCCACCCGATCGTCAAAAACATTGTTAATCAAACAGAGCGCATGACAAAAATGATGCTGGTAAATAATCCCATTATTCGCACGTTACGCAAATTGATTATCAAACCCTTGTTGGGCTGCAAAAAAATAAATCGAAAACTAGCAATGCAAATGTCGCAGCTATCGCTTTGTTACAACAAAAGCCCGATTATTCATTACGACAGCGTGATTAGCAGCCGCTCACCAGCACCGGGGGAAAACCTACCGAACGTTGGCGCTTTTACTAAAAATGCTAAACACCAGTTACTCATTTTTTCTGGCATACGCCCAACGAAAGAAATAGAAAAAGAAATTAAAGCACTGGCTGAAAAAATAAAGCATCAATATAGCGACATTATCGATATTGAAATTATCAGCGAGACAACAGACTTCCCCATTCATCGGCGTTTTAATGTCGAGCGGAGCGCACTATGCTTATTACGCCCAGATAAATATATTGCCTTTACCAGCAACCGCTTGGACGAAAAGGGACTTGAAAAGTATTTGAAGCAATACTTTGCTTAAGGGTTAAGGCATGCGACTGCCATGCCTTATCAGCATAATTAGGTGTATTCAGCAGCCAATTTATTCGGCTTCTTCTCCACCACCTTCTTCGCCGCCCTCACCTTCGCCTTCTGGCGCTTCTTCTGCTGGTGTATGCTTTTTCACAATCTCAGGAAAAATAGCGGTGCTAATGAAGATTTCAAAATCCTTCATTACCAACTCCTTCACCTCATCAAAAGAAAGCTCGGCACCTTCTGTATTACCCGCCTGTAATATCCCAACAAGCTCGTCAACAATCGCCGTCATATCGGTTGTCAGCTTGTCCTTAAACTTAGGAAGAATAAGGCCTAGTTGAATTTGAAAAGCGAGATCTTCTGACATTACCGTCTCCTTGTCTCCACACCCATGAATACACCTTTTTTATAAAAGGACCCAATTCACAAACCAATTATAGTATAAATTTCCGAACTCGCTTTAAATATGCTTTTAAGCATAAATTGGTTAGCGGATGGTTTTCCACTTTTTATAAAAGATATGATTAACTTTATGCATTGAAAGCTGAACTAGCTTTAACAATCCCTCAAGTATCAGATGAAAACAAAGGGTAGGACGGATGATGTCAATAAACATACAATATCGTATTTCATCAGAATTATTAAATGACTGATGGATATAGCTATCATCAAAAATAAACAAGGGGTTGTTGTGCCAAATATGCTTGTGACCACTAACTTCAATATAAACCCCATCATTATCGATTGGCTTTAAGTTATAAAGCACCCGCAAACTAATACGCAATGGCCCAAAGTGGCGGTTAGTTGACTTATGAGGGTTAAAGGCAGAAATACCAATGGTCTTAATATATTTAAAGCGCTGATGGTACTCCTCGGCATGAATGGAGTTCTCAATATTCTTATTATACCACTTGAAAAAAATCATACCGCGCTCAGCATCGCCCATGGAATCTTTTAAAGCACCAGCCAAGTTCTTTTCCTGAGCAACACGGATAACGGTATCAATTTCTTGCTGGCACTTTTTCGGTAACTCGGCCTTTGAATAAATAGGCTTCATTGAAAGAGCGAATAAATCAATCAATAAGTTTAGCGGCGATAAAATCCAGGTAATCTCACCAGAACCAAAAAAGTACTTCTTAAACAGTGCAAAGGTCAGCGGACGATTGCGACTAAAATCGATAAGTCCACAAATAATAAAGAAAAACGTGGTTTTAGGAATCAAAAACAGCAGAATCAAAAGTCGCACAACGCGAAAGATAAGCCTACGTCGGGCTTTGGTAAAGAAAGGGGTTTTGCTTGTGCTTTGACTACTCATATATTAAAGGCCCTATTGCTCCATTGTATATTTAGCAGCCATAATACTTCAAAGTCTCAACACCCGCAAGTGAGTGGTAACGTTAAAATTTAATCACAAACGAGAGACGCACAGAAAGTGCGAAACTCGTATACAAGGCTATCACTAGTCACAAACAGTACGCCACTTCGTTCTCACATAACAACCATCATCATTACAATAACGCTCATGCCATACGGCACGACGATGACAATCAGGCCCTTGGCGGTAATAGTCATGCTCAACATAAGTGGCATGATTATTTTGACTCCCCATCATATAACCGAAAAGCCCACCAACAACCATACCAGCAACCAGGTTAGCACCCGAATTATCATGATAATGGTGATGGTGGTGGTGATGATGCCCATAGTAACCATAAGCATAACTTGCAGGTGCAAAAGCCACAGCAGCCAATATTAAACCCAAACCAATTTTTGCAATAACACGTCTCATTCTTAAAAAAACTCCAAATTGCTTTATCTGCGATCATCATAGCTAATTTTTGCGACAATATGATGACATATGAGCCAAGTGTTGTAACATAATTGACAACAAATGTCCATTAAATACCCAAATTACACCTGAATTAACTCGTCAATATTTTGCTCAAGTTATTGAGAAAATGGGAAAAAATGCAATTTTTTGCTATGTTTGCTCGCATTATGATCAAATTCTTCTAAGAATCTTGAACTATAATAGTTAATGAAACCAAATGAAAAGCAGCAGGGAGAACTCAAATGATTACGATCGCGAGTTACAGCAATGCTTCTGAACCCTATATTATCAAAAGCTTGCTGGAATCAAACGGGATCCGTTGTGAGATTAAAAAGGATGCTAATTCACAGCCACCATGGACACGGACTGTTGAAATTCAAGTCACTAACAGCGACGCTGACGAAGCACGTGAGCTTATTGAAAGCTCAGCAGAGTAAAGCACCGCCTCTCATTTCCCATTGATTCTTTACATTTCATCAGTTATTTTACCGGTTAACCAGCACCCCGAGGGAGTTCCAATGACCGGTAAAAAAACTGAAAATATCAACTTTGAAAAATCCATTGATGCGCTAAATTCCCTGGTTGAAAAAATGGAGCAAGGCAATCTACCCCTTGAGGACTCCTTAACTCATTTTGAGAAAGGCATTCACCTAATTCGCGAATGCCAACAAGCCCTTAAAGAAGCTGAACAAAAAGTGCAAATCTTATCAGACAAAGAAGGCAAAACACTTACTGACTTTAACAGCGAGCAAGAAGAGAATGGAAACTAAAACGGCAGCAAGCAGCTTTGCCAGTTGGCTCACTGACTATCAACAACGTATCGAGCAGCAATTGAATTTGTCGCTCCCGCATGCCGAAACGGAGCCAAAAACACTGTACACCGCCATGCGTTATTCCGTCATTGATGCCGGCAAAAGAATTCGCCCGCTGCTAGTCTATGCCACTGGCGAGGCCTTGGGGGCAACGCCTAGCGCGCTTGACCCTGCCGCCACCGCGGTTGAGCTTATTCATTGCTACTCACTGGTACACGATGATTTACCCGCGATGGATGATGATGACTTTCGTCGCGGTAAACTTAGCTGCCATAAAGCCTTTGATGAAGCCACCGCCATTTTAGTGGGTGATGCTTTACTAACAAAGAGTTTTGCTGTGTTATCACAAGAAAGTGGTACCTTGTCTTACTCACAACAACTTAAAATGATTTCACTACTAGCACAAGCCAGTGGCGCCAACGGCATGGTTGCTGGACAAGCACTGGATATTGCGCACGAAGGTAAAAAAGCCTCGCCACAAACCATTGAAACAATGCATCGCTTAAAAACAGGCGCACTGATTAAAGCAAGCGTGCAGCTCGGTGCATTAACCGCCAATTGCCAACCGCAAATATTACAGCAGCTAGAAAATTTTGCCGATACTATTGGCCTCGCCTTCCAAATAAAAGATGATATTTTAGATGCCGAAGGAACATTAGAATCATTAGGAAAAACACCCGGTATTGATGAAAAAAATCAAAAGGCAAATTACTTAAGCAGCACCAGCTTACCGAATGCCAAAGAAAAAACACAAAAACTTTATACTAGCGCTTGTGACCTATTAGCGGAAATACCCGCCGACACCGCGCATTTAAAAAGTCTTAGTAAATTTATTATCGAAAGAAGCCGCTAACTTTTGGTAAAGGCTCAGCCTATGGATATACGGCCCCATTTGTGGCCAATCTATAAGCCAGGCTCCTTGAATCACATAAAGTGATGACTACGATTTCTCTTTATTTTTACGAGCCAGTAATGCGTCAAGCGGAATCACAACTTCACCCGACTCATTAACACTAGACGCCGGCTTTTCTGACTTCCAAGCAATTGCATAAATGATTTCATGCGTGGCAGGAATTTTATTATTTTCTGCAAATTGATGTTGATAGTAATTTAAAGATTTTTGCCAAGCATTAAGCCCCATCAAACCCGCACGACGATCCAAACGCACATTGGCAGAACCAAGCTCTTTTAAATCCAACAACAGTCGCTCAACACGCTCATATTTCATCGTAATATATTCCATATCCATCACTGGATCAGAAAAATGACTTTTTACCAACAAGTCACCGACATCATGCATATCCAAAAAATCATGTATATGTGGCAAAGGATCAAATTGCCTAAAGGACTCGCGCAGCTCTTTTAACGTATCTGGGCCAAAGGTTGAAAACAATAACAACCCACCAGGCTTTAAAACGCGATAACATTCTTGCAACGTTTTAGCCATATCTGGGGAAAAATGGAAACTCAAATTGGCAACAACCATATCTGCCATACTTGAGCGCAAAGGGAAAAGATCATAATCAGCACAAATTAATTCGATACCAGCAGCAAAATCCTTCTCCTGCAGGCAATTTAACATTGCCATAGCTGGATCGTAGCCATAAAACGATGTCTGCATAAAACGTTGTTTTAAAGCTTCCAAACTATACCCCGTTTTACAACCCAGATCCAAAACACATTCAGGCGCTATTTTTATATAGTCCAATCGCTCCAGCAATCGATCAGTCACTTCACGATATAGTACAGCAGCAGCATCAAAACTGTTCACCGCCTGATTCATATTTTTTCGCATTACATCAACAGAAAACACTAGTAATCACCACGTTATAAATGAACGTATTTTACACGCAATACGGTATCGCGTACAGCCAATAAAGACGATACACTGCCATGCATGAACAAGCTTATAAACTGGCTCCTGCCTAAATACTGCCTATGCTGTCATGATATATGCCCCACTGGCATTAGCCTTTGCCCACGCTGCTTACCTAACCTTCCCTGGCAGTTTCATAATAACCAAGAACTATTGCTAGGGTCACCCGCCATTATTTTATTTCATTACGAAGCTATTATTACGCGTTTTATAATGCAACTAAAATTTCAAAAAAAACTGTATATAGCCAACTTACTCGGCAACTTGCTCGCTGAAAAAATACAATATCAGCAATGCATATACCCACAGGCTATTATCCCAGTCCCACTACATAACAAAAGATTACGCGAACGTGGCTTTAACCAATCATTGGAAATTGCCAAACCGATTAGCAAAGCATTGAAAATTCCCATTATCACAAAAGGTGTAAAACGCGCCAAATTCACCCTACCACAAGCGACACTAAAATCAAAAGCACGCTACAATAATGTAAGAAATGCATTTATTTGCGAAAAACCCCTTTCTATTAACCATGTTGCTATTGTTGATGATGTCATTACGACCGGACAAACAATTAAAGAGCTGATTAATACGTTAAACAACAATGGCATAAAGCAGTTTCAAATTTGGTGCACCGCCAAAGCACAATAACCCTTAAGAAAATATTATCTGGCATTATATCACCAAGTAAAATACACTTTTATTACAACATTAAATCAAAGCCTTATAAAACTAAGTCTTCCGTAAAATTTATTTAGAGTATGTCTATATGAGAGAACAAACAAAAAAAACCGTTGCAACTATCACAGAAAGCGTTAAAAAAGGAAATGCTGTCGCAAGACTAACAGCAAATATCAAAGGAAGACAATTTAGCAGTCTATTCTCCCACTGCAGCAACCCAGCCAAACAACCGCAACAAAATAAAACCCTTCAAAAAAGTCAAAATACACAGTCATCAATACCAGATAGCAAAGCATCACAAGATGAAAAAGCAATACTCTTTCAAGCAATAAATAAACTTAACACATATAGACAAGAGAAATTTAAAGAGTTTATTACTAAAAGCAAAAATTTTAATTACGACCTTGAACAACTACTTTTTACAATACGCTTTAGATACCCGCAAAGTGTAACGCGCGCTATTAATGAGATAAGGAGCCTACCTAATACAACACCCGCACAGGATATGCTTGCACATATGATCAAAGCTTTTGACTTACTAAAAGAAGAGCAAGGTACTTATGAACGCAGAAAAGAAATATTCAATACTTGCCTCAAAAAGATAGAAGAAATTTTAAAGCACCTGCAACCAACTCTTGCTGCTTTTAATAAATATTTAGAAGAACATGCCGAATTTGAGCGTGCAGCAAAGCAGCTATCAAAATCATTATCTTCTGGAATCCGCAATCCATTTAACTTCGAAAAATACGACAGCGGACTAGATGCTCCAGACATACGAAACATAATTGATGATGCTTGCCATATTGCAAATACCATAACAGATAACGGCAGTATGTTAGCAAAGGCAAAAAAAGATTTTGCACAAGAAAATAAGCTACAACAAAAATTTAATACCGCCTTGAAAACACTTGAACAAAGGCATCAATCTGAAATAAACGCATTCTTATCAATTCAGCAAGATTTTAATTTTTATAAGCAAGTAGCAATGACGGAGTGCACACAACTGATAATAACAAAACTAGCAAAGCTAATCATTCAAATAGCAGCAGATAACCAGTATTGGAAGGACAATATAAGACTAAAGTACTTTAGTTGTTTTTATCACGGGCCTCCCAAAACCGTTGTCGATATCAGCCAGCTTGATGACAGTAAAGCTGATAGAAAGCTCTTAGATAAAATGGCAACTCTCGCCAAAGCAGCAAGCCCTTTGGGGACAACACTTGCCGACAATAGGTATCAGGGAGTAGGATGTTTAGGAAAAAGGTCACAACGAGCATTTCAGTACTATCAACTTATCCAGTCACTTGCTAAGCTCGTCAATCAATCAGCAACCATGAGTGAGTTAAAAAATATTCTAGCTATTATCAAAAGCTGTGACAATAAACCCTCTGCAAGCATTATTAGCAACCTATCCGAATTGGTGAAGAATCTTAATTACAGACAAGGACAAGATAGAATAATAGACCTAGCAGCGCGTAAACCATCTGTGGTATAACTACCAATAACATCACAAATGTAGCAATGGAGTGCGCAAAATGTTATCGATTGAAAACGAAAATGTAGCCACCCCTCTATCTTCCTATACTTGGGGTTACCACCTAGAACAAAGCCCCATGCACATGGATTATGTTGCCAGGCTACAGGGCATTGATAGACCGCCATTCGGCGACGCATTTACTTATTGTGATCTTGGCTGCGGCAATGGCATGACAGTTAATATGTTGGCTACCATCCTCCCACAAGGCGAATTCTACGGCATTGACATCAATCCAGAACATATTAAACATGCTGCTGACACTGCCAGCGCCATAGGAATAAAAAACGCTCATTTTATCGAAGCTAGTTTTAACGCCTTAACTGACAACGACCAACACAACTTACCACAATTTGACTATATTGCTTTACACGGCATTATTTCTTGGGTGAATGACGCAGTATTTGCTGAAATTATTGCGCTGGTAAAAAAGTTATTAAAGCCTACTGGCATTATTTACGTATCCTATAATGCCATGCCAGCTTGCGCCAAATTTCTACCCTTGTCCCATCTATTTAAGACATTGGCAAATGCATGTAGTTTTAGCTGCTCGAAAGATGATGAAGAGAAAAACATCGTCGCATTAACACTCGACGTTGGCAAAGAAATATCAGCTTTAGACAACTCATTTTTTAATGGCGAAGACCTTAAAACTGAACTTAAGCGCTTAACATATAGCGATCCTTCTTATGTCATTCACGAATATGTCGTTGAATCATGGCGGCCTTTTTATTTTAATGAGGTTGCAAAAAAAATGTCAGCTGCGGGTTTAGTCTATACGGGCAGTGCAACGCTTAAAGATAACTATTGGGAATCATCAACAAAAATTTCAAAAGAAATGTCAGAAGCACTAGAATCATTCGCTGGCAACTCCACTTTAACCGAACAACTAGGCGATTATATTGGCGACAAACGATTTCGCCGTGATATTTATATGCATGCCGATACGCAACCCTTAACCAATAACGAAGAACGACAAAACCTAATAAACCAAGTATACGTTCATAGCAGACACACCAACAATTGGAAGAGTGATGATGTAAGAAAATTAGCACATCCCAAAAAACTAACCTCCTATGCAAAACGGATTCTTGAAATTGCCGCAACAGGCGCACATAAAATTGGGGATATTGTTAATCGGCAAGAATTTGACGATTATGACCCCGATATCATACGAACAGTTATCGAGCAGATGGTTGGTAAGAACTTGCTCGCATTAGCATTGGACCCAAGTATCAATAAAAATAATCACCAGCTTATTAAAGCATTTAACCAGTACGCTATCGAGCTGCATTATAAAAATAACTCAAAACTATACTTACTATCACCCGTGCTTGGACTCGGTCTTGGTATGGAAAAATCAGCACTATTTATACTATACGCAAAATATCACTTACAAAATAAAAGCCTTGTCGATGCCCTTCACCAAGTTTGCTCTGAAAAGAAGATTAGCTATACAAAAGATGGCAAACCCATCGACGACAAAACAGAGCTACAACAACTAATAACAAACCTGTGCAGTAAGTTTGAAAATAACTTACTGCCCTATCTACAAGAGCTAGGAATACTCTAGCGCTAAAAATCACCTACAGAGACAGTGCTATACTGCCAAGTTTACGATAAACCTGGCAGCAATTATTTCATCTGTGATATAACTACTAATACACGAGTTTCGCACTTTCAGTGCGCCCCTCGTTCCTGATTAGGTTTCGCCAAGACGAGCCAAACTCGCCTGGGCGATTAAAAGGTAGAATCCCGATTCTCCCCTTTAAAACCCTTATCGGCAATTGAAAAACAAATATTATCTTGCAATGGAGTGCGCATAATGTTGACAATTAAAGGCGAAAATGTAGCCACCCCTAGCTCTGCTTACTCTTGGTCATACAACCCAGAGCAAGGTCCAGTATATATGGATTATGTTGCCCGCTTGCAAGGCATTGATCGAGCACCTTTCACAGAGCCATTTACGTATTGTGATCTCGGTTGCGGCAATGGCATGACCGTCAATATGCTAGCCGCCACCCTCCCCCACGGCGAGTTCTATGGGACAGATATAAACCCAGAACATATCGACAATGCGACAAAAACAGCTAATGAGATCGGCATAACAAACACCCATTTTATTGAAGCTAGCTTTAATGCACTTATAGAGGATAACGACTACAACTTACCTAAGTTTGATTACATAGCCTTACATGGGATTATGTCGTGGATTAACGAGTCAGTATTTCAAGAGATTCTTGTATTACTGCAAAAACTATTAAAGCCAACCGGCGTGATTTATGTATCCTATAACGCCATGCCAGCATGCGCGAGATACTTTCCAATTTCACATTTTTTTAAAACGTTCTTTGATGTTTGCAAGTTTGATGAGTCCAATAGTGAAGAGGAACTAAAAGTAGTAGACCTAACGCTTGATACTTTCAAAAAAATTTCTGACATACCAAAATCTTATTTTAATTCCGAAGTCCTCAAAAATGAACTAAGCCGTTTAACACAAACTACCCCCGCCTATGTCGTGCATGAATATGGTGTAGAAACATGGCGTCCATTTTATTTCAATCAAATTTCAAAACTAATGTCAGAAGCAAACTTTGTTTATGCGGGTAGCACAACCCTAGAAGACAACTATTGGCAATCAACCGTCAATTTATCAAAGGAAATGAAAGATATACTCGAAAAATTTTCATCTAATGTCACCTTGATAGAACAGTTGGGCGACTATATTGTTAACAAACGATTTCGTCGTGATATTTACATGCAAGCTAGTACACAACCATCAACGGATAGCGAAGTACGCAATAAACTATTAAGCGAAGTCTATGTGCATACCAGACACCCTGATAATTGGAAAAGTGACGATATGCGCAATTTGGAGTTTCCTGAAAACCTGTCATCCTATTCTAAGCGCATTCTTGAAATTGCCGCCGTTGGATCACATAAAATTGCCGACATTATCAGTATGGACGACTTTAAAGATTGCGAACCCAACAGCTTACTAAACGTCATCGAAGAAATGATCGGTAAGTGCATGCTAATCTTATCGATACCTCCCGAAATTTGTAGACGCAACCGAGAAACTGTAAAAAAATATAATGACTACGTATCAGAGTATCACTTCCAACATGATTTAAACCTCTATTTAATTTCACCCGTGCTAGGCTTAGGCCTTGGTGTTGAAAGAGCAGCACAATTAATGCTGTATGCAAAACAAAATTATTCAGATGAAAAACTTTTAGATGCGTTTAAAAAAATATGCGCTGAAAAAAATATTTCTTATACCAAGGGTGGCACCTCTATTGATAATCAGTCTGAGTTAGATGAGTTAATGAGTAGCCTTTGTGACAGGTTTGAGAGTAATTTACTGCCCTATATGAAAGAGTTAGAAATAGTATAAAAAAGCGAAAGGGCGGCGCGCATCACACGATAACTTAACCTTGAGCGTGCTGAAAAAATTGGGAAAGCATCAAAATAAATTCAAACTTTTATAGCGACCCACTGGATCCCGCGATCAAGTCGCGGGATGATGAGAGCTTATAAAACTACCCGAACTGTCACTCGCAAGTTTGAAAAACTAGCATGAGGAAAGAAGGGTCTTTTGCAAAGCTTACAAAAACAGGAAGTTTTTGTCAGAGCGATCCAGGGATGGAAACCAGCGCCTTTGCAAAAGACCCTTCTTTCCTCATGCGTCGGAGCTTAGCCGCACTCTTTTTGTATACACTGCGCCTCTATGGGATAACCCTATTACAAAAATTAGCTGCCATCATAAAGAGCGGGCGCAGCATGCTGCGCCCCTACGGTATTAATAGGATGGCGGTGACTTAAAATAAGCACCTTGCCTGAGTACTACTTCTTTTTCTTTTTAGGAATATATAAATCCGTAATCGTGCCTTCAAAAACTTCTGTCGCCATCATAACGGACTCAGATAGCGTCGGATGCGGGTGAATCGTTAATGCGACATCTTCAGCATCACAACCCATTTCAACCGCTAAAGCAGCTTCAGAAATTAAATCACCCGCACCAACACCAACAATACCCGCACCAATCACTGTGCCGTTTTCATCGAAGAGCATCTTTGTCATACCTTCGCTACGGTTAATCGATAATGCGCGACCACTGGCCATCCAAGGAAAAGCACCCTTCTCATATTTAATGCCTTTTTCTTTTGCTTCACGCTCAGTGAGCCCAACCCAAGCCACCTCAGGATCTGTATAAGCAACAGAAGGAATGCATTTCGCATCGTTAAAATGCTTCTTACCAGCGATAACTTCAGCCGCTAAACGACCTTCATAAGATGCCTTATGCGCCAACATTGGTTGACCAACCACATCACCTATCGCATAGATATGACCGACATTCGTACGCATTTGATTATCAACAGCAATAAACCCACGCTCATCGACATTAACACCTGCCTTTTCTGCGCTAATCAATTTACCATTAGGACGTCGACCAACAGATACTAAAATACGATCAAATTTCTGTGGCTCGCTCGGCGCATTCTCACCTTCAAACGTTACGTATAAACCATCTTCTTTGGCTTCAACTTTTGTAACGCTTGTTTTCAGCATAATATTTTCATAACGCTTCTTAATGCGCTGGTATAATGGCTTAACAATGTCAGCGTCCGCACCCGGAATAATCTGATCTTGCATTTCAACGATACTAATCTTAGCACCTAAAGCATCATAAACCGTTGCCATTTCCAAACCAATAATACCACCACCAAGCACAAGCATATGGCAATTAGTATCTTCTAATTCTAAAGCACCCGTTGAGTCGAAAATACGAGGATCTTCAGGAATAAAAGGCAGCTTAACAGGAACAGAACCCACCGCAATAACCGCTTGCTCAAAGTTAACAACGGTTTTCTCGCCGTTGTTATCCACTTCAATTTGATTAGGGCCGGCAAAATTCCCGTAGCCATTAACAATCTCAACCTTACGTTGTTTAGCCATCATTTTAAGACCGCCAGTAAGCTTTTTAACAACGCTTTCTTTCCAACCGCGAACTTTTCCAACATCAATCGTCGGCTCACCAAATGACACACCATGCGCAGAAACATCTTTAGCATCATCAATTACTTTTGCCACATGCAATAAAGCTTTAGAAGGAATACAACCAACATTCAAACAAACGCCACCAATGTTATCGTAGCGCTCGATCAACACCACTTTCTTACCCAAATCGGACGCACGGAACGCAGCGGCATAACCACCAGGACCACTTCCTAAAACAACAACTTCTGCATTTATCTCAGCCATGATTTTCCTCATTCAATAATAAAATTAATTTATAGTAACAGTCGGCGAATATCACTTAATCGCTGACTTAAAAACATTACAAAACGCGCACCATCAGCACCATCAATAACGCGATGATCGTAAGACAAGCTTAATGGCAGCATTAAGCGAGGCTCAAACTCACTACTTTCTTTGTTGTAAACAGGCTTCATCAGATTTCGTGAAACGCCTAAGATCGCTACTTCTGGTGCATTAATAATCGGGGTAAAAGCGGTGCCGCCAATACCACCTAAACTGGAAATACTAAAACAACCCCCTTGCATATCAGCAAGTCCTAAGCCTTTTTCTCTTGCTTTCGAGCTAATTTCACCTAACTCTTTAGCTAGCTCAAACAAACCTTTGCGATCAACATCACGAATAACCGGCACAACTAAACCATTAGGCGTATCAACAGCAACACCAATATGAAAATATTTCTTTAACACTAAATTTTCACCAGAAGCATCCAAAGAAGCATTAAAGTGTGGGAATTCTTTCAATGCAGCAACAACGGCTTTCATTAAAAAAACCAACGGTGTTAATTTAATACCTTGCTTGGCAGCAATATCTTTTTGCTGCTTACGAAATGCTTCCAACTCAGTAATATCGGCATCGGCAAATTGCGTCACATGCGGAATAGTCACCCAGTTGCGATGTAAATTTGCACCTGAGATTTTTTTAATTTTAGAAAGCGCTTGTGTCTCAACCTCACCAAATTTAGAAAAATCAACTTTAGGCGCTGCTAGAACAGACAACCCACCACCGGCGGCACCTGACGCTTTACCAGCAGCAACTTGTAACTGGCCTTTAACAAATTTCTGCAAATCTTCTTTAACAATACGCCCTTTAGCGCCTGAGCCAGGGATTTTTGCTAAATCAATACCAAACTCGCGCGCAATACGACGCACCGCTGGACCAGCATGAACAGAAGTGCCAAAATCTGCGGGTGTATCTGCAACTGTTTGTTGCGCTGGAGCCGGTGCTGCAGCAGCTTTTGTCGGCGCAGATGCAGAGGCTGTTTTTGTTGCCACTGCTTGCTGCGTTTTCATTATTAAAATTAAATCGCCTTCGTTAGCCTTATCGCCGACTTTCATTTTTATCTCAGCAATTTCGCCAGCAAACGGCGCGGGAACATCCATGGTGGCCTTATCACCCTCAAGGGTAATTAAACCATCTTCTTGCTCCACTTGATCACCCACATTGACCAAGACCTCAATAACATCAACATCCGTTGCACCGCTAATATCTGGCACATGCACTTCTTGCAAGCTTGGTGCTGACGAAGCAGGTGCTGCTTGAGCAGGTGACTCTTCTTTTGCTGGTGCTGTTGCTGGTGTCGTCGCTGCACCTTCGTCACTGACTTCAACGGTTAAAATAGGCGTGCCCTCAGACGCTTTATCGCCAACTTTAATTTCAACCGATTTCACGGTACCTGCCATGGGTGATGGCACATCCATTGTTGCTTTGTCACCTTCTAAAGTAATCAGCGCATCTTCCACCGCAAGCACATCACCTGGTTTTACCATGACATCTATAACATCCACGTCTTCAGCGCCACTAATATCAGGTACTAATACTTTCTCAATACGATTTGACACGATGGTCTCCCCTCATTCTTTTAATTTTTCAATTAAGATTACCGCGTAATTGGATCAGCACTATCGGCATTGATCGCTAATTTTTTCAATGCGTCAGCTGCTTTTTTCATAGGTAAGTGCCCTTCATCGGCCAGTGCTTTAATCGCCATATAAGCGATATGCTTGGCATCAACTTCAAAAAAGTCACGTAAGGTTGCACGCGTATCACTGCGACCAAAACCGTCTGTACCCAACACATAATAGGGTTGCTTTAACACCGGACGGATTTGCTCAGCGTACAATTTCATATAATCTGTCGCTGCAACAATAGGCCCAGCCTTATCCGCTAAACACGCTTCAACATGCGTTTGCTTTTGTTCAGCATCAGGATGCAAGCGATTATAGCGTTGCACAGATTCAATATCTTTTCTTAATTCATTAAAGCTCGGCACACTCCAAATATCAGCGGCAATATCAAAGTCGTTTTCTAGCAACTGTGCTGCTTTAATAACTTCATTTAAAATAGTACCCGATCCCAATAGTTGCACACGGTGTTTGGCCTTGTGCGTACTGGTTTTAAGCGCATACATGCCCTTAATAATGTCATCCTCAACACCTTCCGGCATCGCTGGGTGATGATAGTTTTCATTCATCCCCGTAATATAATAAAAAACATCGTGCTGCTCTTCGTACATCTGCTTTAAGCCATGATGAATAATCACTGCCATTTCATAAGCAAAGCTTGGATCGTAAGAAATGCAATTAGGCACCATGCTAAACATAATTAAGTTATGGCCATCTTGGTGTTGCAAACCTTCACCATTTAACGTCGTTCGACCTGCGGTTCCACCAATCAAAAATCCACGCGTGCGCGCATCGGCCGCCGCCCAGACAAAATCACCAATCCGCTGAAAACCAAACATAGAGTAGTAAATATAAAAAGGGATCATCGGCACTTTGGTGGTCATATAAGAAAGCCCAGCGGCAATCCAACTACACATCGCACCCGCTTCGCACAGCCCCTCTTGCAATAACTGTCCCTTTTCGTCTTCGCGATAATACATTAATTGCTTTTTATCCTCCGGCTGATAAGACTGACCATGTGCGGCATAAATACCCACTTGACGGAATAAACCTTCCATACCAAAAGTTCGACACTCATCAGCAGCAACCGGGACAACGCGCTGCTTAATATTTTTATCTTTTAGCAATACCGATAAAATACGCACAAACGCCATCGTGGTAGAATATTCACGCTCACCACTGTCTTCAAGCAAAGCGTGAAATGCTTTTAACTCAGGGATAATTAGCTTTTCACTTTCACCATCGCGTAGCGGAAAATACCCGCCTAATTTCTCACGCTGGCCATGCAAATACTTCCCTTCCGCTGAATCTTTAGCCGGCTTGCAATATGTTAGCTTCTCCGCTTCTTGCTCTGATAAAGGCATGTCAAAATGTTTAACAAAGCGTTTTAAATCATCAAGTGCTAGCTTTTTAGTATTGTGCGCGACATTTTTACCTTGCCCTGAAGCACCGGTACCATAGCCTTTAATGGTTTTTGCTAAAATTGCTGTTGGCTGTCCTTTGTGATTAACAGCCGCATGATAAGCAGCATATACTTTTTGCACGTCATGACCACCATCTTGTAGCGCTTCTAACTCTTCGTCGCTCATATCAGCAACTAAATCTAACAACTCAGGGTATTTACCAAAGAAGTGCTCACGTAAAAAAGCACCGTCTTTTGCACTGTAACTTTGATACTCGCCATCAACAAGTTCACTGATGCGTTGCAATAACTTGCCACTTTTATCTTTAGCAAGCAGCTTATCCCAACCAGCACCCCAAATAACTTTAATAACGTTCCAACCCGCGCCACGAAACATCGCCTCGTATTCTTGGATAATTTGGCCATTACCCCAAACAGGACCATCTAAACGTTGTAGGTTACAACTAACAACAAAAATTAAATTATCGAGCTTTTCACGACCAGCAATATTAACATTACCAAATGACTCAGGCTCACCCATTTCACCATCGCCACAAAAAGCCCAAACGCGTTGTTCACTGGTATCAGCCAAACCACGGTTGTGAAGGTAACGAAGAAAATGCGCTTGATAAATGGCCATAAGAGGACCGAGCCCCATTGACACCGTGGGAAATTGCCAGAAATCATGCATCAACCAAGGATGCGGGTAAGAGGAAAGACCTTTGCCATTGACCTCTTGTCGGAAACCATCGAGATTTTCCTCGGTTAAGCGCCCCTCTAAAAAAGCGCGCGCATAAACACCCGGGGAAGCATGGCCTTGAAAAAAGACAAGGTCGCCACCGTGCTTATCATTTCCTGTTTTAAAAAAATAATTCAAACCGATTTCAAATAGCAAAGCAGATGATGCATAACTAGAAATATGCCCACCCAATGAAGAGTCTGCTTTACCTGCACGCATAACCATCGCAATGGCATTCCAACGCATAAAGTTTAGATTACGATCTAATAATCGCGCTTCTTCTTCTGGAATGTGCTGTTCTTGATCTTGCGTAATGGTATTGAGATAAGGCGTATTAATGCCCTCAGCAACGGGAATACCTTGCTTTGAGGCATATTGACTCAATTGGTTTAGTATAAATTTAGCTCTATCTTTATCTTCATATTCAACGACAGAGTCAAGTGCATCCATCCACTCTTTGGTTTCTACTGGATCAATATCAGTCATAGCTTATGCCTTACTTAAATAATTATTTTTGCAGGGAGGATAGCATTTCCACCTATCATTGTCAGCCACCTACTAGGACCACCAACGCCCGATAGTAAAAAGCGCAAACACCACCAACCACACCAACAGTGATCGATTCAATAACTGATCAATGGAAACACGTTGCTCTTCACTAACAGTGTCAGACGCGCCATCTTTAAAATTGAGTGCCATCATCCCTAAAGCGGCGGAGGAAGAACTAACGGTAGTAAAAAGCTGTTGACGCCATGTTTGAAAAATAGCTGAAAAATTACCCAGTAACGCATAGGTCAAACCCAGCAAACGCATCGGTACCCAATCAAGTATCCCTTCCAGCTGGATAACTTTTAATTGCAATCCGCTTTCTTCACTGCTGTTACTTTCACGACTTAACAAACTACCCCAACGCGAGATTTCAGCATATAAAATTACTCCTAACGGTCCTAAAATAACCATCCAGAAAATCAGTGCAAAAATACTCCGATAACGATCACGCAATAGTTGCTCTGGATATTGCTTGCCAACCACAGACGGGCTCAGCAATGACGCATCCATGTAATACCACAATACACACAAGCTAACGAGGTAGTAAATCACACCCCCAGCAAAAGCCAACAAAACAGTCGCT
Source organism: Gammaproteobacteria bacterium (assembly GCA_030425685.1). Lineage (GTDB taxonomy): Bacteria > Pseudomonadota > Gammaproteobacteria > Coxiellales > Coxiellaceae > JAUIAD01. The sequence continues at coordinate 19,043 of JAUIAD010000008.1, read as the reverse complement.
ACTAGCATATAAGCAAGTACCAATGGCAGCAGAACAGCAACCAAACCGCCCAAACCATCCCACCAGCTATTTTGCTTAACATGACGTTTGACAAACTGTACGTATTTATCGAACCAGGAAAAGTACGGCTTGTTAACATTAATGTGCAGCCATCGTTGCACTAATAAACAAATAAGGACCATGGTAAATGTCATTTGCAACCTCTCTTGATTAATCGCGACGCATGCGATCAGACATAGCAACAGGCGTAGGATAACGCATTACAACCCAATAAGACGAGACAATAAAAGAAAAAATTGCTGCAGCATCAATTAAGTAAACAGCTTGTTTCGATATTAACCCACTAGTACCCGCCACAGCAGCAATGATCAATGAAAACTCACTAATCTGCGCCAAACGCACACCCACTTCCCACGAAACCTGCTTAGGCTCGCCAACCCACTGCAGCAAGAAGCGATACAAATATGACTTACCAAAAAGTAAGAGAATCATTAGCACCAACGCAGGGATCCACACCTGGGGCAAATAATGTAAATTAAAGCTAGCACCAACAGAGAAGAAAAACATTACCAAGAAAAAGTCCCTGACCGGTTTTAAACTTTCAGCGATATACATCGACACCGGACTCGTTGCTAAACTAACCCCAGCAACAAAAGCTCCAATCTCAGCAGACAGCCCTAGGAAGGAAGCCAGCTGCGCCATGCTTAAGCACCAGGCAATAGCCAACAAAAACATATACTCTTTAATCCGATTAAAGCGCGATAAAAGAGGCAATAAAATAAAACGCTCAAACAAGTAAGCAAAAACCAGCACCCCAGGAAAACCAATGACAACCAAGAGAATATCTTTCCACACCACCCCATTAGAACCTGCACAATGGAGCACCAACAACACGGCAATAGCGACTAAATCTTGGAATAGCAAAACACTAATCATCACCTCACCAGTATGTTGATGATGAAGGATGGTAGTCGGTAACAGTTTAATGCCAATAATTGTACTAGAAAACATCATCGCCGCACCAATAATGATGCACTCCATCGGCTTATAACCCCACAGCCAACCAATACCATAACCAACTAAGGCAAAAACCAATGAGCTTACCAAGCCCACCCAAGTCACCTTCTTGAGCATATTAACCAGCTTTTGTGGCGGCAGATGCAAGCCGAGCAAGAAAAGCAAAAAGATAATGCCAATTTCACCAATGCTATGTATCACCTGTGCATCAGCAAAAAACTTAATCTTCCACGGCCCCCAAGGTCCAACCAAGACCCCCAAAAGAATATAGGCCACCAACATGGATTGACGGGTCATCAAGGCAAAAGAAGCCAATACCGCCGCACCGGCAAAAATCAGAAAAATTCCAAATATCAAGTGTTGTTCGATCATACTGAAACTACATATTTTATTATTGTTATCTACTGGCTCTAGCGGCGTAACACACTAACCCATCGTCAGGTGGCGTGAACCCCACAGAGAACATCAAATCATATCAGCTTAAGCTATTGCTTATCGAGAAGGAAAATGTCGGCATTTAAATAAAAAATTGTTCAAAAAAAACCTTTTCTAGCTGTTAAGTGGTAACTTAAAACTATTGCTACCAGAAATCGCCATCCTCGGCGTGCGCACTGCCTAAATTTGTCATCCTACAGCGCAATCATTTCCTAAATTCACTACCCCACGGCGCAAACACCACCTAAATCCGTCATCCTGCGGCGCAAACACCACCAAATTCGTCATCCCGCGGCTTGACCGCGGGATCTAGGTGAAACCACAAGACAACAACGCCCAACAAGATCACCGAATCACGACCAATTATTTAATTTTTTTAACTTATCGTTACCAATCACCGCAATTTCACCAAAAAATTACGATTTCTCACCCTAGATTTGGTCTATTTTCTCATTTTCCGCAAGACATACCCCGCCTGAAGGCGAGTTTATCACTTTTTTTTGTCTTTTTTTGAAAAAAATGGCAAAAAATCATAAAAAATTGTACTAAATTGTTTAAACACATTGATTTTCATTGTAAAATAATATTGTCTTTATTAGCTAATTAGGGAGAATAAAAATGCCAGCAAGAAAGAAGACAGCAACGAAAAAAGGAAGTTCAAAGAAAAGAGCAACAAGCTCTACTGCTGCTGCAAAGCTTAAGAAGGCAATCAAAGAAAGAAATGCGGCTCGCAAGAAGCTAGCTATGACAGCTAAAAAGCTTGCGAAAGCAAAGAAAGATGCTGCTAAGAAATTAGCTGCAGCTAAGAAGTCTGCCGCTAAGAGAATTGCCGCACTTAAGAAAGCTGCCGCTAAAAAGAAAAAAGCATCAACTTCCAAAAAGAAAAAAACAACAAAACGCAAAGTAAGTAAGAAAAAATCTACTGCTAAGCGTAAAACAGCTGCTACAGGTCGCGGTCGTCCTAAAAAGAAAAGCACTGCGAAACGTACTACAGCTAAGAAGTCAGCGAAACGTCGCGGACGTCCTCGCAAGAAATAATAGTCTAATTTTAGACCATAAAGGGGTGCATTAGCGCCCCTTTTTTTTCACTGATAGATTAACTTATCGATTAGGCTAAACTCATACCAAAAAGACGTGTGTGCGCAGCATGTGACCAACACACGCTTGCACATCGGTCATTTAGAACACGTAGGGGCACAGCATGCTGTGCCCGTTTGGGTGTGGATGGCTAATGACAGTGAGTGCTTCGGATGTTTGCGGGCGCAGCATGCTGCGCCCCTACATTTACATCTACACTCACTATAAATGCAGATATCTGATTAATTATCGACCTGAAAATAAAAATACGGCGGGTCGCTCTACGCCTGCAAATCTTTATCTGTCAAGGATTTCGCCTTTTCAATTAGCTCAATCACCACCGCTTCGGGCAACAGACCAGATTCCGCAAAAACAACCACCTGCTTACGCAATATCATCACCGCAGGAACAGACATAATATTAAAATCTTCAGCTAACTCTTTTTGCGCCTCAATATCAACGCTAGCAAATAAAACATCACTGTACTTAGGCGCCAAGGTTTCTATGATTTTAGTAAAATTCTTACAAGGCTCACACCACTCAGCCCAAAAATCAACCACGATCAAATCATGCTCAGCAATAACGTCTGAAAAATTTTCACTCGTTAATACAACCACACTCATATTACCCTCCTCGTCTACGACAACACTGAAAAAACTCGCTCTTTAACAGCTTCAAGTTCACCAATACCAGAAATACGATGAAATACAGGAGCTTCCTTAGGTTTATTTTCGAACCAATCTTGGTAATAACTAATCAGCGGGCTTGTCTGCCCATGATACACCTGTAAGCGCTTGCGCACTGTCTCTTCTTTATCATCTTCACGTTGAATCAGCGCATCACCGGTCACATCATCTTGACCCTCTATCTCAGGCGGATTGTAAACACGATGATAAACACGACCAGATGACGGATGCACTAAACGCCCTGTCATACGCTCAATAATATCCTCATCGGGCACACGCAGCTCAACCACATGGTCTATTTTAATCTTATTTTCGCGCAAGGCATCCGCCTGCGCTGTTGTTCTCGGAAAACCATCCAATAAAAAGCCCTCTGCACAATCAGGCTCTTTAATACGTTCCCTTACCAACCCAATAATAATATCGTCTGATACCAAAGCACCGGCATCCATTACTTTTTTCGCTTCAAGTCCGAGTGGTGTTTTCGCCTTAACCGCAGCACGCAACATATCACCGGTAGAAATTTGTGGAATATGAAACTCCTTCGCGATAAATTGCGCTTGTGTTCCCTTTCCGGCGCCCGGTGGCCCTAACAAAATGACTCGCATTGACTAAATTCCTCTCAAGACTATGTATCGAATATCAATGTATCATGTTCTCATCATATCTTACAATTCGCTTCACTGACACGCCCCGTATAATGCACGATCAAGCGAGCACAAATTTTATTCTTAGTAGAAGTCAGGTAAAAACTCCCTTGCTGGCCATAAGTAAAGCCCAACGGGGTAAACTGCAAATGATCGTCTTGAGCAAAATTTCCGCGAAAACGAATCTGCATAGCATGAGTAGATTGAAAAACTTTTAGTAACCGAGCGGTCTTAACCACCTTTAACAATTGAAACTGACTCCAGCTGCCATCACAGTGCTTACCATCAGAACTGCCACAAAGATAAAGCCTTTGTTGTCGATTAACTGCCTCTTGCCTGGAATATTGCAAAATACGTATCAGTTGCTGCTTAGCAAGCATAGCACGGTGTGATGACTGCCAATACCACCAAGAAGGAATAGCTACAAAACAAATAACAACAACAATAGTTAATACGATCAACAGCTCAAACAATGAAAAGCCATGACTATTAACTCTTCCCAAGACAACCCCACTTTAACGTCGTAGATGTGGCCAAATTTGCACTAGCTTTATCTTATTATCGCTGACCTTTAATACCTCTATGGGATAACCCGCTAAACGCAACGCAACGCCCGAAATGGGTATCATCTCTAAATACTCGATAATAACCCCACTTAGCGTCTTAGGCCCATCCGTTGGAAACTCCCAACTGGTCATTCTATTTAAGTCACGCAAGTTGATACTGCCATCAACCAAATAGCTACCATCTTTTTGTTTTTCAAATAAACGCGCTGTGTCGGCAATATCAACCGCAAACTGACCGACAATTTCTTCAAGAATATCCTGAATGGTAACCAAGCCTTGAATATCGCCGTACTCATCAACCACCAAGCCAATCGATTTATTTTCTTGCTGAAAATTTAATAACTGTCGATTTAACAATGTCACTTCGGGAACAAAATAAACCTCACTAGCCAACGACACCAACTTATCTTTTGATAAATCCGACCGCGGTAACAAAGTTAGCAAATTTCTTAAATTTAACAAACCAATCACATGATCGATATTCTCACGATACAAAGGCACATAAGAATGTTCCGATGACATTAGCGCCTTTAAAATTTTATCCCAATCATCAGCAATATCAATACCGTATATTTCATTACGCGGTATCATCACATCCTCAACAGTAACTTGCTCTAACGCTAAAATTCGCAGTAACATTTGCTGATAGCTCGATGAAATTTTGCCACTGGCTTCACGCACAACCGTACGCAGCTCATCGGCGGTTAACGATTCGACCTTGCCGCCTTTTACTCTTACTTTGAACAAGCGCAAAATGCTATTAGCAATACCATTAACAAACCACACCAAAGGGTAAAATACTTTTAACAACAAGCTTAATAAAAACGACGACGGAAAGGCAACACGCTGAGGGTGCAATGCTGCTAAGGTTTTCGGGGTTGCTTCAGCAAAAATTAAAATAATCAGCGTCAAGACAATAGTAACAATAAAAACCCCTAAATCACCAAAATAATGCGACGCCAAAACGGTCGCAATAGCTGAAGCCAACACATTAGCAAAGGTATTGCCAATTAAAATCACTCCCAGCAAACGGTCAGGACGCCCCAATAACTTCATCACCCGCTTTGCCGTGACATGCCCCTTGCGCGCCAAATGCCGCAAACGATAACGGTTCAACGCCATCATGCCCGTTTCAGAGCCAGAGAAAAATCCAGACAGCAAGACCAACAGACACAAACCAATCAGCAAGTAATAGGTATTCAATTCCTTCAACGTCAACTTCCTATATTATAAAACATCCAGTTATGTAAAAAATTTACTACATAAGTAAATAAACAAAATAACCAATACACCGATTACGGCGGTAAATATCACAAAACGTCCACGCCACCCGCGCAACCAACGCCCCAATAGTAGAACCAAAAATATCAACCAAGCACAAATGGCTAATAACGTTTTTGAAATCAGCAAATCCTGTTGCAAAAAAGGATGAAAAGAATAAAGGCTTGAAAACAATAAAAAGGTCAGCAAGATAAAACCGGTCAAAACCATTTGAAAAAAAAGCTTTTCCGTACTCACCAACGGCGGCAATTTACGAATAAGAAAACCATTAGGCGCATAACGCAGCAAGCGATCTTGAATAGCAAGAAACACAGCCTGCAAACCCGCCAAACAGAGTACAGAAAACGTTATAATAGACAATACAATATGAAATAAGTCTTTAGGCGCCGCCACCGACTGAATGATATAGCGCCCGGGAAATAGCAACACTAAGATAATTGACACCATCGACAACGGCATCATGATTAAGACCAGCACATCAAATGATTTAAACAAAGCGATAAACAGCGCAAACAAGCTCACCAACCATAAACCCAAAGACAGCAAGTTAAAAAAGGTAAGGTTCTGACCAGAAGCCAAATCAATCCAATAGTGCAAAACCATGGCATGCAATAAAAGACCCAAAAAGCAAAAAATACGCCCCACCACTTGCTGCCAATGTCGGCGCACGAAAATACCAAAACCATGAGACAACGTTGCAAAGGAATAGGATAATAATGTAATAACCGGCAAAAGATATGCATTCATACCGCTAGGATAGCAGAACCCCTACCAATTTTGCACAGTCACGCTATAATCCCATCATATTCACCCATAATCATCCTAAAGAACTGGACACAATATGTTTAATAATTTAGCTGATCGCTTATCCACTACGCTCAAAAAATTACGCGGCCTTGGTCGCCTTACGGAAGAGAATATCAAAGAGACACTCCGCGAGGTACGCACAGCCTTACTCGAAGCCGATGTCGCACTACCCGTCGTCAAAGATTTTATTGAACAAATCCGCGAAAAAGCTCTCGGACAAGAGGTCGTTGGCAATATCCGCCCAGGCGATGCCTTAGTTAAAGTTGTTCAGGATCAATTAACACATGTACTCGGCGATGAGCACATGGAACTGAACCTTAAAACAACACCTCCCGCTGTTATTTTAATGGCTGGTTTACAAGGCTCTGGTAAGACAACCACTTCCGCAAAACTTGCTAATTGGTTGAAAAATTCAGAAAAAAAGAAAGTGATGGTAACCTCAGCTGACGTCTATCGTCCTGCTGCGATTGACCAACTGGAAACCTTAGCACAACAAATCGAGATTGATTTTTTCCCGTCTGACCCCTCACAAAAGCCTGTCGCTATTGCCAAAGCAGCGCTGGAAAAAGCGAAGACACAAGGCATTGATGTCCTGATTATCGACACCGCGGGTCGTTTACACATTGACGATGAGATGATGAATGAGATCACCGACGTCAGTAACGCTATCGATCCGACCGAAACACTATTGGTTGTCGACAGCATGACTGGGCAAGATGCTGCTAACGTTGCAAAAACATTTAATGACGCCTTACCGCTTACCGGTGTGGTACTAACCAAAATTGATGGTGACGCTCGCGGTGGTGCAGCATTGTCCATGCGTATGGTCACCGGCAAACCCATTAAGTTTGTAGGTGTCGGTGAGAAAGTCGAAGCACTGGAACCCTTCCACCCCAACCGTATTGCATCGCGCATCCTTGGCATGGGTGATATTGTTTCCCTAGTAGAGCAAGCCCAACATAAAGTTGATAAAAAACAAGCAGATAAAATTGCTAAAAAGCTTAAAAAAGGCAAGCGCTTTAACTTCAACGATTTCCTCTCACAGCTCAAACAAATGAAAAAGCTCGGCGGCATGAAGTCACTACTAGGCAAACTGCCCAATATGGGCGGCATGTCTAAAATGGCAACAGCAATGATGGATGACAAATTACTCGTCCGCATGGAAGCTATCATCCAATCGATGACCCCAAAAGAGCGCTACTTCCCCGCACTAATCAACGGCTCTCGCAAACGCCGCATTGCCAATGGTTCGGGTACTACCCTGCAAGACGTCAACAAACTACTTAAATTGTTTACGCAAATGCAAAAAACCCTTAAGCGCTTTAAAGGCGATAAAATGATGAAGAAAATGGGCCAAATGCAGGGTCAATTGCCGCCAGAATTGCTAGACAAGCTGCCTAAAGATTTCAAATAAGCAGCATGCAAAATAGGGCTTCCATCTTGTAGAGTTTTTGCGTAGAATAGACCGCTCGACGGTGGAAAGCTGTCTAATTAACAGAAAACAGAGGTAACGGAAAGCTATGGTTGTCATTCGATTAGCCCGAGCCGGTTCTAAAAAGAACCCTTTTTACCACGTAGTGGTTGCTGACAAACGCAACTCACGCGATGGTCGTTTTATTGAACAAGTTGGTCATTTCAATCCAATGGCCCGCGGTAAAGAAACCCGCTTAACGCTCAACAACGAGCGTATTACAGACTGGGTGGGCAAAGGCGCTCAACCTTCTGACCGAGTGGCTTACTTGATTAAAGAATTTACTCGCAACGAAGGCCAAGTACCGGCTGCGCCAACTAAAGCAGAACAGCGCAAAGCTCAAGCTGAAGCTTCTCATAAAGCACACAAAGCTGCTGCAAAAGCAGATAAAGAAGGTGCTGATGCTGCGAAAGAAGAAGACGCTTAAACGCTCTTCTTCTTACCCCTTTCTTACGTATCGTTATGGACAAATCAGCAAAAACAATTGTCATTGGCCGTTTTGGCGCCCCCTATGGTGTCAAAGGATGGATCAAAGTGTTCTCTTACACCGATCCAACGGACAATATTCTCGATTACACCAACTGGCATATCAAAAAAAAGAAATCAGTACAGCCAATTGATATTGAAGCAAAAAAACCACACGGCAATGCTTTTATCGCCAAAATTAAACAGTACGATACCCCCGAAACAGTACGCGTTTTAACCAACAAACTGATTATTATCGACCGCAATCAATTGCCTGATCTTGAAGGCGATGAGTATTACTGGACAGACCTTACGGGGCTTACCGTTGTTACCGAAGACAATGTCGAGCTTGGCACCATTGATCATCTTTTCGAAACAGGCTCTAATGATGTGATGGTTATCAAGGACAATCAAAACAAAGAACACCTCCTACCTTATACCAATGATGTCGTAAAATCTGTCGATCTCGACAAACAACAGATGATCGTTGCCTTGCAACCACCAACATCATGACACCATTACAACTAGGCATTATCAGCCTTTTTCCAGAAATGTTTTATGCACTTAATCAAGGGATTACCGGCCGCGCCATTCGCAATCAACTGGTCAGCACAGATATCTGGAATCCACGCGACTTTACCACTGACCCACATCGCACTGTCGACGATCGCCCTTATGGCGGCGGACCTGGTATGGTGATGAAATTTGCGCCGCTACAAGCAGCCATTCAATGTGCAAAAAAACAGCTGGGAGAACGCTCCCATGTTATTTATTTAAGCCCACAAGGCAAGCCACTAGAACAAGCCGACTTGGCAGATATTATAAAAAAAGAAAAGCTTATACTGCTGTGCGGACGCTATGAAGGCATTGATGAACGCCTTATCGAAGCAGAAGTCGACCAAGAGTGCTCCGTGGGTGATTTTGTTGTCAGCGGTGGTGAATTGCCGGCAATGTTACTGGTCGATGCTTTGATACGCCTTATTCCAGGTGCGCTTGGTCATGAGGATTCGGCTAAACAGGATTCCTTTGCCACCGGACTGCTCGATCACCCTCATTACACCCGTCCCGAGCAAATTGCTGATAAAAAAGTACCCGAAATCCTCCAAAGTGGCAATCATGCCGAAATATCCCGTTGGAGACGCAAACAAGCCTTAGGAAGGACTTGGCAAAGGCGCCCAGATCTGTTAAAAAGACGTACCTTAGAACAACTTGAACAAGAGCTACTGGATGAGTTTATTGCTGAAGCAACGGCGGAGACTCAAACCATAGCGAGGGATAAAAAATGAGCAACATTATTCAAACCCTAGAAGCAGAACAAATCCAGGGTAAAGAAATTCCAGACTTCAGACCTGGCGATACTGTCGTTGTCCAGGTTAAGGTAAAAGAGGGCAACCGCGAACGTCTACAGGCGTTTGAAGGCGCTGTTATTGCGATCCGCAACCGCGGCATTAACTCTGCTTTTACTGTTCGTAAGATCTCACATGGCGAAGGCGTAGAACGCGTATTCCAAACCTACAGCCCCATGATCGCTAGCATTACTATTAAACGACGTGGTGATGTTCGTCGCGCTAAGCTTTACTACTTACGTAATCTTCGCGGCCGTAAAGCTAAGATTAAAGAGAAGGTGTAGCAGACCGCTGGGCTTATGGACAGCATCTACCAAGCTACTATCAGTTCTCCGCTCGGCAAGCTGGGGTTACGCACCTCAGCTGAGCGCTTGACGTCTATCGAATTTATCAATACTGAGTTCCCCATGGTGAAGCCACAAACGCTGGTTGCCAAGGAAACTATTTTACAGCTGCAATGCTATTTTGCTGACCCTACCTTTGCGTTCGACATCCCTTTTGAGCTGAGTGTCAGTCCCTTTCAGCAATCTGTGCTTGATGAATTGATCAAGATACCCCTTGGGGAAACACGCAGCTACAGCGAGATCGCCAAAGCACTAGACAGCAGCCCAAGGCCCATTGGCAATGCCTGCCGTCATAACCCCATCCCTATTATTATCCCCTGCCACCGCGTCGTCGCCAAAAGTCATATTGGCGGTTATAGCGGCGATACCGCAGGCACCATGATCGATATTAAAAATTGGTTACTAAGCCACGAAGGCTTATAGAACTCACCGACAGTAACTCGTTGTTATTGGGCACCGTCATACCGCGGCTTGACCGCAGTATCCAGCCAGACCTTTGGATCGCGGGATGACGTTGTATGGCCACAATAACAATGCAAAACCACAACAACGATATACAACCAAATAGAGCAATACCTTAATATTTCCTTAAGGTTTGAATGTTAATATTTTATTCATTCGAACAGCAAGGAAATAGATTCCCCATGAAAACAGGCTTTTACAATACCGCTGTTATAATTGTTAGTGTCGGGCTCAACGCCGCTGCGCAGTTATTTTTAAAAAAGGGTGCGGAAGCGATCGGTGGATTCAGCCTGCATCAAGGGCTTGCAACCCTACTACACAAACTTGCCAACCTACCCATTTTTTTAGGCTTCCTGTGCTACGCGATCAGCATTGTGCTTTGGATCTTTGCCTTATCGAAAGTACAAGTCAGCATTGCTTATCCTTTTCAAGCACTGGGCTACATTCTAGTGGTCATTACCGCCAGTCTTATTTTTCATGAAGCATTTACAGTGCAAAAGCTGATTGGCGTCGTCTTGATTTCCGCCGGTGTCATCTGTATCGCACAACAAATGGGATAACACAATGAAAGTGATTGTTATTGGCAGTGAAGGATTTGTGGGTAAAAATCTTTGCCGCAGCTTACAAGAAAGCAATAAACCATTCTTATCCGTTGATCAACACAATCCTGTAACACCAATCGATATTCGCAATAAAAATGCTTTGCATAAACTAGATATCGAGGCAAACGATATTGTCGTCAACTTAGCTGCCAGACAATATGCAGACAAGCCACCTAAAAAAAATCGCCAACAATTTTTTGATGCCGTTAATGTGACTGGCCTAGAAAACATCCTGACAACCATGCAAAACAAAGGCTGCAAACAACTTATTTGCTTTAGCACCGACATGGTGTACGGGCTGCCACAATATACACCGATCAATATTGACCATCCTAAATCGCCACTAGCAGAATACGGCAAAAGCAAACAAAAAGCAGAGGCACTTTGTCAAGAGTATCGCGAAAAAGGTTTTTCAATCACCCTATTTCGCCCACGATTAATCCTCGGACCTGGCCGCTTAGGCGTACTGGAAAAATTGTTTAAACTAATTGCCAAAGATAGGCCAGTACCACTGATTGGCGATGGTGAAAACTATTATCAAATGGTCTCCGTATTCGATTGCGTGTCTGCGATACTAAAAGCAATAGAACACCAATGCCCCAATAAAACATACAATCTCGGTTCAAAAGAGTTAATTTCAGTAAATGCGTTATTAAGCGGACTGATTAAATCCGTTAACTCTCGCTCAAAGCTTATCAAAACCAATGCGCGCTTGGTTAAATGGACACTCAAAAATATGACCCGTTTAGGCCTAGAATTAATGTACCCAGAACAATATGCTTTAGCTGATCAAAAATACTGTGTTGACATTAGCAATACAGAGCAAGAATTAAATTGGCAACCGCGGTATAACGACAGCGCTATGTTAAAAGAAGCCTACCATAATTTTTTACAATCAAAACTATGAAAACAAAAATTTCAAATATCGCTTTTTTTCTTGGCTGCGCTGCTGTTTACAGCTGCATTGCCGCTGTTATTTTCCTAACCCATCATAATCCTGGGTTCTGGTTTCAAGCAGATAACACTTGGGCACCACATTTTATCTTTGACACTCTCGTTAAACATCACAGCGCCTCTTCCTGGATGCTAGCTAATGGCACCATTCACTTATTAGACACTGTTCCTTTTGTTATTTTTTCTTTTTTTTCCCACAATATGACGCATTGGATTTATTGGAATGCCATTTTTAATTTGAGCTTTTATTTTTGTTGCTTTTTCACGCTAGCCAACTTAGTCACTAATAAAAAACGATCGGCATTTATCATGATGCTGAGCTGTTTTTTTTCTTTAGCCTTAATTGCCAACTTTATACAAATCGACTTTACCATCGACCTCGTTCTTATTTCTGCTGAACATATGACGCAATTATTATTGGGCTGGCTGTGTCTTTCTATTATTATCAAACTTCTGAAAACCCCTGTTTCAAAGCCAGCGATATTTGCCATCGTTATATTGGTCACCATTGGCGTATTATCAGATGAACTGTTACTTATCTCCTTTATAGGCCCCATTCTTATCAGTTTATTGTTATTCTACTTATTATCAAATGATAACTGTTCAAATATACTTAAATTAATTATTTATATTGTCATCGCAACAATTATTGGGCGCTTGCTATGGACATTTTTCCCACTCCATTATCAGCGCGTCTCAGTGGTAATGGACAACAACCTTTTTCATACGGCTTATGCTTTAGGAATATATCTCTTTACTATTTTCCAAAATCATCCTTTATACATAATTCTTAACCTGCTTTCCGTTGGCTTATCTACCCTAGTTATTATCGCCGCTGTCAAAGAAAAGAAATTTAGCAGCAAAAAAACATTAGCGCATGAGCGAGCCCAACTATTCGTGCTGATCTTCTGTTGTTGTACATGGCTCGTTGGGCTGGCTGGACTGTTCGTCAACTACCATCTGATTAAATTTCTTTTTGATTATAAGGTTGCTCATCTTATTTCTCACTTTCATTATGTTGCACTAACACGTGATGGCATTGCCTTTTTAGTCACCCCCGTTTTTATTGGCATACCGACATTAATTATTTATATTTCACAACAATTTTTTACCGTCTCTCATCGTTGCCTGCTACCATGGATAAGCGCCTTAGGCTCGCTGATTATTGCCTCCTTAACAGCTTATGCCGCTTTAAATAATAAAAAGCAACCAACAGCGCTACATTCACAACAAGGCATTATGCAATGCCTCGCCAGCAATATTAAAAAACATCATCTACATACAGGTATTGCTGACTACTGGATTTACCGACCAATCATTATTATGAGCAATGGGAAGATTGCCATGACCCCCATCTATTCAGGACCTCGCGACCAATATGAACACTACTTGTCAACTTGGGATGAAATCAACCATAAGCAAATAGACTATTGGATAGATAAATATAATGTGTTCTTCAAAGATCCTGATTACGCCAACTATTATGATGTTAAAGATGATATTGCGTTTAAACTCAGTAAATTTGGCAAACCAACAAGTGAATTTTCATGCAAAGGATCACATGGACAATATCTGCATGCTTATATTTATAAGAATAATGGCATAATGAAAGATCTTATCCCTTCCATTCATCTTTATGGACTGACACATGCATTTATTAATAAACAGAACCAAATCCAGTTAAAGTAGAGCCTAATCCCTCACTCGCTATAGAGCAATTAAGCGTATCAATCGGGATTTTTACTTCCGCTTAACATTATGTTAATAAAATTATCATATCATAGGCTCTTTTATCGATGAGTAAAAGGTAACCTATGAAACCGTACCGCGAAGTCAAAGCAGAAAGTGCAGCAAGCAATCATCTTTTTCGACCAATACCAGCTAGGCCCACACCTGCAAGCCAGTCGCATCTCAGCGAGCCTGGCAAGATACTCGCTAAAAGTGAGCTTACCAATGAAGACTGGGGAAATATTTATAATATGATTGTATTGCAACACCGTCATGCACAGCCTGATTTAAGCGATAAAAATATTGATGCAATAAAGGCATTTTATTATATGCCACTTTACCAATGCCTTAATGAGCATACGAATACAGATATTCAGAAGGATACAAACTATATTTTTCTCAATATAATTGCTGAAATTGGTGTTGAAGAATCATTATCGTTATATGATTTTTATCTTCTTCTTAGAAAAGAATACTCTATTGTTGATAATATCTGTAGAGACTACTTAAGCCCCTTACATGGAACATGGGTGGTTGAACATGCCACTAACAAAGTACAAGCCTGCCAACTGCAACCACAAGCTCTTTACAACAGCTTGCTTGATATTGTTATTTGTTTTGCCCTTAATTTTTTCTTAGACGATAGCAGCCCCATTGAAAACATTAACTTTAACGCCCTTTATCAAATTGACCTAGTGCAAATACTCTCCACCTATTCAGACCCTTATATCAGGGACAAGGCTAATGAAATAATCAGCTTATTAAGAGATTCATACAAAATCAAAGGAGATACAATATCGTTGCATGACCTTTATCACCAATTAACTATCTGCGACCCTTTTTATGACAAACTGCTAATAATGCATTTATTTGCTAATGGTAAACTTTGCTTAAACGCACCCTCACCCAACAAGACGATGATCATGAATGCGCAAGAGGCGCAAACCTTCTATAGGCTACTTGTCTTGACGATGGTCGGCAAACTTTATAAAAAGCAACTAACAAAAGGTTCCGATAAAAACAACTTTACTGAAATTTACAAACTCAATTTAATCTCTTCACTTAAAATGAACCCACGAGCCTGTATTCGTCATGATCTTATCAACCAATTAAAGAGACAACTACGAAGCCAGATTCCCACGATTGACACAATGACACTGGGTGATTTTTATCACTGGATAAATGTTCGTTTTAATATTATCGATCCTTTTATTGACCCACCTACAAACAAAATGCCAACACATACAAACAGACTTGATGATGAAAAAAAATACGGCAATGAACCAACTATAGTAATCCCCAAAAAAATTCTAGACAGTCTCCTGCAAGAAGATAAAATGGTACAAGCATTTTCAATCGCTAAAGCACGCCGCCAAAAGCTAGTAGCGCGTGCTGGCCTGAAGGCTTTACCTAAAGTACGCTCATACCAACAAGATATATCAACATCGATACCACAAAAACTAATTGAGGATTTTTCATCCTTTGAGCTACGCTTTTGGGGGATGCGAAATTCTTTTCATAAGAAAATCAACCAGCAGCAGAAAGCAACAATAAATATCGACGCACTAAGAACTTTTAGGCCTATACAACCCTAATATATGGCTAACAAAGGACTTAGCAAATTTTCTTTTACAACTACTAAAAAAGGAAAAGACATTACCTGACATGCGGTGAGTATAACCCGTCGCTTTCGCGCCAAAATAAACCACCAAGGCCACGACATCTTCCGCAATCTAAGCAGTCGCCGAAAAATAACTTTGCGTTCCTTGCGCTGCAATCGCATCATTCAAACGATTTAGCGCGTGCGCATAAGCCGCCATACGCATGCTGATTTTTTTCTCCAGCATTAAATCATATACGGTGTTAAATTCTTGCTTCATGATTTTCAGCAAACGCTCATGCACTTCTTCCAGAGTCCAATATAAACCATTACGGTTTTGCACCCATTCAAAATAACTGACCGTCACGCCACCGGCATTGGCTAAAATATCGGGCACCACCAAAACACCTTTCTCCGCCAATACTGCGTCTGCTTTACTGGTTGTCGGTCCATTAGCGACCTCAACGATAATTTTTGCTTGCACTTCTTCAACGTTATCAACGCGAATAACATTTTCCAATGCTGCTGGAATAAGAATATCGACGTCTAGCTCCATAATTTCTTTATTGCTAATTTGCTCCGCAGGGACCATCTCACATACTGAGCCTTCACAATAAACAGCTTGCACGCGTTTACTTTCTTTTTTGCTGTGAATTAAGCTGGGTACATCAAAGCCTTCGCGACGATACACACCCCCTTTTGAATCACTCACCGCAACAATACGATAACCATCACGATGTAGTAACGATGCTACATGTTGGCCAGCATTACCAAAACCCTGCACTGCCACTCGGATATCAGCCGGATCCCAACCACGATGACGCTCTAATTCTTTAATGCAATAATAAGCACCTCTTCCAGTAGCATCCTCGCGCCCCAAACTACCCCCTAGAGCAATCGGTTTACCGGTAATCACGCCCGGCGAATGACTACGGACAATTTTTGAATACTCATCCATCATCCAACCCATAATCATCGCATTGGTATACACATCGGGCGCTGGAATATCTTTATGTGGACCAATAAAATTTACCGCCTGTTCGACATAACCTCGACTTAAGCGCTCGACTTCCATACGCGACAACTGTTTGGGATCAACAATCACACCCCCTTTACCACCACCAAACGGTAAACCCATTAATGAGCATTTCAGTGTCATCCAAAAGGCCAACGCCTTAACCTCATCCAAACTAACATTAGGATGAAATCGAATACCGCCTTTTGTTGGGCCACGGGAGTCATTATGGCGCACACGATAACCGGTAAATACTTGCAACGAGCCATCGTCCATACGCACAGGAATACTTAATTCCAAAATACTTTGCGGGTAGCGTAAACGAGTTATCGTCTCTTGATCGGCATGTGAATATTGTGCGGCATGATCTAAATGTGATAGTGCATCTGCGTAGATGTTCCCGGCCATCAGCTGACTCCCTTTGAGTGAAAAAGAATTACTGTAGACCCAATTTCGAGAGTAATCAAGTGTGCACTTTACAGATTTTTGCCGTTGTGTAATGATAGCTGACACGTAAATACTCTACTTCAACAGAACTTTATCAGTAAGACCTTCTATCATGACATCATTATGGCACCAAACATTAAATCACCTCGGCTTAATTCGTCTAAGCGGCGAAAAAACAGCGGAATTTTTACAGGGGCAACTCACCTGTGATGTGAGAGAATTGAACAAAGATAAGAACAACCTCCTTGGTGCTGCTTGCGACCCCAAGGGACGCGTACTCGCCACTTTTCGTTTATTTCAATATGAAAATGATTTCTACTTGCTGCTCCCCAATACGATGATAGAACAAACTATCACGCACCTGGCAAAATATGCTGTCTTCTCAAAAGTAGCACTAACGAATGATACGAAAAACTGGTCAGTCTTGGGCTTTGGTGCCGAAACGGCAGAGGATATTGACAGCCTTCAGCTGCCCGACGAACTTCTTTTTACAATCAGCAAACACCCTTACCACGCATTGTATCTAACAAAAAAAGATAAAAAAGCTTGCGTAGATATTACCGATTTACCCCAAGCACCCCTAACGCATTGGCAATATTGTAATACTGCCGCCGGCATGGTTGATATTACTCCTGAGACAAGGGGCTTGTTTACACCGCAGATGATAGATCTTGGCAAACTTGGTGGCATTAGCTTTAAGAAAGGCTGCTACGTAGGGCAAGAAATTATTGCCCGCACGGAGCATCTAGGAAAATTAAAACGGCATCTTCACAAAGTAGCGATTAACTCAGCTACCTCCCCTAACCCAGGAGACGAGCTAATATCCAGCGAAAATGAAACCTTAGGTATTGTCGTACAAAGTAGCCAGGCAAAGGAGCCCGAGGGTAGCTACCTTTGCCTGGCCGTTATCCAGAATCGTGCACTTGAAAATAACGTCAACTTATTCTGGAAGACTCATAAAGCTAACATCACTGATTAACTTCTCTTGGCACCGCCAAACAGGTCGGTGATATAGAAAAAGATTTGTTGAATGGCGCGCGACACCATGGCGGTTATAATCAACATACCAATCGGTTAGTTGCCACAATCTAGCGCCAAGCACAGGATTTAAGCCATCGACAATAAGATTAAAGATGGGTAAAGCTGGGTAACGACCACACCCCGAACGAACCATAAAGTTCTCATTGGTATTGGTTTCTATCGACACATGCGCCAGAAAACCGTTTGAAGAAACAGATACACCAAAGCAAAGGCACCGGAGGGTTGGTAGCCTTTGCTCTGAGGGTTTCCAGAAATGTGCTTTTTAGATATTACACTTGAGTTCCTGGATTGGTCGTCATATGCAGATTGTAATTTTAGGTCTTTTTCACTTCATAGGCTTTACCCCGCTGGTTACTCTTAACCGTCAATGTATTTACAGTATATGATGAATTGATCATTTTGTGAACTAAATGCGCATTACAGTGTAACAAACCCGCTTCTCATGATCAGACTGATACACTCAACCTACCAAACGCCACAACACAACCAACCACCGTCATACCGCGGCTTGACCGCGGTATCCAGCTAACTGGCTAGACCCAGCGTGAAAGCACCTTACTCCCGACAACAACCAAAAGCCAACAACACCCGGAAAAAGCTTTGAATCACAATAAAAGGGAAAAATAAGGAGAAACAGATACACCAAAGCAAAGGCACCGGAGGGTTGGTAGCCTTTGCTCTGAGGGTTTCCAGAAATGTGCTTTTTAGATATTACACTTGAGTTCCTGGATTGGTCGTCATATGCAGATTGTAATTTTAGGTTTTTTTTCACTTCATAGGCTTCACCCCACTTGTTACTCTTAACCGTCCATGTATTTACAGTATATGTTGTATTGATTAATTTTTAAACTAAAAGCACATTACACTGTAACATTCAAACAAGTTATTAATACTGTTATTTACATATATAAAACAACAGGTTAGAAAGAAATGCTATTTCTCTTCCCTACCAAAGTCAAAGTAACTATTGGCATAAAGCATAACTCGTTGTAGCACCTGAGAAGCAACACCCGTATTAGTGATCATATTTGAAATATAACCGTCACTGCCATATT
>JAUIAD010000073.1 GCA_030425685.1 Gammaproteobacteria bacterium | reverse complement strand
GGGGCGGAGAAGGCTGCGCTGCTATATCGTCACTCATCATTGTTAACCTCTGGTGATTGGTTGTTGATGGTAACAGTACGCTATGTGCTGGTGACTGGTCTAGGTGCGTATGTTTGACCGCTTACATAGAATCAGCTGGGATAACAGTTCGATACTTTGGAGTCCCCCATTTGGGGTCAATTTGAGCTCTTCTAGTCACTTCAGCTGATGAGTCAGAATCAATTGTTGTACTATAGCCTCGTACTGTGCCAAATCTCTTAGAGGCATTTAAACCATCTACAGATAAGTATCTGTTAGCGTAACCATGCTCCCTAATTAACTCCCACCCTCTTCTCTCATAATTTTGCATTGATAATTTATCAATTCGAGCCATTCGCTCTTGGCTAGTGATTGAACCATACTTTTGGGTTAACTGTTCCATTCGACTTAACCCAGCTCCCTCTGCGCCAGCTGTCTGCTTGCTTTTCCTCTTTAGTTAAAATTATGTCGCATAAAATGGCTTAATTTTTCTAAAATAACCATCTAATCCATCATCGCCTCCTAGCTGAAACATATCAACATACTTATTAGACGATATTACCTCTTTAATTATTAAAGAAATTTCAGGGAAAACACCTGATAAGTCTACAGAACCCTCAAGAGCTAAAAGTAAGTGAGGCTCTTCATCCATCTCACCACTATGTATCTGAGCAATATAAGCATTAGCAACACTTTCATGTTGCGCAAAATAAGTAGACAAGGCATTGATAAGCTTATGAGGGTAATCTCTAGGCTGACTTAATAAAACCCTTGCGTTTTTTTCTAGTTTTATTTCATTGTTTAAATTGAACAATGAGCCATCTAGCAAGGATTTTACTTCATAAACTGTAAGCTCTTTACCATACTCTGATAGGGGATTAATTACATATTGAGCGTCAGGGTTAGATTCAAAAAGTACTTTTGCATTAATACAAATGTATGGCTTATTTCCTTTTACAGCTTTACGCATTTCTTTCTTTGAAGAAAAAATAGGGGTAACAAATTCCCCACTTGATTTCTTCCAACTTAGAGCAAGAATATTTTTATCAATTTTCAACGGCGTCTTAGCATTAGGCAAATTATTCTTATTCTTAATAAGAACATAAATATCAGACCCCAGAAGAACTTTATAAAAAGCTGGACGAAGACCCGGATCAAGAGCCGCATTTTTGAGACTATCACCAAGATTATTACTTTTTTTGGCAAACATATTAACTAAACCCCTATATCATCCTCTATTCAGTACTTCTAGTATTAAGCTCTTAATATTTTCAAGCTGCTCATTTTCTTTTTTCCTGTCAGAAAAATTATCTCGCCAAATATGAAAGTCTGAGAAACTTCCATTACCTGAATTAATCGTTTTATATGTTTTACGGACATACTCGATAACCTCTTCGGGGTCAGATTCACCTGATAAGGCACACTCAACCTTTTTCAGCATTCTTTCAACTGCACGTATCCAGTTTTGTTCAGATTCTTTTTTTAAAATATTAGAAAGATCCAGCAACAGCCTATCAAGTTCTTTTAATATTTGATCATTACTTTTAGTCATAACACTTACCTTACTAATGGTTTTTCAGGGTAAACTTCCACACCTTCTATATTCCATGGTTGGTCAACATAAATTTGTATCATATCCTGCCCACCTAAAAAGAAGTCGCCCTGGTAGCCAACCGGACCTTCATAAACTGTAGTACCTGATGGAATTTTAACTCTATAAGAGGATTCTAAAGGTGACTCACCAATTAAATTACCCTCTGAATCATACCAGCGTGGTTTAATTGCAAGATTTAATCTACCTTGCAACTCTGAAGTGGTAGGCTCTTTCGTAAACCACTGCCCTAAAGCGTTTCTACCTCCTCCTGACTTACCTACCCTATACAAATTCATTGGCTTAGTTAAAACGGTTGCGTTGTATTTACCACCTGCAAAATTTGACGCTGGATTACCATGCAACTCACTTAATGGGCCAGGATTTTCTACCATGTTATAAGTGTATTCACCCACCCGCTCTGCGCCCAACCTTGAAAACAACCTCAGACCTTTGGTAGCAGCACCAACACCCAATGGTAACATACCTGCACCAATTTCAACACCTGCCGACAAGCCACTCATACGAGAGCCGGTAAATATATCATAGCCATTGTAGAGTTCGATACCGCCCTTCACTGCACCAACCACAGGAATTGCTGAATAAACAAATGAAGCAAATGCCCTAGATTCATAATCAAAGGAATCAACCGTATTTCTAACAGCCGGCGAGTTGAACCAACTCATTAGCTTAATCAACTCATGGCCATACCATGTGTTCTGATGCTCATAAATAAAACGTGCAGCATGATTTACCAAAGAATTATTCTGAAACCGAGTATCACTCGTTCGCGTAACATCCAAATCTCCAATAATCACCCTATCCGCCGGGCTCTCCATCCCCATGCCATGGAACATATCTTGGTAGTATTGCCCATTAGGTCTACCTGAATTGCCAAACAAACTAGACGGGTTACTCGATACTAAATTCCCTTGTTTTGATGGATCATCAACAGCAGGACCCTTAGCTGCAAGCTCGTGCCGACTAAGTGCTTGTGGCAATTTATGTTGTCGATTGGCATTGGTGCTTGTTGCAGGTCGGTGATCATCACTAACCACTGATTGGCTGTAAGCCGCTTCATCCTCATCGTCCAAATCTTCTCGCCCTATTCCAAAGGCTTGGGTGTTACTAACACCTTGCCCATCGGCTAACGCGCGATGATAGGCGGATGTTCTGTGACTGCGACCTTTACTCGACAGCTCGTGCGATGCTGTTTTTGGATGTTGTTGCGGCAGCACGTCTTCAAACACCGTTCCCACAGCTGAACCTAAATCACTTTCTAACGACGCTGCAATTCTAAAATCAGCCCCCATCACCGCTCGACTAATGACAAGATTCGCCGCATCATCTGCAATCGTATCAAGAA